>CAZFKE010000001.1:0-27115 GCA_964519475.1 uncultured Sediminibacterium sp.
ACCGGTTACATTAAACAGGCGTCCATTGATGTTTTCACCAATGGGCATAGCAATCGGAATACCTGTATCAATAACGGCCATACCACGAACCAGCCCTTCGGTACCATCCATCGCGATGGTACGCACACTATCTTCTCCCAAGTGCTGTTGCACTTCCAGAACCAGTTTGTCGCCATTATCACGGGTGATTTCCAGGGCATTGTAAATTTCAGGCAATGTATTATCGTCGGGAAAGTGTACGTCTACTACCGCTCCGATAATCTGTTTGATCTTACCTTTTGTAGCCATATCAGCAGATATATTAGGTTTAAAAATGTACTTTTTTAAGGGCCGGAATAAGCATTTTCCGACTTGGCGGCAAAGGTAAGGGGATGCACCCTAAAAATGAGAAAAATCAACAAGTTAATTGGAAAAAATGTGTAGAACCATGAATAGGCAAACCCTTCGGAGCAAAATGGGCAGAATGTTCCCTTATATCGTTAGTTTATCTGCCTTTCCAAAGATTGAGGAGTAGTTTCAGGCCTGTAAAAATACCCAGTTTGGCGGCTCCGCCGCTGAGGTCTTCTTTCCATTTATTTTCTTTACCGTCTTCCCCGTTTTTACCTTTTACCAGTTCAAACAGCCCTTTTGCGAGTTTAAAAGCGCCGGCACTCAACTGCCCACCTATAAAAAGAGGCAGGATCGCTCCTAAAACAGATTTAAGGGCTTCACCGGGAACCTGCTTCCATTTTTTGCTGAATTCCTCTTCATGCCTGTTCACACGTTTTTGTACCAGTTGCATTTCTGTATGGAGATCGGATAATGAAGCTATGGTTTTATGCTCAGGGTTTTTCATCCGTATCATTTTTAACGAAGAAAATGGCGATCATTTTATCCATGATCTTTTTCCGGATCCACTTGCGTGACCATATCAGTAAGAAGAGTAAGAGCAAATAAAATCCGGCCACCATACCAAAACCGGTAAAGAAACTACCCGTAGCCGAGGCAAAATAAAATCCGGCCATCATGCTTAGGAAGAGTAACACAAAAAATGAGAGAAGGCCAATCACCAATAGGGTAAATAAAACGGCTACCATCCGGGCAGCTTTTTCGCTGATCTGAAGTTTCAGCAGCCAAATCCTGTCCCGGACATATTGTTCGAGTTGTTCTTTTGTTTCGCTGAAAAAAGGATTGCCTTCCGTTTCCATAATCGATATTTTTTACCCGGCTTTTTGTTCCAGGTCCTGCAGTAGCGATTTGCCTTTTTCAAAAAGGTTATTGACCGCTTCATCAAATTCGTTGAAAGCAGTTTTGAGTTCGTCTTCTGCTTTACCTGCGCCTTCTTTCAGATCATTGAGTAATTCTTTCCCCTTCTCGCCGTTCAGGTATAATATTAATGCGGCACCCGCCACGGCACCCAGCATTAATCCGGCAATAAATGTATGTGTATTGCGCATCTGCCTGTTTTGTATGGAAAGTTACATAATTAAGCCAACTGTTGCCAAACTAAAGCGGCCAAAACAGCGCCCACTATCGGGCCTGCAACTGGCACCCAGCTATAACCCCAGTCACTACCGCCTTTGTTTTTAATGGGCAGAAGCGCATGCATTATTCTCGGGCCCAGATCACGGGCAGGATTGATGGCATAACCTGTAGGACCACCCAAACTTAACCCAATGGCCAGCACCAATAAAGCTACCGGTAATGCATCAAGAGAGCCTAAAGAGGATTGTGATTTGGTAATAAATAATATGGCAAGAATAAATACAAAGGTTCCAATCAGTTCAGACAAAATATTATCTACCGGGCTACTGATGGAAGGGGAAGTACAGAACACACCCAGTTTCGTAGCCGCATCATCCGTTGCATTAAAATGCTGACGATACGCAATCCATACAATGAGTGCACCCAACATGGCACCAAGTAATTGTGCAGTGAGATATGCGGGCACCAATGCCCATTCAAATTTTCCAAGTACTGCCAATGCAATGGTAACTGCAGGATTAAGATGTGCGCCGCTAACGGATGCTGTTGCATATACAGCTACAAATACCGCCATGGCCCAACCGAAAGTAATTGCAATCAATCCACCGTTATTTCCCTTTGTTTTGTGTAAGATAACATTGGCTACCACGCCATCTCCGAGAATAATCAACATAGCTGTGCCGGTAAGCTCTGCAATGAATGGTGTCATAAAGCAATCGTTTAGGAGTTGTAAGGTATGGAAATTAAGAAAGTAAATACTGTTGGGCAAGTTTTGTAAAGTTTGTAACCTGCGTTTTCTCCCAATCTATATCTTTATCCAGGTCTTTTGCCATTAATGAAGCTACTTCCGGCGCAAGCGCTATTGCCGCTTTTGCATCGAGAAACAATAAGCGTGTCCTTCGTGCAAGAACGTCCTCAACAGAAACAGCCATTTCAACTCTTACGGCATATACCACATCTGCTTTTGTGTAGGGATAGCCTGTATGCAATATGTTGGCTAATGAAGGTTCGGCTTTGATCATCTCAGTAATAATATTTTCCCTATCAGGATCGCCAATCATTAGTGTTCTGGTCATGCATTCCCTTTTTTCCTGTTTGGAAACAAATACGGCATTCTCCACGGCATCTTCTGCCATTTTGCGATAGGTTGTCCATTTGCCGCCGGTAACCGTTACCAGTCCGCTGGGGGCAACCACCAAAGTATGATCGCGCGATAATAATGCGGTGCTTTTGTTTCCCTGCGTTTTTACCAAAGGACGTAAGCCTACATACACACTCTTCACATCTTTTCTTTCGATCAGTGATGTGCCGTAACGGTTAATATGTTTGAGGATAAATTCAATTTCTTCTTCCAGTGGTTTGGGTTCCAGTTCCGTTTTTTCTACGGGCGTATCCGTAGTTCCCAGTACAATATGATCGTGCCATGGAACGGAGAATAAAACCCTTCCGTCGTCTGTTTTAGGGATCATCATCGCATGGGTGCCCGGAAAAAAAGAATGATTCACCACCAGATGAATTCCCTGTGAAGGGGAAACGATATCATGCCTGGCTTTATCGTCCATCTGCATTACTGCATCGGTAAATACACCTGTGGCATTGATCACAGCTTTGGTATGGACTGTATATTCTTTTCCACTGAGCATGTCTGTAAATACTACCGCATTAATTTTAGGGATCTTGCTTTTGTCTTTTAAAAATCCGGATGCTTTACCATAATTAAGAATCGTTGCGCCATGTTTTGTAGCGGTAACGGCCAGTTCAGTACACAAACGGCTATCATCAAACTGTCCGTCAAAATATAAAATACCGCCGGATAGTTTTTTCGAATTGATAGCAGGTAAATACGCTATCGTTTCTTTCCGGGATAAGACCTTTGTTTTACCGAGTGATAATTTTCCAGATAACAGGTCATACATTTTTAACCCGATAGCATAATACATTTTCTCCCAAAAGTTGAAAACCGGAACCACAAAAGGTTGCACAGAAGTGAGGTGTGGGGCATTATGTAACAGATAAGCCCGTTCGCGCAAAGCTTCTTTTACCAGTTTGATATTGCCCTGCTGTAAATAACGGACCCCGCCATGAACCAGTTTGGTAGAACGGCTGGATGTGCCTTTGGAAAAATCATGCTGTTCTATTAATAAAGTTTTATAGCCGCGTGAAGCAGCATCTACTGCAGAACCCAACCCGGTTGCTCCGCCACCGATGATGATGATATCCCATATTGCAGTATGGGTTAGTTGTTGGAGGGAATGATCGCGGTTCATGGGGGTTAATGAGTAAATGAATAATAGGTTAAACGCTCCAGCTCATGGTTGTATAGATGGCCCGTTTCCATCCATCTGATAGTTCATTTCTTTTTTCTTCTGTCATGGATGGCGTAAAGGTTCTTTCCATCAACCATTGCTGTTGTATATCTTCCATACTGCTCCAATAGCCTACGGCCAGGCCGGCAAGATAAGCCGCACCCAGTGCGGTAGTTTCTATTACCGTTGGCCTGATCACTTTTGTATTCAACAGGTCACTTTGGAATTGCATAAGTAAATTATTGGCTGTAGCGCCACCATCTACCCGCAATTCCTTAATGGCAATACCTGAATCGGCTTCCATGGCTTTTAATACATCCATGGTTTGGTATGCAATACTGTCGAGCGCCGCGCGTGCAAAATGGGCACCGGTTGTGCCTCTGGTAATGCCCACAATGGTGCCACGCGCATGTTGGTTCCAGTAAGGGGCGCCAAGGCCAGCAAAAGCAGGCACTACATATACCCCATCGCTGCTTTTTACTTCGGCGGCCAGCGATTCCACTTCTGCAGAATTGCGGATAATCTTTAACCCGTCGCGAAGCCATTGCACCACTGCTCCGGCAATGAATACACTTCCTTCCAATGCATACTGCGTAACGCCATTTACCTGCCAGGCAACCGTTGTTAACAGATTATTAGTTGAGGGTACGGCTTTTTCTCCCGTATTCATCAGCATAAAACAACCGGTACCATAGGTATTCTTTACCATGCCCGGCTGGGTACACATTTGCCCAAACAATGCCGCCTGCTGATCGCCTGCCATACCCGCAATCGGAATAGTATGTGCCGTTAAAATATTTTGTGTGTGTCCGTATACTTCGCTGCTGCTTCTTACTTCGGGCAAAACAGATGCAGGCACATCCAGCATTTTTAATAATGCATCATCCCATTGTAAAGAATGAATATTGAATAACATGGTACGCGATGCATTGGATACATCTGTGGCATGCACTTTACCATTTGTGAGTTTCCATAAGAGCCAGCTATCTATTGTGCCAAAACACAATTCGCCTTTATTGGCTTTTTCTCTGGCGCCTGCCACATTATCCAAGATCCATTTCAATTTGGTTCCTGAAAAATAGGCGTCTACCACAAGCCCTGTTTTTTGTTGTATGGTTTTATCAAACCCTTTTGCTTTTAAGGTATCGCAAAATTCAGCGGTACGCCTGTCCTGCCATACAATTGCATTGTGAATGGGCTGACCGGTGTTTCTGTCCCACACAACTGTTGTTTCTCTTTGGTTGGTGATACCGATGGCTGCTATATTTTTTACGGTAAGCCCGGCTTTGGTAATCGCTTCGGCCGCCACACCTAATTGTGTACTCCAAATCTCATTCGCATCATGTTCTACCCAACCCGGTTTGGGAAAGATCTGTTCAAATTCCTTTTGTGCCACCGAAATAATATTGCCTTTCTGATCAAACACAATGGCGCGGCTACTGGTAGTACCCTGGTCGAAGGATAAGATATACTGGTTCATTAGGCAAGCGTTTGATTGAAGATAATTGATTTTGGGATTGGTGAAAAAGTTAAAAGGGTAAATACATTGTTACCCTTTTAACGGCTTTACCTATTTTAACCCATCCCCCCTATCGCTGCGGCTTCAGCCAGGACTCTGGATTTTGCGGGATATTCTTATCGTTCATGATCATGAAGAGCAGGAGCCCTTCTCCGTCAATGGAGGTACCTGATTTACCCAAGGCTGAGCCGGCTTTTACTTCCTGCCCTGCAGAAACATTTACAGAAGACAAATGATTGTAGCCGGAAAAATATTTACCGTGCTGCACTACCAGTAATTGCTCACCATCTACTTCACCGGCATACAATACTTTACCATCCGCAATGGATTTAACGGTGGAGCCAACGGGAAGAGAGATTTCAATACCATCTGTTTTACGGGTCAATTTTGTACCCGGAATTTTTTCCAGGCCGAAATGCGCCGTAATCACTCCTGTTGATACGGGCCATGGCAAACGTCCCCTGTTGTTTTCAAAACTGATCGACATTTCCCTACCCTCAGGCGTTGATTCCAAGGGTGTATAGGCCCGGTCTCTGTCAGGCACCCCCACACCGGTTATCGGTTCATTGGAGGAACTGCTTTTAGAGGGTTTACCGGCAGGGGCATTTGCCTTATTGTTATTATCAGCCAGCGCCTGTGCTTTGGCTCTTTCTGCATCTTTTCGTTTCGCATCCTCAATGGCTCTTCTGATAATGGCATTTAAAGCAGCCTGTACTTTCTGTCGCTGTTTTTCTTTTTCACGAACCTGCGCCGTCAGTTCTTTTTCTTTCCCTTTCAATTGCTCTACTACCTGAACCTGTTCTTTTTTATCAGACTGCAACACTTTCAACTGCTCGCTTTGTGATTGCAGGGTAATCAGTCTTTCTTTTTTATGGGTACTCAAAGAACTGATCTTTTCCTGCAATAGCTGGTCAGATTTAATAATGGTATTAGCCTGCGTTTCCCTGTTCTGGCGATAGCTTTTCAAATATGTTACGCGTTTGATAGCATCATTAAAATTACTTGCCGAAAAAAGAAAGTTGAGGTATTCGTAACTGCTCCGGTTGCGGTAAGCAAAAACAATGCTTTTGGCATATTTCATTTTCAGCGTATCCAGCTCTTTTCGGATGCGATAAATTTCACGCTCATTGGTAAAGATGGTTTCATCCAGCTGGCGTACCTGTTTATTGATACTGTTTACCAAAGCTTCCCTGGCATTGATTTTTTTCTTGATAATGGCCAACTGCTTTAACGAGATCTTTTTATTATTCTGTGTTTCTTTGTATAACCGGTTAAGGTCGGCCAGTTCTTTTTGGATATCCTTTTCCTGTTTTTGCAGTTCCTCCCTGGTATTCTGTGCCGATGCACAAAAAAAAGTAGTTAAGAACAGTACAAGAACAGTAATGAACCCTTTGAGCATGGTATGGTATTTAGTTGTGGCCACTATTAGAACGGCTAAGATGAGGGTAAATTATTTATGCTTCAATTTTTTAGGCACTTCAAAATTGTATTTTAACGGTTCATTTAGGGCAAATTCCTTGAAATCTAGGTAAATATTGAGTTTCGACTTCTCAGCTATGGATATGCTTCGGTAAGTGGCAAACTGATAAGGCCCCATGGGCTGGTAATCCCCGAAAATAATATCTCCTGTACGATTTCGCTGAATGTCTACATCATCCAGTTTGCTGTGCATTACTTTGAAATCTGTATTGTTCAGCGTTACCAGGTGTTTGAAAACATCTCCTACCATCATGACCATTAACTGGTTGGAGCTGGTGGTTTTATAGGAAACCACATTGCTATCGAGAAAAATAGGATTGCCGATCAACAAGTCCTGGAGTGTTGAAAAATCAAAAGGGATTTCGATCACTTCCTGCAGGTAATTGATTGAGCGGTGCATGACAGATTTATCGCCTACCAGCTGAACCACCACTACACTGTCTTTTTTTATTTTCGCCTCTAACCCTAATGCCGGAATCCCCAGAAAACTTCCTTTGATCTGTATCAGGATCACACTATCTTTTTTCATACCCAGGTACACCGTGTATGTATCGCTTTTTTCTGCGCTCTCATAAGTTACTTTGATCTTTGCATTAAACGTAGTAAAATCGATCTTGCTTTGTACCACTTTATGCATGATATCCTTTACAATAGCCGCTGAATCTACTTTGGGCGTTTCTGCGATCACTATGGTTTGGGCCGTATCTTTTTTGGTAATGGCCTCCTGTATTACCTGTGTTTTCTTAACGGTCTTACACGAAAAGCTAAATAAGGTTAATGCAAGAAAAAAGGAGAAGGTATACTTCATAATGATTTGATTATTGTTTTCCGGTATGGCCAAAACCACCGGCACCTCTTTCGGTTTCATTAATAGTTTCGTCAGGCAGCCAATGAATGGTTTCCACTTTTTGCATCACTATCTGTGCAATCCTGTCTCCGGATTGAATGGTTTGTGGTTCATTGGATAGATTGATCAGGATCACTTTGATCTCGCCTCTGTAATCGGCATCGATGGTTCCTGGGCTATTTAAACAGGTAATGCCTTGTTTGATGGCCAGCCCGCTTCTGGGCCTTACCTGTATTTCATATCCCGGGGATAATTCGATGAACAATCCGGTAGGCACCATTGTTCTTTCGAATGGTTGAAGAACCCGGTCTTTTTCCAGGAAAGCCCTGATATCCATACCCGATGACCCGGCGGTTGCATATGCAGGCAGGGGGTTATTTGACTGATTAATGATCCTTACACTAAAAGCAGATTCTGCCATAGCGGCAAATTTAGGGAAGTAATAAGAACGGTTACACAAAAGCCCTGCTTTTATGACCCAGTTAACCCATTTGAGCCATAATGGGTAAAATTAGCCGCTATGCAGGGGAAGATTTATTAGTTTTGATAGAATTTAACGCCTTCATTTTATATGCCAGCTATAATCCGGTTCAAAGAGAATTATATATACCGCTTTCTTTTCATACTGATGGCCTTATCACCTATCTCCTGCTTTAAAAGCCTTACGGTAACCAATGTAGTGTATGAAAATACTTTTGAGGAATATGACCACAAAACCATTGTGGTATCCGGATGGGGAAGCGCTGGGTTTGGCCCTGTAAAAGAGACCCGAATAGAAGAATATCATGGCAATCATGTATTGGGGAAGTTTAATAATAACCTGATCATGCTTACATTAAGTAACCTCCCGGTGCACCAGGTTTTGCGTGTGGAACTGGATCTGTATCTGCACAATACATGGAAAAATGATATCTGGAAAATAACTTTTGACGGATCAGATTATCTTTTGACAGGATTCTCTAATGACCGTGCATTTAAACAATCATACCCTAATTGGTATGGCAACGGTTCAAGCCTATCTCCCGCAGGTGCAAATTCTCAAACCACACAGTTACCCGGAGTATGCTCACTTACCAGTTTACCCAACGGAACCTCACTCTATAAGATACTGGCAACTGTTGAACACAGCAAGGATAAATTTACTCTTTATTGCAGTGATGCCGGCGGCACGGCCAATGATACCTGTACAAGAAGCTGGTCGATCGATAATCTTAAAGTAAGTGTTATGAGAAATTAATCTTTACAATCTGGCAGAGTAATATTATCTGATTCATCATAACCATAAAACAAGAACCTTTTCAATCGGTTGAAATGATCAATGACTAAAAATCTTTTTTATACCATATTACTTTCTGTAGTTAATATCTTATTTCCGATAGTAAGTTTCCCCTATGCAGCACATATATTAGGGCCCGTAGGTATTGGAAAAGTACAGTTCATCATTTCATTTGCACAATATTTTGCCTTGTTTGCAGCCTTAGGCATTCCTATTTACGGAATTAAAGAAACAGCAAAGAATATGGATGACCCTAAAAAATTAGCAATTGTATTTACAGAGCTAACATCCATTTTTTTTATTGCCAGCCTTGTACTATCTGTTATTTATGCAATAGTGCTATTCAGTTTCCCTTTTTTTTCAGAGGAGCGATCGTTGTATATCTATGCTGGATTATTGATTCTTTTAAACTTTTCCTACACAGACTGGTTTTATGCAGGCATAGAAGAATTCAGAGGAATTACCCTTCGCTCTGTATTGATCAAATCCATCTCGCTGATATTGTTGTATACGGCTGTTAAAACAGAATCGGATTATACATACTATCTCTTTATCACCATTTTTTCAATACTGGGTAACCAACTCCTAAGTTTTATAATGGTCTTTCAAAAAACCCGGCCTTGTTTTACAGATCTTAACCTGAAGAAACATTTAAAACCGCTGTTTTATATATTTGGCGCAACGCTTGCAGCCAGTATCTATACAGTATTGGATACTGTTTTGCTCGGTTTTTTATCAAACGACCGGGCAGTGGGGTTATATACTGCATCTGTCAAATTGATCAAGATCACCATTCCGATTATTACATCGATGGGGGTTATTCTGATCCCTGCGATCTCAAATAACTTTGCGCAAAATAAATTGAGTGAGATCAGACAACTACTGGATAAATCTTTCAACTTTACTGTTTTTATCTCTGTTCCTGTTTGTTTCGGCCTTGCTATTCTTGCACCCGAGTTTATTTTTGTTTTTTCTGGCAACAAGTTTATGAAAGGTACAACCAGCATGCAGATTCTTTCATTCCTCCCCTTATTAATCGGAGTTGGTCATTTTTTTTGTTTTCAGATTTTAATGCCTTTTGGAAGAAATAAGGAAATTTTTTTCTCCATGCTGGCAGGTGTGCTTACCTGTTTACTATTAAATTTTACACTTGTTCCATTTTTTCAGGAAATCGGTGCATCCATAGCTAATGTATTTACTGAGCTGGTCGTTACCATATTTTATTTTTTATATTTGAGAAAGCATTACACACACAATTATAAATGGAAATTTGTTATTCAATCTTTTCTCAGTTCGCTGCTTTTCTTTCCAATCATTATGTTGATAAGACAGGCTAGTATGAGTTCATTAGTCACATTGAGCATATCGGTTACAGCATGTGCGGTTTTTTATATAGCATCTCATTTGCTTGTATTTAAAAATGATTTTTTGATTAATTTTATTACAACACTCAGAAATAAACTCTGGCCCAATAAACAAAAGGAAAATGGATGAGTCGCGCCCTAAGCATACAATAGAGTATCCTTCCGTTTCCGTAGCTATGGCAACTTTTAACGGAGAAAAATTTTTAGCGCGCCAAATTGATTCCATTTTTTCACAAACACTACTCCCGAAAGAAATGATTATTTGTGATGACTGCTCCACAGATAATACAATTGAAATATTAAAAGAATTCAGCCGAAATGCCCCGGTAGATTTTATATATTATCAAAATGAAACCCGGATGGGTGTGACCGCAAATTTTAAAAAAGGAGTTTCACTAACTTCACCCGGAAATTATATTGCTTTATCAGACCAGGATGATATTTGGTTGCCGCAAAAATTAGAAAGATCTGTTCAGACATTATTAAACATTGATGATAAAGCAACGCCGGCTATGATTTATTCAGATCTTATTATGATTGACAGTGATGAAAATATATTAAATGTTTCAGTTAATAACGAACTTGCACACGATAAATATGTGCACTGTCTTTCTACATTGCTTTTTGGAAATTTTGTGTTGGGATGTACCATTATGATGAATGAAAAAATGAAAGATTTATTCGCTGATATTCCTGACGATACTCCTTTTAACCATGATTCATGGTTAAGTTTGATTGGTTTTAGTTTTGGTAGGATAGCTTGTATACCTGAATCTTTTATCCAATATCGGAAGCATGCTGATAACATTTCTTTTACCGGAGAAACCTATAGAAAAAAAAGGGCTGGAAGGATTTGGAACCACCTAAAATCCGTCTTCTCAAATCGGGATTTTCTGGAAAAACAGATTATATTGGCAAAGTCGTTTCTCGACAGATACGAAACGAAACTGACACAAGAACAGCAGGCTCTTTTTGCAGATTTTACTTCATTGGAAAATGCTACCTATCTGAGAAAAAAAATTGCTTTTGAGAAAGCTTTTAAAAATAACTGGACACGTAGGTAACTTTGTTATGTTTATACATAATATTTTCAATTGTTATTAATCGATTTGTCTTATCAAAAAACGATTATTTAGATTTATTTTGCAGGTATGACAAAAAAAGTGGCGATTATACTTGTCAACTGGAACAGTTTTCAACTTACGGCAGATTGTATTGCGTCCCTTGATGCCATGCCTTATTCAGATTATAGCATAATTGTTGTTGATAATGGTTCTGAAGACAGGTCTGGTTCATTACTGAAAGAAAAATACGATCACATCATTCTCATTGAGTCACCTACAAATGCTGGCTTTACAGGTGGCAACAATCTTGGAATGCAATATGCAGTTGATCAAGGTTATATATATGCACTACTGTTAAACAATGACACATTTGCAGAACCTGGATTTCTTGAAGTGCTGGTTAATTATATGGACATACACCCGGAAGCCGGAATTATACAACCTTTGATCTATTTTAACCATGACCGCTCATTAGTATGGAATGGTAGTTCTTATTACAATACTTGGTTGGGCTATGCCCATACCACCAATTTCAATAAACCATTATTACCGGAAAACAGCATAGCTAAAGAAGTTGACTGGGTAACTGGTTGTGCCTTTTTTACGAGAACAGCAATACTTAAAGAAACAGGGCTTTTGGCTGAAAATTTATTTATCTATTTTGAAGATGTGGACCTTTCATTCAGAATTAAAAATGCAGGGTACAAACTGATTTATCACCCCGACTCAGTGATCTATCATATTGCAGGTATGTCGAATAAAAACAGCGTTAAAGGCAAAGAAGGTTTTGTAAACCCGATAGTACATTACCTGAATTTTCGTAACCGAATTTGGCTATTAAAAAAATATACATCCTCTCTTAAAGTTGTTACGGTGGTTTTATTTAATTTTTTTTACATAATTGCGGTTATGGCCTATTTTGTGGCTCGTTTTCGCTTTATCAAGTTAAAAACGGTTATAAGGGCTGTGAAAGACGGGCTCAATGGTAGTATTAAATATTAAGAATCATTATGCAGAACGTTTTAATTACAGGTGTGGCCGGACTGATCGGATCAAGAATGGCTGAATGGATCATTCACAACCATCCTGAATTCAGGGTAATAGGTATTGATAATCTTAGTGGTGGTTATATTGAAAACGTTCCGAAGGAAGTTATTTTTTACAATGCAGATCTAAGTACTGATGATCTGGATCCCATTTTTGCAAATAATGAAATTTCGTATGTGTTCCATTTTGCTGCATATGCAGCCGAAGGATTGAGTCCTTTTATTAGAAAATTCAATTATACTAATAATGTAGTTGCAACAGTTGCCGTTGTAAATAAATGTATTCAATACGATATCAAACGTTTAGTATTTACTTCGAGTATGGCTGTCTATGGTATTGGAACACCGCCATTCGATGAAGCACATATCCCTACTCCAATAGATCCCTATGGCGTAGCAAAATATACCTGTGAAATGGATATTCAGATCGCAGGAGATCAACACAAATTGGACTGGTGTATTATAAGGCCGCATAATGTATATGGATATAATCAGAATATCTGGGACAAATACAGAAACGTACTCGGCATCTGGATGTATCAAAAATTAAATAACCAGCCTTTTACCATTTTTGGAGATGGCTCTCAAAAAAGAGAGTTTACTTATGTAGATGATTGTTTATTACCATTCTGGAAAGCCGCAACGCAAGAAAACTGCTCAAAAGAAATTATTAATCTTGGAAGTACAATACATACCACTATTAAAGAAGCTGCCGGTATCTTAAGTGAGATAGTTGGCGGTGCAGAAATTGCTTATCTCGAACAAAGACACGAGGTTAAAGACGCACTCCCTGGCCACGAAAAATCAATGGTCCTGCTCGACTATGCAGACAAAACCTCTCTAAAAGAAGGATTGACAGTGATGTGGGAATGGGCAAAGATGCAGCCCTCCCGTAAAAGAATGGAATGGGAAAAATACGAGCTGGAAAAAGGCATGTACGGCTTTTGGAAATAACAACAAATGAGATAATTCTCAATATGACATAAAGACTTCAGATACTTATCTTTTCTGTCAAGTCTCAGTACCTTGCTTTTAAAGCCTAAGTCTCCTTTTGTTATCATTGTGAAAACTGTGGTATCGGCTAAATATTGTAATTTCAAAAAAAGTTCCCATTAATGTTTCTTTTCCCTGTTGCATACATTTTTTCGTTTTTTTATGCAATACGTTTACTCTTAAATAAAGAAATTAAAGGAGTTGTCATTTTCATAACCATTGGACTGCCAGTGTATATAAATGCACTTACAGTTTCCTATATGTATGGTTTGGGAAAAGCCCTGCCCTATTTACAGGCTTTAAAGGAGATCTGTGTTTTTGCAGGGTTCCTTTTGGTTCTGCTGGACATGAAAAAGAAAATAACGCTCCATCTGGTAGATAAGCTTACACTAACTTTTTTTCTCTGCACCATAATTTACCTTATCCTTCCAATCGGCTCTTACGATTTTACAAGCCGGTTAATTGCTTTTAAGGCTTTATCAATGTTTCCTATTGTGTATTTTACAGGGAGGCTTTGTAAGGCTTCATCCATCAATATCAATCATATTTTTTCATTAATCTGTATAGTGTCAATTGTAGCCGGCATCGTTGTTCTTATTGAAGCCATTACTTATCAGCACATACATACCCAAACCGGTTATACTGATTACATGATCAATGTTATCCATGGAGAGGCTTCAGGCCATTATGGCTTGATATGGACATTTGAAACAGAAACAGGTATGAAACGTTTTGGCAGCATCTTCAGCAGTCCGCTTGAACTCGCGGCGGCTTCCATTCTGGCTCTTTCAGTTTTGCTTGCCCTTGCATCTAACGATAAATATAAGATCGGCTTTAGTAATTTCTATGTATTTAGTTTTCTTGCAACATTTGTTATGGTGGTATTCGCCCTTTCCAGAGCATCTTTTGCAAACTATTTTATTGTGATTTATTTCTTCGGAGTGATAATACGCAATAAAAAGTTGGTATGGTATTTTCAATTTTTCTTTATTCTGGCAGTTATATATATCGCTTTCTTTCTGAAAGGCGACATTTTAGAGTTCATTATTAATACGTTGACTTTTGAAAATGCCTCTAGTATGGGGCATGTCGTAGAATCTTTGAATGGTATTACAGCAATGATTTCACATCCGCTGGGTCTTGGATTAGGCTCATCCGGAAGGATTTCAATGGAAACAAACGATCATATCGGTGGCGAGAACCAGTTAGTTATTATCGGCGTTCAGGTAGGTATTTTAATGGTGGCAGTTTATGCATGGACATATGTGCTGATGATACGAACAGGATTAAGAGAGCTAAAAAATGCAACCGGCAAAAAGAGAAAATTAATATTGTGTGTTGTACTTATTAAAATAGGCCTGATCATTCCTGTAATCACTTCATATATCGACACGTTCATTTACATCACTTATATAACTTATTTTTTAAGTGGGCTAATGATCAATATGATTATGGAAGACCGGTTAAAAAGCAAATCCCTTTCAGTAACCCATCGAGCATTAATTTCCGGAAATCTTGCGCATGAATAATTCAGAAAACAAAATTCTATCAAAACAGAACGTTAATTGTGATTCTTAAAAAAGACATTTTTTTCGAAAAGATACCCTGTTAACAGAATAATCAAAGGCACAGCTACGGTTAATTGCCGCTGATAAGCACTCACAGCTATCGAAGCGCCCATGTATAGGGCAAGTAATATTATACAAAATACAATTACAAAAGGGAGTCGTTTTACATTTAAAAGGGACATAGCTAAACTAAACAAAAACATCATCAAAACGGCAGCTCCCGGAGGTATTCTTAACAGGTTCTGAAAACGTACAAAACTATATGAACTGGGGATCCCGAAAAAAAGGCGACTTATATTGGCGAGGCAATTCTTAAAGTATTTCACCGGATATTTTTTTATATTCTCTATCCCTTTTTGTTTAAATGCCTCATCACGGGCAACACCGGTGAATTTATATATACTATCATAATCTACCTGATGATTTTGTGCAAACAATTTAGCATTACAAGGTACATTGGTATCATATCCGCAATAGGCGGTGAAATGATCATCATTCCAATCACCAAATTCACCTTCAACCGGTGAACTGGCCCAGTATAATGACATCCCCCCGCTGTTTGCCCAGTAAAAAATCTTCCCCGTCAAATGCCATGTATAAAACAGATATGGCAGATTAAATATCAATGCAAAAAAAATAATATAAAATGCTTTTTTATGATTCGCATTTTGTTTTATAAAATATAGAATTACCAATAAGACCAGGAATACCAGTAACACATAACCAAATATTATTTTAGTTAAAGTAAGGCATGCTATCAAAAATCCGCTTAAGATGATATATTTCCATTTTTTTTCTTCCGCGGAAAAGGCAAGAAAAGCATAATAGAGAAAAAGACACATCAGCATATTGGCCAATGTCTCAGTGTAAAGTAATGTCATCTCCTTAAATGCTATATAATAACAAGCCCAGAAAATACTAAAGAACAAAGCTGTTTTGTATCCGGTAAATAATCTGAGTGTTTTATACAAAAACACAACAGATATATATTGGAAGAATGCATTAAGTAAAACACAAAACTTAACAGATAGCCCAATGGCCAATAATGGTGCCAGTATCAGCGGATATCCTGGACCGTTCCATAGATACACTTCTTTGGCCGGCGAATAAAAACCATGTATGAGGTTTTGAGCATACTGGTAGTATCTGCCTTCGTCTCCTTCCATAACATTACTATGACCTATCAGCACGATTATTATGTAGATAACCCAAAAGGGTGAAAACAGGAGAAAAGGGTTAGTTCTAATTTTCTTCATTCGAGACAAGTTAATATATCTTTACACCAGATTGTATGTTCAGGGAACTGGCATACAAACCTGTGTAAAGATAATGTAATGTATAATTTACTATGGGCTCGAAAATAACTGTCTGCATAGATATTAGGGATCTAAAAATAGCTAAAACCGGCGCAAAAACCTATCTGGAAGAAATATGCCGGGAATTAAAAAAGGATCATTCAGAATTTTCAATTCATTTTATAGACACCCCTTTCTCTGTGTACACCGGGAAAAATAAATTTTTAAAATTAATTGAACACCTGCGCTTTTTACTTTGGAAGCAGATCGCTCTTCCGGTTATTTGTTTCGTAAAAAAAGCCGATATCTTATATTGTACCGACTATTTTTTACCCCTGATAAAATTAAATTATAAAACAGCTGTTGTTTTTTATGATGCTTTTTTTTGGGAATATCCCGAACAATATAATCCTCTCTGGCTTTACATGTTGAATAAAATAGGAATTCCTGCTGCTAAAAAGGCAGATGCAGTAATTACCATTACTGAATACTCTAAGCAAAGAATCCTGGAACAGGTAAATCTTGATCAGGGAAAAGTTCATGCCATTCATCTTGCACCTAAGTCGTCAACCCGTCGGCTTAATATTGAAACCGCAGTATTGGATCCGGATAAAAAATATATTCTCCATATTGGTGTATTGGAAAAAAGAAAAAATCTTTTAAACCTGATCAAAGCTTTTCATCTGCTAAAAAAAGAAGGCTTTAAAGAATATTCGCTCGTATTGGTAGGAGGAACTGTTTCCAAAAAAATGATCAGTGACAAAGATAATATCCATGCACTGATTGCATCGCTGGGCATGCACGAACAGGTAATACTATCCGGGTTCATCTCTGACGAACAGTTAGCCTATTATTACAAAAATGCAAGTCTGTACGCATTTGTATCTGTTAATGAAGGATTCGGTTTACCGATACTTGAGGCATTTCAGAACCATTTGCCAACATTAATATCTGATAATAGTTGTTTACCCGAAGTTGGGGGGAATGCTGTGGTTACGTGTAATCCATATGATGTAAATGATATAAAGGAAAAAATGGCCTTAATACTTGGCGACAAAGCATTACAGAATGAATTAATAGAAAAAGGTACGCAAAGGTTGGCATCATTTACATGGGAAAAAACTGTTTCGTCATTATTAGAGGTCTTTAAAAGGATTGTATAGATATTACCGGCCATTTCGCTCATTAACATTGGCATTTTCAAAAAAAACAGTATAATTTATCTCGCTACTTTGAAAAAAAGACGAATTTTAATAAATTTCTATTATGCTTTCAGAAGGTAATGATTGTTGAATCAACAATCATACATGTCTTCTTTGTTTAGCATCAGCTAGTTTAACCAGGTAATCAAGATGTTAATATGAATTTCGGGAAGCTATTTGTAGACCACACCAAGAAAGATTCATTTGTAAACAGGCTAAGAAAAAACCGATTTGCTTTACTGGAAAACAGGATCAAACAACTTGCTTCCGGAAAAGAGGAATTTCACATACTTGATATTGGAGGTGATATCGCATATTGGAAAAACGTTGAATGGAATAGTGGCAATTGTCACATTCATCTGCTAAACCTTTATAAGAATTCTATAGAAGAAAAAGACTCAACTTACTTTCATAACATTGTAGGCAATGCACTCTCACTACCTTTTCAAAAAGGAAAATTTGATCTTATTTTTTCAAATTCTGTCATTGAACATGTTGGGAGCTACGAAAATCAAAAAATATTTGCTGAAGAAGTAATGCGGGTTTGTGATAAGTATATCATTCAAACACCTTCCTTTTGGTTTCCGCTTGAACCGCATAGCCTGATCCCCTTATTTCAGTTTATACCGCATAATTTGCGGGCTCTTCTCATCATGGCTTTTAATATTAATTACTTCCCCAAAAAATCAAACTACCGGGAAGCATTAACTGTTTCAAGAAGTACATTGATGTTTACAAAGAAAAGATTTCAGAAATTATTCCCGGGGGCAGAAATACAGGTTGAAAAACTATTTGGCATTCCTAAATCTTATACGGTTGTAAAATTATAACTGTATACAGGAGCGCTCAATCAGCTTTTATATAACTCATCTTCTACCATATCTTTTACCGCTTCTTCAATTGTATGCGTTGCTTTCCATCCCAGTATTTTTGCCGCTTTCGAGGGATTGGCCTTTCCCACTAACAAATCAGTTGGTCGTAAAAGTGCAGGATCGCTATCTACATATTTCTTCCAATCAAGACCCAATTGTTTAAATACCAATTGTATATAATATTCTAAAGAATGGGTAACCCCTGTAGCGATCACAAAGTCTTCCGGCTTCTCCTGCTGAAGCATTAACCACATGGCTTCCACATAATCGGGTGCCCAGCCCCAGTCGCGCTGAATATTAATATTACCCAATAGTAATTTCTCATTACTTCCTTTTGCGATCCTGCAGGCAGTAGCAATGATTTTCTTAGTTACAAAACGATTGGGCCGTAAAGGAGATTCATGATTAAAAAGGATACCGGTACAGGCATAAATATGATACGCTTCCCGGTAATTGGCCACCTGCCAATGAGCAGTGGCTTTTGCAATCGCATAGGGGCTTCTGGGTTTAAACGGCGTTTCCTCATCTGCCGGATGATCTCCTGTTTCCCCAAAACATTCACTGGACCCGGAATTATATAACTTAACCGGCAAATTGCTGAAACGGATGGCTTCCAGCAGATTCAAGGTACCGATGCTGATACTTTCAAAGGTTTCAACGGGTTGTTCAAAAGATAACCCGACAGAGCTTTGCCCGGATAAGTTATAGATCTCATCCGGCCTGACCTTGATAATGGTTTGCAGCGTACTTCTGAAATCACAGATATTGATAGAAACCAGCTGGATCTTCTCTTTTAATCCCATTTTATCCAGGTTGTCAAAAGTATTCGTTGTGGCATCCCTGGAACCGCCAAATACTTCATATCCCTTTTCGAGGAGTAGCCGGGCCAAATAAGCGCCATCCTGCCCCGAAACACCACATATTAACGCTGTTTTCATCTTACAATTTTACTATAAATCGGGGAATACTAACCCTCATCCGGATAACCGTGGAATATTTCTATCTAACCTATTGTATTATTAAAAAGCAACGCCAGGTATACAGGAGGTCTTCCTTCCCCCCGGTCTGCCTGCAAAGGCAGGTTCTTACCGATCTTTGCGTTACTAGTTTTTATAAGCTATGTTAAAAACAAATACGACAAGCATTGATAAAAGTAGTAAAACCATTTTGACTTTGCGTGAAGCTATTTTACTGGAATGAGGCTCATCATTAAGACAATACATTGTTTATTTTGTGTAAAACCAGCTCTTGTATCGCCAGGGCAATTTGGTAATATTCTTTTGTTTCTGATAACTCAGGAGCAACATAATCATGAGGATATCTTGCTCTAACGGCATATACGTTCATATTTTTCGTATCTAACCCTTTGAAGTCAGCATCAAACTGAGCGCATTCGTTTACTAAGTAATCCAGGTTATGTGTATACGTAAACTCATGGTTTTGATAAATCAAAAATGCTTTTAAATATTTCTCAATCGACTGTTGGCAGTGAAAACAGGCGATATCAAGAATAATGGGACCAGCTTTTATAAGGATTTCAGCCGCCGTTAAATCATGCGCTGCTTTTTGCAGCCATTGTTTCAAAATATTTTTTTCCTCATCTGTCATATTTCAACAGCATCTTTTAATGCATAATAAATGAGGTGGCCTTTCGAATTTTTCTTCAGGTTAATTTCTTCATTACTTTGAAGAATCACATCAAACGGAGCACTGAATAGATTGATAAGCGCTTTACTTATTTTACTTTCCCAGTTCATTTTTTCTTTGGGCCCATATATTTGTTCTGTTATGATCAATAAATCATAATCGCTTTGTTTAGTATGAGTGCCCTTTGCCCGGGAACCAAAAATAAGTACCTGCGCGCCTGGCAGGAATGCGTGTACGGTAGATTTAATTGTAAGTAATGTTTGCTGCCGATCCATGTAATAAAGATAGCAAAAAATGGTCTTGGCTGCTGGTATTTAGCTGGTTGGCAGTTAGCCATTTGCTGTTAGCGAAAAAAACTGCATTGAAGAATGGCCAAAATGCGAAAAGCAGAAACAATGGGGGGCCTTACTTCCTTATGTTCTTATGCAGCCTTGGGCTTAGCAGTATTGCTGTAAAAAAGCCGTAACGAAAGGGTCGCAGGGTTATACAGTACCTATTTGCGGCCTCCGCGGTTATTACCGACCTTAGCGGTACCACTGTAAAGAAAGCAGTAGCACAAAGTTCACAGGAACCCGTCTTTGCCGGCCGGCAGCAAAGATGGCAGCGTTAAAGAAAAAGCGAATCATAAAAAGCCATGCATGCAAACGAAGCAATCATTCCCAATAAATCAGGTGAAATCTACTTATTTTAACACCCCTTCCTTTTAATTTTCTTTTTTTTTCCATTTTCCTATGGAATGTTAGTTGCAAAGTAGAATATTTGCAGATACTACATTCCTGTGTAAAAATGCAGCCAGTGAAAACGAGCTGTATGAATAAAAATCTGCCTATCGAACCTGCAAACTACATACGATCCCGTTTTAAAGGCGAATGGCGAGGCACCGACAAAACAATAACCCTTTTGCGTCTGGCAGTTTACTTTCTCAGGGGCTGCTTTCAACGAATATTCTTTGCCAAAGCATCCGGTCTCGTTTTGGTGGGCAAAGGCGTTTCTATCCGGTATGCAAAATACCTGGAAGCAGGCAAGGACCTGATTGTGGAAGATTATGCAGAGATCAATTGTTTATCCAAACAAAAAATCATCTGTGGCAACCGGGTAAGTATTGGTAAATTTGCGATCATCCGCCCGTCTAATATTTATGGCGGCGAGATGGGCGAAGGATTGAAGATCGGTAACAACTCTAATATCGGCCCTTACGCTTATATCGGTTGTTCAGGTTATATTGAGATCGGTGATAATGTAATGATCTCTCCAAGGGTAAGTATCTACGCAGAGAACCATGTCTTCGACCGCACAGATATTACCATGAAAGAGCAGGGTGTAAACAAACAATTCGTAAAAATTGAAGACGATTGCTGGATAGCCGCCAACAGTATTATCCTGGCAGGGGTAACCATCGGCAAAGGATCGGTCATAGCAGCCGGCAGCGTGGTTACCAACGATGTCCCTCCGTATAGTGTAGTAGCAGGCGTACCTGCCCGTATCATTAAACAGCGTATGCAGCCATCATGAATATCCTGATCATGCATGGCTCATCCGACCTTTATGGCGCCAGTAAAATTTTACTGGTAACGGTTCGTATACTTATCAAAAAAGGCCATAAGCCGTTAATTGTGCTCTCAGAAAATGGGCCGCTGGCAGAAAGCCTTACCGCATTGGGCGCTGAAGTTATTTTTATAAGATTAGGTATCCTGCGAAGAAAATACAAGAACCTTCCCGGTCTCATCAACCGCTTGCGAG
Organism: uncultured Sediminibacterium sp.; assembly: GCA_964519475.1. GTDB lineage: Bacteria > Bacteroidota > Bacteroidia > Chitinophagales > Chitinophagaceae > Sediminibacterium. The sequence continues at coordinate 21,683 of CAZFKE010000001.1, forward strand.
TAATAGGCACTGCATATAGGCTCATAAAAGCCCTGATCAGGACAAGGGATATACAATGGGTTTACTCCAATACAACTGCTGTATTGGCCGGTGCCTTTGCGGCAAGATCCCTGCGTATACGCCATATATGGCATGTACACGAGATCATCGAACAACCCAAATGGATGTATCGGTTGCTGGGTTACTTACTCAATCGGTACAGTAGTAAGGTGATCGTTGTTTCTGAAGCCGTTAAAAAAAGCTGGAGCAAATTTGTATCACCAGAAAAACTAGAACTGATTTATAACGGTATCGATTACAACCCTTATCTGCAACCTTCCGAAAAACTCAGAGAAGAGCTTTCGCTGGATAAGAATACCCTAATCATTGGTATGATCGGAAGGGTGCATTATTGGAAGGGACAATCCTATTTTTTACAGATCGCATCCGCCATTGCAAAACAACACAATCAAGTTCATTTTGTATTGATCGGTGATGCTTTTCCGGGATATGAGTATTTATATGAACAACTGGATAAACTAATCAAACAGGAAAATATTGGTCATTTGGTTTCGGACCTGGGTTATCGTACAGATACAGCCGAATTGATTCAGGGTTTTGATATCTTAGTTTTACCTTCCACCCTGCCCGACCCCTTTCCAACGGTTGTGCTCGAGGCCATGGCTTCGGCCAAACCGGTGGCAGCCACCGCACATGGCGGCGCTTTGGAAATGGTGGATGAAAATATTACCGGGATATGGATACCGTGGAATGATGTTGCAAAAGCCGCTTCCCTTATCGGAAAACTGGTTGGCGATAAACCTGCCAGGATTCAGATGGGGAATGCTGCCAGGAAAAAAGTACTGGAACAATATTCGCCGGAAGCATTCGAAAACAAGCTATTAAACATATTGGAATGACAGTTGCCATTATCGGATCAAGGGGTTACCCATATGTGTACAGCGGGTATGAGACCTTTGTGAAAGAATTATCGGAAAGACTGGTACAAAAAGGCATCCGGGTAAAAGTTTATTGTCATAAGAATCTTTTCCAATCCTTCCCCAAACAGGTGAATGGTATCGAACTGGTTTATATACCCACTATTGAAACAAAAAGCCTTAGCCAACCCGTTCATTCCTTTTTATCCATGCTGCATGCCTGTACTATCGGCAAAGCCGATGTAATCCTGGCAGTAAACGCGGCCAACGGGCCCTGGGGGATTATTTCACGCATATTCCGCAAACCAACCTGTATTAATGTAGACGGGCTTGAATGGCTGCGGCCTAAATGGAAGGGACTGGGCGCAAAATATTTCCATTTTTCAGCCAAACTCGCCACTAAACTCTACGACAGGGTAATTACCGATGCCGAGGAAATGAGAAAAGTGTACCTAAGGGAATTTAACGCCAACTCAACCGTAATCGCCTATGGCGCCAATATCCGGTATCCGCAGGACTCCTCACTGATCAGCTCCTTTGGCCTGAGCCCGGGTGAGTATTACCTGATCGTTGGCCGTTTGATCCCGGACAATAATGCAGATTTGCTGTTAAATGGGTTTATTGCCGCAAAATCGGCCAAAAAACTGGTCATTGTAGGCGATGTACCCTATAAAGACAGCTATGCAGATACTATCAAGACAAAAGCTGCCTCAAATATTCTCTTTGTAGGATATGTTACAAATAGTGAGCTATTAGCCGAACTGTACCATCATTGTTTTGCCTATTTACATGGGCATGAATTTGGGGGAACCAATCCTACCCTGTTAAAAGCCATGGCCTATGGTACCGGCATCCTCGCATTAAATACCCCATTTAACCGCGAAATGCTGTCGGAAGGCAGTTTCGGGCTGTTTTTTGAAAAAAATAGCCCCTCAATTGCGGCTTTGATGCAACGGGTTGAGCGACATGAGGGTCTTTTAGAGGATCTGAAAAAGGTTTCCCGAAACGGCCTCACCGCCAAATACAATTGGGATCATATAACAGATGCTTATCTTGCGCTTTTAAACGAATTAGTTGCCGGGAAGTAAGATGCTCTGAAATTATGGCTAAAGCTTACAATCGTTATACAACCCTGAGGTATATTATTGATGCGCCCATTGTGGGCATTTCTTATTTTCTTGCGTTGAGCCTAACCTCCTCAGGTATCCCGGCCAATAGTAAGCCGTTTACTTACCTGTTTACCCTGATCGCTCTTATCGTCTGGTATATTGCCACTTCCTTTTCAAGACTATACGCCGACAGGCGATCAAACAAATATTCCGAGGAGATCATTTTTATCATTTATACCATCATCCTCTTCACCATCTTATTAAGCTCGGTCTCTTTCTTTCTGCGCAATGTCTTTCAGTTCAATGCGAATTTTTTTACTTTTTTCCTGTCCATACTTTTCCTGCTGCTCAGCCTTACCAAATACGTGATCAGGAAATACCTGCATTCGGCCATCTATCAGGGAAAGCTATTTGACAATATCCTGATCGTAGGCTCCACCCCTTCTGCACTTGATTTTTATGAAACCATTAATAAGTATTACTACTATGGGTATAAATGCGTTGGTTTTATAGACAATACCCATTCAAAAATGAATGGCTGCGCCTATCAGGGAAAGATCAGCGACCTGGGAACCTTATTAAAACAGAAAGCGATAGATGAGGTGGTGATCGCTTTACCCAATACGCAGAACGAAGAGATTCAAAATTGCATTGAGGTATGCGATTACTATACCACCAAAGCGCGTATTATACCGGATTTATATCAATATGCATCCTCTACTATCCAGGTAAACAATATTGGCTTGATGCCTGTGATCAATGTACGTTCATTGCCATTGGATAAACCCGAGAACCGCTTACTGAAAAGGGTTTTTGATATTATTTTCTCGGCTATGTTTTTTTTGGTATTGGGTTGGTGGCTATTGCCCTTGATCGGGTTGGCCATTAAACTGACTTCAAAGGGGCCTGTTATTTTTAAACAGGAAAGATGGGGACTGAACAATGAAAAGATCGTCTGTTATAAGTTCCGAACCATGGTAGCCAACAGCACCGATATAGACGAGAAGGGATATTATCACCAGGCAAGCAAAGACGATCCCAGGATCGCTTCCGGACTGGGCACATTTTTACGCAAAACCAATATGGATGAATTACCGCAATTCTGGAATGTGTTATTAGGCAATATGTCTGTTGTGGGGCCAAGACCACACCCCACACCGCTAAATCTCGAATCCATGCACACGGTTGAAAACTATATGCTCCGGCATGTGGTAAAACCCGGTATTTCAGGCTGGGCACAGGTAAACGGTTGCCGTGGCGAAACCCGTATTCCGGGGTCTATGCAAAGAAGGGTTAATTTTGATCTTTATTATATCCATCGTTGGACATTCTGGCTGGACGGACAGATCATACTGCAAACCATCATCAATGTTATCAGGGGCGACCAAAATGCATATTAATCATTTAGGGTTAAGTAGCATAAGCGGAAAGTTCTGGCCTATTGGTTCGGAATCGGCCTCCGAAAAAGCGTTAAGAAATAAGCCCGGCCCGGCTTAGATGTACTCTTGAAGTGGCAGGTTTCCCGGAGAAGAGCATCATTACCATTGATTGTAAGAGAACAATACGTTACCTATGCATGTATTAACAACACAACCCCTTACCCATTACCTGAAAAGACTTTTAATAAGCATAGTCTGCCTCCCGGTATTTTCAACATTTGTAAATGCACAGGTAGTTTGGGAAACCCATACCAAAGAAGTATATCATTATCTCTCAAGAATGGCTCAGAAAGGAACGATCCGTTTCGATGATAATATAAAACCCCTCAGCAGAAAATACATTGCAGATTGCCTCGATTCGCTATCTCAAAAAAAAGAAGCCTTATCTCCGGTAGAAAAAAAAGAACTCTCTTTTTACCGGAATGAATATGGAAATGAATGGGACAATACCGCTACCGGTTCTGCAGAAGAAGTTCATTTTCTAAAAACAGACCCCTATAAAAGATGGCGGGCGTTTTCTGCTACCGGAAAAGATATTGTGTTCCAGGCCGATCCTGTTTTTACAGCCGCTACTATCCGCGGTTCAGGCAAAAGCGTTACGCAATCCAGCTCAGGGCTTAGTTTCTGGGGCCATGCGGGCAAACATTGGGGCTTTCATTTTTTTTACAACGATATTACCGAATCCGGAAAGGGATTCGATACTAGCCGGCAAAACACCCCCGAAACCGGCATTGTGAGAAAAGATACTTCTTTGCGTACCAGTCAGAATTATTCTCAATTCAGGGGCAGCATTTCTTATAGCTGGAAGAATGGTTCTATCAGTTTCGGGCAGGATCATTTGTTATGGGGTTATGGGCAAGCTGGCAAGATTGTTCTCTCAGATAAAGCGCCCGCATTCCCATTGATCAGGCTGGATTATACACTTTTCTCCTGGCTAAGTTTTCATTATACACATGCCTGGCTCAACTCGGCCATCTTAGATACAACCCGCCGTTATCCAACCGGCAACGGAGTATATGGCGGCGACCGTCAGTTCTTTATTCCTAAATTCATGGCTACGCATAGCATCCATATCAAAGCTTCCAAAGGCCTTGATATATCCGTAGGCGAATCCATTGTGTATAGCGACAGAATAGATATCGGGTATCTTTTCCCGTTGATGTTCTTCAAGATCTATGACAATATTGTGAACCGAAGCAATATCCTTACCGGTTCTAACGGGCAACTGTTTTTCCAGGTAAGCTCACGTAACCAGCTTCCCAAAACACATTTGTATACTACCGTATTTATTGATGAGATCAGGGTGTCTTCCATTTTCGATAAGAACAAAAGCCGCAATCAGTTAGGTTTTACCCTTGGGGGTTCGGTAACCGATGCTTTTATCCCTTATTTAACCCTTGGCATGGAATATACCCGGGTAAACCCGTTTGTATACCATAACCTGATACCCGCACAAAACTATAACAGCCATAACTATTCATTGGGCGACTGGATGGGTAACAACTTCGACAGGCTTACCTATACGGCCAGGTACACCCCCTTTCCACGCTTCAAATGCCTGTTCAGCTATCAAACCAGCAGGAAAGGTGGTGCGGGTACGGTAGAACAACAGTATTTCCAGCAACCCCAACCGGATTTTCTGTTTAACCTGCAGAATAAACAAAAAGAGATCACTGCCCGTTTTTCGTATGAATTGATCAATAACCTGAACCTGAATGCTTTTTACAGTTCCCTTTCTTTCAACAATATGGTAACCTTGCAAAAAACAACGCAAACCACTTTGCATATCGGATTTACATATGGACTATAAATGGTTGCATTGGATCTTTGTTACTTAATGTATTTGTTTGCTGACAGGTATCTGTGATTGAATGCTTTTTTTTCACCCATTGCCGTGCTCTTGAGAGTAGGGATAAATGTTATCATTTAAATGTTTTCTTTGGCTTTATAGAAGACTGATTGGGTTAT
>CAZFKE010000001.1:27125-83989 GCA_964519475.1 uncultured Sediminibacterium sp.
TTTGCCTGAATCAACCTTAAGTAATGAAATTGTATTCCGTAAAAAAGCTGGTTTTTTTGTTGATTTTCTCCATCTGCCTGCTCACACTGCAAAAGGGTTATTCGCAGAATAGCAATCCCCAAAGCACACAAATAGGTAAAGTAAGCCAGATGTCTGACCAGCAAATTATGCAGATCTGGCAACAGGCCCAAAAAGCAGGTATTTCCGAAAGTGATGCCATGAAACTTCTCGTAAAAAAAGGTATGGATCCCTCGGAAGTGAACGGGTTTAAAAAAAGACTTGTGCAGATGCAGGGCGCAGGTAAATCTAAATTCGCCACTTCCAATATTATAAAAGACACTACCGACTTCCTGAAAGACAGCTCCTGGGTATTTGAAGTTCCCCAGCTGAAGAAGAAATCAAATTATTATGGTTATGACTTCTTTAGCAACCCTACCATCAGTTTTGAGCCCAATATGAGAATTACCACACCGGCTAATTATGTATTGGGTATAGACGACGAATTAACCATCAGTTTTACGGGTATTAATGAAGCAAGTGTAAACGCCAAAATCAGTCCGGATGGCACCATACAAATGCCTTATGCCGGTATGATCAATATTAATGGTTTAACCATCCAGCAGGCTACACAAAAGATTAAGGAGAAAATGAAGCTGGCCTATCCTGCCCTGGCTTCCGGAAAGACCCAGCTCTTTCTTACCATCAATAATTTCAAAACCATCCGTATTTCGGTTATCGGGGAATCCGCTCACCCGGGCGATTATGTGGTTTCGTCATTGGCCAGTTTTTTCAATGTGCTATACCTGGCCGGGGGGCCTTCCGAAAAAGGCTCTTTAAGAAAAATTGAATTGATCCGGAATAATAAAGTAATGGAAGAGATCGACTTTTATTCTTTCCTGCAAAAAGGCTTACTCGGAAAAGAAATCCGGTTGCAGGACCAGGATATTATCCGGTTCCCGCTTTATCAAAAAAGAGTATCCTTAACCGGCGAAATAAAAAGGCCTGCTATTTATGAACTACTGGAAAAAGAAACCCTGGCGGAACTGATTCAATATGGTGGGGGGCTTGACGATGCCGCACTGAAAGATGTAGCCAAAGTGGTACAAAATGGAGACAAAGAACTCAGGATCCGGGATATTGCTTTTGCTGATTTCAATTATTTTATCCCGAGAAACGGGGATTCTGTTTTTTTTGAAAAAGTATTGCCCCGTTACGAAAACCGTGTTGTGCTTACTGGCGCCGTGTTCAGGCCGGGTAATTATGAACTTTCTGATCAGTTTACGCTAACCAAACTCATCAAAAAAGCAGATGGGGTTAAAGAAGATGCTTTTTTAAACAGGGGCTATATCAAAAGAAGAAAAAAAGATGCTGAGAGAGAGTTTATCCCCTTCAGCCCAAGGGATATTTTAAACGGTAAGCAGGCAGATATCCTGCTTACAAAAGATGATTCAGTTTTCATTTTGTCGAAAGACAGTTTATCGGATGTGCCCACTATTACCGTAGCCGGTAATGTACGCATACCCAATACCTTTCAGTACAGGGAAGGAATGTCATTGGAAGATGTGATATTAATGGCCGGCGGCTTTACCAATGATGCGGCCACCCATAAAGTAGAAATATCCAGGCTGGAAAAAAACAGGGCAGATACACTGGCCAATAAACTCATAGACCTGATCACTCTCGATGTGTATTCAAGCCTTAGAAACCTTGGCAGTAAATCCCTGCTACAACCTTTAGCCTATGTATTTGTTCCCAGGTTATTGAATTACCGTAACCTCGGAACCGTAAAAATAAGAGGGGAAGTTTTATACGCCGGAGATTATGCTTTGGAGAAAAGAAATGAAACGATACAGGAAGTGATCAAAAGATCAGGGGGCATTTCCCCGTTTGCATCCATGAACGATGTCCAGGTTTTTAGAAAGGGGCTGCGTGTAGGAACCAATCTGCTATCTGATGATTCAAAACAAAGAGAACGATTTCTGTTACAGCCTGATGATAGTATTTATATTCCTAAAAACGAACCTTTTGTAGAAGTGAAGGGGGCTGTTTTTAACCCGCAGATCCTGAGCTACCAGTCGGAAAGTTTTATGTCATACATTTCAGATGTAGGGGGGATTACCGATAAAGGGAACCTGAAAAAAGCATATGTTCAGTATAGCAATGGCATCAAGCGAAGTAGGACCGCAAAAAACAGTAGGATGTGTTTCATGAAACGACTTCGAAGGTAATAAAGGAGAAGAAATCAAGTAAAGCAAACTGTAATCGGCAAATATAATCTCTTTTCCGTAATTTTGCAGCCGCTATTCATTTTTTATTTTTCAGGAACTATCCAAAAATATTACCGGGAAGTAAGATCATTGTTCCGGAAAGAACAGACAATGGCAGTAAGGGCCTTTCTATCATTGAAATTTCAACCATTGTTGGTTCATTTGCCACATTAATCAGCCTGATCGCTGTATTGAAAAAATAAAAGCGCATACTATCTAATGCAACAACCTGAAAACCTGAATACAACCCATGAAACGGAAGAAGAAATTTTTTCTTTCCGCAGCCTCATCAAGAACTGGCAGGAAAGCATCCTGTATGCGCTATCCTTCAGGAAATGGCTGGCTTTAGCAGCCATTTCCGGTGGTTTGCTGGGGATCGGATATGCATGGATCATTCATACCACTTATACCGCTAAATTAACCTTTGTAGTAGAGGAATCAAAAGGCTCGGGAGGTTCGGTTGCCTCCGCCCTTGCGGGGCAATTTGGTTTTGATATCGGAGGTTTGTCCGGATCCAATGGTGTGCTGGCAGGTGATAATGTGCTCGAATTGCTGAAGAGCCACACATTGATCAAAAAGGCCTTGTTAACCCCTTACGATTCTTCCAATATGTCGATAGCAGATAAATATGCAGAAGTATATCATTGGAAAGAACAATGGAAGAGCAATGCCAAAGTAGGAAAAGAAATCCATTTCCCCGTTTCGCAAAAACAATTCTCAAGATTGGAAGACAGTCTTCTTCACACAATCATCACCCGGATTGAAGAGCGTGAATTGTCTATTTCGAAACCCGATAAAAAACTCGGGGTATTTGTATTACAATTAACTTCCCGTAGCGAGCGGATCAGCCAGTTATTTTGTGAACGCCTCTTAAAAATCACTACTGATTTTTATGTTGATACCAAAACAAAAAGGTTAAGTAATAATGTTGCCCGTTTACAAAGAAGAGCCGATAGTTTAGGTGTTTTATTAGATAAACGGACCTATTCAACAGCCGAAGCCAACCGGGTATTACTGGATGGCAACCCTGCTTATTCTTCTCCCTCTGTAGATGCCGAAATCAGTACCCGAAACAAGTATATACAAAGCACGGTTTATGCAGAGATCGTTAAGAACCTGGAAGTAAGCAGAACCTCACTCATGCAGGAAACCCCAACGGTTCAAATAGTAGACAGCCCGGAACTACCGTTGAAAGAAAATAAAACGGGTTTTGCTTTTGGGGGATTGGTGGGATTGTTGACAGGCTTTTTTTCTGTATTGCTATTATTGGCACTGAGAAAGATTAAGTAATCACTTACAAGCGATAAGCAAAAGAGAGAGAAGCATGAAAATTCAAAAGATCGTAAGTATTTTTAAAGTAATTTAATCCTGGTAGTATAAACCATTCATAGTTAAGAGACCGTATCAAAGCCATCTGTGAAGAAAAAATAATTTTTTTATATCTCCAGTCAAGATGAAACGAAGAAGATACATCTACCCAATGTCTTGTAAAATCATGAGTAATTACGGAAAAAGAATTATAGTATAGGTCATTATTACGGTCAATCCTCTCAAATTTCATTCCTACTTTATTAAATCCTTTAATCCAACTTATATCGATAGACTGGCTATTAGATCCTAGACCAATACCAGCTCCCAATAATTTGCCTTGATTAGTATAACCATGCCTCACATAAGGATGATTATACCAGCTTACACCTTCATATATCAGCTTACTATTGGGCAATTCTAATTGGATAAACTCAGAGGCAATTTCAATATACTCGTTTTTTTTCTTTAAATTAATTAGCTTACGAAGTCCGGCTATATAACCACTGGGATAGTCACTCTCAGAAAAGATGTTGCTTAGAGAAGCTGATTTATCATTTCTGCCAAATTCAAAGTAAAACTCCACATGGTCCTCTGGCATAACATATCGGGCAAATAACGAGCCTAAGCTTGCTTTTTTACTTTGCTTTTCTGCATTTGATTTTATGATTCCTTCTAAAGGAAAAATATCGGCTAACCCGGAAACATCTGATAAATACTGATAAGAAACTTTGGCGAAGCCTAGATAAAGCCCTTTTGTCCATTTAGGCTGCCAACTCAATGTGATTCCGGAAATATACCGATCTTCCTCTTTTTTGGGTTGATATAATCTTTGTCCGTTATAATACCTGTTGGTATCGGGTGGAAAAAAACCAGAAGATACCAATTTACCGCCGATCATTTGCCATTCAAAAGAACCAATTGACGTTTCAACGGGTTTAATCGTATTGAAAGTCAGATGTAAAAAACCCGGGGCATTATTACTTAAGATCAAAGCATTATATCTTCCGGGGCCCCACCAAACATTTTCAGTAGAAATCCCAAAGGAATAAGCGCCTGTATTGAATCTGATACTTGACTGACCAGCGAAAAGTTTATAATAAGCTTTATCTCCAAATTTTTCGGGCAGATCGGATTTGTTCAATTGCAAATAATATCTTTCCCAATAAATATCATTGTGCTCTTCAGGAAAGCCCGGAAAATCCGGATTTTGTGCATATACAAACTCCGGTTTCAATTGCAAAGATAATTTACCATATTTAATATTCACGCCTGCTGACAAAAGGCCTTGTATACCTGCTGCCGGAATCATACTTTCATTGTTCCAACCGTAGGGATGATGGCTGTTATATTGTACCGATGTGGAAATAGGCAGATATTGTAACGTAATGGAAGAATTAGGTAAAAGGTGATCAGAATTATTCCATCTAGGAAGCAAAGAGTCCAATAATGAGTAATTTTCAGAAAATGTCTGAGCTGTTAAACTCCGTTTTAAATCTAGTTTTCCTAGTAACTGTTCCCTCCGCAGAAAATCCTGAACACCATCTGCTAAAAATGAAGATGATTGAGCCTTTCCCTGTATTATAAATAGACAGACAATCACTGATAAAATAAATTCCAAAAAAATGGTTTTCACTTTTTCTCGCATTTTATCCAATAATATTTATTATAATCAGACACCAATAGCTTATAAGACCTTTAACTAACCTTGAAGATATATTATAGGAAATAAATCAAAGAAAGTTTCAATTGCAAATTATCCTTGTTCTCGGTTCTCCCATTTATGTCACTAGTTGCAGCATCATCTAAGGACCAATGATAGTTAACGGAGTGTATGTAATTCAGGTTCCAGACTATTTGACATTTTTGTTCCTGCCTAGCTTTGAAATTACCTTCTATCCCCAATACATTATCTATCCATTTTCTGTTTACCATCGGATCGGAAATAAATAGACGATCATAAATATCATTTAAATTCTCTATTCTTTCAATAGTCAGACCCATTGTATTACTCGGCCTCACCCATTTTAAGATAAGACTTTGGCTATTGCTACCCGGACCAATTCCTGCCCCCAACACCTTTCCTTTATTTGTATACCCGCGTGTAACCTGCGAATGAACGTACCAACTAGGTTGCGATACCCTTACTTCGTATACATATGGTTGCCTAGTCTGAGTAATTTCGACCTGAGCCTGTATATACTCGTTTGGCTTATTAAGTTTGAATAATTTCTGACCACCTATTGTAAAGGCCCGGGTATGTTGTGGCGATAAAAAAAAATCTCTAAAATTATAGGAAGCATCATTTCTTCCATATTCTGCATAAAATTCAGCTTTAGCATTTTGCATTACATATCTAAAAAAAACGGAAATCAACTGGTCACGTTTAAGGCTGTCATCGTTATTTGCCCCTGAAGCATCATTTTTTCTATAAAGATTCTGAAAAATGGGGAGATAATCTTTGTGTTTTACTGCCAAATCATAAAACTGGTTATACATCCTAGTAAACCCGATAAATAATCCTTTTGTCCATTTGGGAGAATAACTCAAAATCATTCCACTTACATAACCCTTACTGATACTTTCATTGGAGCTTTCTGTAATACCTGAAATGATTTGTCCCTCGAAATACCCAATAGCTGTTTTAACAGGCTTAGTAGTGTTGAAGCTAAGATGAGAAAACCCCTGTGTATTATTACTGAGAATGATACTATTTCGCATACCTGGTCCCCACCAGATATTTTCCGTAGATGCCGCCAATGCAAATGATTTGAAATTAATGCTGAAGGAAGACTGACCAGGTAGAAATTTATGGAAAGGGGTTTGAGGAATAATCCGGGGGTTATCGATCCAGAGATAGTAAGTAGTATACGCTGCTAACTGAACCGGGTCCAAAAATTTGGTAGACATTGTATCATAATATGTATTTTGAGCCCATACAAATTCCGGATTAAATTTAAGCTGAAAAGGTCCATATTTAGCAAAAAAACCTACACTTGCCTGCAACTGGTATCCCCTCGCCGATATCATGGATCCGTCATTCCAACCAAAAGGCCTACTTAGATTATACTGCTGCTTAACAATAACTGGTAATAAAACAAATTCATTTTTTTTTCGGTTATCTCTATGAAAGGAGTAATCAGGAGAAAGAATAGCCGAATCTAATGCATAGTTTCCAGGACGTATGCAACTTGATATATTTACTAAAAAGGAATCTTCAAGCTGCTTTCTCCGAAAAGCATCTTCGGCAATAGTTACATTTAGATTGGAGGTTTGACATTCAGAACCTAATGTATAAAGAAGAAATACTACTAAAAGTAGCGTTTTGATTTTCATTGGTAAGTTATAATGCTCATTAATGATCCGAATCTTCTAATATGCATTAATATCTCCTTTGATCATATTAATGAACGTTTGAAATACAACCTGCCAATCCAGCCAAAAATTCCAATTTTCAATATACCAGAGATCAAAATTCACTCTTTCTTGCATGTGAATGGGATGTTGTGCTTCTCCCCTGTGTCCGTTTACCTGAGCCCAGCCAGTAATTCCAGGTTTAACTAAGTGTCTAAGCATATAATTCTGAATAACCTCCATCATCTCCATGTTTTGCAGGCTTGCATGAGGTCTTGGGCCAACTACAGACATCTCCCCTTTCAATACGTTAAAAAATTGTGGAAGCTCATCGAGATTATATTTTCTTAATACTTTCCCTACACTTGTAACACGTGGATCATTTTTGGTAGTTGCCTGAAATTTACCATTATCATCTATAATATTGCTTCCACAAAACATCGAGCGGAATTTGTAACACATGATCCGCTTCCCATTAATTCCCCATCTTTCCTGATTAAAAAACACCGGACCTTTTGAAGTGAGTTTAATACATAATGCTATCAGAGGAAACAACCATATACCGAATATCAGCAAGAACAAAAATGAAAAAGTTATATCAAACAAACGTTTGAAAAGATAATTAGCCGGATCGTCCAAAGGAGATGCACGCATCGTTATCATAGGAAAACTACCAATATTAGTCATACTCATATTACCCATAGACAGTCGGTAATAATCAGGAATAATCCTTACGCGTTTTGCATATTTTTCACCTATAGCAATAGTTTCTTCTATTTTTTGAACTGCACTGCTTGGTAAAGCTATAACTATCTCTTGTACTTCCATATCCTCCAGAACCTGCATTAAATCCGAAACGGCACCTAAATATTGGCCATTAAGCTGTGGTTTATGGCTGTCATCAACAAATCCAATAATCTTATAACCTAAATGCAGGTTATAAGTGATCGTTTCATAGAAATTCATCCCAATTTCACCAGCTCCGACAATTAAAATCTTTTTTAGCCCTATACCCTTTCTACGTAACCGTACAATTATCTTTTTAAAAAGAAATTTTTCAATTGAGATTAATACAAAACTTAAAATAGAATATATTAAAGTAAACTCGCGTAGGGATGGGTAGTTATTAAAAAAATAGAAGAATAAGAAACCAGTAACAATCGAATGAAAAATAACTGTTTTTACAATTGAAATCAATTCATAAGAAAATACTCTGGATCTGAAATCATCATAGAGATGATTTACTTTTGCAACAAAATACCAACTACATAAACTTGTCAGTAACAAAATCGAATCATAATTTGAGGGGAAAAGTAATTTGCCCTTTGCGGAAAGATATTTTGCTACTATTAGAAAAGCAGCCGTTAAAATAGCACTGTCGAGGAATATCCTTAGAATATAATTGGACCGGCTACTCCCATTCATAATAATAAAATTTAATACTTATACTGCTAACAGATAGTTCTATGTAAGTAAATGGGAATACTAAAGTAAGTAAAATTATTAAAATGCAAAATTAGGTTAAAAATAAGATACGAGATGAAATAGACTTGAAATGCAGGCAAATCCTTTATTTCTTTTCAAAAAGACGGATATGATCATCTGTTACCTTATCCCAATTAAATATCTCCAAAGCCCTTATTTGGGCCCTTTTAGCCAAAGAAACAATTATTTCGGTATTATTATCCATAAAATTAATCTTTTCAGTTAGGGATTGTATATTGCTTTTTTCAAATGTAATTGAAGTGTCTTCTACTGCATATAAATTTTCTTCAATATTACTAACGATTAAAGGAACTCCCAGCCCCATAACTGTTAAAATAACTGGAGATAGCCCCTCTACATCGGAGGGCTGTATATAACAATAAGCGTTGGTCATTAACCTCGTAACATCATCTCCATAAATAAAACCGGCAAATATCACATGCTCATTGGCAAGATCATGCAGTTGCATTTCATATCGAGACGGGTTAGGAGAACCTCCTACCAATACCAACTTTTTCAACGTATTAGAAGCGGCAAACGCCGGAAGTAAATAATGCAGCCCTTTATCAGCAATAAACCTGCCTACAAAAAGATAGTATTCACCTTTTTTTAATCCGAGTCTCTCCAGAACACCTTTATCATCCGACACTTTTTCTACTTCACTACCAAAGGGTATGTATTCAAATTTTTTTTTGAATTTAGCCTCATAGAGCTTTTTTGCTATGATATTATCAAAGATAACCTCATTCGGAAAATAAGCCGTTATAAAAGCAGAGATTCTGAGATACAACTTACCATACCAGGGCCATTTATCTCTTTTCCAGTCTACTCCATCCTGACTGATAAAAACTTTCTTTCCAAAAATCCGTAAAGGTAAGGCCCATATACTGTTACCTCCATTTTGTATATGTACAATATCAGCTGTATTATTAAAAATAATATCTATAGTACATTTAAAAGAATGCAAAAGTGTATCGAATCCTTTAAATCGCACTGTAGAAAAGGTCTTAATCTGAACACCCTTGTAATTTTTCTCTTTTAGGTGTACGTCAGGATATTTTCTGTTATATGCTATAACTATGTGTCCACGTTGGACCAACCGGGGGAAAAGTTCAATAGCAAATTTATCTGCACCTGCAGCGCCTTTAGTGGGTGGTATGGTTCTAAACCCAAATGCGGCAATTCTTAATGAATTCATAATTATTTTCTCGAACTTTTTATCTGCAAAAACCTGTAAGACTAAAACTTATCTTTTAAGTAGTCAGTAAAATATAAGTTGATATATTGTTTTAAGGCTATTCTCCAATCCTGCATAAGATTTATATTTCTTAACTCTAATTTCTGGTTTACCAAACGCTCGCAAGGCGGTCTTTGAGCAAAATAAGTATTCTTGAAATGCTCAGAACTAACATCTGTAATTGAAACCCGATTAGACAGTCCTAAAATACTAAGCAACTCTTCAGCTACTTCTCTTCGGCTTGTCTGCCCTTTACAAACCAGGTTATATAGTCCCCAATATTCCTTCTCAATAAGTACCTGTACATTCTTTGCAAAATCTATCGTAAAAGTAGGTGTGCCATCTTTATCATTTACAATAAAGAGCTCTCGTTTGCCATCTATCAGTTGCTTTATCAGCTTATTGATGAACTTCTTATCTTTATCTGGTCCACCACCCATCATCCATCCTGCCCGGCATATCAGATATTTATTAGCATGCTCCACCACATATCGCTCGCCCATATACTTTGAACGGGCATAATGTCCAAGCGGATTGGGTTGATCCCAATCATCATAAATATCCTTCGTGCCATCAAAAATCCCTGCGGTACTTATATAC
The DNA here is from genome assembly GCA_964519475.1 of uncultured Sediminibacterium sp. GTDB lineage: Bacteria > Bacteroidota > Bacteroidia > Chitinophagales > Chitinophagaceae > Sediminibacterium. The sequence goes on from CAZFKE010000001.1 coordinate 37,377, forward strand.
AATAGAGGGATGTTCAGTTCATTTGCAATGTAAACTGCATTTTCAACAGAAATGGTATTCGTTAAATAGGTGTCCTCGACATTTAATTCGCAAAACTCAAGATCGGTATAAGCACCAAGATGAAAGAGGTAATCAGGTTTGAAAATCTTTACATCTTCTTTATATTTTTCAAAGTCCCTGAAATCAAGGAAAGTCAGCCAATCAGTATTGACGTCTTTATCAGTACATTTCAATTCATAATTTTCTTTAAATATGCGATAAAAAGCTTCTCCCAGCATTCCTCCGCAACCGGCAATATAAATTTTCTTCATACTCATCTGTTTTTTAATATTTATAATTTTAACTATGATTCAGTGTATACTATTTGCTTTAATAATTTTTCTAATACTTTATACGTTCCAGCAGCACATTTTTCCCATGTAAACATCCGATACCTATCTGGACCTTTCTTTTGCAAACTTTCACGCAATTCACTATTCTGCAAAACTTTCTCTATTGTATCCGCAATATTTTCAGTATTATAAGGGTTAAAATAAAGTGCAGCCTCACCTCCAATTTCAGGCAATGAGCTAGTGTTTGAGCATACAACGGGCACGCTAAACTTCATCGCTTCAAGAATGGGAAAACCAAATCCTTCATATAGTGAGGGAAAAATAAACAAATCAGCATTAAGGTACAAAGAAGATAAAGTAAGTTCGTCTACATAACCGAATAGTTTTACTTTTTTCTGCAATCCCAATACAGTTATTCTTTCAAATACCATTTCGGATCCCCTGAATGAATTGCCAACCAAGTATAGATACATATCTGGATGAGCATCTGTAATAATTCTGAAAGCATCCAGTAATCGCAATAAATTTTTACCTGCCGGGTCTAACCTGCCTACGTATAACAGATAACTACGTTCACTAATAGCTGAAATACTTTTTCCAGCATCCATCAAATGATTTACACCGTTGTATACGACATTTATTTTTTCAGATTTGATATGCAAATACTTTATCATGTCTGCTCGCGTATTTTCAGAAATAGCGATAAACTGATCAGTAACAAGTTTGTTTATATTAAGGCATATATATTTTCGATAAAATATCTTTACTGCTGAGTATTTATTTTTCAGGTGAAATTCAGCGAGATCATGCAAACAACTGATTATAGGCACGTTCCGGGCAATAATAAAATTTCCTGTAGCTGTGTTATTGAATACAAGGCTAATACCATTTTTACGAATAAATCTGCCTGCCAGAAATGTATACCATAAAATTTTCCCTACCTGATTGTCCAGCATCTTTGATGGCTGGATGAATTGTATGTTTTCTGACTGAATGTAAAAATAATCTACCGATACTTTATTAACGATAAATAAATAAGTAATATCAGGATTGATTCTGCTGAGATATTTAAAAAGGTTCTCTGTATAAATATCTACACCGGATTTCTCGATAAATGAATGAGCTGTAACAAGAATACTGACTTTATTTTCTTTCATAAATTAATTACACTAAGACTCTCGAAAACATTATAAACCTCTGTTCTCTTTTTTTTATCACTAGAATTTTTGAGCAATAGCGAACGAAGATAATCCTGGCTTGGGAGTTCCAGTTTGATAAAAATAACTCTTGCAAGAATTAATACATTGAAAAGATAAAATAATAAAAAACATGTATTTTAAAATGACATTTGGATACCCAAATAAGTATAGATATACATTATCGCTAATTGAAAAGGAAAATGGATAGGATAATTGGAATAAGTAAGATTACGTAATAGCTCGACTGTTTTTGAGCAAATGAAGGGCATTTAAAATATGCTGAGAAGAAATACACAAGAGATGGAAATGCTCCGGCAAAGAATAAATGCTCATTATGTATTTTTTATCGACATACCATATAACAGAAAAATAAAAGATTATGGCTATATATAGGATCCAGCTTAACATAAGCAAAATGTTGGTAATGCCATATAAGAACAGAAAGTGCAGCCGTAAAACGAAAGACTTTAAAACTAAGGTTTTTATTTGATTCAGAAGCTCCCTTAATCACCACTTTTTCATTCATTAAAAATACTAAACATAAAACTTGATGTTGCTTATCCCTTTTTAAAATAGAAAGTCGCTCCATAAAAGTTATGGTTTGTTAAAGATATAAATATCTCATTGGCTCCTGCTTCCTGTATAAGCTTTGATATGGCACTTAAACTGTACTCATTCATTTGCATCATTGGACCTCTTTGTTTTTTAATTTTCGCTTTAATACTATACAAAACTGGAAAAATTCTAAACAGTAAGCGAATAATCCTTTTTACTTCTGTTTTTTCACCGGGAATGGCATATGTAAAATGAAGTACTCCAATACCTCCCGGATTTAATCTGTTTATTAGCATTTTAGCAATATGCATACCTCTATCAACTGGAATGTGTTGAAATACGATATAAGAATGCACCATATCAAGATTTTGCGGTAATAAGCTAAGATTATCATCACTTAAAACAAATTCAATATTTGTTTTTCCGTTACTGTTAATTCTTGCTTCTTTCAGCATTCCTTCGGAAATATCAATTCCATATACCTTCTCTGAAAAATCTGATAAAGGAATGGTAAGCCTCCCTACTCCACATCCAAAATCTGCCGCAACCGCCGGTTTGAATTCATTTGAAAAGTGTTTTCGGACATTAGCTATCACTTCACTAATATATAGTCTGCCATCCAGAAAAAAATCTTCTTTGTACTTCTCGATATTTTCATGAGCAAAAATATCATGTGTTAGGACTCCGTAATAAGGATCATTTTCACCATAATATTTCCATGCTTTGTCACTATTATTTCCGATCATAATTTACTGTTTTATATTTTAACTGATTATTTAGTTGAACTGCCAAACCCGCAAACCACCAATAAATTGCAGAAGATTGAAATCCTAGCCAATGCTCAGTAGAAACGGAAGCGATTATAAAACAAATTGTGGCAATTAATACAGTTTTGCCAATCAGTTTTATAACTGGATCAACAAATGTCGAAGTACTTAATTTTCTTCCAGCGATTGCTATTGAAACTGCAAATAGAAGGAATAAAATCACACTAAATATCCCCTTTTCAACAGCCATAGATAAATATAGACTTTCCCCAACGGTTGCATCATTTCCGCCATATATACCAACCGCTCCAGTTTGACCTGCAACTGGTCCAGCTTTGCCTAGTCCTATCCCAAAAGGATGTGAAATTATATTCTCAAAGCCTATTACATAAGCATATGCATGTGCTGCTGCTGATGGATCTTCCAGATTAACTGTTTCTACAATAACAGATTTTAAAAAAGTAACTGATAAGAATAAAGCTATAATTCCTGAAAAAAATAAAGCCTTAATCCAATGTTTTCCTGAATAGAAAATTACTACAATAAATGAACAAGCCGCAATAACAGCTCTGGTGTTAGAAAGGAGCATTGTTATGCTTATAAGAATAAGGATTGGAAGGGAATAAGTTAAAACACTATTTCGCTTTTCACTTATCCCAAGTTGACCTGATAAAAAAAGTGAAAATGGTAAAATGAGAAAATAAGCAATACTGAGTGGAGATAAGAAAAAAGACATGATTCTTTTTATTGTGAACCCACCGAAATTCACTATATAAAGCATTTCACCTGGTTCTGCTGATATAAGTTCAGGGGTATTATTTTTAATAGCAATATAACGCATAAGACCTGAAACCAAAATATCTCTGGGGATAAAGACAAATTCAACAAACCCAAATAGTATAATTATAAGACAAATAATTTGGAGTAATCTTATCCCTTTTAGAACTGCCCTTTTATCATAAGGAATACTCCTACCCGATAGATATATTAAACTCGAAATCACTGAAAATCTAAGTCCAAATAATCTTTCTCTAATATCACTGGTTGCTCCCATTAAACTATCCGGAAGCACAAAATAGACAAGAACAAGTAATATATTTATAATGAACAGATAGTCTATAAACCTAATTTTACCTTTAAAAATTAATCCCTTTATCAGCAGTGTTATAAAAAGTAATAAAAGAGATAATTCCTTAAGCGAAAAAAGAAAGAGTATTAATTGATTACTAAAAAAGCTATTTAAGGCCATTAAAGAAATCAAGAAAGTCTGTAATGGCAACCAAATAATAAAAAAATAAAGGCAATAGTAAGGGTTACGATAAAATAGATAAAACAATAAAGGCCCAATAAGTAAAAAATAAATTGAATATTCAGCTATAATAAGGAGCATATTTTTGAGTATTCCATTACACGGTAAAATAAATATTTACCCCAACACTTACCAAGCGCTTTATGAGGAATTCTGCTACACTTAAGTTAAAAATCTATAGTGCATTAAGCACATTATCTACACTAATAGACTCTATACACCTTGGACGGGAAAGAAAGCAACTATCGCCACATCCCGAACAGCCCAATTCGTTTTTTAAAATCGTAACATCTTTATTAAATATAGGCTTTGCAAGATCAAGGTTACCTGATGAAAACATAGCCACTATCTTCTTGTCAAATAAAGAAGAAAGATGCATAATACTCGTATCAAGAGTAATCACAAAATCAGACTGTTGCAAAAGAAATGAAATATTATCAAAATTTGTTTTGGCAACCATATCAATAACCGATACATTAACCTGTGCAAGTATTTCATCTCTCTTATTCAATTCTGCTTTTGAGCCAATAATAATACTAATGATATTTGCCTGAAATAATCTTTCAATTAATTCAGAAAATTTTTTCGATGGCCATTCACGTACATAGTTACCTGCACCAATAATAATTGAACAGGTGCGGAATCCCTTTTCTGTCCATTCGTCCTTCATTCTTTTCAGATCAATTAAAATATTATTATTATTATAGCAATCCCGTATATCACTTTCTCTTACTTGAACATTTATCTTTTCAAGGATCAGACGTGGCCACTCAGATATATGGTAAGTTATATAAGGATTTAGATTTACAGGCTTCTGGATATATTTTTTTAATACCCTTGAAATGGGTCTTTTGTAATTTATAGAAGACACAATAACAGAAGAATTTGTAAGAATGGCTAAAAACACATCCATCTCCTCTCCTCTAGGCTGAAGAGTAATATCAAATTTTAATTTTCTTATTCTTACAACTACCTGTAAAAACCTGTAAATATCTTTAGGATTCCATTTAAACTTGGTTTGCCTATTCAGCCAGGGCGTGTTACAGATTATCAGCTCATCATATAATTCTGGATTAGCTTTTAAGGGTTGCGAGCCCCATGATGCCCCCAAAACTGTTATATGAGCCTGCGGATACCTATCCCGTAATGCTTTTAGTGAGGGTAACGAACAGATCATATCTCCAATGTGATCTGTCCTTATAAATAAGATTTTTTTAGGATTTCTAGACGACGATCCCCTTCTCCGAAAAAGAAAAATAATAGGTGCAAAAATAAGAATATAGCAAACGTAACTTATAATCGTTACTAAATAATATAAAAGAGAGGACTTAATTGCAATAAGAACAGATTTTATAAAAAAAAGGTTTCTCCTTTCTTTTATATAGAAACTTCTTATCAGTAGAATATTCGAAATTGCAAAAAATTTATTTCTTGCAGTAGTTACCAGGTAAATTAGAAAGAATAATAGACTAGAACTATGCTTTTGTGAATGTTTAATCAGAAAAACATGTTCATCCGCCTTACTATTATTAAGGTGTCTAATTAAAAGTAGGAACTTATCAACAACAACAACTTTACAATTAATTGATTCAAGTCGTTCAATAATATGATCCAAACTAAAGCGATTATTATAAATATCATAAAGAATTATCTCTACTTCTTTATGTTGATTTTTATAATATTCAACGATTGGTGTTACCCTTTCATAAAGATCACTTGTTATTAATAGTGCCAGTAAAACTCTATTTTTCTCCATTCTCAATTATCTGAATCAAAACCGGATTATCTAAAATTATTTTCCCGATTTATTATTTTTCAATTCTCCCTGATAGGCAGCTATAACTTCCTGCTTTATCGTTTTGTAAGTTTGGTTAGCACTTTGTCTAACGTCCTTTGTTTTGTAAATATTGATCTGTTTATATTTTATATATACCAATGTAATATAAAAGAAATCTAACAGATGAATGGCAATTCCTCTCGAACCATCTTTATACCCACCTAAAACCAAATATCCATTAATAAACCCCTTGATACCTCTTAAAATGGAACCAATTAGTGTTACTTTTTTTTTCCTTCCATCAAAAATATTATTAGCTTCAAAAGTTGTATATAGATTCATTTTATTTATGTATTGCTCGAAATCTAAATGAGCGAAATGCAAAAGGGCCTTATCCGGATTCATAATTTTGAGAATTCTTGCATCCGTTTTATAGGCAAAATCAAGATGAGCAATATCTTGTAATATCATAGCCTCCTTTTTACCAAAGCGGATCTGCATATCAAACAAACAATTCCATCTGCCATGATCAACCAACTTTCCAAATCCGTATGTCTTTCTAGGAATAATAACAACGTCGGCAAGGTCATTTTCAGCAATACGTCTAAACTCATTTATCAATTCTAAAGGAACCAGTTCGTCAGCATCAATAATTAATATCCAATCATATAACAACTTAGTGTACCCATATTCTCTCGATGCATATCCCTTCCTTTCTTGAAGAAAAATCTTATCGGTATATTCTTTAGCTATATCAACTGTCTTATCATCACTACACTGATCAACAATAACTATCTCATCTGCCCAAGTCAACATTTCTAAGCATTCCCTAATATTATTTTCTTCATTTAGTGTATTTATTAGAACAGATATTTTTTGAGTCATTATCAAAATAGATATTTAAGATTTATAGAATACAAATCGAACTTTAGTAAGTAAATTTATCACGACAAAACTAAATAGTCTTATGTTTAAACTTTTCAGTTAACCTTATTACTCATGAGGCATCCGGTATCGGTAAGCTTTTTTCAAAACTTTGATAAGGATCGAAGGAATAAAAAAAGCTGGGATAATATATATATAGTAACGAAAATAATTTTTATAGAAACGTTTCGATTTTTTTAAAACCAACAATAATTCAGCATTTGATCTATTGAAATCTACCCTTACCCTTAAAATTGTCAGTAAAGATGTTTTAGTTAAATATTCTTTAAGTAGGCTATCAATCGCCTTTGAAGAGATGTTTAATTCCTCTGCCCTATCAATCAGAAAGCCAGGCATATCATTTAAGAAAATTTCAGGCCAGCGACTTAGATAACTTTCATTACCAATTCTATGACAAATTATGGGATGATCCATATAAGCACAATTAGTGGAATGAGACGCTGCATTTAAAAAAAGCCCCCAATGAAAAAATCCTTTTGGAGAATAATATCTATCTAATAGATCAGGGTCTTTCACTAATTTCTTTTTGAATACTAATGACGAAAGAAAAAAGGTTGATTTGATAATCCTCAGCATTTCGCTTGCAGAACTATAAAACTGATCTTTATCAAAACATAATCCTTTACCGGATATTCTTCCATCAGGATAATAATTTACCCAATTAAGAATCATCACATCTATTGACTGCGACTGTATTTTTCCCAATACTTTAGCAACTGCATCTGGACGAACCCAGTCGTCGTCGCCAAAAAACCAAATAAATTCTCCCCATGCTAGATCAAAAATCCGTTTAATGTTACAATCGAATCCTAGATTTAATTCATTCTTATGATAAACAATACAAATACTGTCAAATTTTTTCTGATAAGATTTGACTAGTGCCTCTGTATTATCTATAGAAGCATTATCGGATATAACAATTTGTACTGACTCTTCGAGTTTGGCTTCCCGGATCTGTTCAATAAAACTTTGGAGACATTTCTCAAGAAACCATGCACGATTATAGGTCGGAATACAAATCGACAGCTTATACCCTGTCATTCTGGTTAGCTTTAAAAGTTATTATAAAGGGTATACCAAGGAAAACACCCGTTACCGAAAGAAAAATTAAGGGGCTCAAAAAATGATGCCATCCATTTATTCCAAAAAAAGAAAATAAATAATCTAATATTAAAGTACGAAAAAAGATTAGTATAACCAGAGGCAGTGAAAACAATGCGTTTATTACAATTTTTTTCCATGGGAATGAAACCGGTAGTAATTTTTTAGCGGCATAATAACCTACTAAAACTGTTGTAAGCATTCCTAAAAAAAGAGACCAGCCGGAGGCAAGTGCCGGATTATATTTAATGAAAACAACTTGTATTCCAAGCGTGACGGATGTGGGTATAAAACCGTACCAAAAAAGTATCTTTGTTTTCATTTCAGCAATTGCCACCTGCGAAATAATCGTTGAAAATATTCTCAACCCTTCTGTAGCAGCACCCCAGATAACAAAACTGCTCGATGCTGCAAATTTTTTATCTACCAAAATAATTGTCATAGACTCAGAGGATGCAATTACAGCTACTACTACCGGAAAAACTAGTGGGATGATTTTTCCAGCAAATTTATTCCATGCTTTAGCTTTTGCAAAAGAGTCGGCGTTTGCGATATCTTTAAAATAAAAAGAAATAAAGTATTGAAATAACACGGCATCTAATATAGTCAAGGGTGTTTGTCCAATTTTAACCCCTGTAGCAAATAAGCCAACCTGTTCTGCGCTGCTATTATAATTTAGTATTAACTGGTAGCAATAATTTTGAAGCCAGTACAATATCATAGCACCCGCATATGGTGCAGAATATTTGAAAACAGTTGATATAGCAATCGTCTCATCTGTTAAATAAGATTCTTTAAAGGAAAGTTTTACCTCGCTATTAATAATAATCTTCTTAAAGGATAAATATCCTAATACACAAACAACAACTAAAACTAGCTGCTGGCCTAATAGCCATATTTCTCCTACGGGAAAAATATATATTGCTAGAAAAGAGGCCAAAATTAAACCACCCCAGTTACCAACATTGGTTAAAAAAACATAAGTAAGCCTATGTTCCAAATAATTGATAGTAGTAACAATCACATTCTGAATACCACTAATAAAAGGTACAAATAGTACAAAAAGAAAAAGTACAAGCGAACTTATTTGAATACCAATACCATAAAAACGATTATATAGCATAATCCCAATTGCCCCCAAAAGGCATAGTGGAAATAGCAAAATGATATAATAAGTAAGATAAGATTTACTTTTACCTTCTAAGTTCCATTCAACTGTTTTACGATTAAAATATACTGATATGGGTGTAACAATTATAAGAGAGAGAAAAAAAGTAATTGTTTGTAAAATATTATACCGTCCAATTTCAGCCGGTGATAAAAGCATCGTGGATACACGTGCTAGAACGAGTGAACTTACTGCGAGAAAAATCCTGCCCGTAAGCATTGTGAGAAACGCCTTTCTGCTATCTGTAATTGCCAATTGACCTTCTTAATTTTGAATACTTAATAAAAAACACACTTGTCTAAATCACATTTTCTTAAACTTAAGTAATGGAGATGGATTTCCTGAAACCACATCAGACATATAATCTGGAGTCTGAATGACATCCTTAAATTTGGCAATTACACGCACTCTGCGAATTTTTTGGGTAAGAAATTCTTGTATCCTTACCATCATACATACTTTATCAAAAAAAGAAGCAACCCATTGATTTCTGAATACAGCTTTTTTTTCGTATTTCTTAAATACAAAAGGTACTCCTTTTGCATCTGAAAAATTAGTTACCACCATACTGTTTTTCGCAAACAGACTCACCGTTTGACCCCAATATTCAAGATTAGCAAAAAGATGTGTAGAAAGATTAGGCTGAATGGCTTGGTAAGATGCGAGAATCATAGCTATACCATTATCTCGAAGATAATCTGAGATATTTTTAATCACTTCATCTGGATGCTGAACATGTTCAAGAACATCTGTATTCAGAACAATATCATAAGCTCCTTTTGGGATAAGGGAAAGCTCATTAATTACAGTAGGTTTTACTCCATACTCACTCCATAAAATCTGTGCAAAATCATAACTTTTACAGGGGAAATCAAAATAAGTTACTTCGAACCCATTTTGAAGAAATGCCAATGCGTCTACTCCAATTCCTTCACCCAAGCAAAGTACAGAACAAGGTTTTGCATATGATTCCTGATGACTTTTGGCTATTTCAAGATATCGATTAGTCAGTTGCTGTCTTGAGCGAGACATCTGATAAACAATTAACTCATAGAGAAATGAATCGTTATCGTTATAATAGCTTTCAAGTTTAGCAGAATAAAAATGAGGTTTTATACCCAACCTGTCAAGATCTCTTGTAACATTTGTACCCAGCAGCAAAATTTCTGCCATTAATCTCTCCTTTATAATTTCTTTCGGTTCGCCTGTAACAGAACCTATTGCACTAATAAGGTTTTCAATACTCCCAAGCAGATTTTCCATACTATTTATTTATTGATTATGATTCAGGAGAGACTAGTATATATAAATCATACTATCTATACGAAATCATTTACAGATATTTTTTTATCACGTCTACTATATAAGAATAGTGTTCTTCATTTAGTCCAGGCCATACACCCAACCAAAATGAATCATTCATAACTTTATCTGTATTATTCAGATTATTAAAGACTCGGTATTGGGCATTTTTATACGCAGGCTGCTTGGTAAGGTTTCCGCCAAACAAAAGTCTTGTGCCAATCTTACTATTTTCCAGATGTTCTACTAATTTGTTTCGATTAATCTTGTTCCCTTCTCTTACGGTAAGTAAGAACCCAAACCAGCTTGGGTCTGCGTGCTTTGTTGCTTCTGGAAGAATAAAATGCTCTTCAAATGGTTTTAACAACTTATACAACATAGCATGGTTAACTCTTCTTTTCTCAACAAAACTATCGGCCTTTTTAAGTTGACTTAATCCGATAGCTGCCTGAATATCTGTTGATTTCAGGTTAAACCCGATATGGCTATATGTATATTTGTGATCATACCCTTCAGGTAAATCACCTAATTTCTGACAAAATCTCTCACCACAGGTGTTGTCTTTCCCGGGGGCACACCAGCAATCCCTTCCCCAATCCCTGAAGCTTTCAGCGATTTTCTTAAGCTTTGCATTATTAATTAAAACAGCACCCCCTTCACCCATAGTAATATGATGTGCCGGGTAGAATGAGAGTGTTGCGAGGTCTCCAAAACTACCTGTCTTTTGTCCTTTATAAGTGGCTCCCAATGAATCGCAATCATCTTCAATTACCCATAGATTATACTTTTTTGCCACACGCATCACTTCCTCAACATTGAAAGGATTGCCTAAAGTATGAGCAATCATGATTGCTCTAGTTTTAGGCGTTAATGCTTTTTCAATTTCATCCGCTTTGATATTATAAGTAGGTATGTCTATATCTAAAAAAACAGGAATACAACCAAACTGTATCATAGGATTTATAGTGGTTGGAAAACCTGCAGCTACAGTTATTATTTCATCGCCAGGTTTAATAGCTTCATCTCCTAACTTGGGAGATGTTAATGTATAGAATGCCACTAAATTAGCAGAGGACCCAGAGTTCACTAACAATGAGAACCTACTGCTGAAATACCTCGGTAAAAGTCGTTCGAATTCATCAGAAAAGCGCCCCGCGGTTAACCAGCCATCCAATACAGCTTCTACCCCAAATAAAAGATCTTCTGCATCTATAATTTTACCTGTAACAGGTATATAATTTTCACCCGGAACAATCGAACCATTCCGTTTTGAATTTATCAGAGATTCCATTTCTGCCTGCATGGCAGGAGAGATATTTTTAAAATTTATCATTTCTTCTTTTATATAATTTAATTTTTTTGTACCAGTAAAGTTTATTGAAACGAGTCCAAAAATGAATCATATATGTATATCAAAAAAATTTTTTAGTTCATGATTTAAGGCTACATGATCTTTAAAAATCTTATCAGCTTTTTGTAAATATTTTTCTCCCATTGTAGTTTGAATCGCAAAGCAAGTGCAACCAGCTGCTTTAGCTGATTCAATGCCCAATTTTGCATTTTCAATTACAAGGCAATTTCCAGATTTGACGCCCAGTTTTTGGATTGCCAGCAAATAAGGTTCGGGGTCTGGTTTTCCTTTCCTTATATCGTCAGAAGTGACTATTACCGAAGTTTTGACTAATAATGCTGCATCCAGCGTACTTTGAATCCTTTGCCTCGAAGCACCTGTAACAATGGCTATATCAGTATTGGATCTGCCCAGAAGATTAAAAATACTATAGACGTCCGGAAATATTTTGAACTGATTATCCTGGATATAATTTTTTTCTTTTGCTTCGGCAACAATTTTTTCTATACCGGGATCTAGGCTATATTTTTCTATAAAAAATCTGGCAATAGCGAAACGTCCCATCCCTTCAAGCAGATAATAATCCTGCTCTTCTATTGTAATACCGTATTCTGAAAATGCTTTATACCAGGCATAGTAATTATCTGCCATCGTATCGCCTATTACACCATCAAAATCGAAAATTACTGCTGAAAAAAGATCGTACATCAGTGATATTTATTACAAATAAAAAGGAGCAGTAATGCCTGCTTTTTCTGACCAATGTAAAAAATCAAGGCTAAGTGAATCTGAAATAGGTATACCACTCAACAATCTCTTTGCTTTTCTTTGATATTCTGGTTGCCCTGGGAATAAAATATTTTCTCCTTGAAGTTTTAACATTTCAATAATTGAAGTACCGGTATTTCTAAGTGAATCCTTACCACCAAATTTTGAAGGATCAATCGCTATCACCAATGACCCAAGGCTTCTTTTCTTATCCAGCTCATGATACATAGGAGTAATATTTGGGCCAAAAGCCATACCATTTAAAGGCCCGCAAAGCATGTCAATTAAAAAAGCGAGTGCATACCCTTTATGGTCAGCCATCGGCTTCACTGCTACAATCTCATCTGCATTGTCTGTGTCATTTCCGCATTTATCAACACCATAACCAATGGGTACCTTTATTTTATCTCTTTTAGCATTCATGATAAAATTCCATGGTACAATACTTGTAGCCATATCCAAGCAAATAGGTTCGGATGTGTTTTCTACGGGAAAAGCTATTGAAATCGGATTAGTGCCAAAGAAAGCTTTTCGCCCGCCAAAAGGTACGGCAAGGGCATCAGAATGAGTAAAAGCTATCCCTACCATTCCCGCTTCGGTTATCTGACGGGTGTACAATCCTATCGCGCCACAATGAGATGAATTTTGAACGCCAACTATACCGACACCTGCGTCTTTTGCTAGATTAACAGCGTGATCTGTAGCCTCTCGCATAATTACAATACCATGTCCTTCATCTCCGTTTATCTGGCCTGTAGCAGCAGCCGTTTGATGAAAACGAATATTAGGCTTTTTGTTTAACGATCCAGCTTCATACCTTGTAAGATAATGAGGTATTCTTGCAATACCATGTGAGTCAATACCCCACAAAGATGTAAGACACAAAGCAGAGCTGATACCCGCAGCGTCTATAGATGATACCCCAAACTTTTCAAAAATTGTTTTACCCCACTCTTCCGCAACTGTGCTATCAAGAAAAAGACTTTTCATCTTTAAATATTAATTATGCTATTTATGCATTTAGAGGATCAATTATCATATTGTCTAAAAATTCCTTTCGATCTAAAAACGGATAAAGATCTTCTATCGGTGGTGACACTAATTTTCCGTCCTCAAGAATTTTAAAAGAGGTTTTAGGAATTAGCAATTGCTCTGGATCCATGATAACTTCACAAATACAAGGACCCTGTATTTTTTCCATTTTACGAATAACAGACAAAGCGGCTTTTGCATTTTTAATCCTGAAAAAAGCGATTCCATATGCTTTTACAAGTTTTTCGAAATTAGGTAAGCTAACCCCACTCTCCCGGCTGCTTCCGCTATAATCACCATTAAATAAACCATTTTGTGTATGTCTGATGGTTAGATATCCTTTATTGCTATGAATAAAAAGTTTAACAGGAAGTTGATAATGTACTAATGTCTGAAGCTCCTGTATATTCATTTGAACACCTCCATCACCTGTTGTTTGCCATACATTTTTTCCGGTTGCAACCGCAGCGCCTATTGCTCCTGGTATATCAAAACCCATTTCTGCAAAACCATTTGATGTAAAAACCAATTGCCCTTTTTTAATATTTGCTGCTTGATGAAAACTAGTAAATCCAGACCCACTAGCTGTTGGAATAATTACTTCATTTTCCTTCAGCTCTCTGGTAAGAATATCTATTAAGGTAAAAGAATTGAGATGATTGAGATCCCTTTTATAATCAGGCAGGCTTACCGGATACTTCTTTTTCCATGCAACAGTGCGTGTAATCCATTTCTTAATAATTGATGATTTCTGTTTTAAAAAACCTGCCCGTATACGTTCAAGAATGGATTCAATGAAAATCTTAGCGTCACAATGAATAGGGAGATCGGGGGCAATCGGAAATTTATTTAGTTCTTTATCGTCTATATCAACATAGATTTTCTTGGCAGCTCTCGCAAATTCACTGTAATTATATCCTGTTTGAGTAATATTAAGTCTAGATCCGATAGTTATTAAAAGATCACAATTTTGTACCGTAAAATTTGCTGCCCTTTGTCCATACGTACCAAACCTTCCAATGTAGCGTTCATGATCTGTATGAATAAGATCAATGCCATTCCATGATACACATATAGGGATAGGTAGCAGTTCATACAATTCTTTAACAATATTTTCTGCACCTGATGCCTTAATACCATGACCCAATAATAGCAATGGCCTTTCTGCATCATTAATCATGTCCATAACACTATCCATTGTTTCAGAAGAGAGTGTATATTCTTTGCTCTTCTGATCGGGAGGCAGAAACCCTTCCAATAAATCTTCATCTACAAAGGCAGCCTGAACATCCATAGGAATATCCAGCCATGAAGGCCCTGGCCTGCCATTCTTAGCTTCATAAATAGCTTTTTCAAGAAACCACCGAACTTTATTAGGATCTTCTATGATAGCTGCATATTTGGTTACAGGCTTAACCATATCAATGATATTGATTTCCTGAATCCCATTTTGGCGGATTCCAAGATTTCCGATCATATATTGTCGCTGAACCTGTCCAGAGATATACAAACCTGGAACAGAATCAACCCAGCAATCAATCATACCTGTTATTGCATTGGTAGCACCTGGTCCAGTTGTAACTATACAAACCCCAAGGTTTTTAGTGGATCGGGAGTAAGCGAATGCTGCCATCGCCGAAGCCTGTTCATGATGATTACATATATACTTAATAGACCTAGAACGCCTTATAGAATCAAGTAAATGCAAATCGCCTGCACCTGAAACAGTAAAAATATGTCCAACACCCTGCCTAGCAATAAATTCAATGATATAATCCGATACTTTGATCATCCGTATAAATTTATTTTTTGTCAAATACAAGGAATTGACTTCCGGTATCATTTAATTCATCTTGCTTAATTTCATTTCCGATAGAAACAGCTTCGCCGCAATCAATAATCACTTTAGAACCTGATCTAACCCTTCCCGAAATCGGCACAATGAGGTTTCCATTTTTAATATTTGAATTCCCTGTTTCGAGCCTAATCCTCACATTTTTGAAATTCCAGTCATTTTTATTATCTGCATTAAAAGGCAGATAATCATATAAAATAAAATCTTTTGAATATTCATTGGCTTTTTCATATCCGGCATTTTCTCTGCCATATGCATCTTTTACCCTTATAAGATCTCCTTTCATAGGAGGTGTTTCTATTTCCAACAAAAAAGTGCCATCATCTGAGGACGCTTTAGATGAATGAAATACACATGGCTCCAATACCATTGTTTCCAAAACACCAATACTATATCTATCATCAAGAAGCGTACACTCAATCTTTCCATTCAACACAATTAAAGAGGTTCTTTTAAGTGCATGACAATGAAGAGAAGTACTATGCCCTCCTTTTATAAAAAGAAACCATATTGCTACCGCCTCATTTTGAAACCATAAGTACTCATAACCCCATGGTTTATTAACGACAATATCTTTGTAATCAAACTTGTTTGCAAAATCAGACGACTCAGCTTTTAGCTTTGAAAGGTTTTCAAAATCATTTAAAGAAGGGAAAACTTTAAAAATCATAACTTATTAATCTTATAATAAACATGTAATATTTCTTTCACCCATGCTGCATTGTCTCTAAAATGTGGAGCAGTTACTAGGTTATCATCAGAAACAACAGGTTCTTGAACATATTCTGCCCCAGCATTGATTAAATCGTCCTTACACCCTGCATAGGTTGTCATTTTCCTACCTTTTACAATACCAGCAGAAATCAATACCCATGGACCGTGACAAATAGATGCAATAAGTTTATGTTCATTATTCATTTTCTGAATAAAAGTTAATAGTTCTGGTATCTGACGAAGACGGTCGGGAGATTCGAGTCCACCCGGAACTATCAGCATATCATAATCACTAGTATCCAGTTTTTTAATATCCTTGTTAACCTTTATAGGCAGGCCATGTTTTGCAACAATATCAACTGCTCCATTAGAGGCAACATCTACACAGAAATCATCTTCCTGTAAACGATAATAAGGATAGGCAAACTCTGTGTCTTCGACTGCAGGACCAACAACAATAATAGCTTTTTTCAACATAAAAATCAGTTAATCCCCAACCAAGGGCGTTTATTAATTTCATAAAGATTTTGAAGTATATTAAGATCTCTTTCCGTATCTACATTTTGCCAAAATCCATTGTGTTCCAATACAGCTATCTCCTTTTCTAATGTGAGCTGATTAAAAATATCTGTTTCGAGATTACATTCAGCAATGGGGGAAAGTTTATCCATCAGTTTTCCACTTGCGACCATAAATCCGCCGTTGATCCGGGATGTTTTCATTTCCAGCCTTGCATTTGCATTATATCCGATTGTCTGACTATTCTCCAGATAAAAAGTTCCAAAACGAGATGGGGGATTGATACCTGTAATAGTCAATACTTTATGATTATCATCATGAAAGGTAAGTAGCTGATCAATATTTACGTCCGCGAGAATATCTGAATATGAGATAAAAAAAGATTCATGTTGTAAATATCTTCTGCACCTAGCTACTCTTGCGCCAGTTGACGCAGAGACCCCTGTATCTATAAGTTTTACAGACCAGTTTTCTTCAGGTATATTGTTTAAAGATTGAACACCTGTATTGGCAAGATTTACTTCAATATCGTGCAAAAATTCAAAAGCATTCATGAAATACTCCTTTACCATATCCCCTCCTTCGCCTAAAGCAAGAACAAAATCTGTATGGCCATAATTACTGAACAACTTCATTACATGCCAGATCAAAGGCCTGCTTCCTATCTTAAGTAGACATTTGGGTACCCTCTTTCTTGTTTCAGGATCTATTATTCCCCTTCCGCCACAAAGTATTAAACATTTCATTGTATTGATTCTAATATTTTTAAATTACTATACAGCAGTATATCCTTCATAAAAGGAAATTGTTTTCTCAATTGCTTTATCAAGATCAATGTATACATCAAGCCCTAAACTACGTCGGGCTTTTGCAATCGACGGAACATATCGCAAAACAGGATCTGAGCATCTTGGCTGGGAAATCTCTATCTTAAGAAAATTTTCTGATGATATTCTCAATACTTTTTGAGCTAACTCTTCTATAGTTATACTACGATCTGAACCTACATTATAGGCTTGGCCGTTTTCTCCTTTCAATAAGATTACCCATAACCATACAGCCAAATCTGATACATAAAGATATGATCGGTAAGGAGAACCATCACCTTTAACAATAATATCTCTCTTGTTAAGAATATCATTTATAAAATTACCGATAGCGAAATGTGTATCAATAGGCAGAAACGGACCAACAAATGCATAGCATCGTGCAGTTTTTAAAGGTATGTGCTTATGTTTAGCAAAAGTAGAACACAATACTTCTGCCATTCTTTTCCCTTCGCTGTATACACTAGCGGGAGAACTAATGTCAGGCCCCCCGGTGTAGTTTTCATCAACATTTGATATCGTAGAGGGTTGTTTACCGTATACAGCTCCGGAGCTTATAAAAAGAAAAGACTGAACATCTTTATCTACAGCCAATTCCAGAACCTTTTTTGTTCCGTTTACAACCGTTTCGAACATTTCCAGTGGTGATTCAAGGTTTAATTTAACACTTGCATCTGTTGCAGCATGTATTATATAATCTATTTTTTCTTCTGGAAATTTAAAAGAACATATGTCACCCTCTATAAAAGATACTTCTCCATTATTCTGCAACCACGGATATTTACTTAAAAATGAAAGTTTATTCCTGGTTAATACTATCATTTTTGCATTAAGGCCTGCATATCTATTTATATGGACGAAACTCATTTGAAGCCAAATACCAAAAAAACCGGTCCCGCCTGTTACAAAGACTGTCTTATTTTTCATTTCATCCCAGATACTTGAAGTTTTTTTCCAGATATGATCCAAATCATCTTCAAGTATTTTCATACTGGTCTGTTTTTTATCAGTCTTAAAATATTTATTCTCATTTGTCACGAAGTATATAAGTGTATTTGTTTTTCAGTAAAGGCAATGATATTACTGCAATCAGAGTAAAACTCTCGATACCAATCCATCGTAAATCTCACTGCTTTTTCGGCATCAAATTTTGGTTCCCATTTTAATTCTGTTACTGCTTTACTGATGTCTAGTTTTAAAAGACCTGCTTCATGAGGCTGTTTAACTATTGCCTGAGCATTTTCACTTTCACCCTCTCCCCAGTAGTTAATAGCCATTAAAACCATTTCTGAAACCATCATAGAATCATTTGCAAGGGGCCCAAAATTAAAAGGTTCTGAGAACTTATCAGGGCTTTCTTCAACAGCCTTGGCTAATTGCAAATAGCCAAATAAAGGTTCCAGAACATGTTGCCAGGGTCTTACTGCTGATGGATTCCGTACCACTATTTTTTTTGAACTGTCAAGCGCCCTAACAATATCAGGTATTAAACGGTCATCACTCCAATCTCCACCTCCGATTACATTACCGGCTCTGGCTACCGCAATAGCTTTTTTATGGTCTGAATATTCTTTTAGATTAAAAAAAGAATTACGGTAAGATTCAATAATTAACTCTGCACAAGCTTTACTTGCGCTATATGGATCGTATCCCCCAAGCCGGTCGTTCTCTCTATATGGGTAAATCCATTCATTATTATAATACACTTTATCTGTTGTGATTAAAACTATCTGGCACTGCTTATTAAGTTGTCTGACAGCATCAAGTAGATGAGCTGTTCCCATTATATTGATATCAAACGTTTCAAGTGGTTGTTGGTAAGATAGACGTACGAGTGGCTGAGCTGCCAGATGAAAAATGAAATCTGGTTGAAATGAAACAATCTCTTGTGCCAAGATTTCTTTATCCCTCAGATCCGCAATCACTGAATCACATAACTCATCTCCCTTAATCAGGTTGAAAAAATCACTTTCTGTTTTGGGTTCCAATGCATACCCTTTGATGTAGGCACCCTGCATGCTTAAAATCTTCAAGAGCCATGCTCCTTTAAATCCGGTATGTCCGGTTATAAAAACTCTTTTCCCTTTATAGGTCTGTATAAGCTGATTAATCATAAGTTATTTTACCAAACTTTCCATTTTGCTTTACCATTGTTCCATAAATTCTCCAATTCGATCCTATCTCTTAGAGCATCCATACATTTCCAGAATCCATGATGTCTGTATGCAACCAGTTGTTTATCGTTGGCTATTTCGAGCAAAGGTTTTTTTTCCCATTGTACATTGTCCATATCTCCTCCCAGGTATTGAAAAATACCTGGCTCTAATACAAAAAAACCTCCATTGATCCACATACCATCCCCTTGCGGCTTCTCTACAAAATGGTCAATATTACCATTTTCATCCATTTCTATATTACCGAATCTACCAGGTGTTTGTATACTTGATAAAGTGGCCAGTTTACCTGAAGACCGGTGAAATTTTAAAAGCTGCGTCAGATTTATATCTGCCACCCCATCCCCATAGGTAAGCATAAAAGTGTCATTACCGATATACTTTTGAACCCTTTTTATCCTTCCGGCAGTATTTGTATGCAAGCCAGTATCTACAAGTGTTACTTTAAATGATTCTGTATTGGAATAATGAACATCTACTTTATTCATCGCCAGTTCAATTGTGACATCGGAGTTATATAAATAATAGTTCAGGAAATATTCTTTTATCAACTGTGCTTTATAGCCCAAACAAATGATAAAATCATTGTATCCATAGAACTCATATATTTTCATAATATGCCATAAAATTGGCTTACCTCCGATTTCCACCATTGGCTTAGGCCTAGCTTCTGTTTCCTCCATCAGCCTTGTTCCTAATCCACCTGCCAGTATTACTACTTTCATGTAACATTTATTAAACTACCATAAATAAATAAGGGTGAGTTATTGGCAACATGATTTATACATAATCATATTCACAATAAAAATAAAGATCAGATAAAATAGCTTTTCCACCATTTTCGTATTATAAAATAGACCATTGAGAAAAACCCTGCAATTAACCCGCCAAATAATAATGATTTCAGTTTACTTACTTTATCCTTTTTTAATGGCAAAATTGGTGTATCGATTATCTGTATCAGGGGCGTTTCTTTTCTTAATGTCACTTTAGCCATTTCCAGGTTTTTTACTAACTCAGCAAGAATAGCTCCATTGGTCTGTACATCTACCTGACGTTTGGTTGAGAATGTTCTGTGTATATTCAGAGAAGGATTTAAATTATAGGTATTATCATTCGCAGCAGCCACGCCAGTTATTGCAGAATTTAATTCATTACGAATAGAATCTGCCTGCTTTTCTAAGATGGCTACATTGATCTTAGCTTTTTTGCTTTTAGTGTCAACATAAAAATCTGAGACCTCCTTTGCTAATGCCTCCGCAAAATATTTAGAGAATAATTCATCTTGTGATTTTACATCTATATTAATTATAGATATTTTCTTATCTTTCTGCGCTACACTTAGGTTTTTTTCCAAAATCATCGTATATATTACGCCGAGAACACTATCCTGCTGAAGCGTATACTTTTTTCTATCTTCTCCAGGGATAAACCGTAACTGCTTTTCATCTATTTTCGAAATTTTTTCCCATTTTTCTCGCCAATCATTCATTCGAATATACATCTCAGCCAAACTTATTTTTTCTCCCTTACTAATGACTGAAGTTAATAAGGTTTGCTCTACAAGGCGCCTCGATTTCATTAGTTCCATAAGGTTACTACCGCTAAAAGCTCCACCAGCACTAGTACCAAGGTCAATACCTAAAGAATTCGCTAAGCCTAGAGCACTGCTTAATCCTCCGGCACTACTCGCTTTATCGTCTTCTAATGCAAATGTTAATGTAGCCGTATATTGGGGTTTCTGAAAATAAGCATAAGTAAACCCTAATATTGCACCCAATATCCCAATTAAAAAAACAGTCCGCCATCTGGTTTGCAGATCAACTAAGCCACGAAATTTAAAGATCAGTTCCTTTAAAGATACTTCTTCATATGGTGCCGATGTTTGATGAATCTCAGTATTGGACATTTTTATCTGTATTTTTTACCCACATTTGACAACTAGGGTCAGAGTTTTAAGATAGCAATAACCACACCTGCTAAACTAGCTAAAGCACTTGCTATACCAATTGTTTCACCTATACTTGTTCCTTTCTTTTCAGCTTTTTTAGGAACCACAATTTCGCTGCCGGGTAATACTTTGGGATAAAATTTAAAAAACAGGAAATGTTTTGCAGTTGCAGCCCTTCCGTTTGCATAAACAATATAGGCTTTCCTTCTCCAGGCCTCTGCAGAATACCCGCCTGCATCGCTTATATAATTCTTGAACTTATTTCTCTGTTTGTAAGGAATTTGTGTAGTAAGCAAAACAGCGCCACTGATCTTTACCTGACCATCAAATTTAGGAATGTGCAACTCATCTTTCGTACGAAGAATCAGGTCTTCAACTGAACCAGGATTTTTCGAAATTTCTGTCAAATCCAGTGGGATCTGATCAAATTCACGTTTAATCTCCAATCCTAAAGAAAACGTATTGGAACTATCCTTATCCTTAATATTTTTTTGAGCCTTTTTCAATATTTCGTCGGCTTTCGATTTCTCCTGTTCTGTTTTATATCTTTTCAAATAAGCACCTTCAGGATAAGCATCAGGTGTGAAACCACCAGCTCGTTTTAATACATCGCTCACCCTTTCGTTACGACTACTCAAAGCATAAGGGCCTGGAAATTGAACCTGCCCCGTCACATTTATCGATTCTGGCAGTGTATAACCGGCCTTTCTTCTTATGGTAATCACATCAAAGGGCTGTAAGGTTGTGCTATTTTCTGATAATGCATTTAGATCAGCACCGATCTCTTCCCGCAAGATGCTACTGGCGCGATTATCGTCTTTCGATAAGCTATCCCGTTTTATCAATCTGGCTATTTCTACATTTTTATATGCAGCATCTGTAAAGCCTCCGGCTTGCAGTATGAGGTCTTTCAGCGTGAGTTTATCCACGTAATCATATTCTCCAGGCAATCTGATTTCTCCCTGGATTGTAACCTTAAATGAATCGCGCAAATCCAATACAGAACTTATGAAAACCTGATCTTCCCGCTTTAGTAAAAAATCTGCTGAGGGGTCACCGGCCAATGCTTTACGTATATTAAAGGAAAGGATTGAACGGGTAAGATCTTCTTCCAGCCTGATAATTTGCGCCTTTCCGGTAAAAGCATCTTCTTTTAATCCATCTGCTTTGCGTATTAGTTCAGATACTTTAAGATTATCAGTCAATTCGTACGTGTCTGGCCTGAAAACAGCACCTGTAATGGTTACGCGGTTCTGAAAACGGTTTAATATCCGGGATGCGACAAATACATCACCTGTTTGAGGCAAATATGTTTTATAATCGCCAGATTTCAAATCATGTACTTTTCTTTCATATTCATTACGTTGAAATACTTTTACCGATGCCCTATATGCGGTATCGGTGAATCCGGATGCAAAAGAGAGAATATCCGTAAAACTTTCTCCTGGCAAGACTTCAAAAATACCGGGACGTTTAATTTGTCCCTGCAGCTCTACCCTTGTTTTATAAGGCGGGATACGTATTACATCATTATCTTTTAATCCGATATTATCTGATTGATCCCCATGTAACAACAAACGGTATAGATCGATTTTTCTGATTACCTGGTTATTTCTGAGAAGTTCAATTTCGCGGAAACTGCCGAAAGCAGTTGGGCCACCGGCAAGGAACAATGCATTGAAAACACTGGAGAAAGAAGAAAGAGTGAGCGTACCGGGGCGATTGGCTCCGATAATTAGCACTTTGATGCTTCTTATTTTAGTAAGTGTTAAAGATAGTTTTGCCCCTCCGTTTTTTAAATATGGATAGGCACTATTCCCCATTATTCGTTTTAGCTTATCGGTAGCTGCTTCAATCGTTAGCCCAGCTACTTTTACCAGACCTACATCGGGAATCGAAATATTGCCTTCCGGAGATATCAAAAGATCTCCATTATATTGCTGCACACCAAATACGGCCACCGTTAATTGGTCATCCGGACCGAGGATATAGTTCAGAGGAGTCGCTATCCGAAGGTTTGGTTCAAAACTGGGTGCAATGGAAGTATATAATTCAGAACCGAAAATAAGTGAGTCGATAAGTGTTCTGGGCTTGGTACTATAACGATTTGAATCTAAAGGCTCGGTACTATTATTTTCACGGGAAGTTTTATCTTCTGTTTTAAGTTTTCCTGTTGATGAATTATTCTTATTCCCATAGGCATTCAATTTTTCTTTCAATTTGGCAAATTCAGTGGATGACATGCCTTTTGAAATGGCAATTTGTTCTGCCTGATCAATTGTCATTTTGGAGTTGGACATCTGTGACTTGAGTTTGGCTATGTCTGCATCAGTTAATTGGTCCACTCGTATTTGACCAAGGTCTTTACCTTTAAACAAGTCCTGCGCATTTATGGTTTGCAGGTTAAATAAAGCAACCATTACAAAGATCAAACCCTGTAAAATATTCTTAATATTCATATGTGCTAAGCTAAAAGTGTTTTATCATGGCTCTGCCAGTCTCAGTCACAAGAGAATGAGTACAAAATAACCCATAGGAGATTTGCCACTAGTATGGATATTCAACACTAAAAGTTGAATTGATAACAGTAAAATATTAGCAAAATCTGCTATGATAAAAAAACTTTGAAAACAAAAGTACCAAGTTGGGGGGATATTCAGTACTAATGTTTCGTTGCGAGCAAATATAGGGTCAATGACTATATAAAAAAAATCTCTTTAACCTTATATTAAGCTGCTTATTGCTTTATTATCAATACATAAAATATTCCATAATCAGGTTATCTATTCCCACCTATTATTTTTTATTTCGTCGTACACTTTAGTTATCCCGTCTTCTAATTTTATCTTTGATTTCCAGCCCATCAAATCTAATTTAGATATGTCCAAAACCTTACGTGGTACACCATCCGGTCTAGTCTTATCAAAAAAAATATCACCATCATACCCGACTGTTTTTTTTATGATACCTGCCATTTCAGATATTGTCTGATCTTCTCCTGTTCCGACATTCACTATCCCTTTTTCGTTATAATTCTTCATTAGAAAAAGACAGGCATCTGCAAGATCATCTACATGTAAAAACTCACGCATGGGCGTACCGGAACCCCACAGTTCTACGCGTGGCAACCCATGTCTTTTTGCGTTTATACATTTACGAAGCACCGCTGGTAAAACATGCGATTTTTCCAGGTCGTAATTATCATTAGGCCCATAGAGGTTTGCAGGCATAGCTGATATGAAATTACAGCCATATTGCACACGATAGGCATCACACATTTCAATACCGGCCAGTTTTGCTATGGCATAGGGCTGATTGGTGGATTCCAAATAACCAGATAATATATATTCTTCTTTTAATGGCTGCGGGGCCATTTTAGGATAGATACAGGAAGATCCTAAAAAAAGAAGTTTTTTAACCTTATGCTGATAAGAAGTATGAATGATATTGCTTTGAATCATCAAGTTCTCATAAATAAAATCCGCACGATAAGTATTATTTGCAACGATCCCACCAACTTTTGCGGCAGCTATAAAAACATAATCAGGTTTTTCTTCGGCAAAAAAATCATTGACAGCTTTTTGCTCCCGCAAATCGAGTTCCGCAGAGGTTCTTACAAGTATGTTTGTGTATCCATCTTTTTCGAGGCGGCGGACAATGGCGCTTCCCACCATACCACGGTGACCGGCTATATAAATTTTATCGTTTCGTTCCATTTTATTTAAGACAGATTCACCGACCCTACCCACAAAATTAGACAAGACAAATTGCTCCTTTATTCAAATTCATTTTTTACTTCAAATCCATTTTGTAGCAAATATTGCTCTTTCTTATTTAATAAAATATCATATTCCATCATTTCATGAACCATTTCGGCCAAGGTGTATTTAGGCGTCCACCCTAGCTTTTCTTTTGCCTTTGAAGCATCGCCGAGCAAGAGGTTAACTTCTGTGGGCCTGTAATAACGGGGATCAACCTTAACAACTATTTGGCCTATCGGCAACTGGTAAACACCTTTACAACTAATCACTTTAGCGATTTCATCTTCCTCTTTACCTTCAAAAGCTAGCTCGATAGATACTTCGGCGAAAGCCATTCTTATAAAATCTCTTACTTCGGTTGTAATACCTGTAGCCAGAACAAAATCTTCAGGTGTATTATGTTGCAGTATCCGCCACATACCTTCAACGTAATCCTTGGCATGCCCCCAATCGCGTTTTGCATCAAGATTGCCTACATATAATGTACGTTGAAGACCCAAGGCAATTTTTGCAACTGCTCTTGTTATTTTCCTCGTAACAAAAGTCTCTCCACGCAATGGAGATTCATGATTAAATAAGATACCATTACAGGCGAACATATTATAGGCTTCGCGGTAATTTACCGTAATCCAGTATGCATATAATTTTGCTACCGCATAAGGGGATCTTGGATAAAAAGTGGTTTTCTCATTTTGCGGAATTTCCTGAACCAACCCGTATAATTCAGAGGTTGATGCCTGGTAAATTTTTGTTTTTTGGGTAAGACCCAACAATCTAACCGCTTCCAAAATCCGCAAAGTACCAATGCCATCTGCATTTGCAGTATATTCAGGTGTTTCAAAACTTACCTGCACATGGCTCATAGCAGCAAGATTGTAAATCTCATCCGGTTGAACCTCCTGTATAATGCGTATGAGGTTAGTGGAATCGGTAAGGTCTCCATAGTGAAGTACCAAATGCCTGTCTGGAATATGCGGATCTTCATAAAACCTATCAATCCTGCCGGTATTGAAAAGAGAACTTCTTCGTTTTATACCATGTACTTCATAACCTTTTTTCAATAATAATTCTGCTAAATAAGCCCCATCCTGTCCCGTGATACCTGTTACTAATGCTTTTTTCATGATTTTCAATTGAAAAAGTATGTGAAGTTTTGCAAAATAAGGGTTTTTACCAATGTGTTGTTCCTGTTTCCTAAAGCTTCATATTACAAACTTATATTTTCTAAAATGATCAGTGCATAGGCAGGAAGTTAATTCTTGGTATTCCGGCTGCTCTTCACAACATGATCCAGGTTTTCATAAATCGAATTATTACTCTTGTATTCCGGTATCATCTTCTTCATTAGGATAACAATATCCGTTTCATGCCGGCCGGATTGAACCCATGTGATTAGTGTATCGATCGTTTCTTTTACCTCGGTATAATTGTATTCCCTAACCCGTGCAATCAGGATCTGGTTATGATAGGTTGGCAGGGTATTCTCCTCCGTATTCAATAATTCTTCATGCAGTTTTTCTCCGGGACGCAGGCCGGTGTATTTGATATCAATATCTACCCCGGGTGTTAATCCGGAGAGACGGATCATTTTATGGGCCAGATCGATGATCTTAACCAGTTTGCCCATATGGAACACAAAGATCTCACCACCTTTCCCCATACTGCCTGCTTCAAGTACCAACTGGCAGGCTTCGGGGATCGTCATAAAGTATCGGCTGATTTCCGGATGGGTTACAGTAACCGGCCCCCCCTGGTTGATCTGCCGGGTAAACCGGGGGATTACCGAACCATTGGAGCCCAATACATTCCCAAAGCGCGTGGTTATAAACTTTGTCAGCCCATTCAGTTTCGCTATTTTATCCGCTTCATTGGCAAAAGCAGTTTGATTGATCTGATCCAGTGTATGGTGGTACAACGACTGAACATAAATTTCAGCCATACGCTTGGTGGCGCCCATTACATTTGTGGGGTTTACCGATTTATCGGAAGAGATCATGACAAATTTCTGAACACCATATTGTAAAGCCAGGTCGGCAACATTTTTTGTGCCCAGCACATTGGTGGCTACTGCTTCGTAAGGATGCAGTTCCATCATGGGTACATGCTTATACGCTGCAGCGTGGTATACATAATGGGGCCTGAACTCCTGAAAAATGTATTCCATACGGCTGTAATTGCGTACATCGGCGATAAAAAATTTAAAGACTCCCTGATAATTCGCCTCTCCCAGGTTCAATTCCGACTCATATAATGCCGATTCTGCGATATCTACCAGAATAACCGCTGCCGGATTAAACAATGCCAATTGCCGTACAATCTCGCTTCCAATGGAACCGGCAGCGCCGGTAACCAAAATCCGTTTATTTTTCAACTGGTTCCCGATCAGTTCATTATCGATATGGATAGGTGATCTTTCGAGTAATTCTTCAATTTTAATCGTATGGATCTGCCGGGTAGATAATTGTCCGTTCAACCATTCTTTTACGGGAGGCGTTAATAAAACCTTTACGCCTTTATCCAGGCAGGTATCAACGATTTCGTTCTTTTTATCTACGGAGAGATTTTCCGTTGCAATGATCAGCTCTTCCGGTTTTTCGCTGATGATAATATCCCTGAGTGATGATGAATCATATACTTTCACGCCATCTACTACTTTGTTTTTCTTTTTTATATCATCATCAATAAATGCTACAATACGATAATTGAGTTTATGATTTTGTTCCAGCGTTCTTTTGGTAGAAATACCTTCTTCAGTGGCGCCATAAATGATCACATATTTACTGTCTACTTTCAGGTTCTTGAAATAGGCAAAAAAATGTTTGATGGCAATGCGGTAAAGAATCAGTAATACAAAACTGATAAAGCCATTAATGACCAGGATGGTGATGGAGATAAATGATTTATGAAAAAAAGTAGCGGCTATAAGGTATACAACAATAAACCCGGAATTGATCATGGCCACTGCCACCAGCATTTTAAAAGTATCCTGGATAGTGGTAAAGCGGATAATACCGGCATAGGTTTTCAGGAAGATAAATACAGGCGTGCTGATAGCCAGCAGTATTACCGCATTTTTAAAGAAGATCGTTTTATCAATCTGGCCAAAGCTAAAATCTGTTTTGATCAAATAGGCAATCCAAAATGAGATCACCGATATAATAATATCGATAAAGAAAATAGCCCATTCCGGTAAAATATGGATCCTTTTGAACATGTTTGTTATTTTGGTGTATCCCTCTTTGGAAGAGAGATGATCGGACTTAAAGTTAGATGAATAGAATTAAACCTGTTTTGCTGTTACACACATGAATCGTAACCTGGTGAATCTATTCAATTAACGCTTTGTGCTATTAAAAATCAATCACTCGATTATTCGAGATTGTTGGTCGCTCATGGCCGCTGGGGCCCGTTCCTGTTACCGGGCGACTTTGCCATTTTCAAATCAACTTCGCTTGATTTGAATGTCTTCGCTTTCATTCAAAACCCTAAACATAGGAAGCCCGTACACAGGAACTGATTAGAAATCATTCATCAGAGAAGTTCTTTGATTTTAATAACTACTCTTTCCAGATCTTCCTTCGAAAGGTTAGAACCTGAAGGGAGGCATAACCCATTATTGAAAAATTTTTCAGCTATGCTTTCACCAACATAAGGCGCATCAGTAAAAACGGGTTGCAGGTGCATGGGTTTCCAGAGTGGCCTGGATTCAATATTGTCTTTCTCAAGATATTGCCTGATATCTTCTCTCGTAATTCCTTTTGTTTTAGCCGGATCTACCAATATACAGGTAAGCCAACGGTTACTAAAGCTGCCGGCCGGTTCGGGCTGGAAACTAATACCCGGGATTTCTTGTAAGGCTTCTTTATAAAATTGATAATTAGCTCTTCTTTGTTGAACACGTTTATCTAATACCCGCATTTGTCCGCGGCCAATACCCGCCAGCACATTACTCATCCGGTAATTATACCCAATATGGCTATGCTGGTAATGGGGTGCCGGATCGCGCGCCTGTGTGGCAAGGAATCTTGCTTTCTCAATCCAATCTTTGTTTTCAGACAGCAATGCCCCACCACCCGAAGTGGTTATGATCTTGTTACCGTTAAAACTAAGGATCCCAAAATCACCATAAGAGCCACAAGGTTTATTTTGATACAAGGAACCCAATGCTTCAGCCGCATCTTCTATCACGGGTATACCATATTCTTTTGCCAAAGCCATTATGGTATCCAGTTTTGCAGGCATACCATATAAATGCACAGGGATGATCGCTTTGGGTTTCCTGCCGGCAGATACATACTGTTGAATGGCTTTTTCGAGAAATACCGGATCCATATTCCAGGTATCGGTTTCTGAATCAATAAATACAGGCGTTGCGCCGAGATATAATACCGGGTTGGCAGAAGCTGAGAAGGTAAAACTCTGGCAAAGAACAATATCGTCTTTACCAACGCCTAATATCAGTAAGGCAAGGTGTATGGCTGCTGTGCCGGAGCTGAGTATGGCTGTATGGGGAACTTTTGTGTATTGGCTTAAGTCATTTTCGAAACCATCTACATTCGGGCCCAATGGCGCGATCCAGTTGCTGGTAAATGCATCTTCTACAAATCCTTTTTCTGCATGTCCCATATGGGGTGATGATAACCAGATCTTTTTTCCTGCGCTCATTTACTCTTTATTGTATGTAATGATCTTTCCCGGAACGCCCACCACTACTGCATAATCCGGCACATCTTCAATAATTACCGCACCGGCACCGATGGTTGCCCATTGGCCAATTTTTATTCCCGGTATGATGCTGCTACCAATACCGATATGGCTGCCTTCTCCAATAATCACTCCACCGGCAATTGATGCGCCCGGAGAAATATGTACAAAATCTGCCAGTGCACAATCGTGATCAACAGAAGCATTGGTATTGATGATACAATGTTTGCCAATATTTGTTTCTGAATTAATGGTGGCACCTGCCATCACTACGGTTCCTTTGCCTATTAAACAACGCGATGAAATATTTGCTTTGGGATGAACAGCTGTTCCAAAAGACATAGCTAATGCTGATGCAATTTTTTTCCGTGTGTGATTATTACCAATTGCAATCACAACAATTGAATCAGCTGAAGGTAATTGATCTGTAACCGGGTAGCCCAGTACTGTTGTTTTTTGAAGATCATTATCATTAACAGCTATTACCGTTCCGCCCATTGCTTCTATAATCTCTATAATTACTTTAGCATGGCCGCCGGCGCCTATAATGCTGAATGCAGTATTCATAATCAGTTCTATTCGTTTCCTGTAAATTTTTCCATGGTTATTTCTGTGTTGGCATTGACCCCTTCTTTGCGAATCACTTTAGCAAAGGTTTTCAAAATAATTTTCATGTCCATTGTAAAACTTAAGTGATCAACATACCAAACATCATACATGAATTTTTCCTCCCAACCAATTGTATTGCGCCCGTTTACCTGCGCCCAGCCGGTTATGCCGGGCAATACTTCATGCCTTCTTGCCTGAAAATTACTATATAATGGAAGATATTCAACCAAAAGCGGGCGGGGGCCTACCAGGCTCATATCTCCCATCAATACATTGATGAGTTGTGGAAGTTCATCCAGCGAAGTTTTCCGCAGAAACCGGCCTGTGGCAGTAAACCTTTCTGTATCGGGCAATAATTGTCCGGATGCATCTCTTCGATCATTCATAGTCTTGAACTTTACCAGCCGGAAGCGTTTTCCATTTTTACCCGGACGTACCTGGAAAAAGAAAGGGGATTGCCCGGTAGTGAATGGCAGGAGTATACTAATGACCAGCAATACCGGTAACAATAATAGTAACAGACATAAAGCAATGATAAAATCGAAAACCCTTTTAAAAAATAATTTATACATCTACTGATAAAAGCATTTTATACAATATTAATAACCATTTGTACCATTAAAATATGATTATGCTAAGAGCATTCTTTAGAGCGTGGCAATGGAATGAATCAAAAATATTCAACAGGGTATACCTGTCTGAAAAAATATACTAAACCGTAAACGCACTAAGGTTTATTCTAACGAAATATAAAAGTGCAATTTTACTTTTCATATGAATAGCAGACCACATTATTTACAATATCCGAAAATGATCAAAAAGAATAACATTACCCTGTGTATCCTTTTGCGGCGGTAACCGCTGATGGCAAATGCCATGCGAAACCGGGAAGCTATTGATTTATGCCGGTAATTCTTTACAGCATCAATAAACGGCGGATGGGTATGGGTGCGGTTGTACAATTCATCAATCATGATAATGTGTTTGCGGTACCAGCCTGAGCTGAAGAGCTCAAGCAGCTTTGCAACCGCACCCCATCCGAGGTTGGCGCCATAAGCATTTTCTGCGTGTTGCCGGTAAATGATATAAGAATGACGATCAATATACCATTTGAATCCATTGAGCCGCGTAATGGCATAGGTTGACCAGTCATGGGAAGCTCTTTCAGGAATGCGGTCAAATAATTCCGTAAACATTTTCTGCAGGTACTGCGCAGCAGTTTTGTTTACTACCAGTGTACAACCGGCCGATGCTGCTTCCAGGTAATGATCGTAAAGCTGTTGTGTATTGGCTTTATAATTGAACACATATGATAAAAGCCGTTTTGCAAGCGGCTTACGGTTACCCAGCTTTGCATCTGCATCTCCCATCAAAAGATTCGATGCATAACAATCAGCCTTATTTTTACGGATAGCCTGTATGGCAGCAGATAATTTATGGGGAAGCCAGATATCATCCTGGTCACAATAAGCCATATAATCTATCCGAGAAAGATCCATATCCCTTACCATACTCATAAAATTTTTAGCTGCTTTGAGTTGATAAGGAATGGTGTCCAGCAGAACCACATTACTATTTGCTGCCTTGTACCTTTGTAAAAGAGAAAGGGTTGTATCTGTGGATCCATCATCCCGCACATACAATACTACCTCTACCCCCTGCTGCTGCAGAACAGAATCTACCTGTTGCGCTAAGAATTTTTCTCCGTTATAGGTAGCCATTAAGACGGCTACTTTGGGAAAGTTTGCTTTTTCTATTTCCATTTTATTGCTGGCCAGCCATTAACGCGGCAACAAACTATTTTTCAGGTGTTTCAATAAGGAAAAAAATACAAGAAAAGGAATCAGGAAATAGTTATGATGCCTTTGCGCATAACGGGTATACATTTTAATTTCTCCCATACGCATTTTCCAACGGTTACTACTGATGCCGCCCGCAGTAAGTGGCAGGCGATCTAAAGAACATAAAGGAAGATCGAGGTAGTACATCCCGAATTTCTCTGCAGTGCGTAAAATGAAATCATGATCTTCTGCATACGATAGGGTTTCATCAAACAGTACATGATTGCCTGCAGATATAACCAAAGAAGGTGTTACCATCGGATTTCTCCACAATACCTCTTTCCCGGTAAAATACTTTACTGGCGGCAAATGAGTTTGCCATTCATTACCCAATTCCTGTTTTACTTCTTTCTGCAAATCAAATGCATGGCCAATGGCACGAATATTTTGATCCTTTTCAATACAATGCCGGATGATCTCCAGTTTTTGTGGATGAAAGATATCGTCGGCATCCAAAAAAGCGATCCAGGAAGTATTTGTTAATTGAATACCAAGGTTACGGCAGTATGATGGGCCATGATTTTTGTTGTTCCGGCAATACAGAATGCGATCCTGCGAAAGTCCCTGCATCAGCATAGCTGTATGATCCGTACTTGCATCATCTATCACAATAATCTTCGCGGGTAAACAGGTTTGCTTAAAGCAGCTTTCAATAGCACGTTCTATATGACCGGCACCGTTATAAACGGGTATCACAATTGTAAAATCGATTGTATTCCCTGGCATTTTTGATTGGCTGATAAGACTTATGTTTTGGATGCATATAGTTTGCTGCGTATCCGGCAGAAGATTTCATACATCCACAACCGCCATTGCGGGCCATGGATCAGTTTGATGAAATTTCTTCGGATAGCGATCACTTTTTCAACGGCATTGGGACTGAATTCAGGTTCCGGATCATCAGTAAAAATTTTTACCCGGGTGGCTACCCATAATTTAGTTCCGGCCTGTGTACGATAAAATGAATGATATATATCTTCACAATAGGCTTTACCGGTAAATGGAAAAAAGTCTTGCAATACCAGGTCTTCTTTAAAGGAAAGCACACAGCCACCCGGCAACCATTCTGTTTGTTTTAAATCCTCTTTACAAAATTTATCATCAACGCCATAATTCAGGCCGGTTTTTGATAGTACACCCATTTTTTTTACACCCCATGGCGCGGCGCAAATAAAAAAGTCGAAAAGATTTTTAAAGAAGCCGTTCTGTAATGTATGAATGCAGCTGTGTGAGGTTTTTCCGTACAACACAGGGGCAATAACATTACCCCTGCCTAACCAAAGCAAATGCGTAACCAGTTTCTCTACAGTATCCTTTTCCAGCAATATATCATCGTCAATCTGCAAAACCAAAGGATGACTTGCCTTGGTAAAACCATAGGCACGTTGTTTTACCTGGCCTTTTACTTCTGTGGCTATTACTTTTACAATATCCGAAGACAATACCATTGCGTTTTGTACATGGGTATCGGGTATACAGATGAGTATTTCATCCGGTGTTTTTAATCCACTCAGTAATGATTGTATGGTTTGTTTCAGGCAGTCGCCACCCAATGTAGCTATCACTACTGAAAGCCCGATGTCGGATGTCGATAAAGAAGTTTTCGTCATTTTTTATTGCCCGTCCTTATAATAAACGGGTGCTGTTAGGATTGGTACAGTAAAATAAACTCTGATAGGCAAATAAGCCTTTGAACATCCGGGTTGCTCCATAAAATAAATACAAGATCCACCTGAATATTGCCAGGCGCAGAAAAGGAAAAACAATTGCCAATGGAATGGCTGTTACATTTTTCGCTGTAATCTTCCATCCGGTTTTTGAAAGCATATTAGCGGCAGTATGGATAGTATAGAAATGAAGATGCGTTTTATCAAGTAACCCTTTTGAGTGATAGTTGAAACGGCCGAACAACAAACTCATCCGTACATAAATATTGGCCACATTGGGAAGTGATACCACGAGCAGGCCGTCTTTCTTCAAATGTGTTTTTAACTTTGATAAAACATATTCAGGATCTACCAGGTGTTCTAAAATATCCGCAGCTACAATAATATCATAATCTGTATCGAGGTCCAGGGTTTCGATCTGATTCAGGTCGCCACTGAAGATCTTTTGACAATAGGGCGCTGCCAGATCAATATATACCTGGTCTGACTCCACCCCATCTATTAATGCACCATTGGCCTGTAAACGGCGGGTAAGGGAAGCATCACCCACGCCCAGTTCCAAAATCTTTTTTCCCCGGACACCATAGGAGAGCAACTGTTTGTAGATCAATGAATGACTGGAATACGGATCATCAAACTTATCAAAATAACGCTGGCCTTTCAGGTTTACATCATATTTACGGCTATAATAAATATTCCTCCGGTATAAAAGAAAGCCAAAAGAGGTAACCAGACAATTCAACCCATAACTGATACCATTTACATGACAGATCTCGTCTCCATAATACGTAGGAATCGGCAATTCTTTGATCCTTGCTTTTACCTGGTAATTCTGCAATAAGATCTGGGTATCAAAATGCCACTCATTTGAATTTTCCCAAAATGGAATGCTCTGTAAAAATTTTACGCTATATGCCCTGTAGCCTGAATGGTACTCTGATAATTTCAAGCCTGTTAACACTGTCTGTATTTGGGTAAGGATAATATTGCCGTAATATTTGTATGCAGGCATCCCGCCGAGCAATGCGGTTCGTTTTGTCATCATTCTCGATCCGATCACCACATCCGCTTCCTTATTCATAATGGGTGTATACATCTGTTCCAGGAATTCGGGAGCATACTGGCCATCGGCATGCAGCATTACCACAATATCGAGTTGTTGATCGATGGCCCATTGGTACCCTAATTTTTGGTTGCCCCCATACCTTAGATTCACCCGGTTCCTGATCACCACAATCTTACCCGAATACGCATTATTAAAATTGAGCGCTTTGAAAGTGGTTTCATCCGAACTACAGTCGTCTACGATATAGACCACCGTGATCATGTTCCAGACAGCCTCCGGGATGCGGCTAAGCGTTTTTTCAATATGGCTCTCCGCATTATAGGCGATCACAAAAATACCTATGCGGCAGTTTGGGTTATTAGGATTGCCGGGAATGATATTCATTTGGTAAACTGAGACAAGAATGATGAAAAACTAATTTTTAAACCCTGTTCGATAAATAATATTTGAACATCCCTACTGTGAACATTTTTCTTGAAATCATCTGCTATGCAACTTGTATGCGAACAGGGTATTACTTTAAAAGGCTTTATAACGATATAGTAAAGCAAGCGGGAAACTGAAATGTATTTTTTAGGCATACCCTTTTTTTATTTCATTACCGTGATCTTTAGAGCTTGGATGGAAGCTTCTGTTTGGAATTTCTGGTTTTGGGACTTTAGTCCCCGGTGTAAAATAACAAGGGACTAAAGTCCCAAAAATTATGTAAGCCACGCTCTAAAGAGCGCGGCAATACAATAGATAAAAAATATGAAACATACCTGTCTGAAGGTAAACTTACAAACACCCTGAATCGTAAAAAACGAAAGGAACCCCTTACAAGGCTTCTTGCTATGATGACCTACTATTTTTGCTCAGTGCTTGCCAATGATACAAAATATTAATTCCTGGCTAAACGGCCTGTAAACCATGCGGGCAAACAACTCATTACAATAACCAGATAAGGGGTAACCTGCATAAAATATCGGTCATTCTCTCCGCCTACGAGACAGGAGAAAATCAAGGCAATGCCTATTACAGGAATGGATAATAATGTGAATGCATTCAGCGATTGCATTTTACTGCCCGATCTGATTGCGTTGAGCCAACGCCATATATGCAGCGGTATATTGTACAATAGGATAAAAAAACTAACACATGCCAGTAAAGCAAATAGCAGTGTAGCTATGAGAAACAAGGCCGCTAATGGCAATGCATCCGGCAGTGTTCTCAAAGCGGCATGCGCAAGTAAAGAGCGTTTTGCCTGTGAGGTATTATAAGGAAACAGGGGGCCGTACAAAGCAAATACAGCATATTGTTTCATAAAGGCTTTTAACATCCCCAGTGGATTTCTCAGCAGTGTATGGAAGAAAATTTTTTTAGAGGGATTTCCATATATCCCTATCCATCCCGGCGCCAGTTCGGGAGAATAGCCTGCAAATAGCCAGGGTTTGGATATGGCTATAGCAGAATCTGCTTCTACTGATTTCACCATGGTTTCCAAATGCCCATCCCGCAAATGATTGAGCAGGGGATGGAAGTTGAATGACCAGGGTGCATTTTGCAGAGAAGGGGTATCAAAAAAACAAATCCCGAATGCCCTTGATAAATCGGTCCAGTTATCATACCCTTTTCCGGTAAGCGGATTGATAGGTGTATTGGCATGATCATATGCCCATAGATACCATTCCGGTGCATTGCTGCTTTCTATGGCTGAACGGACTTTAGCCACATCGTGATTGTAAGCATTCTCTACAACCATCATCATAGCAGGCCCGCCTTTATTACTGGTGAGCGATTCGTTACCGGTTGTTTGATTTTTTTTACTAATCATACCCAATACCAGAACAGGCAGTAACAATGCAACAAAACTACCTGACAAAAATTGCCTGTATTGTTTTTTAGGTATATGGACCAGGAACAAGATCAACAGTAATGAAACAGGAACTACTACGGAGTTGGCAGCTGATTGTGAAACCAATAATCCACCAGTTAAAGAAACCAGTAAATAATTTTGCCATTTTATATTTTCCTTGATCAATTTCACCAATGACCACGCAAAGAAAGCCGTAAAGAAAACAGTATGATGATCATAATGCATTCCAACCCGCCACAACTCAAATGGGACAAGGGCTGTAGAGAATAATAACATTATGAGAAAAGACAGTCCTTCATTCGATCCCATTTTCTTAGCCGACCTGAATAAAAGGTTTACAGCGATTATATCCAGCAAAAAAACGAATAAAAGAAAAACCCTGTAATGCAAAGCCGTTTTTATTCCGAACACCATGAATAGGCTGGCATTGATTAAAAATGTTAAGGGTGGTATTTGTGAGGTAAACCGAATGTATTCCGGTAAATGATCTGTTAAGGCAGAAAAGAAAAGCCTGTCAGCCTCGGGGTATTGCATGATTTCGTTCGCCGGTGGCAATAGCAGGTAAACCGCTAACCTTAGCAATACGCCCCATGCTGTTAATAAGAAGATGGGGGAAGCGGGTTTAGTTTTTATTGATCGGCCGATCATTTCTGCGATTCCCATTTATTACCCATCTGCTGCAAGCGCGGATCAGATACCAGCAAATGCCAAACCATTGCCTGGAAAGATTCTGTATGCGGTGTGATATACGCTTTATTAACCGTTGGAACAATCACACAGGCATCGGCTACTTTAGCCGTATATCCGCCATCCCTTCCCACAACCCCTATGATCTTGCTGCCGGTTTCTTTGGCCAGTTTTAATGCATTCACAATATTCACACTGATATTCCTTTCTGCATCGCCGCCGCCTACTGAAAATATAAAGAGCATATCTTTTTTGGAAAGGTTACTCACTTTTAACCAGGCAGCATACGTTGTATCCCAGCCTTCATCATTGGTGCGTGCTGTAAGTTCGCTCACATTATCACTTGGCGAATACGATTCGATACCGGCTATCTTTCTGAAATCATTTACCGCATGGCTGGCGTGCCCTGCGCCCCCACCCACACCCACTAAAAACAGACGGCCTCCATTGCTGCGCAGTTCAACCAGTAACTGGGTCATTTTTTCAATAGCGGCAATATCCAATTGGTCTATCACCTGTTTAGCCTCCTGCAGATAACGGCTGGCAAAAAGATCTGTCATATTTGTTTGTTTACTTGTGATCTGATAAAATTTATGAAACCGCCCGGTAGAACAATTCCTGATCGGGTATTTTTACATACGCATTGCAAATAGAAAAAGCAGTATGATATTGTAGATCTCTTGTCTCTTCTGATAGAGATTTATGAACCGCTACTGCTTTACTAAACGCTTCTGTATTTTCAACCAGCACTCTCCATTCATCCAGCAGGTATAAAGGATCGATAGCAATTTCTCCGGCAAGCGCATAATAAAATGGCTTCAACCCGTTTAATACTGCATAAATAGCAACTGAAGAACCCCGGTACAATAAAAGATCACAACGGGAAAAGTCTTCATGAATATTTGTGAGCGCCGAAAGTTGACAATTACCGGGTAATTCTTTCAATGCTGAATACTTAGCAGCTAACCATGCATATGGTAATACCGGGTGTGTTCTGAAAATAAATTGTATTCCGGGCATTTGCCTGGCCAGTTCAATCGCAAATCCGAATAGCAATACGGATTCTGATTCAATTCCTTCAGGTGCCACCAGGCATTGAAGCGTACCGGATTGATTTTTTTTCCCCGTAACCCTGCCTCCTATACGATAAGATCCAAATGGAAAAA
This sequence comes from uncultured Sediminibacterium sp., assembly GCA_964519475.1. GTDB lineage: Bacteria > Bacteroidota > Bacteroidia > Chitinophagales > Chitinophagaceae > Sediminibacterium. The sequence goes on from CAZFKE010000001.1 coordinate 76,379, forward strand.
TATCGGTCTGTGGGAATGCACGGGAAGACCGGATTACTTCAGCAGTGGTTTCTCCCAATGCAGCAATGATATCCGGGTCATACGCTTTGCCCAATGATCTTTTGACTGCATATGAAGATGATAATAAAACGGTATGCTGGTAAGCGATACATTTGACTGAACTGTTACAGGCCTCCGCAGCTTTGATAGCCAGCCGCTCCCATGATCTTCCTTCCCAGGTAATTACCAAATAGCCGGCGCCGGATTGGCGAAGTAAAAATTGTATCAGTTCCTGTATGCGCAGTGCATTGCTTGTTTCGGGTAAGAGCGCATGCAATGCAGCTTCGCAGAGGATCTGTTTTCTTTCGTAATCTTTTTCAAAATAAGATGCGCTGATGAGTTTTCTAAAAGAAGCCAGGCATTGAAACACAAAACTGCATTCTTTTGAAAAAGACATCGTTTTCGGAAACAGAAACCGATGAAGCCCTTTTTCTTCAATATTTCTTTTCTGACTGATTGTTTTAACCGAAGGAGTATGATCGATTAATGCAGTAAGTGTTTGTAAACCCTTCTCATTCTCCAGGAAAGCAGGTAATGTGCCATAATAAAAATCCCTATTGCTTTTCTCTTCCTGTAAACTCACCAGGTGTGAGATGAATACAATATCTGCTTTATGCATACCCGTCAGCATCCGTTTATTGAACCGGGTAAGGGAGGACAATACTTTATAGAAACTGTATGCGATACCATAAAAAAATAATCCGGTTACAGAAAAAGAACTGCGTTTGGTGAATGCATAAGCGTATTGTTCCGTACTGTTAGGATGACCATTCAGCACATGCAGCCAGGGAATGGCCACAATAGCAGGATGCTGAGCAAACTGCTTCAGCACACTATCACAAAGTTCTGTAAGCCGGTTGAATTCTTTTTGATCCACGTTACACTACTTTCTCATTAGGTTCAATCCGGTTAGCCAGGAAACGAAGGGCTTTATCAATACATTCCAGTTCCATGGCAACACGGGTTTCTATAGTTTGTGTGGCAGAATGTGGCGTAAGGATCACGTTTTCGAAATCACATAAAGGGCCCTGATAGGGTTCTTCGGCAAACACATCCAAGCCGGCTCCGGCAATCTGTTTGGAATGTAATGCTTCCATCAAACCCTCTTCATCTATCATCCCGCCTCTTGACAAATTAACCAGCATAGCGCCTTTTTTCATCAGTGAATAATCATTCCGCCCGATGATCAATGTATTGTTGATTGATTTGGATGCGTGGATAGATACGATATCTGCACTTTTCAGCAGCGTTTCTTTATCTACTAATGTTACTTCATATGGAGTAACCTCGTTTTTTTCAATAAAAGGGTCACACACCAATATTTTCACGGAAAAAGGTTTGCAATACTCGGCAATCTTTCTGCCAATCCTTCCAAAGCCAATGATACCAATGGTTTTACCATACAGGAGATGAGCTTCCAGTCTTACCCATTGCTTATGGCTCATGCTGTTTGCCTGCGCGCGTAAATTCCTGCACAAAGAAAAATAAAAAGACATTGCCAATTCAGCCACGGCAACCGTTGGTATATCCGGTGTATTTAAAACAGTGATATTTCTTTTTTTTGCGGCAGCCAGGTCGATCGCATCAACGCCAACGCCACAGCGCGAAATACATTGTAAAGCAGGCAAACCGGCAAATACTTCCTCGTCATAGGTTTCAACACCTGCAATGATTACTTCTGCCTGTGATGCATGGGCTATCAATTCTGCTTTTGTGATACGTTTACCGGTGGTATGCATTTCATAAGGAATTCCGGAGGTCTTCAGCAGATCGACAGGCGCTGAACCAAATTCAGCAAAAGTGGATAAGGCAACATAAATAGAAGGCATATTATCTAAAATCAATTTTTTGTAAAAAGGAAAACAGTCCGGAAAGATCAGGAATAATCATATCCGGCTGGGGATTTTCAAAACCCAATCCACTATCCCGGCCAATAAAATGAATCTTGTTGTCGTGGGCCGCGCGTTGGTCTCCATAAGAATCGCCGACAAGCACTGTATTTTTCGGGGAAATCTTTTCTTTTTGAAGAATGTCTTTAATGGCATCAGGCTTGCTCCATGGCGGGCAACCATATATACCTTTAAAGAAATGCTTCAACTGTAAATTCTCCAGGATGGTCTCCAGGTCCTGAATAGGCGTAACGGAAGCAAGGTAAACAGGCAACCGATTTTGCACCTCTTCTAAAAATTCTTTTGCACCTTTTACAAAAGGCACTGTTCGCATCAGCGCAAGCGTAATGGAAGAAAAATCTTTTAATAACTCATTCTTTACACTTTCATTCCCATTTTGTCCAATGGTTTGTAACAAAAAGTCAATCTTGGCATATCGCGATACAGAAATATGTGTGCGATGATAGTTTAACAGTTCTCCATAATGATCAGGATAGCGGTTGAAGAGTTGTTGAAACCCTTGATCTTTGATATGGTTGGATTCAACAATTACCCCATCGAAATCCAGTATCAGTAATTTTATCTGCATGTGACTTTAGCGGCTGTAGCTTGTTTTCTTATCGCTTTACATGCCTGAAAAGGCTGCAATTTTTATTCTTGCTGTTATTTTCGCTACAGATTCACAGGTTACCACAGATTTTTTCCGTTAAACGCAGTGAATCTGTGGCATATTTATTTTTTACAAACAGTTATGGTTATACACCCAACCATGGCAACCGGATTTATCCGATAGATTTTTTCAATGCCGCCTGCATGCTTCTTGCGCTATCACCCAGGAAAAGTATATCCGTTCCAACAGCAATAAATGTATACCCTGCTTTTACCGCTTCCTCACAATCGCTTACGGCTGTATTGGGTTGTACAAAATGAATACCGGCTGCCAACCCTTTTTTCAAAACGGCTTTCAATACTTTTTCTTTGGCTACTACTACTTTGGGATGTGTGAGTTGCCCGGGTATACCCAATGACATTGACAGGTCGTATGGCCCGATAAAAGTTCCATCAATGCCAGGAACAGAAAGGATCTCATCAATATTATTCACCGCATCAATATGTTCTATCTGAACGATCACGAGTGTATCGCGGTTTGCATTTTTTACGTATGCATCAAAATCAACACCATATCCCTGTGCCCGTGCAAGGCCTACACCCCTTGTACCCATTGGCGGATATTTGGTCATAGCAACTGCCCATTCCGCTTCTGCTTTTGTATTCACCATAGGAACGATAACACCCGCAGCGCCGGAATCGAGCACTGCTTTAGCCTGAACAGGATCTATGCCTGCCAAACGAACCAGGGGTATAGAACCCCGTTGTTCAATAGCAATGACCATTCTCAAAACTTCTGATACATCAATGGCGGTATGTTCTGTTTCAACCACTACCCAATCGTAACCTGCCATAGCCAGTATTTCTGCAATAGAAGGATGTGCCATAGACATCCAGGTACCGATGGAAGGTTTTTTATTTTGTAGTTTCTGTTTGATTTTTTCTGCCAGCATGGTTTTATAAAATTTTATTTTGTTGCCTACGCAATACGATACGTGCGAAAGAAGAAAGCCTTTGTGACTGAAGATATTCTGTAAACATACTCACACCCTGGTTGTCAATACTATCGAGTAATGCATGCAATGAGCGGGGCCAGGTTTTATCGGGAGAGGTTTTCATCATTTGCTTAACTGCTTCCACATCAAACATGCCGGGTGTACTCAGTTCCAGTATTTTCCATTTTCCGGATGCTGTGAAAAGATCTATCAACCCTTTTACGGAAGGCAGATTGAGTTTATCAGGAGGAATTACGGAAGGAGATTGCTCCCATAATGATTGTATTTCAAAACCGCTTGAAACCGGGCAGGTAGCAAAAACCAATCCGCCCGGGTCAATTACCGATTCCATTTTTTGCAGGAATTGGGAGACAGAGGGTATCCTTTCCAACACATCTATCGCTACCATTACATCTGATTTTGGTAATGCTGAGAAATCATCAATCGATTCCAGTGGTTTTGAGGTAATATTCTGATGATCGTAGTGGATATTTGTTTCTGTAAGTCCTGCAGCCACTAACTGCATCTTATCTGCATAATCTGCAACCTTTTCAACCAATGCTTTTCCAAAAAAAGAAATATCCGTGTATCTGATATGGCTTAACGGTGTATGTGAAAGGTATTCAGATAAACCGTCCAATATCCAGTTGGCCCTGGGTTCAATAATTTTAGCCTCTCTTGATGCAGCGCTTAAGGGCAACAATATTTTCTTCCAGAAATCTGTAGAGGCCGATGCTGTATACCACCAGGTTAATTCATCAGCCGAAGGCCTGGTTTGTGCATATAATGTTTTGCATTCATTGCATTCAACATATGCAAAACCTGATTTGATAAACGCAGGTGTATTAGCATCAGTCGAACAAACAGGGCAGGATACACTCTCCCAGTTATCCTGTTTGGCCCAGCGGCTAAGGATCTCATCCTGTACAGATTGTTTCCATTTTGCCAGTTCTGCTTTGGGTTTGATCTCAAATTCAGAGATCTCGTTTACCGATACAACTGTTTTCATGACTGGTGATTTCTTTTATCCATAGGAATAATAGGCAATTGGTATACTTTATCGATGATCTCCATTACTTTCAAAGCATCGGTTGAAGTGCCTTTTTCAATCGGTTTATTTTCGAGTATGCATTCAGCAAAATGTGCCACTTCTATATTCCAGGAAGGATCGTAATCATAATAAATAGTTTCTTCTCTCGGGTTACCCACCGCAATTTTTTCATTTTGCGATGGCCTTCTCCCGATCAATAAAGTTTCCCGTCCATAACTGCCCGTTTTGGATAAAAGACCGGAAATCACCGCATAGCCTTTCTCACAACCGATCTCCAGGCGAAATGTATGTTTCCAGGAGGTGGCGGAAGAATGTAATTGTGCGAGCTGCCCTTCTGCTGTTCTCAAAATTACCACGGCATTATCTTCCACAGCAATATCAAAAGCAGTAATCGCGCGCATTCCCTGCACTTCTGTAAAATCGCCAACAAAATAGCGGAAGAGGTCCAGCATATGTATTCCCTGGTCCAGCAGGATACCACCGCCAGAAATGGCTTCATCATTGCGCCAGGAAGTAGGATAATCATAACCGCCGCCTTTTCCATACACGCCTCTTAGCGTAAGTATGCGGCCCAATGATTCTGAATCAATAATTGCTTTGGCATCAGTAATACCGGGATGGTGGCGGTGGTTAAAACCAAAGATGAGTTTTACCCCCGGGTTAGCAATTTCAGCAGCGCGGATGGCTTGTATATCGGCATAATTTCTTCCGGGTGGTTTTTCGCAGAAAACATGTTTGCCTTTGTTCAGGGCATATACTGCTATTTCGGGTATGGCAAAATTGGGTGTGCAAATAATTACCGCATCAATATCTGCATCGATCAGTTTCTGCCATGTTGTAAATACAGGAACCGCTTTGGCAAGGATAGCATCCTCGCGGTTAGGATCGCAAATACCGATCAATTCCATATCGGGATGATCTGTTATATTACGCAAACGTATCTCGCCCATATATCCGAAACCCACAATCCCTGTTTTAATTTTTGCGCTCATCTATCTTATCGGCTGATTAATTGAAACAAATTTTGTTGAACAGGATCCTGTGCAATGGCCGATTCAACCAGTGTTACATCTGAAGGCCTGTCAACACCTATAGTTGGGTAATCTGCTACCACACCGGCAATACGCATTCCATGTTCAATAGCCCGTAACATATCTACGGATTCTGCTTTTTCAAGCCCGGTCGGTAACAATTCGCTGAATGTGCGTAGGGCGTCTTTCCTGAAAGCCATAATGCCTGTTTGCCTGTATACAGGCACTTCTTCCTGCACACGGAAATAGGGAATAGGTGCACGGGAAAAGTAGACCACATCACCCTTCAGGTTACAAACCGCTTTTACGATATTGGGATTCAGGTAATCATCTTCTGATTGTAATGGCGATAAAAGGTTTACGATCGGCAAGGATGGATCTACCAATAAAGGCGCATATACTGCGGCTACTGCTTCCGGCATCAGCAAAGGCTCATCTCCCTGAACCATCACCACAATATCGCCGGGTAAATGTTCCATAGCTTCATCAATGCGATCGGTGCATCGTTCATGCGAGTCTTTGGTCATAACTGCCTGCCCACCTGCTTTTTCAACAGCTTCTTTAATTTCCAGATCACAGGTGGCCACTACCACCAGGCCCGAACCTTTTGAAAGGATGGCTCTTCTTCTTACATGTTCTATTAAAGGCAAACCCATAATAGATACCAGGGGTTTACCGGGGTAACGTGAGGAAGCCATTCTTGCGGGAATAACAATTGTAATATTATCTGCCATACTTATTTTTATTGTGGTAAAACGCCACAGTCTACATTAATACATTGCCCCGTAATAGCACCGGCTTCTTTAGACGCCAGAAATACACAGGTATCGGCAACCTGTTGTTCTGTTGGCAAAACACCCAGCGCTGTTTGTGTTTTGGCAAATTCATTAAGATATGTATCCGGATTGCCTCCTTTTGTTGGCGAATCATTCTCCTGCAAAGCTTCTTCCAGTCCGGGCGTACGAAGGTAAACGGGGCAAACGGCATTAACCCGGATGCCTTTGGTCCCCAATTCTTTTGCCAATGATTGCGTAATGCCATTTACACCAAACTTACTTGCACAATACACGGCATTGTTAGCACTTCCTCTTTTGCCTGCAAGGCTGGATATATTAATGATAGATGCGCCGGTTTTCATAGAAGCTACTGCAGCTTGTGAACTGAACAATACACTTTTCAGGTTGGTATCGATCATTTGATCCCAGAAATCTTCTTCAATTTTTTCCAGCGGTTGCCAGCCTGAATAACCTGCATTGTTTACCAGCACATCAATTGTATTTCTCCAGTCAATGATTTCTGTAAATACTTTTTTGATCTGTGCAGGTTTACTGATATCTGCCTGAAAAAAGCGGGCACGTTCACCAAGGCTTTTGGCGAAGCCGGTATCGTTACGTGATACCAATGCCACATGATCGCCTGCTGCATAAAAAGCTTTGGCGATACTTGCCCCTAACCCTTTTGAGCCGCCTGTAATGATAACTGTCCGGTTCATTGTATATACTTAATGTGAAAGTAGGGATAACCGATGCCAATGCACACCATCATACCGGTGTAACAGAGGAATGGGAATCCGTTTGAATAGTTTATAATGATGGGCTGCAGAACGGCCAAAGAAAAATTGGTGCCAGGGGCATTTTTCATCAACCAGCCGTATATCTTCTTTCTTCCAGGGATAATCCATAAAACGGATACATTTCCCATCGGGTAAGTTTTTCTCAAGACGGTTACAGCAATAGAAGAGTTTTGTTTTTCTTTCACGCAAATATTGAAAATAAGCAGCCACTGCATCCATCGTCATTTCCTGCATAGATGCCACATTAATGGCAAGATCGATCTCTTCTTCTGGAAAATACTCCGGTTTTTCGGCAGGGCAATAAAAGAAACCATTATCCATATGTACGGAATCCATTCCGTACATAATATGCCTTTTATCCGGGAAGGTTTTTTCTAAATAATAGGCCTGAAAAAAAAGTGTCTGCCCCAGGTCGATCAAAAAA
>CAZFKE010000001.1:83999-177963 GCA_964519475.1 uncultured Sediminibacterium sp.
TCCGGAAAACGCTTGTGCAGCAATGCAGAAAGGATACCATGGCCATCGCCAATGATAAGTATATTGTGTATTGCGATTTTTTGTTTCTGAATCTGTTCCGCTAGAAAATGAGCGGTACAAGCCTGCCGTAAAGCGTCCTGCGAAAAAAACAGTCCCATAGCCCTGACTGTTTTTTTTGCTTTTCTGATCTCTGTATATAACCCCGGATAAGGCAATTGCGAGCTGATCAACATATTCCCTATCGATGCTGCGAGCTTGGCCAATACCCTGTTGTCATCACTTCCGCCAAACCCATAGCCTTTGATCTCTATGATGTTTCCTTCCCTGTCTGTTTCTACTTTAAAATGACGGGAGAAGTCTTTCCAGTGGGCAGAACTTTGTCTATCCCCTGAATTCGCACCTGCGTTCCGGTAAAACTGATTATATAGTTGATGGGCAATTGCGGTTAGCATTCTTTTGTTTAGATAGTCATTGCAGTAAATCCGCCATCCACTTCAATTTCGGCGCCGGTTACAAAACTGGCCGCATCGGAAAACATCCAAAGCACCGCACCCACCAATTCTGAAGGTTTCCCATAACGATGCATACCGGTATGGCCCAGGATAGCTGCTTCCCGCTCAGGAGTAATAAAATGTTTCATAGACCATTCCGTTGGGAAAAAACCAGGGCGTAATGCATTTACTCTTACCCCCGATGTACCCCATTCTCGTGCCAGGTTTTGCGTAAGGTTCTTTACACCCGATTTAGCAACAGAATATGTAAACGCTTTTGATAATGGCGGGCCAGATGATGCAGAACTGATATTGATAATGGATCCGCTACCCCTGTCTACCATATATTTTCCATAGACCTGGCATGAGAGCATTGTTCCGGTAAGTTGTACAGCGATAATATGATTCCACTCCTCAACGGGTATGTCGAAGAAAGGCGTTGAGGCATTGCTACCGGCGCCATTTAAAACGCAATCCAGTTTTCCGAAGTGGCTCAGGGTTTTTTCCAACGCGCGTTTATGGTCTTCTGCCAAACGAACATCTACCTGCAGGGCAATTGCATCCCCGGCATTTGCTGTAATGTCGGCCACAACCTTTTCTGCAGCTTCCAGATTAAAGTCGCAGCAAACCACTTTCATGCCGGCTTTGGCCAGGCTGCGCGACATTTCACCAACCAAATGGCCTCCAGCGCCGGTAAGCAGAACCACTTTACCTGCTACATTAAACAGGTTTTCTAGATAACTCTTCATACGATTTTAATTTTTTATGGCAACAGCCCTTAACCACCAGGATGCTGTGGGCTGTTCAATATGTGCTTTAAAAGATTTGATCACCGCACGCTCCAAAGCATTATCCATTTCTTCAAGACCTGTTTCTTTACGGGAAAAAGGAAAGACGACTCCTTTACCCAGCAAGAAGTTTTTTACGCGGGCCGATATTTTTTGAAAAAAAGAACCCTGCTTTTGCAATGAACCCATTAGATTTCCATGGTAAGAAACCTGGATATGGCTAAAGCCCATCCTCTTTAAAAACAAATCCATGGGTTCTTTATCAAAGAAAAGCAGGTGCGGCTCCACCGATGCTTTGTGTTGGTAATCATTACAGGGCACTTCAATAAACAAAACACCTCCTTTACGCAGCTGCCTTACACAATGATGTATAAAAAGAGCCGGGTTATCTGTATGTTCCAGAACATGCGATATTACTACAAGGTCAAATTGTTTATTGGGAGGCACTTCCTCCATAACGGGGTAGGTTGTGATTCCCGAATGTATAAGATTCTGAACGCAGTTCTTATCAGACTCTACCCCTATATAAATATTTGTATCAGGATTTCGCTGTTTCCAATGCCTGGCAAAATGCCCTCCTCCCGGACCAATCTCAAGAACACTATTTATAAAAACAGCTTTCCTTTTTTGAAATGCCTGCACATGTAAAACCCGTAAAAGATTGATGGCGGAATGAAAAGCAACCGTAAGCGAATGTGTTTGCATACCGCCATGTGCATGATCAAAATAATTTTCATTATACTCCTTTAATAAAGTTTCGTCGGGCGTGGGGTCTACAAAACGCATGCTGCAATGATTACAACGCACAATAGAACGGCCAGCGAATATGGGGTTACGATATTTATAGGGCTGAACGAAAGAAATATCATTCATAGAACATACGGGGCAAAGCGTTTCTATTTCCTTATTGATCACTATCTGTTTTTAATAAAATGAGCCGGAACACCACCCACAACTGTATTTGCTGAAACATTTTTATTTACTACCGATCCGGCTGCAATTACGGCCCCGGATTCAATAGTTACACCGGCCAGTATGATTGCATTAGCCCCTATCCATACATTATTGGCAATATAAATATCTGCGCATTCATGACCCTGCTCCCTGATGGATATAGTCAGGTTATCAAATGTATGGTTAGCTGTATGCATCACAACGTTGGGACCAACCAGGCAATGGCTGCCTATATAAATATTTCCGCCAACGGAAGCGTTCAGGTTGCAATTGATGTTAAAAGATGTTTTATCACCCACTGTAATGGTTCCTTTATCAGAAAATAAATAACTACCGGATCCCATACTTACCTCTGAACCTAAGCTGATATTTCTCAACCCGCGAAAGTGTGTATTCTTTTCTACATAACATTTTGACCCGATAGATTTTGCGGCTGCAGTCAACACCGCTGCACGAAGTTTATTCCCGGTATAACCCGGCCAGGAGAATATAATGCACTCTATATAAGCGTAGATCTCTAAAAGCAGTTTACGAAACATTGATGGTGGTAATTGAAATATTATGTATGAATGCTGAAACCTGCTTTGACTGCATCCGTACGAAACATTTTTACGGTTTCCAAAGAATAGGTATCCAGGTCTTTTCCTATATTGGATAATTTACTCAAAATATCATTGGCAACGGTTATGATCTGAACACCTGCCTCATTAGCCTGGAAGATATTGAACAATTCTCTCGGACTTGCCCAGATGATCTCAGTATCCGGTCTTTGGCGGGAGATAGCAGCCGCTTCTTTCATTACCGGCATGGGATCCCTTCCGGTATCCGCTATTCTTCCTGCAAATACAGAAATATAAGCGGGTGCCTTCCCTTTTAAACAGCTCATTACCTCTTTCACCTGCTGAAGCGTCATAAGGGCGGTTACATTTACAAATACACCTTTCTCAGAAAGACGGGAGATCAAATCACCTGCAAATTGCTTTTGCGTATTCATTACCGGCACCTTAACATTCACATGCTTACCCCATGATGCGATCTCCATACCCTGCTCATACATCTCATCAAAATCATCTGAGAACACTTCAAAAGAAACAGGCCGGTCGGGAACAGCTTTGATCACATCCAATGCAAACTGTTTATAATCGCTGATCCCAGCTTTACGCATCAGGGTGGGATTAGTGGTAAAGCCCCTTATCAGGGGATTTTTTGCCATTTCTATAATACCCTTGAGTTCGGCGCCATCGGCATAGATTTTCACAGACAGGTCATTAGTATTCATCATTATTATTTATATACTACTAGTAGTGGATAGTACAATATTTTCAATCAATTGTTTGAGTTCTTGTTTTCCAGAGGCTGTTTGAATATAAGGAGACGGTTCGTTAGTAAAAATAAGCTCTGAATACGGATCATAATAAGCCGCTGGTTTTTGTAAATAAGCCGCTACATAGGGAACAGTTGTATACGGTATGGATACTGAAAAATCACATTCGTCAATTAATGAAAAAATATTTGATCTATAGTCAGCCACTTCAATCTGCTGATATCGTCTTTGTATCATATTTACGTAATCAATATATGATTTATCATGCAGCCCTTCCGTAAAATGCCGTTTTGATTTCAGAATAATTCTGATGTCTCTATTCAGCTCTTTTGTTAGTTCTTCACAAACGGTTATAATACCTGCCAGGAATTCGATTAGTTTGTTAGCCGTATAATAATAGTAAATGATTCCCATTTTATCAGCTACTGATTGATAAACAGGTGCGACATCAAAAACGGCTATCGTTATTTTTTTACCTATTCGTTTAATTTCATTTTTTTCGGGCAGGTACCATACAATTGGACCTACAACATGAATTGGACCTTTGTGCCCCGTTTCCTTTATAAAAGATTTATACCCTTCTGTCCATACCCAATGTTCATCAACCTTAACATGACGGAATGGTGGGAAAATACCTGCTACCTGATCATCTTTATAGAGAAAGGGAATTGCATTTTGTCCATAATGTAACTCATGAACACGGAAGTTTCGGTTATCCGGCCAACGCATCCAAAGCGGCTGTTGAAAGAAACTGGAATTGGTAATAATGACCGATCTGATCAACCTATTTTCATCTAAGCTACGAACTACCCCATATTGAATGATATCCTTCGACAATACTGCCATCAAGGGCTGTCTTACTGTTATTGCCAGATATTTAATAAGATCAAATAAACAATTTACCAGCAGTTGTAGTCTACTCAAAAATCCAATATGGCATTTACGGAGCTGGTAATGAAGTGGATTCCTGGTATATACCATGCCATGTATCATTGGTTTATGCAAATCCATTTCCTGGATAATCATGTATTCCGCCTCTGTTAACGGTTTGATTGGTCCCCTTTTGCAGAACGCTTCAAATGCTGTTTCACTTCCGCCAGCTGTTAAATCGGTATAACCCAAGCCAAATATCCAAGTAGCCGACTGGTTATGCTTCTTATCTGCTGCAAAAAAACCAGAAATCAGATTAGTCATTATCCTTAACCATTCTACCAGATAATCAAGCCATAGCCGAAAAAATAATTTTGATGTTAATTTGAGTTTACCCGTTTTACAATCAACTAAAACTCCATCTAATTTCAGTATTTCTTCTTTGGAAGGAAATGGATAGTTTCCCATTTTTGCTCTCATTGTACAATTTGCACAATATGGATAGAATACCATTTGTACAATCCTTTGTATGGTTCGCTCACGTAAGACTTTATTTATTATTGAGCCATATTGGAATATTTGTTTTTCAGCGGCTGTTTCCGCTAACCGAATAAGATCATCGAAGGAATTGTAAATATGTTCATTCTTCCATGGCTTTTCACGCATACGCTTTCTTATTTCTAAAATTGGTCAATATATCCTATATCAAAAGGAAGTGCACCTATTTGCGAGTCACTTATGGATGTGGGTGAAAATATCCCCATCATACGGCAGGTTTCTTCATAGTTGTAAATATCGTTTACCGGCTTCCCTATACCTATCATCTTTTGTGTATTGATAATCTTAAGCATATGGCCTCCATAGTTGCATTCACGTAACTGAGAGGTTATATCCATATTTTTCAGACAGCCCATCAGCAAATGTTGTGGAAGTATTTCAAGCTCCAGTATATTTATTCTGATATCGAAGAGATCCTGCTGTAATAAAAAATTAACAAGTATTTTTCCATCTACATCTATATCAAAAGCAATTTCAAGTATTTTATATTTATTATAAATCAGGTAGCCAATAGGAATACCATCTGAAAAAATTGTTTTGAATATACAATCGTTCCTGCCTTTTATGGAACTTAACAGAAACTGCCAGTATGCTTCCAGACGTTCTATGCGTCCGAAACAATCCCGGTATGACCTTTCATATGCCTTTGCATATAAATTAACCAGGCCTGTATCCATATCAGCAAGGGAGAACAAACTATTTTGACCGGATGACAGGTTGTTCTTTATAAAAACCTTTGCATAAGAAGCCACTCCGTGAAACCCAAATTTTGTGTAATAATGATCAGCCGCACGTCTTGCAAAAAGGAAAGCAATATCATATCCTCTTTCTTTACAATAAGCCAGTGCCTGATTCATTAAAGGAACGGATAAACCTTTTCCTCGGAACGAAGGCAATAGGCATACACTGCTGATACCCGCTACCCTATAAGATAAATTACCTCTAAATAAAATCCGCGGAACAATCCTGATTAGGCCAATGTATTCTTTAGCATACCTGGCGAGCAAAATATTCTGATACGCAAATGAGGGATCTTTGGTCCAGGTAGCTATTTTATGATCCGCATAATGATCAATCGTGCTGTTCTCTGCAAAAACAGATAAAGCAATATCATAGGCCCTTGCGAATTCATCTGCAGACGCAACAGGTTTTACGATCAGGCCATTCATTCCATTTCCTTTTTTAATACTTCTATATCAGCCAGGCTGAAATCCTTATGAACGGGTAGTGGGAATACTTTCACCAGTGTATCCGTTTGTTGGTCTTGCTCCCTGTTAAAATGTCTCAGGCTGATAATCCTGCCTTTAATCTGTAAGGGTAGTACCCTCACTTTATCCCATTCAACCGGAACCGCACAGGGTAACCTATCTGAAGGAAATTGCAGCCAGCCCGGAGCTATACTTCTTAACAGGTCTGATTTTTCACGCAGATCCTGTACCAGTTTATCTGTCCTTTCAATTTTACGCAAAATATCACAGCAAACAGGTGATGCCGGCCGACCACCGCCTGCTTCTGTTCCATTCCAATAAGTTAATGCCGTATCTGAAAACCTGCCTGATAATTTTAAAAAGAACTGCAGCCAGGAATGGTTTTTTCTTGTATCCCTGATCTTCCGAAGTTGGTTAGCATCAGTGCCTTCTTTACAAAAAACAATTCCGCCGCCAATACAACCATATATTTTAGGTAATGACACAATTTGAAATTTGCCTCCATTCGGAAAATGTATATTACCCGGTAATAACAATGAATCTGCTGCATCTTCCATGCAAACGGGTTTTATTGTTGCCTTATGAATATAACCCCATTGGTGATAGATAATTGCAGCATCACATTCATTTATATCTGAACCCGGCGTGGCTACACGTGAAATGGTTTCCAGCACACAATGACTGGAAAATGGCGGGCACCAAACTTTATCAGCCCGGCCCATATGCAATAATTCAAGAATGGCTGAGATAGATGCTCTTGCACTCGAAAAAATAACAGGCTCCGCTCCTTTATATATATTTAGAAACTCTTTTTCTACATCACCTGCAGAAGCTGTTGACAGAAAAGAAGATGATGAAAACTTTGGATCCGGCCAGAGAAAAAATGGGGTCATTTTCATATAGGAAGCGCTAACAGGTATTTGGGAATGATATCTGTAGCAAAACCTTCTTTAAATTCAGTAATGGATATTTCCTTTTCAGATGGTTCAGGCAGGTCTGTTGGTAAAGAACGTGTGCCCACCTTGTACCATATCAGTCCACGTTCTTTCATTTCTTCAATAGCTACATATTGCACAACATGCCCTAATGGTTTATCAAACAAGCTTCGGTCATAAGCACCTACACCGTAAAAACATTCCTGTTTGGAATGTATAAAAAGTCCGCCTCCCACCATTTCTCCCAAATTGTTCCGGAGATAAATAAGGAATGCCGATTGGTTCTTAATAGCCGTAAAATGAACGTCCCAACTCTCCACGTTGCGCGTTTCCCTGCCGGCCGCTTTACTATGAAGCTGGCGAAATTCCTCCCACACTAAAGAATCATCATTATCAAGTTTTCCAACCTTCCATGTTTTCATACCGGAACTGATCAGTGATTTATAGCTTTTCCGGAACCGGCTCTTAATCTTATCCAGGTCAAGAGATAAATCGACAAAAAGATCATACCGAATAGAAGCTATATACCCCCTTCTTACCAATGTATAATGCCAGTCGCTGATAGTATTTGTGTTTAAGAATACATCCTCGCTCTGCATTTTAACAGATACCTGAGAACTAAACGCTTCAAGAATCTTGATACATTCTTTAACAATATTCTTTTTCGATGCCAAGGCCAGCCCTTCCATAAATAAAGGCGGTAAAACACCCGTTCCAAAACCGGTTATAGTAGTTATACCTGCTTCTTCCCGGTACAATAAAGGCCAAACAGCAACAGGTTTATCATCATGTAAAATCATTACAGAGCTGTCTGATACAGAAACACCCTTACCTAATTGTAATGCAATCTGAAAATGCAGCGTATTTTCAAGATATCCAAAAGGCACATATCTTATATCCTCCAAAACATCATTCCATACGTTCTCTTTGTTTACACGATAAATAACCTCTATAGAGGCATTTGTAAAGAGCTCAACGATAAACGCAGGTATCTCCATTATTTTTTTATCAGGTAATGTTTTTTTCCCAGTAATTATAAATACATGGTCTTTAACCCTTCCTCAATAAAAGGGTTAACTAATTCCTTTAGTTTAGGATTCTTATCCAGAAAGTTGATGATATCTTCGAGTGGTATCAACGGGGCTTTTTCTTTGAATTGTTGATATACGGCTCGACATACTATCAGGTCCTCGGGGTAATCAATGGTTAACCGAATATCTGTTCTTTTCACATGTGCCGGTGCATCAATGGCCTGTATCCTGAATTTATCTTTATTCTCTCGTATATAAAGCGAGCATAGTTCTGAGCGGTGTTTATCTTCTCCATTTGTCCAGCTATATTTATAGGCCTCCAGTTTAATGATCTCAATACCTGATCCATCGGGCATAAAATCGAGCATACTAAAATCGTAATCCTCTTCCACATGTTTTTTCCAGGCTGTTTCTATCGCTTCAAAATACATAAAAGGCGATTCAGTAGTGATACGAAAAATATCTGTACCCCCGGCAGCTTCGCAACATTGTATTAAACGGAGCAATACATCCGCCTCATCACCTATAATATATTTAATTCCCTGCTTTTGTGCCACATCAACAAAACAAAGATTATCCTGTCCTTCACTGATACCCAATACAGTTTCTTCAACACCAGGATATTTTTGGGTTGATGCAATAATATAATCCAGCACACTAACCCCGACATGTATATCGAGGTTCTGCATCGGTTTGCCATATAAACGACTGCCGTTATTTCTGCAGGCAAGACAGGCGACTAGTTTTCTCATTTCAGCATCGTATTTTCTATCGGATTATTTTTGCCTACTGTTTTCAAAATCTTTTTTCCAATCACTTCCTCTTTTCGTGAAAGCGTAAGATCCGATGGTGTAACGCTTACCCTTTTTAAAGTGATATCCGTTTTTTGTATGAGCTGACCTTTTTTCAGGTCACGGATAGCCACTACTACTTTACCGGCGCGTTTTTTATACAGGACTTCTTTATCTATCAATTCGAATGCTACACTGCCCAATGCGGGTTCCATTTTTCTGACGATGGTCACAAATTCTTTAAACCTGTCAACACTCAATGCTGAAATATAATCTTCTATCTGCAGGCTGTATTCAAGTGTAATATGTTTTTCAATACAACTCACTCCCTGCCCAAGTGCCATTAACGGAAGATAAATTGCCTCATCGCCTGAACCGGCAGAGTGATCCATAAAACCAACAGATACGTCCTGGAAAGTGGTTTTCAGTTTCCCGATTCGCATTAAATTATTATCCGGTGTTTCCGTAGGCTCTGCCTGGAAACCATGCATTAATGTAAGTTTTCGTTTGTTTGTAACGCTGTTTACCAAAGACAAAAGATCTTCATACGGAACACCGCTGGCAGATACAAATACTTTAGGAAAGGTTTTCAGTGCTTCTTTTATCAGGTCGGTATTATAAAAATCAGTAGCTGAAATTTTAATGCCATCTGCTTTCAATTTTTTGGCAATACGAAGGCTTTTCTCTCCATAAATATCGAAGTATATTTTTCTTTTGGCATTATGCACCGCCTTAACCAACTCTTGCCAAACAGACTCCTTCATTTCAAGTGAACGAAACAAACCAAAATAAGGATACGAAGGCACACAAAGTTCATCTGCATACACCATTTGTATTTTTACTGCATCTGCGCCGGCCAGTATAGCTCCTTTTACCAGCAGCTCTGCCAACAGGGGTTTGCCCTCGTAACCTTGTGCTATTTCAGCTATGATTTCTGTTTTCATGTCAGGTAATATTAAAACTCAGCGTAAAATATGTTGCCAGGTAACCGGCGTTCCCCTTTCTATATCCGAAGAAACCTTTTGTCCTATCAGTTCTGCCAGGTGTTTGGGATGAAGGCCATAGCCCGGGCGGATAGATCGAATATTTTTAAGGGTGATCATTTCACCCGAACGCATATCTGTTACAAAAAATAAGGAACGGCCGGTAATTCCTCTTCCGTTTTGGATCGATTCTTCAGAACGGTATTTTACTTCTCCCAAACATTCTTCAGCCTGTCTCACCCTTTTCACCATTTCCGTGAATTCTTCGCGGTTTAATGAAAAAGAAGCATCCGGGCCTCCAATGGAACGATCAACAATAAAGTGCTTCTCGATAATCTTGGCACCTAAAGACACAGCTACTACCGGCGCAATAAAACCCAATGTATGGTCAGACAGGCCTGGTATTATTCCAAAGCGCTTTGCCATATCGGGGATGGTGATCAGATCTGAGGAAGCCAATGGCGCAGGGTACTCAACTGTGCATTTTAATAATGCAATCTGCTCGTTAGATACTTTTCTACAAGTATCTATTGCCAGAGATATATCGGATAGTGTGGCAATACCTGTAGACATGATAATGGGTTTCCCGGTTGCTGCCGCTTTCTTTATCAGTCCAACATCCAATATCTCGGGCGAAGCAATTTTATAAGCCGGTGAATCCAACGATTCTAAAAGATCTATTGCTGTTGCATCAAATGGAGAAGAAAAACAGCTAATACCCTCTTCTTTAGCCACCCGGAACAATTCTTTATGCCAATCCCAGGGGGTATACGCCTGCTGGTATAATTTATACAAAGTGGTTCCATCCCAGATGGTGCCATGTTTGATCTGGAAATATTCTTTGTCACTGTCTATTGTAATGGTATCTGCAGTATAGGTTTGCAGCTTAATGGCATCGGCACCCGTCTTCTTTGCAGCCATAATGGCATCGATGGCATTCTCTATTTTACCATTATGATTACCCGATAATTCCGCAATAATATATGCAGGTGATTCTCCACCTACTTGTTTAGCATCAATTTTAAACATGGTTACGCATGATTTAAGAATTGTTCCCGGTATTGTGCATACCCCATTTTCGTTTTACGTCCTTTTCGTATGATCCCAAGTGCATTTTCAAAACCCTCGTTGAACAAAAGATCTACAATACTCATATAAGGAACAAACGAGCCGTATAGTTGCGTATAGACTGGATGTTCATAGAAATGATAATACAGAGATATACCCTGCTTCACAATTTCGCCGCCTGGTTCTGTAGATTCTATATAGTCTGCAGAACCTTGTGGCGACAGATACGCATCAGCTGAAAGATGCTTACATATTGCTGCCAATCTCGCATCTTTTACACCGGCAATTCTTTCAAGTGATGAGGCCTTAATTACATTAGTCTCAATTCCGATTGCATGGGCTACTCCAGAAATCAGGCCGCAGTTAAAGGAAGATAACAACTCGTATTTTTTTTCATAATAATTCTGCAGAAAAGCAAATACAGTTGTAAAGTAAGCGGCTTTCTTATAGGAAGCCTCCATTGACCGGAGATGTTTTCCCTGCCAGTCTTCATCATAAGCTATCAGCGATTCGTTGATCAAAAGCTCATCCCGGCTCTTTGTCTTTTTTATAGGCACCGTGAGGTAAAGTTCTCCATTGCAAGATTTGATCCTGTTACGTACCTGCCAGCTTCTTTTAGCTAATTGCACATCATCATAAAACACAAACGTATCTACCTGATCAATCATATCAAAATAGCCCAACCATGAGAAAAAGGTTGGCTGCATAATAGCGATCTGGTTCATACGATTAGTTCAAAATTATCTATGGGTACATACTGCATATCCTATACCATGCTTACCATATCCATTGCCATTATATAGCATGTAAGTAATAGTTTTATGACAAAAAACATAAGAATATTCTATCATCTCGGAATCCCATCCGGATGCTGATGTGTTAATGCCAGATTCATCATCAAATCTTGTCCAGTCTTTTCCGTTAACAGATTCTGCGTAACCAATCCGATATCCTTTTTTGGGATCCTTATAAGAGAACCACATTTTATAAATATCATTTTCAATCAGTATACAAGGCCTTGCAAGGGCAGTTTCATTCGCATACAACTCAAGACAAACATGCCCATCTCTTTCCCAGTGAATCCCATCATCCGATTCTGCATATTTGATATTATACTTCGGAAGATCACGATCTATCCATCCTTCACCAGATACATACCACATCTTCCATCTGCCATTATCCATAATAACGCAGGGACCTGTAAGAATGGAAAAAGGTTCGCGATCGGTTCGATGCAACAATGGCGCCCTTGAATTTCTTGTGAATGTTTTACCAGCATCTTTGCTAATGGCTAAGCCCGCAATTAATGACATTCGGGTAGTTGATCCTGCATTCCAACCGATATAATATAAATAGGTGACCCCATTCTTATTAACTACCCATGAAGGGGTAACACCATTATCATCAAATGTCCCTAATTCACCAATGGTTAGAATAGGTTCCTTTTCGTATGATTGAACTGTAATATTTCCTTCAGAAACAGTTGCTGTAACATAACCAATTTGGGAGCGATTTTTCACATCGCGTCCTGAAAAATAAATTCGAAAAAGATTTTCTCCAATATGCTCGGCCACCGGTACCATAGCAAAACTTTGCATCCACCACAAAGAGGTATCGGGCTCAATAATCAGGCCTTTCTTTTCCCAAACTTGTTTTTTTTTACTTCTGCTCATGTTTATGAAATAATCACGTAAGACCTATCAGTCATATATTTTGATTTATGAATCGTGTACCTGATGTTTTTGAATACTTCCTTGAAAGCAATCGTTTCACCGGGATAGTCTGCTGAATTATATTCATCCAGCATAATCACTGAGCCCGGTTGAAGATTAGGCAGGATTGCTTCCAAACAGACTTTTGTGGGTTCGTATAATGCCATATCAAAATAAGCAAGTGCAATAGATTCTTCCGGATGATCCTTAAAATAAGCCGGTGCGGTAAGCGTAACATCTCCTTCGATGGTCTTGTGTTTTTTGATCGCAGCCAATACGTTGTTTTTTTCATGATAATCAAGGATGTTATCCAGGTATTCTTTATAATTTTCGCTCACTGTATATCCACCTATTTTGATGGTTTCACTTTTCTTATCATTTTCTGAAATAGCCGGATAGCCTTTAAATGTATCAAAGCCAATCACTCGGCGTGCCTGATTAAAGGGTTCATAGATCGCACGCAGGTTTTCAAAAAGTATGAGATTCTGTCCCCACCAGGTTCCAAATTCAACAATACTACCGGGCTTATCAATAATAAGCTGGTAAAGTTCATTAATAAATAAAACTTTAGCCAGGGCCGAACTTCTCATATATAAGCCAAGTACAGTAAGCAACTGCGAATCGGGCATAGGCCTTTCTCTGAATAAACGATACAGTTCTTCTCTTTGTTTCACCTGTTCAGGCGATGATTTCGTTTCTTCTTTGTAATTAAAGTTGGAAGCGTCCATATGATTAATAAAAAATTAAATGTGAAATAGCCAATTATAAAGCCGAACAAAGCCTGCTGGTAACCGTATTATAAGTTGAAATACATTTTCTTTATTTTTACGGCAACCGGATCATCGCCGGTGAGAATATTGGATTTTGGAGCCAATATCACAGCATCATCTGCCACATCTCTGGTAACCAATGCTCCCATAGCAATAAATACCCTGTTGCCAATGGTAATAAAATCTTTAAAAGTTGCGTTCACCCCAATAAAACAACGCTCCCCAATAACGGTGTGGCCGCTTATACAGATATGGCTGCTTAAATACGTATGGTCTTTGATCTCACATCCATGGCCTAAATGGTTGCCGCTCCAGATCATTACATTATTACCGATCTTAACTGTTGGTTGAATAGTTTGATTTTCGAGAATGAAACAATTATCTCCTATTGAAAGATCGTTCCAGTAAACAGATTTTGAACATATATAATTTACAAGCCGATATCCTTTTGCTTTGGCTTCATGGTATTTCTGCTCCCGCACCAGGTTTAGCTTACTGTAACTGATTGCCACATGCATATCAAATTGAGAAGGCGGGTATTTTGTATCTACTTCTTCAAAAGCCACCAGCGGTTTCCCAAGAAAGGAATTGGATGAAATAAAGTGCTTATCTGCAGTAAATGCAACGATTGTAAGATCACTATCATGCGTAATATAGTAATGAGCCAGTTCGGCAATTTCGCCGGTACCAAATACAACAACAGGCTTTTTCATGACCTAATTTTTTAGATTTTCAATTTCGGTAAATACCCTTTCGATTCCTTTCCCATCAAACATTCTGCGTGAATGATCGGAGATCTGGATTCGCTCTGCTTGATCATTAACCAGCGATGAAAAGGAAAATACGAAATCTTCATATGCAATCTTGTCAGTAATACCCATGTGTTTCAGCAGTTTTCGTTCGGCAAATAAGTGCATAACAGATTCGTGTGACTCACTATTAGACAAACTGATACAAGGTAACCCAAGCATACAGGTTTCGTATTTGATTAGCCCGCTGTTAATGATGCCCAGGTCCGAAGAAACCATGATAGCACTTATAGAAGAAGGACTGATCAGTATTTCGTAACTATTGTTATAAGACTGCAGTAGTTTTCTCAACACATCTTCTCTTTTTTTATGTATAGCTGCAAAAACAATCTTTAACGAAAATGTTTTTGGGTATTTCAGCAGGAAACCAATAATTTTCTCGGTAGTTTTTTCCGGATCCGTTCCTCCCATACAAATGAAAAGCGTTTTCACTTCTTCACGGATAACCACTACAGGCGATATAAGAAACTCATCACGAAATATAAAATAGTCGGGGCCTAATAGATACCTGCTGGAAAAGGATGTTGATTGTATGAACTCTTCTGCCCCAACATAGGGAATCACAATCATATCCGAAGGAAAAGGATCCTGTGTAAATTCTTCAAATACTATTGTAAGAAACCCCGCTTTTTTTAAAAAAGAAAGATGATCATTGTATGCTGATGCGCCTTCGAAAAGAACCTTGTTGTTTATATCCAATATGAGTTTAGTACCTGGTTCCTTTTGTGAAACAATATCTGATTCAGTTCTAATCACGAGGTATGATAGTTTCTCCCTGTCCAGAAGTGATTCAACTTTCTGATCACTTAGCCTTAAGATGAATAGGCATTCCTTTCCTTTTTTCCGGCTATAGTTAGCCAGGCAGATACACCTAATCAGGTGCCCATACCCTATTTGTGTTGACCCATCAACCCTGAATAATAATTTGCTCAAAGGTATTTTCTGAATACAGGTTTAGCCGGTTCACCTACCAGGTAATGCTCCACACCTTCGGCAATCGCTTTTTGATAGGTTACCAAGGATGCATCAAATGCGGTAATAAAATAATGAATATCATCCGTTGTATGTGATAAACTCGGAACAAAAAAACCCTGAAATAAAACGCCGTACCGGATCATTTCCTGCATAAATAGTGTTCTGAAGGATGGCGATATTTTTCCTTCTGCATCTTTAAAAGCAAAAGCCGGTTGCCAGTCGCAGGCAATCACCTTGATATTTGCCTGGAGACCATATTTGTTTACCCGTTCCTGGCAGGCGATATGCACCTGCTTACCGGTTCTATGCACATAGCCTATCACATCATGTTTTTTAAATTCATCGATTGTTGCCATTGCTGCTGCTATCGCATGTGTTTCGGCACCATGGGTAGTAGAGATAAGAAATACTTTCTCTTCCCCTTTGCTGCGAATACCGCCAAGCTCCATCACTTCCTTTTTTCCTGTTAATGCACAAAATGAGAAACCATTTGCAATTCCTTTTCCCCAGGTGGCCATATCGGGATCCAGCCCATATTTGGTGATGGAACCGGGCAAATCTGTTTTGAACCCTGTTACCATTTCATCTACAATAAATAAGGCACCGTGTTGATGCGCCAGTTCAATCGCCTCTTGTAAAAATTCCTTCGGGTTTTGTGCACAGGTACAACCATTGCCACAAGTACTTTTTTCCGGTTCGGTAATTACACAGGCAATCTGGTTAGGATATTTCTTAAATAATGCTTTTAATGATTCAATATTACATGATTGAAAAGTAACAGACAGACTGCTGAATTCTTCCGGCACGCCTTTATTACAGGCCGTTGTGCCAATAAACCAATCATCATATGAATAAAATGGATGATCGCCCGGAAAAGCAACAAGTTTTCTGCCGGTTTTCGCTCTCGCCAATTTTACAGCCGCTGTTGTGACAATCGAACCGTTCTTGGCAAATTTGATCATATCGTGCCCCGGCACCATTGAAAGGAATTTTTCTGCCATTTCCTTTTCAAGAACAGAAGGCCGTTGAAAATTTACACCCTTCACAAGTTCTTTTCTCACAGCCTCTAATACGGGCTCATATGCATGGCCCAGGCTTACACTGGTCAGGCCCATAGAACAATCCAGGAACTCATTACTGTCAATATCCCATACATGCGATCCCCTGCCATGTGTGATCGCAGCTGGCCCTCTTTCAGGAAACTGGTCATCACCTTTTGAATACGTATGTGCCCCACCGGGTATCAAATCATGTATGGTTGACCTGTAAATATCTGAATTTGTAAAATTGCTGATGTTACGTAACATATGATTCTATTTAACCTTCTATAATAATTACAAGCGTCATTTATTTACCAAAGAGCCGGATTGATCAATGCAGGATCATCGCAAAACAAATTCGCCGGGAATTCTGGAACCGCTGTTCCTGCAACTTCTAAAATCTCTTCCAGATTTTTGAGACTATCTATGCCCACAACTGCTTTGTCAATGAAAGGATTATTCAATACAAAATTGAGACAGGCCTGTAAGGGGGTTAGTCTTTCCTCTAGCAGCCATCTATCATAAGCCTGCCAGACAGCGTTCCACTTATTAAATTTTACCGGTCGCTCATTAACCTTCATCAATAATAACCCCTGAAGAAAAACAGATCGTACATGAACTTCTACTTTTTTAGTAGAGAGTTTTGCCAACCAGCCAGATCTTTCGATACTCCTGTTTAGAATATTGAACGGAGCCTGAACAATATCAAAGTCCAGTTCTGCAAATAATCGATCAAGTTGTTCAGGTGTATAAACAGAGATGCCGATTTTCTTGATAAGCCCTGCTTTTTTCAGTTGATACAATTCATCATACAGTAACAACCCTTTTGCACTAAGTAACTGATCAGGGTTATGAAACAATACACCATATAATGAATCAACCTGCAATCGTTTCAGAGAACCGTGCACAGCCTCGTGTATCCATTTATTCGCATCTATACATTCATCCGGCAGGGGTAATACCTTTGTGATGATTTTCCAGCCTTTTACACCCATTTCCCCCAATTGCATCTCACTATCGCCATATCCGATCGCCGTATCAAGTGTATCAATACCATTTATGTAAGCCGTCTCTAATATTTTTTGTCCCTCTCTTACACCTACCTGTCCCGTTTTATTAGCTATCCCATAAGGCATACCAAACTGGGCGGTACCGATGGCTAATGTAGAATGATTACTGGTCAACGATAGTTTTTTTGAATAGTATCGAATGGTTTCTTGCTTCATAATCTTTCTGCATCAAAGAAATCAATTCATTTGAAACCCGTGCTGCTCCTTTACTGTTCAGGTGATCCGAATTACGATAACAGGAACTGTCCAATAACAAAGCTGAGAGATCATACACTTTATATATACTTTTTATATGCTGAAAGTTTTCCTGATACTTTTCTATGTATTGACGGTTAAAGAATCCGGCAGATTGATTGCCGGGCAAGGAAAAGAAAACCACTTTCATACCTTTCTGCTGTATTGATGCCGCATAACGCAACAGGTATTCATATTTGGCAACTGAGAAACTATCCCGTTTCCAACCGTTATATGATAACGCTTCTTTTTGTTCTTTTTCCGGAGATGTTATTTCATCGGAAGGATAAAAACCTTTATTCTTTTGAGCCGATATCCATACACTGTCACTTACTTTATCGATATGGATCAGGTTTTTTACCCCTTTCTGAAAACTTTTTACCAACAAAGAAGGATAGATATTCCATAAACCAAACCGTTTAACAAGCCTTTCATTTGAGATGGGACTAAAAAGATACCGGTGTATCCCTATCTCATCAAACCTGTCTATCCTACTCATAAACGTGCTGGGCATGATCAGAAAAAAAACAGTTGCTGGTTTTTGCTTTACGGAAGCGATATAATCATTTAGCAGCAACTCGTAAAAAAAAGGGCCGGCAGCGGCTAAGCCAAGGTTATAGGTTCGCAACCCCGCACTATCAAAATAGGCAGGGTTAATGCCACTATAAGACGCGGAGCTGCCAATAAACAAAATATCAAGACTGTCAAACAGATGTGCCTGCTGCATCCTTACAATATTCGGATTAATACTTTTCTTACTGTCTGTATTATCCCAATTACCCATAACCCTTATAATCACCAGGAAGGACAACCCGAAAATCAATACATTCACAACCAGCTTTCGCATCAAATTATTTTAACAGGATATGAACTAAAACTGTTTGTATATAAACCCTGTATCTGGAATACCATAGACAAGCACTATTATTAAAAGCAAATAATAAATGCCCCACCTTACCCATTTGGAAGCCAAAGATATTTTTTCCTGCCAACGGTTATTCTCAATAAAGAACATGGCCGGAACCGTTATTAAAATAACTATGTAATCACTTACAGCCAGTTCATGGCCCTGTAATGAGCGCCTCAGTTCCAAAATATTCAAGGCCCCACTAAAAAGATGCGACAGGAAATATCCGGCATCTGCTATGTTATCCGATCTGAAAAATATACAGGAAAATGCAAACAGGATAAACACATACACAATACTTAAAAGATTATTGAACTTATCAGGAATATTTTTTCTCAGGTTCTTTCTCCATTTGGTGGTAAAGAGCTCCATCGCAATGACACATCCCTGTATACCGCCAAAAGCCACATAAGTCCAGTTAGGCCCATGCCAGAGTCCGAGTATCAGAAAGGTTATCGTTGACGCATACACTGCACCCCATCTTCCCCAATTTCTTTTCTGTATTGACAGTGGCGTATAAATATATTCACTAAACCATGCCGATAAACTCATATGCCATCTTCTCCAGAATTCTACCATCGACCTCGCCGAGAATGGGTTGTTGAAATTAGGTGTGAGTTCATACCCCAATATCCGTGCAAGCCCGAGTGCCATATCGGTATAACCAGAGAAGTCTGCATACAACTGGATCGGAAACAGAAAAGCCGTTATTAAAAGGGATAGGCCGGAGCTATGCGGAAGATCTGCATATACACTGTTAATAAAAAGCCCCAGCCTGTCTGCAATCACCAGTTTCTTAAACAATCCCCAACCAAACTGCCATATACCCGAACAAACACGATGATAATCGAAGGATACCGTTGATTTGATCTGTGGCAGAAAATGTTCTGCAGGTTCCACTGGGCCCGCAATCATTTTAGGAAAGAATAAAAGAAAACCAGCGAGATGGCTGATATTTTTTTCTGCGGATATTCTTTCATTTTTTACATCGACTAAGTAACCGATAGACTGAAAACTGATATACGATATACCCAGCGGAACAGCCATCCCTTTAAAAAAAGTAATTAGTCCATAATCCTTCCCGGTAAGGCCTGCAACCGATATAAAAAAATAACTGTATTTAAACCCGATCAAAATAAAAAGATTGATCAGCACACCGGTAAGCAGCAATCGTTTTTTTTTCTTACCATTGATTGTCTTCACCATTTCTTTACCCAAGTACCAGGTAACAAAAATGATTAACAAAGGAACCCAACTGTGGCGGGGATCGTTCCAGGTATAGAAACACAATCCCGCCAATAAAACCAACCACCACTGTGTATTGCTTTGTAACAGGTAATAGGCAAAAAATAAAACAACAAAGAAAGCGATAAAGGGAAGGCTGCTAAATAACATACTCCCCAGGGTTTATTATTTTATCTACTCCTGTTATTTCCTGTGGTGCATTTACAAAAAAGGCAACCGCATTTGCCGTCTCTTCAACGGTAAGTAATTTTTTACCCGGTTCCTGTTCTGCGATCTGTTCAATCAACCTTTCATCAAGCTCTTGGGTCATACCCGTTATCATAAAAGAAGGTGAGACTGTATTGGAACTGATAGTAAATTTCTTGTTCTCATTTGCCCATACTTTACAGAGTGCTGCCAGATAGGCTTTATTGGCCATATATACGGCTGTTCCCATGGGTGGTGTACGCTGCAGCACAGCGGTAAGGATCGTTATAATCTTTCCGTATTTTTTCTTCCTGAAATGATTGATTGCCGATTGGGTTATCGTTATTACGGGAATAAGATTTGATTCAAATCCAGTACGGAACTCTTCAACAGGCATTTTATGAAAATACGATTGGATAAAACTGCCTGTGTATGCATTATTCACCAACACATCCGCATCGAGTGTGCCTATCTTTTCCTGCAAATGCTGAATATCCGTCTCGTTCAGAAAATTACAGTGGATAGCCGTAGTATTCTTCAGTTCTGTTTCAATTTTTTTTGCATTCTCAGCCGAATGGTGAAAAGTAAAATACACATGGTTCATTTTATCATCCGCCAGTTTGCGTGTGATAGCCTCTCCTAATCCCGATGCACCGCCTGTTACAAAAATGATCATGGTAAAATGCCGATTTGTATGGTACCTTTTGAAACTACCTTACCATTACTGCCTGTAAAACGGAAAGAAAATACGACCGTATGTACCGACTCGTGAATGGCTGTTACCCGTGCTTCAAATGCCAATACTTCTCCCAGGTAAACGGGTTGGTGAAAAGCTATCTCCTGCGATTGAATAACCACTTCTTTGATGGGCAGGCATTCACCAATAAAATAGGAAAGAAACCCATTCAGGATATTCCCATGCATCAGTTTTTCCCTAAATCCCTTTTCTTTTGCAAACGCATCGCTTATATGTAATGGATTACGATCATGAAAGAGATCAATAAACCCATGGTAAGTTTCTTCAGAAATCAGAAAAGATTGTTCAAACCTGTCGCCTTCTTTACAAAACATGCTTATTTGGTTAAGATGCAGTCAATCATTTCACCCACATGCTTCCAGTTTTGTATCTCGCGGGAAGTAAAACGGATTTTGAAGTGTTTTTCTATGGCAACCACTAATTGTATATGCGTAAGTGAATCCCATTCTTCCACATCATCTGCCGTAGTATTTTCAGTGATTGTGATCGATTCATTGTCAAGGATGTCAATAAAAATATCGTTTATCTCTTTCAGCGCTTCTTTCTTATCCATCAACCATTTGTTTATCTTGAATATAACAGGGTTTCTTTTCGTATGTATTCAGATCAAGGATCCAATAGTTTCCCTTCTGTTTAAATCCCAGGTTCTTATAATGATCTTTTACCATTTCATTTTTGGCAGTAGGCAGGTATTCACCTTGTAACTGATGATACCCTTTGCTTAACGCAAATGCAACCATTGTATTTAACGCAAATTGTTCCATTCCTCTTTTTAATACCCTGCAACTCATTAGCCAGGTATCGATAAACAAACAATCCGATCCCTGATGGGAAAGGATCACAAGACAGATCAAACCGTTATCGCCAAACCTGTCTTCCAAGGTGAAGGTAAACGGGAAAATTTCTTTTGATAAAGCCATCTCTTCAATATCTGTTTCCGTATAGCGAATCGTTCTTAGGTTAAACTGGTTGGATCGTTGCGATAATTGTGCGGCGCGGGGAATATTGAATTTAGTAAACGGCTCAACCAAAGAAACCATCTCCAGGCTTTTTAAAAATTCTTCTTCGTTGGTAAAAGTGTTTTGTTCATCGGCTCGTTTTGCAGCCACCTGGTATTGCTGTGTTCGATGGGTATCTTCCTGAGAAAATGAAATCGTTTCAAACAGGTTCAAAGAATACAAATAAGTAAGATACTCAGCCGGGTCATCTGGCATCTCGGGTACCGTAATACCGGGAATATTTTCCCTGACCATATTTCTTTCAAATGCGCTATCGTCTAAAAAGACCATTGAATCGAAACCGATATTCAATTTCTTTTGGATCTGCCTGATATTATCCACTTTGTTTTCCCAGTTAGCGATAAACACCGCAATGTCATCCAGCCTCAAAACCATATCAGGATGTTTTTCAAAAACTTCTTTTGCTATCGATTCTGTATTCTTACTGCATACGGCAAGCAGCAGGCCACGATCCTTTACTTTCTTAATCCAGGATTGAAATTCAGTAAACGCTTTGCCAATTCCTAAATTACCCAATTGGATATTTTCTATACCATCATCTCCAATAACGCCACCCCACAGCGTATTATCCAGGTCAAGCACCACGCATTTATGTATACGGCCATACATAGCGGCTATCAGGCCCACTGTTCTTGCAGCAATGGCTGGCAAAAGGTCTATTGCCAAAACCATATCTGTATTGATATAAACCGGTGCATTAAATAACTGGTCACGGCCATACTTGTTTTGAACAGAAGACAAATCACAGATGAACAGGCCCGGGGTTTGAGAAGACAGCAACATCAATTCATAATTCAGTTTACGCAACTGAAATAAAAATGAAGTATCCATCTTGTTTGCATAATTACCAAATACCGAATCATCAATTTCGGGATAATTATACAGCACCAGCTTTGCTTTGAGTCTTTCTGCTACCGCTTTATAAATATTATTAATTAATACCAACTCGTTTTCAGCCAATGCCGAATGGTCGCTGTGCAGCTTATTATATTTACCGAGTAATGTATGCGTACTTAAAAACACAAGTACCACTTCAGGTTTAAAATCATACAATGCTGAGGCAGGGTCGAATACCTGTCCTTCAACCTGGCCAAAATCCGCTTCCCATACAGTAAGATGAAGCCCCTGTTCATATCCCTCACCGCGAATTGCCTGGCAAAGAAACTGTGTGGCCGTATCTCC
Source organism: uncultured Sediminibacterium sp. (assembly GCA_964519475.1). Classification (GTDB taxonomy): domain Bacteria; phylum Bacteroidota; class Bacteroidia; order Chitinophagales; family Chitinophagaceae; genus Sediminibacterium. The sequence continues at coordinate 106,907 of CAZFKE010000001.1, forward strand.
CAACACAGCAAGCCTGATGGCTGGCAATTGCGAAAAATCTTTTTTCAGATTTTTCTTTAGCGTTGAAAATGTTTTTAAAGGGTATGCAGCCATTTATAGTAAAACCGTATATTAAAAAATATTCTGGAACCCTTTCGGTTCATCATCCGTTTGAACAACCACTCTTTTCTGGTTGAGGATCTCTGCTACCAGATCCTGTTCTTCCTCTTTTAATGCGGGGAATATGGGGATACTGATTGCTTCTGAATAATACAATTCTGCTTCCGGATACAACGCAGGATCAAAACCCATTTTCTGATAATAGGGCTGCTGATAAACAGGGATATAATGAAGATTAACCAGTATACCGGCATTACGCAACCTGGTAAAGGTTTCCAGATGCGTAAACTCAGACGATGTTTTTTGAATACGGATAATATACAGATGCAATGCCGAATAAGTATCCGGATGTTGCCAGGGAAGCCGGATACCCTGGGCCGTTAACAAGCTATTATATTTTGCTGCAATCTTATGTCGTTGTTCAATAAATGCGTCAATACGTTTTAGCTGGCTGATACCTAATGCCGCCTGTATATCCGTCATACGATAATTGAACCCCAGTTCTGTTTGCTGGTAATACCAGGGGCCATCGGGTGGCTTGGTCATTTCGTCTGCATACCTTACAATTCCATGACTCCTGAACTGTGTCATTTTTTTAGTCAGTGAATACTCATTTGACATGGCCATCCCGCCTTCACCGGTTGTAATGATCTTCACCGGATGAAAACTGAAAACAGTAATATCACTGAACCGGCAACCGCCGATGGGTGTGCCTTTATATTTTCCACCGATACAATGCGAAGCATCTTCAATGATCCTGAATCCATATTGCTGACTCAGCGCATGAATCGCTTCCATTTCGCATGACTGGCCCGAGAGATGAACAGGAATGACCACTTTGGGTAATCTATTCGCCGCTTTTGCATTTTCGAGTTTCAACTGCAATGCCCGCACCGACATATTGTATGTCCGGTTATCAATATCCACAAAATCAACCTTGGCACCACAATACAAAGCACAATTGGCAGAAGCAACAAATGTGATGGGGCTGGTCCACACAATATCTCCTTTCCCAACCCCTAATGCAAGACAGGCAATATGCAATGCCGATGTAGCACTATTAACAGCCACGCCATACTGAGCGCCACAATACGCAGCAACTGCTTTTTCAAATAAAGGCACCAATGGTCCCTGGGTTAACCAATCTGATTTCAAAACCTCTATGACTGCCTGGATATCGTCTTGTGAAATATCCTGTCTTCCGTAAGGGATCATATACTTCTCATTATCTTGGAAAATCCATTTTGTTCCTGTTCATAAAGGGTTCTGATATTGTCATCGATACTACCAAACTCCTGATGCAGGAAAAGGGCTGCCTTTGCATTTAATAAACTAAGGTCAACCGGGCGGTTGGTCAAATCTTTTCTATCCAAAAATTTTACAGGCTTTATCAGGGATGTATATAAACCAAATTGTTTGGCTATCCGCATACCAAAATCAAATTTCGAAATCCGCTCTTTCCCTGTGACATGAAATATTCCATGGGCATTCTTTGCCAATAAAGCCATCACTACACAGGCCAGTTCTTCAATCAGTATGGGGGTATGATAAAAATCGGTGAACAAGCATATTTCCTGTTCCGCTCTTAGTTTATCAATCACCATATCACTAAATGATTGACGGTAGGATGGGCCCCATCCATAAAAGTTAGTCCGTATTGCCAAAGTATTTTCTGAGGTAGTTAAAATACTTATTTCTGCCTGTGCCTTTGTTTTTGCGTAAACATTTACAGGTGCCACAGATGCCTCTTCTGTCATCATTGCCTGATGACCTGAAAAAAGATGGTCGGTAGAAATATATACAAATCGTATACCCAACGCTTTACAGCATTCCGCTGTATTTTCAGATAACCTGACATTGATATGATAAGCAAGTTCCGGGTTTGCTTCGCATTGTTCCACATTGGCAAGCCCCGCGCAATGAATCACCACATCCGGCCGAATCATCTCCAAAGTGGTTTGTAAAGTATAAGTATCCTCCATATGTAACGGAATGCATGGTATACCCGGAACAGTAATTGTTCGCTTATGCATTCCCAGTAATACTTCAAAATCGTTACTGATTGATAGTGCCCAGTTAACAGCCAATAACCCGGAACCGCCGGTAAACAAGATTTTTTTTTTCATCTTACCATATCGTCAACCTTCCGCAAGCACGATGCCTGCTATTAAATACCTGTCATCTGTAACTGATTCTTTTTTATCCATTCCTGTAAACGATTTACTTCCATCCATTCCGAATTGGTGTCGGATGAATAAATAAAACCATCCGGTACACGTTTTCCGTCTTTGATACGCAAAGGATCTTCTGACCATTGATGGATGGTAGGAAGTATTTTATAATAACTGTCGTACTCAAAAGTATTCGGCGCATCTTCAAAACCGATCATCTGTTCATGGATCTTCTCACCGGAGCGAATACCGATGATCTTATGTTTTGCATCAGGTGCCACGGCCCTGGCTATATCTACTATATTCATCGACGGGATCTTCTTAACATAGATCTCTCCGCCCAGCATATCTTCAAATGCTTTCCATACCAACTCCACAGCTTGTTCCAGGGTGATCATAAACCTTGTCATTCTAGTATCCGTAATAGGTAATACCCCCATTGGTGCCTGCGACATAAAGAAAGGGATCACAGAGCCCCTGGAGCCCATTACATTTCCATACCTCACAACAGAAAAACGGGTATCATGTGTACGCGCATATGCATTCCCGGCTACAAATAACTTGTCAGATGCGAGTTTGGTAGCACCATACAGATTTACAGGATTACTGGCTTTATCCGTTGACAAAGCCACAACTCTTTTAATGCCATGATCGATACAGGCATCAATTATATTCATGGCACCCATAATGTTTGTCTTTACACATTCAAAAGGATTATACTCAGCAGTAGGTACAATTTTAGTGGCTGCAGCATGAATTACATAATCAATACCATCCAATGCCCTGCTTAAGCGATCTTTATCACGCACATCGCCAATCATGAAGCTGACACGTGGATCATCCTGGAATTTCAAACCCATATCCCACTGTTTCATCTCATCACGAGAATAGATTACCAGCCTTTTCGGGTTATACTTTTTTAGTGTCATCGGAATAAAAGTATTACCGAATGAACCGGTTCCCCCCGTAATTAAAATGTTTGCATTTTGTAACATCTGACAAATCTTTTATTGATTAAATCAATTCTTCTAATTTCCCTTTACTCACAATAACACCACCCTGCATCTTATACACTATATCACAAAAATGAAGTGTTGAATACCGGTGAGCTACCAGGATGATGGTAAGTTTACCTTTCAGATACCCCACAGATTCCATGATATAGTTTTCGGTTTCCGTATCTAGTGCGCTGGTGCCTTCGTCAAGTATCAATAATGCAGGGCTATTATACAAAGCACGTGCAATACCAATTCTTTGTCTTTGCCCACCCGAAAGTTTAATGCCTCTTTCTCCAACAATAGTGTCTATGCCATCCGCTAACTGATCCACCACTTCACTCAACCGGGCTGCTTCTATAACGGATCTGAGTTTTGTATCATCTATTTCTTCGTCTGGTATACCGAAAGCAATATTTCGTTGTAAGGTATCATCTATCAAAAAAATTTGCTGGGGCACATAACCGATAAATTTTTGCAATGCATAGATCGATTCAGTAATATCAATATTGTCAACAAATATTTTTCCTGATATGGGTTTTAATAACCCAGTCAGAATATTCACCAGAGTTGTTTTACCGGATCCGCTCTGTCCAATAATACCAATTACAGAACCAATAGGTATATCCAGGTTGATGGTATCCAGGGTTTTTTGTACGGCAAATGGGTATGTAAAATCAATATTCTCTAACCGGATAGCTGTATTTATTTTTTCTACCTTAACCAGGCCATGTGGCACATTCTCAGTGTCAGAGCGGAATACATTAAATTCATTGTATACCAGGTCAATCCCCGGTTTGGTAAAACGCATCGTCTGCAGGTTCGCAATAATGCGATTTGCAGATGGCAACAAACGTAAGGAGGCAAAAAGAAAAAGACTAAGCGAAGGAAGTATCAACGCAATAGACCGGCCCTGCAATATCACCACCAAAGCCAGTAATGCCATACTGATGATCAGCACCAGCTCAATATAATACCGCTGTGCCTGTTGCACAAACTGAACCTTTCGTTGCGATTCATAAAACGAACCGTTGAACCCATCATATTTCTGTAAAAAATAATTTTCTTTGTGAAAAAGTTTTAATTCAGATATACCACTCAGTCCCTGTAAAAGACTCTTAGAACGTAAGCCATCATACAGTTGTCTGTTTTTGCCCCAAACACTGATCCTTTTTTTAGAAAAACTAAAGAGTATATAACTAACGCCTCCTACAAAACAAAATACCATCATCGCACCTACCGGTTCCAGGACCAGTAGCGTTACCACAATACCGGCTAACACAGATATTTCTGTTTGTAAAAACATAACCGCCTGAACATAGGCTGTAAAAGAACTGATCTCTGCAATCACATTCTTCATCAGCACCCCCGAATTCTTATCCATAAAAAAGGAATAGGGCTGAAAAAGATAGCCCCTGTATAAACGGGTAGATATATTTCTTGATAAGCCTTGCGTAAAAGCAGATTGTTTTAACACCAGAAAAGAAAGGAAAATTGTTTTGATAACATAAAACAAAATAAAACATAGTAATACGATCAGGATAAGACTTGTATGGTTGATATCACCGCTAATCTTTAGTATGGCCCGGATAAAAATATTTTTACCGGATGCCCCATCATCCGTAATCACTGCTACCAATGGAATAACCATACCCAAGCCAACTGATTCAAATAATACCCCGATTACCAGGTAGACCTGTAATACAATCGCCTTCTTTTTAAAGGGACTTTCCAGGATGAACAATAATTTTTTTAGGGTAAGCAGGTTCATGAAAAAGAATCGGTTAGGCCTGAAAAGGGACCTGTAAGTGTGAACAAAAAGCCGTTATATTTATCAAAGCATAGCTTCGCTTCTCTGAGTCACAATATGACTACGACTAACCTTACAAATTTAACTTTAATATGAGTAAGTAAGGTAATATTTATTCAAGCAATAAGAGCGGAAAAGATTGATTGTAAAGCAGTTTGCAGCTGATTTATCCATGCAGGAACCTTTCATTAAAAACAAAATAACAGGCCGGTTTATTGTCCTTCGAGAACAAAAAAAGAGAAGCCTGCCTGCATTCAGAAAACATGATAGTGTTTCAGCAGGACTGATATTGCTTTTTCAGGTAGGATATTATATCAAGATTGAATAAGGCAGCTTGCATAAGCGATCAGTCCTTCTTTTCTGCCTACAAAACCCATGGTTTCGGTAGTAGTGGCTTTGATGGAAACATCTTTAACGGAAAGCTGAAGGATGTCTGCGATCACCTGTTGCATCTGTGGCACAAAAGGCTTGATCTTAGGGGCTTCCAGGCAAAGTGTGGAATCTATATTGACAATTGAATACCCTTCTTCCCGTATCAGTTCAAAGGTTCTTTGCAGGAGTATTTTACTATCGATATTTTTAAATGCAGATGAAGTATCGGGAAAGTGTACGCCAATATCACCCAAACAGGCGGCACCCAGCAATGCATCACAAATCGCATGCAATAAAACATCCGCATCGCTATGGCCCAGGGCACCTTTATCATGTGGTATTTTTACTCCGCCGATAAACAGGTCGCGGCCGCTTACCAATTGATGAAAATCTACACCATGCCCGATTCTTAAGCCCATCTGTTTATTATTGAGTTTGAAAATACCAATACGGTTGATTATTGGGCAGCGCCGTCAAGGTTAAAGATGATCCCGAAACGTAGGGTATTGGATAATGGGTTACGGGTAACCCCGCTTCCCGAAGGCACCAGGTAAGAAAAATTGATACTCATCTGGTCAAACGTAAACCCTGCGCCTACAGAAAAGAACTTACGGTTTCCCCTGTTCTTGTCTTCATAAAAATAGCCTGCCCTAACAAAAAACTGGTCATTATATGCATACTCTGCGCCCAAAGAAGCCTGGAATGATTTTAATGGGCTGGAACCATCACTAAATGATTTCATCCAGCTGGATACCACACTGGTACTTCTGTAATCGGCCAGTTTTGCCGAATCGATCACATAGTTACCTGTAGCTACCGGGGCCGATGGCACCAGCAATTTATTAAGATCCAATCCAAAAGTTATTTTGTTACTTTCATTGATCACTTTCGTATAAGAAACACCGAGGCCCAAATTGGCGGGTATATAATCTTTATTACGGGAGTCATTGGTATACCCGATCTTACTGCCAAGATTACTTAATACCACTCCCCAGTTTAATCCTTCCCCTGCTTCATCCATACCATGATAATACAGGGAAACATCGCCTGCCACTGCATTTCCGGCCTTATATACCACACCGGTCCCTACATCACCGGTAACCAGCCTTGAATTGATATAACGAAGCGCCACGCCAATACTCAGCTTTTCATTCAATATCCTTGAATAACCGGCATCAATAGAAAACTCACTGGGTTTTACCGTATTAAGAACATTACCGGAATAGTCTGTCAACTGAATATTACCCAGGCTAAAATACCTGAGTGAGCTGGAAATGGCCTGCTGATCGTCCAGTTTATGGTAAAAAGCGGCACTGGCGAGAAATACATCTGTAAGACCCAGGTCTTTTAACCAGGGTGTATAGTTTACGGCAATGGCTGTATTTTTCTTGGCAAACGGCACTTTGGCCAGGTTCCAGAAAGGCGCGTTGGCATCTGGTGAAGTGGCTATGGCCAGGTCGCCCATACCCCCTGCACGGGCATCCGGGGAAATACGAAGAAAAGGCACGGCTGTAGAAACAATATTAATCGAATCGGTCTGCGCCTGCAAAGAACTTACTCCTAAAATGGCGATAGCAAGCCCGGTAAACATCTTTTTCACTATATGACTCATCAAAATGGATTTGATTTAAAATTTAATTAACTAAAGAGCATTAATTCACCTGCATCGCTTGCCGGGTATAAAAAGATAGTTGTTCCCTGCCTTTTTACAACAGTTTACTTACCGATCTTTTCTAAGATCAACAATACGACATCCCATGATATTAATTAAAAAATAAAACTAAAAGAACCTTAAAAAGTAGAGATCAAACCATTCAGACATATTTAGAGGATAATCAACTGTTGGGTGTTTTGCACCTGGCTTCCACCGGCAACAACAATTACCTTGTAAATATATATACCTTTTTTGAGTTTTGCACCCGACTGGTCGTCCCCCTGCCATTTAATCTGGCAATTCCGTGTTCCGCCGGTATTCAATACCCGGTGGATTTGTTTTACCCAGGCGCCGGTTTCGGTATATATATTAATAGTTACGTCTAGATCGGTATCGGGCTGATTATGTTCAAAAGAGATGGTAGTAGAATGGGTAAAGGGATTGGGATAATTGTGAACATTCCCTATCTGTAAAACAACCTGTTTTATGACGATAAACGCAAGCGTTACTTCACTCGAATTATTGGCCCCATCCCAGGCTTTGATGCGGATCGTATGCTTCCCTTCTGCCAGGGTGGGTAACTGAAACAGTACCTGACCCTCCTGGTAACTATCCTGCACAGATGTGTAAAAATTATTCAGGATCAACACATTACGTTCATTTCCATCTATTACGGCGGTAATATCATGCCCTATACCGTTACCAGAGGTGCTGATGCCGGATGAGTCATACAATTTTACCAGCAATACCGGGTTTTCATTGGTCAGGCCACCATTCTGAAATTGATCGTCATTTAAAAAAGCTTTGATCACAGGACCTGTGTTATCAGCAGAAATATTGCCGGTTCCACCAATATAAAATGATGTGTTTACCCCGTTGGCATCCTGTTTTCCATCATCTGCATATAAACTGATCCGGCCCTTTCCTGCCTGGAAAAGAATATCCTTGGGAACAATAAATGTGAAGCGGAATTTTCCATTGGTAACCGTTGCATTGCCTTTGTATAAAATGCTGGTTTGCTGACTGAAACTGGTAATAGGGCTGGAAGGATCGTTACCCAATGTTTTTACAGACTGCGCCTTATCGTATACTGTAGGCCGAACCGTTCCGTTAAAATTTGTGATGGGATTACCCAATGCATCAGTTACCGATCCGTCAAATGTATATTTTCCCAAAGCCCTTATGGTATCCGAGCCGGTGATGGGGTTGCCATTTAACGCCGTTAACTGAAGACGCAATTGCGGGAAGGCAAGTTGCATGGCAGGATCTCCCAGCAAGGTAAATTTCCGGTTATTAAGTACATCGCCGGTGGTAGTTGCGGTAAAATTCTTTGCCCGCCTTACCGATTCGCCAAGGGTCAGGTATTGGCCATTAGGCCCCGGCTGTAAAGCGATCTGGAGATAATTATCATTAATGATCCTGTTACTGTATGCAAACACCAGCCGGGTAGTGGTAAGCAATGCAATGGCGCCATTGCTATTACCCGTTAGTATGCCCGAACCCAATGAGTTCTTGGCGGGATCGTCATGTGGTGCAAAATCACAACTGGCCGTAATAAATAGCGGTAGTTTATCAGGATTACGAAAGCGGTTTACTTCATCCTGCGAAAGCACAGCTTCTTCTGCCAGCCTTTGGTAATTGCCATGGCCACTGTAATTAAAGATCAGTGTGCCATTGAAGATCCGGTTCACAATTGCATCATTCACTGCCGGGTACCTTGCACCGCCACTGCTGCTAACCAACGGATAGGCATCGAGGTATATTTTGTTTTGATTGGGAAGCGGGTTAGCTGATCTGGCATCTGCAGAAACGATCTCTGCATCCTGCAGGTGAAGGTCCTGGTCCTGGTCATCCGCCACATACAAGGTTTCATTTCGCCAGTTACCCAATCCTGTTTTGTTATGATAGCGGATAATTTTGTCTACCATCTGTTTTGCCTCCGCTGTATTGCGTGCCGGTATACGCCCGATACCGATATCGAGATTGGCTAAAGGATTATTAAGGTTGATATCTTCCGAATCGTCCAGGAAACCAAAATAATCATCCGAAGTATAAGTGTTCAAAGGATCCAGTGCATTCACACTTTCGTACCCGGGAACCAGGTTGCTGTTTCCGGTGATCCGTGATTTATAATCGTAAGAAGCGCTGCCAAACAACAGTAAATATTTTGGCCTTTTCGAAGGGTCTGTTCCTGCTTTATCAAAATACATTTTTACAAAATCGCGCAGCGCAGAAGGATCGGGTGAGCCGCCTGCAAATTCAAGAAAAACCTGATCGGTAGTAGCGATCAGGTTTTTTAAGCCATCATGCTGTAAATGAAAGCTAGCAAGCCTTTGCGCCTCTGAGAAAAGGGAATTATGTGTGATGATCAGCAGATCTGCTGCAGAAGCATTGTGCAGGTTTTGATTATTGATTTTACCCAGCGCAAACGGGGTTGCCAGGTTTGTATTGGCAAAAGCCACATACTCTCTTAAACGCGAGGCATTATTACTGAAAGATATTTGAGAACCGTTAGCTGATACATTCATTTTAATGGGTTGCCCAAATTCTGTAATATCCCAAACGGCTACACCCGCTCCTGCATTGCCGATCTGGAAATTGGCAATCGCACCGGCGGCTGTTGATGACCAGTCGCGAAAGAACAGCATATGGCTTCCATTGATGGAAAGGTTTCTTCGTCCATGTACTTCAAACCAATTCAACCAGCCCTGTGCGCCAGAGCTTGACGCGCTAAAACCAAAAGAAAGGCTAAGACTGCTGCTCTGTGAAACGGTCAGTGCTGTTCGCTGAATTGATTCAGTGGCATATTCATCCAGAAAATTACCTGATACCGGGCGCACATTTACGGTTTGTGCCGATTGGCCGTTAAGCTTTACGGAAAACCCGGTTCCGGCACCCACACTTCTTCCGGCGAGCGCCGTCACCAGATTAACCGGTTGCGAGATCAAAATACCGGGCCAGTCCACCGTAAAAGAACGCGTTACACTGCCACCCGGATTATTATTGAATTCTTCCCCGTACCATTCCTTTCCGCTGTTGAGCAGATTTACCAGATCATTCTCGTAAAAATATCTTTCATTGTATGAATTGACTGAAACCGTTGGCTGACCTTGTGGTGATACAATTGAAATCCGCTTACCTGTTCCTCCAATATTTATGTAGTAAAAAGCGGTGTCGCTGTATAGATTCTTTCTATGGCGAAAGATTTGGTTAAGACTATCCTTGTCCCAGCTGTGCGGACCGGGTGCATAAAAAACAAAATAATCGTTACCGTTAAAAAGGCCATCGCCACCATCCACCATCTCAATGGCATTCTCAAACAGGTCATCGATACGGGGCATTGCATTGTTTTCGGATAACATAGCGCCTCCATTCCCATATAAGCGAATGGAAGCAGATGATATGCCTGAAACACTGATGCCCATTGATGTGAGCAAGCTTACATCCACTTTATATATACCCTCCTCTTTAACCCCAATTTTATACCAGTTGCCTGTGGCAAGAACCGAATTGGGGGCGTATACCCTTTGGGCAACAGGTCTGCCAATGAAAAAGCATGTTAACATAAGTGGTATCAATAATCGTCCGAAACGCATATAATCTAAAAATCGTATAAAATGAGGCAACAGTTACTGCCTGTATCGAATCCTATTTAAAATTAGGCTTTTGCTAACATCAAAGGCCTGGAGCATTTTACATCATTAGTAGAAATCTTATATATTCGCATAGACGTATATCCAGTTAATCCTAAGAAACCCTTATTTCAAATTTAATTTTTTGAAAATGCAGTTATTAAAAACAACCAGAAATTTTGTTTTGCTTCTGGCCGTGGCAGGTTCTGTGGCTTCTTGCAGTATTGTAAAGAAGAAGAAAGAGAAATCTACAGCTACGGGTTGGAATTATAACGATAAGGACCAGGGCAATTTTAGCGTGGCCAAACCCCAGGATATTAAAACAGCACCCGGATTGGTGTTTGTACAGGGTGGTACTTTTACGATGGGAGCTGCCCAGGAAGACGTGATGGGAGACTGGAACAATGTTCCCCGCAGGGTTACCGTTAACTCTTTCTTTATTGATAAGACCGAAGTAGCCAATGTACACTACCGCGAATACCTGTATTGGCTGGAGAATGTATTTGGACAGGCGGGTATGGATTCTGTGGTAGACCAGGCTAAACCCGATACATTGGTTTGGAGAAGCGAGCTGGCTTTTAATGAGCCTTATGTAGAATATTATTTCCGCCACCCCTCTTACAACTATTACCCGGTAGTAGGAGTAAGCTGGAAACAGGCCAACGAATATTGCATTTGGAGAACGGACCGCGTAAACGAATTAGCTTTAATGAACAAGGGCTTTCTGGATAAAAGAAGCCAGATCAAGAAAGAGCTGAACGGTGCCGGGCAGGATAACTTTAACAGCAAAGCCTATATAATGGGTGAATACCAGGCCACACCGGGTAAAGAAGCCACTTCCAAAAGCAATCCCTTGAAAGATGCACAGGGAAGGCCAAGGCCTACCGTTAAGGTTGAAGATGGCATCTTATTCGGCGATTATCGCCTGCCAACAGAAGCTGAGTGGGAATATGCTGCTTACGGATTTATTATGCAGAACCCCCAGAAGAAAACCAAGAAGGGAACACGCGGTGAAGAGGTTGTTTCTAACAAACAAATCTATGCCTGGAAGAATGATGGTTTTGACAATATCCGTTACACAAAGAAAAGTGCTTTTCAGGGTGCTTTCTTAGCCAATTTTAAACGGGGTTCCGGTGATAATATGGGGGTTGCGGGTGGATTGAACGATAATGCCGCTATCCCTGCGGAAGTAACTTCTTTCGTACCAAATGGTTTTGGCATCTACAATATGAGCGGCAACGTGAATGAGTGGGTACAGGATGTTTACCGCCCTATTACCAATGCCGGTGAAGATGATTTTAACCCTTTCCGGGGTAACGTATTTTCTAAAGTGGATATGACCGGTGGGGCAGGTAATTTAAGAGATGAGAAAGGACGTATCAAATACGTGCCTGAATCTGATTCTGCTTTACGTAACAGGCGGAACTATCAGAAATCTTATGCAACGAATTACCTGGATGGCGATTCCACAAGCAATGCGATATATAATTATGGTATCACCACTTTGATCAATGACAAATCAAGGGTGTACAAAGGTGGAAGCTGGAACGACAGGGCCTACTGGTTAGCGCCTGGTGCACGCCGTTTTCTGGATGAGGACCTGAGTACGATGACTTTGGGTTTCCGTTGTGCAATGAGCCATTATGGCGCACCGGAGTCGACTTCCAAGAAATCACAAACAGGAACCTTTTTTCCGGCCCGCCGTAACAAGAGATAAGGAAAAGGTAGATTACAGCAAAAAAGCCATCCTCTGTTGAGGGTGGTTTTTTTATTGCCTGATTCCGCGGATTTATGAATGACGAATCATCGGATTCCTTAATTTGATTTCGGGCGAAAGCAAGGATTGAATAAGTTTGGTAAAATATTTAAAGCGTGACCATCCCTGAATTGTATACTCTATTCAAACAATACCCTTCCGTACAAACCGATACAAGGAAACTGAAAAACGATGATATTTTTTTTGCATTGAAGGGGCCGAATTTTAATGCGAATACATTTGCGTTTCAGGCTTTGGAGAACGGCGCAGCGTATGCAGTGGTGGATGAAGATTTGAATACCAATGATCCCCGTGTGGTTAAAGTGGATGATGTATTGACGGCTTTGCAGGAATTGGCTAAATACCATCGGGAACAATTTACCATACCTTTTATCGGCATTACCGGCAGCAATGGAAAAACAACCAGTAAGGAATTGATCTATGCAGTTCTTTCTTCTCATTACAAAACCTATACAACACAGGGCAATCTGAATAACCATATTGGTGTACCGCTTACTTTATTAAGTGTGAAACCGGATGCAGAGATGGCGGTGATAGAAATGGGTGCCAACCACCAGAAAGAAATTGAAAGTTATTGCCGGTATACAGAACCTACGCATGGCGTTATCACCAATGCCGGAAAAGCGCACCTGGAAGGATTTGGCGGCATAGAAGGCGTTAGAAAAGGTAAAGGCGAATTATATGAATTTCTGCGGGCGCATGATGGAACCGCATTTGTATATGCTGATTATGATTACCTGCAACCCATGAGCAAGGGCATTGAACATATTGTAAAATATGGCATAAACGAAGGTTTGGTACGGGGAAATATATTAGCCAATGAACCTTTCTTAGAAGTAAACATTACCGCCGGATTAGAAACTGTTTCTTCTATCAAAACACAATTGATAGGCGATTATAACCTGCCGAATATTTTGTGTGCAGTAGTGATCGGAAAATATTTCTCTGTGCCGGAAGCAAAGATTAAAGCGGCTATTGAAAACTATGCCCCGTCCAACAGCCGCTCTCAATTAATACAACACGGAACAAATTCGATCATACTCGATGCTTACAATGCCAACCCAACCAGTATGAAAGCCGCCATTGAAAATTTTGCACAACTTGCTGCTACCAAAAAAGTACTGATGCTGGGTGGGATGATGGAACTGGGCGCCGAAAGTATTGCAGAACATATAGGTATCATCAGCCTCATCAAACAATATCATTGGGATGGCGTAGTATTGGTAGGCGGCGATTTTGCCAATGTTGATCACGGTTTTACTTTCTTCACGAATGCTCTTGAAGCGAAAGCCTGGTTTGAGCAACAGGCTTTTGAGAATACATATATACTTATCAAAGGATCACGCAGCATGCAGATGGAAAGGGTTTTAGGCTAGAAAACAAACGCCAGCATGTTACAATTCCAGAATCCTTCCACGGGGATTAAGTACCTTTGCGCTTTAACCAATCATTTCCCATGCCGGAGTCAAATAAAAGATACTATCTGGCTGCTATTTTCACCAATCGTTGCCCGAGATGTCGTGAGGGTAAGGTTTTTGTAAAGAACAGTGCTTATGCAAAGAACAGTACCCAAATGCATGATAAATGCCCGGTGTGTGGCCAGCCTACAGAAATAGAAGTGGGTTTCTACTATGGAACAGGATATGTAAGCTATGCATTAAGCATTGCCGTACTTGTTGCCAGTTTTATAGCATGGAAAGTATTGATCGGCCTTAGCTTTTCTGTTGATGATAACCGTATCCTGTATTGGATGGGTTTTGCTTTTACACTTTTGTTTGGTTTACAGCCGGCGCTGATGCGCATGTCGAGGATATTGTGGTTAAGCTGGTTTGTAAAGTATGATCCCAAATGGAAAGAGCACCCGATCGAGCATCCTGAGAGGGTTATGCCGGAGCAAATCAATAAAAGGTAAGTGTGAGTGGCACTAGATACATAAAAGAGAAAGGTTTGCCATATGGCAAACCTTTCTCTTTTATGTATCTACCTTATGAGAATTTATTTTTCCCAGCCGGCTATCGATTCTTTGTTCATTTTAATATAGTCGGCATTGTTTGCGGCTACTGCTTTTTCGAGGGATTTTTTGGCAGCAATAATGGCTTGCTTTTTATCTCCTGATTTTGCGAGTATTTGTGATTGTAACCTAAGATTAGCCATCGTCTCTCCCATGGAAACGGCTTTGCTGATATAGGTTAATGCATCATTCAGGTTTTCATTATTATCAAAATAATATTTCGCCATAGCATTATAGTCAGCCTGAGTTGGGCCGGCCAGTTTTTGTTTGATCTGGTTCATCACCTTTGTCCGAACATCATTTTCCAACTGAAGTTTTACGCTGGAATTATCCCATTCAAAAACAAGGGAACAGGTATTTGTTTTTATATCCGCTGCCCGGATCGTAAAACTCTCTATTTTCTCATTTGTTTTAGTTACGGGTACCGAGATACGTATTACATCGTCTTCCGGCTTATAATTCGTATAACTTACTGCGGGGTTTTTATTAAAGAGGATCTCCCAACTCGTTCTCCCCGGCTTTGATAAAATGATATAGGTTCCTTTCGGTAAAGCTTTCCCGTTAACGGTTATGGCCTCTTTGGTAGTAAAGGTAGTGGGCTCATTGGCTCCTGTACGCCAAAGGCTATCAAACGGAAGAAGATTACCAAAGATCACACGGCCGTTAACACTGGGGCGACTGTATTCCATTTTAATTTCTGTTAACCCGAATTTCTGTGTAAAGCTGGCTCCCGGACTGGGTGCGGGAAGATCGATTTGTGCATTTGCTGTTTCAGCAGTAATCATTAGAACAAACGCGTAAAGAAATTTTTTCATGTAATGGCAATTTTAGTTATCGGATGATACTGTTTGTAAACAGCGTTGGCAATATTACGATGGCGAATTGAGTTTCAAAATTTAATTCGTGAATCGATCATGAATGATGATTAACCCGCTAAAAAAGAAAAGGTTCACATTTCTGTAAACCTTTTCTTCTATAATGGTAAATTAAATTCTTAATTAGAAGTTATACTTCACACCAAACTGTCCCTGCCAGCGCGAATTGATGGGGTCTACTGTGTAGTAGTGACCATCTAAACCTGTTGGCTTATTGAAGGTAAAGGTTGGTAAATAACCAGAACTTGGTTTAGCCGGTGTAACACCATTTGCATCTTTTGCAAAAGTTAACAGGTTAGCCGTATAATTGTTTACGTTGGTAACGAAAGTAATATGTCCCCAGTCGCTGTTGATAAGATTAAGTACATTGAATACATCCAGGCTAACCTGTAATGTTTTAAACTTATTGGTCTTACTCAACTTGAACTCGTGCATCAGTTTCACATCCAGCTCATGGTTCCATGGTGTGCGTAAACCGTTTCTTTCAGCATATTGTCCCCTTCTTGTGCTCAGGTATTTATCTCCTTTGATGAAATTATCCAGGTCTGTCCATTGCTGTGCAGCAGTATAGGCACCGTTATCGATCAAACGGATATCAGACTGATCTTTCGGAATATAAGGCAGGTTCGCATTGGCAGCATTACCAAATGGCGCACCACCTGAATTATATACTACAGTATAAGGGCTTCCTGACTGGCCAGAGTAGAAGAAAGTAAGTGAAGTTGCATTCTTCGCATTCCAAACAAGGTTTGCACCAAAAGTTCCCACGATTCTATGACGCAGATCAAAGTTTGAATAAGATAATTGCGGGTTATTCGGAACAATAGCAGGGTTTACCTCATAGTTAGACTGGAAAGAGTTACGGATACCATTGCTAATATCTTTACTCATACCGTAAGTATAGGCAGCGCTCCAGTTCAGGTTCAAAGTATGTGCACCTACACTGATATTGCTGGTAGTCTTACTCAAGGTTGCGGTAAGATTGTAACGGTAACCTTGGGTAGTATTGGTGAGCAGGTAAACGTTTGAATACTGGCTGTTCAACTTACCACCTGTATATACAGGAGATTGGGTTGGACCTGAGGTATAATATTCAACCTGGTCTTTGATATTGATCTGCTGGAACTGAACATCATATAATGTTTTGGTATACAGCACATCTAATGTGAGTTTGTATCCTTTTCCAAATTTAATATCAGCGGCTAAATTAGAACGCAATACGCGGGGTAATTTAAAATTATTGTCGATCACGTCAACTTCACGGGTAGTGGCTGCATTGGCACTGGCCAAAGCATGTGCGTTGATCGTATCCTTCAGGTAAAGCGGATTGATCGCTAAAGGAATACTTACATTACCACCTACTGTATTACTTGCAGAAGGTCTGAAGTCGATATTGTTATAATAACCACCGCTCAATGTTTCAGCATAGCCTAACCATGCGAATGGCATCCTTCCAACAAATACACCGGTACCACCGCGAAGCACAAATGACTGGTTACCGTTTACATCCCAGCTAAAGCCAACTCTCGGAGAAAGTGTTGCCTTGCCCAGCCATTTATTATTCAGCTGGTTGAATGGAGTGTTGCTATAAGTAGGACTTGCTGTATTGTTATTGGCCGTAGCAAAATCCTTATCAACAGGTATATCATCACCCAGGGCAGAATAATCCACACGTATGCCCGGTGTTACTTTAAAGTTCCTGGAAGCAGCAATCTCATCCTGTGCATATACACTTAACAGGCCAACTTTGTAAGGGCTTGGAGGATTATTATAGATAGCATTCCTGTCGTTAGGTGTTTTGGGATCAATTGAATAAGCTCCCCTGATACGGCTGGGTTTATCAGCCAGGAAATTACCTACGTTTGAATATTCCCAACGGCCATTCCATGAGTTGATAAATCCGTAAGTAAGGTTATAAAACTCGTTATGTGTACCGAAAGTAAATTTATGAATACCACTTGTCAGGGTAAGGTTATCACTGATCTCAAATGTTTTCTGCTTCATGTTGTAAATAGAAGCTTCCCTCCAGGTGCCTGCCCATACTGCGCCTCCGCCAATATCCATAAACGGAGATAAGGTTCCGGGAAAATCCCTGTACTCATGCACATCAATATAACTCATATTGAACTGGTTGCTGAGGCTGTTGGAAAACTTGGTTTTCAATTCAGCAGTCAGGTTCAAATTATTAGTATACTGTGTAAAGTCGGTAGAACCAAACTGGAAATTGGTAGAAGTACGTTCGAGGTTATTACCCCATCCCTTTGTAAAGATAGAACGAACGGTTAATGTATTTTTTGAATCAAGATTGAAATCTAAACGGGCAAACAATTTATCGCTGTTGGTAAATAATTTGTATGCGCCAAGATAAGAACCTGCATCATAACCATATTTTGATTTCAACTGGTTATAGATATTGGTTGCATCGGTTACTGTTACTGCCGAACCGGGATCTCCTGCATTATAAAAAGTAGGTTCCTGTCTGCGGGTTTGCTCGAAGTTTACAATATAGAATGCTTTGTTCTTGGCAATCGGGCCACTAATGGTTGCACCATATTGATAATCGTAATAGTCGGAACCAATTTTTGTCTTCAATCCATCAACACTTTTACCTACCAGTGCCTGGCTTCTTCCGTAACCATAAACAGAGCCATGCACATCATTGCCGCCACTCTTGGTAACGGCATTCACACTACCACCGGTAAAATTACCCAGCTTAACATCATATGGAGCCAATTGCACCTGAACTTCCTGAATAACATCCAGGCTGTAAGGATTGGTACGTGTTCCTGCTCCTGCAGCACCACTTTGTCCACCACCACTTACGCCACCAAATGAGTTACTGAAACCAATGGCGTCATTATTAATCGCTCCGTCAACCGTTAAGTTATTATAACGGAAGTTAGAGCCGGCAAATGAGTTATTATTTGACTGAGGTGTTAAACGGGTAAAATCAGATAAGCTTCTTCCCAAAGTGGGTAAAGTAGCCAATTGTCTGGATCCTATTGTTGTGGCACCCTGAATTTGCTTTTTGCCTGCTGAAGAAACAGTTACTTCCGTAAGCATGGCTGAGGTACCGGTAAGCGTAACATTTACATCGGGGTTATTACCCAGTCCGAGATTAACATCGTTAAACACTTCGTCTTTAAATCCGACAAATGAAATGGTAACCGTGTAAGGGCCGCCGGATTTCAGGTTAGGTATTACAAAAATACCTTTACTATTTGTTTGTGTTTTGGTAACATAGCCGGTTGGCTCATGTTTTACGGTGATGGTTGCGCCACTCACAAATGCGCCCTTTCCTTCTTTCACGTGTCCACTCAATGTAGCTGAGGTTTCCTGGGCGAAAGTAATTGTTGCAGAAGCCATTGTTATGGCTAAAAAGGCAATTACTGCAAGCATCTTTTTTAACATATATTTCTTTTTTGTTTGACGCTGCAAAGTTGCTCGACCTATGTTACCGAATTGTTAACCCAAGGTTACCTACGTGTTAACAAACCATTTAAAAAACAGGCCTGCATATTGGCAAACCCTGTGTATCCTATTTACAAATGACTTAATTTCAAATCATTAAATACCCAATTCAATTAAATGGATACCCATCTTCACCATCATCATTCCCATAAAGAAGAACATTTAACCAGTTCTGAGATACTTACAGATATTGTTATCGGCATGTCCGATGGCTTAACCGTTCCCTTTGCCCTTGCTGCGGGTTTAAGTGGTGCCGTAAAAGACGTACACCTGATCATCATTGCCGGTATTGCCGAAATAGCTGCCGGTTCTATTGCGATGGGTTTGGGAGGATACCTGGCCGGCAAAACAGAGCAGGACCACTACGACAGTGAGTTAAGAAGGGAATATGATGAAATCGAACGCCTGCCCCTAGTAGAGGCAGAAGAAGTACGGGTATTTTTTGAAGGATTGGGACTGAGTGAAGAAGTGCAGAATAAAGCCACCGCAGAACTGATCAAAGACAAGGACCGCTGGGCCGATTTTATGATGAAGCATGAATTGGGACTTGAAAAACCCGATCCAAAAAGAGCTGGAAAAAGTGCATTTAATATTGGTGTGTCTTATATAGTAGGTGGTTTGATCCCTTTAAGCCCTTATTTCTTTGTGAATGATGGCATTACCGGTTTAAAAATATCCGCGATCGTAACCTTAGCTTGTCTATTTGTATTCGGTTATTTTAAAAGTAAGCTTACCGGCACCAATCCATGGAATGGCGCGTTTAAAGTGGCCATTATTGGGGCTATTGCCGCAGGTTGCGCATTTGGGATTGCTAAATTGATAGAAGGATAAGATATAAGACACAGATTCACAGACGGTCTGCGCTGATCTGTGAATCTGTAGCGCAAACTGCTCACGCAACATTTTAGCAAGTTTGGTTGTCAAGTCTAAGAACGATTGATTTTAGCTTTCGCTGCTATGAAACCGAAATCAGAAACACTTACACTGAAAGATATTGCAAAAGCGCTGAACCTGTCTGTTGCTACTGTATCAAAAGCAGTAAGGGACAGCCACGAGATCAGCGATGCCACTAAAAAGCTGGTGAACGATTATGCAGGCAAGCATAATTACCGGCCCAACCTGATGGCGCAAATGCTGCGGCATAAGAACGGAAGAAGCATCGGCGTAATTATTGGCGCTATTCCCAATAGTTTTTTTAGTGATGTTTTGAACGGGATGGAATCTGTTACTTACCAGAAGGACTATCATATTATCATCACCCAAAGTCTTGAATCGGAAGAACGGGAACATAAAAACCTTGAGCACCTTACCTGGCGGGCAGTAGATGGTTTACTGGTATCGCTTTCTTCAGAAACCAAATCGGTACAACACTTTACAGAAGTACATGAATCGGGTATACCCATTGTTTTTTTCGACCGGGTAACGGATGAGATCCAGACCCATCAGGTAGTAGCAGATAATATTGGCGGTACACATAAGGGTACCCGGCACCTGATCAAAAACGGCTATACCCGAATTGCCCATATAACCAGCTCGCGTGCATTATCTATTACCCAAGAACGCTTGATGGGTTATGAAAAGGCGTTAAAAGAACAGGGGATACCTGTTAACCCCGATTATATAAAATACTGCGACCACGGCGGCAAAGATCTTGATGAAATAGAAACCGCTATTGATGCGTTACTGAATATGAAGCAACGCCCCGATGCCATCATCACCGCTTCCGACAGGATTACCATTGGCACGATGGCCATTTTAAAAAAGAAAAAAATAAACATCCCGAAACAAATCGCATTGGTAGGCTACAGCAATTTCTATGCCCCTGAAATTTTCGAACCCGAACTTACCACTATCCGCCAGCCTGCATTTGAGATGGGCCGCGCTGCCGCTGAATTATTGATTAAACTGATCGAATCCAAAAGGCAACCCGCCAAATTTGAGAAAAGGGTTTTGCCCGTGGAATTGTTTGTGAGGGAGTCTTCAAAAGCAAGAAGCTAACCCAACAGCCCCATGTAAGTATTTCAAAGAAAATTTCCGGCAATTATGTTTTTCGTGTAAGGATGGGTAACTTAGAACCATTTATTGATCGCTTGCTAAATCTTGCCTTATGAAATTTTTATTGCCTGTTTTTGTATTATGCGTATGCTTTGGGGTTAGTGCACAAACCAATCCTGTTGGAATTTTTTATCAGCATACGGATATTGGTAATCCCCGTATCAAAGGTTCTGTATCGTATGATACCGACCAACAGTCATACCAGCTTTCATCCGGCGGTTATAATATCTGGTTTAACCATGATGAATTTCATTATGCATTTAATAAGGTGAACGGGGATTTTATTTTAACTGCAAATGTAAAATTGCTTGGCGCCGGTAAAGACCCGCACCGGAAAATCGGCTGGATGGTTCGTGCCTCAGAGCAGGAAGATGCGGCCCATATAAGTGCAGTAGTTCATGGAGACGGATTAACCGCATTGCAATGGCGGCGTTTGCGCGGCGCCTATATGCGCGATCCAGAAGATGAAATATTTTCATTGAAAAAAAATGCAGAGATTATACAACTGGAAAGACTGGGCAAAACATTTATCATGCGCATCGCCCATGCAGGCGAACCTTTACAGGAAATTGGAAGAACGGATATGATTGATATGCCCGATCATGCACTGGCCGGCCTGTTTGTTTGCAGCCATAATGCAGAGGTACAGGAAGAAGGCATGGCATGGAATGTACGAATAGAAAAAACCGTAACTGACAACTACAATGGCTACCGGGATGGCGTATTACAAAGCCGGATGGAGATCGTAAATGCATTTGACGGCAAAAGAAAAATCATTTATGAAGATTCGGCCCGTTTTGAAGCGCCCAACTGGATGAAAGACGGAAAGAAACTTTTGTTCAATCAATCCGGCGCAATTTATTCATTGCCGGTAACGGGGGGCCAGCCGGAAAAAATATATACCGGCGCTGCCCGTAATAATAATAACGACCATGTGATCTCATTTGATGGAAAGATGCTGGGCATCAGCAGCCAGCGCACCGGAATGACGGGTGGCGGATCTACCGTTTATATAGTGCCCATAACAGGTGGCGAACCCAAAATGATTACAGACAGCACACCTTCTTACCTGCATGGGTGGAGCCCTGATGGGAAAGAGCTGGTGTATACAGCCAAAAGAAGCCATCATAGTGCCGCTTTCAATATTTATAAAAAGCCCATTGCAGGTGGGGCGGAAACACCGCTAACAGCCTTGGCTTCGGGTCTTGCAGATGGCCCCGAATATTCACCCGATGGAAAATATATTTATTACAATGCCACCCAAACCGGCACCATGCAGGTATGGAGAATGAAACCGGACGGCAGTGAGAAAGAGCAGATAACATTTGATGAATATAATAACTGGTTCCCGCATATTTCGCCGGATGGTAAATGGATGGTAATGATTTCTTTTCCCACCACTGTTATGCCCGATGACCATCCGTTTTATAAACGCGTTAGTTTACGGCTGATGCCTGCTAATGGCGGCGCGCCTAAAGTGATTGCTTATCTTTTTGGTGGCCAGGGCACCATTAATACAGCTTCCTGGAGCCCGGATAGTAAATACATCGCTTTTGTGAGTAATAGCGGGAGGTTTGCGAAATAAGCTTTGGCTTAATCGACCATTTTACATTTATATTTGGGTTACCCGCTTTTGTATTCTTCTTCCTGTCTGACGGGATTCGCTATCATAAAGGCTATTTAACGACTATACAATTTGTGGGAGTCATTAGCTACTTAGTTTTATACCTATTTCATTACCCCACACACATTATACCGGCTTTTTACCAAGATTGGAACCTGTAAAAAAACCTACACCCGAAAACAAGAATAGTTTCTTGAAAAATGACTTCTATCAATTTAACATATTTGTAATATACAATCCATGAGAAATTGAATGAATCTGAAATTGAGTAAGCCTACTCGGATTTGATTAACTTAGTTTCTAGATTCATAGTTTGACTGTTTGGGGTTAAACAATAAAGTTTAAGCACCTTAAAATTAATTCCGACTATCAGATTAAATATTAGCAATTACAGATGATAGCGGTTACCTGGCTATATTCTGTCAGGATGCAAAACACACTTCTGCCAGGACTTTTTGTTAGATAAAGTGGCAGAGGGCTAAAAAGGATTAATTAGATATTGTTTCAATATTTGTTTTAATTACTGATTCAAATGTTTTGAAATGCGTTATACTATTTTACAGCGACCCAGATTTTGGTTTATTAACTTATTTATTTCTTTCTCAATTTATTTGCCCGCACAAAACTGTGTAGCTGATTATTTTTCGATCAGTTATAAAGGTCAATACAATCAAATAATTTCAAGTTCTATTCAATCATTCAAGAAAGAAATTCTCAATACAGGGTCAGTGAATTATTCTGACCAGTTACCCATGAATACTTACTATTTTGATGGCTGGGTTGCTAAATTTACACCTAATGGCAGTAATCTTTTTTCAAAGAAATATAATATACCTACTCATAACCATACTGAATTCAATACAATTATTGCTTCATCTGATTCTACCTATCTTTTAAGTGGAAATTGTGGTTATACGGCACCTTTCGATAGTGCTAAAATATCAAAGTCTGCCTGGGGAAGTTTACTTTTATTGGATAGCTACGGAAATGTAATTTGGAATAAACTTCTCAATGGTGGCTTACAGCAATCTGTTAACAGAAGTTTCATTAATCATGTAAGTGTGGCAAGAGATGGAGATATTATCATTAGTGCGTCTATTCAAAAAAATTACAATGATCCCAGCTTTGTTGCTTCTGGCCTGATCGTTAGGATGAGCCCTCATGGAGTTATCAGATGGAAAACATTCATCAATGCCAATGGCTTTAATTTTGATGGTGGTTCTGCTAAAAATATGCAATTGGCTAATGGGAATATTATTACGGGAGGCTATGTATACAATTTTCCAAATTATAATAAATATGGCTATTATTTCATCTGTATAGACTATTCCAATGGTAATGCGCTCTGGCAAAAAATGTATTTACAGAAGCAATTAGCAATAGGTCCTACCAGTGGTTTAATCGGCAACAGCTTTTCTTCCATTAAGGAATTATCGAATGGACAATTATCTTTTCAATTACATATCAAGGATACGACAGGCTCAGGTTTCAACCATCCTTACGGATCAAAAAGTATTAACTTCTTGACAGATGCTAAAGGTAAAATGATTTCTGCACTTGCTTATACCGATACACAAACTGGCACTTACACAAGTGATGTAGCTTTCAGTCGAAGTAATACCCAAATTTTAGCAATTGATGATGGACAGAGTTCACTGGTAACTGAAATAAGTGAAGATGGTATTATTTTGAATAGCAAATCATATTCTGCAAACCCTACAATGATCCCTTCTTCAATTATTAGTACCCAAGATGGTAATTATCTTTTATTAACTGACCGTGGTCCCTACGGGGGCAAGTCATACATGATTAAATCAGATACTTCTGGGAATAATATCTGTAAAGTAAAACCGATAAGTGTTAATAGCAAAGATATGTCCAATAATTTTATAGAAGAGATTCCGCCATGGAATATAACAAGTTCAACGGCAGCCGGCTCAGAATATGCAAGTGTTTCGTTTACTAATTATCCCATATCTGTTTCTGATTATCCATTAGTAAACTCTAATGAATGTAACAAGGCGTGCTGTCAGGATATCATTGATACCTCCCGCAGTAAGGAGGTTAGTATATGTGAAAGTGAAACCTATAGACTTGCTGACAATCATTTAGTAAAAGATTCCGGGATTTATTATGCCAGATTGTATTCTGTAAAAGGTTGCGATAGTATTGTATTTGTAAACTTGCGACTAATTAAAAGCCCCCAATTATTATCGCTGGGTTCAGACACCTGTTTGACCATTGCAGATTCATTGATTTTGCATACTACTCCTGGTTTTAGCTCCTATCTGTGGAACAATACCCTTAGTGCCAACTCATTTTATACGGTTAAACAACCGGGCATTTATACGGTAAGTGTAAATAATCAGTGCGGAACTAAAACAGTCCAAATTATGGTATATGCTGAATGCGATTTTCCGGTTTTTATTCCTAATAGCTTTACGCCAAATGCCGATAATTTAAATGATGTATTTCGAATACCACCTTCCCAGTTAATAAAAAATCATTTTATAGAATTAAAAATATTTAATAGATGGGGGCAACTAATATTTGAAACAACTGACCCAAATAAAGCATGGGATGGCAGATGTAAGAGTTTTCTTCAACCGACGGGTAAATATATTTATCGATTTGTTTTGCAGTCGCTGAGCGGTAAAATCTATACCAAAACTGGTGAAGTTATGTTGATAAGGTAAAAAAACTCATGCAAAGAATATCAAGAGGGGTATTGCTTCATTTAATGAAGTGGGGGAATGATATTCTTTCGAGCATGGCTAACTCTTTCTGAATAAGTGCACGTGAAATTGAGAATAAATTTTGTTGCTGTAAAGCAATTTTAGGACTAGACATAGTTAAGAGCATCTTATAAAAGTGCCTGTTTATGGGCCTTTTCAGTGGTGCGAAATAAAAAAGCCGGTATATTAATAACCGGCTTTTGCAGAGAGGAAGGGAGTCGAACCTATCTATTCATGCGTTGAATATCAATTAATTAAGACCTGCAAAATATTAACTCCACGAATTACGCTCGCAAATCTGTCATCCTTATAAGAACTGGTTATTTGGATAAAGATAAATAAACAACAACACTTCTTTCACATTTTTTATACTTTATTTTCTTCAATTTTTCGTTAACAATTGTACCTTTAAAAAAAGGAAAAGTGATGAAAGATTTGATGCGAAAAGTGAAGTCCTTTATGACATTCGACTTTCCGGTACAAGCAAGTTACATTAATACCCAATTTGCAGAAACACACCGCAAACTTCAATTGGAAGCCCCCGCCTGGAGCACGACTGCCACCCGCCAAAAACTGATCTCAAACTACTGGCTTACCCAGGTAGCTGGCCATTTTGCCATTATATTTGGGTTACCCGCATTAGTATTTTTCTTCCTTTCTGGTGGGTTTACTGATTTCAATGGATATTTTGTAACTATAATGATCACAGGAAGCATTTGCTACACTGTCTTATACCTATTTCATTACCGCCCTTCATTTAGCACTACTTACTTACCGAGATTGGAAACAGCAAAAGAGGCTTACGACCGAAATCAACAAGAAATAATTGAGAAATGCCGGCAGGCTCAATTATCAAATTTTGCATTAACCCTAATATTTTATGTTTTCGAAAAATCTAGTGGCATGAATACACTGCTTTGTAATGATCAGTCTGCTGCTTTGCTTATGAAACTATACGGGGTTGATCCAGGAAGTCTTAAAAAGAATCTGGAGCTGGTTTATGGCAAAAAGAAATATCTCCAGCCTAGGAAACAAACAGAAATCGCAAAGTGCTTTGATCAAGCAATTAATTTTTTTGAAGAAACGGAATTCCCGAAAGGGATACTTATTTTAAACGAATTACAGAAAAAATTTGAACAATCCTCAAGCCTTTCCGAATAGGAAGACCTAACCAGATCATACCGATCCTTAATAATATCTAATTTTTTATTTGGGCTTAAACTGCTATTTAGTCCCCCCAATATTTTAAACTTTTAAACAAAGCTATAAAGCAAAAGAGCAATCGGATTTTGCACTTTATGGAGCGGCTTGATAACCTCAAATCAATATTTTGATTGCTTGTACACCGCCATAAATCAGTCAAATAATTTCTTCAACACTATTCTTTCAGATATGCTTGCCTTTGGGGTTTAATCAATGGATTAAATATTTTTGCCCTTTTAATTTGAAGTTCTTAAAATCCTGGTAGGTCTTTATTTTAAAGGATTTATTTCTCGTTGCAAAATAGATAATAATTCCGGGTATCGCTGCACCAACCGCGTTAGCTGCTATTTCAGTGATGGAAATGGAAGGACGAGGAATGAATGTAGATTTTCGGATTTCTAATGCTCCTGCAAATGCAGCTGACCCACCAAGAATAAGAGGCTGTAAAGTAAAACCCGTACGATACCACATGTAAGGTATTTTCAGGACGAGTCATATCATTGGAAAAACCACTCAAATTGACCCCCTGATACCAGCATAAAGTCATTTTCATAACACCGACCGAACCGCCTTCTGATATAAAGCCGATTTTATAAGTTTTTAAGCCCACAAGCTTTGAAATATAAAAAAAACGGCATAAGTTTAATGAATCCCCCCATTTTCTTACAGGACTTGTTTTGTATTCTTTCGGAATTTGTACTACTCCGTTATAATACGCCTGTGATATTTACCTGAATTGTTGTTGTCAAACCATACAAACTGCTGCTATGAAAATTTCTTTTTCATCATGTCTTTGTCTGCTCATATTAGTGCCCGGTGCAGGACATACGCAATCCACTACAACAACCCAGTCCATTACTACTGTCACCGAGGCAACACTTGATTATACAAATCGTGCATCGTCGGTCAAAGTTCCGTTTGATGAAAGGTTTGCACTTAAAATAATCAATGTCCCGCCTGCTACAAAAGAGATCAGCGTTTCCATTACCAGGCCGGGCAGAGGCGCAGCGGTTATTACGGTGCCCGTGACACCATGGAAACGTGACCCCACCATTACTGAAACAGTGGCTTATATATTGGTTCCGCCCCTTCAGCCACTTAGCGATTACACTTTCGTAGTAAATGCAAAAACACTACAGCCTTTGTCTGCTGCGCAAATATCGACGCTTCAGGCAAGTCTGCCGGGTGATGCTAATGTCGCTAATGTGGTCAATCTTGTGGCACAGAAAGCCATTCGCGATTTTAGTCAGTTTACAAATGTGGGAACAAGGCCCTCTTATACAACTTCAATAGGATCAATCAATTCACAGATCTTAGCCAATGTATTGCAATCTGTAAAAAACATCAATATCAACTATGAGCTGAACAGTCCTGATCCCGCGACCCAACTCAGTAACATCAGTTCTTTCTCTGATAGAATCCTTGATTTTCTTGATAAAACACGAGAGTTGAAAACCGATCCTGCTGTAACCGGGGATGGCAATGCGCCCCTTCTCCAAACCAGGTTACAGGATATCGTTACAGCAATGACCGGCGCAAACTGGGCAACGATAAACAAAGCGGCTGCCGATGCTCAATACGCACGCATCACAAGTGCCATTACCAGTTTTCAGGGTGGCTTCACAACAGCGGCGGCAGGTGCAACGCTGTTAAGAATCAACCATCTTACCAGTAACCTGAATGATGCAATTGATGCCAGGGATATTTATTTAGGTGCTATTGTCAATAATATAATCTTGCCAAATACAAGTGTGTTTAACATAGTTCCCATAACAGTCGACCTTGGTTTCTTACCTAGCACTAAATTGTTTTTCACGGCAGATGCTGGCATTCTTGGTTATGCATGGGGCATTGACAAATACCTAAGTTACGCAGGGGTTAATATTTATTTGCGCGAGGTAAACAAGGCAATACCCTTAAGAAATTTCAAAGGATGGGATAGGGTGGCGGTAAGTACCTCGGTGTTAATCGGATTAACGCTCTCAACTATTGAACAGGATCATGTACGCAAAGGATGGGTGGGAAATAGTGCGGTAGTAGTGGGTGTCGGTAACCGGCTATGGAAATTTGCCAGGATCAATGCCGGAGTATTGCTGCATTACCGACACGATATAAATCCGCTATTAGACCAGTACCATACATCTCCCAGCCCTTTTGTATCTTTTTCTATAGACCTGGATATTAAATCGCTTTTTACCGGATCTCTCAACGCACTTCTTAATTAACTATAAAAATCATTTTTATGTCAATTGATATTTCACAATTACAACCATCACCTGCTGTGATCAGTTCAGGATCTAACAATGTCACCATTAATTGGCAGGCCTTTGCTGATAGTGCAGCTGACAATAATGTTTCTTTACAATTATTTGTTGATCCTCTGGGGCCGCTATATATTCTGGACAATGGTAACCGGGTAAAATCATTGACCTGGACACAGACTTTTCCAGTAAATACTGTTGGCCCCCTCTCAAAAGCGCTGGTAATAGAAGGAGTTCCTGCAGGTTTCGCACTTCCCGTTAGCTGCAGTCTTCGCTTGGAAGCAACCAGTAAACAGGGTTATAAATCCGCATGTAATTCGCACATCATTTTAAAATGATCCTTATGAAATTTCTCCTTTTATTTTTTGCCGCGCTGCTTTTCTTCGGCTGCATCAAACGCGACGACGATTTATATTCAGTTGGTAATCCCATTGGTGCACAGGTTGCAGATATTATTAAAATAACAAGTGTCTCAAAAACCGGTATCGAAGCAGATAATGTAACTAGCAGTGTGATCACCATCAAAATAAATCCTGAAACAGACACACTTGCAAGGATGATAAGCGTTACCACCTCGCTGGGCACATTTCAAAACGGCAAAACCGCGGACATTGTAACCGCCGATGCCAATGGTATTGCGACCGTTACCTTAATAAGCCCGAAACCAGGTATCACTTCGTTTTCTGCGAAAATAAAATCCTGGTCAATTGATACTACTGTCACATTTATTCCCGCTCTTCCTGATGATATGCTGGTGTCTGTAGATAATTCAGTGGTAGATACCAACGCGTCTATTACTATAACAGATGTCCTGACGCGAAATCCATTTCGGGGCAGCATCAGCGACCCATGCAAAGTGTCCTTTATTGTGATGCCGGCGCTAGGAAGTGCTGCACTGGTATGTACGCCCTTTAGTCTGTCAGCTGATAAAAAAGCAACAGCAACTATCACCAATCCTACACATGTAAAAGGAAGTTTTCAGGTGCAGGCAGCGACAATGTCCAGTAAAGGGGATACTTTAAAAAGAATGGCAAATTTCATAATTCAATAGTAATCCCACTTACAATCTCGTTAAATGCACTACGAAATTCAAGAGCCAGCCAATAAACATCTGCTGATTTTAGTACATGGATTAAACGGATCTGTGAATAGCTGGAAAGGTTCGCAGGAACATTTTGTAGAAACTCTTTCAAAAGAAGATCTCATACAGGCACATTTTGATGTTGCTCTATTTACCTATAAAACAAGTATAATCAGTTTTCAGAGGTTAAAAAAAATTAGGAATACCCTGCTCGCAATATTAAAAAATCAACCACAGGAAAACATTGATGGATTCAATGTTAGTATAACCCTCATCGCCAGAGTTTTTGAATCCAGGATCAGAACGGAACACGATAAATATAATTCCATCTCAATTGTTGCACATAGTATGGGAGGATTGATTACCAAATCCGCCTTACTTCGGATGCCAGTGGAAATTCGTGAAAAAGTTCGCTTATTTATTTCATTGTCTGTTCCACACATTGGCGCTCAACTTGCAAAAGTGGCTTCCACTTTGATTGGAAGCAATCCCCAATTAAGAGACCTACAAGCTTTTGGAAGTTTTACGACCATTCTCAATGAAGATTATTCAAACGCTGGTTCTATGCCAACGCTTATTTATCAAAGTGGACACCAGGACATCATCGTTTCAAGGCAATCAGCGATCCCTACAAATGTTTTAACGATCAATACCATCAGCACAGAAGATGATCATTCTTCTGTGTTACTTATCAAGGACAGAAATAGCAATCAGGTATTTCAACGATTACTCAAGGAGCTGGAGTTATTATTGTCCCGTTCTCCTGCATCAGTAGAAGCGAAGGTACATACGTCTGCTTCAGAGCAAACAACCATCGCAAAGATTTCTGTGACTCGTGTTTCCAAACAAGCACCTGGTACTGATTATATATTGTATGATCTGCTAACACTTGTGGTATTGAATCAGGTTACTCCAACAGTTATCTTCGGTCATGAGCCATCACTGAAAGGGTATCAATTAAAAGATGTTCTCAATAATGCCGAGAGATTGGTTGCGCAGAATATTCCTTCAAGACGCAAAAGGGACTGGACAGAATGTAATATAAATGATGATACGATTCTTGCAGATCTTATGTCACAAATATCCGATCTGGTCAATAATGCACCCACTGAGGTATTAGGTGTGATTTTCAAATGTGAACAGTTCAACAACGAATTCACCAAGTTTATAAATGCTTTTTACATTTCGTTCCAAAGCATTCATACAACTTCCGATATTCATTTTATCATCGAGTGTCCGACAAGAAATGTCGACAGACTTAAAGATTTCTCTACACAACTTGATTGCCTTTCGGAGCCGGATATATTTATTTCAACAGATTTATTAATAACCGATGATGCAGAACAAGCAAAAAAATCCTTTTTTAAGCAGTCGTCTGCAAATGAAAATATTTTCAAATTTATAGAGTTTGAACTTTTTGCTCTAGAAAACGACTTTGCGTCGGTAAGCGCCTCAATACCTTCTTTGCAACATTTAAAAAATCAGTTTACAGATCTGAATACGAGTGAGCTTTTTTCTATCAAAGGAATGCTCGATGAATTTTCTTGCATGCTTGACAATACATATCCGGATAATAAAGAATGGGCAGCATTTTATACTGAATTAATTGACGCGTGCAATCTATTTGCTCCGCAATGGATAGAGCAATTGTTTTTTTATTCCGCCGATTGCTCAAATCCGTTAATTCGCTTCAAACCGCTGCAGTATGCTATCGATACCCAAAAAGAATATCTGATTGATTACTGGATAGAGGGCAGCAGGATCGATGAAAAGAATTACCTGCAAATGACCAAATACCTGGAGGCACCGGCGCTATATCTTCTCTATCCACTACTTCGTTATTTTAACCGACATCCACAGCAAATTGGGTTAAAAGAAAAAATTTTACATGTGTTGAATGACCAATTATCTGGTCGGTATCTGGATGATTACTGGGTAGCAGAAAAAATCATCGGTAATAAGCCTGAAATTTCTTTTATCACGCCACTGACGGATACATTGACAATTCTAAAGTTGATGCGGGCAGGTGTCAATATATTTGATCGCCCTGCGCCTTATAATTTGAGGCAGCAAAGATCCAAAGATGAATTTTCGGATAAAATAATATACACAACAGGTATTTCGGTTGAAAAAATACAGTTTATACTCGATCATCATCCATATCTGGTGTTAAATCATTACGCATGAATGTTTATAATCCTGCTTCGCTTTTTTATTTTTCAGTTTGCCTCAGATTGGAAAATGATGAAACAGTACTGTGTCATAGCATAACAGAAACACTTACACGCAGAAGTAGCAATCAGGCAGAGTTATTACAGGCTATTCGAAGCCTTACAGTAAGTGATACCCCTTTTCTAATCTATAGTTTCAATCATGTCCTGGATGCAATTGCACTTATGGATAGGTATCATCCATCCATAAACGAAACGCTTAAAACTTACACAGGTCTTTTTGTCCCTCTTTTTGCGGCAAATGATCAGACTATTATACTGAAAATATTTCAGGGGATTATTGACGGATCTGCGGATAAGGATCAACTGAAATTGATCATGGGACTGGCAAAACATATTTCCCCGGCTGCTGACATATCACAATCATCCTTGAGTTTACCCTATATAGACATTTCTGAATTTGCAGTCGAATCTATTATACTCGACCTGGCGAATTATTTCTGTCAAAAAAAAGAAGTTGCCAATCAGTTTGCAGAATACCTGCAGCGTAATACAAAAACTGAATTATATCTGTTGACCAGTGATGGCTATGAACATAAAAAGGGGCGACAGTGTTTTTTGGCCTCAGTTAGATTAAAAAGAACGTTAGGACTTGCAGAATCAAATGAAAAATTCAAGCTCCATATCTGGGAAAATACCGCTATTTCTACTTTGCCGGCATTAGAACCGGATCTTACCTTTTTATTTTTGCAACATTGGTTTTTGTTCGCAGATGCCAATATACACGACACAGACAAACTAAAAAGTATTGAGTCCGAACTTCTTTCGTTCAAACTTTTTTCAGAGTGTATGGCAGGTTTTGACAAACAGGGCAAGGAACAATATTTGCACGGGGATTATCAATTCTATCTTTCCACACTTTTTGGCAAATATGCAGACACAGGTTTTTTAATAGAAAAGAATAGATTATCCGTAAATATTTGGATAGGTTGTCTCTACCTGCTAATTAGTGAACATTTCCCGGTTTCACTTTCATATAATTTACTAATTGAATGCTGGCGGCCCTTTATTCCAGGCGAGCCTGGAATTGCACTTACAACAAGGTCTCCTTTTCTGAATGAACAGATTGAAATCATAGTCAACCAAAAAACAGGTAACCAGGCAAACAGCAAAAAAAAAATTGTAAAGAATAAAAAAGCATTGACGCCGTGGATGACGTATAATGACACGGATAAAGTTTACATTGAACTTGAATCTTTTGCTAGTTGGGTTCGAATATTATGTGGGGTAAGAACCAGCATATCCGTCATACTGCAGGATCCCGGGCCATCAACAAATATATTTCGTGCCTTTCTCGTTCATTCCGCAGAATTGGTATCACAATTAAAGTCTTATTACCATGTAACCGTATCTGATAAAAAGGAAGAACCTATAAAACAGAAAATAACAGCAACCTTATTGAAAAAACCACAGATGAAAAAAATACTCGCATTGCTGGAAAGAGATCTTTTTTATCTGGTAGGCGGCGATAATCTGTATTCCATTCCCCGTTATTCATTTGTAACACTAACGCATTTTCCTGAAGAGCAGGAAAATGTATTTGTTCATTTTCATCAAATAGTTGTTCCCAAAATATTATATGCATGGTTGTATCGATCCATTCAGAATATTGACCTTGATATAAATGCATCGATTTTAAAAAATGAAATCCTGGCGTTGGAAAATAGTGTTAAGCTCAATATCAATTTTAAAAACAAACTAAGGCTTTTAAGAAAATACTTGTTCAATGACCCGATAACATTAACCCAAAGGAGTACACATATACAGGATAATGTTTTATTACTCAATCCAGGTGATATATCGGATATAGTAAATGAAGCAGCAAGACTCAACAGTGATGCAAGCGAAAACAATAAAAACATGATAGCATTTGCCTCGTCAGCGAAGCGTTATCATTATAGCCTACTCTTTGAGGTTGCAGAAGAACCAGCGACAAGGAAAGAATTATTGACAAGGTTAAAAAACATTAGAAAGGGGGAGGACATTTACTACCTAAACCGATTGGAACTAATTTCTGTTTTTGAAAACTTTGAAAGGATTGATGATAACAATGTGGAATTATTCATTCTTATAACTGATATACTGTTTGAAGTAGGTGGTCTGTTGGACATCTCCTTACTCACAAAAAATGTTTTCAGCAAACTACTCTCAGGCGAAAATGATTCTTTCAATGCTGCACAGATCAAACTGCTCAACTGCCTGGCAATTCATATATCAACCTCGCTTCGGTATACGATACATATCACAGGTGAATCCCGCTCTGCCATAGATCCGGTATCGGCGAGAAAAAAAAATCGAAAAATTCATTTTCTACGATGCACATTGAGTACAATGCAGTATATCGTCATTAAATACAAAAGCGTCCTGGGTAGTCGTGTTAAAATCTACAACCATTACGGTATCGAAAATGAAGATTACAGACTGGAAAAAAAGATGGTGTCTGTGGAAGAAGGCATTCCTGTTTTTGATCTTACAATAAATAATAAAAATCCATTACTGGAAAATGTTTTGGTCACCTACAATACCATCGAGCAGACTAGCCTGTCTTATATAAAGGATACTGTTCTTCCCGCCGGTGTGCTTAACCTGTTTTCAAGAGAAAAAACCGAAACAGAAAAACTTTTTAAAGGTCCAGGAGAGACTTTTTTTGTCCTGGCGATTTGCAGAAAGGTAACGCGTAGAAGGAATGAAATGTTCTATCGATTTGAGACGGCCCCGGATATTTTTGAGGAGGTTTATACTGAAGAATATGATATAAAAGAAAATGAAAAAATAATTCTCAAATATATTTTCAAGTATGGCAAATTTATTATTGACAAACAATTTTACCAGAGACTGGATAACGACAAGAGTAGTAACACGCCCTATATTACCATCACTGCTTTAACCGATGTTGTAAGGCGGGGGTTGTCCTTAGAATGCTGGGTGCCCAATCATAGCGATATACATACCGGCTTTATTAAGCAATTACT
This sequence comes from uncultured Sediminibacterium sp., assembly GCA_964519475.1. GTDB lineage: Bacteria > Bacteroidota > Bacteroidia > Chitinophagales > Chitinophagaceae > Sediminibacterium. Next base: position 141,936 of record CAZFKE010000001.1, read on the forward strand.
GAAAAAAGGGGCGCAACAAACATTAATAGATAGTAACAAAAATCCAGTCTATTCTTTTTTTAATGGTTTGATCGAAAGTTTGGCTCCAGACCCTTCCTCCTTTATCATCCTTACATTTATTGCAAGAATTTGGGAACCGAACAGGCAGGAATATGGTTATCTCTTTTACGAAAGCTTTGGATTAAATTATATCATTTTCGAAGATGAAATCACCATACCACAAGGAAAAGATGGGATATTACTTCATTGCATCGAACAATTGGCAAAAGAAGAAGAATTAGAGATTGATTCATTAACCGGTCTAATCGTTAGTTTTCGAGTTGATATTAACAATACAGACATAACACTTCGTTTGGCTGAAGAAGGTGTGCAGCAGATCAAAAAACAAAAAGAGCGTTATCCTCAGTTGATTACTCCGTTTGATACACGCAATCTGCGATGGGAAAGGCTTTTTGATGAAAGCGAGGAAAGAACCTATACAGCTCTAGTCGAAAATGGACTTTGTATATATAAAACCGGGGAAGAATGGGAGAATCTTGGTTTTCCAAAATCAATTGGCGTAACGCTAGACAAAAAACCGCCAAGAACGGATCAGGAAGTAGAATTCATTGTGCAGGAGGGCGGCTGGAAAAAAGACAAAGGCAGGTTTATTCTTGATATTATTGGAAAACGCGTTTTACGAAGTGATATCTCTTTAGACGAGCTAAAAAAATATCTGCAGCTCCGTTTACATCAGCAAATTGAGATTAATAATTTTAACCCATCCCCAAACCAGGTGACAGTAATCGGGTATACTACCGAGAACATACGGGTTACTATTCCACTCGAAGAATTAACCCTATCACCCGTTAACCTGGATCAGCCAGTTAGTGAATCAAATTTTTCGAGAAAACCTCTTTTTATAGGGAAAATAATTTCCTGGAGACCTTGTGCAACAGATCCTATCATAATTGATTTGCCGAAATGGTTGACAGACTCAGGTTCTTTTACAGGATATTTCATAGACGTTCCCAGAAGAACAAGTGACAAGATTATCACCTCTTATTCTCTTGCCCTTCAGCAGGATGATGGTGAAATAAAGGATATCATTAATGTTATAATTACAAATGCATCTGAGAAAAACATTCAGAATATGATTGGGCTTTATGCAAGGCTTACGGGAAATGTAAAAAACGGCGTCTGGAATTTTTCTTTATCATCCCGGCAGATTTTTCTAAAATCCGGCTGGCAGATCAAAGAAATAATTGACCAGAATCTGGAAGATCTTTTTTTTGTTGGAACCGCCAGATTCAAAAACCAATTACTGTCCTTATACGAAAGAGGAAATTATGACAAGGAAATTTTTTACTCATCTCAACCCCTCTCCCGGTATATACAAAACGATCTCTTTACCCAAGCAGGCATTATCAGAGAAAAAGATTGGAAATGCAGGTTTATTGGCAATACGCCGCGGATAGCGTTTGAAAACAAATTGGGTGTCCTGATAAGCGGTGAAATTCATGGACTGGGCAGGCCCCAACCAGGCCAGGCTCCCATACTGCGCAGTATCAATTATAATTTGAATCAACAAAATGGCGATCTCTTTTATATCAGCCGTAGTCTTGTATTAGGAGTTGATGAAAGAATTTTTGTCAAATCTGAGGAAACCGCAGGCGCAGTTCTGAAAGAAAAAGAAATCAAAAAAAGATGGGCCCTACTTGATAAATATTTCAGTGATCCGATCGGGATATATGGACAGTTGGATATCAGGACATTGGATGCAACTTTATTACCGCAATCTAATTTGCAATGGATTCCAATAAAAGATGATTGGGTTAAAAAAATATCCATCAAAAATAGTCCTGCAGACAACATAGAAGATCTTGTATTTATTCCTTCTGCTGTTTCTAATTATGATCCCAAAAAAATTGTATTTTGGTTGATTCGAAAAGAGGATAATTCCATTGCAGCAACCAGTCGATATGGTTATGAGACTTTGGAAGACTTGTATGAACGTCTCGAATCTGATACTGACGAAACAGATGAGAATGAGGTTGGCTTTTTCTTTGTCGACAAAGAAATTGCTCACCCTTTTACCCGCATCCCTCATGAAGAAGAGATGTATCGTTTTGAAGCGGGTATTGGTTGGAATATTTTAATCCCAGCACGAAAATTGACATGGCATAACAAACCTATCAAAACAGCAGACCTTGATTTTTTCCATGGGGACATGGTTAGAAAAATTCGCTTTTATCATAAGGAAATCAAAGGTGTAGCAACACTGTTTTTAGACATTCTTGAGGTTGAGAAATCTCAGGCGCATGAATTATTTATACAAGCTTTTCGCCACAATATCTATCACATCGCAACGGTTGCACGTGAGTCTGGAAGATTAGTTGTCAATTCTATCAGGGGCGCTGATATCTATTCGATACACGACAAGAGGATGACATACGATTTCAAAAAAATAGTTGCTACAATCAGGCAGGAAGATGCATCAATACTTTTTGAAAGATTTGATCAGGATAGTACAAAGATTCAGCGAAATGTCCTGGTTAAAATCGATACAGAGTTTTTCCGAAAAAAGGGCAGGCTCCACTTGAAACTCTGCAGAATGAGTTTTTTACATTCTGATAAAATGGATTGTTTGAAAATCAAAAGAACAGCAGACAATCGGCATCTTACTCCGAAAGTGATTATGCAGTTCGGGGAAATAGAGGTCAAACAAAACGGTAACGACTATTTTATTAATGTATCTCCACTGCAACTCTTGGATAAAGAGGATATCGGAGATGATTTTGGAAACGGTTGCATATTTAGAAGAGATTTTTCAATGCATGAAGGAATGCTACGTGAATATTTCAGAAGGGATCAACGCAATTTTTTTGATCAATATGAAGCCTATGTAACAGTATATCCTAATAAGTATAATGAGAACAGGCTTCTTTATTCGTTGACACTGAACGGAGAATTTAGGCCTGAAAAGGTATTACTGGGCCAAAAAAGATTTATTGCAATTGCAAAATATGATTCACACAGAAATGAACCCTTGACTGTAGAATTGAGGCCTGGCAATTTTTTCCGTTTGCAGAATAAAAGCATATCCTTTACACAGCAATCATCCATCATAACCATCAAAGAAAAGGATGTACTCAATATTACAGTTGATGGAAAAAAATTCACCGTTGAGCATGCTATCGCTTCGGATGAAAGATTTGTTTTAAACAATAGGCCTATCGTAGCCCTTCCAATGGACAATATTAGAAACAATATTCAGAACAGGAGTTTTACGCTGGGCAGTTTTCCAAACGTACTCAGAGAAATGCCAAATGTCCTTCATGAACAGTTCACACAATTCATGATCGACAAACATCCCAAAATAGCCGTAGTAACAGAAATCGATGATAAAGGTTTCTTGCGTTTACCCTCACTGGACGAATCATATCTCGCAGGATATTTTCAGATTGCCTCTGGCGATCTGGCAATTTCATTTATTTCTTATAACAGTACTGAAAGTTTTTCTGTGAACCTGTCTCGCCTTACTTTTTACGAGGGCAGCTTATTAAACCTGATCAACAGAATGAAAAATTGCCGTTGGCAGTACCATGATGAAAAGACTTGGCGCCTGTCGAGGTCTAATGCTTCCGAAATCCGACAGGTAAGAATTCCCTTAAGCAATTTAGTAAAACGGGATAATGTAGATAATTGTTCTGGGCCTGTTTTTGCAGAACTACTCAAGCATCAGGTTTCATTCCGGTATAGAAGGAATTTACTCTTTTGGTCTTATCCGGTTTCTTCTCTTATCGATTGTCTGGATTCAAACAAAGGCGAATTCATGCTGACGTATGCCGGCACAGAAAACAACATTCATTTTGCTGAAATCGCACCCGGCAGAATTGTAGAACTGCCGGTGAACTTATTGATGTATCCTGCAAGTTCACCGGATTTCACGATGAAAGATTATGCCTGGAATGCATTGGTTCCGGGCGATAAGATTGTTCTTCAAAATACGTCCGGTGATATTACGGACAATTTTAAAATCAATCTGGTTTCTATACATCACAGCACAAGGAATGTTTTGAGCAAAAACAACAAACTGCCGGTAAAAAAAATAAACAAACAAAATGGTGCCCTTGAAATTGGTGCTGGAAATAGCTTTTTTACCCTTCCATTTGCAGCAGACAACATCGATCCGGCTAAGCCTGTTTTATTTTTAAATCTTCAAAACGAAGTATCTCAATCAGATGAGCTGATAATTTTGTCTATAGGCGATACCATTTTAGTAACCGTCAATGACATTGATAAGATTATGGTCTCCGGCTGGGAAATAGAAATATATTATCATGTCCTTCCTCAAAGCAGATATATAAAAACGCTGATAAAAGCAGCTGGCAATGCCCTTTTTGCAACCATCGTAGCTGAAAAGCCGCTTCGGTTTGAATTACCTGTATTAAACCCAGAAAATGTAAATGGAAAAATCCTATCCGCCATTGTTGTGGGACTTCTGGACGATGCTGCAAAATCTGTTGTCGTTAAAATAGGCGGATACTTCGAAATCATTCCTTTTGATACGATGATTGGTGGTGTATCGGCCGAGCACCGCAAATTTGTTATTGCCGGGCTCATCGGCAGGCAGGTGTGGTTGACGGTAACCTTTGACCAGTCGCATGAGAATTATTCTTTCACCACAGGTTTGAATGTGTCAGCACCTGGTGAAGAATTTTATGTGAGCAAAGTGAAACACATTGTGGATGAGAGTAATGTGTTTTTAGGAACGCTCTGTCACGCCGCATTTTCTCAAAAATATTATTGGCTACCCAAAAAAGAAATGGCCTGGTGTTCTGTAACCCTGTATATGGCCGATATTGTTTTTTATAATATAAACAATAACGAACTGGAAAAAAGAGTAAATCCAATTCGTGTATCTGCGCAAAATAATACAGTAAAATCGATATCCAGGATCAGGACCGCCGAGCTTATAAATGCTTTTCACAGTATTAAATGTGGATTGGATAAAATGGATGTAATCATAGTTCCCATTGATTCGGCAGATGCTAATGCTGTAAATGGAAAACTATCTTTTACCGGGTACTCCAGAATTTATAAAACACTTGTACAGTGTGAAAGTTTCTCTGCAAGAAATATTTCTGAGTTGTCAATAATTGAGAGAGTGGAAGTATTGGAAAAAGACCATACTTCATTAAAGATGAAATTGTTGCATGGGGAAAGGAAAACACCAGTTTATTTACCACTTTATTCAAACAGGGCATCCGCAAAACTACCGGTTAATGCGACAAATGATAGCATCAATAATTATTATCAGATGACGGGAGATAAAATAATAAATAATGCATCGTCTATTATATCTCTTGCCTCAAAAATGTTTACTCCTGATTCGCAAAATCCCGTCAGTTTGCTTTCTGGATTTATGATGTTGCGTTTGTTATGGGATATCTCCGAACGTTCATCAGCGACCGGGGTCAAAACAAACAGAAACAGGTTATTGAATCTTTTACAGATCAACTTGCTCCGTCAGATTAGTATTGAAAATATAAATCAGAAAGAGATTCATTTGATGACAGATGATTATCAGGTTATGTTATTGTCCGATTCATTAAAAGCATTTTTACCCTCTCCTGTCGCCGACTTAACGGAACTGGAATATAGCAGGCTCAGGAAAACGGCATCTACCATGCGTTTTTATAATGCAAAAGCTGCATACCCCGCAGTAGGAAACGCGATACTACAAGTATTGGGATTGCCGTCACATGTAAGTCTGGGAAGCATTAATAATTCTGTTCTCCATGATATGTTTATTACTATTTCCGGATTTAAAGAAAATGATACAGAGGTTATTGGTAAGATTGAGAATATCGTTGTCAAAATCAGAACTAATCAAATGAATTTGATTTTATTAATTGAGAAAACAAAGGATTGACATTTTCATTTCTATTGGCCCAATTAGTTGCTGTTTTAGATATTGTATTCTTTTCAGGGAGCATACAGCGGATAATTATGTATCTATTTCAATAAATATTGTGATGCCCCTTTTGTATGAATAGGCCAAATTCCTGCTGACACTATGATAAATCAATATGACTTCCTGAATCTTTTGTATGTTGAGTTTGAAGATCTCTGCCGGGATCTGCTTGAACAGGAATGGGATATCCCTCTAAATTCCTTCGCTCCTGGCCCGGATTGGAAAAACCACTCAAATTGACCCCCTGATACCAGCGTAAAGGCTAAATTGGATTCAATTGATCAATGCGATCGGTTTTTGCAATGCGTCACATTCAGTTCTTTTAATACAATTAAAGTATTTGTTTGGATGCAATTTATTGCATGTCATAACTAATTTTTGAATCCAATAGTTTTGCATAATGTTGTGTTGTCTTCAAATTACTATGCCCCAATATCCTACTTACCGTTTCTATTGGAACCCCATTATTTAAAGTAACCGTTGTTGCAAAAGTATGACGTGCGATATGCATGGTCACCTTTTTCCGAATACTACATATACCTGATATTTCCCCTAAATACAGAATCATTTTTTGATTAGATAATACCGGCAATAACCAATTGCTTGACAAGCAGCGTGATTTTTTTTCATACCGATCCATTATAACAACAGCATCCGGAAGAAGTGGTATACGCAATCCGGCATCTGTTTTCTTCCTATTAATAAAAATCCATTCCCCTTTGTCAATTCCAATGGCGACATCGGATGGCTTTAGGTTGTAAACATCCGTATAAGATAAACCTGTATAACAACAGAATACAAATACATCTCTAACATGTTCTAGTCTATCGCTGGGTAATAATACATTTTTTAAAGTCTGTAATTCGACCATATTTAGTGGAACCACCGGTATATCTTTTCTCCGGATTAGATATCCGAAGAAAGGATCTTTTTTTAGCCACTCCATTCTAATGCAATAGCGACTTATTTTTCTGAAATTTCCTACATACTTCAAAGAAGTATTGTGTAAACACTTTTGAATGGCTTTAAACCAATACTCATAATCGCTTACAAATTCAAAGTCGAATCTATTTACCGGGTAATCTATTTTTGAATACTTTCATTTTATAAACGACCTGGTGTGTTCAAGTGATGTCTTATAACGTTCAAGCTTTCCTTCAGCAAAATCTATCCCAACTAATGTTTCCATTCTCTCATTATGTAATCGAAAAACGTCAAGAATCATTTTTGGTTTTCCCGCATCGCCAGTCAGGTAATATTCTATTGATTTAGCAGTAACCTCTTTGTCTAATTCAATCAGCGATCGTCGGATATTGAAAACTTTTTGTCGTAATGCGGATAAATGATTGTTCAGATCTTTGCCCAACGAACTTTTACCTCCAGAACATTCGGCATTTTTCATCCAGTGTTCAGGATGACATTTAAGGGAAGTGGCAATTTCGATTCTTTCGGAGTTGACAGTAACACGCATGTAAATGGGAATCCCACCTCCATCATAATTTTTCGGTTCTTTTAAATGAAAGAGCACCTTAAAAGTTTTTCCGATCATGTAATTAGATTTAGCTGTATAAATTAGTCTAGCAGTCTGACGGTACAATCGACTTACAATAAGACAATAAATAACTGGATAAACGCACTAATTAATGCATCAAAATTTGACTCCCTAATCACGCCCTTTTTAAATGCTAATTTAATCATGCTTATCAAAAAAAGAATCGTAACTGATTGGCAATCAATATAGGTTCGAATCTTTTAACACTTTCATTTAAAAGGCAGTTAAAGGTCGAAAAATGCTACACTTCTTCTGCTGGATATTTACTCGACAAAAACCAGTTCGAGATAAAAATCACGTATCAAACGAAGCAACCTTATCTCGATAAAATTGATAACAATATTAATGTGTTCGATCTCCAGAACAGGTATGCTGAAAGAATAGATATCATTGCGGACCTCCTTCGCAAAAAACAGGTTTACAACAGTGATTATATTGAGCAGCTTTTTAAAAGTTTTGAAGGAAAATTATTCAGCAACCTGAGCGATGTACACAACATGATCTTTAACACATCATTTGATGAGGACCAGTATCCTCACAGGCCCTTTTCAAAATTGATCCGCGATATATTCCAGTCAGAATTTTGATTCACTAAATATTCCCTTTTTTATTGGGGACCGCCCTCTCAGAAATCAGTCAACCGAATAATACCAGTACACTTTACTTTAATACAATACTTCTACTGCAAAGGCATTTATCTACTGTGGTTGGACGGATTCAGGAAGTACCGTGAGTTGCAGGGCTGGGAATTCAACCGGGTAGCTTTCCAAAAGATCGGGCCAGCTTTTGTATTCCCTTTGTTTGAGCTGTTCCCGCACCAGCAGTTCCAGTAACTGGCAAAAGGCAGCATGAGTGAGGATGAGTTTGATTGGTTGATTTTCCATGCCCCAATCTCGATCTCAGATTAATTAAAGTCACCCGTTTTTTCACCCGGATTTTTTTGCGGTAAATACGCTGCCCATTTTTCTTGCGCAGCAACCCGGCAATTTCAAAATAGCAAGCGCTCACCCACCATCCCGCCTTTAACATTTATTTTCCTTAAATCAGGCAGGTATATAAACTGCGTGGTCTTTAATAGCGTTATTTATTGCATCCAGCATATCAGTAAAAAAGTTTCGGCTTGATTCCATAATTGTTTTTGAAAAAACATCCAGTTCGAGTTCAGGAGAGGAATCACTGAATTGATTTTCGTTGTCAGCCTTGATGACCCGATAACTTGCTCCATCGCTCTGCAGGTTGGAAGAAAACCCATGCATGAAACTGTTCCGCAATCGGTTAATGATCAAAAGATATTTACTTAAAAATGATTCGTGCTTGATCGTGCATTGAAAGATATCATCCTGCGTGCGATACTCTAAATTAACTAAGCCCTTCAAATAAGCAATGTAATGATCGAGAGGAGCGCTTAAAGGAGGTTTATTAGGATAATGAATAATCACTTTTCTCACGAGTATTTCTGCGAGCTTAACGATGACCTCATATTGTGATGCCATTGCCAATATGAAATGCCTGAATTGGGCATCGATTAATTCCTTATAGAACGTTTTATCATTAACAACTAAATCTTTCTCAAGTATACTGCTTGCGTAACTTAATCTGATGGAAATAGCAAGAGGTAATCCTTTACTACTACCACTGAGAATATCGTGATCTGCGTCACGCAGGTAGGAATAATAAATCATCTCGCACTCCCTAAGACGTGATTCGAAGGATGACAAAAGATGCTTAAGTACAGCAAGGTCTATTTTGAGCTTTTTATCTATATTCTCATTGACAAGGGTTGTCATGTTTGAAGCGATCTTTGTAGCAATGCTCGCTTCAATCCTTCCCATTTGGGCAGATAGATCGGTTAGCGTTTCGCTTACTGGAATTATTTTTTCGGCTACCATGTTTCGTTCCCCCTGTCATACGAATCATCTATGGATCGTTTCGTTGATTGTATGCAATTTTGCAATAGTTTGTAAAAAGGTGAGTCCTGAGAAACTTTTGATTGATACTGTTCCAGTAACTCCTTCAGATCGACATCAACTTGAAAAGGTTGACCAGCTGTGCCTGATTTAACTCCGACCTTTGTCAATGCCTGGGACGCTTTAAAGTGAAGATCGTTGCGCTGTCTCTCCTCTTCAATACCGTTCTTCATGGCAGCCACATAAATATCCTCCACCAATGAAATGAGCAGATCATTCTTGTCATGATGAACCTGGAGTATTTCAAGCAGCCGGATAAGGGCATTGTTATCTTCTGAGCGCAATTGCAGAATGCTACGCAAAACCTGTGCTACAGGTTCCGTTAGGTATTCCACACGATTGAAAAATTCAAATACGTCATCGAGAAATAAAACTTCCATGTAATCGAATGTATTTTGACAATACCAATCAACAAATCGACCATAGATCTGCGTCTTCACATTGTCGTCAATATCATCAAGCAGGTGCGCGTGTTTACCATCGGGAAGCAATTCGTAAGAAAAATATTTATTGTCTACCTTAAACATAGTTCGTTTAAGTTCAATACGGTTCATGATATAATCATAAATAGCTGCATTGCCTTCCTTTTTAAATACAGCGTTAAGGCATCTTTCCATATTATACGCAAGTTCATAACGAAGAGTGCCTTCAATGGCAAGCGTTCTCATGGCGTCATAGCACGCATCGATGTTGTCAAAAAGAAACAGGAAGAAGTGATCAGCTTCCTGGTTATTACTGCGCAGTAGATAATCGCGGCCTAAAACCAATCCAAGTTCCGGATGGTGAACTACGCATACAACCAATGGGCGCGCCAGACTAAAATTATTCTGTTGAATTTTTTTATTGGCAACCTTGGCAATCACCTCAAGATCCTTATCTGTAACGACCATCATTTTCGCTTGCTTCACTCCATAAACATAAAGGAGTGTGTTGTCGGCATCTACGGTTTGTTCACTCTCCAGGAGTTCAATGTGTTTCCAGAAAAACTGCTCTTCATGAAATTCGAAACGTGCAGAATTTAAAATGATATAACCATATTGATAAACCAATGCGCGGTTGATGTTCCATAATTCTTCGTAGACAGCCATAGCAAGTTGGCTAAATTCCAAAGCAAGGACTGTGATACTGAAATGAAAATTGTAAAGTCTATTTCCATAGGCAGTGTAAACAGAAGACAATCCTTTTGCAACTTTGTTTGCATCCGTTGTTTGATATATTTCTCTCAACGCGATCTTAATATCTTCTTCAGCCTTATGAAAATCGTACCGATTCTCGGATTGCGCTAAAAGCTGGATCAATTCTTCTGCAAGATTTCGAGGACTCATCAGTTGTTTGATCTCATCCAGGAGAGGGAAGAATTCTTCGTTGATCTTCCATTGTTTGAACCAGAATAAACGGTCAAGAACTTCCTTTTGCGCAGATTGTGGGACAGAAGAAGCCTCATCGCGGAAAAATTCGAGCACGATCTTAATTTCATCATCTCCTTCATAATGTAAGGAATTACGCGAGGTGGCGGAAATCCCGCGCGGAATATCGAGCAGCGCTTCAAGTATCTTTGTTCGGATTGCTTCAACAGTGGACGTCCGATAGATTTCGATCATCAGGTCGATTATTTCCTTTCTTAAGTGCTTGATGTCATCTGATGCCGGAATGAAATAGGTGGTTATCGTTATTGAATCCCGGCTCGGACCGCTTGCAACAGCTGCGTTAAAATCGTGAATTAAAAATGATTCCAGGCATTCGATGGCGAACAGTTGCTTTTCTTTCTCGAACCCGGCAAAGGCTTTCTTTACTTCATGTACAAAATATAACTGGCGCACAGCGCTAAAATGTTCGATCGCATCTCTTCTGGCAAATTGGAATATCGGTATCAGGACCTTCGCCTCTTTGAAGGTTTCGAAAAGTGTAAATACGGTTTTGTACACGAACCCGAATGAACTTTCATCATACAACAAATGAGAAAGTATGGATTTTATTTTATCGATGCTGGATGAACCTCCAAACGTATTGTATCGCTGTTTGTTTTCAAAGTCAGCGTAAACCACACTCTTATTATTTTTGAGGCCCGCGAGATAATGCTCAACAGTTTTAATCGCGACGTCTCGCTTAAAATAAGAAATATTATCAATGGTATCGAGTATATCCGACACTTCAATACTGTTTTCTGAATAACTGATCGGTTCAATATACTTGTATAGTATTCCATCCAGCAATGAGTTAGTGCTTCTTCTGGCATCGTCTGCGCTCGCGAGGTTGGTAATGATGTGTTGAATATGCTCACTAAAATGCTGCACCACTTCTTCAGTAAAATTACGGTCGGCTTGCTTCAACAATATATCACTGTAGTAATCGGGTTTTATCGATTGCTCCCATCGGCCGGAAACAAAGGAACGAGTAACAAGGATGTTAAGTGCGTAAGAAACATTTTCGGTATCTGTTTTGATAAACTCCGCTATCTTTTTGATAAGTTCCTTATCTGTAAAATTAAACGGTTCGAGAAGGCAGATTAGTTGTAACAGTTTTTTCGCCTTCAATTTCTCTATCCCTGTTTCTTTGATGAGCTCTGTAATAAAAAGACCGAAATAATTTTCAACATAGCTGCTCAGGAAGTCATCTCCTTTAACCTGCTCTATACGCAAACCATTGTGTGCAGCTTTCAGAACCGCGACAATCAGGATTGGTTTTCCATGTGTGATCGTAGTCAATTCGGTCAAAAAATGTAGGTAGAATGAATTAGTAAGTTCCGATTGAAGAAGTTCTTTGGTTTGTTCTCTTGTTAACTCACCCAGTTCGATGCGATGGATATTCACGCGTTCAAACTCCTTTATCAATTGGATTGAATTATGTGATTGTATTTCTCTGGCAGTGAGTATAAGTTTTACTGATCCTTTAGATTGGTTTATCAGCTGGTTCAGGTCAGCAATAACCATTGAATCGTATTCATGTGCATCGTCAACCAGCAGCAATACTTTCCTAGAACCCGTGAAAGCATAGGCAAGTTTATTAAAATTAATCTGCTTGGTAATAAGAGAAAGGCAGACAACATCATCAGAGGCATCAAAGGTTTTGAACAACTCTACCACGAGCCTTGTTTTGCCAACCCCTGCTTCTCCAGTGATCAGGCACACATTCTTATCTGATTCAATATATGAGGACAAGTCTGCTAATTTGTCTTCGCGGTAAGCAAACTTATTGGTGAATGTAAACACATCATCGATTGATCCTGACAACAGTTTACCAAAGGCGTTCCTATACTCGACAACCTGAGCTGTTGTAAATCCATCTTCCAGCCACAGCCACAGCAACGGGAAACGAAGCGAAAGCGTATGAAGTTTTGAACCATCCCAAATTTCACAGGTATTGGTACTCGAAGTTGGTTTGTTTTGTTGAAAAATGGCAAATAGTTCCTGTTGTTCCTGCGGCAGCAATTCAACGTTCGTCAATAAGATGAATACCGTTTCATTCTTTAGTTTGCCCGCTTCAGTTTTTATTTCCGTCTTCAAAGATTGAACCGCGTTTCTGCGCGGGGTAAGGTGAAACTTGTATTGAAAACGCCAAACACCGGTTACGCCGTTGTATATCCCTTTGTACGATCCATCTATACCACCGTCTCTACCCGGTGCATCGAAAGGCTGGAATGTCTTGCCGAACTCAAAACTTAGGAATGAGTTGCAGAAGCGTTGAAAATCTTCAGCTGTATAATCGTTCCAGTTAATAGTTTTCATGGTATCTCTTCTCTTTTAAATACTTTAATTTTTTTTCTGCAGCCATGTTCCGCGCCAGCTCGCCACCGTTTCGTAGTCATCATTTCTTTTTGTCATTTTTTCGAGTAGCGCTTCACTCACACCGATCTGACGGAGGAACGACAGTTCGAAGATCATTTGCAGGAAAGTATTGATTGGTTTGTAGTCGTCAACACTGATAACCGAATGATCTTCTACCGAGTGATTGTGTGCAAGATAATTCCGTTGTTTGTTAACTTTCTCGGCAAATTCCTCTTTGTTGAGATCGTAACGCTGAAGGATGATTTTGTTTTGCGCTATCAATTCCAATAACCTGTCTGATAAATGAGGTTTGTTGGCAAAGAAGGTCTTATGAAACGTCTCTGTTGCAAACACAAGATTCAGGAACAATTGCGCGGGGGTATCAAAGCGAACATACTTTGTCTGCATATAGAGTGACAGCCCACCCATTACAAAATCACGTTGTTCAATCCAGTTCTTCAGAATCGTGCTGAGGTCAGCCTCAATTTCCTTGTAAGAAAGCAATGCGGGAAAATTGCTGGGCATTTTACCGACAAAATCTGAATGCTGTTTGTAAATAAACCTGAAACCAGGTTTGTCATTTTCTTCTCCCTGCACAAAAAGATTTACATGATCAAGCGAAAGAATTTCCTGAGAAAAGAAGCGGAAAAAATCCGAATAGAACTTCAGCTGCTTCACAAACTCACCCAGGTGTTTTGCTGTCTTCCAGCAAATGTTCAGGTAGATACGCTCCTTGAATGAAAAAGACCCTGTCGCAATTTCATTCAGGCCGGAATACTGATGCGAGAAATAGAAGTAAATGTTTTTTTCTTGATCATCGATAAGATCGATGGCTTTCGGTTGTGAATAATGAAAACTCAATTTGTCATCTGCTGCGTGATCAGGAATCAGTCGGTTTTCGTACCCACGAAAAAACGATCCGAAACCATTAAGACAAAAATTGAAATTCATCACGCCCATGTTTTCCACGGCAAAATGATCTCTTTTCCCGATCAATACATATTCGGGGTATAGTTCCATAGTAACCCACCCGGTACGTCCGACCTCCCATGCTTTTACATTTACAAGGCTGATACATTGCCTACCCTTGTCCATTCCATAGATTAGCGGTAGTGGAACATTGTGATCTGATTCATGAATATTTTTTGTTCCGAACAAACTGTCTTCCAGTATGGCCACAAGTTTGCCATTTGGCTCATAATGCAATTCGCCATACACTTCCTGTTTGCCATTATTTTCTGGCAGCCACCATTTCGCTTTCAGAACAAACTTCTCACGCATATTGGTAAATTATGTGTTACAGGATCAACTTCCCAATTTTCTCCAGCTAAAAGAAAAAATGCACTTATAAAACGTTGATTTTTAAATAATTATAAGTTAGTTACTACTAAATGCCAAATAACTTAGTATTTCTGTTCCGGATGATGTTAGTAATCATGTATTTAGGCGAGAAGACATATTATTCGATTTTCTTCGGCATGCCTATATCCGAAACGACAGGTTGACTCGATATCTGCCGGGAGTAAGGCGATTATTGTATTTGAAAAAAGCATATCTTTCAGCCTCCTCCTATCCTTTTTCAAAGAATGTAAGGATAAATACAAATATTTTACACCAATGAAGGTAGTCTACAATGTAGTATTGTAGAAAATAAGGATAAGTTTATCATACTAAATGCAAATCCGAATCTGATTTTATTACTTTTATTCTATGAATCAGGATCTTCTATTAAGACTTTTTAGATCAATTGATGCTGAGCCATCGGAAGATATTGTGCTAGTAGCAAAAAATATTATCGACGATGAAACCGCAAAAGGGCATATTAAACTGGCAAAAAAATTGTCAGAAATCCTTACAAAAAACATAAGCAGTTATACTTCATTTAGAGGAGAACTGAAGACTCTGCTTCCAAGTGGCGTATCCATACCAAAGGATAAAAGATATCAAATTCCTTTAGCGACTTACGTTGAAAGAGAATCCTTAAGGCATTACATGGTTTTGCCAAATGAAACAGAAAATAAAATTAAGCAGGTAGAAAATGAGTTTGTTGCTCGCGAAAGACTTGGACATTTTGGTTTAGTTCCTAAACAAAAGATTTTGCTATACGGCGCCCCCGGATGTGGAAAGAGCATGGCAGCGGAACGGATTGCGTGGAACACGGGATTACCCTTTTTAAAGGTTCGGTTTGAAGCCATAATATCATCCTTTTTAGGGGAATCTGCGACCAATCTAAAGAGCCTTTTTGAATCAATTCAGTCTTTTCCGTGTGTAATGCTGTTGGATGAATTTGATTTCATTGCAAAATCAAGGTCTTCCACCGGTCAAGATGTTGGGGAGATGCACAGGCTCGTGAATATTCTGCTAAATCTACTTGAAGATTATAATGCACCAGGTATATTAGTAGCCACAACAAATTTCGAAGGAATACTTGACAATGCCCTGTTCAGAAGGTTTGATGAGATTATTGAAATGCCTAAACCCGGGAAAGATGAAATCCTAAAAATATTAAGACAGTCGATATCTTCGATTAGTATAAATCGAGCGATTGACTGGGAAAACTTGGTAGAAAAAATGGTTGGCGCGTCCGCGGCGGCAATAGTAAAAATTGCTCATGATGCAGCTAAGTTCGCAGTGATTAATGGTGAGAATCTGATTGAGGAAAAGCATTTTATTCTAGCACTAAAAGAAAATGCAGTCTTAATCAGTAAATAAAATGCCAGACTTTGAACACCTTACTCTTTTTAGAATCGTAGAGACAAAACCGTATGTTGGACAAGGAGGTGGTCCAAAGAAGGGCGCGCGAACGCGATATAATCTTGAGCACCGACAAGAACACTTCGATAACTTAACCAGTCAACTGGGCACTCTCCAAACTGCTTGGCAGGAAAATATCTCTGAAAGAGAGAATCAAGGGTTGCCACCATTGGATAACGCCGATGTAATGCCAGTCTTCTTGCAAATTGATCTTACCGCCAAAGATATCGAGGCATTAAAAGGATTTGGTATAGACATCATTTCAGAAGAAGATGACGGCTATATAATCGGAGCTAGTAGTGTTCAATTCCAATCGTTTATTGTTAAACTGGAACAATTTCTAACACAGAGCAATCAAAAATTCCAAGATTCCGCTGGTAGCATTTTAGCAATATTAACTGATCCGAACGCTCGACTACGAAAAATAGTAACGCCTGATTTATTTTCAAAATGGGAGGAATTGGAAGAGCAACAGGAGATCGTGGTTTATGTCGCAATATCTAGTTATCTAAAAATTCCTGATTATCCAACGCAAGGTGCGGAGCAATCCAACGAGCGCTATGAAGCCGCTATTGAAAGATATAAAGTAAGGTATCAGGAATGGATGATAGCGAAAGATGAGCTTGCCGACAATCGACAAACCGCTTTTGAAAATATAATTCGTCCTTATAATGCTGAATTTATTACACCTGGGGGCCAGTATGTTGATTTTGATGATGGCTTTGGTTGTAAAATAAGAATAAGCGGAAGAGGCCTTAAAGATCTGGCAAGAAACTTTCCTTATGTATTTAACATCGAAGAACACGATTCCCTTATAAGTTATAGGGGCACTTCAGATTTGGAAAGATTATTGGAAATCGAAATTTCTGCACCAATGCCGGACGATCCTCGTGTATGCATAATAGATAGTGGAATTGATGAAGCACATAGATTATTGGCACCAGCAGTTGATAATCTTTTGTCGATTTCTTATGTCCCTGGTGATGCTGACAGGTTTGATAAAGTTGATGGTGGAGGGCATGGAACTAGAGTTGCCGGGGCTTCTTTATTTCCGTCTGGCTTCGGAGAATTGGATATTATTCAAGCACCTTTTTGGCTACAAAACGCCCGTATTCTTGACAATCATAATATGCTTGACAGCACGTTAGATGAAGCAAGCTTAATGCGGGTTATAGTTGACCGTTTTACTGACACAAAGATTTTCAATCTTTCTGTTTCAAACCGCAATCCTGCATCCTATGTACATATGCCAATTTGGGCCGCAACGATCGATAAACTGATTTGGCAAAAAGATATACTTTTTTGCATTGCTGCAGGCAACATCGGAACGGCAACTGGCATTACTGATCGGCCAGGAATAACTGATTTTTACATTGAGGGATTAAGATACCCGGCATATCTCCGGGATAGAAGGGGGATGATTACAAATCCCGCTTTAAGTTGCTTCGCAATAACGGTAGGTTCAATCTCTAATTCTGATTTTGAAAACGATTCCTACAAATTTATTGGAGGAATTGGCCGTCCCTCAGCATTTTCTCGCTCAGGTCCGGGACTATGGGGAATGATAAAACCAGATGTTGTAGAATACGGTGGAGACTTTGTCTATGACAAAAACGATCCCACTAGGGTAATCATTCATGAGGATACCTGTACCGAGCTTATACGATCAACAAGAGATGGAGGACCAGCAGTTGGCCGCGATACAGTGGGTACATCATTTACTACTCCTAAAGTCAGCCATATTGCAGCGATATTACAAAAATTATATCCGCAAGAAAATTGCTTGCTGTATAGAGCTTTGATTATACAGTCTGCAAGACTACCTGTTAGTGCGTTTGGTGTTGATGAATATATACGGCACTATGGATATGGCATTCCGATGTTAGATAAAGCATCTACTAACTCTCAACGAAGAGTGACACTTTATAATTCTGGTTCTGTTAATCCAAAAAACACAGACATATACCTTGTTCGTATTCCCAATGAAATTACCAGGCCTGGTTATAATTTTGAAATATTAATTGAAATAACCCTTTCGTATAAAGCAGAACCGAGAATTACAAGGCGAAAAACAAATTCTTATTTGTCAGCTTGGCTAGATTGGGAAACTTCGCGAAAAGGAGAAGATATTGATATTTTTACCGATCGGATTAAAAATGAAAAAGAAGAAATTGAGCTAGATGAGAACGGTGAAGAAATTGTACCTGAAGTAACTGATGAAATTCGAGCAATATCATTCAGATGGACAATCGGGTCAAGAACCAATTCTGGCGAGATACTAGGTATTAAACGGCAGGCCAGCACGGTGCAAAAAGATTGGTGCCGAGAAAGATCAAATCAGCTTCCTCCAGAGTTTCTTATCGCTGTTAGAGGTCATAAGGGATGGGAAAAGGATATAGACAAAAAGGTCCCGTATTCAATTGTTGTAAGCTTTGAAATTCTGGACCCACAAATTGATATTAATTTATACGAATTAATTAGGATTGAAAATCAGATAGAGGTCGAAACTGAATTACGAGTTTAATCCAATTAATAGAATACGCAAATTCGAAAGAACATATCTGACTATAAATTGCTTCATTATTTGGAAATGATTCAAGGAGGAATAATGTCATTTTAGTCCACCAAAACTAATTGTTATGCCAGACTGCATTGATTGCGGAGCTTATACAAAATTCCAGGGCGGGCGGTGTACTAACTGTCACTATAAATATAAATTAGCGGAAGAGGATCAGGAAGAATTTATTCCTGGAATGAATGACAAAGAATTCCAGTATCGCTATGGAATGATCAAAGGCAGAATTGCAGAAACGCTTATACAAGAATTATTCTTGACTTTGGGCTACAATGTTTTTAGGTATGGTATGGAAAATACTATTCCCGGCATCATGGAATTATTGAAGGGTGTGCGATCAGATGTTGCGCAGGAAATCAGGCGAATGCCGGATTTTGTGATGCAGAATCCCAAAACAAAAGATGTCTATTTTGTCGAAGTTAAGTTCCGGGCGTCTGGAGAGTTTCGTTTCAAGGATCTTCCAAAAAATTATCCATATACAAATGCTTTCATAGTGCTTGTTTCCAAACGACACATAAAATGTATTACTGTTGCTGAATTAGAACAAGGGAAAGAGATTACACCTTCTTCACAAAATTATCTTGGCAATAGAAAAGAATTCAGTCTTGATAAGGATGTAATTATCGAGTTCTGCAATTTTGCTGTACAGTTTTTTGAAAACGTTTAATTCACAATAATCGCCTGTTATTCGTAACTTGAAATCATGAACGGTATCATTCGTACTGAACCCAAACGCCTCGCAATACTGATCGGTGCCCCCGGTTCAGGAGATGATCGATTGCCGGGAGTGCCGCAGGATCTGGTCAACCTGGAGCAATACCTTTTGTCTCCAAGAGGTGGCGCATGGCGCAGCGAAGAAATGATTTCAATTTTTGACCCGCTTCGTGATCAGGTGCTTGAAATCATTCAATTGGCAGAGGCTGATTATGTTTTCATTTATTTTTCAGGTCATGGTTACATGCTGAACGGATTACACAATATGCTCTGCATGAGAGGCGGTGATCTGGAAGATTTCCTACTATTCAATCAACAAACGCTTCGCCAGTTACTGATCTGCGATTGTTGCCGCGTATTTTACCATACCATCAGCGGATTTCCAGAAGAGTTGGAACAGTACCAGTATGCAGATGGTTATTCAGAGGCTCGAGAAATATTTAACCGGCACATTATTGCATCGAAACCTGGTAGAATGATCGTTCACGCGACTTCCAGGGACGAAGCAGCATCGGATGATCGCTACGGTCGTGGAGGAGAGTTTACACTTGCCTTACTGCATTCCATATATTCCTGCCAATCCTATTATGGCACATATGCAATTACCATACAAAGTGCATTTGAAAAAACTGTAAAAAGACTTCGAGATTCGCAGGAAGAACAGGTGCCTGAGATCACACATGAGGAAGGCGAACTCACTATACCACTTGGAATTGCTTCCTCCAGGTTTATCCGCAAACAGGCTGTGCTTGATCAGCGAAATGAAAGATTGCGCGAAATGAAATGCATGCAGGATAAAAGAAATGCGCAAAACGTTCTGGTCGGAACAGTCGTGGCAGGGCTTATTCTCTGGGGCCTTTCGGATTAATGGACGAACCGAAATTTTTGGTGCCGTATATAAAAATGCCTTCGGCATTGCGCTTCATTTCAACCAATATCCACAATTTGTACATCCCCAAGCTGAACTCACACTAGAAAATTCTCTCTGACCTATTTAAGTTTACTCACCAGCGCGGAATTATTAGCCCGATACTCGTTAATGTGTGTTGATCAAGATTTTTTCCGGCCAAATCAATAATTTAAATAACTTTTTTGCAAGCAAGTCTTATAAAATCCCTCAATTTTCAAGTTTAAGTATACTTAGCTTCTTTTCCCCTTCCATCTGAGCCATATTGCTGGCCTAAATCAGAAAAGTCATGAAAGAATCAGTGAGCCAGGGTAATCCTATTACCCCAATGCTGTTCCCTTACGAGCCAGAACAATTCTGGAAGTCCATGCGGCAAATGATCCGCGAAGAAGTCAAACAGGCAGAGATCCCAAAGCACGATCAACCAGCCTACGAAACGCCCGGCCTTACCTACAAACCGCTGTATAAGATTGCCGAAGTATGTGACCTTTTCCATGTCACCAAACCCACTATTTATGATTGGATACGGCATGGAAAACTCAAACCCTTTAAAATACGTTCAAGGGTTTATTTCTTATGGCAGGACATCCAGCAACTTTTGCCATCACCGGCAAATAGTTAAGAATTATTCTTTCTCTCCCACCTTTTTATGTGAGAACTAATTAATAAGTCGAATGGAAAATCTATCCTGCAATGAGGCTAAGAAAATGGATTTGGTAAATTATCTGTTTTCGTTGGGTCACCAACCAGTTAAAATCCGGGGGAATGATTATTGGTATCGCTCCCCGTTAAGAAATGAAAAGACTGCATCCTTTAAAGTCAACCGGAAACTTAATGTTTGGTATGATCATAGTTTGCAAAAAGGTGGCAACCTGATTGATTTTGGGATTTTATTTCATCGGTGTTCAATCAGTGAATTACTCCAAAAATTAGTTCCGCAAAACACTGTTTCTTTTCAGTCGCCCAAACCATTTGATCCCCCGGCTTCTTTTTCCCCTGCCGGTGAAAAAGGGAAAATTATAATACTCGATAGCCGCCACAACATCAAATTGTCGGCGCTTAAGGAATACCTGGACTACAGGAGAATACCCTTAGAAATTGCCAACCAGTTCTGTAAAGAAGTGGACTTTCATTTATACGATCGCAAATACACCGTGATCGGATTTCAAAATAGCGCCGGTGGTTTCGAATTAAGAAGTGCAAGTTTTAAAGGCAGCAGTAGCCCAAAGGATGTTACAGAATTGGGGCAGGATCTTTCAAAAGACATCATTGTTTTTGAGGGATTCATGGATTTTCTTTCTTATCAGGCAATTCATCAGGCCAAGTTTATTCTGCAACCTCTACAGCAGATCAATTTCCTGATCCTTAATTCAATTGGTTTCCTGGAGAAGATGAAACCAAAACTGGAACAATACCCTTCCATTCATTTATACCTGGACAGCGACAAAAAAGGTGTAGAAGTTACTACCGATGCGCTGGCACACAGCGAAAAGTACCGGGATGAAAGTCTCGTTTATGAAAATTACAAGGACCTAAATGAGTATCTAATGAAAGGACAACGGGATACGAAGCAAACACAAAGTAGAAGCCGAAAATTATCCAGATAACAATTTAAAACAAAAAACAATGACAGATTTTAAAAGAAGAGCCTTGCATTTAAATACAGGCAAGCAGATAAAAATGTTTGGCAACAGCCTGGCAATCGGAAAGAGTTTAGAAATTGGAGAGGGATATGCTCCCAATATTTTTTCTTTTGTTGAGTCCCAGCTGGAAGATAAATCCGCACCGCCTATTTCGAATCCATACAAATTAACGCCGGAAGAATTACATGAAATAGCGGATTACAATATCCGTTTGTGGAAGGATTTAAAAGACAATATCCGAAAATTTGGAGCCAACAGTCCCAGGGTTTTTAACAGTGATGCCTTGCGTTAATGTGAGCCAACTCAAAAATTTTCCAGGTAGAAATCCAGAAATCTCCGGGCATGTCAATGCAGAACGAACCACCATTTTTCTTTTCAACAGCAAAATCATGGTTTACAAAACTGAATCTTCCCGCAGGCCCTGATTCTGTTTTTTTTCTCAGGAGCGAGCTATGTTTCGGGAACCCCGAAACGCTCGCTCCATTCATCCGCCTCGGCGGATTCATGGAGGCTGTTCGCCACTGGCGAACATTAAGATTATTCAAAACTATGCAAACAACTGTCAAACATAGAAATACCAAAGGCGGCAGGCCACCAAAAGAGATCAAGCGCAACAAAACGATCACTGTTCATTGTAGTGCTTTTGAGCAACGGCTTTTGAAAACAAAGAGTAAGGAAGCTGGTATAACTGTTTCAGAATACTTACGTGAAATCGGGCTTGCCGGGAAAATTGACAGACCAAAAATAGAATTCCCAAAAGAGGCTTTGCTTTTAAATGGCAGGCTAAATCATGTGGCAGCTAACTTAAACCAGATCGCAAAAAAAAGAAACAGCGGAGAAGATATTGGGGTTTTTATGCGCACTCAACTAGACGAATTGTGTGACCAATTGCATTCGCTTACCCATACTATCAAAAACTATTTTGTATGATCGGGAAAATATCCATCGGTAAATCATTTGGCGGTTGCCTTCGCTACTGCCTGGAAGATAAAGTGGAATTGTCCCAAGAACAGAAGATAGCATTTGGTAAACAAGATGGGTTGCAATATCAGAACCGGGCAGAAGTATTGGAGTACAATATGTGCTTTGGAAATAAAAAAGAACTTGTCTCCCAGTTTAATGATGTGCGGACTTTGCGACCGCAACTCTCCCAGCCGGTAATGCATATTTCACTAAGCCTTGACCCAGAGGACCAATTTACAAAAGCGAAACTCCGTCAGATCGGCCAGGATTTTGCCCGTGAGTTTAGGTTTGAAAATAACCAGTACCTCACCATCTACCACAAGGATACAAAGCACCCACATCTTCATATTGTTGCCAACCGGGTAGGGTTTGATGGAAGCCGGATCAGCGATTCCAACAGCTACCGAAAGGTTGCCGAACTCTGCCGTAAACTGGAAATCAAGCATGGATTAAAACAGATATTAAGCCCACAAAGATTTCTTTCGCCGGAACAAAAGTTGGCACGAAAACAGGAAAACCGAATTGACCAACGCAAGGAAAGACTGAAAGAAAATATCCGGGAATGTCTGTTAAATGCTTCCGGCTTGCAGGACTTTACCCATAAAATGAAACAGCTTGGCGTGGAAGTTGTCAAGAGCAGGGGCATCAGTTTTGTTGACGATAAAAAAATGTGTGTAAAAGGAAGTGAGCTGGGATACTCTTTAAGTACCATAGAAAAGATCCTTAGTTATCCATTGGAAACTCGGCAGCAGTTGCACCAAAAATTGGAGGAGGATAGAAAACAAATGAGCATTTCCAAACAAAGGCAGCATCCAAAGTTTATACACCTGGAAAAACAACCCGATCTCTGTCAAGCTCTGGAAATATTATTTAGAACTGAGTACGATTATTCACAGACACCTTATGAACTATTTCATAAAAAACGAAAACGGAAAGGCAAACACCTGTGAGGACATTAATAAATCAATTAAACTATGGAACTAACAAACATTGAAAAAGTACTGAACCAGCTTTCTGAAGAACGGATCCAGGACAGCCAGGAATTAAAAAATTTAAGAACGGTTCAGGAAGTACAACAACAAACCATCAGGGAAAACCAAAGTGAGATCGTTTCATTTGGTAAGGATTTGGGAAACCTGAAAACCGGGCAGGAAGCGATATTTAAGCGCATAACCGTGCCATTAAAGCAAGTCGAAGAACTTAGCATTAAGATCGATATACATGGTGAGTTACTGAAAAAGCCGCTTACCCAAAAGGTTATTCATGAGCATCATGTTCCAAAACTTCTCTATGCCACGGTTGCACTTTTCTGTATTTGCATTTGCTTAGTAATGGGTTGGTTTCAAACGGAACAACGTTTAGACCAGTATCAAACCAACGATACTAAGTGGAGAAAGTTATTACTGGGAGCCAAGCCAACGCTGACGAAAATCATGCAGGACGTTGCAGCTGCCGTAGACAATGATCAGGAAAAAACCAGGGAAGCAGTGGAAAAAGAGGAAAAGCATAATCAACAGGTTTGGGAGCTACACCAAAAAATGATGGCAGACAGTGTTGAGATGCAGGCGTTGAAAACAGGCAAGACGGATGATAATAACATGCATAAAAAATAAACCCGTTTTTCAAAAAGCCAACTCACTCTATCAATTAGGGGGTTGATTTTTCATCTTTATATTGAAAAATTGTTTTACCATACTCTGCAAGAATACCCTGAATTACCCTCACTCTTTCGGTCAGTTCGAGTAGGTCAGTAAACCCAACACTATTCCCCTCCCGGTAACGGCTTTCTATATAGGCTTTCTGTAAAATATTAAACAGTCTTTTCTCGTAGTCTGTTTTCCGTGGAAAGATATCAGGAAGCTGGTAGGATACCATACCTCCATAACGAAGTAAACGCTCAATATTGTGGGTACAAAAGTGAAAACCCGTTCCGATCTTTATTAGAGTTCCTAATGCCTGCTCAGTTGCTTGATGTAACATAAAAACTGCCAGTCCATATTGTTTTCTTATACGGAACAAATCTACCCCAGCCAGAAATTCCTGAGACCTATTCAAGCCATCCCGAAATAGCTTTTCTAGTGATTTCTTTTCTATATCCAGACTATAAGGGCCGACCGGAGAAAGTGATAAATTGTCAGCTTCAAAAACAGGGACTGCAGACCGGTAAACATTCCGGGCAAATAAATGGCCAGTGGCAAGCCAGTCATTAAATTGGGCTGTTTCCAATAAGATAATGGTAACCGGTATTAAAGTATTGCAATGTTGCTCTATTTGATCCTGCCACTGTGGTAAGGATCTGTGATTGGTATTATTAATCAATACCAGGAAATAATAGTCCGATATATGTTGCGAACTGGGAGAAGTAGGACAGAAAATACTTTCGCTTCGCCGCCTATATAAAGAAGCTCCCAGTAAATAGATTATGTCTGGTTGTGCGGATTCCAATATAAGAGATACCAGCTTCTCCTGCTGGCCTGCAAAAGATTGAGTTATTGAATGATATATGGTAAACGGCTTCATATTTTTGGGGGTTGGATAGTTCTTACATAAATCAAATGGCAGGCTTCCAACATTTTTTGCAAATGCTCAGATATCCTCACTAGTTCCAGATTAACTCCCAGATCTGAGAGACTGCTTGCCCCGAGTGAATAATTCAATAGATAGCGCAAATACTCCTTCCACTCCTTTTTAGGAGCCCAAGACGTAAAGTTTTGTAAAGCTTTATAAGGATCCCGGTATTCCTTTGCGCTGAGCATACGCGGGAAATAATCCCATGGTTTAAGCTGGTTATAGTGGCCACAGTATAAATGGTATTGAGTAAGATCACAGGCATCGGGGGACTTAGGGAGAATTACCTTCTTTATTTTATTACCTTCCTTTAGAATGCTATATACCGCCGATAGTAAAGCTTCCATACTTTCAAAAAAATAAAGCAGATCAGTTGGAGCCGCATCATTCCAGATATGCTTGCTTTCCGCGGCCTTAAGTACAGATGATAAATAATTTCTCGCCTCGGGAAGTGTAAAGGATTCGAAAAATTCACGGATGTGCCTATAACTTCCCACCAATTTCTCATTTTCTATATCCACACCCTCCCGTTCAATTTTATTAGACTCTGAACCTTGCTCTTTAATTTCATTTTTATTGCCATTTTGTTCATGAATGACCCAGACAGCCTCGACCAGTTTTTCAATATCTTCTTGGGTGGTTACATGGCTAGGGGCATCAGAATCTTCAGCCCGAATCGAATCGTAGACTAGTTCCTCTAAACAGGCCCTTATCTGAGGAAGAGTATAACATTCGAAAAAATGTTTAAGAACCGAAAATGGCTCTTCCATTTCCGCAATGCTCAACTTTAATGGTTTGAGGTGCCACTCAGGGAAATTTGTCAAAATTTTCTGCCTTAACTGCTCTTTCATACCGTTTGAATTTTCTTAAACCCAATTTCCTTGGCTTCTTTTGACTATCCTATACGCTAAGCAGGTATTTTAGCGGAAATAAGGGTATTTACCCCGGTATATTACCTATCTTACTTTTAGTATATTTGTTCAAACGACAATTCGCAATTATGGAAAAGACTATTCATCAGGGAAGGAATATTAAGCGTTTCAGAGAGATGCTGGGGATCAAACAGGAAGGGCTAGCATTGGAGTTAGGCGAAGACTGGAACCAGCGTAAAATATCGCTCTTAGAACAAAAAGAAGTGGTTGACCAGGAATTGTTGGAGCAAGTGGCTAAAGTCTTGAAAGTGCCGGTCGAAGCAATTAAGAATTTTGATGAAGATGCAGCTGTAAATATTGTCTCTAATACGTTTACTGATTTCAAAGACAATGCCTCTGCGATAAATCATAATTGTAATCTTAATTTTAATCCTATTGATAAAATTATTGAATTATACGAAGCTTTAGTCAAAAGTGAAAAAGAGAAGATTGAATTGATGCAAAAGATATTGGATAAAATAAAATAACCTTTTTTTTGAATCGCGTTATAAGGTTTTCTTTGATCGTTTTACGCATTTGAAGGCTAATTCTAAATCCGGATCTGATTTTTGCAAATTACTTTTCCGAATAGTCTTCTTCCTTCAGAAATTTATTGAGCCCAATTTCAAAGGCTTGATTTACTGTTGTTCCTATTCAAATACTATTAAAAATTCGTGTTTTTGCCTTAAAAAGGATAAAATTTATCAGAGTTATGCACAAGTGTTAAAAACTGCAATCTTCTAAGAGCACCAGATTACTTAGCTTATCCTAGAAAAAATATTACTTTTACCAAAATAATTAGCAAAAAATAGTGGCTTATTTAGGAACATCAGAATTACAAGCTTTGCTTCCTACCTGTATTGATAAATTCAATAAAGAAAGGATTGATAACGTGGCCTACGAACTATGTTTAGGAGAACAAGTTTATTTAACCGATTCTGCCACTGGAAAGAAAGAAATTCTTGATGAAAAAAATTCTCAAGTTGTAATTAAGCCAGGACAATTTGCATTGCTTTTGACAGATGAAACATTAACCCTGCCTAACGATATCCTTGCATTTATTTCTATAAAGTTTAGTCAGAAAATTAAAGGATTGGTTAATGTTTCCGGTTTTCATGTTGATCCAGGATTTGTAGGTAAGATTATCTTTTCGGTTTATAATGCTGGCCCTGCTACAATTGTTTTGGACAAAGGGAAACCATATTTCATGATATGGTTTAGTGAATTAACAAGTAAATCAACTCCATACTCAGGCAAACATAAAAATCAACAAGATATCAGTGCCGAAAATATTAATGCTTTAAAAGGAGAATTAGCTTCCCCAAATGTTTTATTAGAGCGTATTAAATCAAATGAATCATTATTAAAGAATTTTATTTGGGCTGCAGGTATTACAATTGGATTAGGAGTCACTCTTTCAGTAAAGTCTTTATGGGATTTATCTAAATTTAATGAAGGATATAATATTGGAATTAAAGAAAAGAAGGTAAAAGAAGATATTAATAATGCAATCAAAGACTTTAAAATTGATAGTGTAGTTTCTAATAAAATTGATAGCATTCTAAATAATAGAACTAATCAAAATGGCACAACAAATAAGAAATAATGCTGAGTTCTTTGATACAAAGTTCAATATTGAGGAACAAATTCCTCGAGTATTTACCGTGTCATTCAAAGAGGTTGGTATAGGTAGGAAAGGAGAAGTAAGAGTTGTACTAAATAATAATAAACAGGTTGGTGATATTATTAATGATAACGCCTACAAAGATGATTTTTACCGTTATCATGACATTTTTCATTACTCCTTTGCAACCTTACTTGGATGGTCTCCTTGCACTAGAGTTATGATGAAATGCAAAAGAAAAAGTGATGAGGTTCTTGATGAAATTGAAGATGGCGCAAGAGCTACAATTACGGAAGAAGCATTATCAATGGTTATATTTAATGAGGCGAAAAGGAAAGATTTCTTCAGAAGTAATAATAAAGTATCAAAAACTACTTTGCGAATAATTAAAGAAATGACTGAGCCTTTTGAAGTTAAAGTTAGAAGTTCCAAAGATTGGGAAAAGGCGATTTTACATGCATATGAAGTTTTCAGGTTTTTAATTGACAATAGGGGTGGAAGAGTTGAATTTAATGCACTAAAAAAAGAAATAAAATACTTTTCATTAAACTAAATATTTTAAAAATCAAATAGATAAAAGCCAGCAAATAGCTGGCTTTTAAAATTTAATAAGCAGAATGAGAATGGATTCACTAACGATATTAAATAAGAAAAAACTTCCAAAACCAAGTAAAGTTTTTGATACATATTGGAGATTTGCTGTAAAAAGGCAAGAAATTTTTTACAATAAAATTGCGGGAAAAAACTATCCCTGGACGGATGATGACACTTTAAGAAAACATAAGTTTACTAATGCATACCGGGCTTCCGACAGGGTAAGTCAGTATCTCATTAAGAATGTTATATACAACGGTGACCAAAGATTTGAAGAAGTGCTTTTCAGAACACTACTTTTTAAAACCTTTAATAAGATTGATACCTGGATATTATTCGACAATGAGATAGGAGATATTACTATTAAGAATTTTAAGCTTACCCGATTTTCTAAAATCCTATTTGAAGCAATTGAAGCGGGAGAGACTATTTATTCAGGCGCCTATATCATGGCTTCAGGAAAAAGCAAATTCGGTTATGAAAGAAAATTCCAGAATCACCTCCGTTTGATTGAACTGATGATTAAAGAAAAGTTGTCTGAACAAATACTAACTGCTGAATCTTTAGAAGATATTTTTAAATTACTTAAATCATACCCAACGATTGGCAATTTTTTAGCTTATCAATACACTATTGATTTGAATTATTCAGCTTCATTACAATTTAGTGAAATGGATTATGTGATGCCAGGACCAGGTGCAAGAGATGGAATTAGAAAGTGTTTTAGAGACTATGGAGATTATAATGAAACTGATATAATAAAATATGTAACAGAAATTCAGGAACAAGAATTTGAGAGGTTAGGTCTTCAATTCAAAAACTTGTGGGGCAGGAGTCTCCAATTGATTGACTGTCAAAACCTGTTCTGTGAAGTTGACAAATATGCAAGGGTATTACATCCAGAGGCAAGCGGAATATCGAATAGGAAAAGAATTAAACAATTATACGTTCCAAAGAAAGAGCAGTTTGAATACTGGTATCCTCCTAAATGGGGCATTAACACTAAAATTGAAAATGAATATGGCAAAAGAAAAAAACGTGTTCATCAGCCATTATAACGTGGACGATGAACACATCAGTAACTTAAAAAACTTATTAGCTAAGAAGGGATATACCTTAAAAAATGGTTCTATTGATAGTTCCAAACCCAATCGGGTAATTAGTGAAGATGCTATAAAAAGACTTTTACGATTAAGAATTAACTGGGCAGGAACATTTATTTGTCTTATTGGTAAAGACACGCATACAAGACCTTGGGTTGATTGGGAAATAGAGCAAGCCAAGTTAAAGGGTAAAACTATCATTGGTGTAAAAATCTTTGGTGAAGGAGATGCTACTCTACCTAAGAATTTTGAAAAATATGGTGATTGTTTAACTGGATGGAATTCAGATAAAATTATTGACGCGTTGGAAGGCCATGACATAGGATGGTCCGACCCAAGCGGAGCAACCAATTCATCTTCTCACAGTGTTATTACAGTAGCCTGCTAAACAATAGAAATTGTCTGATTACTATTCATACAAAATAGTCAGGGATTATGGATTCGCTCCTAATCCATTTCATGGGCTTTGTACCTTAGCTACATGCAAGCCGCATATCAGGCTAAAAGCAAATATCGGCGATTGGATTATTGGTTCCGGCGCAAAAACAACAAACTTGGATGGTAGGATAATTTATGCAATGCGGATTTCTGAAAAGGTCTCTTTTGATGAATATTCGCAAAATGAAAAGTATGCCAGGAAAAAACCATTGGTATCTGGTGGTCTAAAACGTATTCATGGAGATAATATTTATTTCAAAGACGAAACTGATGTTTGGCATCAACTGCCATCGCAGCACAGTAACCCTGATTGTACAGAAAATGCGAAGCATATGAAAAATGATTTGAGTGGAAAATGGGTTTTAATTAGTGATTACTTTTTCTATTTTGGCAACAAACATTTTTCTGTACCACCTCAATTTAAGCAAGTCTGTTCTACAATTCGAGATTATCATAAAATTCCAAATGTTCAAATTGCTCAAAACTTTATTGAGTATTTAAAAAATACCTTTGAGCCAGGAGTTATAGGAGAACCAATAAACTGGATAGAGTATTATCAACGAAAATTATTTTAACAAGGATTTTTAATGCCCATTGTAATGGCTACAAAGGAATATTTTATAACGAAACTTTCTTTTCGTGAAAACGAAAAACTAATAAAGGATGTTTTTGCTTACGAATATGATGGCAACACACTTTCGACTGGGGAAAATTACACCAGGGATTGGATGGTGAAAAAGATTTCAGATGGAGTGCAAATCTCTCAAATGTCTCCAAATCCAGAGAAAAGAGAAAAATGGATTAAAGGCGAAGCTTTTTTATACTCAAATGAATTGTTTTCATGGGGTGCTTCTCTTCCCGAAAACTTGACAAAAAGGAAAACTTTTATAAGCTACTATCACCATGATGATCAGGAATATAAAGAAAAATTTTTAAACCTTTTTGGTGATTTGATTGTGAGCAAATCTGTTGATGATAACGATATTGATTCTGACAACAGCGATGAACATATTAAGCAGTTAATACAAAATGATTTTTTAGCCGACACAACAGTCTTTATTGTTTTAATAGGACCAAAGACTAAATGCAGAAAACACATTGATTGGGAAATTTCCGGGGCGTTAAATTTAAAAGTTGGCGATTGCTATGCTGGCATTCTGGGTTTATTTTTACCTACCCATCCTAATTTTGGTTCAGATAAATATACCCCTAGTGAAGTACCTGAGAGGCTGGATAAAAATATCAAATCGGGCTATGCAATTGCAAGAGACTGGACTGATGATAGAGTTAAACTCCAAGAATTTATTGAAGCCGCATTTGCTAAAAGATGTGATCCAGAAAAAATAGTTAATAAAGTTATTCCACAAATGGATAAAAATCAGTGTGATTAAAAAACGAACCCATGGAAATAAAAGAATTTTATAAATCCCCTTTGAATATCTATGTTCTCTGGCACCAATCATTTATAGAAGGGAAAAAATATTTTTCCCAATTATATTCAGATTTGTGCAGAAATATCAGCGATCCACTAAGCAGGAGTATTGCGATACCGATTTTTAAAAGAAGCGAAATCGAACCAAACGCCTCTGTTCCATCTTCAATATCCTTTACTGAAGCAGATAATAATGCAATTATAATATTAGTTGATGATGAAATGTTTAATGATACAAATTGGGAAAAATATATTACTGAACTATTACAAAATAAAGGAAACATCAGATTTTATCCGGTTGCCATAAGTAAATTCGCTCATAAATTCAATA
This sequence comes from uncultured Sediminibacterium sp., assembly GCA_964519475.1. GTDB lineage: Bacteria > Bacteroidota > Bacteroidia > Chitinophagales > Chitinophagaceae > Sediminibacterium. The sequence goes on from CAZFKE010000001.1 coordinate 173,735, forward strand.
AGGGGCTGGAAGAACTTCAGTATATAAATATACATTCTTTGGAAAGCAGTGATGCAGATGAGACTTTTAAACTAAGATATCAAAGGATATATTTGAGATTGTTACATGAATTTAGCAGACAGCTTTTACAAAGAAATCCTTCGCACGAACCAGAGGAAGTTGCCCCTCCTCCTGTAAAACTTTTTATCAGTCATGCTAAAAAAGACGGAGAGACCATTGCTATAGATTTTAGAAACTATATTAGAAGTGAGACAAAATTAGCTTCTTTTTTTGATGCAAGTGATATCGCAGATGGGTATAAATTTTCAAATGAAATAACTGATGCATTAAGTAAAAATGCTGTACTTGTAGTTTTTCAAACAGATGCTTATTCAAGCCGAGAATGGTGCAGAAGGGAGATTATTGTTGCAAAAAGGTTTAAAGCTCCAATAGTGGTTGTGAACGCTATTAAAGATTTTGAGAAAAGGAGTTTCCCCTACATGGGAAACGTACCCGTGATCAGATGGAAAAAAGATTTTGAAATAGTTGTACAAAGAGCACTATACCAAATTTTGTATCAGCTATTTTCCGAATTAGTTCTTAAAAAAAGTATTGCACTTTATATCCCTAATCGGAATGATGTTGAATATATAGCAAGTTCTCCTGAATTGTTCAATTATGTCGATATAATAAGGAAGCAGAGGGATAAGGATTTAAAAAAGTTATATATTATTTATCCCGATCCGCCCTTGGGAACCGAAGAAATTCAATTATTAAATGATGTGGATAATGACGTGGAGTTTTTGACACCCATTTTACTACCGCAAAAACTTTAAAGTTATGGATACTCCAGATATTTCAGGCGTTTCTCCAGGAATAAAAGAAAGCATAAAGGCTAATATCGAAGAGAAACTAAATGAGGAAAAATCAACCCCAACTAGTACTATTGGAATATCAATTTCTGATAGTCTCGATTTGGATAGTTTGGGCTTCACCAATCTTCACGTACAAGATGCAATGGTTGAAATTGCAAGATATTTACTAGTCAATAATTGCAAGCTTGCATACGGTGGCGATTTACGTACTGGTGGCTTTACCTATATTTTTTCTGAATTGGCTAATCAATATAGCACTCCGAAAAACTATGATTCCTTTCGGGTTTTCAATTATTTTGCATGGCCGATCCACCTCAATCTCTCCAGATTAGATGATAGTGAATTTAAGGCAAGTAATATTAAAATAGAAAAACTTCCCCCACCGCCAAATATCATTGTTGATGCTTCTGTTTTTATTAAACCTGATAACTTACCTGAGAAGATAATTTGGGCTAAAAGCTTAACTTATATGCGCCACATTATTACAAATGGAACTCAAGCCAGAATTCTTATAGGAGGTCAAGTGATGAAATATATGGGAATAGTACCTGGACTTGTTGAAGAAGCTGTCTATTCTATCCGAAAAAAGCAAGCCTTATTTTTATGTGGCGCCTTCGGGGGAGCAACAAAAGTAGTAATTAACGCTATTTTAAATATAGACAATGCAACTCTCACATCAGAATTTCAATGTCAAAATGATGCATACAATGATTTTTATAATTACTGGAATTCCACTGAAACAGAAAAGATTAGTTATTCTGAAATAAGTAAAGAATTTTCAAATTATGGAGTAAAAGAATTAAGTGCAAATAATGGATTGAGTATTGATGAAAATATGAGGCTATTTTCTACCCCACATATTCCCGAAATGATTTATTTGATTTTAAAGGGCTTAAAAATAAAAAAAATGTTGCAATAGCGTCTCTACTTTATTTAAGGTAATTCTCCTTGTACATATATCTTAAGACGAAGGTCTTTAATTATAATGTCACCGATTATTATAACAAAAGTTTGACCAAATAAAATTGAAATTCAATTCGCTCATAGCCCACGCACTGACAAATCCTAAAATAGTTTTTCGCTTGTTGTATTATTTTATTTGCTATACTTACTACGAAGCATTTTCATATCCATGCTGATTTTTGTATCTAATATCCTTGCATAGTGTTGTGTTGTTTTTAAATTCCGGTGACCCAGCATTTTAGAAACTGTTTCAATGGGCACTCCATTGCTCAAAGTAACAGTGGTCGCAAAAGTGTGTCGGGCAATATGATAGGTAAGATTCTTAGTTATACTACACAAGTCTGCTATTTCTTTTAAATATGCATTCATTTTTTGATTAGTCAGAATAGGTAGTATTCTTCCTTCTATAATACAGGCAGGGTGGTTATGGTATTGCTCAAGTATGGCAAGAGCGGGAGGCAATAAAGGTATCCTGGCTGTAACATCCGTTTTTTGCCTTTTGCTGTTAATCCATTTTTCACCGTCAACACCAATAATGATGTCAGTACGACGAAGTTTTTTTACGTCTGTATAAGCCAAACCCGAATAACAACTGAACAGGAATATATCCCGCACCAGGGTGAGTCGTTCTGCCGAAAAAGTTTTGGATGTCATTTCCTGCAATTCCTTTTCCGTTAATGCTGTTCTTTCTACCTCTCTTTTGGGCATTTTAAAGCCCATAAACGGATCTTTTTGTAGCCAGCCATTCAAGAGACACCGCTTTACAATTTTGCGGAAATTGCATAAGTATTTCATGCTTGTGTTATGGTCGCACTTACGTACGCTCTTTAACCAAAACTCATATTCTGAGATAAATTCATAATTAAGCCGGCTAATGTCCATATCCGAAACCTTATACTTCCATTCCAAAAAAGACCTCGTATGATTATAGGATGTGGTATAGCGTTCAAGCGTTCCTGGTGCATACTCAATGCCCACAAGCGCCGCCATCTGATCATTGTGATGCTTAAATACTTCCATCAACATGTATTTATGTACACTGATCTCCTTTCCTAATAACAGAGTTTTAATATTTTCCGCTGTTACCGGGTGTTCATTTTCAGCTAAGTTTTTCCGGGCTTCATATACTTTTCTTTGCAAGACATCTAAGTAAGAATTAAGAGACCTGGCAAATTCTGTTTTACCATCCATTCTACCAGCAGTATTATTCCAATCCGAATAATCACATTTTCTTTTTGTACAGATCTCCGATGAAATTCCATTTACGGTTATCCGCAAATACACCGGTCTTTGACCTTCCTTGAAATTTTTAGGTTTTTTAAGATAAAATAACAACCCAAAACTTTTTTCCATTTTACTCACTTTACAAGGTTATAAAATTACGCTCAGCGCGTAGTGAACTAAATAGTTCAGTTCTTATAAAGCGTTAATAAAGAATCATTTGCGTAAATTCCAGTGAGTCTTTGTAAAATAAGGACTACTCCACGAATTACTCACTGAACTATAGCCATAAAGTGGGGTAAATACGGGTAAGGCTAAAAAGCAAAAAGCCCGCAAACACTTGATTTTGCAGGCTTTTCAGCTTTAAGTACATCTTACTTAATTGTTTCTAGCAGAGAGGAAGGGATTCGAACCCTCGATACGTTGCCGTATACACACTTTCCAGGCGTGCTCCTTCAACCACTCGGACACCTCTCTGTTTATTTAGGGAACTTCTCCAGCCTTTGGCAGGGCCTCCCGTTTAAAGGACTGCAAAAATAGCTTTTCAGCGTTAGCCACCGAATATTTTTTGGGCATTGGCTGTGGTAATAGCAGCCAGCTCTTCTACGGGCAGGTTTTTTACCTGTGCCAGTTTCTCCAGGATGTACGGCAGGTAGCTGCTTTCATTCCTTTTTCCACGAAAAGGCACAGGACTGAGGTAAGGCGCATCGGTTTCCAATACCAGCCATTCCGGGTCAATATTTGTGAGTGCTTCAGACAAGCCACTATTTTTATACGTGATTACCCCTCCAATTCCGAGGTGAAAGCCCATAGCAGTTACCTCCTCGGCCTCCTGGGCATTGCCGCTGAAACAATGGAAGATACCGCGCAGACCTTTATCAGCATATGGCTTTACGGTTTCTATGGTCTCTGGCATAGCGTTCCGGGTATGGATCACAATAGGCAGGGCCATGTCCAGGGCCCATTGCATCTGCAGGTGAAAAGCTTCATATTGCTGGTTGACAAAGGTTTTGTCCCAATAAAAATCCAACCCTATCTCACCAATCGCTACAAAATCCCGTTTAGTCAACCAATCCCGTGCAATTACCAATTCTTCCCGAAAGTTCTCCTTTACATAACAAGGGTGCAGCCCCATCATGGGTATGCAAATATTCGGGAATTTTTCTTCCAATGCCATCATGGAGGGGATGG
>CAZFKE010000001.1:177973-270090 GCA_964519475.1 uncultured Sediminibacterium sp.
AAAAGCGGTCAATACCCTGTTTTCGGGCCCTTTCTATCACAGCATCCATATCTGCGGTAAACTCCTCGCCATAAAGGTGGCAATGGGTATCAATCAGTATCATGTAACAAAAATCCTGTTTTTATGGGTTGCAGAAAATAAAAATAAAAAGCTGTCGTTTTCAATAAGCGGCCAAATAGCCTTATTCGATTGCTTTCCTTTTACGCTTATGTGCGGGGAGAATGTTTTATTTTTTTGGATACGGAATACGGAACCGGGGTGTCTACCCCGGTATTTTCTGCCAGCGTTTTGTTACTGGCGGCAGGTCTTATTGGGGAATAGCTTTGAACGTATAACCTTGTTTTGTAAAATGTTCCAACACTTTCGGTAAAGCATATTTCATCCGGTCAAACGCTTTTGTGCTATCATGAAAAACAACGATAGAGCCGGGGTGGGTATGGTAGCACACATAACCCAGGCAGGCTTCGGGGGTAAGCTGGGTATCAAAATCGCCGCTGAGTACGTCCCACATGATAATCCGGAGTTGGGAGTTAGTAGTCATGAGTTTTTTTTGTTGCGAGCGTTTCAATCTTCCGTAGGGAGGCCGGAATAGGTTGGATTCAATTAAGGTTGCCGCTTCTGCTACTTCCTTTAGGTATATTTCGTCGGTTACTTTCCAACCGTTCACATGGTTATAGGTATGGTTACCAACGCTATGCCCTTCATTCAAAATACGTTCATAGATCATGGGATGCTCCGCTACATTTTTGCCAATACAGAAGAATGTGGCTTTGGCATGGTATTTCTTCAACACATCTAATACAAATAAAGTTGCCGTTTCATGCGGGCCGTCATCAAATGTGAGGTAAACCGTTTTGCCCGGCTCATTAATGCGCCAATTGAGTTTAGAATATAATAACCGCAGCCACCACGGAGTTTTTACTAGGTACATGGTATAAAGATACAAGAGACAAGAATCAAGCTGCAGGATTCAGGAAACAAGTTGCGATTATTATACAATTTCCAGGGCGTTTCCTCGAATCTTGTCACTTGAACCTTGATTCTTGATTCTCGTATCTTTGTAAAATGAGTAAGAAAGTACGTGTACGTTTTGCCCCCTCACCTACCGGGGGATTGCATTTGGGTGGGGTAAGAACGGTTTTATTCAATTACCTGTTTGCCAAACAGAATGGGGGTGATTTTATTCTGCGTATTGAAGATACCGACCAGTCCCGTTTTGTGGCAGGTGCAGAAGAATATATTTTTAATACATTGAAATGGTGCGGACTGGAGCCTGATGAAAGTCCTTTGCACGGCGGCCCTTATGCACCTTATCGCCAGAGCGAGCGTAAAGCCATTTACAAACAATATGCAGAGAAGCTGGTGAAAGACGGCTATGCTTATTATGCTTTTGATACTTCGGAAGAATTGGAAGACAAACGCAAAGAAGTGCCCAATTTTCAATACAACCAGTTTACACGTGGGGGAATGAATAATTCGCTTACGCTTTCTGCAGATGAAATAAATCGGAAGTTAGCGGTTACTCCATATGTGATCCGTATTAAAATGCCGGAAGATGAAACCGTGGCGTTTACTGATATGATCCGCGGAGAGGTTTCATTTAATACATCGCAGGTTGATGATAAAGTATTGTTGAAAGCGGATGGCATGCCTACTTATCACCTGGCTGTTGTGGTGGATGATTATCTGATGAAGATCAGCCATGCTTTTCGTGGAGAGGAATGGTTGCCTTCTGCCCCGGTACATATCTTACTATGGAAATACCTGGGATGGGAAGCCGATATGCCGCAATGGGCGCATTTACCACTAATTCTGAAACCCGATGGAAATGGTAAACTTAGCAAACGCGATGGAGACCGCTTAGGCTTTCCGGTATTTGCGATGGACTGGACGGATCCCAAAACCAATGAAACCATTATCGGTTTTAAAGAAAGGGGATTCTTACCCGAAGCATTTGTGAACTTACTGGCCATGCTTGGCTGGAATGACGGAACGGATAGAGAGATTTTCTCTTTGGCTGAATTGATTGAGCAATTTTCGATAGATCGTGTGCATAAAGGCGGCGCCAAGTTTGATTATGAAAAAGCGAAGTGGTATAATCACGAGTGGATAAAGCAGTCTGAAGTTGCGAGTCTTGAGTCTGGAGTTATAGCGGAGTTTGAGAAAAAAGGAATTGTAATAAATGATCATAAATTGTTAGCGAAAGTAATCGGGTTGGTTAAAGACCGTTGCACATTATTACCCGATTTTGTACAGCAGGGAGCCTTCTTCTTTCAATCACCTACTGTAATTGATATAGATGCAGTGAAACCAAAATGGGATGATAAGAAAAATATGTTCTTTACTGAATTGATCCGCGCCTACGAATTAAGTACACTTTGGGAAACACAGGACCTGGAAAAAGAATTCAAAGAACTGGCCGCAGCCAATCAATTAAAACCCGGAGACCTGATGCTGCCTTTCCGTGTAATGCTGGTGGGCGGCAAATTCGGGCCAGGCGTATTTGATATTGCAGCGTTGATAGGTAAATCAGAAACGGTGAAAAGAATTGAGCATACACTTAGTTTGCTGTAACCAATCTGATTATAGTTATAAAAAAGGGGCAGTTTTATAAAGCTGCCCCTTTTTTATACCTTGTACACAAATCTATTGTGATGCCCGCAGTATCAAAGTCTACTTATATCATAGCTGCATTTGCAGTAACCAAGTTTTTGATACCCTTTCTATTAATCCATCCAGACTTTGCATTGCACAGGGATGAATATCTCTACTTAGCCGATGCCGACCATCTTGCCTGGGGTTTTATTGAAATGCCTCCTATGCTGGCAGTAATGGGATATATCAGCAAACTTCTGGGCGGCAGCGTGCAGTCCGTTTATGTATGGGGAAGTTTGTTTGGCGCAGCAACAGTGATTATGATTGGCAAGACCGTTATTCAGCTAAAAGGAAACGCTACGGCCGTTTTTATGGCTTGCCTCGCATTTTTGTGCTCCGGTTTTTTACGCATGAATATTTTATTTCAACCTAATTTTCTCGATGTATTTTTCTGGACACTCAGCAGTTATTTTATCATCTGCTGGATAGATACCGATGATAAAAAATTCCTTTACTACATAGGCATCAGTTTTGGCTTGGGTATACTGGGAAAATACACTATGGCTTTTTATATTATTGCATTCCTTGTTGCTGTAGTACTTACCGATAGAAGAAAAGCATTGCTGACACCGCATTTTGTGTCTGCCATGTTTTTAGGCATCATCATCTGCTTGCCCAATCTGATCTGGCAATACCAGCATCATTTTCCCGTGATGTATCACATGGATTTGTTGACTACCCAGCAATTACGGTACAACAGTCGTATTGATTTCTTATCCAACCAATTGTTGATGGCATTGCCTTCTTTCTTTATCTGGCTGGGAGGTTTATGGTACCTGCTTATGAAGAAAGATGGCAGAAAACATATTGCGATTGCACTGATCTATATCGGCATCATTGCGATACTTCTCTATTTCAATGGCAAGGGATATTATGCTGCGGCCATCTATCCTACCCTTATGGCTTTTGGCGGAATCTGGTTTTCAAAAATTTCCGTTGGGAAATATACAATTTGGCTTACCTGGTTTGCTTCAGTAATTATGTTGGGGCTTACGATCATTTCATTACCGATGGTAGTTCCTTTTATGTCGCCTGAGAAGCTGGCGAATTATTACAAGGCTATTCACGCAGAAAGCAGTTCTGTACTGCGCTGGGAAGATCATAACCAACATCCATTGCCGCAAGATTTTGCAGATATGCTGGGATGGAAGGAGATGGCAGAGAAAACAGCAAAGGTTTATCGTTCACTTCCCGATTCAGTAAAAGTACAAACGATGGTGTATGGAGATAATTATGGGGAAGCAGGTGCTTTGAGTTTTTATAGAAAGAAGTTGGGCTTGCCTGAGATCTTCAGTGATAATGCCAGTTATGTTTTCTGGTTACCGGATCATTTTACAGTTAAATATTTTTTGTTTGTTACCCATTATTTACCGGATGATGATGATGCTTTCTTTAACCATTGGGGTAAACGCGAAATTATTGATTCGGTTACACAAAAATATGCAAGAGAGTACCGGGCCAAGATCATTCTGTATAGCCAGCCGGATGATTCAGTCAGGATCATTGCGGAACAGCACATTCTGCAATCTCAGAAGGATTTTCATCTGAAGTAAATACTTTCTTGCGGCAAGTGCAGATTTAAAGCTGTAACGCAAGGGTCGCAAAGGGTTTCAATGACTTTTTGCGATCCTTGCAGTCCTTAGTATTCTTTGCGCTACCGTTTTACTCTATAACATAAACAAAGTCACCAGTAGCGTAAATATCCCACGTACAAATACTCTATTTTTTGCTGATTAAATTCACGATCCTTGTGTGATAAAGTTTACATATGTCTGAAAATGAAATTTCAAGGATCATTGTAGAAGAAGCTATTCATATCCATAAATCAGTTGGTCCAGGTATGCTCGAATCTGCTTACGTTTATTGTTTGGCATACAGACTTACAGAAAGAGGTTTGAAGGTAAGATCTGAAGTACCCGTTCCGTTGGTTTTTGAAGAAGTTAAATTGGAATGCGGTTATCGAGCGGACCTTTTGATTGAGAATTTAGTTGTCATTGAAGTAAAAAGTGTTGAAATTATTGCTCCAATTCATGTAGCCCAAACATTAACTTATTTGAGATTCTTGCACCTCAAACTTGCATTACTATTAAACTTTAATTCTTTACTAATGAAGGATGGAATTAAAAGAGTGGCAAATAATTTATAAAGTAACTTGGCGTTTCCTTGCGCCCATTGCGGTCCTTGGCGTTCTTTGCGCTACTGCTTTACGTTTTAACATAAGTAAAGATCAGAAGCCAATAGGTGATTTTATCTTAAATAATGATTCCCCGTCAAACTTGTTGCACCAATCAGTAATACAAAGGGAGGATACTTAATTGTCACCCTTGTTTTTCCATCATATCCATCACCGGCAGCCAATGAGATTGATACAGATCCTGTAAATGCTGCTTATCTTTTTCTTCGATGGTAACCAAATGATCTGTATTTAAAGCAACATGTTCAGGTGTACGGATACCGGGAATCACTGTAGAGATTTCAGGGTAGCTTAAAATATAACTGAGTGCCAGGCCCGATGCTGTTGTTTGATATTTTTCACACAAAGGCCATACTTCTTCTTTTAATATTTTTAATACAGCTTCCGTGATAGATGGAACAACGCGGTAGCTCCGATGATCATCTTTAGAAAACGTTGTTTCGGGTTTGATCTTTCCAGATAGCAATCCAAACTGTAAAGGCATTCTCGCGATCACCCCAAAACCTTTGGCAGCAGCTTGTGATAAAATAGGCAAAGCTTTTTGATTGATCAGGTTAAACACCAATTGAAATCCGTTACCCAGATCATTCTTTACAAAGAATTCTGCTTCCGCAAATGGATTGAACGTAATCAGTGAAATACCCCAATAGCGGATCTTTCCCTCTTTCTGTAATTGCTGCATCGCTTCAATACATTCCCCGTTTTCAAGATGATTCATCCTCGCCACATGCAGGTGATGAAAATCAATATGGTCTCGTTTCAATCTTTGCAAACTCAGTTCACAGGCTTTAAGAATATGATCCTTTGTATAGTCGATCTGGATCTTTCCGTTATCACCTACTTTTTGTCCTACTTTGGATGCGATCAGTATTTCTTTTCTGTTACCTATTGTTTGTCCTAATAAAGATTCGGAATGTCCGAGGCCATAAAAATCTGCCGTATCAAAAAAATTGATACCCGCATCCATCGCTGCATGAATGGCTTTTACCGAAACGCTATCATCCGAAGGGCCCCAGCCGATGGCTACACCGCCTACTTCTGCCGCACCCCCTATTGCCCAGGTGCCAAAACCAATCTCGCTGACTTCCATATCCGTACTGCCAAATTTCCTGTATTTCATGGTTCTTCCTTTTATCGTTAACACCGCAAACCTAAGTACATTTGAACTATTTTTGCGGTATCACTCTCAGTTAATTCGTTTGTATGAAAAGACCTGTTCGCGTATTAGTTGCCAAGGTAGGATTGGATGGCCACGACCGCGGCGCCAAAGTAATTGCCACGGCTTTGCGTGATGCGGGCATGGAAGTGATCTATACCGGTTTACGCCAAACACCCGAAATGGTGGTGAATGCCGCATTACAGGAAGATGTGGATGCAATTGGCATCAGCATACTCAGTGGTGCCCACATGACTGTATTTCCCAAAGTGATGGCTTTACTAAAAGAGAAGGGAATGAATGATGTACTGGTTACAGGCGGCGGTATTATTCCGGAGGAAGACATGAATACTTTACATGAACTGGGTGTGGGCAAACTATTTGCGCCAGGTGCAGCTACTGCTGATATTGCTGTTTACATTACCGATTGGGTAAAAGCCAACCGCAGTTTCTGAGTGATTGGAAATGGAGCTTATCAGATCTCCGGTAGCCGTAATCTTTTCCGTTTTGAGAATATTCTGATAAATACCACGATACCTACACAGATAAATAAACCTGTATTGTTTTCTATTCCGGCTTTCTTCAACAGAATATACATAATGCCACCGATAACGCAAACGGTTGCATACAATTCTCCACGCTTCAGCAGGTCCGGCTTCTCGCCACAAAGAATATCCGCGAGTAAACCGCCGAATGTAGCCGTGATCACACCCATGATAACCGCATAGCCATCATTAATATGATAAGCAATGCTTCTTTCTATTCCGGCAGCCGTAAACATACCCAGGCCAATGGCATCTGTAAAGAAGATTGTTCTTTTAAACCGGATCTGGTTGGTATTAAATAATGCAACAATCAGAACGGCACCGATAACCAATGCCAGTGCAAGATAATCATTCACCCAATTCACAGGTCGAACACCAATGAGCAGATCGCGTATTGTTCCTCCGCCATAAGCCGTTGCAAAGGCAACCACCGCTCCCCCAAAAACATCCATATGGTGCGTACGGGCTTTTAATGCACCGGTAACGGCGAAAATAAAAATACCCGTATACATGATCAGCTGAATCAGGTTCATGCCTCAAATTACAAAACATGCCTGTTACTTATATACCTTTTTATCCTGATCATTGAATTTTCTAATCCGGCAGTACTATGTAACTTTATTAAAATTGGTAAGTCATGTATACAACGCTTCTCACAGATCTCGAAAAAAATATTCTCACAATTACCATTAACCGACCGGATAAATTAAATGCATTGAATAAACAGGTATTGACAGACCTGAATACGGTGCTTGATGAAATTGATTCCCAGCCCGAGATAAAGTCCGTAATCATTACCGGTGCAGGCCCCAAAGCATTTGTTGCAGGCGCTGATATCAGTGAGTTCAGCAGTTTGAATAAAAAGCAGGGTATGGCTTTGGCTAAATCCGGACAGGATATATTCTTCCGCATAGAAAATTCACCCAAACCGATAGTGGGTTGCATCAATGGTTTTGCTTTGGGTGGTGGATGTGAACTGGCCATGAGCTGTCATTTCAGGATCGCATCTGATAATGCAAAGTTTGGACAGCCGGAAGTAAACCTGGGTTTAATACCCGGTTATGGTGGCACACAACGTTTGGTGCAGTTGATCGGTAAAGGAAGGGCATTAGAATTATTGATGAGTGCCGGTATGATCGACGCCAATACGGCTTTACAATACGGATTGGTCAATTATGTGGTGCCACAGGAAGAATTATTGGCAAAAGCTACATCCATATTAGAACTGATCAATTCCAAAGCGCCTATTGCAGTTGGTAAATGCATTCAAAGTGCCAATGCAGTCTTTGATAAAACCCAAAACGGTTACGATGTGGAAGTAAATGGTTTTGGAGATTGTTTTGATACGGCTGATATGAAGGAAGGAACCACGGCCTTTCTCGAAAAAAGAAAAGCCGTCTTCACAGGCAAATAAAAAAGTTGCGTTTATCTCTGCTATTCCAGTAAGGCAGATAAATCATGCAACCATAGAGACATCTGGGGCAGAGATTGTCACAGAGAGTTATTGAATAGCCGTTTTAATTTCATCTGCAACAGGATGTTCTGCTTTATAAGTATAGCCCATCAACTTAGCAAGGGTTTGTGCAAATTGCCGTTGGTATAGCTGCATATTCCCTTTCATTTCCCCGGAAGCAGGTGTGCCCGGCCCCATGATGGCCATCCATATCTCGTTTGCTCCCTCTACCGAAGCCCCGTGGCTTGACCATTTGGATTTTTCTTTATCACCGCGGCCATGATCTGTGGTAAATAATAAGGTGGTTTTATTTTTGTATTGCGCATCTGACTGAACAAAATCCCAGATTTCTTTTATCCATGTATCAACCTGCTGTGCAGCATCCAGATAAGAACGGTATTCATGGCCATGTGCCCATTCGTCTGTTTCGCCATAAGCGATGTATAGTATTCTCGGCTTTTTTGTTTTAAGCCATTCCATAGCGCCATAATGGGTGAACACATCCAAACACTCTTCTTTCCATGGCTTATGCGAATTGTCGAGCAGGGTATTAATCAGTTTTTCTCTTTCAGATGGATTGCTTCCGCCAAAATGATTATACGCGGATACAATTGGCAACCTGGCTCTTTCTTTATGCAGGATCCTGTCAAACGCATCCCAGGAAGCAAAAGCTGCAATCCTTCCATTGAACTTTTCCTGTTTATCAAAGAATTCCAGGAGATTGGTATTGGGGTTTGCTTTGTAACTGTTTTTATTTACAGCCGTATCTACATACCCGCAAAAGATTTCACTGTAGCCGGGGTATGAGAACCAATAAGGATTAAATACATCCAGTTTATTGTTCTGCCAGCGGTTACCATATACCTGTCCTTTAGCAGCCATGGTATTCCAGAAAAAAGGCATTAGCTTTTTTCTTCTCTCCGTTGCCTCTTCCGCCCAGAATCTTTTAAAGATATCCAGGCTATCTCCCTGGTTATACCGTTTATCGTTCGCAATCTCTTTGTCCATACCGCCAAATACTTCCTGCCAGCGGAACCCATCTGTGGTAATGATGATCAGGTTCTCAGACGGTTGAGCCTGCACAAATGAAAAAAAACATACTAAAAAAATTACAATACTAATCTTTCTCATGAAATGAATTGATGGATAGGTTTAATGAAATAGTACAGTTGCCGGCACTTCTGTTTTTGCCAGGCCCATAGGTTGATAACTAAACAGCAGGTTATTGCCACCACCGCTATCAAAATACGAAAGTCTGATCTTGTGATACCCTTTTTCTAAAAAGCATTTACCTTCTTTCTCTTCAAAACCATGGTTACCATCATTGTTCACGATCAGTTGACCGTCTATTTCCAGGATACTGCCATCATCGCTGGTGGTAAAGAAAGCATAGCCTGCTGTTTTATCAATTTTGATATATCCTTCAAACACGAGTCCGTATTTTTCTTTTCGCTGTTTCATACTGATATCTACTTTATCTGCCACACCTTGTTGCAAAGCCGTATTTTCCTTCAGAACAGCCATATTCATTTTCTCTGCTTCAAAATAATGATAGGTGAGCCCTTTTTGTAAGGCACCTGTTTTTGCAGCTTTGAGTAAACTCAATCCGGTTATTTTTATTTCTGCGGTATCACTTGGCGCAGTGATCAGATCCTTTATAGCAAAGGATCTGATCACTGCATCGCCTTTTACTAAGAAAGGCTGCGTATATACCATCGGCTGTCCATCCCCGATGAGATAAACTATTTTCACTCCCGGATCATTGGAAGCCAGGGTAACCGTAGCACCCGACATATCCGGCTTGTAATTTAATTCTACCCTCGGTTTACGCAGGAAAGCACCGTAGTTGCTGATCTTGATGGCATAGGCATACGCAGATTTTATTTTATTAGGATCATATTCCGGCAAAGAAACCACCACATCATTCCCGGTTCTTACTGCTGATAATTTTTCTTTGGTAGATAAAAAAGAGACATCACTAACAGGCCCGTTCAATGGAAGATCTTTCAACACCAGTTTTTTGTTAGAAGGATATTTTGGAAAAACAGCATAGAGCGAATTGGTATTTGTATTGTAGGTATAAAATACTTCCTTCACGGCATAACCCGGCGAGGGATCAACAGTAAGTTTCATCATAATATCCTCGTCTTTTTTTGCAGTATAATCTCTTTTGCCTTCACTCCACTGGCTGGTTTTTTTCCAGCGGGTGGTGCCGTAGATCGCTTCTCCGTTTATTTTCAGCCACTCGCCGATCTGCAATAAACGTTCCTGCATAATGGGCGGGATCTTCCCGTGTTCATCGGGGCCGATATCCAATAAGAAATTGCCTCCCCGGCTAACCTTATCGAGTAAATGATATACTAATGATTGCGCTGAATTATAATCCCAGGCATCTTCTTCCCTATTATATCCATACGAATAACCCATCCCACGGCTTTCTTCCCAGGGATGATTTTCAAAATCAAGATCCGGTTGATATTCCGGTGTATACACAGATCCATGTTTAAATCGCAATCCTCTTCCCCAACGGTCGTACGTAACGATTTTATCTTTTACCGGACTTTCATTATACATCCAGCTGAGAAATTCTTTCGACTTCCATGTTTCATCGCTTTCATCCCAATCACCATCGGTCCAGAATACATCGGGTTGGTAAGTGTTGATGAGTTCTTTCATCTGCGGCCACATATGTTCTGTAGCATACCGTTTATGATCTGTTTTCCATAAAGGGTTAAACCATTCGTACAAAGAATAATACATACCGGCGCGGACAGAAGTTTTGCGAACGGCTTTGAACAGATCGCCTAAGAGATCGCGTTTGGGGCCCACTTCTTTTGCATTCCAGGGGAAGCCCCAGGTGCGGCTCGCATCCTTACTGGGCCATAAAGCAAATCCATCATGATGCTTGGATGTGAGTACAATATATTTTGCACCCGATTGTTCAAAAACTTTTGCCCATTCATCCGGATTGAATAATTCGGCTTTGAACTGATCGGCTAACTGGTAATAGGTAAGATTGCCAAACTTAGCCAGGTGAAAAGCTTTCTTGGCGCTATCCCCACCCTGCAAACTATTTTGATACCATTCTGCATAACTGCCTTTTGTGGTGTAACCGGGAACGGCATATACGCCCCAGTGAATAAAGATGCCAAATTTGCCATCATTAAACCATTGTGGAACTGGGCGTTTGTCTAAAGATTCCCAAGTGGGTTGATAGGTCTGTGCCGAGGAAACTAGGGTGGTTACCAGCCAGACAAGCAGGATCATTTTTTTCATATTGACGGGATATGACTGAAAAATAACGAAAATCTGCGGATTGGGAATCTTCGGTTCGTGAGACGTGAGTCATCGGTCGTGAGTTTAAGAAATTCATTTATGACTGACTACTCACGTCTCACGATGCGTTACCTTTGCCCGGCAAAAGATAGCTTACCAATAAAACTCTGAGACATGGACTACCGTATTGAGAAAGACACCATGGGCGAGGTAAAAGTTCCCGCCGATGTTTACTGGGGTGCACAAACCCAGCGCAGTATCGAAAATTTTAAGATCGCACAGGATATCAATCAGATGCCGAAAGAGATCATTAAAGCTTTTGCTTACCTGAAAAAAGCAGCGGCACTCACCAACCTGGATGCAGGTGTATTACCCGAAGAAAAAGCAGCGTTGATCGGACAGGTTTGTGACGAGATCCTGGCGGGAAAATTGGATGACCAGTTTCCGCTGGTTGTTTGGCAAACCGGTAGCGGCACCCAAAGCAATATGAATGTAAATGAAGTAGTGGCTTATCGCGGCCATGTGATCAAAGGGGGTTCTTTAACTGATAAAGACAAATTCTTACATCCCAATGATGATGTCAATAAATCACAATCCTCCAACGATACTTTTCCAACAGCGATGCATATTGCAGCTTACAAGATCTTACTGGAAACAACCATCCCGGGTATTGAGAAACTGAGAGATACACTGGCAAAGAAAAGTAAGGAATTCATGCATGTGGTAAAGATCGGCCGTACACACTTTATGGATGCAACACCGCTTACCTTAGGACAGGAGATCAGCGGTTATGTATCGCAACTGAACCATGGATTAAAAGCCATAAAGAATACATTAGATCATTTAAGTGAACTGGCATTGGGCGGAACCGCAGTAGGTACAGGTATCAATACACCCAAAGGCTACGATGTAAATGTGGCGAAACATATTGCGAGCTTAACGGGCTTGCCTTTTGTTACCGCAGAAAATAAATTTGAAGCGCTTGCGGCACACGATGCCATTGTAGAAGCGCATGGTGCTTTAAAAACAGTTGCGGTAAGCCTAATGAAAATTGCCAATGATATCCGTATGTTATCATCCGGACCAAGAAGCGGTATTGGTGAATTATTCATTCCCGATAATGAACCCGGTTCTTCTATCATGCCCGGTAAAGTAAACCCAACACAATGCGAAGCTTTAACCATGATCGCTGCACAGGTAATGGGTAATGATGTTGCCATCAATATCGGCGGCGCTACCGGCCATTTTGAATTGAATGTTTTCAAACCGGTGATGATCGCTAATTTCTTACACAGTGCCCGTTTAATTGGCGATGGTTGTGTAAGTTTCAACGATAAATGTGCTGTGGGCCTTGCTCCTATCGAAGCCAATATCAAAAAACACGTAGACAACAGTCTGATGTTGGTTACCGCACTCAATACCAAGATCGGTTATTACAAAGCAGCTGAGATTGCACAAACAGCGCATAAGGAAGGAACTACTTTAAAGGAGATGGCAGTGAAGCTTGGCTATTTAACTGCGGAAGAATTTGATGCATGGGTAATACCGGGCAATATGGTTGGAGAGATCAAGTGATCAATTAGTAGTTAGTAATTAATAATTAGTAATAAAAGGAAGCAATTGAATAAGTTGCTTCCTTTTTTAGGATTACCAATAATTACTAATTACTAACTATCCATTACTAATTATTTCTTTACCACAGGAGCTTTTAATACTTGCGTATCTGTTGCAAGTGATTCAACATGATAATTTCCTGAATCAATCGCTATTTTGGGGAATTGTTTTTGTATTGCGGCCAAATCATTCCCTTTGATCAGTGTTTGTCCGAGAAACAATTCTTCCAGCTTAGTCAATGGTTTTAGGTGTTCAATTCCTTTCGCAGAAATTTTTGTGCCAACAAGATTGAGATAAAGCAAATTATTCAATCCTGAAAGATTTGACAAGTTTTCATTCGTAAGATTGCTATGCTCAATACTTAACCGTGTAAGTTTATTGCATTGGCCGATCAATTTCCATGAATTAGCCGACAGTTCTGCATACCCCAATTTTAACCAAACGATCTGTTTACTGATGGGTGCGAGCAAACCCACTATTCTATCTGTTATTTTTGGGATACTGACAAAATTCACATTTAACCAATTACTGTTTACTGCCACAGGTAATACAATCACACCGGCTTTTCGCAAAGAATCCAGTGCAGCTTCCGGAGCCGGATCTATAGTACCTTGAGGAATAGCGGGCTTTTTAACAGATACTGCCGCTGATTGCATAGCCAATAATGCGGGCATTATTTTCGAAGGTTGTGCTACTTCTTTTACTTTCTTCTCAAACCCTGCATTACTGCTGATCCACCAGCTGATCAAATTCATTTCCGGTTCTGTTAACTGGGGTTTACCTTTGGGTGGCATATGTTTTTCTTCCAAAGGATCGAGCGTGGATCGTTTGAATAATTCACTACCCATGGGATTGCCGGATTCAAATACTTTCCCGTCTTTACCGCCTTTTAGGATCCAGTCTTTTCCATCCAACCTTAATCCGCCTTTTTGTTTGGTAGCACTATGACATCCACTACATTTATCCTGCAGTATGGGTTGAATGATATCGACAAACACCTGTGCTTCCTGCACATCGGCAATGATTTTCCTGGCCGATTTGCTGCTGTCGGATTTACTGCTAAAAGCTTTGGTCAGAAATCCTTCACCATGTGTTAGGGTTCCGCCTAAATGTCCGGTGATGATGATCAATAAAAAAGTAATAACGGATACAGATTTTGTAAGAATGGATTCCGGTTTCCTGGATAAAAAATATCCGATCAAAGAAATAACGGCTACGGAAATACCCATCCATTTATGATAATCCAAAGTATCTTCATCATATTCTCCGCCCGATGATAAACTCCACCCGGTGATACAGGAAAGCACGGCACTGATCATTCCCAATAAAAAAGCAATCCGCACAGCCGGTAAGATCCCTGCATACTTTTCTTTCCCGCTCAGCCATTGAAACAATAAGGCCAGCAAAAGAAAACCGATTGGCAGGTGTACCAATACAGGGTGAAAATTTCCAATCAACGCAATTACTCTATTCATCATTAAGCGGGCTGGTATCTTTTACGGAGTAAATGCATCATGTGTTCATTGATCGCCCATTGATCGGCCAGAGGCTGGCGCGTATAGGGAAGTGTTGGCATATAATCCGGCGGGCCAAATTCTGTGAGTATCGTCATTTGTTTTGCACCTTCTTTGATCTTACGTTGTATCACTGCATCCCAGCATTCTACATGTCGCTTCACCGTAGCATCCCATTCCGGTGCACGGGGATCATTCACCTGCGGGCCTTCGGGATGGCCGATTCTTGCATGGATATGATCAACCCTTGATAAAGCAAATTGTACGGTTTCTTCCTGGTCGTGCAGCAAAGTCTCATGTACATTATACCAATGGGAGATATCCATCGTCATGCGCAGATCCGCAAATTTTTGTAAATATTGTTTGGCCACATGCGCAGCAAACAGGATGCGGCTGCGATGGGATTCATGACAGATCGTGATTCCTGTGTCCTTCGCAACTTTCAAAGTGTATTCAATAAATTTATTGTTCTCTTCTACCGGAAAAAAATCCCTCCCCGAATGACAATTGATATATAAAGGCCTTTGTATTTTCTGATAAGCCGCACCATCCACCATTGTTTTGAACTGTTGAAAATGTTTGGCAGGATCGCTATCAGAACCACCGGCTAAAAAACCGATTGCTAATTTGTATTTCTGCAAAGCATCAAACAATTCCTTTTGTGCAGCAGTTGTTCCGGGCCACCACATTTCAATTCCATCGTATCCTGTTTTTTTGGCTTTGGCACAGAACTCATCCACGGTTCCGTTAAAACCCCAACCCGTGCCCATGATCTTGAGGGAGAAATCTGAGGGTGTTTTAAAGGCAGGTTTTGACGCCATCAATTCTTCAAAAGGCGTTACAACCAATGTACCGAGGGTTGCTGTCATAGATAAAAATTTTCTTCTGTCGAGAGCCATTATATTATTGTTTGCTTGTATAATTATTTATCTGTTCACGATGGCAGTTGTTGGTCTTATGCCAACAACTTACGCTATGATCTCATTAATTACCCTCCCATGCACATCCGTTAACCGAAACGGCCTGCCTTGAAATTGGTAAGTTAATTTCTCATGATCAAATCCTAACTGGTTCAGAATCGTTGCCTGTACATCAAAGGCCGTTGTTTTACCACTAATGGCACAATAAACGATCTCATCTGTTTCGCCAAAGCTGGTTCCTTTTTTAATACCAGCACCTGCCATCCAGATCGTAAAAGCTTCTGTGTGGTGGTCACGCCCTTTGAAAGGCATTTTCTTTCCATCCCTGTTTTCTTGCATCGGTGTACGGCCAAACTCACCGCCCCATACAACTAAGGTCTCATCTAATAAGCCTCTTTGTTTCAGGTCAAGCAATAAAGCGGTTACCGGTTTATCCATGGTTCTGCATTTGTTTACAAAACCATAATCAATGGCAAGATTTTCATCGGTACCATGGCTATCCCAGCCCCAATCAAATAACTGTACAAAGCGAACGCCTTTTTCTACTAATTTTCTGGCTAATAAAATATTGTTAGCGAGACAGGCTTTACCCGGTTGTGTTCCATACATTTCATGGATATAATCGGGCTCATCATTTATATTCATCACATCCGGCACAGAGATCTGCATTCGGTATGCCATTTCATATTGAGAGATGCGTGATAATATTTCGGGATCTTTAAATTCTTCATAACTCATTCGGTTTGCTTCATTGATCGCATCTATCGAAGCTTTGCGCAGATCGCGGTCCATCCCTGCGGGATCTTTAATGAATAAAACTGGATCACCTTCACTCCTGCATTGCACACCCTGGTAAACAGAAGGCAGGAATCCACTACCCCAAACACTTTTGCCCGCATCCGGAAATTTACCACCGGAGGTTAGCACAACAAATCCCGGGAGATTACTATTCTCACTTCCCAATCCATAAGTAGCCCATGCACCAATACTTGGCCTGCCCAGCCTGGGCGATCCGGTATGCATTAACAATTGTGCGGGGCCATGATTAAATTGATCCGTTTGCATGGCTTTCAAAAAACTCACTTCATCGGCCACCGTTGCAAAATGCGGTAAATGATCTGATACCCATGCACCACTTTGTCCGCGTTGTTTAAAATTAGCCTGCGGCCCCATCATTTTGGGAACACCGCGGATGAATGCAAATTTTTTCCCTTCCAGTAATGACTGCGGACAATCCTGTCCGTCTAATTTCATCAGGTCGGGTTTGTAATCAAATAATTCCAATTGGGAAGGCGCACCCGCCATATGTAAATAGATAACCGATTTCGCTTTTGCCGGAAAATGCGGCGCATGGGGCAACAAAGGATTATCGCTGTTAAAGATACCCGTACCATCTTTCGATCCCAGCCAATTACAGCCACTCAAAAAAGAACCCAGCGCCATACTGCCCATTCCTAAAAAGCAATCTTTAAAGAAAAGCCTGCGTGTAGCCAGCTCCAGATTTTTGATCCGTGCTTCTTCAACTAAGCGTTGGTTATGTTTACTCATGATTTTAAGAGTTTACTCAATTTCCTCGTGCCTTAGCGGTTAAATCCCTCACCGCCATGCTGCAAGGGAAAATTAATTCTTGGTGATACATTCATCCATATTCATCATCGCCCCGGCTACAACTACTAACGCCGCAGTGGCGGGTGTTTGTTTATCTTTATTATTTCCTGCCATCTGTTTCATTTTCTCATCATCATTCCGGAAACGTTTATAAGCATTGATATACAATTTCTCAAACACCCTTTCTTTTTCCGGTGTAATCGATTTGAATAAGGCCAACTCATACCCTTTACTGATCTGTTTTTTCAGATCCTCTCCACCCAATGCCTGCATCCGATATGCAAAGAACCGCGCCATTTCAATATAGGCCGAATCATTCAATGTGGTTAAGGATTGTAAAGGTGTATTGGTGCGGATCCGCCGGGCCGTGCATACTTCACGGGATGTTCCATCGAATGTGATCATGGAGGGATAAGGTGCAGAACGTTTCCAGTACGTATACACGGCACGACGGTATTGGTCACAACTATCACTCTTTTTCCATGATGCTCCATTCCATGGCGACATCCAGATGCCTTCCGGTTGATAAGGAAATACACCGGGGCCATACATTTTCTCACATAATAAACCACTGACCGATAAAGCCTGGTCGCGGATCTGCTCAGCAGATAATCTTACACGCGGTCCTCTTGCATAATATTTATTGAAGGGATCTTTTTCCAGTCCTTCCTTACTTATTTTGGCATCCTGACGGTAAGTGGCCGACATCAGCATTTCTTTCATCAGCTTCTTCAGACTCCAGTTATACTCATTCATCAGTTTCCATGCGAGATGATCGAGCAATTCTTTATGTGTAGGTTGTATGCCTTGTGTGCCAAGGTCTTCCAGTGTTTCAGCAATGCCTTGTCCGAAGAATTGTTCCCAAATCCTGTTAACGATCGTGCGAGAGGTGAGTGGATTTTTTTTATCGGTTACCCACATAGCCAATCCCATGCGGTTTCTGGGCGCATGGGCTGGTAAGGAACCTAATGATTGAGGAATATCCGCTTCCACTTGCTTTCCCTTCACCAGCCAGTTGCCTCTTTCAAAAACATGTGTGGGCCTGAATAATTCTTTGGGATTTTCTATCATCACCGGTGTAATGGTTACTTGTTTTGAAACGAGAAGATCATTAAAATATTTATACGCACTATCATATCCTTTCAAACCTTTACCTGGAAAGGGATCGGTGATAAAGAACCAATCGAATTGCATACCCGTTTCTTCCGGTGTTGCCAGGTTCTTATTCTGATAACTGAAATAAAGATCATGTGCCCCTTGTAAAATGGGTAATGGTAAAGAGGTGATCTTCCAGCCACCTTTTGAATCTGCAACATTTACCGTGCTTACAATGGTTCCATCGGGTTTATCAAGATGAATAACCCATTGCCCACCGGGTTTCCAGCTTTTGTAGCGGTATAATAATTGCGTATGATTCGCAAAATCAATATTCGGGATTCTTGCGGATGCATTGTTACGCAATACCAACCATTTGGTATCCGTTAAGGCGCTATTGATCAAATGATCTGCAGCGATTGAATTAATAGCAGGCTGGCCAGTCTTCACAAACCCTGTTAATTCTTTTTCACGATCCTTACTATTTTGATGCAGCCAGTCTTTGAATTGCAAAAATTTTACACTGTCTTCTTTATGAAACTCTTTCAGCAAAGGATAATCATCATAAGTATCCTCATCCCTTGTATTATTGAAGAAGGCCATAAACTTATAATACTCCTCATGCTTAAACGGATCATAGGGATGGCTATGGCATTGTACACAGGCAAACGTAGTGCCCATCACTGTCTCCCACGTGGTATTGACTCGATCAATCACAGCGGCGGTTCTGAATTCTTCGTTATCGGTTCCGCCTTCATCATTGGTCATGGTGTTACGATGAAAGGCTGTTGCGATATACTGTGCATCCGTAGGATTGGGCAAAAGATCGCCTGCCAATTGCTCCGTTAAGAACTCATTGTAAGGCTTATTCTCATTAAATGCATGGATCAACCAATCGCGGTAACGCCAGATAGAGCGCCAGTCGTCACGCTCATAACCTTTGGTATCGGCATAGCGTGCAAGATCCATCCACATGGCTGCCCAGCGTTCACCATAATGTGGAGATGACAATAAAGTATCTACTAATTTTTCATACGCATCCGATCTTGAATCATTCAGGAATTGTTGAGCGAGAGAGGAAGATGCCGGCAGTCCTGTTATATCCAGGCTCACTCTTCTCAACAGTGTAGCTTTATCCGCTTCTGCCGAAGGCTGCAAACCTTCTTCTTTCATTTTTTGGTAAGTGAAATGATCCACTTCATTCTTCACCCATGATCCGCCGCCCGTGCTGCCAAAGAACCAATTATCTACTTTCGGAACTTCTGTAGGCCGAACGGGAACATAAGCCCAGTGGTCGCCCCATTTGGCTCCTTGTTTAATCCATTGTTTTAAGGTAGCAATTTCATCATCGGTAAGTGGAGGATGTTTATATGGCATCCTTTCTTCAGGGTCCTTTAATGTTAATCGCCTGATCAATTCACTATGCGAAGGATCTCCGGGGATGATGGCTGGTTTCCCTGATTTATTAACCGCCAATGCATCTGAACGAAACAATACACTGAAACCACTCTGTCTTTTCACTCCACCATGACAGGTGATACATTTCTTATTAAAGATGGGTTTGATCTCCGTATTATAATCTACCGTATGACCCGCAGTGACCCATGTAAAGCCTGCAATGCCCAATACAATGATCAGAATAATCCAGGAGATTTTGTTCAGCCGGGGCAATCGCATACAAAAAGTTTATCGTTTTAAAGTTAAACTTTTTTGCTATCCGCGGAAAACAAGTTTGGCTATTCCATCATATGGAACTGATCGAAATTTACCCCAATTACTAACTACTAATTATTCATTACTAATGCATTCAAAACACTTTCTTCCCCCCTAAATAAGTAGCATTCACTTTTACATTCAGAATATCCGTCTCCGCTACCTTCATCAGGTCTTTATCCAGCAGGATAAAATCTGCTTTCTTTCCTGCTTCAAGGCTACCCACTTCTTTCTCCAGAAAACTGGCTTTGGCTGCCCAGATGGTCATTCCTTTAATCGTTTCTTCTCTTGTCAACGCATTCTCTTTCTGAAATCCATCAGCCGGAAATCCTTTGGCATCTTTACGAACCACAGCGGCGAGGAATGTTTTAAAAGGAGAAATATCTTCCACCGGAAAATCGGTGCCCAAAGGTATCCAGCCGTTTTGTTGTAACAATTGTTTGAAGGCATAACCGCCTTTTAATCTTTCCTTACCCAGTCTCTCTTCTGCCCAATACATATCACTGGTAGCATGGGTGGGTTGTACGGAAGGCACAATGCCGGCTGCGCCAAACAGGTCAAAATCATTTTGATTAATGATCTGCGCATGCTCAATACGCCAGCGTTTATCGTTCTTCCCTTTTAAATATTTATTATACACCTGGAGTATCTCACGATTCGCACTATCACCGATCGCATGCGTACACATCTGAAACGCTGTAGCTGATAAAACTTTCGCCAATGAATCATAATGTGATTTATTATGAAGCAAAAACCCCTGCCATCCTGCTTTATCATTATACGGTTGTAACAAACATGCGCCACGACTACCTAAGGCACCATCGGCATATACTTTAAATCCGTGAACAAATAATTTATCTGTTTTATACGGGCCTTTCTTCAGATAGATATTGAGGTTCTCATCATTATCACTCAGCATCACAAACAAACGCATGTCCAGCTTGCCTGTTTTTTGCAATGTATCAATCGCATCAATATCCCGATAGCTTAATCCACAATCAGTGATCGTTGTCAAGCCTTGTTCAAAACAATTTTTCTGAGCGGCCTGTAACCATTGTGTATATAGTTCTTTTGTTGGTCCGGGAATTTGTTTATACACTTTATCATCCCCGTTATCAATCAATACACCGGTAAGCTTTCCGTCTTTTACTTCAATGGTTCCCCCTACAATGGTTTCACCCGCTTGTATGCCTGCCAGATCCATCGCTTTTTGATTGGCAATGGAAGCATGCCCGTCCACCCGTGTAATAATTACCGGTTTATCGGGAAACAGTTTGTTCAGCTCTTCGTTTGTAGGATATACTTTTCCGGGCCAGCGGTTCTGGTCCCAGCCACGACCCTGAATCCAGGGTAAGTCGGGATGTTTGTCTGCAAACGCTTTGATCCTGGCAACTGTTTCTTCCCAGGTATGGGTTCCAAACAAATCAGCCGTAAACAAAGACCTCCCATATCCCACAAAATGCGCATGCGCATCTATAAAACCCGGATACACTGTAGATCCTTTGGCATCAATACTTTCAGCGGAAGTATATTTTGAGAGGATCTCATCATTCTTACCAACAGCTACGATCAATCCATCTTTTACAGCGATAGCTTCTGCTATAGAAAATGAAGAATCTACTGTATAGATGGTTGCATGATGGATGATCGTATCCACTTTATTATTTGCGCAGGAGGAGAGAATGATCAACAAAGCAATGGAAAGGTATTTTCTCATAATAGTTGTTTGATTGAATAAAGTTACAGTCCGGAAAGGAATAAAAAATATTGAACAAGGAATATCGAATTATGAAGTACATGAAATCACTTCAACATTCAAAATTCCTTGTTCAATATTCAATATTTATTGGCTCCCCCTTCAGGGGGCTGGGGGTATCACTTCAGCAGCTCACACGGCTTCAACCCTGTATGCTTCTTAAACGCCGCAGAAAAATGCGAGATCGAGGAATAACCGAGCAAGGCAGACACATCCGTTACACTCAGTCCCTTTTCATATAAAAGGTATTTGGCGTGTTCCATTCTTTGTTGCTGGTAAAAATCAAATATAGTGGTGCCGAAAACTTCTTTGAACCCTTTTTTCAGGTAACATTCGTTCATCGCCACTTTACGGCTCAGTTCTTTAATGGTGATCGGGTCTCCGATATGTTGCAGCAAAATCTCTCTTGACTGGTATATTCTCTCCCTTCCACTGGCATCTGCCAGGAACTTACAGCTAAAGCCTTCTTCTTTTTCTTCTACCAAACATTCCAGGCTGTATAATAACAGTTCATGAATCTTGGCATTTACAAAAATATTTTCCAAAGCGCCGGAATAGCTATGGTTCAGCAATCCATCCAGTACATTTCTTTTCTTATTACAAAGCGGGAACAGTTTTGTGAACGCATTCGGATGTTTAAACGCAAGCACTTCATCCTTGCGTGAGTTTAGTTTCACATTATGCACAAACTGGTGAAGGAAGGTAGCAGTAAAATGAAAAGTAAACACATCCACTGTCTGGTGCTTGCCGCTGCAGTTTTCTGTTGGCAACTGTTCGCATTGCGCACAACTCTTTTCTTCACAGTAACGGTTGCCGGTGGTACAATAACGAAGCTCAAGATAGTTCTCTGCAGGTTTTTTGGAATTGTAATGGTAAACCATCATACCGGTATCTTCGGCCACCCATGGGTGCTGGGCATAATATCGCTTGATATTGTATTGAATGGATCCGGGAATATTCTGGCCTTTTTCATACAATAAATCCATGCTGGGCTCCACGCCGCCACGGTGCGATACTTTTAATATGTCCATTACTTCTAACATCGGAACACAAAATTAATGTATAAACATCTAATTGGCAAGTTAAGGCTTTCACAACGTGTCACGGGGACGTCATTTTCTGCATCCACATTAGCCTGTACAATGGGGAAAAATAGCTTTGTTTCAGACCCGGAAAATCCTTTATTTTCATTAGCTTTGCCCACTTCTGATTTTTACTTAAAACACAGGACTGACAAGCATTTATGAGCGAAGAACAACAGAAAAGCAACGACGCCCAGAATAAGAATTACGGCGCCGATAGTATACAGGTATTGGAAGGTTTGGAAGCGGTGCGGAAAAGGCCCGCCATGTACATCGGTGATATTGGCATAAAAGGCCTTCACCATCTTGTGTATGAGGTAGTTGATAACTCGATTGATGAAGCCCTTGCCGGGTATTGTAAGAACATTACCGTAACCATTCACGAAGATAATTCCATCAGCGTTCAGGATGATGGCCGGGGTATCCCAACGGGTATCAATACCAAAGAGAAAAAAAGCGCTCTGGAGATTGTCATGACCGTATTGCATGCCGGTGGTAAATTTGATAAGGACACCTACAAGGTCTCCGGTGGTTTACATGGTGTGGGTGTAAGTTGTGTGAATGCATTGAGTACCACTTTACAGGCAACCGTTCACCGCGAGGGGAAAATATTTGAGCAGGAATACAAGATCGGTATCCCCCAATACCCGGTTAGAGAAATTGGCGAAAGCACGAAGACCGGTACCCTGGTACATTTCTGGCCCGATCACACTATTTTCCAGGAAACCGTTTACCGCAAAGAAATTCTCGAAGGGCGTTTACGCGAGCTTTCTTACCTGAACAAACGCATCAGCATTACACTGAATGATCTGCGTGAGAAAAATGAAGATGGCAGCACTTACACAAAGAATTTTTACAGTGAAGGCGGTATCGTTGAGTTTGTAGAAATGCTGGATAAGAACGGTAATCGTAACCCGCTTATCCCAAATCCATTGTATGTAGACGGGCATGATGAAGCATCCAATATTGCTGTTGAAGTGGCGCTTACTTACAACGACGATTTTAAAGAGCACATTTTCTCATACGTAAATAATATCAATACCATTGAAGGTGGAACACATGTTACCGGTTTCCGCCAGGCGCTGACCAGGGTTTTTAAAACCTATGGTGATAAACAAGGCCTGTTCGAAAAAGCCAAAGTAACCATTGAGGGTGATGATTTCCGTGAAGGATTAAGCGCCATCATTTCCGTAAAAGTACCCGAACCACAATTTGAGGGGCAAACCAAGACCAAACTGGGGAACAGCGAGGTAAGTGGTATAGATCAAACCACAGTTTCCCGTTGATTAGAGGCTTTTCAGGAAGAAAACCCACGAGAAGCCAAGAATGTGATCTCCAAAATCATTTTAGCGGCCCAGGCTCGTGTTGCCGCGAAGAAAGCGCGTGATATGGTTCAGCGCAAAACTGTACTAAGTGGTGGCGGCTTACCCGGTAAACTGGCGGATTGCAGTGAAAGGGACCCCGAAAAATGCGAACTCTATCTGGTGGAAGGAGACTCTGCCGGTGGTACCGCCAAACAGGGCCGCGATAGAAGTTACCAGGCTATCCTGCCTTTACGTGGTAAGATCCTTAACGTGGAGAAAGCCATGGAGCACAAAATTTACGAGAATGAGGAGATCCGCAATATGTACACGGCATTGGGTGTAACCGTAGGAACGCCCGATGACCCCAAAGCTTTGAACATTGTAAAACTCCGCTACCACAAACTCATTATCATGACCGATGCTGATGTGGATGGTTCTCACATTGCTACCCTGATATTGACTTTCATTTTCCGTTACATGAAAGAACTGGTGGAACAGGGATATATTTATATTGCCCAACCACCCTTATACCTGATCAAGAAAGGAAAGGACCAGGAATATGCATACAGCGAAGAGCAGCGTAAATCATGGATTGCCAAACTGGGCGGTGGAAAAGACGACAGTGTTACCACCCAGCGTTACAAAGGTTTGGGTGAAATGAATGCCGACCAGCTCTGGGAAACCACGATGGACCCGGCCCGCAGAACTTTGAAACAGGTAACCATTGAAAGCGCCGCCGAGGCCGACCGTATCTTCAGTATGCTGATGGGCGATGATGTGGCTCCACGCCGCGAATTCATTGAGAGTCATGCGAAATATGCAAAGATTGATGTATAATTTTAGACCATAGTTCATGGTCGATAGCTCATAAAAAAGCCGTTATTTGATGCCGGCTTTTTCATTGCAAATATTCCTTTCATGAAAAATGGACTATGGGCTATAGACCCAGCCAGGGGCCGCTACAGCCCAGAAATTTCACTTTCAACCAAAAATTTGGTAGCTTGTGCCTTATAACCCATTGTTTATCTACTAACTTTTAAATTCTAAGCACATGGACACTTCAAAAATGATCAAAGCATATTGCCTCAAAACAAAGGAAAAAAATGTTCCTATGCAGGATGCAGTAGTTACCAAAACAGCAAAAGGTGGCTATATGGCAGGCGGCCATGACGGTAAAGGAAATAAAATGGCTGCTATCTTAAGCGAAGCCAAAGCTTTACAGGCGATTGCAGACGGCGTTGCCAAAAAAGGATTCTAAGCCAAACGTAAGAACAAAACATTGGATCCGGCCTCTTTCAAGGCCGGATTTTTTTTGCCCAACGCTGCGGTTAACGCTGCTTTCCCGCGCCCCTGCGGTGAAAAAGATACAAAAATATTATGGCAGATTAACAATCATACCGCCAGTTTGCACTGAGTTGCAGAGAAACCGGGGTTTACACGGAGTTACTTTTTGTCCGTTATCGCTTCGTGCATGTGTTTTAAAAAGCGATGCATCCCTTCCATATCTTTTACATGATCTACTATGAGAAGGAACATGCGGCCGGTTTGTTTGAGGCGGGCTTTATTGGTTCCTATCTGCAGATATTGCAATACTTTTTTGAAGAGTGCAGACTCAAAATAGGGAGAATCCGGTCGGTTGATAAAATAGCAGCGGAGTGTGTCTTCTTTCAAGGTCATCTTCTCAAATCCAATATCCACGCCCATCCAGCGGCAACGTACTGTAATGAAGAGATCTTCTACCTGTTCAGGTATGGGCCCAAAGCGATCGATCATTTCTGAATGGAATTGCATGAGTTCTTCTTCGGTTTCACAATTATCCAAACGGGTATACAGTGATAAACGCTCGGCAATACTTTC
This sequence comes from uncultured Sediminibacterium sp., assembly GCA_964519475.1. GTDB lineage: Bacteria > Bacteroidota > Bacteroidia > Chitinophagales > Chitinophagaceae > Sediminibacterium. The sequence continues at coordinate 203,716 of CAZFKE010000001.1, forward strand.
TACATAACTATCCGGTATCAATACTTCCAGGTCGGTATCGATCGTACAATCGCTTACAAAATCATCCTGCTTGCTGATCTCTTCTTTAAACAGATCCTGGAATGAATTCCGTTTCAGTTCCCGGATCGCTTCTTCCAGAATTTTCTGGTACATCTCAAACCCGATCTCGGCCATGAATCCGGTTTGCTCTCCCCCCAATAAATTTCCGGCGCCACGTATATCCAGATCACGCATAGCAATCTGAAAACCACTGCCCAGTTCACTAAACTGTTCCAGCGTTTGTAAACGCTTTCTCGAATCGGGTGGTAAGGTACTCATGGGCGGTGCCAGTAAATAACAGAATGCTTTTTTGTTACTTCGCCCCACCCTTCCGCGTAATTGGTGCAGGTCACTCAAACCAAAATGGTGGGCATTGTTTACAATGATGGTATTCACATTCGGAATATCCACACCGCTTTCTACTATATTGGTACAAACCAGTACATCGTATTTCTTGTCAATAAAATCGAGGATCCTTTCTTCCAGTTCATGCCCTTCCAACTGGCCGTGAGCAAAGCCAATACTCAAATCCGGGCAAAGCCCCTGGATCAAAGCACTCATTTCTGCCAATCCATGTACACGGTTATGAATAAAGAAAACCTGTCCGCCACGTTCTGTTTCATAATAGATTGCCTCGCAGATAAAATCGTCGTTGAATACCTGTACTTCTGTTTGAATAGGCTGGCGATTGGGTGGTGGTGTATTTATGATGCTGAGGTCTCTCGCACCCATCAAACTAAATTGCAAAGTTCTTGGAATCGGCGTAGCCGTAAGTGTTAAGCAATCCACATTTGTTTTCAGCGTTTTCAATTTCTCTTTATGCCCAACCCCGAATTTCTGTTCTTCATCAATCACCATCAGCCCCAGGTTTTTAAATTTTACTTCTTTACCCAAAATACCATGTGTACCTATGATGATATCGATCTTTCCTTCTTCCAGTTTTTTCAGCGTTTCTTTTTTCTCTTTGGATGATTTGAAACGATTGATATAGTCTACCGTTACCGGAAAATCTTTTAACCTTTCCTGGAATGTTTTATAATGCTGAAAGGCAAGGATGGTGGTAGGAACCAATACCGCAGCCTGTTTGCCATCGAGGCAGGTTTTGAATGCAGCGCGAATGGCCACTTCTGTTTTCCCAAAACCCACATCGCCGCAAACCAGCCTGTCCATGGGGCTTTCACTCTCCATATCTTTTTTTACATCGGCCGTAGCTTTGCTTTGGTCGGGTGTGTCTTCATAAATAAACGAAGCTTCCAGCTCGGTCTGCATATAATTATCCGGCGTGTGGGCAAAGCCCTGTTGTGCTTTTCGCTGTGCGTATAACTTAATAAGGTCGAATGCGATCTCTTTTACTTTCGCCTTGGTTTTTTCTTTTAGTTTATTCCAAACATCCGAACCCAGTTTATTGATCTTGGGAACCGTTCCTTCCTTACCTGTATACTTTGATATTTTATGCAGTGAATTAATGTTCACATATAAAATATCACTGTCTTTATAAATGATACGAACGGCCTCCTGCACTTTACCATTCGCTTCAATCTTTTGTAAGCCGCTATAGGTTCCCACACCGTGATCAATATGCGTTACATAATCGCCGGGTTGCAGATCCCGTAAGGTTTTCAGCGTGAGCGCCTTATTTTTATTATACGCCTGTTTTACTTTGTATTTATGGTAACGCTGAAAGATCTGGTGATCGGTATAACAAACCACTTTCAGGTTCTCATCAATAAATCCTTCATGGATGCCTGTGGCTACAGGAACAAATTGGATCTCTGTTTGCAGATCGGCAAAAATGCTATTTAGCCTTTCCAGTTGTTTAGCCTGTTCTGCAAAAATATAGATACCATACCCGGCGGCTTCGTGCAATTGTAGATCGTTAATCAAAAGATCAAACCGTCGGTTGAATGAGGGTTGCGATTTGGTGATAAATTCGATCTCAAAGCCAGACAGGTGGGGTTTGTAGCCAAACTCAACAATATGACGTTTTTGTAATTGCGTTTCTATGGTGTTTGCTTTTACAAAATCGTTCCAGCTTATATTTTTTACAATTTTACTATCATCTTCTTCATCGGTATTGTGCATGCGGAAACCGCTGTCCATCATACCGATAAAGCCCTGCAGATCATCTTCCTGGTTAACGACTTTTTCTTTGATCACATCCCAATCCTTTAGCCAAACAATCGTATTATCAGCAATAAATTCAAGCAATGATATCTTCTCATCGCTCTCAAATTGTGTTTCTATATTGGGTATGATATTTACCTGTAATAATTTCCGCTCGCTCAATTGTGTTTCGGGATCGAAGATGCGGATACTGTCTACTTCATTTCCAAATAACTCTATACGATAGGGTTTCTCATTTCCGAATGAATAAATATCGAGGATGCCGCCACGCAAGGCAAACTGGCCGGGTTCATACACAAAATCTGTACGATCAAACCCATACATCACAAACAATTCCATCAGGCTGTTCAGGTTGATGGTATCATTCGCTTTGATGCTGATGATATTACTGCTGAGTGTATCACGCAATACCACTTTTTCAAATAAAGCTTCGGGATATGTAACAATTATCTTCCGGTTGCCACCGGCAGATAATTTGGTTAACGCTTCTGTACGAAGCATTACATGTGAACTGTTTAGTAATCTGAAATTTTTCCGGTTCTTGTAGGAAGAAGGAAAATAAAAAAGATCCAGCGCATGGGTAAGGTTCTCAAGTGTATTATGAAAATAGGCAGCTTCCTCAGCATCATTCAACACCACCAGGTGATTTAATTGCTGGCAATGGGGATGCATAAAAACCGAACTCACCACGAACTCCGAACTGCTGCCTTGTAAATTTTTAAGAAAGATTTTTTGCGGATCGGCAAACAGAAGCCTGTCCGCCAGCTGAAAAAGCCGGGGGGAATTTTGGTACTGCTCAAGCAACACATTCAGGTTCATATCCGCGAATCAATATCCTTTTCCCGAAAGGGGCTGCAAAGATAGCTATTAGCTCTAAGCGGTTATCCATTCGCAGAAGAAAAAGGATAAAGGCATTAAAATAGCCTGCGGCTCAATGCTAATGGCTAGAAACTGGCCCCGGAACTTACCGAGAGATTTACTGTGGTAAGCTTACCTTCCTCCACCGTAAACAGTGCAATATTATTATTTGTGTCGAATAGGTTGGCATAAAACAGGCTTCCCTGTTTAACAAACACAGAATAGGAACCTGCCGGCAGGGCGATAGTAAACTTACCCGTGCTGTCTGTATCCACCGAAGCAACCTGTTTTGTTACAATTGCCGTATATGTAGCAGAGGTTCCCATACGGCGAACCTGGTTAACGTTGGTAGGTTCGTAGATAAGAACAGTTGCAACAATGCCTTTGGGAACGATTGGATCAGCCCCTTTCATGGGCATCTGGTTACCGGTTAGTTCTGTAATCTGGCCCGTAAACCCTTGTGATATAGCCGATGAATTTGTCTTTTTTACCGATGAACAGGACAGAATCGTTAAAACGAATAAAAAAAGAATAAAAAGATTATGTTTCATACATCACTTTGAAACCTGAAAGTATCTAATTTAGAGAATATTCTGCCTGATTTTTTTAAAACGGGCTGCTTGAAAAATTATATGATTATGATGAAAAAAACAGCCTTGGTTTTTGCATGGATTTGTGCATTTGCCGGAATGGTTACGGCACAGGAATTTACCAATACCCGTATTCTGAAACAGGCATCCGTTGGTTATAAACTTTCTACAGAAGAAAACTATGCCAAAGCATTATCTATGGCCAGAACCAAGGGCTGGTCGCTCACCATTACTTCCCGTGAAGGAAGAACCGGCGTGCTGGTGGGTGTTGATGATTTTGGTTTTCCAAAATATGTAATCACTAATAACAATACCATTGCTGCTGCTACCACCCGTGCCAATCAACTCTGGCCCGGCGGTTCCTCAGGACTAAATCTCTCGGGCAGTTCTGCCAATATGAAAAACAAACTGGCTATCTGGGACGGAGCTTCGGTGCTGGCCACCCACCAGGAATTTGTAGGCAGGATTATACAAAAAGATAATCCTTCTGCTACCAGTGATCACAGCACACATGTTGCAGGAACCATGATAGCTTCCGGTGTAAACCCCAGTGCCAAAGGAATGGCATACGGCTTACAGGGATTGATCGCTTATGATTACCTGAGTGATCTTACTGAGATCGCTACTGAAGCACCTAATATTCTTTTATCCAATCACTCCTATTCGATCATTTCAGGGTGGAACTATAACAGCACACAAAGCCGTTGGGAATTCAACGGAAGAACAACGGATAACGAAGATTATAAATTCGGTTATTACAGTTCCGATTCGCAGGCTTTGGATTCCATCGCTTATAATGCACCTTTCTACCTGATCGTAAAATCTGCGGGTAATAACCGGAGTGAAAATGGCCCTGCAGTTGGACAACCTTATTTCCGTTTCAATGCAAGTAATCAAATGGCCTCGGCTGGTAACAGGCCTGCAGGTATCAGCAATAACGACAGTTATGATATCATCTCATGGGATTGTGGCGCAAAAAATATTCTTACGGTGGGTGCCGTTAGCGGCCTTCCGGGCGGATACGGCCGTAAAGAAGATGTGGTTATCGCCCCCTTCAGCAGTTGGGGACCAACAGATGATGGCCGTATCAAACCAGATGTGGTGGCAGATGGGATAAATGTTTTATCTCCCATAAATACATCGAATACCAGCTATGCTTCTTATAGCGGAACGTCCATGTCATCGCCCAATGCAGCAGGTTCGCTGTTATTGTTACAGGAATATTATTCAAAACTAAAAGGTGCTACTTCTTTTCTGCGTTCCGCCACTTTAAAAGGACTTGCGATTCATACCGCTGATGAAGCGGGCTTTGCACCGGGGCCTGATTACCAGTTTGGCTGGGGATTATTGAATGTGCTGAAGGCGTCGGATTTCATCACCAATTTTGCAGCTAAAAATAACGATACCACTTCAGCAACACTGATGTATGAAAATACACTGGCACAAGGCGGAACTTTTACAAAGACGGTGATAGCTACCGGTAAAGGGCCTTTGTCTGCAACTATTTGCTGGACGGATGTGAAAGGAAACGTTGATAATATTAACGTACTCAATAACCGCACAAAGAACCTGGTGAATGACCTTGATATCCGTATTACCAAAGGAACCCGAACGTACCAGCCATGGACACTGGATGTAAACAATCCAAGTTTTGCAGCCATTCCCGGAGATAATATTACTGATAATGTAGAACGTATAGATATAGACAGTACTATTCCCGGACAATCCTATACCATTACCGTAAGCCATAAAGGCACATTGGCAAGAGCTAACCAGGCTTACTCATTATTAGTAAGTGGTGTGGGTGGTGTTGCCTATTGTACTTCCGCATCTGGTGGTGGCGGAGCAAGGATTGACAGTGTGAATTTCAAGACGATACATGTGGCCAATTCAGCGGGATCAAAAACATACACCAACAATACCAATTACGTAGCTGATATTGAAGCATCGCAAACCATACCCATCTCTATCCGTACAAGTACGGCAGATGCTACCACCAACCCAAGAATCGTAAAAGTATTTATCGATTATAACAATAACGGCACGTTTGAAACTTCTGAACTGGTAGCAACAAGCGGTACGCTGGCTTCTACCTCAACGGTATTCAATGCAGATATTACAACACCTTCCGGCCTAACGGTTGGCAATATCTGTTTGATGCGTATTGTAGTACAGGAAACATCTACTGCTTCGGATGTAGCTGCCTGCGGCACTTATGGAAAAGGTGAAACACAGGATTACAGGGTAAGGATCGTAAGCCCATCGAATGATGTTTCTATCAGTGATATCTTATCGCCTTCGGCATCGAATTGCGGAAGCGCTGCGCAATATGTTACGGTGAACATTAAGAACAATGGTTCTGCTGAGCAAACCAATATTCCCATCACCGCCACTATTGCCAGCGGCTCAACAGTATTGGGTAATCTTTCATTTACCTATCCCGGACCGATTAGCGCCTTATCAACCGTGACCTATACATTCCAGACACCATTCGCTACCACGGGTGGAACCACCTATACGATTACTGCTACTACTGCACTTCCTACGGATCAGAATCCTGCTAACAACACATTGGTTTCTACATTCAGTTCAGCAGCCAAACCTGCTGCGGTTAGCGCCGCAGGTAATATTTGCGGAACAAATGTAACGTTGAAAGTAAGCAGTCCGGATGCATCCAATTATTTCTGGTATGCAACAGCCACCGGCACATCGCCTTTTGCCAATGGCGCTACCGTAACAACCACTACTATCCCATCTGATAAAACATATTACGTAGCCAAGGAAGCGAAAACAAGCATCGGGCCGGCTAACAAAACGGTATTCCCGCAAGGTGGATATAATATGTTTTACGGCAACTATGTAAAAATTAATAATTCGGTTCCGGTAACGTTGGAAACGGCCCGTTTATATATTGGGTATCCGGGTAAGATCAAGTTTACCCTTGCCAATCTTTTATCAGAAACAACTACTTCTTACTCTTATCAACCATTGGCCTCATCAACCATAGATGTATATCCAACTACACCCAATCCAGCTCCTGGGGCCGTAACGGGAAACAATTCCACTGATACCGGAGCGATCTACTATCTGAATTTACCGGTTGCCACTATAGGTGATCATATAATCCTTATTGAATGCCAAAACAGGGCAGGCGTTTTAGATACCATTACCAACCTTGGTGCAACCATTTTCCGTAATAACGCAATCACAGGTTCTACTTATCCGATTGCTGTTCCAAATATCATGTCGATCACAGGTAACAGTGCGCATAACTCTGCAGGCGCCACAGACAATCAGTACTATTATTTCTTCTATGATATGAAGATCAATACCGGCGCCTGTGTTAGCGATAGGGTTGCCGTGGTAGCAACTACCGCAGCGATGCCGGTTATTACACAGTCTGCCGATTCGTTGGTAAGCAGTATCACATCAGGCAATCAGTGGTACCTTAATGATACCACAGCTATCATCGGCGCTACGGGTAAAAATTATAAGCCTACGCAATCGGGAAAGTATAAAGTGATTGTAACGGATGCATTTGGTTGCCAGCAAACATCCAATACCATCTCCTTTGTAGCAACAGCCATCAATAATGTATCAGCAACCGAGATTAAATTGAGTGTATCCCCGAATCCAAACCGTGGCGTGTTTAACCTCTCTTTTGAAGTAACGGGTAAAGCTGATCTTAATATTGATCTGCTAAATGAATCGGGGCAGAAAGTATACAACCGTGTTTATCCTGATTTTACCGGCAAATTCTCCAAACAGATCAGTGTGGATGCGGTAAGTTCAGAATTCTATATCCTGCAGATCCAGCATAACAAGAAGAATTATGTACAGAAAATTCTTATCCTGCGATAAATAAAAGGGCTTTAAGGGTAGAAGGCAACGGAAATCCGTTGCCTTTTTTATTGATTGTTATTAATTGCATATGTACCTTTAATCGGTTTTATACAATACCTATTCAAGCACTAGAAAAAATACCCCATGTTAGAACCCTGGAGAACCGGTAAAGTGATCAAAATTGAAAACGCTACCGCCTTAACAAGAAGATTCTGGATACAGGTACCCGAAGTTGAATCCTTTGATTTTAAAGCCGGACAGTTTGTAACCCTCGACTTACCCATTCACGAACAGAAAAATAAACGCTGGAGAAGTTATTCCATCGCCTCTGCGCCAGACGGCACTAATATTTTTGAGTTGGTGATCGTATTCCTCCAAGGCGGATTAGGAACTACTTATCTCTTCAATGAAGTAACCGTAGGAAGTGAATTAATGCTTCGGGGGCCACAGGGTAAATTCGTTTTACCCGAGCTTATTGCAGAGGATCTATACTTTATCTGTACGGGTACCGGTATCGCTCCTTTCCGGGCTATGTCGCATTTTATTCATTCACATACCTTACCACACCAGTCTGTGCACCTCATTTTCGGTTGCCGCAAAATTGAAGATGGACTGTATATAGATGAATTGAAAGAACTGGAAAAACAAGAACCCGGTTTCCATTTTCACCCATGTTATTCAAGGGAAAATGAAGTACCTGATGGCGGACATAAAGGCTATGTGCACCCTGTGTATGAAGCATTGACAGATAACGGCAGGAAGCCCGCTAAATTCTATTTATGCGGCTGGAAAAATATGATCGATGAAGCCAAGCAACGAATTCTTGCTATGGGCTATGATAAAAAAGCGATTCATCTTGAATTATACGGATAAACATAATTTGAAAATGAGGATCTTATTATAACAAACAACCCTCATTTTCAAATTAGCTTCGCTCAAATTTTCAAATTCTACATAACCTGCTCCAAAACAAGATCCTTGATCTTACTCATCAATATTCTTTCCTGCGCCATGCTATCCCTGTAACGGATCGTTACGGTCTGGTCTTCTTTGGTTTGATGATCTATGGTTACACAGAATGGTGTGCCAATAGCATCCTGTCTTCTATAACGTTTACCAATTGCATCTTTTTCTTCGTAGAAACATTTGAAATAAGGCTTGCATTCATCCATCAGTTCACGTGCAATTTCAGGTAAGCCATCTTTTTTGGTAAGTGGCAGAATTGCCAGTTTCATGGGAGCGATCTTAGCAGGTATATGCAGCACTACCCGACTATCAGTGGAGCCATCTTCTTTTAGAATCGTTTCTTCTTCATAAGCATTGGCCATAATAAGCAGGAACATCCTGTCCAGGCCAATAGATGTTTCTACCACATACGGAACATAATTTTGATTGATTTCCGTATCAAAATACTGCATCTTCTTTTTGCTGAATTTCTGATGCTGGCTCAGGTCAAAATCGCTTCTTGAATGAATGCCTTCCACTTCTTTAAATCCAAATGGAAATTCGTATTCAATATCACAGGCTTCTTTGGCATAGTGTGCCAGTTTTACATGATCATGGTAACGGTATTTTTCAGGAGCTATCCCCAGACTGATATGCCATTGAAGGCGGGCTTCTTTCCAATACTGATACCATTCGCCTTCTGTACCGGGACGAACAAAGAATTGCATTTCCATCTGCTCAAACTCTCGCATACGGAAAATAAATTGCCGGGCAACGATCTCATTACGGAATGCCTTACCGGTTTGTGCAATACCAAAAGGAATTTTCATTCTCGCTGTTTTCTGCACATTCAGAAAGTTCACAAAAATACCCTGCGCCGTTTCGGGGCGTAGGTAAATTGTATCAGCATCTTCTGCTACAGAACCCAATTGGGTTGAGAACATGAGGTTGAACTGGCGAATATCCGTCCAGTTAGCGGTGCCACTAACAGAACAAACTATTTTCTGATCGATGATCAGCTGTTTTAACTCGGTAAAATTTTCTGCTGCCAGCAAACTGTCCATGCTGGCTAATAAAGCATCCGCTTCTGCTTCATTTCCTTTCTCTTTTAACTGGTCTGCTTTCGCTTCCAGCAAATGATCTACACGGTAACGTTTATTACTGTCGCGGTTGTCGATCATGGGATCGCTAAAATTATCCACATGTCCGCTGGCTTTCCAGGTGGTGGGGTGCATAAAAATAGCTGCATCAATGCCCACAATATTTTCGTGCAGTTGGGTCATGCTTTTCCACCAGTAGTCACGGATATTCTTTTTTAATTCACTACCATAAGGGCCATAGTCATACACGGCGCTAAGGCCATCATAGATCTCACTACTCGGGAACACAAAGCCATATTCTTTGGCATGCGAAATAATTGCCTGGAACTGATTGTCTTGCTGTATACTCATAACGGCGCAAAAATATGCTTTTACCCTTGCTCCGCGAAACCTGCCGGCAATGGTTTTTCGAAGAAATTATGGCAAAACGGTACGTTTATCCAAAAGATGCTGCAGGCTGCCATAAAAAAATTAGTTTTAATCCTTACAAACCATGCACGATATGCTAAAAAAGTACTGCTCTATTCTATGGCTGTTCCCTTTGTTACTGCAGGCCCAGCAAACCACTGAGTACCCAAACGATTATCTTTCTCCTGCTTTTCATGCGGGACGAAGGGCAGCCCTGAGGGAAATGATGCCCGCAAATTCTGTGGCCATTTTCTTCGCTTCACAGGTTCGTAACCGTAATAATGATGTGGATTATGTATATGCCCAAAATAAGAATTTTTATTACCTAACCGGATTGGAAGAACCCAATTCCCTGTTACTCATTTTTAAAGAGCCGGTTACCCTGCTGCATAAAACAGGAACTGAATTTTTATTTGTACAACCCCGCAATCCTATCAGGGAAATGTGGACAGGCAAAATATTAGGGGCGGATGCCGTGAAAGAAAAATACAAAATAGAAAATGTGTTTACGCATGATCTGTTTACATATACAACGATAGATTTCAGTAAAATTGATTCTGTGCTTACCACACTTTATGCAGAAAATATTCTACAAAAATATTATGGAGGCCGCGGAGGAGTAGACCCTTTGTCTAAAATGGCACAGATGATTGACAGTGCCATAATTACGCAAAAAAAGCCCACTGCTGCTAGCAGCATTACGAACATTGTACGTACCCTTAGATCTGTAAAACAACCGGAAGAAATTGCTATCCTGGAGAAAGTGGTTGCCATAAGTGTGCAGGGCCATAATGAAGTGATGAAAGCCACTAAACCCAATATGACTGAATACCAGGCACAGGCCGTCATGGAATATATGTTTAAAAAGAACGGATCTGAATTTGTGGGTTACCCAAGTATCAATGGCTCGGGAGAGAATACCTGCATATTGCATTATGAAAGTAACCGGCGTTTAATGAAAGACGGGGATTTGTTATTGAGCGATTGTGCTGCAGAATACCATGGTTACAGTGCGGATGTAACCCGAACGATTCCGGTTAATGGAAAGTTTTCACCAGAACAAAAGATCATTTATGAATTGGTACTCGAAGCGCAGGATTCTGCTTTCCTTCAATGCAAATCAGGCAATGCATCCAGTGACCCTCACCGGGCAGCGGTAAGAGTGATAACAGCGGGATTAAAAAAGCTGGGCATCATCAGTTCAGAGTCGGAGCTGAGAACTTATTTTCCGCATGGCACATCACATGGATTGGGATTGGATGTGCATGATCCCAATCCGCCAAAGCTCCTGCCCGGTGCGGTTTTTACCGTTGAGCCGGGTATCTATATCCCGCCGGGTAGTAAATGCGAGCAAAAATGGTGGAGCATTGGTGTGAGAATAGAAGATGATATCCTGATCACAGAAGACGGTTATAAAAACCTGTCGGCAGGCAGTCCACGAACAGTTGCTGAAATTGAAAAAATGGCAAAACAGAAAAGTATCTTCAAATAATTTATTTGCCATCAGAAACCATACCATCGTCTGCCGGCGGTATGTTTTTTTTTATCGGGTCATGCGTTTTTGTTGAAACATTGCCTGAAGTACTTACTACTACCGGGTCTGGCTGTACCAGTAAGGACGACTTATTTTCCAATTCAATTTCCTGTATCCATACGGCATAATCATTGGGGAAAATATTCCGCCCGATCCTGATCGCATATGCCCTCGTAAAACAAGCTCCGAAATATAATATACACGATGAATAATATACCCATAACAGGATAATTACTACCGAGCCTGCAGCGCCATAGGTAGAGCTGATATGTATTCTACCCAGGTAATAACCGATGGCAAACTTCCCAAGCATAAACAATAAAGCAGTTGTTATCGCACCGGTTGTTACATCCCGCCAGTTTATACGGGCATCAGGTAACACTTTAAAAATAACCGCGAATAAAAAGCTGATCGTAATAAAAGTGATAAAAAGATTGATACCGTACGCTACATAAACGGCAATTTCCGGAAAAAGTCTCAGCAACTGTTGCCCTAACATATCCAACATTGAATTGACCACCAGCGAAACCAGCAAAATAAAGCCGATGCTTACCACCATTGAAAAGCTGAGTATACGGTTTACCACCAGTTTTAACCAGCCTTTCCTGGGTTTGGCTTTTAAGCGCCAGATATAATTGATTGAATCCTGTATTTCTGCGAATACACTGGTAGCTGCAAAAACCAAAACGGAGACTCCCACTATGGAAGCCCAGCTGATATCTTTTGATATGGCTGCATTTTTAATTACCTGCTGTATCTGCAGGGCGGCATCTGCCCCGATAAATCCCTGGATATGCTGAAAGATGGTGCCTTCAATGGCATTACGCCCGTAAAATATATTAAGCAGGCTTATGATCACGATGAGCATGGGTGCAATGGAGAAGATGGTATAATATGCCAGGGCCGCACTCATGCGGAATGATTTGTTATCAGCAAAATCAAACAGGGATTCTTTAAGAATTGGGAACAAATTCATTACATGCCATTTCATCTGATAGTAATGTAAGCTATTTGTTGTTAATACAGCTTTTCGTTATCCTGATGCCGACTGGCATCTCGGATATTCTTTTTTTCAAAATTTTTCTGCAGCGCCGTGGTAAGATCCACACCTGTTTGATTGGCCAGGCATAATAAAACCCATAATACATCGGCCATTTCATCAGCGATCTCTTTACCTTTATCAGATTCCTTGAAAGATTGTTCACCATAGGTACGTACCAGTACACGGCTCAGTTCGCCCACTTCTTCCATTAAAATACCCAGGTTGGTCAATTCGTTAAAATAACGTACACCCACGGTCTTGATCCATTGGTCAACCTGTGATTGCGCCTGTTCAATTGTCATAATCAATTATTTTTTGAGCTCTATGCCCGAGTGAACAAGTTTGATTCGCATTACTGTAGCGATAGATTCTCCACGTTGTTTAATTTTTTCTGCATTAACACCTGTAAATAATCCATCTACAGCCTGTTTGAAAAGCAATACCCATCTTTCAAAATGCTTATCCTCAAACGCAAACAGAGTATGAATATGCGCATGCACCCCAAACACATTACCTCTATACACTGCTTTATCAAAAATAACAGTTTCCCAAAAATCTGAAATCAGCGGAATATGTTTTTCAAGATCGAGCGGAACCACCTCAGTAAAAAAATGTCCGATCAGCTCATCTTTCATAGCTACACCGTAAAAGGAAATCATCAACGTTTCAATATCCTGCCTATTCTCAATTTCTTTCATAATTAGCGAATTAACGGATTGCGGGTTAGCGGATTCATACGGACGAACAATTCGTTAATCCACAATCCGCTAATTCGCTAATACTATTACTCCCTGTTCTTCGAATCGATCCAGATGGTTACCGGCCCATCGTTCAGCAAAGCTACTTTCATATCGGCACCGAAAATACCAGTTTGAATTTTTTTGCCTAAGTCCTGCTCCAACCGCCTGATCATTTTCTCATACATCGGTATGGCAAAATCGGGTTTGGATGCTTTGATATAAGATGGCCGGTTTCCTTTTTTTGTGCTGGCATGCAGGGTAAACTGGCTTACCAGTAAGATATCGCCATTTACCTCTTTAATGCCGAGGTTCATCACCTCATTTTCATCATTAAAAAGGCGGATATTAACGATCTTATTACTTAGCCAGCTGATATCTTCATCGGTATCAGCATCTTCAATCCCAAGTAATACCAGCAGTCCGGCATGAATGGCACCGGTTATTTTTCCATCCACGGTAACTGATGCTTCTTTTACCCTTTGTATAACAATTCTCATAAATGGATCCCCGTTTTTTTACGAACTTTAGCATAATGAAGATAAACATTACACCCGAAATTCTCTTCCAGACAGCCCGCAGCGGCGGCAAGGGTGGGCAGAATGTAAACAAGGTAGAAACCATGGTAGAAGGCCGTTGGCGGGTGGCTGCATCCACATTATTTTCAGAGGAACAGAAAATACGGATCAGTGAAAAATTAAAAAATAAGATTACAGATGATGGTTTTCTGCTGGTAAAATCACAATCAGAAAGATCGCAGTTGGGTAATAAGCAACAGGTAATCAAAAAAATGAATCAATGGGTGGGAAATGCATTGATCAAACAAAAAATCCGTCGTGCTACCAAACCAACAAAGGCCTCAAAGGAAAAAAGGATAGAAAGTAAGAAACGGAATACTTTTACCAAAGAACAACGCAGAAAAGTTAACAGGAACGATTACTGATGAAAAAAGCATCCGCTACCCATTTCTTATTACCCATTTTTTGGGTATTGATAGCCATACCGGTAATCGGTTATGATCAAAAAAAAGTATCGCTGATCTTTCATCACAAAGCAGGTAAGGAAGAACTGCTGTTGGGTAATCGCTACACAACGCCTTTAGGTGAAAAGATCATCATACAAAAATTCAGGTATTATATTTCCCACATTTCCATCACAGACAGGAAAGGAAAACAGGTTATACTTCCGGCGAATTATTTTTTAGTGGATGCAGCCGATTCCCTTTCCCGGATCATCCATTTATCATTAGCTTCTACGGATATTGGTTCTATACAATTCTTACTGGGCGTAGATAGTATCCGCAATGTATCCGGTGTACAAACCGGTGCGCTTGATCCGATGAAGGGAATGTTCTGGACATGGAACAGCGGTTATATCATGGCCAAACTGGAAGGAATATCTGAATCGTCTGCCATTGGCGGCCATTATTTCACTTACCATATCGGTGGTTTTAGAGGAGAAAATAATACATTGAAAATAATTTCCCTGCCCATTTCTGGAGCAAAAGAAGCCATTCAGGAGATTCATATTACTGCAGATGTCCTTGCTTGGTTCAAGAACAAGTCAGACATAAAAATTTCCGAAACCCCGGTATGCCATATGCCGGGGGTATTAGCAAAAAAGATCGCAGATAATTATAGTTCTATGTTTTCAATAAATGCAGTACGTTGATATGAAGGGAATGAAAACAATAGGTATTCTCTCTTGTATTGTGGCTACCGGTATCGGCTGGATAAGCATAAATGCCATTTACCCTAAACCCAAACCCGTTCCTTTTATTATTCCCAAAGGATGGCCACGACCTGCTTACGATTTTTCAAAGAATCCGCTTACGGAAGAAGGCATTGCCCTTGGTAAGAAACTATTTTACGATACAAGACTCAGTAAAGATGAAACGATCTCCTGCGCGTCCTGCCACCAGCAGTTTGGTGCTTTTAACACCTACGATCATAACCTCAGCCATGGTTTCAATAATTCGCTCACCAACCGCAATGCCCCGGGTTTATTTAATCTTGCCTGGCAAAAAGAATTGATGTGGGATGGAGGTATCAATCATCTCGATCTTCAGCCGCTAGCCCCCATCACTGCAGAAAATGAAATGGCAGAAACCATCGAGAATGTTATCAATAAATTAAAAACCGACAAAGTATATAAGCAGTTATTCAAAGCTGCTTTCGGCGATGAAACCATCAATACCCAACGTCTCGGCAAAGCCCTCAGTCAGTTCGAACTGCAACTCGTAAGCAGCAACAGTAAATACGATAAAGTAATGCGTGGCGAAGCTTCTTTTATCCTGCCCGAACAATTGGGTTATGCTATTTTTAAAGAGAAATGTATTGCCTGTCACACGGAACCGATGTTCACGGATTATAGTTACCGCAATACCGGTTTGCCGATAGATAATTATTTGAAAGATTTAGGTCGTATGAAGATCACCGGAGATATCAAAGACTCCTTAAAGTTTAAAGTACCCAGCCTGCGTAATGTTGCCATAACCTTCCCTTATGGTCACGACGGCAGGTTGTTTTCTTTAATGAGTGTATTTGAACATTACCGTAAAAACATGGTGGTAAGTAACACAACCGATTCTTTATTGAAGAATAAAATGCCTTTATCTAACTACGAAATAGGTCAGCTTACTGCCTTTTTATATACTTTAACAGATTCCAGTTTCCTGAAAGACCCTCGATTTGCACCACCGGGTAACGAAAACACCGGCAAACCACCGGCAGATATTCACCAGTAAGCTGCACATTTGTTACTTTTAACGTTGAATACCAAAAGCGTAACGCATAAAGGTTACCCATAAGCCGGTAAACGCATAAACCAACACACAAGAACTTGAGCGGTATTAAGAAATTAGCAGGACAAACATTATGGTATGGAGTAAGCTCTATAGCTGCCCGGTTTATTAATTATTTACTTACCCCTTATCTCACATTCAAGTTTACCGAATCTCAGTATGGCGAGATGTCGATTGTGTATTCGTTTATTCCCTTTATGAATGTGGTATTTACCTATGGGATGGAAACTGCATTTTTTCGGTTTGCCAATCATGCAGATAAAAAGCTGGTATATAACACCACCAGTTTATCATTGATCTTTTCAACCATCCTTCTAACGGTTGTATTGGTTCTTTTACAAAACCCTGTAAGTATTCTGTTGCAGGTAACCGCACACCCCGAGTATTTATCGTTATCAGCTGCTATGATTGCATTGGACGCATTGTGCATTATTCCATTTGCCAAACTGAGGCAGGATGGAAGGCCAGTTAAATTTGCAATGGTAAAAGTGGGTGGCATACTGATCAATATTGTTTGCATTTATTTTTTCCTGAGTATTTGCCCCCGCTTATTAGCTGCCAATCCATCTCATTGGGTAAGTAAATATTTCGATCCTGCCTGGGCCGTTGGATACGTGTTATTAGCCAATGTAATTCAGAATGTAATTACCTTATTACTTCTCAGCAAAGAAATGCTTGGCTTTGAATGGAAATTCGACGCAACACTTTGGAAAGAGATGATGAAGTATGGACTGCCTTTAATCCTGGCCGGTTTTGCAGGCATGATCAATGAAACGTTCGACCGGATTATGTTGGGATGGTGGGCACCGGTAAGCAGTGTGGATGCTGCAAAAGCCGAAGTAGGTATTTATTCGGCCTGTTATAAATTATCTATTCTGATATCGCTTGCCGTTCAGGCATTTCGGATGGGTGCCGAACCTTTCTTCTTTAAGCAGGCCCAATCAGAAAACGCCCCGAAAACTTATGCGCGTGTAATGAAATTTTTTGTGATCACACTTTGTTTCATGTTCCTGGTTGTAGCTATGTACCTTGATATCTGGAAATTATTTATCAGAAACCCGAAAATGTGGGTTGGCCTGAAAGTGGTACCCATATTGCTTCTTGCCAATATGTTCCTTGGTATATATTATAACCTGAGCGTTTGGTATAAACTTGGACATAAAACCATTGCAGGTGCCTATATAACCTTGATCGGCGCCGCCATTACCCTGGCTATCAACTGGCTTTTTATTCCTTACTTCAGTTATATGGCATGTGCTTGGGCAACATTTGCCTGCTATGGCAGCATGATGGTACTGAGTTATATTTGGGGACAAAAAGTATACCGCATACCCTATGCTACAAAGAAGCTTATTGCTTATCTTATCATTGTGGTTGCTTTATTCTTTATGCATAAAGGAACTACTTACTTTTTAACCAATCTTTGGTTTAGCCGAGCTTTTGCAACCATTCTTTTGTGGATTTTCACCTGGTTCATTTTACTCGTGGAGAAAAAAGAATTCAAAAAATTACCTGTTATTGGCAAATACATTCGATAATGATGTTTGAGGTGATCAGGAAGTATATAGAAAGATTTACCAAACTCTCAGACGAAGATTGGCAACTACTTCTGCCACATCTTACCCAACGCACTGTAAGAAAGAATACCTTTTTTACCAAAGAAGGAAAAGTTTGCAAAGAGATTGGTTTTGTAATCGAAGGCAATATGCGCCATTACTATACCAAGGACGGTGAAGAGAAAACCACTTATTTTTATTTTGAGAATAGTTTTGTTACCGATTATATCAGCTGCATTACGGGAAAACCCGGATCTATCAGTATTGAAGCGCTGACGCAAACAACACTGATCGTTTTCCCTTACGTAACCTTGCAGCAATTATACAAGCAAAGCCATTCCTGGGAAAAGTTTGGGAGACTGATCGCCGAATATCTGGCCATAGGCCTGGAAGAAAGAATGGCAGGATTATTAATGCTGAGTCCGGAAGAACGCTATCAACAATTACTAAGCAGCAACAAACAAAAGATCATTGAAAGAATTCCCCAGCACCATATTGCCAATTACCTCGGCATTACACCGGTAAGCCTCAGCCGTATACGCAGCAGGACAGCAAAAAAATAAATTTTCATTTTCTTATCTTATGTTAACGGATCAGCCCGATGCGCTTGCGAGATTTGAATCCTAAATCAGATAAAATGAAAAAACTATCACAGATGGAAGAACTTGCACAATTGGGTATCGGTATCGCAGGGTTATATTTCCAGCCATTTCATTTCAGCGCGTGGCTATGGATCCTGCTGTTCCTGTCTCCCGATATCAGTATGCTGGGCTATCTCGTTAACACAAAGATTGGTGCGTATGCTTATAACCTGTTTCATCACAAACTCACAGCTGTACTCGTTGTTTTCACCGGGTACTTAGCTCATAATGATGCCATACGATTCATCGGTATCCTGCTCTTTGCACACAGCTGCTTCGACCGTGTTTTTGGTTATGGTTTAAAATATACCGACGATTTTAAACATACCCATCTTGGAATGATTGGCAATAAGCCGCGTAATGAATAGTTTTGCAGACTGAACAGATAACTATGGCAGAAGACCTTACCATACAGAAAGGCGACAAACAAACCCAATACCAATCGCTTATACCGCAAATCAAAGCCCTGATGGAAGGCGAGCCCGATCTCATTGCTAACCTCGCTAATATTGCCGGTGCATTAAAAGAGCAATTCGGTTGGTTATGGGTAGGATTTTATTTAGTGAAAGCAGAGCAGCTTGTACTCGGCCCCTTTCAAGGTCCGGTTGCCTGCACGCGTATCAACAAAGGCCGTGGTGTTTGCGGAACCAGCTGGGCCAACGCAGAAACATTGATCGTACCCGACGTGGAAAAATTCCCCGGCCATATTGCCTGCAGCAGTTTATCAAAATCCGAAATTGTGGTTCCGCTAATAAAAGAAGGCAATGTTTGGGGTGTTTTGGATGTTGACAGTGAATACTTAGATCAATTTGACGCAACGGATAAGCGTTATTTAGAAGAGATTGTATCGGAGATAAAATATTTTTGAACAGGGAAACAAGAAATAGATGAAATAAAAGGCAACTCATTTCACTGAAACATTCATCTGTTCTATTACTCCTTTTTCATCTGTTTAAATGTTTAATCCCCTTCTTAACAGCCATTAAATATATTTCCCCTATCTTTGCAGCATTCATATACTCTCTCTACAGACTGATCACTCTTCCGTGACAAAGTTTATCAAGTCAATTACGGGCAGGCTATATACCATCTGAGCTAATTCAGGTGTTCATTTATTTTAAATAATTCATTTTGTTATTCAACGAATTAAACCTCATTGAGCCCATCCTGAGAGCGCTCAACACAGAGGGGTACACAACCCCCACACCCATCCAGGAACAATCAATCCCTATTTTATTAGAAGGCAGAGACCTCTTAGGCTGTGCACAAACCGGTACCGGTAAAACCGCTGCTTTTGCGATTCCGATATTGCAGATCCTGCATGAAAGAAAATTGGCAGGCAGCAGCAACAAAGGTATCAAGGCATTAATCTTAACTCCTACCAGGGAACTGGCGATACAGATAGACGAAAGTTTTGCTGCCTATGGCCGTCACCTGAACCTGAAACACCTGGTTATTTTTGGCGGTGTTTCTCAACAACCCCAAACCCATGCTTTACGCAACGGGATAGATATTTTAATCGCAACACCCGGTCGTTTGCTCGACCTGGTTGAACAGCGCTACATTAATCTTTCGCAGCTGGAAATATTAGTGCTGGACGAAGCAGACCGAATGCTGGATATGGGCTTTATACACGATGTGAAAAAGATCATTACGAAAGTTCCTGTTAAAAGACAAACCCTTTTCTTCTCGGCTACCATGCCAACAGAGATCGCAAAATTGTCGAATACAATTTTAACGAATCCTGCCAAAGTAGAAGTTACGCCGGTTTCTTCCACTGCAGAAACGATTCAACAGGCGATGTATTTTGTTGAAAAAGAAAACAAGAAACATTTATTGCTGCATATCTTAAAAGATAAAGCCATACAAAGCGCACTCGTATTTACCCGCACCAAACATGGTGCAGATAAAGTAGTGAAAGACCTGGTACGCGCAGGTATTGGCGCAGAAGCGATTCATGGCAATAAATCGCAGAATGCAAGACAACGTGCTTTAACAAATTTTAAAAGCGGACATACAAGGGTATTGGTAGCCACAGATATCGCTGCAAGGGGTATTGATGTTGATAACCTTTCCCACGTTATCAATTTTGAATTACCAAACGTTCCTGAAACATATGTGCACCGTATCGGTCGTACCGGTCGTGCAGGTGCCAGCGGTATCGCTTTTTCTTTCTGCGATATGGAAGAAAAAGAATTCCTGCGTGATATTCAGAAACTGATCAGTGTTTCTGTACCTATCGTAACCGATCATCCGTATGCGATGAGCGATACATCACTCAGCACCTACAAATCATTACCACAGAAACCTGTACAAAGGCATCGCCCACATACTGAAAGAAGATCATTCCGAGGCGGCGACAGCAGGCGGTATGCAGGAAATAATTCCTCAGGCAGGAACAACTAATCATTATTTGATTTCCCGATAAAACAAAAAGAGCAGGAAGGCAAGTTCCCTGCTCTTTTTTAGTATAGGTTTTATACAGTATAAAGGAAAAATGACAGGGTTTTTCAAAATCCCTTATTTTTGCCGACTTGTGTAACAGATTCGCCTCCTGTTACCTACATAAAATGCGGATGTGGCGAAATTGGCAGACGTACCAGACTTAGGATCTGGCGCCGTAAGGCATGCAGGTTCGACCCCTGTCATCCGCACTGATTGGTTACCAATCATGAATAAGAGACCCACTGCATGGGTCTCTTTGCTTTTGGTGGATTGGTAACTCTCTCAATGCCCGCAATTATTTGATACGAAAACTTATTAATAAGGGAAGTAGGTAAGATCCGATGGCATCAACCACCTGGTTCCGGCATAGACGTTGCTGTAAAAAATCAGTATAAGAAAGTATAGCTTATTTCTTTTCATGAAAAAGCGAGCCCATTTTTACCCTACTTACACAAAGATCTAAACCCTTACTTGTTTAAACACTTAGACCTTTTAGACAGCATGTATATTATTTCAAAAATGAATTAAACAGGTAAGTGGTACAACCTTATTTCATTGCAGTACCAAGCATTTGAAAATCGGGTATTGACTTCACCCATAGCGTATTCATTTTCTTTCTCTTTTACCGTATTTGAGTTCCCGGTTTCCGGCATTTTTTTCTGGCCGCTCTATTCATATTTTACAAAAAGAAACAAATACCTATTAGTAAAATATTTAAAGTTTGCCAAAAAAAGATTATTTTTTTTCAGTAAAAAAGAATTTTTTTTAATCTTTTTTATATAGTTTGCAGAATAGTTAAGTATTTATTAAAATTTGAAATTTTTGTTATACTTATAGCAAAAACGATAATCAAAATAAATATTTCCATCACAATGCTTATGCCGGTTGATTTCAGATAGTCCACACCCGGTAAAAGCCTGATTAGGTTATCTTAACCACTTATACTTAGTGGGGAAATAAATTATCCGTTTGCTATCTAAGGAGGGCTGTATGCGCCAAAGCGCGTTAGTTGTAACGGATGTCTATTGCCAGATTCTTCTTTATCATGATAATTGAAACCACTGCGATTCTTGCCTGCTGATTAAAATCAATGACTATTGATTTCCTTTTATCACATGGATTTCATGCTATTATAAAACATCCATGAGGCTTCTTCTGCTTGCTCGATAAGAAATTTTACTAAAGTTTCTGTATATCCCTTCTTGAAATTTGACTGCTATATAAGGTAAGCATTCGCATAATGTTACCATAAAAGAATATATATACTTACTACACGGTCATCTAATAAAGGAATCATGTTATTGAATATTGTCACACCAAAAACCCATGCCTATTTCTAATGAAAACTCCATAATTGTACAATTATGAAAATGAAAAACAGTGACCAAGCGATGGGGTTAACCAAAAACGCAAAAGTGTTGCGAGCACTTTTGCGCATGTATGAGGTTAACCCAATTAAAAAAATATTTAATCCCTCGGTATTAACCTAAACCCAAAAGTATGAATTTTATTACTCCTATCAGGGCCATGTTCAGTGCTTGGCCTATTAGCCGGCTGTTATTGATCCTGCATTTTACCTGCATTATGCTAATGACAGGAATCTCACACGTAAATGCAGCATTCAACCCTCCTGTTACCGATACCATTACGGGTATTGTATCTGACGAAAAAGGAGAATCTATTCAAGGCGTTTCTATTATGGTAAAAGGAACTGCTAAACTTACTACAACCGATGCCCGTGGTAAGTTTCAGATTTCTGCCGTGAAGGAAAGTGTTTTGATCTTTTCATTTATTGGGTATAAAACCTTTGAGGCCCCCATAAAAAATGCCAGGAACCTGCGCATTTCACTGGTTCCGGAGTCGAAAGCACTTACCGATGTGATGGTAGTGGGGTATGGCACACAAACCAAAGCGGAATTTACCGGTTCGGTAGCACGGGTTACCGGTACATCAATAAAAGACATGCCCGTACAAAGTTTTGATCAGGCATTGGCAGGTAAAGCTACCGGTGTAAGTATCGCCCAGCCCAACGGTGTGTTAAACAATCCCCCGGTGATCAGGATTCGTGGTATTAACTCAATATCGCTTAGCTCATACCCTTTAATCGTGGTAGACGGTATCCCAATCAATACCGGTAATGCAGCCAATTCAAATATAGTAGCCAATAATCCATTGGGCGATATAAACCCTGCCGATATTGAATCTGTTAACGTATTAAAAGATGCCGCCTCAACTGCCATCTACGGCTCCAGGGCAGCCGCGGGTGTTATTTTAATCACTACCAAAAGCGGCAAAAACGGGAAAGCTAAAGTTTCCTATGATGGTTGGACAGGTGTTACAGAAGCCGTACGCTTACCTCAGTTATTAAATGCCGAACAGTTTATGATGATTAAGAATGAAGCCGTTCTTAACTCAAAGATCTTAACGAATAACCAGAATAATGCTGCAGTTCCGTCAGCGTCATTTTTCCCTACAGTAAATGCAAACGGCGCTATCGTAAATACCAATTGGTTTGACGAGGTTTACAGAAAGGGGGTTTCTCAAAATCATAACATAAGTGTTTCAGGAGGGTCTGAGTTTACCAAGTATTATTTCTCCACCAACTATAGTAATCAAAAAGGTATATTGAAAACGAATGAATTTACTCGTAAATCCATCCGTTTTAACATAGACCATAAGGTTACTGCCTGGTTTAAATTAACGGCGAATGTTAGTTATAATAATAGCCTGAATGCTTCTCCGCAAACGGGGTCATTAGAAGGCAATGCTTTCCAATTAACGGCTCTTGCCAGGCTTGCCACATTATCTGCACCTAACGTATATGCGGTTAACCCCGATGGCACTTACAATCTAAGTACCACCAATACCTTAGGGATGGGCAATAATACTGTATCAAGTAATTTTTATAATCCTGCTGCTATACTTGCCTACAACAAGTATACTTCGGAAAACGACCGGATCATCAGTAATTTTTCGGGCGATATAACACTGGCAAAAGACCTGGTTTACAAATTGAGTTATGGTATCGACCGGCTTAAAATAGAAAATCATAGTTTCGAAAGCGCTATCCACGGTTCTGGTTTTGCTGCCGGAGGTTCTGCAAATAATAACAGTATACTTATCAATAACTGGAACCTTACCCATACCCTATCTTATAAAAAATCCATTGCAGAAAAACATAACTTTTCTTTCTTAGCCGGTTATGATGTTCAAAAATTCAAAAATTCATCCTGGGGTGCACAGCGTACCGGTTTATCTGATGCTTTTTTCGACAGTTACCAGGGTTCATTCCTGAATATCGTACCTGGCAATAATAACAACTCTTTAAGTGAAAAAGCCTTTGCGTCTGTTTTCGGACGTATCAGTTATGACTTTGATAAAAAATATTTTTTAACCCTTAATTATCGCCGCGATGGTAATTCAGCATTAGGCGCCGGTAAGAAATACGGAAGCTTTGGCGGGGTATCTGCCGGATGGTCATTATCTGATGAAAAATTCTATAAATCTTTACCGATTGCCAATGTAGTTACCAGTATTAAATTGCGCGGAAGCTGGGGTAAAGTAGGTAATGGAAACCTGGCCAATAATTATGGCTCCTTATCTCTGTATAATTCGGCATTATACGGAACTGTTCCAACATTTGCCTTCAGCCAGGGTGGCAATGCAGACCTTGGTTGGGAAACCAGCAAACAAACCAATATAGGTGCAGATATAAGTTTGCTGAAAGATAGAATAACCTTCGACCTTACTTATTACCATAACAATGTTGATGGCTTAATCCTGAATGTTCCGCAGTCTCCCTCAAAGGGAATACCCGGGAACGCAATCCTGCAAAACATCGGTGCCATGTATAACCGGGGTTTTGAAATGGGGATTACTGCCACGATCATTAGAAATGCGAAATTCAGCTGGACTTCCAATATAAATTACACCAGCAATAAAAACAAAGTGACCGAACTTTTCGGCGAAGGTTCTGAAATTGTTGGAACCACGTCTACCTCATCCGAAACCACCAATATTACCCGTGTGGGCTATTCAGTAGGTAGTTTATATGGTGCAAAAACGGATGGAGTAAACCCTGCCAATGGTCAAAGAATATTTATCAATAAAGCAGGAGAAAGAATCCAATACAGCCAGGCTGTTCCCTCCGGGCAAAGCCGTTGGACTTATTTAGACGGCAGAACAGCGAATGCCATTAGTGTAAACGACTATTATCTTTTAGGCAATGCCCTTCCCACTTTTTATGGCGGATTTAATAACAATTTCAAATACGGCAATTTTGATCTGTCTATTAATATAACCTATTCAGGTGGAAATTATATCCAAAATGGAACCAAAGCTACCTGGCGTGACCAACGTTTTTGGAACAATACAACCGAAGTATTAAGCAGGTGGACAACCCCGGGACAGGTTACCAATATTCCAAGAGTGGTTATAGGAGATCTGCTTTCAAACGGTTCTTCTTTCCCCATTTCAGAAAACGTAGAGAAAGCCGATTTTATCCGCTTACAGGCCGCTTCCATCGGATACAGGCTGCCATCCACAATATTTGGGAAATCAGGTATTAGTTCACTGAGGGTATATGCTCAGGTATTCAATGCCTTCCTAATTACAAAATATACGGGTCAGGACCCGGATATTTCAGTTAATGGCAATACCAATACAACTCCCGGTGTAGACAAGAATTCCATACCCCAGGGAAGAACCTTTACCATGGGCATCAACATTGGATTTTAACTTATTTAAAACAGTAAAGATGAAAACGACCAATATTTATATCAACCCCCGCCTGCTCAGACTAAGCTATATTGCATTAGCGCTAAGCCTCGCATTCACGGCATGCAAAGAGAAAGAATTATTATATCCTGAACCGGAAACCTCTCTGTCAGCAAACCTTGTATTTGAATCTCCTTCAAGGGTGCTTGCCCAGGTTAATGGATTGTATGCCGGTTTAAGAAGCGGCAATTTTTTAGGTGGCCGGTATCTGATGTTAAATGATATACGCGGTGAAGAATTTCTGAACAGGTTAAATAATATTTTTACCGGCTACGACGCCTGGAATCATACCATCAATTCCGGTTCAAATGATGCCTTAACTACCTGGAGTTCGGCATATGCGGCAATCAATTCAACGAATATCCTGATAGATGGATTAGCAGCTCATCCAAATGCTGTTCCGGCTGCTACTACAAGCCAATACATAGCAGAAGCCAAATTTGTAAGAGCCCTTTCTTATTTTTCGCTCATTACTTTTTATGGGCAACCCTATACAAAAGATGGGGGCGCTTCTCCGGGAATACCGCTTCGTTTAAAGGGTGAAACCACCGCAGCCAATAATAATTTAAAGAGAAGCACCGTAGGGGAAGTGTATGCCCAGATTATAAAAGACCTTGACGATGCAGAAACAGGTTTGCCTTTAAACTATAGCACTGCCCTGTTAAATACTTCAAGGGCACATAGAAATACGGCGATTGCGCTAAAAACAAGGGTGTATCTAACCATGGGTCTTTATGATAAAGTCATTGCAGAAGCAAAGAAAATTGTTCCTGATGTTGCTCCTTATAAAGCCCCAGCCGGCGTTCCCAATGAAATGCAGGCAAATGTATTAACCATTTTCAGTTCCAATTATACAACTACCGAATCCATATTCTCCATGCCTATGGCACCTCTGGATTATGTTAGCGGACAAAGTTCTCTCGGTTATGAATTCAATACTAACCAGGAATACAGTTTAAATCCGTCTGGCATTTTGGGCAATGCTACATGGATGGCAACAGATGCCAGAAAAACAATGCTGCGAACGAATGCTAGCGGAACCTATACTACCAAATATGCAAATCCTCTTTTCTTAGATTATGTGCCTGTTTTAAGATATGCTGAAGTACTTTTAAATTATGCAGAAGCCGCGGCCAAAAACGGTGATATGGCAAAGGGCCTTCAATTATTAACAGCGGTCCGTAAAAGATCTGACCCCACTTACGTTTTTCCTGCAACTGTATTGGTTAAAACGGATGAACTGGTAAAAGCCATTCTGATAGAAAGACGGATTGAATTTTTAGGTGAAGGGTTCAGATCAAATGATCTGCTGAGAAATATGCTTACCATTCCATCAAAAGGAACAGCGCCTGCTATTTCTCCATCCCAGCCAGAATATATTTTCCCGATTCCTAACGCAGAAATTTCTTCCAATAAGGATTTGTAAACAAGCTTTAATTTCCACTTTATCCATTTTGATTATCATGTAAATCAATTCAATAATGAAATTATCTTGTTACCTGCTTATTACATCCCTTGCTGCCGGCAAACTGTTGTACCCTCAACCCGCCATACAAAGGGTTACTAAAGACGAAGTGAAACCCGCGCCGGCCATTGCATCCATCACACAGGGGCTAAAAAAAATGGAAGGATATTTTACTTTTTATTACGATGAAAAAAACGGAAAGATTTTTCTTGAAGTAGATAAATTAGATAAAGCATTTCTCTATTTTACATCCTTATCCAATGGCGTAGGCAACGGGGGACCTGAGAGAGGACAGGCTTTCTCTGCCATTGCCAAATTCATTAAAGCCGGGCCTAAGATCCTTTTGGTAGAGCCGGTGTATAATTATCGGGCAATAACCACAAACCAGGACCAGATAAATGCAGTTGACAATAATTTCGCGAAATCTGTGATCTATGGTTTTGTGCCGGTTGCCATGGAAGGCGATAAATATTTAATTGATATCACACCGTTCATTATCCGCGACAGCCAGAATATCGGCAGTCGGCTTGGTGTTAGCCGGGTAAGTGGTCCGGTTACCCTGTCTAGGTCTGCGGCCCCAACGGCTACCTATCGGTTAGATGAAAGTCGCTCTGTGGTTTATATGGCAAATACCAAGAATTTTCCGAAAAATACAGAGTTTGAATCTATGCTAACCTTTACCGGCGGGGCTCCCCCGGTAAATGAATATGGGGGCGGTGTAAGCATAGCGCCTGATGCATCGGCCATTTCAATAAACATGCACCAGTCTTTTGTAGAATTGCCCGACGACAATTACCACCCGCGGAAATTCGATACAAGGTCGGCTTTTCAGCAATTCAGTTATATGGACTTTTCTGCTCCCATGAAAGAGGCATTGGTAAAACGCTTTATCCGTCGTCATCGTTTGCAAAAGAAAGACCCCCAGGCTGTTTTCAGCGAAGCAATAAAACCAATCATTTATTATGTTGACCGGGGAGCGCCGGAGCCCATAAAAAAAGCATTAATCGAAGGAGGTTCCTGGTGGAACCAGGCTTTTGAAGTGGCGGGTTTCAAAAATGCCTTCCAGGTAAAAGAGCTTCCGGAAGATGCAGATCCCATGGATATACGCTACAATATTGTAAACTGGATCAACCGGTCAGGTTATCCTGCACGGGCATTTTCTTCAGGTGCTTCCTTTATAGATCCGCGAACCGGTGAAATTATAAAAGGTGTGGTTACATTGGGTTCAGACCGGCACCGCCAAGACTACCTGATTATGGAAGGTTTGCTGCAGCCGTATGAAGATGGCAAGCCCGTTTCTACTGCCATGGAAGAAGTGGCTTTAGCGCGCATAAGACAGCTTTCTGCCCATGAAATAGGGCATACACTTGGCTTTAACCACAACTTTGCAGCAAGCCCAAAAGATCGTGCATCTGTGATGGATTACCCGTTTCCGAGATTTTCGCTACAGACAGATGGATCCATTGATGTTTCTGATGCTTATGCAAAAGGAATTGGAAGCTGGGATAAACGCGCTGTTATATGGGGCTATACCGAGTTTAAGAAAGGGACTGATGAAAATAAGGAATTGGATAAGATCATGCAGGAAACCTTACAGGAGGGTTTTATCTATATACCCGACATAGGTGGCAACGCCCACCCTACTTCACATCAATGGGATGATGGGCCTAATGCGATAGACCAGATGACAAACATCCTGAAAGTGCGCAGAAAAGTGTTGGATAATTTTTCTGAAAAAGCCATTCGCGAAGGGCAACCTATGGCTACAATAGAGGAAGTATTGGTTCCTATCTATTTATTGCATCGCTACCAGGTGGAGGCAGTGGCTAAATCAATAGGCGGCCTGTATTTTACCCATGCGATTAAAAATGATGGACAGGTAGTGACGCGTATGGTAGATCCGGCAGAACAATGGAAGGCTTTTGAATCTTTGATGAGTACCATCACCCCGGATGCATTGGCCTTACCCGAAAAACTGATTCAGAAAATACCTCCGCGCCCATCCGGTTATCCCGCATCGGTAGAAGTTTTTAATGGATATACAGGACCAACCTTTGACCCGATTGCAGCAGCAGAATCTGCTGCAAATACAACCCTAGCCTACCTGTTAAATAATGAACGGGCTGCAAGATTAATTGAGTACAACGCGAGGGATAGTAAACAACCCGGCTTTATATCAGTGGTTGATAAACTGATAGAGCAAACATGGAAAACCCCTTTTGCTGATGGGTATACAGGCGAACTGCAAAGAGTAGTCAACAACCAGGTTTTAAAAAATCTATTAAAATTAGCTGCCAACCCAAATGCATCCGAAGTGGTAAGGGGGCAGGCGCTTTTAAAGATTGATGATTTAAAACAATGGCTAACTATTTCCATCAGCAGCGCAGTGCCAAAACAAAAAGCCAATATATTATTTGCACTATTGCAAATGGATGTTTTTAAAGCAGACCCAACCAAATTTCAATCACTTCCTTCAGCAGATATGCCTCCGGGCGCCCCTATCGGCATGCCTGCCATGGATTTCCTTTATGACGATACTTATTAAATTTCCTGTTAGCGAGCATACAAACAGAAAAATGCATAGCGGTAGTTCTGAGCAGCTAACAAAATAGAACGCAATTAGTCAATTACTTTCAAAATAAAAACATGAAAAAGAAATCGATCTCTCATTGTAAGCAAGGCTTTGTAATAGCCATCGCAACATTCATTTTAGTGTTACATTTCCTGGGTCCTGTTTCTGCACAAACGACTATGACACCGGAAAAAATAGCCGCTTTGAAAACAGAACTGATCAAAGAAATTGATAAACAACAGAAATCCACCCAGGTAATGGTGGATATGGTTTTTAGTTTTGGCGAACTGGGGTTCCAGGAATTTGAAACCTCAAAATACCTAACGGATATCCTGAAAAAAAATGGCTTTGCCATTGAGATGGGGATTGCAGGGATACCCACTGCATGGACAGCTAAATGGGGTTCAGGCAAACCGTTTATCGCGATTGGAAGCGATATTGACTGTATTCCAAAAGCCTCACAAAAACCGGGCGTTGGATACCACGATCCGATTATTGAAGGGGCCCCCGGTCATGGAGAAGGACACAATTCAGGCGAACCATTAAATATTACGGCAGTTCTTGCGTTGAAACAAATCATGGAACGGGAAAAAATTCCGGGTACAATTATGCTATGGCCCGGGGTAGCGGAAGAATTGTTGGGAACAAAAGCCTATTATGTCAGGGATGGTTATTTTAAAGAGGTGGATGCATGCATTTTTACACATGTTGGGAACAATCTTGCCACCAGTTATGGTGATGGCGGAGGGAATGGAATGATCTCTGTTAAATTCAATTTTGAAGGCGAAGCCGCGCATGCAGCCGGTGCCCCATGGAGAGGCAGAAGCGCTTTGGATGCGGTCGAATTAATGGATATCGGCTGGAACTTTCATCGTGAGCACATGGAGCCAACACAACGTTCCCATTATGTAATCCCTGATGGCGGAGACCAGCCAAATGTGGTTCCGTCTAAAGCTTCTGTCTGGTATTATTTCCGTGAAAGGTCTTACCCAAAAATCATGCAGATGTATAAAGATGGCATTAAGATGGGGGAAGCTGCAGCTAAGATGACCGATACCAAAATGGCTTATGAAGTGTTGGGAAGTGCATGGCCCGGGCATTTTAATCAGCCAATGGCAGAAGCGATGGATAAGAATATCAAGATGGTGGGCATGCCGAAATGGAGTGCAGACGATCAGAAACTGGCACTTGGCATACAAAAAGAATTACATGCGAAGGAAGAAGGATTGAATGATACATTAAGTCATCTCGAAAAACCTTCCGTTTCGCTTACTGCTGGTGGCGGTGGTTCGGATGATATTGCCGATATCTCCTGGAATGTCCCTACCATCGTTTTAAGGTTTCCTTCCAATATCCCTGGCTTGCCGGGTCATCATTGGGCCAATGCAATATCGATGGCTACCCCAATTGCCCATAAAGGGGTAACTGCCGGTGCCAAAGCAGAAGCCATGACACTGCTTGATCTCTTTACAGACACGGAGCTGATAAAAAATGCAAAAAAATATTTTACAGATGTACAAACAAAAGATACCAAATATATTCCCCTGGTATCTCAGACGGATAAGCCGGCCATTCTATTGAATAAAAAAATAATGGATGAGTACAGGCCTCAAATGAAAAAATTCTATTACGATCCCGTAAAGTATAATACCTATTTAGAACAATTGGGTATAAAATATCCTACGGTTCGCAATCCGGATGCAACAAAATAAGAATAGCCATAAGAATACCTAAGACTAGTGATTAGTAAAAAATGAATATACGCTGACCAAAAACACTGATCAAAATCAATACAGTCAGTCAGATTTTCAAAGCAGGGTTTGTAAAGAAATTGTACCAAAGAAAAATGCAGTTTCAGTAAATAAAAAGCAGGGCCGGTTCATGAACCGGCCCTGCTTTTTATTTTATGCAGAGAACTCTCTACTTTTATTTAGAAGCCATATGAATTAATTGTACAGGCTGATAACACTACCTGATGTAAGGCACTCCCTGAAAGTTTTAACATTCTTCAACGTAAAACAAACATAACAGGTTAAATCTCAACCAGATTGCACACGTATCCGGGTATACCCCACTGCCCCCTTTCCGGAACAGGAAAGATTCCTTGCTATGCATTTCCCTCAATCCCTTACCTTTGCAGCCCAAATTTTAAGATTTTAAAAATATCATCATGGCGTCTGTTACCAGAGAGAATATTGGTTTATTGAACGATAAATTAACCGTTCAGTTAAGCAAAGAAGATTACTACAGCGGTTTTGAACAGAGTTTAAAGAAATATGCCAAAACGGCCAATATCCCGGGTTTCCGTAAGGGAATGGTGCCCGCAGGATTGGTTAAAAAAATGTACGGACAAGGCGTTTTCAGTGATGAGATCCTGCGAAAAGTGGAGGCCGAACTGAATGCTTACCTGAACCAGGAAAAACTGGAAATCTTTGCACAACCTTTGCCATTGGAAAATGACGCAAGAACACTGGATATGAACCATCCGGCTGATTATTCTTTTTCCTTTGAAGTGGGATTGAAACCTGCTTTTGAAGTAGATCCTAAAACCATAAAAGTTACCCGTTATAATGTTACTGTAACCAACGCAATGGTGCAGGAAGAGGTAGAACGCCTGCAGATCCGCAATGGTAAAATGACCGAGCCCGAAGCGGTTACAGGAGATGAAAATGTGCTGAATGTAACATTCATCGAAACAGATGAAAAAGGCAATGAGATTGAAGGCGGTATCAGTAAAGACAATTCATTGCTGGTAAAATATTTTTCAGAAAAATTCCGCAAGAATTTGATCGGGAAGAAAAATGAGGATACCGTTCAGATCCAGTTGAGCAAGGCATTTGACGAGAAAGAAAATGAAGCGGTTTTAGCTGACCTGGGATTGACCAAAGACGATGCTGATAAATATTTCAAATTACGCATCACTAAAGTTGGCCTGGTTGAAAAAGCAGAACTGAATGAAGAATTCTTCCTGAGCGTTTACCCTAATAAAGAGATCAAGACCGAAGAAGATTTCCGCACAGAAGTAAAAACCGAGATCGAAGGGCATTTTGCCAGTCAATCACGCAACCAGATCTTCGACCAGATCTATCATCACCTCACGGATCATACCAAAATGGAGTTCCCGGAAGCTTTCCTCAAACGCTGGCTCCAGACCGGTGGTGAACAACCCAAAACTGCCGAAGAGGCAGAAGCCGACTACCCTGGCTTTTCTAACCAGTTAAAATGGACCCTGGTAAGCAGCAAATTGATAGAAGAGAATAAAATCGAGGTATTACCCGATGATATCCGCGATTTTGCCAAACAGCAATTATTCAGTTATATGGGCGGCCAATTAGGTGCCCTGGGCGATAACCAACAGTGGGTTGACGATTATGCCAACCGCATGATGCAGGACAGGAAGTTTGTGGAAGACAGCTACCACCGCATCAGTGCCGATAAGCTTTTCAATGCATTGGAAGGGCAGGTAACTGTTAAAGAAGAATCGATCAGTGCAGAAGATTTTGCCAAAAAACTGCATCACCACCACCATTAACCCCCAGCCCCCCAAAAGGGGTAGCTATAAAATAACTGCCGGGCCCAATGGGCCCGGTTTTTTGTATAGCAATACTGTCAAACACTTTCTTAGCTCCCACTTCAGGGGGCTGGGGGTATGACTACTTGTCGGAAAATCATATTTGCACAGTATTTGCCATTAGAATCATTCTTGAAATAGCAAATCACTTATCTTCAAAGCGAAAATCAGCTAACATGAACCTAGGAAAAGAATTTGAACAATACGCTGTAAAACACCGTGGCATCGGCAGTGCTACTTTGCATAATTATCAGCAGAACGGTTTTACCAACCTAACCCCTTACATTATTGAAGAAAGGCCCTTGAATGTAGCCAGCATGGATGTATTCAGCCGTTTGATGATGGATAGAATTATTTTTTTGGGAGAAGGCATTAACGATTATGTAGCCAATATTGTAACTGCCCAGTTATTATTTCTGGAAAGCACAGACAGAACCCGTGATATACAGATGTACATTAACAGCCCGGGCGGTAGTGTTTATGCGGGTTTGGGCATTTATGATACGATGCAGTTTATCAGTCCGGATGTAGCAACCATCTGTACAGGTATTGCTGCGAGTATGGGGCAGATTTTATTATGTGCCGGTATTCAGGGGAAACGTACGGCATTAAAACACAGCCGTATCATGATGCACCAGCCGAGTGGCGCCATCGGTGGACAGGCAACCGATATTGAGATCACAGCAAGAGAGATCAAAAAATTAAAAGGTGAATTGTATGCCATCACTGCTCATCATACCGGTAAAGATGTTGAAATCATTGCCAAAGATAGCGACCGCGATTTTTGGATGACCGCTACGGATGCAAAAGAATACGGATTGATAGATGAGGTTTTGTTTATGAATCCGAGAAAGGAGAAGAAAAGCTAAATAGACCATAGCCATGGGCTATGGTCCATGAACAAAGAATTAAGACTTAAAAAAATCAAGTTATGATCAACGCAAAATACATCGTCAATCCTTACCTAATGGAAGACGAAGAAGAGAACGACCCAAAAGAAGAAAAACAGGAACCCATGGGCGGTTTTATGATGAAGAAATTGGAAAAATTATTCTTCGAAAAAAGAGCTGTTTATTTATGGGGTGTGGTAGATGATAAATCTGCCAAAGATGTAGTAACCAAATTATTATTACTCGATGCAGATAAACCCGGTGAGGAGATCAAATTCTACATCAACAGTCCCGGGGGTGTGGTAACCAGCGGTATGGTTATTTACGATACTATGAAATTGATCCAGAGCCCGGTAAGTACCATCTGCATGGGACTGGCTGCCAGCATGGGATCTATTTTACTAAGTGCAGGAACCAAGGGTAAACGCTATGTTTATCCGAATGCGGAGATCATGATACACCAGCCAAGTTTGGGTGGTTATTTCCAGGCAACCAGTGCCGACATCGAAATTCAGGCCAACCAGATCCGCAAAACCAAGGAATTGGGAGCGAAGATCCTGGCAGAAAACTGCGGAAAAACCGTTGAACAGATCATGGTCGATTTTGACCGCGATTACTGGATGGATGCCCGGGAAGCAGTTACTTATGGTATTGTGGATGGTATTTTAAGCAAAATCTGAGTGAAATCTGCGTGTAAACACCCTTTTTAACCCGTATTTATACCTGAAATTACCCTTTGAAGCCCGAACTACGGTAGCTTTGCAACAAATCATTGCAGAAACTTGTCTATTATAATAAGCTTACAATGATGAAATAATTCAAGAAAATGGCAAAAGCATCTCAATTACATTGTTCGTTCTGTGGCCGCAACCGCGATGAGGTTAAAATCCTTATTGCCGGACAGGATGGACATATCTGTGAGAATTGTGTGGAGCATGCCCAGGAGATCATTGCCCAGGAGCTTACCAGTAAACAGGAAGGCCCTAACAATTCCCATAATTTTAAACTAAATGTGCGCCGCCCCGCAGAGATCAAAAAATTCCTTGATGAATACGTGATCGGTCAGGATGATGCAAAGAAAGTATTGTCGGTAGCGGTATATAATCATTACAAAAGAGTAAATAACAAGCAGCAAAAAGAAGATGATGTTGAGATTGAAAAAAGCAATATCATCATGGTAGGTGAAACCGGTACGGGTAAAACCCTGCTGGCCAAAACCATTGCCCGTTTGCTGAATGTACCTTTTGCGATTGTAGATGCTACTGTATTTACCGAAGCGGGTTATGTAGGGGAAGACGTGGAAAGCATGCTTACCCGCTTGCTGCAGAATTGTAATTATGATGTAAACGCAGCAGAAAGAGGTATTGTATATGTAGATGAATTGGATAAAATAGCCCGTAAAGGAGATAACCCTTCCATTACACGCGATGTAAGTGGGGAAGGCGTGCAGCAGGGGTTGTTGAAAATGCTGGAAGGAACCGAAGTGCTGGTGCCACCGCAGGGCGGACGCAAGCACCCGGAACAAAAAATGATCAAGGTAGACACTAAGAATATCCTCTTTATTTGCGGCGGCGCATTTGATGGTATTGATAAAGTGATCGCCCGCAGGGTGAATACCAATGCCATCGGATTCAGCGTAAACAAAGAAGAACAGGAACACCAGCGTAAGAACCTGTTACAATTCATCAATGCGCAGGACCTGAAAAGTTTTGGATTGATTCCGGAATTATTGGGCCGCTTACCGGTGATCACGCACCTGAATCCATTGGATAGCGAAACATTGAGAAGCATATTAACCGAGCCAAGGAATTCACTGATCAAACAATTTACACGTCTGTTTGAATTGGAAGGCATTGAACTGGCCATAGACAATGAGGTGCTCGACTTCATGGTAAAAAAAGCATTGGAATATAAACTGGGTGCAAGGGGCTTACGGAGTATCTGTGAAAGTATCTTAACAGATGCTATGTTTGAACTGCCCGGCACAGAAACCAGGCACCTGCATATTACATTGGATTATGCCGAGCAGATGTTCAGCAAGAGCAAGCTTAGCATCCTAAAAGTTGCTTAGTATTAACAGATAATATTTGATCTGGGTGACCAGGGATTAGCGATGGGAATAACTTCTTATCGCTTTTTTATGTGCAGCCGTTAATATTGCATCAATAACAAATCCTTTCACCCACAAACGGAATCATATGAACGAATTAATTGAACGCTTAATGAAAGAAGCCAAACTGGATGCCGAACAGGCCCGTAAAGCTGTTGAAACCATTGCCGGTTTTGTAAAAGAAAAATTCCCGATGCTGGGTGGTGCAGTTGACCAGATATTTTCTGCAGGCAATAAAGAAGATTAGGAATGCTGAATATTCATCAGCCTGCTATGTAGGGGATACTAATGGTGAAGCTGCTTCCTTTGCCGGGTTCGCTTTCAATAATGAGTTCACCGCCGTTCTTGGCAATCAGGTCGCGGCATAGCATTAAACCAAAACCACTCCCTTTTTCATACGAAGTACCGGTAGTATTATAGTATTGCTTGGCATTCACTTTCTCAATCGCCTCCTTAGCCATGCCAATACCGGAATCTTTTACGGTGATGTATAAAGTGTTATCGTTAATCCGGGAAGAAATTTCTATGCATCCGTTATCGTTGGTAAACTTAATGGCATTACTGATCAGGTTACGGCAAACAATGCGGATCATTTCTTTTTCAATCATGATCGATATATTCCTGTCGATATGATTTCTGAGTTCGATCTTTTTCTTGATCAACGGCAGGCGCTGCTCATCTTCCAGTGTTCTTACCAGGTGAAACAGGCCCACTTTTACTTTTTCATCACCCTGCCCGTTCATCTGCCCTTTGATCCAGAACAAAAGATTATCCAATAAAGAAGTTGTTCCTATGTATTGCGTTTCGAGCAGTTGCAATAAACGATCAGCCTCCTCCTGCGGAACCATACCCTGATTAACCAGGTTCAATACACCTTTTGTGTTTACCAGAGGCGTCCGCAGATCATGCGAGATAATGGACAGTAATTTATTTTTGGTTTTATTATCTGCTTCCAGCAGAATATTTTGATGAGAGATTTCTTTGTTAAGCTGATCCAGCGATGCGGAATTTTTTTCAATGATCTCATTTTTTTGTTTCAACTCCTTACCAAAAAAACGCTGGCGCTGATAATTAACCAAAGCCAGTACAGCCAGTACAGCCACAATAATCAAAATAAAAGTTCCTACCGTAATCACCAACAACTGTTCACGCTGCACGCGCCGGGCATTCTGTACTTCACTTTCCGCAGTTGCTTTTTGTATATTCTGACTTTTGATTACTTCAATAAAATTCAGCGCATACTCTTTTTCATTATCAATCTGTGTACGTAATATTTTCACAAGCGAGTCCTGCCATTGACTGGCTTTTTGCATATCGCCTTTTCTACGGTAAGCGGTAATCATTTTGGAGGCAGCTTCTTTCATCAGGTTAAAAGCAGAAATACTTCGGGCACTTTCATAGGCTTCTATCGATCTATGAACAGCAGCATCAGGCAGGTTTTGCTTAGTATTCAAAGAAGCCAGTTGTAATTGGTTCAATGCGGCTCCATATTTATCTTTTAAGGCTTCATCACTTGCTAATGACTGTATATAAAAAGTTTCTGCCGCCTTAAAATTATTTCGCTTTTCTTCAAGTAGTCCCAGGTTGTATTTTGCTTTCTTCTCACCATATGTATATTTGATTGACAGGCTGGCTGTTAAGGCATCCCGGAAATATTGTTCTGCTTTGGGAATATCGTTCATGTCAAGCTCAATCATACCGAGGTTGTTCTTAACATTGATAATGTCTTCATTTTTTTGCAACCTCTTAAATACTAGAAGTGATTCGTTATAGAGTGCAATGGCTTCGTCTGTTTTTCCATCTGCAGAAAGGGAAAGGGCTATCTGCTGGCTGGTAAAAGCAATATGGAATGTATCCTTAAGTGTTTTAAATATCTGCAAGGATTTATAATAAGTAGACAATGCTTTTTTATCATACCCCATCTGGTGAAAGATTCCCCCCTGGTAGAGATAGTTGGTAGCAAGCCCTTTCTGATAATTTGCATGTAAGGCCATGTTCTCGGCTACGAAAAGGTTTTGCAGGGCAAAAGCCACTTGGGAGCGTTTTTGATTAAAAGCAAGCTGGTTCAGCGAGTCTATATTCGAATTGTCATCTTTGGGCAGAGGAGGGGCAGCTTTGGCACTTTCATTTAGGAAGGGTACACATAGCAGCAGAAGATATATATATAAGTAATTAGTTCTGGTCACGTAGTACGTCGAATGATAAAGAAAGTTACTTATAATAATTTAAACCCTCACATTAAAAAAGCCCCCAATCAGAGGGCTTTTATGATAAGCAAGCAATCGAAAACTCAGTTGTGAAGCACTTCCCGTGAGATCACCCGTTTTTGTATCTCTGAAGTTCCTTCACCAATAGTACACAATTTTGCGTCACGATAGTACTTCTCTACAGGAAAATCTTTTGTATAACCGTATCCGCCAAATATCTGAACCGCATCATTGGCTGTTTTTACTGCTGTTTCACTGGCATAATACTTGGCCATGGCACTTTGCTTAGTCACTTTTTCGCCACGGTTCTTTAAATCGCATGACTGCCACACCAGAAGGTCGGATGCCATGATCTCGGTAGCCATATCTGCGAGTTTAAAGCTAATACCCTGGAAATTGGATATGGGCTGGTCAAATTGATGCCGTTCCTGCGCATACTGCAAAGCTGCTTCATAAGCCCCTTTGGCAATACCGATAGAGAGTGCGGCAATTGAAATCCTGCCCCCGTCCAGTATTTTCATGGCCTGGTGAATACCTTGTCCGAGTTCGCCCAACCGGTTGTTATCGGGTATATAACAATTATCAAATACCATTTCAGCGGTTTCGCTGGCGCGCATACCGAGTTTGTTCTCTTTTTTGCCTGCAGCAAAACCGGGTGTACCTCTTTCTACCGCAAATGCCGTTGCATTTCCGGTGGTACGGGGTTCGCCGGTTCGGCAAATAACGACAGCAATATCACCGCTTTTGCCATGGGTGATCCAGCTTTTGGTTCCGTTCAATACCCAGCCAT
Organism: uncultured Sediminibacterium sp.; assembly: GCA_964519475.1. Lineage (GTDB taxonomy): Bacteria > Bacteroidota > Bacteroidia > Chitinophagales > Chitinophagaceae > Sediminibacterium. Next base: position 242,762 of record CAZFKE010000001.1, read on the forward strand.
CACCGGTCTTTACAGCCGTAGTCTGCATATTTCCTGCATCGCTGCCGGTATTGGGTTCTGTTAAACCCCAGGCGCCTATCCATTCAGCCGTAGCCAGTTTTGGCAGCCATTGTTTTTTCTGTGCTTCCGTTCCAAAAGAAAGGATATGATTGGTGCAAAGTGAATTATGGGCAGCCACACTCAACCCGATAGATCCGCACACTTTTGCGATCTCCTGTATAATAACATTGTATTCAAAATAGCCAAGGCCAGCTCCGCCATATTCTTCAGGAACCAATACACCCATCATGCCCAGTTTACCCAGCTCTTTAAATACTTCTACAGGAAATACCTGACTCTCGTCCCATTCCATCACAAATGGCTTGATATATTGACGGGCAAAATCCCTGGCCGTTTGTGCTACCTGTTCAGTAAGTTCGGTTTGTGCGAAATTCATGTTGGCAATGGTTTAAATAGACGGAGGCCACCCAAAACAAGTATTCGTTATCTGGTGGCCTCCTAAAAACAAACGATTGTTTGTTAGTTTGTGACGCAAAAGTATAGGTTTTATTGAGATGGCAAAATTTGATTTTGGGATATGTGTTTTAATTAACTTTCGCGATTTTAGATATATGTTGCAATACAGAGTCATTAATAAAGATAATCTTTTTAAGGTCGGCGATAGATGAAAATGGACCAAACTGCTGCCGGTAGATGAGGATGGCGCGGGCAACAGGTTCGGAGATACCGGCTTTTCGGGTCAGGTCGTAAAAACTGGCGGTGTTCAGGTTGATTTTAGGTGTTGTGGAGGAATCCGTTTTTACATATGGCCTAATAAGCGTGAACACAGAATCTGTAATACCATATGTTGTTTTTAACTGGTCCAAACCGGTAAACCCACCTATCTTTTCCCTGTATTTTACAATCCTTTCGCCCATATATTGTCCGATGCCGGGTAATGACTGCCATTCTTCAGAACTAGCCGTATTGATATCGATGAGAACAGGATGTTTGCCCGCATTTTTATCTTCTTGTTTATCGTGCATAAACGAACCGGCCTGCATTCCGGTTAGCCTAACATATGGGATTAATTGCGCTGCGAGCTCTTTTTGAATACCCCATATTTTACGGATATCTTCCGGCGAACGGAAGCGACCGCCTTTACTTCGGTAATGAAGGATGGTACGGATGGTACGGTCATTCAAACCCAGTTTCTGCCACCCATCGGCTGAAAGAGTATTGGGATCGAATGAAAAGAGTGAATGCGGAACCTTCACTGCAGTTGATCCTACCGCAGTTGCCAAAGGAAATTCTTCACTGCTGTCGTTACCTGCTGTTGGAGCGTTCGATTGCGCAATAAAATCAGCAAGTACCTTGTTGATTTGTGGCTTCTCGGTTTTTGTTCGGTAAAAAAAGGGCGTAACCATAAATACGACAATAAGCAGCCCCAGAATAACCACTGCCGTACGCTCCCTTTTACTGAGGCTGAAATAATCTTTGAGTATCCTTTTCATACAAAAACATTGTAGCGTTTATGTATTCAAAGGGGGTTACAAACGAACAATCTGTCCATCATATGCGAGGCGGATATGCGGGGGCAACTCTCGGTTCACCTCTTCATCTTTTCCTAACTGGTGACTAATATGCGTAAAATATACTTCCGGCACCTCCAGCTCCAAAGCCATGGAAACCGCTTCTGTAAGGGTAAAATGTGAAATATGTGTTTCTCTTCTGAGCGCACTTAATACCAATACCTTTGATCCGCGAATCTTTGCTTTCTGAGCCTGCTCAATCTTATTCACATCCGTTATATAAGTAAAATCTCCAAACCTATATCCATACACCGGCATCTTGTGATGCATTACCAGTATAGGTTCTACAGGAATATCGCCTACAAAAAAAGACGTTTCATCAATGGTGATCAGGTTTAGTTCCGGAACGCCGGGGTATTTCGTATCTGTAAACGCATAATAAAAATCGCGGCGAACAGCTTCTTCTGTTAAAGAGTTTGCATAGATATTCATCGCCTTTTTGGAAGTAAAGTTGTAGGCACGGATATCATCCAGTCCGGCTAAATGATCTTTGTGGGGATGCGTATACACAACTGCATCAAGGTGGTTGGTATGTGTGCGCAGCATCTGGTAACGGAAATCCGGTGTTGTATCTACTACCAGTGTGGTTGTAGGCGATTGTACAAGGATACTGCTGCGCAAACGGTTATCATGCGGGTCGGCAGAAGTACATACTTCGCAGGAACAACCGATCATGGGCACACCCGAGCTGGTGCCGGTACCGAGAAATGTTATGGTAAGAGTTGGAATGCTCACGGATCAAATCTACTTCAAATAGCATCAACCGCATTAGGTATTAACCGCAGAATTATGCTTCTGCTGCAAACTTTTTCACTACTTCTTCATAGAGTTTTTGCGACTCATGGGTGAGTTTATCAAAATCGATGGACAGTTGCGGAACGATCTCCATTAAGGTATTGATGCGGCCCTCAACATTCAGGAACTTATTCAGTACTACAATCTTTCTTGCTTCCAGCAGGCACCAGCCGCTTTGGAAAGTGCCCCGCTCATAGCGAACCACATAGCCTGATTCGCCCAGTATATCTGCTAATTTATCTAAAGTAGATTGTGTGTATTTCATACCCCTAATCCCAAAGGGACCTTTTAATTCGTTACAAAAATAACCTCGTCAAAGCAGGTCGGATTTTTCTTTTATCCACATCGTTAATTCCCCTCTGGGGGCTAGGGAGTTTTACTGACCATTTTAATAATCGGAACAATCATCTCCTCCAAACTGATACCCCCATGCTGGAAAGTATTTTTATAATAATTCACATAATGATTATAATTATTAGGATAACATAAGAAACCATCTTCTTTCGCAAAAATAAAAGAAGAGTTTACATTGGGTACCGGTAAGCCGGCTTCTTTGGGATCTTTAAATGCCAGCACATCGCGGTTTTCATAATTCAGGTTCCGCCCGTGCTTGTAGCGAAGGTTAGTAGTGGTTTGTTTATCGCCGATTACTTTATGTGGTGTGTTTACACGTACACTGCCATGATCGGTTGCCAAAACAATTTTCAGGTTTTTATCTGCGATCTTTTTTAATGCCTGGTTAAGGGGGCTGTGTTCAAACCAGCTTTTGGTAATACTCCGGTAACTGGCTTCATCACTGGCCAGTTCTTTTAAAACTTCCATCTCTGTTCTGGCATGACTTAACATATCTACAAAATTATAGACGATGATATTCAGGTCATTTTGCAAAAGATTATGGATATTGCTTACCAGTTGCTGCCCGTCGTGGTGGTTGGTGATCTTATTATAACTGAAACGGATATCCTCTTTCTTCAAGCGTTTTAACTGCGCTTTAAAGAATTCTTCTTCAAACATATTTTTTCCGCCTTCATCGTCATCATTTTTCCATTGTTGTGGAAATTGTTTTTCGATATCGATTGGCAACAACCCGGCAAAAATAGCGTTACGGCAATATTGTGTAGCTGTAGGCAGGATAGAATAAAACGTTTCTTCTTCCAGTACCCGAAAGCTTTCTGCAAATATGGGTTGAATGGCTTTCCACTGATCGTAGCGAAGATTATCGATCAATATAAAAAATACCGGCGTTCCTTTTTCTACCTGGGGCAATACTTTGAATTGAAACAAATGATTGCTCATAATGGGAGCCGAAAAACTTTTCGGATCTAACCATGAGGCATAATGTTTACTTACAAATTTGAAGAACCCGGTATTGGCTTCCTGTTTTTGCGATTGAAATACTTCGCGCATTTCAGGACTATCGCTTTTTTCCATTTCCAACTCCCAATACACTAATTTTTTATAGATCTCCATCCACTCATTATAATCGGGATTATTACTGAGTGCCATGAATAATTCACGGAACTGTTGTTGGTAAGAAGTAGTGGTTTTTTCCGCTACCAATCTTTTATTATCAATTATTTTTTTTAATGTCAGTAGAACCTGATTGGGATTAACCGGCTTGATCAAATAATCGGTGATCTGGCTGCCGATAGCATCATCCATTAAGTTTTCTGTTTCATTCTTTGTGATCAGCACTACCGGTATATGGCTGTTCACTTCTTTGATACGGGCCAATGTTTCCAGGCCGGTAATACCGGGCATGGTTTCATCCATCAATACCACATCTACCAGGTTTTCTTTTACATATTCAATGGCATCAAAACCATTGGTTAGGGTTTGTACTTCATAGCCTTTATGCTCTAGAAATAGTTTCTGCGATTGCAGGCTTTCGATCTCATCGTCTACCCATAAAATTTTTGCTACAGCCATTGGTTTGGTTTGGAGGGTGTGTTTGGCGTTTGGATTACGGATGATTTAACCCAAAATACAAACAACAAAGAATGAATAAAAATAAAATCAGAAAGTAAAGTTGGCAGCGATAGTACTGGGTTTAAACCGGGTGGGTTGTTAAAATCACAAAGTAAATCTATTTCATTCTGCCTAATGAGATTCTTATTTGTATTTTTGCTGGCCGCGAAAATCAGTGATTTAACAATTCAACAACAGGATGACAGCTATTAAAAGGAAGATCATTAACGATCCCGTATATGGTTTTATTACCATTAACCATCCGCTGATCTTTGCCATTATTGCCCACCCCTATTACCAGCGCCTTCGCCGCATACAGCAGATGGCTATGGCGCAGATGGTATACCCGGGTGCCGTGCATACCAGGCTGCATCATTCATTGGGGGCTTATCATTTAATGCATAATGCGGTGGCAGAGCTTAGGGCAAAGGGTGTGGAGATCACCGAAGAAGAAGAGACTGCCGTAAAAGCTGCCATTCTATTACATGATATTGGCCACGGCCCTTTTTCGCATGCACTGGAACACACATTGGTTAGCGGTGCACATCATGAACAACTCTCATTACAGATCATGCATTTACTGAATGAAGAGATGGATGGTAAACTTACACTTGCGATACAGATATTCACGGATCAATACCCTAAACCTTTTTTACAGCAACTCATCAGCGGACAGCTGGATGTAGACAGAATGGATTACCTGAGCCGTGATAGTTTTTTCTCCGGCGTAAGTGAAGGGGTCATTGGTTATGACCGCATATTGAAAATGCTGGTAGTACATCAGGGACAATTGATGGTGGAAGAAAAAGGCATTTACAGTGTAGAAAAATTCCTGGTAGCCAGACGGCAGATGTATTGGCAGGTATACCTGCACAAGACCGCTTTGGCTGCAGAAAAAATGCTGGTAAAAATACTAGAGCGGGTGCGCAGTATTTATGCAAAAGAAGACGCAGCCTTAAAAACTTTCTCAGCGCTTGATTTTTTTCTGGGCGAGTTTAACGGGAAGATGGATACGACCGCAATCGAAAAATTCTGTTCGCTTGATGATCATGATATGATGCATGCCATAAAAAGATGGAGCCATCATCCTGATAAAATATTGTCCCTGCTTTGTACCCGTTTGCTTAACCGTCAATTGTACAAATCAAGGATTCAGGCAGAACCTTTTGAAGCAGGCTTCGTAAAACAAAAAGAAGCACAGGCCATGCAGCAGTTTGGGATTGATCGCGCTGATATTCATTATCTCTGTTTTACCGGGGAAGCAAGCAATACCATGTACCAGACCAAGGACGAACGTATCAATATCCTGTTTAAAGATGGTACGGTAACAGATATATCAAGGATAGACAACGCATTAATCAACCAAAACCTTTCTTCGCCGGTTAAAAAATTTTACATTTGTTTGTTAACTTAGTTTGATAGTCGATAGCCCATAGTCCATGGCGAAACCTTTTTTCATGGATCATCGGCTAAGAATTATGGACCAAACCCCTCGCTATGCAATTTACAGCAACCCAAATAGCCCTGATGACCAGTGGCAGGCTGGAAGGAAATACGGAAGCAACCGTAGCCTCTTTCGGCAAAATTGAAGAAGCCAGTGAGGGGCAGCTATCCTTCCTTGCCAATCCCAAATACGAAGAGTATTTATATAGCACAAAAGCATCGGTCGTTATCATCAATGATTCCCTAGAATTAAAACAGCCGGTATCGGCTACCCTTATCCGGGTACCCGATGCTTACTCGGCATTTGCCACCCTGCTTACCAAATACCAGCAATTGGAAACCCAGCAGCTTACAGGTATTCAGCAACCCAGTTATATTGATCCTTCGGCCAGCTTGGGCGAACATGTATTTGTGGCCGCTTTTGTGTACATAGGAGAAAAAGTTTCCATTGGGAATCATGTAAAACTCTTTCCGGGTGTGGTGATTGGGCACAATGCTACCATCGGCGATAACTGCATTTTGCATGCAGGTGTTAAAATCTATCATGATTGTGTGGTTGGCAAGAACGTAACCATCCATTCAGGCACCGTGGTAGGAAGTGACGGTTTTGGCTATGCCCCGCTGGCCGACGGTACTTATCATAAAGTACCCCAGATTGGCAATGTTGTAATAGAAGATTTTGTAGAGATCGGTGCCAATACCACTATCGACCGCGCAACCATGGGTTCAACCATTATCCGTACAGGTGTAAAACTGGACAACCTGATACAGATTGCCCACAATGTGGAAGTGGGTATCAATACCGTTGTGGCCGCCCAAACGGGTATCAGCGGCAGTACCAAAATAGGAAAGAATGTAATGGTAGGTGGCCAGGTGGGCACAGCCGGCCATATCAGTATTGCAGACGGGTCAAAAATTGCCGGGCAGAGCGGGATTACCAAATCGCTCAGGGAACCCAACCGCTCCTGGAATGGAACCCCTGCCATGGATTTTTCCAATTACTTACGTGTTCAGGCTATGACGCGAACCCTACCCGAACTGGAGAAAAGGGTTAAAGAATTGGAAAAATTAGTGGAACAGCTCCTCGCCGAAAGGGTAAATGCCTAAGAAAACCCATTTAACCGCCCTGAAATCTTATTTTTGCCGAATATATTTTCGCTAACAAAACCTGACTGATAGGAAATATTGGCAGGTTTTGAGTGTCATCGGACCTCTTCTTCAAGACCACGGAAGGCTGGGCACTCATAAACTGACTGAAAGAATGGATACGAATTTTAACCCGGACAAACAGCATACCCTTACCAGTCCTATCAGTATCAGCGGCACCGGCTTACATACCGGTGTTTTGGTGGATATGACCCTTAGGCCCGCTAACCCCGGTTTTGGGATACAGTTTCAACGAATTGACCTTCCTCAGCAACCCATCATCAAAGCCGACTGCGACCTGGTAACCGATACCGGCCGCGGAACTACTTTACAGGTTGGCGAAGCCAAAGTAAGTACGGTGGAACATGTATTGGCAGCATTGGTAGGTATGGGCGTAGATAATGTACTGATAGAATTGAATGGCCCGGAAATCCCTATTATGGATGGTAGTTCCAGCCCGTTTATTACGCTGATCGAAGAAACCGGTGTGGTAGAGCAGGAAGCTACCAAAGCCTGGTATAGCATAGATGAAAATATTTACCATTACGATGACGGCAAAAGAGTAGAAATGGTGGCATTGCCCGCAATGGATTACCAGATAACTACCCTGATCGATTTCAACAGCCCCGTTCTGGGCACACAGCATGCCGGCTTAAAGACCATCAAGGAATTTAAATCTGAAATTGCCCCTTGCCGTACTTTCTGTTTTTTACATGAGCTGGAAGCTTTGCTGGATAACGACCTGATCAAAGGCGGCGATATCAATAATGCAATCGTGGTAGTTGATAAGCCTGTTACCGATGCAGAGATGAGCCGTTTGGCCAAAGTGTTCAAACGTGATAAGATAGAAGTAAAAAGCGAAGGCTACCTCAATAACCTTGAACTCCGTTTCCCCAATGAACCGGCCAGGCATAAATTATTGGATGTAATTGGTGATCTTGCTTTGATCGGTTATCCCATCAAAGCCCGCATCATTGCCAACAGACCGGGCCACAGCACCAATGTAGAGTTTGCGAAAAAGATCAAACAATACATCAAAAAGAACAGGCATGTAAAAGATGTACCGGTGTATGATCCATCTATGCCACCTGTTTTTACATTAGAGAAAATAGAAAAAACATTGCCGCACAGGCATCCCTTCCTGTTAGTAGATAAGATCATTGAACTAACCGATACGCATATCATTGGTATCAAGAACGTAACGTTTAATGAATGGTTTTTCCCGGGGCATTTTCCGGGCAATCCCGTTATGCCGGGTGTATTGCAAATTGAGGCGCTGGCACAAACCGGTGGTATTCTTTGTATTAACTCAATGCCTGAAGGAACCTATGATACTTACTTTTTGAAAATCGATAATTGTAAGTTTAAGCAAATGGTTAGGCCGGGCGATACCATGGTACTGAAAATGGAATTCACCGGACCGATACGCCGTGGTATCTGTGAAATGCGAGGAACCGTTTATGTAGGCGGCAAAGTGGCCACTGAAGCGGATCTGGTTGCTCAGGTAGTGAAGAGGCCGTAAATCGTAAAACGCGGGTCTTGAGTAATCAAACAAACATTAGATCAATCTAAATAACAGCGATGACGCATCCCTATACCTATATCGATCCCAACGCACGTATTGCGCCAAACGTGAAAATCGATCCGTTCACGGTTATTCACGGCGATGTTCAGATAGGTGAAGGCACCTGGATAGGAAGTAATGTAACCATTATGGATGGAACCCGTATTGGCAAAAACTGCCGGGTATTTCCCGGGGCTGTTTTGGGTGCGATTCCGCAGGACCTGAAATTCAGTGGTGAAAAAACCACCGCAGAGATTGGCGACAATACAACGATCCGCGAGTTTGTAACCATCAACCGTGGAACAGAAGATCGTGGCAGAACAAGAGTGGGTAATAACTGTCTTATTATGGCCTACAGTCATATTGCACACGATTGCAATATTGGTAATAACTGTATCATGAGTAACAGCGTACAGGTTGCTGGCCATGTAACGATGGGCGATTGGGCTGTTGTGGGGGGCGTGAGCGCCGTACACCAATTTGTGAATATTGGGCAGCATACCTTTATTGCAGGTGGCAGTTTGGTAAGTAAAGATGTTCCTCCTTATATCAAAGCTGTTCGTAACCCTTTGAGTTATGGGGGCGTAAACAGCGTGGGGCTGAAACGCAGGGGTTTCCCATTACAACAGATCAATCATATCCTCGACGTGTACCGTACCATTTATAACAAAGGCTTCAACACCTCACAGGCATTGGAATTTATTGAAGAGGAATTACCGGCCACTGATGAAAGAGATGAGATCGTTACGTTTATCCGGGAAAGTGGAAGAGGAATTATTAAGCGGTTTGTGAAGGGCGCTACAGAAGAGGATTAACCTCCCAGCCTCCCGTAGATGAGTTTATATTCAATAAAAATCATGAGTAGTACAAAACCGGATAACACGACTTCTAATGCAAAGCGTATACAAGCCGGTTCTGTTGCATTATCAGACGCAGGCAAACGATTTAATCGTGACTGGATTTTCCGCCATCTTACCTATACATTTGAAACGGGCAGGTCTTATGCGATTACCGGTCCTAATGGGAGTGGGAAGAGCACTTTGTTGCAGAGTATTGCGGGCAGTATCCAGTTAAGTGCAGGAGCGGTTGACTATCGATTATGGAATACCGAACAGGGAATGTTGAAGCCAGTCGCAATGGATAATGGATCATTGCCGATACCGCCAGAAAATTTCTATACGTATCTTTCTATTGCGGCTCCTTATGTAGAACTGATCGAAGAAATGACCGCCAAAGAATTTCTTCATTTTCACCAGCAATTCAAATCCTTTATGGATTGGGTAACTATTGATGAGATCCTTTTCATCATCGGGTTGGAAAAAGCTGCCGACAAACAGATACGCTACTTTAGTAGCGGAATGAAACAAAGGATAAAGCTGGCCCAAGCTATTTTTTCTGATATACCTGTTCTCTTGCTTGATGAGCCTTGTACCAATCTTGACAAGAACGGTTACGGCTTGTACCATTCGTTGATAGAAACCTACTGTAAATACAAACTCATTATTGTTAGCAGTAATGATGAACATGAAATGGATTTCTGCGCCGAGCGGTTGACCATTACCGACTATAAATAAATACTCCCTACTACCCTATTGCTGAAATTTATTTATCTTTTCAGAAAATAGCAAAACAGGTATACTGGCAAATACATTTGCTGATAAACCGGTTTTTCTAAACAGGGAAATATAAGCACTTAATCTTCTCAACATGAAAGATCCCGATATTGAACAACTACTAAAAGATGGCAAAGGCTATACCTTGAACATGGCACATGTAATGGAGTTCCTGATGGCCCGAACGATTGCCAACTCATTTTTATCCTCTGAAATATTACGCCGGCAAATGGAACTTGAGCAACTGATCAAAAATGGTTCTATTGATCATGAAAAAGCAGTACAGGAATGTAATGAACTTTGTAAACAAATAGCAGAGCAGGCAACCATTGAGAAAAATAATACCATCAGTGAATTATTCTTTTTGAACAAGGAAGCATAAAATATTTTTCATTACCCATCAGTTTCAAATATAGGTAACCGCATGGATAAGGTTACGGCCATACCAATGAGACTGCTTTTGTCTTCTATTAGAACAACTTTATTTTACAGGCATGCCACTTAAAATATTATCTTCAAAAACATAACCGATCTGCCAGATGAAAAAATACTTCATCGTAATGATTCACCTGCTTATAGTAGCCACTGCTTTTGGTCAATCCGCCAAACGCCATTTTTTATTACGCGATGAAGGCATTTCACAGCTGGCATATATAGATGAAGCTAACCCAAACAACAATTGGTATACACCCTTACCCACCGGGCGTGATATGCAATTGGTGGGCAATGGCAGGGTACTGGTGGGTACGGGCAATGGTTATGAAGAATATGAAATAAAAACCGGCAAAAAAGTATTTGAAATGACCACTTTTCCCGGCACTCTTACTGCGCACAGGTTGCGCAACGGAAATACGCTATTAACCGGGTTGAACTGGCAGGGAAAAGAAGGCATTATTTTATTAGAAATAGATCCCGACGCTGTTGTTAAGCAGCTGTATTCCTTTCCGGGATTGGGTTATCCAAGATTGGTTCGTGAAACCGCTACTGGTAATTTTCTAATCACTGCAGACGATTATGTGCTGGAAGCCAACACGGCAGGAGAAATTTTATGGAAAGTAAAAGTTGCCGGTAAAGATAAACCACATGTATGGCAGGCGCTTCGTTTGGCTAATGGACAAACCGTTGCGAGCTGCGGCTATTCGGCCAACCTGCAGGTTTTTAATGCAGATGGGTCCCTGGCTGTAGCCATTACCGGACCGGCAGAAGTAAGGCCTAATTTTTTTGCCGGGTTCCAGGTATTGGCCAACGGAAATTATGTGGTGATCAACTGGCAGGGCCATGGCCCAAACTTTGGCACCAGTGGCACTCAATTGCTTGAATTTACGCCTGCAGGCAAACTTGTCTGGTCATGGCAGCAGGATGCAACAAAATTTTCATCGCTGCATAGCGTAATTATTTTAGATGGATTGGATACAAATTTTCTGCATGTAGAAGATAAAAATGGTATGCTGGCACCGGTAAAAGCTGGCAGATAGTTTTTATGAACGGGTACGAGATGGTAAAATAGAGTCCATGAATTAACACGTATACTGAAAACAATATTATTACTTCCAGATCTTATAATTCAGCCTGAACTTTTTTGACTGTATCCAAGAACGCCAGTCGATAAACAGCAGAAAGAATATCAGGGTAACGCCAAAAATCAATCCCAGCAATGATTTCCAGGAAAATACCCCATCCAGCAAGCCAACACTGTTTTCAGCAGCATATTTACCCATTAACACCGCTATGGCATCGCTGATGAATTTACCTATAAAAAAAGCAGGAATAATCAACCTTGGTTTCATACCGGCCATTCCGCCCGCAATAAATAAAGGGGTTGTGGGTAAGGGCAGCAGGGAGTAAGTAAGAATGGCCAACTGGCTCTTCCAGCCTTTTTCTTTTAATTTTTTTCCGAGATACCGAACATCTTCGTTCTTTGCAGGATTGAATATTTTTTTAGCCACTTTAGGAATGTAGAGCGTAAGTATATATCTCCCAAGTATGGATCCGGCCACACCCACGCAGATCACTATCCAAACATCCAGTTTAAAATAGATTTGTAAAAAGACCATCAATACAAATGCGGGAGGTAGCGGGAACGGAACAATATCAACAGCTACTGATGCTAAAAAAACATATAGATACTTTACCCACATACCATACCTTTTGGTTCGAACATCCTAAAGATATGGCTATTCTAACGCCTGCTGGCAATCAATAAATTCAAATCCGTATACTTCAGGTCAAAACGTTGGCTGATATAAAAATCGGTTAACGCACCTTTGAACATGTAGATACCTTCACGCAAATTGAACTTATGCCAAACCATTTCTTCAATACCCCCTTCATCACTCACTTCCAGTATTAAAGGCATCAATACATTACTAATGGCCTGGCTGGCAGTACGGGCAAAACCGCTGGGTATATTGGGCACACAATAATGAATCACTTCATGTTTCAGAAAAGTAGGATGTTCATAGCTAGTTAATTCGCTCGTCTCAAAACAACCACCCCGGTCAATTGCCACATCAATAATGATACTTCCGGGGCGCATGGCTGCTACCATATCTTCTGTAACCACCACCGGCGCCCGGCCATATTCATTGCTTAAGGCACCAACTGCTACTTCGCAGGTCTTTAATTGTTTGGCTAATATTTTGGGCTCCAGCACACTTGTCCATATTCGCTGGCCAAGATTATTCTGCAATTGCTTTAAACGATACACATTGCTATCAAACACTTTTACCGATGCCCCCAGTGCCAATGCATTCCGCGTAGCAAATTCTCCTACAATACCTGCACCAATAATTACTACTTTGGTTGGCGGTATACCACTGATACCCCCAAGTAAAACACCTTTACCCTTATTAAAACTGCTCAGGTACTGTCCGGCAATCAGCATTACCGCACTTCCTGCGATCTCGCTCATACTGCGCACAATCGGATACGTTCCGCTATCATCTTTAAAATTCTCAAAACTTAAGGCAGTGATCCTTTTCTCCATCATTTTCTCAATATATTCTTTCTTCAATGCAGAAAGATGTATGGGCGATATGATGGTTTGATTGAGTTGCAGCAAAGGCATATCCTCTTCCACAGGCGGAGCACTTTTAACCAATATTGGACAGGTAAAGATCTCTTTACGATCGTAGGTGATATGTGCACCTGCTTCGGCATAATCCTTATCAGAAAAATGACTTCCTTCCCCTGCTTTATGTTCTACCATTACCTGGTTGCCATTCGCAACCAGCACACCCACCGCATCCGGCGTTAGCGCAATCCGGTTTTCCTGGAAAGCAATCTCTTTGGGTATGCCAATATGCAATTTGGCGCCCTGCGGTTTTACATCAAGGGTTTCTTCCAGTGTTTCGTAGGTAAAGGATGGGCTGATGGAAGGTTTGGTGGCCATGACTAGGGTAAGGTTGAAATATAAAATTAACTTATTTGGTGGAGAATGAGAGAGAGTTTGGAGTTTGTAGTCTGGCGTTTAAAGTTATTTTCGAAATGGTTTTTATACTTCAGGCTCAGCAGTTTTCCCGGTAAACAATCTCCTGGTATTCTCATCCAATATCTCCATATGTATGTAAAATGTATTCTCAGGTAATAATCCTTCTGCCTTTTCCGGCCATTCTACCAGGCAAAACTTCCCGCTTTGTAAACTGTCTTCAATGCCGGCATTAATGGCTTCGTCGTCGTCTTTCAGGCGGTACCAGTCCATATGATAGATCGTACCTGCTACCGGGCTTTGGTACTCATTGATGATGGCAAATGTGGGGCTGCTAACTGCAGATTGAACCCCCAATTCCTCACACAATGCATGGATTAAGGTGGTTTTTCCCGTACCCATTGAAGCGTAAAAAGCCCATACTTTTTTTTTCGCCCCTTCTTTCCAAAGGGCGGTAGCCACCTGGCGGATTTGGGAGAGTGTAAAAATTGCATCCATGCCGCAAAGATATAGTCCCGGGCAGAAAGGATTTGAAACCATGATGTATTTATAATTCGTATTTCGACAATCCCTGTTTTTGGGCTATCGTATCTTTACATCATGAATGAGTCCCCCGCAATAGAAAAAGTGAATTGGAAAGTGGAAGGCATGAGTTGTACCAACTGTGCGCTAACGGTAGACAAATACCTCCAGGGCAAGGGTATGCAGGAAGTAAAAGTGAATTTTATGGGTGGCGACGTTAGTTTTGAAATGCCCGCACAAACACCCAAACAGGAACTTGCCAAAGGCATTGAAGGATTGGGCTACCATGTTGTAACCGGTGAAGCTTCTAACACCCAAAAAGATAAACGTTTTTTCAAAAATCATTTACAGCGTTTTCGTTTCTGTATCATTTTTACGTTGCCATTAATGCTGCATATGATACCCGGCGTTCATATTCATTTTTTAATGGATCCTTATGTACAACTGGCATTAACCATTCCGGTATTTATCGTGGGTATGGATTTTTTTGGACGTAGCGCTGTCAAAAGCATTTTCAAGGGTATACCTAATATGAATGTCTTGATAGCGATAGGTGCAGTGGCTGCTTTTGGATATAGTTTATACGGCACGCTTATCGGCGAAGCACAGCAATACCTGTTTTATGAAACAGCAGCTACTATTATCACACTGGTGTTCCTGGGTAACTGGATGGAAGACAAATCGGTTGAGACCACACAGGCAGCCTTACAAAAATTAGCCGTCAGCCAGAAAGGAATGGCGAATATGATCGCCTATGATGACCAGCACCAGGAACATGTATTCCCTGTAGAAAGCACACATTTAAAAGTAGGCGACTTATTGCTCATCAAAAGCGGTGAGCCGGTTCCGATGGATTGTAAGATACTTTGGGGAGATGCAAGTGTAAATGAGGCTATCATCAGCGGAGAAAGTGCACCGGTTGAAAAAAAGATGACTGATAAACTTATTGGCGGAAGTGTTTTGGAATCAGGAACCGTAAAAGCCATGGTAACAGCGGTTGGCGAAGAAACGGTGTTGGCTAATATCCTGAAAATGGTAAAAGCAGCGCAAACCGAAAAGCCACCCATTCAACAACTGGCAGATAAGATCAGCGCCATTTTTGTTCCTGCGGTGATCAGTATTGCCGTAGTTACTTTTCTTATCAATTATTTTTTTGGACATCAGGCATTCAGTAATAGTTTATTGAGAGCGATTGCTGTACTGGTAATCTCCTGTCCTTGTGCCATGGGACTGGCCACCCCCGCCGCTATTGCGGTTGGCCTGGGGCGTGCAGCCAGAAATGGTGTGTTATTTAAAAATGCCAAGAGTCTGGAAATTTTTAAAAGTATTACGCAAGTGGTATTTGATAAAACGGGTACATTAACAACGGGGCAATTTGAAATTGCAGGTTTCCAGCTGAGTAGGCTGCATCGTGAATCCTCAAACCTGAACCCGGAAACAGGAACTGAAACGGCTACTACTCACGACTCACTTCTCATCACTGACGAAGAGTTCAAGCGCATTGCCTTCTCTCTTGAAAAATATTCCAATCACCCTGTCGCCAAAGCGATCGTGAAAGAATGGAAAATAAAAGATGATATCCGTTGGGCAAAGATAGAAGAGATGAAAGGCCTTGGAATGAAAGCTACAGATAAAGAAGGTAATGAATACTTGGCAGGCTCTTATAAAGTGGCTGAATCATTTACCAAAGATCATACGCATAATATGTATCTCATCAGGAACAATAGTCTGTTAGGAACTATTGATGTAGTGGATGAGATCAGACCCGAAGCCAGGGAAGTGGTTCAACTCCTGAAGCGAAAGGGCATTAAAACCATTTTATTAAGCGGCGACAGAAAAGAGAAATGCGAACAGGTAGCCAAAGAGCTGGGTATTGACGAAGTGCTGGCCGAGCAAACACCCGAACAAAAATTGGAAAAGATCGCAGCTTATAATTTACTGGCGCCCACAGCCATGGTAGGTGATGGTATTAATGATGCACCCGCCCTGGCAAAAGCTACGGTAGGTATCTCTTTAAGTGACGCATCGCATATTGCTATGCAAAGTGCACAGGTAGTGTTGATGAACCATGGATTAAAAAATCTCCCTTTATCTCTTGGATTGGGAAAACATACTTACCAAACCATAAAAGAGAATTTATTCTGGGCTTTTGCTTACAATATAGTAGCCATCCCTATCGCAGCTTTAGGTTTTCTAAGTCCAACCTTTAGCGCTTTGGCAATGGGGTTAAGTGATGTCGTGTTGGCTATCAATTCAGTCAGATTAAACTTCAAAAAAGTAATTTGATCGCTTAGGTATTTTTACCTGCTTTAAAATCAGCATTACAGCTTAATTTCACGCAAAGACGCAAAGAAAAAATTTGCGTCTTTGCGTGAAAAAATATGACTACCCCTTTAGCCATCTTACGCCACTACTGGAAACACGATCAATTCCGCCCTATGCAGGAAGAGATCATTCAATCGGTATTGGAGGGTAAAGATACGCTGGCCCTATTGCCCACCGGTGGCGGTAAATCCATTTGCTTCCAGGTTCCTGCTTTATTAAAAGAAGGTGTGTGTTTGGTGATCAGTCCGCTGATTGCTTTAATGCGCGACCAGGTAGACAGCCTTAACCAGAAAGAAATCCCATCCGTAGCCTTACATAGCGGATTGAATTTTTATGAAGTAAAAACCATTCTTCAGCAAGCTACACATGGTGATTATACATTTCTCTATCTCTCACCGGAAAGGCTGGAAACAAACCTATTCAAAGAATATCTACCCGCATTGAATATAAGTTTGATCGTGGTAGATGAAGCGCATTGTGTATCGCAATGGGGTTATGATTTCCGTCCGCCCTATCTAAGGATTGCTCATTTACGGGAAGAGTTACCGGGTATTCCTATTATTGCTTTAACTGCATCTGCAACACCTATTGTTCAAAAAGATATTACCGAGAAACTTCTTTTTGACAATGGCAATATTTTCCGCCAATCTTTTGAACGGCCAAATGTATCCTATAGCTGCTTTTGCGTAGACAGCAAGGTGAATAAGGCAATAGATATTGTAAAGCGTGTAACCGGAAGCAGTATTGTGTATTGCAGCAGCAGAAAACAAACAAAAGAGCTTGCACATTTATTATCGCTTCAAAATATACCGGCAGATTTTTACCACGCAGGTTTACAGCAGAAAGACCGTGATGCAAAACAACAGGCATGGATCAATAACGAGATACGGGTAATGGTTTGCACCAATGCATTTGGAATGGGTATTGATAAACCGGATGTAAGAACTGTGATCCATTTTGACATACCGGATTGCCTCGAAAACTATTACCAGGAAGCCGGCCGTGCCGGAAGAGATGGAAAAAAATCCTATGCAGTTTTGGTTTACCAGAAAGAAAATAGTAACGCGTTAAGAAATTTGCCTGACAGGCGTTTCCCCCCGATACCCGAGATTAAACGGATCTATCAATCACTGGCAGATTATTTACAGATACCCGTAGGTAACGGTGAAGGATTGTATTATGATTTTGACCTGCTAACCTTTGTAAAGAATTTTAAACTGGATAGCTTATTAGTAGTGAATACGCTAAAAGTGTTAGAACTGGAAGGACATATCACTTTCTCGGAAAATATTTTTCTGCCAACACAGATCCAGTTTACGACAGATAAAGAAACCCTGGTTGAATTTGAAAGAAGCCATACACAACTGGAACCCCTGATCAAATGTCTGTTGCGGGCTTATCAGGGAATCTTTGATAACCGCGTTTCCATTCATGAAAAGCAGCTGGCCTGGCTTAGCCGCCTTCCTGTTGAAACCGTGCAGGATCAATTGCAGCAGTTGCGTTCATTCGGCATCATCGAATACATGCCACAAAAAGATACGCCTCAAATACATTTTTTAGTAAACCGCGCTTCGGCCCAATACCTGCAGATTAACCAGGATCAATACCTGCTGCGGAAAAAACAATATGCGGAACGGGTAGAGAATATGATCCGCTATATCAACTTAACCGATGAATGCCGCAGCCGATATATGGCGAATTATTTTGGCGATGCAGCCATCAAAGATTGCGGTGTTTGCGATTGTTGCCTGGTCAAAAAAAGAAAATCACTTTCAGCAGCAGAATTCAGTGAGATCGAAAAACGGATCATGGAACTATCTTTAGAGAAAATAACAGTTGAACAATTACTGCTATCGCTCAAAAATGTCAGCAAAGAAAAAATATGGACCGTACTCGATTTTTTGCAGGCAGAACAGGTGTTAGTGATTGATGAACAGGGATTGATCCAAAAAATTTTCTGAATATCCATTTCAAATACTCCCCCTTGTGCCGCTTCTCTGCGGTTGAAAGCTCATCGAAACGCAGCGAATCAACTATGGCCGCAAGGATTATAGATCTTCTTCTCTTTCCAACAATAAGATTGCACCTTGTGGAACAATAAAATATTTTTCCTTCTCATACATCACTTCTGTAGCGCCGCTAACAAGGAAGATAGCCAGGTCGCCTTCACGCGCCTGCAGCGGTACATACTTTACATTCTCATCATCCGATTTCCAGGGCTCATCATCAACCGGCATAGGGATGGCATAACCCGGGCCGGTTTTAATAATATACCCCTGCTGCACTTTTTCTTTTTCCTGCACGCCCGGTGGCAGGTATAAACCACTGGCCGTTTGTTCATCGGGCTTGGATGGGCGGATCAAAACCCTGTCGCCGATCACAATTAATTTTTTGAGTTTATTGTCAGATGTCAGTAACATAAGAAGATGATTAGGATAACAAAAATAAACGATTCTGTAAGATGTGTAACAATACACTGTTTTTCTGTAACAATATGCAAAGGATTATTATGAATTCGCTTCAGAAATAATTAACTTTCACCGTTACATCAGCCTGGATCATCCGTTTTAACAAAAGATTTCGGTGGGTAGCTGCGAATTGGCTTTGTTTTATCTTTATTTCACGTTAAATAATCAACATATGGAAGACAAAAAAAGTAAAATACTCCTTTGCGAAGATGACACCAATCTCGGAATGGTACTAAAAAATTATTTAGAGCTAAACGAATACGATGTAACCCTGGAAAGAGATGGGCGCCTTGGCCTAGCCGCTTTTCAGCGTGAAAAATTTGATATCTGTTTACTGGACGTGATGATGCCCAATATGGATGGTTTTACGCTGGCGGAAGAAATCCGCGATGTAGATCCGGATATACCCCTGTTCTTCCTGAGTGCCAAAACCATGAAGGATGATATTATCCAGGGATATAAACTGGGGGCTGATGATTATATTACCAAACCATTCGACAGCGAGGTATTACTGCTGAAGATTAAAGCCATTCTCAAACGCAATGAAGAAGAGAACCGCATCAGTGATAATATTGAATTTGACCTGGGCCGTTACCACTTTAACCCGAAACTGCGTGAGTTGAAGCATGATGACCTTACCCAAACCCTTTCTCCCAAAGAAAACGAGTTATTGAAAATGCTGGCAGAACATAAAAATGACCTGCTACCCCGCGAAAGGGCTTTAAAGAAAATATGGGGAAGCGATACCTATTTCAATGGACGCAGCATGGACGTGTACATCGCCAAACTGCGTAAGTACCTGAAAGATGATACAAATATTGAGATCGTAAATATTCATGGAAACGGATTCCGCCTGGTTGCTCCGTAGCTGGATAGATTATAAAATGATATACCTCGCAGCATGCGGGGTATTTTTTTGTCACAGGTTAATACATGTTGACTTTTGAGTTAACCTGTGTAATCTGTGGTCACACTTTTTAGCTGAAAAGATTAGATTGGTTCCCGGGAGCAGGGGTTCTGCCCAGATGGGTATACGCTTTCGCAGTTACTTCCCTACCCCGGGGTGTCCGCTGCAAAAAACCTTCCTGTATCAAAAAAGGTTCATACACTTCTTCAATCGTTCCGGCTTCTTCGCCCACAGCGGTGGCAATGGTGGTAAGTCCTACAGGACCACCTTTGAATTTATCAATAATGGATATAAGGATACGGTTATCCATTTCATCCAAACCATGTGCATCTACGTTCAATGCTTTTAAAGAATGTTGGGTTATACCGATATCGATCTTGCCATCATTCAATACCTGTGCAAAATCACGCACCCTTCTTAGCAGGCTATTGGCAATACGTGGGGTACCGCGGCTTCTTCTGGCTATTTCATAAGAAGCTTCAGAAGTAATAGCCGTTTGTAAAATAGCCGAGCTTCTTTCGATGATCTTTTTTAATACGTCAGCATGATAATATTCCAATCTTGATTTGATGCCAAAACGGGATAATAAAGGAGCTGTTAATAAACCACTTCTTGTTGTAGCACCCACCAATGTAAATGGATTGAGGTTGATCTGTATACTTCGCGCATTGGGGCCTGTGTCAATCATAATATCAATCCGGAAATCTTCCATAGCCGCGTAGAGATATTCTTCCACAACCGTGCTTAAGCGATGGATCTCATCAATAAACAAAACATCATTGGGCTGAAGATTGGTAAGCAGTCCTGCCAGGTCGCCGGGTTTTTCAATTACCGGCCCTGAAGTTTCTTTGATGTTTACACCCAGTTCATTTGCAACAATCCGGCTTAAAGTAGTCTTTCCCAAACCCGGGGGGCCGTGGAATAAAATATGATCCAGGGCCTCTCCTCTCAGCCTGGCTGCTTTAATAAAAATCCCCAGGTTCTCGATCAGTTGAGGCTGACCGGAAAAATCGTCTATTTCTTTTGGGCGTATGGTATTCTCAAACTCCTTGTCTGCAGGGGTTAAGTTAGAAGGCTCGCTGTTCAGGTTTGTATTTGGCATACTGGTCAAAACTACAAAATACTATCCATCCATTTCTTAACCCTGCCCCTGGTGAGAAATATGGCACACAAAAGCCTAGTTTGGTTACGAAGAGTTAAAAAGATCCGTCAACAGCTATTTTTTTGTCCTGAAAATAATTTTCAAAAATATTTGTACATACAAATGAAATGTATTTATCTTTGTTCTGTCAATGAAAACATCCGAAAGCAAATATTGTAACTGTCTCTATTTTACCGCAAATGCCCTGGCCCGTAAAATTGAGAAACTGGCTACGGAAAGCTGGAAGAAACTTGATTTGTCGCCCAGCCATGCTTACCTGCTTTTACTGGTATTGGAAGAGCCGGGTATGCAGGCCGGGCAAATAGCCGAACAATTGCAGTTAACGCCCAGCACTATTACCCGTTTGATAGAAAAGCTCGAAGAAAGAAAACTGGTGATACGTGCGGCTGAAGGTAAATTAACCAATGTATACCCTTCCCAGAAAGGTAAGGACATGAAGCCGCAATTAAAGCATTGCGTGGATGAATTCTATGAAAAATGTGTAAAGATCCTGGGTAAGGAAGAGAGTAAAACCTTTATCAGACATATGAATGTGATGGCTGATAAATTAGAAGTATAATTTTTTTTGTTATCCATTTGTATATACAAATATTAATATCTTAAACAATACATCATGAAATACATAATTACCGGCGGAGCCGGAAATATTTCGAAGCCCTTGGCTTTACAATTAGTAAAAGCCGGCCACAGCGTAACGGTTATCGGACGCAATGAAGCAAATCTCAAAACATTAACAGATGCCGGCGCTAAAGCAGCGATTGGTTCAGTGGAAGACCTGGCATTTTTAACTGCAAGCTTTACTGGAGCCGATGCAGTATATACCATGGTTCCTCCTGTGCATGTTGTAACAGACTGGAAAGCATACATAGGACAGATCGGAGAAAACTACGCGGCTGCTATTAAAGCTGCCGGCGTAAAATATGTAGTAAACCTTAGCAGCATCGGCGCGCATTTGCCGGAAGGTGTTGGCCCGGTAAGTGGTTTGTACCGTGTGGAAAAAGCATTGAATACTTTGCATGACGTGAATATCAAACATCTTCGTCCACCTTATTTCTACAACAACCTGCTGGCTAATATAGGCATGATCAAAGGCATGGGCATTATCGGGGCTAATTTTTCTGTGGCTGAAGGAAGGTTCCCAATTGTGGCACCGGCTGATATTGCGGCTGTTGCGGCAGAAGAATTGTTACAACTTTCTTTTACTGGCCATAGTGTTCGTTACCTGGCGAGTGATGAAGTATCCACAGATAAGATTGCCTCCGTATTGGGTAAAGCAATTGGCAAACCGGATCTGAAATGGGTTGCCTTTACAGATGAACAGGCTTTGGCTGGAATGATACAGGCAGGTTTACCGGAAGAGATCGCTAAGAACTATGCAGAGATGAATCATGCAATTCAGACAGGCAAAATGTTTGAAGATTATTTTAAAAACCGTCCGGCGGTTTCCGGAAACGTAAAACTGGAAACCTTCGCCCAAACATTTGCTTCGATCTACAACGTATAAAATTTAATAAACCACTATAAAACAAAGAAAATGTCAAAGAAAATTGCACTAATCACCGGGGCCAATAAAGGAATCGGTTTTGAAACTGCCCGTCAACTGGGTAATGAAGGCGTTACCATTATTGCTGCCGCACGTAACAAAGAAAAAGGAAATTACGCGGTAGAAGTATTGAAAAAAGAAGGCATTGATATCGAGTTCCTGAAACTGGATATAGATAATGATGCAGATATCAAAGCGGCTGTTGATTATATCCAATCCAAATACGGTAAGCTGGATATCCTGGTTAACAATGCGGGTATACAGGTTGAAAGTGATAACTGGGGAACCAACAACACGGAAAATATCAGCGAAACTGTTTTACGCCAAACGCTTGATACCAACTTCTTCAACGTAGTAAAACTGACCAATGCTTTATTACCATTAATTAAAAAGAGCGAAGCCGGCCGTATTGTAAACCTGAGCAGTATTTTAGGTTCACTGACATTGCATGCAGATGCAAGCTCTCCTATCTATTCTTCCAAACTGTTTGCGTACGATACCTCTAAAACCGCACTGAATGCATATACAATCCATCTTGCAGCTGCATTGGCAGACACGAAGATCAAAGTAAATTCTGCACACCCGGGTTGGGTAAAAACAGATATGGGAACCGATGCGGCACCAATGGAGATTGCAGACGGGGCCAAAACTTCGGTAGCATTGGCTTTATTAAATGCAGATGGCCCAACCGGGAAGTATATTCACCTGGGAAATGAACTGCCCTGGTAGAAATAAATATAGAATAAGGAATAATACATTCTGCAGTAATGGCTCAGTCTATTTTTTTCTTCGTTCTTCTTTTATTGAATCTTCATTCAGAAAATGGTTGATTTCAATAAACGAGGGCCAAAAGAGAAGAAGCGTTTCTTAAAGAAACCAAGGCATTGATCATTCTTAACACTTCAGCATGTATTATTCCTTATTTCCTATTCCCTATTTTTCTATTTTGCTTCTATGAACTTCAGCTTATTTATCGAAAGCGTTTTACAAGCCGAACCACCGGCTACCTTATCCATCCCACTAAAGTCACTTTGGTATGATGCCAAAGGTGATTGGCACAGCGCACATGATCTGATTAATGATCTGGAAGACAAAACCTCCGCATGGGTGCATGCCTATCTTCACCGCAAAGAAGGAGATATTGGGAATGCTGGTTATTGGTACAGGAGAGCGGGCAAACAACCATCCTCATTATCACTAAAAGATGAATGGACTGAAATAGCAAAAGCGCTATCAGATAGTTGATACATCTTTCATCATTCCCAGGATCATATCCGGATCAGGGCAATTTTCCAAATACTTTTCTCTTTCACTGAATTTACAAACACCGAGATAATCTCCGCGCTTTCCTTCCATATCCATGATCAGTTGAAAATGTAGGTGTGGCGGCCAATGGCCATTCTCTTTGGGTTCACCGAAATGCGCGATCAGTTCACCCGCTTTTATTTTCTTTCCTTCGGTTAATCCATCCAGATCCTTCAGCGATAAATGCCCATATAAACTATGAAATGAAACATCATTCCATTCATGATACAGAATAATCGTGGCCCCATAATCACCATATTGATCATTAAAAGCAAAACTGTGTATCCTACCGTCTACAGGAGCCAAAACGGGGGTTCCTGCTTCACCCCAGATATCAATACCCAGGTGTAAACGTCGGGGTTCCTCACCCGGATCCTGTGCATCAAACACTTTGCTTCTGCTATATACATTGCGATGTTCGTTGTATCCGCCAATTCCATATGTAGCGGCCGCATCCGTTAATTGTTTAGATACATAGGCCGAGAACAAGTCAATATCTTCCACAATTTCTGCAGTGAGGGCCTGGTTGGCTTCGGTAAAATCAAGCAGCAACAGTTTATCGCTTACAGGATGATAAGGAACTACTGTCGCAATATCTATACTGTCCAGCCACTTATCAAGATTTGTTTTGTGCATCCGCTACTATTTGTATTTTAGAATTGTCTCTCAAAACTAAACTATAGACAATGAAGAAAATCATTCTGCCTGTTCTAGCTTTTTGCCTGGCAATAACAGGCTTTGCACAAACCACTCCTTTATGGATGCGTTACCCGGCGATTTCGCCCGACGGACAAACCATCGTGTTCAGTTATAAAGGCGATCTTTATAAAGTACCTTCTGCTGGTGGTACGGCCATTGCCCTTACCATGCATGAAGCACACGACTATATGCCGGTATGGAGCCATGATGGGAAATCCATTGCCTTTGCCTCGGACCGTTATGGCAATTTTGACGTGTTTGTAATGCCTGCATCCGGTGGTGAGCCTACAAGACTTACTTACCATTCTGCCAATGATTATCCATGGGATTTTTCTATGGATGATCAATTTGTGATGTTTGGCAGCAACCGAAATGATGTAAATACTTCTGTTCGTTTCCCCGCAGCGAGACTGTTTTCAAAATTATATAGTGTACCGGTTTCGGGCGGAAGAAATACGATGCTGTTAAGCGCAGGTATGGAAAATGTACACTATAACAGCAAGACAACACAATTGGTTTTTCAGGACAGAAAAGGAACTGAAGATCCATGGCGTAAGCACCATACTTCTTCTGTAACCCGTGATATCTGGATCTACGACATACCTTCCAAAACTTATAAAAAGATCAGCACGTTTGAAGGAGAAGACAGGGAACCTGTTTTTTCTGCAGATGATCAGTCTGTGTATTACCTGAGTGAGAAAAAAGGTAACCAGAACATCTTTAAAAAATCATTGAACGGAACAGAAGAGAAACCTTTGACAGAATTCAAAGAAAATCCGGTACGGCATGTAAGCCGGGCAAAAGATAACACCCTTTGCTTTACCTGGAATGGAGAGATCTATACCCTGAAAGAGGGCATGCAACCAAAAAAAGTTTCCGTAAATATTACTGCTGATATCAGAAGTAATGCGGAAAAGATTGTTCCTATCAATAGCGGAGCTACGGAAATGTCATTATCACCCAATGGCAAAGAAGTTGCTTTTATTTTTCGGGGTGAAGTATTTGTGACTTCAGTAGAAGGAGGTATCACCAAACGCATTACCAATACACCCCAACAGGAACGTATGGTAGCTTTTGGTTCTGATGGAAGAAGTCTGTATTATTCTGCAGAGCGGGGTGATAGCTGGGATATTATGAAGACCAGCATCAGCCGAAAGGAAGAGCCTTATTTTTATGCATCCACTGTATTAACGGAAGAGCCCGTAATTGCAACTGAGAAAGAAGAATTCCAGCCCATGCTTTCCCCTGATGGTAAAGAGATTGCTTATCTGGAAGAAAGAAATATTTTAAAAGTATATAATATCGAGAAAAAGGCATCCCGCGTGATCATACCCGCCGGTCAAAATTTTTCTTATCGTGATGGTGATCAGGAATACACATGGAGCCCGGATGGCAAATGGATTGCAGCCCGCAGCAATAAAGGAAGATATGGCGCCAGTGAAGTAGTTGTGTACAAAGCGGATGGAACCGATAGCAGAGGCATCGATCTTACCCAAAGTGGTTTTGGTGAAGGCAATATCGAATGGGCTTTGGGTGGCAAAGCCATATTGTGGACTTCGGGTAAAGAAGGTAAAGGCCCATTGGCTTACCAGGGTGCAAGGGATGTGGATATTTATGCGCTGTTCTTTGATAAAGAAGCATATGATCGTTTTCGATTGAATAAAGATGAATATGCACTGATTAAAGAAAAAGAAGACAAAGAGAAAAAAGATACCAGTAAGAAAAAAGAAATATGGAATCCGGACCTTACAGATCTTGAAAACCGGAAGATCAGGCTTACCAATGGATCGGCAAGTATTAGTGCTTACGCTATCGCACCAGATGGCAGTAAACTCTTTTATATGGCGCGTTACGAGCAAAGCAATGATTTGTGGGTGATTGATACAAGAACCCGCGAATTAAAATCGCTTGCCAAATTAGGTGCCGGCAATGGAAGCCTGGAAATGAGTAAAGATGGTAAGAGCCTCTTTGTATTAGCCGACGGAAAATTATTGAAGGTTGATGCAGATGCGGGTAAAATAAGTCCCATTAGTATTAACAGCGAAATGGTCTTGAACACTGCCGGTGAAAGAGAATATATGATGGAACATGCCTGGAGACAGGTTAAAAAGAAATTCTATGACCCTAAACTGCATGGTGTTAACTGGGAAGGATTACAAAAGAATTATGAGCGATTCCTCCCACACATCAATAATAATTATGACTTCCAGGAATTGTTGAGTGAATTATTAGGTGAATTAAATGCATCGCATACAGGTGGCAGGTACTCGCCACAAAACCCAAATGGAGATATTACCGCATCACTGGGGTTGTTTTATGATGAAGCGGCATTAAGTGATGGATTAAAAGTTACCGAAGTAATAGCAGGCGGCCCGATTGACAATGCGAAAAGCAAAATGAAAGCAAGCAGCGTTATTGAAAAAATTGATGGTGAGGCTATCACTGCTAAGGCTGACTGGGCCCCATTACTTAACCGTAAATCAGGTAAAAATGTATTATTGAGTGTTTACAATCCCGAAACCAAAGAGCGTTTTGAAGAGACCGTAAAACCGATCACTGCCGTGCAGGAAAATGCATTGCTCTATAAACGATGGACCACTACCATGGCCAATATGGTTGATAAGTTAAGTGGTGGCAAAATAGGGTACGTTCATGTACAAGCCATGAACGACGGCAGTTTCCGAGAGATGTATGAAAATGTAATGGGTAAAAATGCAGACAAAGAAGCGCTGATTGTTGATTCCCGTTTTAATGGTGGTGGATGGCTGCATGACGACCTGGTTACTTTCCTTAACGGAAAATCTTACCTCAGCTTTGCACCATATGGTTATACAGCCAAAGGCGGTGAGCCACAAAATAAATGGACCAAAC
>CAZFKE010000001.1:270100-339073 GCA_964519475.1 uncultured Sediminibacterium sp.
TGCGTTCATCTTCCCATATGCCTATAAACAAATTGGCATTGGTAAGTTGATCGGTAAGCCTGTACCGGGAACCGGAACAGCCGTTTGGTGGGAAACCCAGATCGATCCAACGATTGTATTTGGTATACCTATGATTGCAACGATTGGTAAAGAGAACAGGCCAACAGAAAACTTGCAGGTATGGCCCGATATTGATGTAGATAATCTTTATAACGATGTACTCTTTGGAAAAGATGCACAATTGGAAAGAGCTGTGGAAGAGATGTTGAAGACGATCAAAAAATAATTTCTAGGTTTAGTACATAAATCCCTATGGCTCTGCGGTAAAAAGAATCACTGCAGAGCCATACTATTTTCTCGGGATATTATCTGCCTAACAAATACTCATTACGTAATATCCATACATCCGTACCTTCGAATTTTACCTCTTTTCTGTTATTGAATTTTGTTTTACTGATTGTATAGATATGCCGCAACAGTGCTTTTTTATTATCATTCCCGTCCCTTCCCTCTTTATCTGCTATGAGCTCCAGCGAACCATCAGCCAACTTTCTTTTAGAAACAAGTTTTGCGCCATTCAATAGAGTACCCTCCTTACTGATAACTAACGTGTCATTGCCGTTGGCTTTTGGCTCTTGCGGATAATCCAATGCCAGTATGATTCCGTTCAGCTTTCCTGTAGTAACACGTATCCTTGCATTCACAGGCATTGTAAAAGGTTTGCCGGAAGAATAATCCAGGTAAGTAAGAGTCCCTTTTAAAAAACCCAGGGACGGGGTAAACTCAGTAACTGAAGCAACTGGTTTTTCATCCTGAGCAAATACCGGTATCATTGACAGGGAAAATAAAAGAGAGGGTAGCCATCGCATCGTATAGGGTTTACCTCTATAACTAAAAAGCCGCTGAATTGTTACAGCGGCTTTCAGATATATTTTCCGAATACGTTATTTCATTTCAACTGTTTCAGTACCTCTTTAATCGTCCTACCCGGTTCACAATCACATTACATTATTAATTAGGTCTTTAACATTTATTCCTACATAACCATCCGGTTCCGAATCGGCACCATTGGTAAAATGACTGTACGATACGTACCTATGATCTTAGCTGGTTTTTAATCTTTAAACCCTTGGGTAAAACCCTTTCATTTTATATTTACTTTAATAAGCCTTTGGGTACTGGTTTCTCCAATAGGTACTTATAAATGAACTTCGTTTTCAGATTAGTGAAATGGTTATTCTTCGCAGGCAAGTTACCCCATCCATGGCGGCCGCCCGGATAAAGCATCAATTCAAAATCCTTGCCCTTATCTTCCAGGGCGCTGATCAACTGAATGCTATTCTGCATATGCACATTATCATCACTGGTTCCATGAACAATCTGGAGCATGCCTTTGTATTGATCAATATAACTTAACACACTACTGTTCTTGTAACCGTCAGGATTGTTTTGTGGCGTACCCATATATCTTTCTGTATAATGCGTATCATACAAACTCCAATCAGCAACCGTTCCACCGGCCATACCATGAGTGAATACATCTGCACCATAGGTTAATGCATAAGCACTCATATACCCGCCATAGCTAAAACCGGTAATACAGATCTTAGAAGGATCTGCCTGTCCGTTGGCAATAAACCATTTTGCCATGGTTTTATAATCAGCCATTTCCCAGAAACCTAAATTATGGTACATATAATTTACCCCTTCTTTCCCAAAATGCCCGCTGGCGCGGTGATCGAATGCTACCTGTATCAGGCCTTCATTGGCATAGAACTGGCGGTTGGCATTCCATGACCAGCCATCCATTACCGTTCCGGCATTGGGGCCACCGTAGATACTGATAAGCATCGGGTATTTTTTAGCAGGATCCATATGTGCCGGCCAGGTTACCATAGCTGGTAAATCGTATAAACCATCTTCACTTTTAATACGGATCAGTTCAGTTTTGGCAAGATCATAATTGTCGATCTCAGGTGATTTCATATCACCCAGTTCTTTCACAATCTTCCCTTTGTTATCTACCAAACTCATTCGGGTTGGTGTGGTTGCATTACTGTAAGAGGTGATAAAATATTTCGCATTGGGTGAAAGATTGGTTTGTGCGTGGTTGTAATCCCCAAAAGTTAAACGGGTTAATGCTGAACCATTGAACTTCACACTGTATAAATCCATTCTTGCTGTATTCTCACGACTGCGTCCTATAAAATATACGGTCTCACTTTTTTCATCAATAAAACGAATATTGGTAACAGTAAATTTTCCCGTAGTGACCGCGTTTTTAAAACTACAATCCATATTGTACATATACAAATGATTCCATCCGGTTTTATCACTTTGAATGATAACACCTTTGCCCCCCGTTAAAAAATTCAAACGTCCGCCCACACGATCTTCCAGGTCGATCCAAGTTTTTTGATTTTCAACATACCATTCTTTCTTGTTTCCGTTGGTCCTGTTTACCTCATAGATCTTTAATGTATGCTGGTCGCGGTTCATCCAGTACACCAGTAACTGCTGTGTCAATGGATGCCAGGTGGGCCAGCCAAAATACTGGTCGTCTTTTTCATTAAAATCTGCCCAGGTAGTCGAACCACCATCCGAATTAATCAAACCAATCTTTACTTCGGGGTTTTTGTCACCGGGTAAAGGATAACGCGTTTGTTCGATATAACCGTGTTGTCCTTCACTCACATAAATAGGGAACATGGGTATCATGCTTTCATCAAAATGCATAAAAGCAATTTGTTTGCTGTCCGGGCTCCACCAGAAGGCGCGGTAGCGGGTAGATCGGCCAAAGATTTCTTCAAAATAAACCCAGCTGGCATAACCATTTAAAGTAGTAGCCGAACCATCCGTGGTTAACTGCGTTTCTTTATTGGTTATTAGATTATAGGAATAAAGATTATTATTTCTTGTATAGCCAACATAATTGCTATCAGGAGAGAAAGTTGGATTTTTTTCTTCATCCTTATTATTAGTCAAACGTTTTTCAACGCCGTTGTCACGATAATACAGGTCGTTATCACGAACCGTTATTGATTTGCCGAAGATCGTTTCAACACCGGCACCCGATACACCTCTTCCACCTGCACCACGGCCTCCGCCAAGCCCGCCGGCTGTATTGCCCCCCTCTTTTGTTTCGGTAAATATGCCGGTTTTGATATCGAGGATATAATTTTTGGCCAAAGAATCCGGGTGGGTCTTCTGGTTAAGGATCACATGCTCATCATCTATCCATTTTACTACTGAGGGTAATGTGTTATAAAAATTCTTAGGTAATTTGTTTGCCAGTAAGTCATCATTACTGAACTGCTTTTTTTGTGCCTGAACAGAAGTTATTGCGGCAGATGCTAGCAATAGCAACAGCCATCTTGAGGTTCTCATGCGTTTCGTTTTAGGGTAGTGAAGATAAGTAACCAGGGATGAAATACCGACGGGATGGCAATTTTTTACATGAAAGCATTAATATACTTTAAGATTCGGTGAGCGAGCACTATGAATCTTTTTATCAAGCAAAGAAAAATAAGGGCAAGGGCGCTAAGAAAAATTCGCTTTTCGCCTATGCCCTTTAGCGACTTTGTGTGAAAGATCTTATATCACCACATTGATCATCTTCCCTTTTACAAAAATGATCTTCTTAGGCGCTTTACCTTCCAGCCATTTTTGCACCACTTCGTTGGCAAGTATCATAGGATCAACTTCTGCCTGCGTAATATCAAGCGGTAATGTAAGACTGGTACGTACTTTGCCGTTAATACTCACCGGGTATTCTTTGGATGATTCGATCACATATTTCTCTTCAAATTTTGGATAAGAAGCCTCTAACACAGACCCCTTATTACCCAATGCACTCCAAAGTTCTTCGCTGATATGCGGGGCATATGGGGTAAGCATAATAAGTAAGGTTTCCAATACTTCACGCTTATGACATTTCAAATCAGCAAGGTCATTCACACAGATCATGAAGGTACTTACGGCTGTATTAAAACTATATCTTTCTGTATCATCTTCAATTTTTTTGATGCATTTGTGTATTACTTTTAATTCATCAGCCGTGGCTTTTTCTTCATTCCAAACTTTGCCCTTCATTTCATCAAAGAATAAACGCCAGAGTTTTTTGAGAAAGCGGTGTACACCTTCAATACCCTTGGTATCCCAGGGTTTGCTTTGGTCTACCGGGCCGAGGAACATTTCGTACATCCGGAAAGTATCGGCGCCGAATTTATTCACCAGTTCATCCGGATTGACCGTATTGAATTTGGATTTGGACATTTTTTCAACTTCGGAACCGCAAATGTATTTACCTGCATCCAGAATGAATTCTGCATTGGCATATTCACCATTTCTCCATTTCTTAAATGTTTCCGTATCCAACTCAACCCCATCAACAAAATTTACATCAACCCTGATCGGATCTGTATCTTCTATTTTATACGCAGCACCATCCAATAGTCCATGAGAAACAAATTTATTGGTGCCTTTTAATCTATACACAAACCTCGAACTCCCTTGTATCATCCCCTGGTTCAATAATTTCTTAAATGGTTCATCAAAACCAATATGGCCCAGATCATACAGGGCCTTGGTCCACATACGGCTGTATAATAAATGTCCCACCGCATGTTCGGTTCCGCCAATGTATAAGTCGACCTGGTTCCAGTAATCGCTTACTTTTCTATCGCAGAAAGTTTCGTTATTGTGTGGATCCATGTAACGTAAGAAGTACCAGCTGCTGCCGGCGTAGCCGGGCATGGTGTTTGTTTCCAGTTCTTTGGCTACCCATTCTGGAATGTTCGCTAATGGCCCTTCCCCTTCGGGGCCTGGACGATAACTATCCACTTCAGGTAATAATAAAGGCAATTCTGTTTCAGCCAAAGGAATGGCTACACCCTTCTTCCATTGAATCGGGAACGGCTCGCCCCAATAACGCTGGCGGCTGAATGCTGCATCGCGCATTTTAAAGTTTACTTTCTTTTTACCGATGCCCATTTCTTCGAGCTTCGCATTTACAATGGCGATCGCATCGCGCATCACAACGCCATTCAAAAACTCGCTGTTCGCTAATTTGGCATCTTTTGTAGGATTGGCATCCACGCCATTATAATACTCGCCAATAATATTAGTGATGTTGATATTAAAATGTTTCGCAAACTTATGGTCACGTTCATCACCGCAAGGCACACCCATAATGGCTCCTGTACCATAACCGGCAAGAACATATTCAGAGATCCAGATCGGAATTTGTTTTTTGTTGAATGGATTTACTGCAAACGCACCGGTAAAACAACCGCTGATCTTTTTCTCGGCCTGCCTTTCCCAGTCGCTGCGGCATATTACATAAGCGATGTATTCTTCTACAGCTGTCTTTTGGTCAGGAGTTGTAATTTTTTCGATCAGTTCATGTTCGGGCGCGATTACCATGAAGTCTACACCAAATATTGTGTCGGGCCGGGTAGTATACACCGTGAGGCGTGAATCGTGGATCAAGGGTTCTTCACTCAAGTCTGATGCCTTAGGACTAACGATTGTAAAATCTATCTCAGCTCCATAAGATTTCCCGATCCAGTTGGTCTGCATTTCTTTCATTGCTTCACTGAACTCAATTGTTTCCAGTCCAGACAATAAACGATCTGCATATTCTGTAATACGGAGATACCATTGCCGTAATTTCTTTTTTACCACAGGATGCCCGCCACGTTCACTTACGCCATTCACCACTTCATCATTGGCTAATACTGTTCCCAAAGCTTCACACCAGTTCACTTCGCCATAACCGCAGAAGGCAAGACGGTAGTGCATGAGGATATCCTGCTTTTCTTTTTCAGAATAGGCTTTCCATTTTTCAGCTGTGAATTTTATAGATGCATCACCGGGGCATTCATGCTTACTGTTGCCATTCTTCTCAAACTCAGCCACCAAAAGCGTTAAGCTTTCGGCTTTTAGCGTTAAGCGATTAAAAAAGCTATGAAAGAGTTGTAAAAATATCCACTGCGTCCACTTATAATAACCGGGTTCGCAGGTACGCACTTCACGATCCCAGTCAAAACTGAACCCCATATTATCTAACTGGCTGCGAAAATTATCAATGTTCTGTGCAGTGCTTATGGCGGGATGCACACCATGTTCAATAGCATATTGTTCGGCAGGTAACCCAAATGCATCATAACCCATGGGGTGTAATACATTAAAGCCTTTCAGTCTTTTAAAACGGCTGTAAATATCTGAAGCAATATAACCCAAGGGATGCCCCACATGCAAACCCGCACCGCTTGGGTAAGGGAACATATCCAGCACATAAAATTTGGGCTTTTTACTTTCGTTGCTAACCTGGTAAGCTCCGGATGCTTTCCAGTGCGCCTGCCATTTTTTTTCGATGTTCTTAAAATTGTATTCCATAAACCCCATACCCCTAAAGGGGCTTTTATTATTGTTTATAATTTTTTGAATATCGAATGTTGAAGAAGAAATAATGAATTTTGAAGTAGTCTCTTTTTCTTCTTTTTTTCTTCGTTCTTCTCTTATTGAAATCAAAGGGTTTCGGTAAGAGAGGGGCAAAGAAAAGGAGTGTCTCTTATATTCGAGCCAGCCTTATTATTCCGGAAACTTCAACATTCGATATTTCTTGTTCGATATGCAATATTCCCCGCTGTTCCTGCAGTACAAGTGTGCGACGCAAGAACTGACCAGGGATGTTACAAAGCCGGGTAAAAAACAATCCTAACAATTCTTTAACCCAATTAAGCCTTGAATCATCTATTTTTCAATTACAAAATGAACGTTAGAATGGCTGCAAATGTAAGTGTTTAGCCTTCAAAACCGTACATTTGCCTTGCCTTAGCTCTTGCCCATCTGAACCGGTGGGAAGTTGAGATTAGGTTTGAACATATTAAAAAAATCAGAATGGCTATCATCGGGAAAGCATCATTAAAACGCGGCAAACCCAATTACCTTTACAGTATTGTGGGTGTGGCCCTGGTTTTATTGATTATGGGTATTATGGGCTGGTTCTTTCTGAATATCAGTTCGGTGGGCAACGCCTTTAAAGAAGATATCCGCATGAGTGCTTACCTGCGTACCCTTAACAAAGATACGATCGGGCAGATCCAGCTTTATATTTCCAAACAGCCGTTTGCCAAAAATGTAACGTATGTTGACAAGAACAGCGCCAAGCAGATCTGGAACAAAGAGAATAATGAAGACTGGGCCAAGATACTGGATGTAAATCCCTTACCCGAAAGTATTGACTTTTATGCCAAAGCTGAATATGTGAACAGCGACAGCCTGGCCAAAATATCGGCCAACCTGATGAGTGCTTATGGCAACCAGATAACGGACCTTCAATACCCCAAAAGCCTGGTAAGTAACCTGAACGAAAGGGCTTCTAAAATAGGCCTGATCTTTTTGGTAGTAGCAGTCATCCTTTGCCTGATTGTTACGTTCAGTATTGATAATACGATCCGACTGGCTATGTTCAGTAACCGGTTTTTGATTAAGACCATGCAGATGGTAGGTGCCACAAGGAGTTTTATTGCCCGCCCGCTGAATATCAGGGCATTGATTAATGGGTTGATCAGTTCCGGTATTGCCATCATTTTATTATTCTTACTCATTAGCTGGGCCGAAAGCCAGTTTCCCCAATTAAAATTGATACGCGATACCAAACTCACCATCATTCTTTTCGGTGGATTGATATTACTGGGTGTAGGCATTTCCGTTTACAGCACCCATAGAAGTGTGTTGAAATATTTGAAAATGAAACTGGATGAACTGTATTAGATAAGCTTGAAGTCTGGAGTTAGGAGTATTTTTTTCACTACAGACTCCTAACTACAGACTAAAAAAACTATCTTACAACTATAAAAACAATATATGAGCGAGCGTAAGCAACAAAATGTAGATTCTACTTTATTTACCAGAGAAAATTATACCTGGATGCTGATCGGCGGTGTAGTCATCGCTTTAGCCATGCTGTTGATGAGCGGCGGTAAGAGTACCGATCCAAAAGTATTTGATACCAAGGAAGTATATAGCGCCACCCGCATTACCATTGCTCCTATCCTGTTCATCCTCGGATTGATGATTGAAGTATATGCCATCTTCAAGAAATCAAAAGCAGCATAGAAAAATTATCAGTAGTAAGTTAGGGGTCTGAAGTTATTAAGAGCAGTGCGTGGCACTGCTTTTTTTTGGATGCTACTCACCAACTCAGATAATTGACTACTATTGAAACCACAAAGTATACCCCCCTGTGAGGGATGGAAGGTAGGTAAACAAAATGCCTAAAGAAAGGGGAATTCAATCTTTACCACTATCTTTATTAACCCCGTTTATGTATTCCCTCAGAGGGTTTCGGTTCGGGTAAATGCAAACCAAACTAATATGACGATTTTTGAAACCATTGTTATTGCCATTGTAGAAGGAATCACCGAATTCCTGCCTATCTCTTCCACCGGCCACATGATCATTGTTAGTTCCATACTGCATATTGCTGCCGACCCTTTCACTAAATTATTTGAAGTAGCCATTCAGTTAGGCGCTATCTTATCCGTGGTGGTTTTGTACTGGAAGAAGTTTTTCCCGCTTAACCGTATTAATTTTTATATTAAACTCATTGTGGCTGTAATACCTGCATTGGTATTGGGCGCTATTTTCTCCAAAAAGATCGATGCTTTGCTGGAAAGCCCCCTAACCGTTGCCATTACCATGCTGGCGGGTGGCTTTATTCTTTTATTCATTGATATGTTTTTCCGGCAACCCACCGTTGAAAAGGAAGAGAATATCAGCCTGGCCAAAGCGTTCATGATTGGTGTTTGGCAATGTCTTGCCATGATACCCGGCACCAGCCGAAGTGCTGCCAGCATTATTGGGGGCATGCAACAGAAATTAACCCGCAACCTTGCAGCTGAATTTTCGTTCTTTCTGGCGGTACCTACCATGGCCGCAGCAACGGGTTATAAATTATTAAAAGCCTGGAAAGAAAACCCGGAACTGCTTAAGAACAAAGACAACCTGATCGCACTTGGTTTAGGAAACCTGATTGCTTTTATTGTGGCCCTGCTCGCCATTAAATTCTTTATCGGTTTCTTACAAAAACATGGCTTTAGACTTTTTGGCTGGTACCGCGTAATCGTAGGTGCAGCCCTATTAGTTTTAGTACTGACTGGCTATCTGAAATAATTATTAATTACTAATTGGCTTTTATGAAGACTGCACCTAAAAGAGTAATCAACGGCTGGGCTATGTACGACTGGGCCAACAGCGTCTACAACCTGGTGATCACTTCTACTATCTTTCCCGCTTATTACGAAGCCGTTACGGGTGATGGTAATGATGCCACATCGCATGATACGGTACATTTATTCGGAAGAGAGTTCGTAAATACCTCTTTGTATAATTACGCGCTGGGTATTGCATTTCTGATTGTCGCCATCATGTCGCCATTGCTTTCTTCTATTGCAGATTATAAAGGCAATAAAAAAAGTTTTCTTTTCTTCTTTTGCACCATGGGTTCTATTGCCTGCAGTGCCCTGTTCTTTTATGATAAAACCAATCTGGCTTACGGGCTTCTCTGTTTAATTATTGCCTGTGTGGGTTTCTGGAGCAGTCTTGTTTTTTATAATGCTTATTTACCAGAAATAGCTGCACCCGAAGATCAGGACCGTGTAAGCGCTAAAGGCTATGCCATGGGTTATATAGGCAGTGTGATTTTACAGATCATTTGTTTTGTATTTGTATTAAAACCGGATCTGTTTGGCATTACTGTTGGCAAAGCTTCTCAGATTTCGTTTTTACTGGTAGGTGTTTGGTGGTGGGGCTTTGGCCAGTTCTCACTAGTGCGTTTACCCAAAGGAACGCCTATCCAACAAACTGATGATCGCGGCAGTGTATTCACCCATGGCTATAAAGAACTCAATAAAGTATGGAAACAGTTAACACATCTTCCTGTTCTGAAAAGATATTTAGGCGCTTTCTTTTTTTATAACATGGGTGTACAAACCGTCATGCTGGCTGCTACTTTATATGGTAAGAGTGAATTGAATATCCCCACAACCAATCTCATCATTGCCATATTGATCATTCAATTAGTGGCAATACCCGGCGCGTATCTGATCGCTAAACTCTCTGATAAGATCGGCAATTTTCGTGCATTGATGATCACAGTCTCTATCTGGATCGTTTTATGTGTTATCGGGTATTTATTACCCAGGAATGGTATCAATGAATTTTATGGATTGGCCATTTTAGTAGGTTTTGTAATGGGAGGCATTCAATCGCTCAGCCGGAGTACTTATGCTAAACTGATGCCGGAAACCAAAGACACTACTTCTTTTTTTAGTTTTTATGATGTAACCGAAAAAATCGCTATCGTAATTGGTATGTTCAGTTTTGGATATATTAATGAATACACCGGTTCTCAAAGAAATTCTGTGCTTGCCCTTGTGGTTTTCTTTGTAATCGGGTTGATACTGCTGATCTTTGCATCCTCTGTCAAACACAAACAAGCAGAAGTAATCTAGCATGAAACTCCATACTGTCAGCAGCGGGTATTTTAAATTAGATGGCGGTGCTATGTATGGCGTAGTGCCCAAAAGCATCTGGAACAAACTGAACCCTGCTGATGAAAATAACCTCTGCAACTGGGCCTTACGTTGTTTACTGATTGAAGATGGCAAGCAGTTAATCCTGATCGATAACGGCTGTGGCGATAAACAGGATGCAAAATTTTTCAGTCATTATTATCTGCAGGGAGATACATT
The DNA here is from genome assembly GCA_964519475.1 of uncultured Sediminibacterium sp. Lineage (GTDB taxonomy): Bacteria > Bacteroidota > Bacteroidia > Chitinophagales > Chitinophagaceae > Sediminibacterium. Next base: position 280,861 of record CAZFKE010000001.1, read on the forward strand.
GAACAGGTCGTTAGAAAAGCTGGGCTTTCATAAAGACGATATAACCGATGTGTTTTTAACGCATCTGCATTTTGATCATTGCGGCGGAAGTATTGTACGCGATGGCGATAAACTGATCCCCGCATTCAAAAATGCCGTTTACCATAGCAATGCCGATCACTGGCACTGGGCCACCGTTCCCAACGATAGGGAGAAAGCATCGTTTCTCAAAGAAAATATCTTACCCATACAGGAAAGCGGGCAATTACAATTTGTGCATGTGCCGGATAAGGGCCTAGCCAGCAGCGGACAATTAAGCAGTACTTCCTTTACCAATAATATATCTATCCGCTTTGTAAATGGTCATACAGATAAGATGATGTTGCCCCAGATCCGGTACAAAGGCCGTACCATCGTATATATGGCCGATCTGCTTCCATCTGTTGGTCATATACCTTTGCCTTATGTGATGGCCTATGATATGTTTCCTTTAACAACGCTTCAGGAAAAGAAAACCTTCCTGCAGGAAGCTGTTGATAATGACTACCTTCTCTACTTTGAGCACGACCCTGTAAACGAATGCTGCAGCCTGCAAACCACCGAAAAAGGCATCAGGGCTAAGGATATTTTTACCGTTAACGATATATAGCCCTACACGCTGTCGTTTTATCTCATGTGTAATATCCGTTAATTACCCGTTAAAAATGGGTGTTTTTATTAGGGGTTACTATTTTCAGGTTGGTTACTTTAGTGAGGCAATTTTCTCATTAAATCCAATATCCATGCATAAGAGTCAAATTGCGTCCTGCCCGGACTGTGGCGGGCGTATCCCTTTTAAGCAATTTATCCAGCTGAACAATTTTTCAGCCACCAATTGCAGCACCTGCAATACGCGTATTGAAATTTCGAACCGGGCCACCAATGCAATTATGGCCGGTATTTCCGGAGTTATGTCTGCAGTAGCCATTGTTTTCTGCGCCTATTTTGGAGAAGAAAAATACCAATCGCTTTTTGGAGGGATCTTTTTCGGAATCTGCCTGGCTGCATTATTTATTGCCGGCTTATGCAGCTATACGTACCGGCATTCAAGGCTGAACAGAATATGCAACCGTTGAGTAACCACCAGCTTGTTTCGCTGTTGAAACGGTCTTTGCCATACAAAAAAAGTATTGCCAGGCAAGCCGGGAACCGGAAAATCAGTAAAGCATCGGCATTATCTCTTCGTGTGCTATTCGGTGCATTGTATTCTTTGCCCTGCAAAGAAATGAAAAAATATCCCCGGGCTGGAGGATAATCAGCTATTCATGGATTATCGAAAACTGATCATGGAACTTAGCGGATAACGCAGGTTGCGGTATTGCATCATATCTACTTTTATACTGCCTACCACAATCGGGCTTTCGATACGCAGTGGTATATGATTCTGGTCATCGCTTACCCAAACCGTCATTTTTTCGCCACCTTCAAACAAAGTTCCTTTTACCAGTAAGGGTTTGAACTTGATGGCTCTGAATTTTCCGTACTTGGTCTTTACTTCTTCTTTACCCAGGTATTTGATATATAGGTTGAACACTTCATTATCCAGGAACATGGAAAAAGGGATTTTATCGCCCGACTGGTATTTACTGAAATCAATATTCCTTGCATAGTAAATAGAACTCAGTACATCCTGTACACAAACCGGCACTTTAAATACACCATCTGTGGTTACGGCTGTAGCAGCCTGTTTATTAAAGGTTACATTCTCATTCTTTTTAAAACCGCCCTCGCTGATATCGCGGATAAATTTCAGGGGTTGCAAAGAGCCCGTATCAATATAAGATTCATAACGGTCGCGCACTTTGAAGATCCAGTCGTAACTGGGGTTTGAACTGCCCGAACCCACTACATGATAAACAGGGTGGTTATTCAACTGCTCCTGCATAACCGTAAAATTAGCTGAGCCTGCATTGATATAAATTCCCACTACTGAATAAAAAACATTGAACGTAATATTCTCCCCATCCTGAAAAGCATGGTTGCGGATACCGCAAAACTCATCACCCGCAGACAATGAACGCCAACTCAATATTATTAATAAGACTAAACCGGTTTTTTTCACTCAATCATCTATTTATTTCTGAACAATCTGATCCCTAATATAAACAAACTGCCTGCAATAGCCGGAATGATCAGGTTTATGATCCAGATACCTGCAGCCGTAGCAATGATGCCTACCGTATTAGAACTTAACAACCCAAACAACTGTATACTTACTTTACCCCTGAACCCTAGTTCTGCTAAAGCAATAGTGGGTACAATGGCCAGCACCAGAAACATTACACAAACCATACAGGCGGCATCTATCCAGTGTACATGTACTTCAAACACCTGCAAGAGTAAAATATACTGCCATACAAATACAACGTACCGGCAGAGAGAAAGTATTAAAATTCTTGTTAATTCTTTCCATTGGAAGCCTTCCAGCTTTTCTACAAAGAACCTATGTTTCCCAATAAACGGAATTTTTTCCAACAATTGAATCAGCCAGGATAAACGGAAGTACAGCAGGATAAACAAAATAATACCTACTGAAATAGTCCAGATCAATATGTCTAACCAGAAGCCTGACAAACCTTCCAGATGATGCGTATTATCAAGAATATCAAAACGCAGGTATAATAACCCTAACAATCCGATAAAAAAAGTAATGATGATCTGGCTCATGCTGCCTACCACAGATAATACGATACCACGTAAGCGGTTGCCATCTTCCAGGTAAACGGCACGGCCGGCAGATTCACCCAGGCGGTTCAGGGTATTGAAAGCAAGGGCTTGTCCTGCAAACACAGCGCGGTAAGCTGTCCAGAACGAAACCTTTTGTATCCCTCTCACCAATACCTGCCATTTGCGCGACTCGATACCCCAGTTCACCAACATCAATCCGATTACGCATACAAACTTCCAGGACTGAGGGCCGGAAAAAGCACCTATAATCAGGTTCCACGACTGGTGCACATCTGCCTGCTTTTGTATCTGCCGGTAAATGGAATACGACAGCCACACAAACAGAATGGGCCCAACAAAATAGTTAAGGAATATTTTCAGGTTCTTATTCAGGATGCTTTTTTTAAGGCTATACAAAGAACGGGGTTAGTGTTCAGATAGAAAAGCTTGAATCGTGAGTCATTCATGGATTGGCCAATGAACCATAGTCGATAAACAAACACCGCGGGATTCATAGCCCGGGTTTCGCGATTCCTGCAAACCCCGTATTTTCACCAAACAATGAAAAAGCCAGAGATCATTTTAGGTATTGACCCCGGCACCCAACTGATGGGGTATGCATTGTTACGCATCAACAACGGCCAGCCACAAGTATTATTGATGGATGTATTGAAATTAACCAAAGAAAAAGATATTTATGCCCGTTTGGAAATGATCCACACCAAAGTGTGTGAGCTGATTACCTTATACCAGCCTTCCAGTTTTGCCATTGAAGCGCCTTTTTTTGGAAAAAATATTCAGAGTATGCTAAAGCTGGGACGTGCACAAGGCGTAGCCATTGCTGCTGCGATGCAGGCAAAAATGACTGTAACGGAATACTCGCCCAAAAAAGTAAAACAATCCACTACCGGCAACGGCAATGCAGATAAGGAACAGGTTTGGAAAATGCTGCAACGAACGCTTAATATTGAAGAAAAACCTCAATATTTTGATGCCACCGATGCACTTGCTGTAGCACTTTGCCATCATTACCAAACGTCTTCTGTTATCGGTACAGCTGTAAAAGGATTAAAAGGCTGGGATGATTTTGTGGCAAAAAATCCAGGGAGGGTAAAGAAATAAGTTGGAAGTCCGGAGTTATGTCTTTATTCCAGGTTCCTGACGCCAGGCTTCTAACTGAGCGCTGCAACAATTTTTTCCTGCACCTCTTTCAATTCTTCAGGAGATAATTTCAATTTAGGGCGATTAAAATTCAAGTCATCTGCGCTGTTAATAGGTATCAGGTGTATATGAGCGTGTGGAACTTCAAGTCCCACAACGCTTATGCCGCAACGATTACAGGGGAATGATCTTTCAATAGCCTGAGCGATGGGTTTAGAAAAAACGAGTATTTCTTTCAAATAATCATCCGGCAGATCAAAGAGTTTATCGGTTTCTGTTTTGGGTACCACCAGTACATGCCCCTTTACCAAAGGAAAAATATCCAGAAAGGAGAAGAAGTTTTCGTTCTCACAAATTTTGTAAGAAGGAATTTCACCTGCAATGATTTTAGAAAATATAGTCATGCTCCCCAGCCCCTAAAAGGAGTGTCAGTTTAATTATTATGTATAAAATAGCCGTCAATAATCATAGTAAGCAAATTAAATTCCCTTTCAAGGGGTTAAGTGGTTTTATATGGTAATCTCTTCCACCCTAAATTTCAGCACCCCGTTCGGCGCCTGTATTTCGGCAATCTCGCCTCTTGTTTTACCCATCAGGCCTTTGCCGATAGGTGAACCGGCAGAGATCTTCCCAAGTTTCAGATCGGCTTCTTTTTCACCCACAATCTGGTAAGTAACCGTTTTTTTAGTGGCCATATTGGTAATGGTTACTTTGGTTAAAATGGTAACCTTGCTGGTATCAATAGAGTTGGTGTCTACAATTTTAGCATTGGCAATAGCGCCTTCCAGTTGTTTGATCTTAGCTTCAAGCATACCCTGTGCTTCTTTGGCAGCATCATATTCAGCATTTTCTTTCAGGTCGCCTTTCTCGCGCGCTTCCGCAATGGCCCTGGAAGAGGCCGGGCGATCGATCGTCTTCATACGGTGCAGCTCTTCGCGCAGTTTATCAAACGTCTCTTTGGTCACATACATATTAGCATCACTCATAATCTGGCTATTAAAAGGGTCAAAAAAAATACAACGCCACATTTGACTGCAGCGTTGCATGATATCAAAAGTAAGAAAATCACAGAAAATTCGCCTTAAAAAGGCTGGTTTTTACAGAATACGGGTATTTTATATCATAAATACCGCTATCCGAACCTTAAAAATGGGTCTAAAATTCTTTGGGAGGCAGGAATCTTCAGGAGATCCCTAATTTATCCAATACCACTTTCGCCATTTGATAAAAGGCTTCGCGACTATAGCCGGCAATATGCGGGGTGATGATTACATTGGGTTGTGCCAATAACCAATCAAGATCGGCTTTTTCTACAGAGGAATAAGTTTCTAATTTTTCATTTTCCAATACATCCAAAGCGGCCGCTTTGATCTTACCGTTTTGTAAGGCAAGTATCAAAGCCCTGGTATCCGTAACTTTCCCGCGACAGGTATTGATAAAGTATGGCTGTTTCTCGAGGCTGTTAAAAAATGTATGATTGGCTAAATGACGGGTAAGATTTGTAAGCGGTAAATGCAGGCTCACCACATCCGCATAACGGGCAATCTGTTCAATACCCGCTTCACGGATATAATCTTTGGCAAAACCATTTTTATATATGTCGTTCGCCAAAACGGTTACGTTAAAAGAACCCAATAGTTTGGCAAAAGCACTTCCTGTATTTCCATAACCGATAATGCCTACTGTTTTACCGGTTAATTCATCTGCACGGTTGGCATCGCGCAACCATTTGCCTTGCTTGATCTCGAGATGGCTACTATTAATTCGGTTCATCAGGCTTAATAACATCCCTAACGCATGTTCCGCTACTGCATTGCGGTTGCCTTCCGGGCTACTTACACAACGGATACCTTTGGTTTCCGCATACGCCACATCAATCAATTCCATACCACTCCCCAACCGGCCGATCCATTCAAGCTTTGTAGCTTTATCGATCATGGTTTTATCAATCGGTCTTGTGGTTATAATCAGACCGGTTACCTCTTCTATCATACCTGCGAGTTCTTCATTGGTAATGGCAGGTTTATGTATTACATCGAACCCTTTTGCTTCCAGTGTTTGCAAAAGGTATTCGTTTACTTTGGAGGTGATGATAACTTTGGGTTTCACTCGTATTCTTTTTTGCCACAGATGATACAGATTAGCACAGATTTTTACCGCATCTGAAAAGTAAGTGCGGCAAATTGTTCTATGCTTAACTGTTCTGCTCTTTTAGAAAATAATTCATCTGATAAAACAGATTCTTCAAATTGTCCTTTTACTGCATTGCGCAACATCTTCCTTCTTTGGTTAAACGCGGCTTTTACCAACACAAAAAGATCGCGTTCACTTTTGATCGGAACCGGGTTCGCTTTCTTTCTTAACCTGATCACCCCACTCATTACTTTGGGTGGCGGGTTAAAACTCTCCGGTGGTACATCAAATAAATAGTCCACTTCATAAAAAACCTGTACCAGTACACTCAATATTCCATAGACTTTGCTACCGGGTTTTGATACAATCCGCTCTGCCACTTCTTTTTGAAACATGCCGATCATTACCGGTACATGCTCTTTCCACTCCAATACCTTGAACAGGATTTGTGATGAGATATTGTACGGGAAATTGCCCACCACGGTAAAATCTTCCTCAAAAGGTGCATCTATGTCCAATATACTCTGGTGTATGATTTTTCCTTTGATAGAAGGATACGCAGTTTCCAGGTAAACCACTTTTTCATCATCCAGCTCTACAGCCCTGAACTCGATACCGGCTAAAGGGAGCAGGTATTTGGTTAATGCGCCGCCGCCTGGCCCTACTTCAATCAAACGCGTAAAATCATTTTCCTTTAAGGCTGCCACGATCTGTTTACAGACGGATTCATCTTTTAAAAAATGCTGGCCTAGTGATTTCTTGAGGGTGTACTGCATTGAGGCAAAAATACGGCATTTCATTCGTGAGAGGTGAATCGTAGGCCTTGAGTAACAGCCCGCAAAGCCGAGCCGGGTTTCACGATTCACGGTGCAGAACAGCATTTGCTGCGCTATTCTTCTTATTTTTACCGCCTAAATAGCCGAAATGAGTAACGAACTGCAAAAGCCGGTCATAGGTTTTACCTGTGGCGATCTGAATGGAATAGGAATGGAATTGATCATTAAAACATTGTCGGATCATAGGCTGCTTGATTTTTGTACCCCAGTTGTTTTTGCCAGTAACAAAAGCCTGAACTTTTACCGTAAGGGATTAGCTGACTATCATTTCAATTATGCCAATACCCGTGAACTTAACCGTCTGAATCCAAAACAGGTAAATGTGGTGAACTGCTGGGAGGAGGAAGTGGCCATAACACCCGGACAATTGACTGATATCGGTGGCAAATACGCCCTTATTTCTTTGCAACAGGCTACACAAGCTTTACAAGATGGGCATATACAGGGATTGGTAACGGCACCCATCCATAAAAAAAATATTCAATCGGAAGAATTTAACTATAGCGGTCATACCCCTTATTTTAAAGCATTCTTTAACGTGCCGGATGTAGTGATGTTAATGGTAGCGGAAAACATGCGTGTTGGTTTAGTTACCGAACATGTACCGGTGAATGAAATCGCCAAACACATTACCAAGGAGAACATTATTGGCAAATTAAAGATCATGAACAGCAGTTTGCAGAAAGATTTTGGGGTTGATAAACCACGCATTGCCGTTTTAGGATTGAACCCACATGCCGGTGATGAGGGATTGATTGGCAATGAAGAAGAAACCATTATTAAACCAGCTATCAAAGAAGCCAAACACAGTATGATGGTTTTCGGGCCTTACAGCGCCGACGCTTTTTTTGCACGCGCACAGTTTGAACGTTTTGATGCCGTATTAGCGATGTATCATGACCAGGGTTTGATTCCTTTCAAATCTCTTGCATTGGGAGAAGGAATGAATTATACAGCAGGATTACCAGTGATCAGAACCAGCCCCGATCATGGTACCGCTTTTGATATTGCGGGCAAGAATAAAGCGGATACCAGTTCATTCCTGGAAGCCACATTTGAGTGTATCGAGATCATCCGAAAACGTTTTGGTTATGCAGAAATGCGTCGTAACCCGTTAAAGAAAATCAGTGCCCGTTTAATTGCCAATGCAGTAGATGAAAAAATTGAGGAAGTAGAATAATTCTTTACAGACAGATGCATACATTATCCAACGATTTCCTTATCGTTACTATTTCGGCTAAAGGCGCCGAATTGCAGAATTTGATACACACCCGTTCCGGTCTCGACTATATGTGGAGTGCAGACCCCGCATATTGGAGTAAAAAAAGCCCCGTACTTTTTCCAATAGTAGGCGGATTAAAAAACAATACCTATCAATACAAGGGGAAATCTTATTCATTAGGCAGACATGGTTTTGCTAGGGAAAGAGATTTTACGATAACAGCACAAACGGCAAACAGCATTTGCTTTACGCTGGAAGCCGATGCAAAAACAATAGACGTATATCCATTCAATTTTCGTTTTTCTGTTATCTATACCTTAGATCAAAATAGACTTTCTGTTACATACCTCGTTGAGAATAAAGGAACCGACCTAATGTATTTTTCTGTAGGCGCACACCCGGCATTTGCTGTCCCGTTGGTTGAGGGCACTGCATACACGGATTATTACCTGCTTTTTAACGAGCAAGAAAATTCAGGCAAATGGCCTTTATCACCGGAGGGGCTCATCAAAAAAGAGCCTGTTGCGCAATTAGATCAAACAAACTCATTAGCACTCACAAAAGAACTGTTTTATGCTGATGCCCTGGTGTTTAAAAATCTCCGCTCCGATTGCATTTCCATTCTTAGCGATAAAACCAAACATGGCCTTCATTTTACATACAAGGATTTCCCTTACATGGGTATCTGGAGTTTTAAAGATGCCAACTTTGTTTGCATAGAACCCTGGTGCGGTATTGCAGATAGTGTTGATGCTTCGGGAGATATTACTGAGAAGGAAGGAATCAACTCCTTAGCTTCCAACGAGTCCTTTACAAGAAACTGGAGCGTAGAAGTATTTTAAGGCTTATCTCATCCGTGAAAAAAGCTGCCAGGCATAGAGACGGATTGTAGGAGCAATAACCGCTACCACTGAATTTCATTTAAATACAGCGTCGCTTAGCCCTTTATTGATCAGATAATGGGTGTATAGGATCTCTACTCTTCCTTTTTTATTTTTCAGTTTTTCTGCATCTGTCAATGACTTTTCATTATCATCAAATTCGAGGGTGATGCCTTTGGGTAATTTGTAGTCTTTGGTATTAAATCCAAAGATTACTTTGTCAGGCAGGCCGTATAGGGCATACTGGCCATACATCATTTCCACTTCATAGGTGCCATTCTCTTTAGTGGTTGTAACCATTTTCTTTACGAGTAGGTTAGGCTCATCAATATACATGGTAGTAAGAACAATATCATTATTCTCATTGGTAGGCAAAAGTTTTACAATCTTTGTTTTTGTTCCCCCAATTACCGCCTCACCTGCTGCAAGAGCCACAAAATCCGTATTAACAAAAACGGTATTCATATTCACAGAAACCCCACCTTTCGGCAAAAGTGAAATACCGCCGTCTTTCCGCAAACGGAATTTATTAGGTTTCTTAAAAAATACTTTTACTTTACCAATGGGTGCTTTAATAAAGGAAACATCTGTTTTCATTTTACCATCTGCTTCATAATCATTCACCTGGTCAAGCTTGGCTTTTACTTTCATCACCAGTGCCGTCATATCCTGGGCAGTGGCGAATAGGGAGTAGTGAATGGTGAATAATAATAGTATGATCTTGTGCATCCGATAGATTATTTTACATGTTGAATTTATTATCCGGCGTTTAGCTTAAAATGTCTTTCTTCCGAAAAACCCATATCGAAGCCGTTACAAATCCTATTATATGCACAACCAACACAAATGCAGAATTAACGATCTTTTGCGGGTTCTGGATACTGCCTACAATGGCTTCATTGGCATTATTCACTTTAATATCAAAAAATTCTTTCCAACCAATCATATGCGTGGTAAAAAGGAATGGTTTGATTTTATTAAAAACAGGAATATTTAAGGTACTTAATATGGTAAAAAAAATGATTACACTCATAGTAGCCACAATGGGGCCAATAGAATTCTCAGCAAACAGAGAAAACAGGAAGCCCAAAGAAGCAACAGTTATCATAGCTAAAGCGGCAAATCCAAAAGCCCATACATAGCGCCAGAAAATATCATCTTTCTTCAAAAGAACCACGTATTGGGATTTAAGGAGAAATAGATCATCTGTACCAAACAGAATCATATTTAAAAATAATGCCAGAATAGCAAGCCATACCAGCAACAGCAATGTATAGGCAACCGTAGCCATAAATTTGGCAAGTAAAAATTTTGTACGGCTGATAGGGCGTGTAAGCATAATACGAAGTGTACCCATATTCGCTTCGCCCGAGATCATATCTGCCGCCACCAGTGCAATCAGCAAAGGAACATGCACCAGTAATACCTGCAATACAATATAACAAACCTGGTAGCCATTCAATATTTTTCCTTCCACGGTAATAGAAGAAGTAATATCACGCATCATGAACTCTACATATGAATCTCCATCCAGTTTCAAGCCAAATTGAATGATGCCGATTAAACCGGTTATCGCCGCAAAAGCAATATAGGTTCGCGGTCTGCGGAAAATTTTAAATAACTCAATTTGAATAAGTGTCCACATGTTGGTTTCCGGATGTTACCTGTAAAAAATAATCTTCCAATGAATGTCTGGGCTGCAGCGAAAGAACCTGTATATCCATATCTACCAGATCGCGGTGCAATTGTGATATTAACTGCCTGTCTAACTTGATCAATATCGCCGAATCACGTTGCTTTTGTAAATGTGAGCTCCATCCACTTAATTGCAATTGCTGTAAAGCATATACATTATCAAATGTCTGCAATTCAACCATCGTTTGTGCGGGATCAAATAATTCCGCCGCATTTCCTTCTATAATTTTTTTCCCCTGATCAATAATGAGTACCCTGGTTGCCACCTGTTCTATCTCAGTTAATAAATGTGAGGAAACGATCAAGGTCTTATTCAGATCGCGGCTTAAATGAAGGATCAGGTTTCGAATATCCGCAATGCCCTGTGGATCCAGCCCATTGGTAGGTTCATCAAGAATAATCAGTTTTGGGTTGTGAACCAGTGCAATGGCAATGCCCAAACGCTGCTTCATTCCCTGTGAAAACGTCTTCACCGTATCTTTCGCACGGGCGGCCAACCCTACCTGGTTTAGTTGCTCCATTAATTTTTCATGCGTAATCTTTATGCCGCTCAGCCTGGCAAATAATTTAAGGTTCTCGTAGGCAGAAAGATATTTATAAACATCCGGCTTCTCTATCACCGCCCCTACTTCCCGCAGTATCTCATTTCTGTGCGTTTCTAATTTTTGTCCGAAGATCTCAATCTCGCCGGCCGTAGGCGAGATCAATGTGGCTAGCATTCGGATAGTGGTACTCTTACCCGCACCATTCTGTCCCAGGAAACCATATACATCTCCTTCATTCACAGAAAAAGAAAGATCCTGAACAGCGGTAAGGTTTTTGAATTGTTTGGTAAGGCCCCTGACGTTAACGATCGCTTGCATGTAGATGTATAACACAAATGTAAGCAAGAGGTTGAGAAATGAGGGAATATTCGTGAGCCATTACCCGTGAATACTGCGTTAAAACAGGATATTTCAAGCTATGAGCATAAACCTTACGATTCACGTCCCGACTGAAGATACTGCTGCAATGCTTTCACATAAGCTTCAAAAGCTTCAATGCCTTTGGCTGTGATCTTGCAGGTAGTTTGCGGGTAATTGTCTTTGAATTGTTTCACAACATCTATATAACCCACTTCTTTCAGCTTCTGAACCTGAACACTGAGATTACCTGCTGTAGAATGGGTCTTTTCGCGGATATAGGTAAATTCTGCTTCCTTAACACTAATCAGCAGGCTCATCACCGCAAGGCGAAGCTGGGAATGCAATATGGGATCCAATTCCTTAAACATTGACTACGGCCTTTTTTTGGGCCAGGTATTTTCTTCTGAGAATAATGCCTGGAATAAACCAGCATATAATAGCGGTTACCGATCCCAATAACATATCATATTGGGTAGATGTATAACAGGATACAATAAACAGGCCATATGATATTGTAGCGCCCAACAACATTGGCTTAAATTTTTTAACCATGCCGGTAACCATGGTTGGAAATGCATAGAGAAGAATATAAATAGAATAAAAACTCGGTACAAAGGGTTGTATTACTTCATCCGGCTTACCGGTTATCGTATAATGTTTGATCAGTTGCCAGCCTTCTGTGGCGATTAGTTGGGTAGTTGCTTCAGGAATAATCATACGGTAAGTCATCAGGCCGAAAATAGATATCCCAAAGACTAACCATACGGCATTGAGTGCATCATCTTCATACTTCTTTACCAGGCTTGACCTTTTTTCACGCACAGAGATGATGATCTGTGGGATAATAGCAATCAATGCCAGTATCCAGATATCAAAACCCATTGAAAAATGATAGTGTATCTGCAGGTAAGTGATAAAAGAATTTAACCCGATCACCGAACCCCATAAAATGGGGCCGATACCCGTATCGTGATAACTGCCTTTGGCTTTCTGTATCATACTGGTGATGAGTTCCAGGCTTTCTTTTTCGGTAATCTGCTTTTCGTTAGCCATGCCATTTCCTTTTTTGATATTTTGCCCTAAGCAAATGCCCGGGTATGATATAACTGATCAATATCGCCAATGCGCAGATCAGTAACTGGTAATCAAAACTAAATCTTACAGAAACCGCTGCCAGCAGAAAGTTGAGTAACCCCCCAATGATCAACGGTTTGAAACGCAAAAGGCTACCGGTTACAAAAGTGCCAATAGCATACAGCAGGATATAATATGTAAAAGCGTTTTGCCACGCATTCCCACTAAACATATTGATAACTACCAGTGTGATAAACGAAGCGCCCAGTGCTAACCAAAGATAATCGAGTGCTTCATCCAGAAAAGTTTTCATTTTTTTCTCCCTGGCCTGCTTCGCGCCATATATCCACGAGATGATGCCACCCACCGGCATCAACAACCATATAACATAATGATAGGGGTTTTCCAGGTAAATTTTCATTATAAATTGCACCATACAACAACCAAAAACCAACCATCCCCACAACAAAAAATAAAAACTATCGTCGGCAACCGCATCTTTGGTTTTATTGATCATTGTCTGAATAACCTGCAGACTTTCTTGCGGCGAGAATTCGGTTTCTTTTTCCATAAGATCAGTTTAGTGTAAAGGGTTCGTTTTCCAAAGCACCTATTTTTTAAGAACCCTGATATGATTTGTCATCCTGACTGTTTTGGCAGGTTTCTTTCCCTAAAAAAATCATCACCGGGTATCGCAAAATTCATACACACCAATCCCTTGCCCCAGCACCTGCCGTATGCAGTATCATTAGATAAGAAAACAAATCGCTTATCTGCAAGGAAAGTTAGACTGCATTAAGAAATTACTAAATACTACTGGCACTGTGCCAATAATTTTTCTGCTTCTTCCTTACCCCAGTTTGGGTGTAATGGAGATGCGGGTTGAAATGTTTTATACAGTTCAACCGATTTTTCGAACAGTTTTTTCGCCACGGCTTTGCCGCCGCCAAATGCTTCCGGTGTATTCATCAGGGTTTGACCATTCAGGTAATAAATACGCGGATTATTGGGATCTGCTTTTGTTGCGCTTGCCAATGCATTCCTTGCTTCCGCACCATAGGTCTGGTAACGTGACATAGGGTCTACCGTCATTTGTAAAATAGCCACCATCTGGCGCAGGCAAAATATTTCTGAATTATTGGGTTCTATAGCCTCTGCTTTCGTAATCAGGTCTTTACTTTTTTCTCCCACTTTATCTTTATCCGCTTTTGGATTCACCCATCCCGTTATATAGTTGGTATACGCAGCATAATAATAAGGCAGCCATTTATCTTTCTCCGCTTCGCCCACCCTTTCAAAAAATGCGGACGCTGCACTAAACTCTTCAGCTGTTTTGGCTGCTTTAAACTGCTCCAGGCCACGGGCCATCGCTGTTTCATATTTAGACTGTGCAGAAACCATTCCGCAAAAGAACATACTGATGATGATCAATAACTGTTTCATAAAAAGGATTTTATAGTTTGATTAGGGTTGTTTGTTTTTTAATTTTTCATACTCTTCCTGAACACTCCGGTCGCCCTGGCTGTTATATGCGCTATTGTATTGAAAAGCTAAGCCAATACCCCAACCCAGCATTCCCCAGATAGGCCAGAAATGAGAACCCGGGCCGGATGTAAAGAACCAGATGCCCGTTAAAAAAGCATTCAGTATTACATAACTGAAAAGGCTTTTCCTGAACGATGCACGTGACTGGGCTATTTGCCAGAGTTGTTCGTCTTTTTGTTGTTCGGAGTTCATGGTTTGTTGATTTGCGTATATGAACCATTGTCCATACACTATTATTATAAATTATTATTGATTGCATCCTGCCGCCTGTCAACACCCCAGCTCAGAAATACGCCTAAGAAAATAAAACGTGGCGCGGCAGGTGTAATGGCTTCTTTCCTTGATCCATCATGTGAATAATTGTATCCGAATACCTGGCTACTGTTAAACACATTGGTTACAGATCCAACAAACACCGCATACGCTTTGCCAAGAGAAGCCAGGTAGTTCATGCTGAAACCAAGCGAATGATAGTCAATCGTCTTGCCCTGATCCGCAATCGTATAACCTGCGCCTTTGTTCATGATATTATAATACGGTCTGCCGGTTGCATAGGTATAAGTAAAGTTGAAACCGGTATTCCATTTTGACACAAAGCGTTTCATCACCAATGACGCAGTATGATCCGCCGCAAAATTGGGTTGCAGCTGTTTAGGATAATTCAGGTAATCACGTTTGGTATCGAGATAAGAATAACTGATCCAGTAGTCCAGCCCCTGAATGGTTTTTTTGTCACGCCAGTATAATTCAATCCCTTTGGCATACCCAGATCCATCATTGTTATAAGAAGGATAGGTCTTCACCAGGTCTTCATATTTTTTGTAGAAAGCTTCTATGCGAAATGTTTGCAGCGTAGTATTCTTGATATAATTAATGATATAATGGGTAGCTTTTGTATAACCCAAATTAGTAGTTGCATACAGATAGGTGTTTTCCGGCTTCTGGTAAAAAGTTCCGAAGGCAATACTCATCTGTCCGCCCTGCCCTGTTTTATAGGCTAATGATACTCTTGGGGCCAGATTGGTTTTATTGAGTAATGATGATTGCTCAAATCGTATACCTGCTTTAGCAGCCAGGTCGTTGGTGATATAAAGATCCGCTTCGCCGAACAGAGCTTTATAATGATCGGGCAACAAAGCGCGGTAGCTGTTATACAAACTCCTATGATAACTATATTGGTATTCGCCACCAAAGCGTATTACACTAATGCCGCTCAACCTTTTATCAAACACGGCTTTGATCTGGCTCAGGTCTGATCGGGTTGTGAGGTTAAAATTGGTACTGTCTATCCATACCAATCCGGATACGGCATGCTGGTTATTCTGGTTCTGGATATCATTGTTGATCTTAGTATTATCTGTGCTGTAACTCAATCCCAGGTTCATTTTCCAGCCATGGCTCAGGTTTTCTCTCATGCTCAGGTTTTGATACCAGTTCGTATTCTTCAACCCAAATGCATTCTTCAGTGTTGGGTCATCAATATTGGGCCTGCGGATACCCAATTGGTTGGCAGAAAAAGTACTGTAGTATTTTAGGATACCGCCTTTCTTTGTTTTGATGCGGAAATTAGCATCTGCTGCATGATATTCCGGCACTGTAAAATAATCGATCGATTGTGGTACCAGCGCAAAATAAGCAGCTACATTGGTATAGTTATATTGCATTCCCCAGGATGATTTTTTATCCTTGGCTACTTCCTGTAAACCTGCGCCCAGAAAAATGGGTGAGATAGAAGCACTTGCTTCAGAACGTTCGGGCACATCCACACTTTCTAATATTAATGCAGATGATAAAGCCTGCCCGTATAAAGCAGAATAACCGCCTGTACTGAACACAGTACCTTTAAATAAGAATGGAGAAAAACGGCCACGTTGTGCCAGATCGGGTACACTGCTGAAATAGGGATTGTTCACCATTGTACCGTCAATAAATTGTTTGGTTTCATAACCGGCACCGCCGCGTACAAACAAGCCTTCCTGCTCGCCAACCTGTTGTGCACCGGGTAATGTTTTTACCACAGCGGTAATATCGGCATTGGCACCACCGGTGGTTACCACATCTAAAGAACTCAAAACCGTAGCGGCTCTTTTTTTATCGCCGGCTTCAAAACTTCCGGCGGTTACCGTTACGGCTTTCAATTCGTTCACTTCTTCTTTCAGGCTAAACCGGAGGTCGGTAAGATCTTTCTCTAAAGTGATGGTTTGCTCCGCAGATCTGTAACCCATATTACTCACTACCATAACCTGCTCTCCTTTTTCAAATGTTTTAAAAGAGAAATGCCCCGTTGAATCCGAAACACCTCCATCATAGGAGCCTTTTATGGCAATACTTGCCCCGATGATGATGTGTCCACGGTTATCTTTTACTGTTCCTGTCAGTTTAACCTGGGCATTGATGCTTCCTGCACCCACAAAAGTTAACAGCAGGATCAGTACATTTTTCATCTTCATTTCGATTGATAGAACAAACATAAAATAGTTTATTTTATAAACCAAATTATTTATACCTTTTGTAAATGCCTTTTAATAAATTGATTACCAATAAAATAGACAGATTTTTTATTTTTCCGAAGCATAGGCACAACAAAAAGCCCCGAAATTCGGGGCTTTTCTAATCTAAAATCATATATGAATCTGCGAAATCCGCGATTTCTATTTGTATGATGCCATCAATCCTTTGGCCAATGTTACCATTTTCTCAATGCTTGCATCGATTAATTGTCCTTTTTTGAACTCTGCCAGTACATCGGGTAATTTGTTTTCCATTTCCGTTAAGAAATGTGCTTCAAATTCTTTCACTTTCCGTACAGCTACTTCTTTCAATAAACCTTGGGTACCCAGGTAAATGATGGCTACCTGTTTTTCAACAGACATAGGTGAGTATTGTAATTGCTTCAATACTTCCACGTTACGTGCCCCTTTATCAATTACATTCTTGGTTGCCGCATCCAGATCACCACCAAATTTAGAGAAGGCTTCCAGCTCACGGTATAAAGCCTGGTCCAGTTTCAAAGTACCCGCCACTTTTTTCATGGATTTGATCTGCGCATTACCACCTACACGGCTTACGGAGATACCCACATTAATCGCCGGACGGATACCTGCATTGAAGAGGTTACCTTCCAGGAAAATCTGTCCATCGGTAATTGAAATGACGTTGGTAGGAATATAAGCAGATACATCGCCCGCCTGTGTTTCAATGATCGGTAAAGCGGTCAGTGATCCACCGCCTTTTACCAGGTGTTTGATTGAAGCGGGAAGATCGTTCATGTTCTTTGCCACCTCATCATTTGCGATAACTTTGGCAGCTCTTTCCAGCAAACGACTGTGAAGATAGAATACATCACCAGGATAGGCTTCACGTCCCGGGGGTCTTCTCAACAACAGAGATACTTCACGGTATGCCACCGCCTGTTTAGACAGATCATCATAAATGATTAAGGCAGGACGACCGGTATCACGGAAGAACTCACCTATCGCAGCACCCGCAAACGGAGCGTAGAACTGCAAAGGAGCCGGATCAGATGCAGAGGCACACACAATAGTTGTGTAAGCCATTGCGCCATTATCGGTCAATGTTTTCATCACACCCGCAACGGTAGACGCTTTTTGCCCAACAGCTACATATATACAGTATACAGGATTGCCTGCATCAAAGAATTCTTTTTGGTTGATAATGGTATCTACGCAGATAGCCGTTTTACCTGTCTGGCGGTCACCAATAACCAATTCACGCTGACCACGGCCAACGGGGATCATTGCATCAATTGCTTTGATACCTGTTTGTAAAGGTTCCTTAACCGGCTCACGGTAGATAACACCCGGCGCTTTACGCTCCAGTGGCATTTCATACAGTTCACCAACCAACGGGCCTTTACCATCAATAGGTTCACCCAATGTATTAATAACACGACCAACCACACCTTCACCTACTTTAATGGAAGCGATCTGCCCGGTTCTTTTTACGGTGGCGCCTTCTTTAATTCCGGCGCTTTCCCCCATCAATACCACACCCACATTATCTTCTTCCAGGTTAAGGGCAATGGCTTTTACACCGTTGTCAAATTCAACCAGTTCCCCACTGCGCACACCATTCAGGCCATATACGCGGGCAATACCATCACCCACCTGCAATACGGTACCCACTTCTTCCAGGTCAGCGGTTGCATTGAAATTGCTGAGCTGCTGCCTCAGTATCGCTGATATTTCATCAGGTTTAATGTCTACCATGATTTATCTACTTTTAAAGTTATCGTTATGAATATGCTATGTATTATCTCAGTTTTTGCAAGAATAAGTTTTCAGAGAACTGCTTCTTAATATCCTTCAGATCGCGTAGTATACTTGCATCTACCAGTTTATTATTGAACTCCAATACAAAACCACCGATCAATTTTTCATCTGTAACGGTTTCCAGTTCTATTGAATCAAAGCCCTGCCCAGCTCTCACTTTTGCTTCTATTGATTTTTTTAACTCATCGCTCACAGCAACGGCAGTGGTCAATTTTACCCTGTGTATCCCTTTACGTTCATTATACAGGTCAACAAATGCATAAGCAATTTCAGGAAGATCGCTTTCACGTCCTATCTTTACAAGTAAGGTATTGAAAGCCGCTGTAAGCTCGCCCACCTTTCCCTTGGTTACCGCAGTAACAATACTATTCTTCTGATCGTTGTTAATAATGGGGCTTTTCAGCAAGGCAACAAATTCTTTACTGGCTTTACAAACTGCCTGTAAGTATTTCATATCGGCATACACCGCTTCCAATTGACCCTTCTCGGTGGCAAGGTCAATCAAGCTTTTTGCATATCGGTTGGCTAAACGTGGATTCGGCATTATTCATTAGTAATTAGTAATGTATAATTAGTAATTGGTAATTAGTAATTGTGATGTTCTTCAATTAGTAATTACTAACTGCTAATTATTAATTAAGTTTCACTTCTTCCGCTAACTGATTAATATATTTTTCCTGTTCTGCTTTATTGCTGAGTTCCCGGCGCAGGATTTTTTCACTTACTTCAATCACCAATGCGCCTACCTGGTTCTTCACTTCGGTTAATGCCGCATTCTTTTGCTGAGAGATGGCAACCTGGGCATCCGCTACAATACGATCATATTCGCTTTTTGCTTTGTCTTTTGCCTCACTGATCATTTTAAGCGTTTGTTCTTTCGCTTCTTTGATCATTACGCTGCGTTCTTCACGGGCTTGCTGCATCAAAGCTTCGTTCTCATTTTTCAGGGCGGCCATTTCTGCTTTTACTTTCTCGGCAGTGGCAATCGCATCGCTGATACTTTGTTCGCGGTCGTTTAATCCCTTGATAATAGCAGGCCATGCCATTGTTTTCAGGATGTAGAACACAACTAAAAAAGCGAGAAGGGTCCATAATAACAACCCCGGATCTGGTGTAAGTAATTTCATAACGTATGCTTCTATATTATCCGTTTGCACGGAAGTTAAAAGTCAAATTTGATTCCCTTTTTTCATTTCCCTCTTCAGGGGATTAGGGGGTAAAACTGCACCCTCCGTCCTTTACTTCAGGTGCAGTTTTCATTTTGTTGTCAATGGTTTATTTCAAAACCATTGCCAGGAAGCCTACGATGATTCCGAACAATGCGGCACCTTCTACAAGGGCAGCAGCCAGGATCATGTTCGCACGGATGTCGTTCATCGCTTCAGGCTGGCGTGCGATGCTTTCTACAGCACCTTTACCAATCTGGCCAATACCCAAACCTGCACCGATGGCAGCTAAACCTGCACCGATTGCACCACCCGCGTTAGCAGTACCATCCAGTAAAATTGTCATCAAACTCATGATCTTTGTATTTACAGTTAAAAAAAACGCTTTTAAATATGAACTTCTTCCCCATGTGGCTCACCTTCAAACGCTGCACCAATAAATACAGCTGTCAGATTGGTGAAGATGAATGCCTGCAAAAAGGCTACCAATACCTCAATCATATAAATGAACACTGTAAAACCAATAGCCACAGGCGTTGTACCCCATCCCGCAAAAGTGTTCATTTGTCCAAATATGAAGATCAAAGAAATTAAACAGATAATAATGATATGACCCGCCACCATATTTGCGAACAAACGAATAATCAATGCAAAAGGTTTGATAAACACACCCAGAAATTCTACCAATATCAAAATCGGTTTTACAAAACCCGGAACGCCCGGAGGATTGAAAATATGCCCCCAGAAATGTTTATTGGTGCTGAAGATGATTACCACAAAAGAGATCAGACCCAGTACAACCGTGAATGCAATATTACCGGTAACATTGGCCGTACCCGGTATCAACCCGAAAATATTATTGATCAGGATAAAAAAGAAAGTGGTAAGCAGGTAAGGCAGGTACTTTTCGTATTTGCGGCCGAGGTTAGGTTTCGCTACTTCGTCGCGAACAAAAGTAATCACCGGCTCCAGTAAATTTTGTTTGCCTTTGGGAGCGGAAGTAACGCCCTCGCCTCTTTTGTATGCATTAGCAATAGACACCATTAACCAGGTAAGCACAATCAGCGCAATCATCATCTGAACCACGTTACGGGTTAAGGAGAGATCATAAACTTGAATGCTTTCTTCAACAGTTCCGTCTTCTTTAACGGCTACAATTTTTTCTTCTTCTATTTTATAGCCTTTGTACGCCGCTTCTCCATGTACAAAATTAGACGACATAAAAGCGGTGAGGCCTCTTTCTTTAGAATATAATATAATAGGCAAAGGAAGAGAAACATGGTGTTCTTTACCGGCATCGTCTTTCCAGGAAGTAAAATGGTATTCGTGGTTATCCAGGATGTGGCCGAAGATCACTTCTGCAGCATCAAATCCCTCTTTTTTAGCTTCTTTATGGGCTTCGCCTTCTTTGGCTTCGGCATGCAGGGTATCCTGGGCAAGCAAAGGAACAGAAAAAGTGATCGCAAAAAGGCTAAGAGTCGCTACCAGCAATAATTTCACAGTTCTAAAGGCCATACCTGTTTCTAAATTTGCGGCAAAGATAGGGGTAAGGGGGTGAATAGCCTACATAGGAAGGGAGAAAAAAGAGAAAAAATCAGGAGGTTTTGCCAGCTTCTTCCCTTAGTATTTCTCTGATCTTTTCTAAATAGATCACATCCGTTTGATCCTTAGGCCGATTGGCGGCTTTTTGGGAGTCAATTAAGTAATCAATATGTAAAAAAGGGACTTTTACTTAGCCCGAAGTCGGCTACGGAAACCAAAGACAGGCACTCATCAAAAGAAAGGTTTTCCAGCCCCTTAACCGAAACCATCAGATCCAGCTTCACAGCATTATTGAAACAAAAATTAGTCCAGCCGGGAACGGTCACTAAAGTCTCGATCATGAAATAATCAATCTGACTATATTCCTTTTGTGCCTGGCGGAATTTTTGCCAGCTTTGAAGGGTGTCTTCAATCCAAACGTCAATATTTTCTGTGGTTCTTTGATAAACATACAGATTGATAGCTACTCCCTAATCATAGTATACTTTGCTTCATATTTATTGAAACAGGTCCATTTCTGCCTTTTCGTAAAAGGTATTCATATCCTGTTCGTTCAATATGTTTTTTGTTTCAGATATGATTAAGCCAATACGGGCTTCTTTTTCTCAAACTGCATCTCATGCAACTTAGCATAAAATCCGCCCAATGTCAACAGCTCTTCGTGCGTGCCCATTTCTTTGATTTCGCCTTTATCCAGCACGATGATCTTGGTGGCTTTTCGGATGGTGGAAAGCCTGTGGGCAATCACAATGGAGGTGCGGCCGGAGATAAGAGCATCCGTTGCTTTCTCGATCAGCATTTCACTTTCGGTATCGATAGAGGAAGTAGCTTCATCCAGGATCAAAATGGCCGGATTGTATAATAAGGCACGGATAAAGGATAACAACTGACGCTGACCAAGGCTGAGCGTACTGCCTCTTTCCATTACATCATAATCATACCCACCTGGCAGCTGCATGATAAATTCGTCCACCCCGATCATTTTGGCGGCAGCAATTACCTGCTCACGCGAGATGTCAGGGTTGCGCAGGGTAATATTATCCATCACAGAACCGGAGAAAAGGAATACATCCTGCAAAACCACGCCTATTCCTTTTCGCAATGTTTCCAATTCAAAATCCTTAACGTTGACCCCATCAATCTGTATCTCTCCTTTCTGAATATGGTACAGCCGGTTAAGCAGGCTGATGATGGACGTTTTACCACTACCCGTATGCCCAACCAAGGCAACCGTTTCTCCGGCTTTTACGCTGAAATTGATATCTTTCAATACATAATTGGCTTCTGTATAGGCAAAGGACACATGCTTAAAATCAATCCTTCCTTCAATATGCTGGGGTTTATAGGCATCTGCCGTTGATGCAGGAGTAACATCTGCATTATCCAATACTTTAAAAACCCGCTCTGCTGCGATCATACCCATCTGTAATACATTGAACTTATCGGCGATCACCCGCAACGGACGGAAGATCTGGTTAAGGTATAAAATGAAAGCAACCAACAGACCGGCATTTAGCGTTCTGCCTGCAACCCACCACACTAATAAACCGGTACTGATGGCCAATACCACTTCTACCACAGGAAAGAAAATAGAATAAGCAAAAATAGCTTTGATATTGGCATTGCGGTGTTCCGAATTGATCTTGGTAAATTTTTCCATTTCCCTTTCTTCCGCTGCAAATGCCTGTACCACCTGCATTCCGGTAATATGTTCCTGCACAAAAGCATTAAGCGCCGCAACTGCATTTCTTACGCGGATAAAACTTTTATTCACGCTTTCTTTAAAATAATAAGTGGCAAGTATCATAATCGGAAAGGGCACGAGACTGATCAGTGTTAATCGCCAGTCTATCCAGAACATGGTTGCCAATGTAATAAGGATGGTAAGCAAATCAGCAATGATCGGTATAAGCCCATCAGAAAAAATATCATTAATACTTTCAATATCATTAATGGTTCGTGTGGTAAGGGTTCCGATGGGCGTTTTATCAAACTGGCTAAGGTTAAGACTGATGATCTTGCTATACACAGCATTGCGCATATCCTTTACAACACTTTGTCCCATTCTCGCTGTAATAAACGTGAAAAGGAAACGGGCCATAGTCTCAATAAACAAAAAGATGACCTGGAAAATACTTACCGCGATAATAAATTTAGCAGCATCCGAAAGATCCGTTGTAAACAGAACCGCTTTGAGCCATTGCGGAATCAGGAAAGCTTTGCCGGTAGCTTTATCTAAGGTTAACTGGATAAGATAAGGCCTGACAGGGGCAAAAAACGCCATCAAAACCGCCAGTAAAAGGCTGAGATAAAATATGGCACGGTAAGGCTTTACAAACAGGAATACCCTTCCCAGCAATGAAACATCAAAAACTTTCTTTTTAGGCGATTCACTCATGATAGTGGCCAAAGGTAAGGAGGATGGAGACAGTAGATTTGCCGATTATGGAAATTTTCCCTCTGTCATTCATGAGTGGGTCCCCTTTACTTACGACTCGCGGCTCACGTGTACTGAACCCCCATCCTTCGTATATTCGCTATACATTATGGAGCAAGTACCGGAAAGCATATTGGATCCTGTTTTACCTAAATATAATCTTAATGAAGAACAGGAACGTAACGAGATCATCAGGCATTATCGTGCGCTTTTGCGCAGCCTCAGGCCCAAACTCAAAAAAGGCGATAAGGAACTGATCCGCCAGGCTTTTGAAATGGCCGCAGAAGCCCATAAAACCATGCGTCGTAAAAGCGGCGAACCTTATATTATTCACCCCATTGCCGTAGCCATGATCTGTGTGGAAGAAATTGGCCTGGGTGTTCGCAGTACCATCTGCGCATTGTTACATGATACGGTAGAAGATACCGATGTTTCTCTTGAAGATGTTGACAGGGAGTTTGGCCACGAGATTTCAAAGATCGTTGACGGGCTTACCAAGATATCCAGCGTAATGGATACCAATACCAGTCAGCAGGCTGAGAATTTCAAGAAGATCTTGTTAACACTTACTGATGACCCGAGAGTAATATTGATCAAACTCGCAGACAGGCTCCACAATATGCGCACACTCGATCATATGAAGCGCGAGAAACAATTGAAGATTGCTTCTGCAACAGTTTGGGTATATGCCCCGTTGGCACACCGGATGGGTTTATATAATATTAAAACCGAGTTGGAAGATCTCTCCATGAAATACATGGAGCCCGATGCTTA
Source organism: uncultured Sediminibacterium sp. (assembly GCA_964519475.1). Lineage (GTDB taxonomy): Bacteria > Bacteroidota > Bacteroidia > Chitinophagales > Chitinophagaceae > Sediminibacterium. The sequence goes on from CAZFKE010000001.1 coordinate 305,209, forward strand.
TCGGGAGATTGCCAGAAAACTGGCGGAAACCAAAAGAGAACGTACCCGCTATATCAACGAATTTATACGCCCGTTAAAAGATAAACTGCAGGCAGGCGGTTTTCATTTTGAAATGTATGGCCGCCCAAAAAGTATCCACTCCATCTGGAATAAGATCAAAAAGAAAGCAGTGGCTTTTGAAGAAGTATATGATCTGTTTGCGATCCGCGTAATTCTGGATTCATCTCCCGAAAAAGAAAAAGAAGATTGCTGGAAAGTATATTCTATGATCACGGATGAATACACACCTTCGCCTGAGCGTTTGCGCGACTGGCTGAGCAATCCAAAAAACAATGGTTACGAAGCACTGCACACAACCGTAATGGGCCCCCAGGGTAAATGGGTGGAAGTGCAGATACGCACCAAGCGTATGAATGAAATTGCTGAAAAAGGATTGGCCGCCCACTACAAATACAAAGAAGGCAGCAATGATGAAGACCGCTTCGATAAATGGTTTGGCCAGATACGTGAAGTACTAGCCACTCAGGACACAGACGGCGTAGATTTTTTACAGGATTTTAAAACTTCTTTCCTTGCTGAGGAAATTTATGTGTACACCCCAAAAGGAGAAGTAAAAATGCTGCCTACCGGAAGTACGGCACTTGATTTTGCTTTCTCTATTCACTCTGCCATCGGCACCAAATGTATCGGAGCGAAAGTGCACCATAAACTGGTTCCCATCAGCCACAAACTGCGCAGTGGCGATCAGGTGGAGATTATTACCAGTAACAAACAAAAGCCCTCGGAAGACTGGCTGAACATGGTGGTTACGGCCAAGGCAAAAAGTAAGATTAAAGATGCCCTGCGCGAGGAGAAAAGAAAAATAGCCGAAGACGGTAAGTATACCCTCCAACGCAAACTCGAAGCCATGGGCGCCGCCTATAGCCAATATAATATTGATGAATTGGTTCAGTTTTATAAAATACCCTCCCCACTCGACCTTCATTACAAGATCGCTACCAAAACGATCGATCTGAAAGAACTGAAAGAGTTTCATGTATTGGGCGATAAAATAGAAATACCCAAAGCCAAACCGGTTCCGGTAGAAATCCCGTCTACTGATCCCGCTCATCAAAAAAATCAGTATGCCCGCAAAGATTCCGAGCTGATCATCTTTGGCGAAAGCAGCGATAAGATCATGTACAATCTTGCCAGGTGCTGTAACCCCATTCCGGGAGACGATGTATTTGGTTTTGTGAGCACGGGTAAAGGGTTGATCATACACCGCACCAATTGCCCGAATGCCGCGCAGTTAATGGCCAATTATGGCCATCGCGTGGTAAAGACCAAATGGGCTAAGAATAAGGAGATCTCATTCCTTACCGGTTTGAAAATTGTGGGATTGGATGATGTGGGCGTAATCAACAAAATCACCAATGTGATCAGTGGCGACCTGCGTATTAATATCTCCGGACTTACCATCGAATCAAAAGAAGGCCTGTTCCAGGGTACCATCAAAGTATTTGTGCATGATAAAGAAGAACTGGAAGAGCTGGTTCACCGCTTAAAATCACTTAACGGAATACAAACAGTTGATCGTTTTGATACCGAAAATCTTGCCTGACCGGTAAGTTACCCACAACCTTTGCCAAACACAAAGATTAAATTTTATTGAATTAGGTTTTAACGATAGGCTTGACTTATTTTTGTCGCGATTCAAATAAATTTTATGGTTGATGTAATTTTAGGTTTACAGTGGGGAGATGAGGGCAAGGGCAAAATTGTTGACTACTTCGCGCCCAATTATGATATTGTAGCTCGTTTCCAGGGCGGCCCCAATGCAGGCCATACTTTATATGTGGAAGGGAAGAAAATGGTATTGCACCAGATTCCATCCGGCATTTTTCACCAGAATAAGATCAATGTGATTGGCGGCGGTGTGGTACTCGATCCTGTTACACTGAAAAGAGAATGCGATGCAGTAGCCGCATACGGTATTGATGTAAAAAAGAATCTCTTTATTTCTGAACGGACCAATATTATTCTTCCCACGCACCGCGCACTGGATAAAGCTTCTGAACTGTCCAAAGGAGAAAGCAAGATCGGTTCTACCTTAAAAGGTATCGGGCCGGCTTATATGGACAAAACCGGCAGGAATGCTTTGCGTGTTGGCGATTTATTAGACAAGAATTTTACTTCTCAATACATCAAACTCAGGTTAAAGCACCAGAAACTGCTTGACAATTTTCATTTTATAGAAGATATTTCTGCCTGGGAAGAAGAATTTTTCGAGGCTTTGGAATTCATGAAGACACTGAATGTGATCAATTGTGAATACTTTATCAATCACCAGATCAGTGCCGGCAAAAAAGTGTTGGCCGAAGGTGCACAGGGCAGTATGCTGGATATCGATTTCGGAACCTTCCCTTTTGTTACTTCTTCCAATACCATTTCGGCAGGTGTTTGTACCGGCCTGGGCGTTTCTCCCAAACAGATCAATGAGGTGATGGGCGTTACCAAAGCCTATTGTACACGTGTAGGAGGTGGTCCTTTCCCCAGCGAATTAAACGATGCAACCGGCGAAGAACTCAGAAAAATCGGTAACGAATTTGGCGCCACCACCGGCAGACCACGCCGTTGCGGCTGGATAGACCTGGTTGCCTTGAAATATGCCTGTATGCTTAATGGCGTAACACAGGTAATTATGACCAAAGCAGATGTACTGGACTCATTTGAAGAGCTGAATGTATGTACAGCCTATATGGTAAATGGCAAATTAACGGAAGAAGTGCCTTTCCAGATATCACGTGCAAAAATAGAGCCCGTTTTAAAGGCATTTAAAGGCTGGCATATGGATACAACCGCCATTAAAGATGTAGCGGCATTGCCTGAAGTAATGAATACTTATATTAACTTTATCAACAGCTATATTGGTGCGCCGGTGAAATATGTTTCCAATGGACCGGGCCGCGACCAGATCATTCATGTGTAACATGAATTGGCATTTGATTTGTACGAGAAAAATATTTTTGGTTAATCATAAATTGCGTTGAAATTTTACGCAACAATCTTATTGGAAATATGGCACCGAAATCTGATAAGGATAATAAATCCACCGCCCCAAAAAATCCATCGGCAAAGAATACCGATGCAAAACCGTCTTCCAAAAGCAAAAAGCAACTGGAAGAAGATGACGATGATTTGGATGAAGATGATGAAGCAGATACAAAACCTTCTGCTAAAAAATCTGCCCCAAAAGCATCAGGTAAAAAACCCAAAGATGATGACGAAGACGAGGAAGAGGTTGAAGAAGTAGATGACGATTGGGAAAAACCGGAAGAAGACGATGATTGGGATCCCGATTTCGATGAATTTGATATTCCCAAAAGCAAAGGAAAGAAAGCCGCTGGTGGTGCCAAGAAAAAAGGCGATGAAGAGGATGATTTTAAATTAGATGAAGACTTTAAAGAGTTCGACCTCTTCAATGATAAAACTGGCGGATTTGATGATGACGAAGACGATGATTTCTGATCATCCACTCCCTGCAAGGTGAATAGAATAACTGCATCTTTCCGGTTAAAAAATATTCCACAATTCAAACAGCAGATGTTGAACTGGGCCAACCGGTTCAACATTTGTTGTTTTCTGGATAACCATTTATATGTATCCCCTTTTCAATCTGTAGAATGTTTAGTGGGCGTAGGTACTGTAAAAACATTTACAGCGGGCAATGATATCCTAAATCGTCTCGATGACTTCTGCGAACAAACCAACGACTGGCTCTTCGGTCATCTCAATTATGACTTGAAAAATACCATAGAACCACTGCAATCAAACCATCCGGACCTGATTGGTTTCCCGGATGCATTTTTTTTTCAGCCAGAAATCGTGCTGCAGTTGCAAGACGAACAATGCACCATCTCTTCTGTAACATCCGACCCGAAAGATATTCTCGCACAAATCCAAAACAGTGCATGTACCATTAGCCATGGAATAGGGCCAATCACTGTTCAGCCCAGGATCTCCAAACAAGATTATACTGCTACTATTCAACAGCTGCTTCACCATATCCGCCGGGGCGATTGTTATGAGATCAATTTCTGCCAGGAGTTTTATGCAAAAGAAGTGAAGGTTGATGCACTGGGTTTATATAACCGTTTAACAGCCGTATCGCCCAACCCGTTCTCTTCATTTTATAAACTGGAAGATAAATACCTGCTCTGCGCCAGTCCGGAAAGATATATGCAGCGAAAAGGAAATCATATTATTTCACAACCGATCAAAGGCACATTCAAAAGAGACTTGACTGATGCAGAAGCAGATAATCAATTGAAGTCTCAATTGCAATTAAGCAAAAAAGACCGGAGTGAAAATGTAATGATTGTTGATCTTGTTCGTAACGATCTCAGCCGTATCTGCAAAGAAGGTTCTGTTAAAGTAGACGAATTATTCGGCGTATATACGTTCCCGCAAGTGCACCAGATGATCTCAACGATCAGTGGCGAATTACAAGAGGATATACATTTTGCCGATATGCTCAAAGCCAGTTTCCCCATGGGTAGTATGACGGGCGCACCTAAAAGAAAAGTAATGGAACTGATAGAACAATATGAAAAAACAAAAAGAGGAATCTATTCCGGTGCAGTGGGTTATATCAGGCCGGAAAAAGATTTTGATTTTAATGTGGTGATCCGGAGTATTCTTTACAATTCATCAAATGCATATCTCTCTTACCTGGTTGGCGGCGGCATCACTTCGCAAAGTGATCCTGAAAAAGAATATGAAGAATGTTTATTAAAGGCCGAAGCCATGCAGCAGGTTTTGCGATAAATTCACCTGGAAACAACTGTGCCTTCAATCAAAGCCCTTACCGATTGCATCAGCAGGCTTTCTTTACGTGCTTCAAAAAGCACTACTTTGTCTTTTTGCAAACGCATCGGATATTTTTTTCCTGCAGATAAATTTTTATCAAACCCAGGGTTCCATTTATTGAACTGGCCAATATCTATGATCAGACTATTGGCAACAATGACCGAATTATAACGGCCACTAATCTCAAGTACAGCAGTATTGGCAGTTTCTTCCACGCTTAAAACCACTTCCTCGGGTTTGGCTGCATTGGCTTTCTGTACCAGGGTTTCGCCTGCCGTCAGCGTTGTCCATCCCCCACTTCCTTCCATCACATAATGCGTGCCGATAAATTTTTTTACATGGTTCCGGGTTTCTTCAGGCAAATAGTATTGCAGGCTCCAAAAATCACGGCTCCCCGCTTTCCTGATCGCTTGTCTTACCCTGCCAGATCCTCCATTATAGGCAGCCACTACCAATAACCAATCGCCAAACTCCTCATACAATTCCTTCATCAGTTTGGCAGCCACATGGGTGCTTTTATAGTAATCCATCCGGTCATCGGTATTGCCTGTTCTTAAGCCAAATCTCCTGGCTTCATCCGGCATCAATTGCCATGGGCCAACAGCACCCGCCCAGGAAACCAGCCCTGAGCTCAAATGGCTTTCAATCACACTCAGGTATTTCATTTCCTTGGGTAAACCATACAACACAAGAATATTATCGTATAAATCAAAATAAGGTTTGCCCCAGCTTTTCATTCTTTCCAGCTCCTTCCCTTGTTTGCGCACATATTCCTGCACAAAAGAAATGGCCCTGGGATTCAATTGGGTAGCATAGGGTTTGGACGCATCAAAGTTGTTATTGCTGAATAGGCTTTTAAACCCATTTTTATCAGAAAGCGTGCTATCTGCAAAAGCAGCGTTTGCATTTACGTCCCTATCTCTGAATGACATCGTACCCAGGCTACCTGCTACAAAAGCAAAGCCTACCAGGATTAGTTTACTGATAGATATATGATTACCGATATGAATGCCAAACCATTGCATAATACTTACCTCTTTTTTATGGGTACTGAGCTGATTTGCTCCGCCGTAGTTTCGGACTGTAATTAAACCCTTCGATGCCTTTTTTGCGGGGTTAGCCGGTCATAGCTGTCAGCTCTTGTGAAAGGCGCAGCAAAGATACCTCATCAAAATGAGAAGTCATCACCTGCAGGCCGAAGGGCAGGCCATTGGGGTGTTTGAACAATGGGATGGAAATAGCCGGTATTCCTACCAGATTAGGGAATACCGTATAAATATCTGCCAGGAACATTTCAACCGGGTCACTGCTCCTCTCTCCAATCTTAAAAGCGGTAGAAGGAACAGTGGGTGAAATAATAGCATCATATTCAGAAAATATTTGTTTTGTACGATCACTTAACAGCCGTCTAACCTGTTGAGCCTTAGTAAAGTAAGCATCAAAATAGCCTGCACTCAATACAAAGGTTCCCAGCATGATCCGGCGCTGAACTTCTTTGCCAAAACCCTGGCTGCGTGAGTCTTTATACAATTCGGTAAGATCGATGTTTTTTTGATCTGTCCGGAAACCATATTTTACACCGTCAAAGCGGGAAAGATTACTGGAAGCCTCTGCCGTAGTTAAAACATAGTACGTGGGAACAACATGTGCAAGTAGCTCAAAATCAACTGGTTTTACCGTATGACCCTGGTCTGTTAATTTTTTGATAAACGACTCGATCTGCTTCCTGATCTCCGGATCTAAACCGGGATGCTCCAGCGATTCTTTAAAGTAAGCCAGCTTATACCTTTTTTCTTCTCTGTTTAATTGAGAAGCATAGGCAGGCACTTCTTTGGGGGATACCGTACTGTCAAAACCATCTTCACCGGAAATCACTTCCAGCACCAATGCAGCATCTTCTACTGTATTAGAAAAAATACCGATCTGGTCAAAAGAAGATGCATAAGCAATCAGGCCATACCTGGATATTCTGCCGTAAGTGGGTTTTAATCCTACAATACCACAAAAATCTGCGGGTTGTCTTACAGAGCCACCGGTATCACTTCCCAAACTGATCATACATAAACCTGCCTGAACCGCTACCGCCGATCCACCCGAAGAGCCTCCGGGTACCCTGGTCTCGTCTATCGCATTTCTTACAGGACCAAATGCTGAATTCTCATTACTGCTACCCATTGCAAATTCATCGCAATTCTGCCTGCCGATAATAATAGCCCCTGCTGCCAATAATTTTTCAACGGCTGTTGCATTATATATCGCAGTAAAGTTTTCGAGAATTTTTGAGCCGGCAGAAAGATGGTGGCCTTTATAACTGATCACATCTTTTAATCCAACTACCACCCCATGCAATGGCAAAAGCATTTCACCGGAGGTTCTTTGCAGATCCAGTGCTGCCGCCTGTTTCAGCGCATCTTCTTCATATACTTCCAGATACGCATTAAGCCGTTGTTGGGAATGGATTGCCTCCAAATAACAACGAACGGCCTCCACACAGGTGGTTTGGCCGTTCTGTAATGCTCTATGATAGTCTTTGATTGTGCTAAAGCGAAACAAAGGCTAGGTTGCTTTTGGTAGGAGTAATTACGGTTGCGGGGTAGTGGTCTGATCTTTTTCTTTCATACCTTCTTCCAGTTCTTTCTTTACGTTGTTTTTAGCATCGTTGAACTCACGGATACCTTTACCCAAACCACGCATAAATTCAGGGATTTTTCTTCCACCGAATAATACCAAAACCACTACTGCGATCAGCAAAATTTCTTGAAATCCTAAGTTGCCCATAATTGTTGTTTTAAGAGGACCAAAGTTAAGGCAAAACAAATGTCTTGTCCTAAAATAAATATTGATTACGTAAATAGATGCAACAAAAAAGCGGAAGTTTAGTAGTAACCAAACTTCCGCCTCAGGTATGAAAAGAAATCGAATACGATTAATAACGCTTTTCCTTGATACGTGCGCTCTTGCCACTGCGGTCACGCAGGTAGTATAATTTAGCGCGACGTACTTTACCGGCTTTGTTAAAAACAATAGAGTCGATATTGGGTGAAAGGATGGGGAACAAACGCTCCACACCTACGCCGTCAGAAATCTTACGTACAGTGAAAGATGCGGTAGCACCATTTCCCTGTGTTTTGATCACATCTCCCCGGAAACTCTGGATACGCTCTTTACCACCCTCAACAATTTTATAGTTAACGGTAATATTATCACCGGCTTTAAAGCTTGGATGCGTTTTTTTGGTTGTCAATTGATCGTGTACAAACTGAACTGCTGCGTTCATAACTTTTAATTTTTGCGGACGGCAAAGGTAGGGAATAATTAGAAATTAATAATTAGAAATTAGTAATTTTTTTACCTGGCTACATTAATCGCCCTTTTTTCACGGATTACGGTTACTTTGATCTGCCCCGGATAGGTCATTTCGGTCTGTATTTTCTGGGCTATTTCGAAGCTTAATTTGTCGCTGTCCACATCGCTAACCTTATCAGCCTCAACGATTACCCTTAACTCCCGGCCTGCCTGGATGGCATAGGCTTTTTCTACGCCCGGATAAGCCATAGCGAGGTTCTCAAGGTCCTTGATACGTTGGAGGTACTGCTGCATGATTTCACGGCGGGCGCCCGGACGGGCACCGCTGATAGCATCACAAGCCTGTATGATTGGAGAAATTACATATTGCATTTCCATTTCATCATGGTGGGCACCGATGGCGTTTACTACAGCTGGGTTCTCTCCATATTTCTCGGCTAATTTGGCTCCTAGTAAGGCATGGGTCAGTTCCGTTTCCTCATCAGGAACCTTACCAATATCGTGTAAGAGACCGGCACGTTTGGCCAGTTTCGGGTTCATACCCAGTTCGGCGGCCATGATGGCGCACAAATTGGCGGTTTCCCTGCTATGCATCAATAAGTTCTGGCCATATGAGGAACGGAAACGCATCTTTCCTACCAAACGAACCAATTCTTTATGTAATCCATGGATCCCCATTTCGATCACCGTTCTTTCACCAATTTCCATGATCTGCTCTTCCAGCTGACGGCGGGTTTTTTCTACCACTTCCTCAATACGGGCAGGGTGGATACGTCCGTCGGAAACCAGTCTTTGCAGGCTTAAACGGGCAATCTCCCTGCGCAATGGATCAAAAGAAGACAGGATGATGGCTTCAGGTGTATCATCTACAATCAGGTCCACACCTGTAGCGGCTTCAATGGCACGGATATTACGTCCTTCGCGGCCAATGATCTGTCCTTTAATCTCATCGGTTTCCAGGTTAAATACAGTAACCGTATTTTCAATAGTAACTTCCGCAGCGGTACGCTGTATGGATTGGATAACAATTTTACGGGCTTCTTTATTGGCTTTCAGCTTGGCATCTTCAATAATCTCCTGCTGCAACGTGAGGGCCTGTGAATGCGCTTCGGCTTTCAGGCTTTCCACCAATTGAGATTTGGCTTCTTCGGCACTTAACCCGGCAATTTTTTCCAACCGGCGGATATGTTCTTCTTGGTGTTTCTCCAGTTCGGTGCGTTTGTGATTAACGACTTCTATCTGTCGGTTCAGGTTATCCTTAATCACTTCATTATCCTTGATCTGTTTGTCCAGAGAAGCTTCTTTCTGGTTAATTGCGATCTCCTTCTGTTTGATACGGTTTTCCTGTTCGCCCAGTTTGCGGTTACGTTCCAGTACATCGCGGTCGTAATCAGATTTTAGCTGAACAAATTTCTCTTTTGCTTCGAGTTGTTTTTCTTTTTTAATGGTCTCAGCCCTCAGCTCGGCTTCTTTGAGGATGTTCTGGGCCTGGTATTCGGCTTCTTCTATCTGCTTTTTGGTGTTTTTGGAAAAGATCAGCCTACCCGCTATAAGCCCCACAATTAGTGCAGATACACCAATTATCATTAATAATACATTTTGGTCCATTGTTTTGGCAAGTTTTAAAATAGTTCACAATATGTCGTTGTTCACATCTCATTTTCCTGTAATAAGTAAATGATATAAGACGAAGATAATTAAATAAGTATGAAGTACGAGCTACGAAGTACGAACTTATGGAATTGGATAGGATTAGAAAATAAAAACAAGTCTTGAAGTAATCATAAAATACTAGCAATTAGTCATAACAAACCCTTACACTTTTCGTTTTGCGCATTGTGGTTCCAACTGCATACGTATCATGGGCTTTCAGCCAGGGCTTTATCTACCATTTTTTCAAGAGAAGCAAGTTTTTCGGCGGCTTCATCCAATTTTACCAATTCAATCCCAGACTGGTTTTGCTCTGTGGCAAACCATAGGAGAACCATAGATACATAATCTTGCATGTCTTTACCGGCAAACTGGGTCCTGAACTCACCGATCTTATCGTTGATAAGGGTGGCAGTCTTACGTACCATTTCCTCGTCGGCCGACTCAATTTTGAGGCGGTAACTCCGGTCGGCGATCAGGATATTTACGGGTATCAGTTCAGGCATGGGTTAGGTGTTTAGGAGGGCAAGACATTTATCGATCTCTTTGAGGTAAATATCGATGCGTTTACCCAGTGCATGTTTTTCGGCCTCGTCCAGGTTGCCGGCGCCTAATTTGAGGGTATCTACTTTTTGTTGTAGAGACTGGATGAACTGTTCTTTTTCTTCCAGCAGGCTAAGGGCTTTATCCAGGTCTTTTTTCAGCCGCTGGTTCTCTCTCTGTAATACGGATTGCTGCCTCAGCAGGAGCTGAAGTTTGTCCTGTATGTTCCTGATTTGAAGATCCAGATCAACCATCAGTCTAAGATAAAGGCAAAGCGGAAGAAATCTGCATTTTTATTGCACTTATTATTCACGATTAGCTAATAATTAAGGGGTTGTGCTTTTTCTATTTATTTACGGATCTCAGCGGCCAGTTCCGTTTCAAACCCGTGAACGAGTTTCGAAACCATTCCGTCAACTTCTTTATCCGTTAAGGTTTTTTCATCGTCGGAAAAAGTAAAGCTGATGGCCATCGATTTTTTATCGGCACCGAGTTTTTCGCTTTCGAAAACATCGAAGAGGCGGAGGTCTTTCAGTTTGCCCAGTTTTGCTTTCTTCACCACGCTTTCAATAGATTCGAAAGTTGTGGAGCGATTGACAACCATGGCCAGATCGCGTTGCATTTCCGGAAATTTATTTACTTCTTTGTAACGGATCTTATTTTTAACAACGGCATTATACAATGCTTCAAAACGGATATCTAGAATGAAGACGGGCTGTTTGATATCGAATACCTGTAATTTGGTTTGTGTTACTTCAGCCAGTTTTCCGATCAGTTTTTTACCAAGATAAATATCCAATGCCCAATCGTTTTGTTCCGATGTTGAAAATTGAATGCCATCCAATCCTGCCAATGATAAAACAGCAGCAGCCAGCCCTTTGATACGGTAAAAGCTTTGTTGCTTTCCTTTCTCCTGCCATACATCCGAATGGGTTGATCCGGTTGTGTACAGGCAAAGATGTTCTTCTTCATCATATTCGCCTACCGCTTTCAGGTGATAGGTTTTACCAAATTCAAATAATTGCAGATCGTTGTTCCTGCGGTTCAGATTCCATGCAATCGATTCTAAACCGGTTTCTACCATTGATGGGCGAAGTACATTTAATTCTTCGCTTAAATTATTCAGCATCTTCACCGCGGTGGCCAATACTGCTTCATCAAAATATTGGCTGTTGGTGATAGAGTTCGTGAGGATCTCTACAAAACCCTGTCCTACTAAATAATTGGCAATCTTATCTTTTAAAGATTCTTTCTTGCCCAGGTTTTCCACTGCCGGACTGATGGTAATCGTTGATGGAATTTCAATATTATCCAATCCGTCTATCCTAACAATTTCTTCTACAATATCTGCCGGTAAGGTAATATCGGGTTTGCTATACGGTACCGCTACACGTAATTCATCCTGCCCTTCCCGTACAATCTCAAATCCAAGGCTGGTAAGTATCCTGGTGATTTTATCGGAATGATAATTTTTGCCGCTCAGCTTTTTAAGATAATGATTTTTAAGCGCAACTTCTGTTTTCGGTTTTGGATGGGGATATACATCCACCACATCACTGCTGATTTCGCCACCGGCAATTTCTTTGATCATTAGCGCAGCACGTTTCAATACGTTTACTGTGTTCGAAATATCCACGCCTTTTTCAAAACGGGTAGCTGCATCGGTACGCAGATCATGATGCACAGAAGTTTTTCTTATGCTGATTGGATTGAACCAGGCACTTTCTAAAAATATTTTTGTGGTACTTGGTTTCACACCACTTTTTGCTCCACCAAAAACACCGCCGATACACATGCCTTCTTTGGCATTGCAAATCATCAGGTCTCGGCTGCTCAGTTTTCTTTCCTTATCATCCAGTGTGATGAACTTTGTTCCTTCGGCCAGATTTTTTACAATGATCTGATTCCCGGTTATTGCATCCGCATCAAATGCGTGCAGGGGTTGACCGGTTTCATGGAGGATAAAATTGGTGATGTCTACAATATTATTAATCGAACGAAGTCCGATGGCGGTTAGCCTGTCTTTCAACCATTTTGGTGAATCTGCAACCGAAACACCTGAAATGCTTATACCGGTATAACGTGGGCAAGCTTCTTCATTCTCAATCGTCACTTTTATCGGCAGGCTATGATTATCTGCTTTGAACACATTTGCGAAAGGGGTTTTTGCTTTCGAATCTTTAATATGAAAACTGAGATAGGCACAAACATCTTTCGCCACACCCATATGGCTCATAGCATCCATGCGGTTGGGGGTAAGGCCGATTTCGTAGATCCAGTCGGAATACGGTTTAAAATAATCCGCTGCGGGTGAGCCGGGTTTTGCATCAGCTGGCATTACCATAATGCCCTCATGACTAGTGCCGATACCGATCTCATCTTCTGCACAGATCATACCCTGGCTTTCCACGCCGCGGATCTTGGCCGCACGCATCGTAATCGGATCTCCATTGATGGGGCAAATAGTGGCGCCTATAGTGGCTACCACAACTTTTTGCCCGGCAGCTACATTGGCTGCACCGCATACGATCTGTAAAGGTTCGGCAACGCCCACATTTACTTTGGTCAGTTTCAGTTTATCCGCATTCGGATGCTGGCTGCACGTTAATACCTCGCCGATTACCAAGCCGGCCAATCCACCTTTGATGCTTTCAAATTTCTCGAGGCTTTCTACTTCCAGGCCGATAGATGTAAGGATCTTAGAGAGTTTTTCGGGCTCTATCGTTTCGGGGAGGTAATCGTGTAACCAATTGTAACTGATCGTCATAGTTGCTTGCGCTTTACGGGGGGTAAAAATAGGTGATAATGAGGAAGTATCGTGAGACAAGATCTTTCTGCCATTAGCGATTCACGTCTTACGATTCACAAATTCAGGCTGCTATTAGTTACAGCTTTCCCCACAAAACTACCCTGGTTTCCCGAAAAATCTTTCTGCACAGGAATGTGTGCATTAGACTGTTAAAGGATAGGAAAACTTTTGAAATTGGTGAATAAGCTTAGTAAATTGTGTGAATAGGGGATAAAACATTGTGGATAGCGTATGGATTGCCTGTGGATGAAAAAAGAAAACAAAAAGTTTTTTCCTCCCACCTGCTAACCCATATATTCGCTCCCCCTATCCTGTTGGTAACAATTCGGTAACATTGAATTAACCTGCGGAATTAAGTGAAGAAACAAAAAAACTAACCCAAACTGAATTGATAGAAAAATGGACCTGACCAGCCTGAATAAAGAGCGTAAAAGAAGGAAGACATCGATAGACATGAGCACCATGATGTATGGTAAGGTGCCACCACAGGCAAAGGAACTGGAAGAAGCAGTGTTGGGTGCTGTAATGCTGGAAAAAAGCGCTTTTGATACCATTTCTGAGATCATCAAGCCTGAATGCTTTTATGTAGAAGCCAACCAGCTGATCTACAAAGCCATGCAGGGACTGCAGCAGAAAAGCATGCCAATTGATATTTTGACTGTGGTGGAAGAGCTGAAGATGCGTGAGCAATTGGATGCCGTTGGCGGACCCTACTATGTTACCAAACTCACCAACTCGGTTGTATCTACCGCCAATATTGACGCGCACGCCAGAATTGTATTACAGAAATTCATCCAGCGTGAACTAATCCGTATCAGCGGGGAAATTATCGGCGATGCGTATGAAGACAGTACCGATGTATTTGACCTGCTGGATGAGAGTGAGACCAAGATGTTCAACATCACCAACAATTACCTGAAGAAGAATTTTGAAGATATTCAGAATGTATTGGCCAAGACCATCAACCGGATTGATGAGTTACGAACCAAGACAGAAGACATTTCGGGTGTTCCGAGTGGTTTTCCAACGCTTGACCGTGTTACGTATGGCTGGCAGCCAACCGATTTAATTATTCTGGCGGCACGTCCTTCCGTAGGTAAAACCGCGTTTGCATTGAACCTGGCGAGGAACTCGGCCCTTCATCCTACTAAACCCGTGCCGGTGGGTTTCTTTTCTTTGGAGATGAGCGCTTCTCAGTTAGTACAGCGTATTTTAAGTGCAGAGAGTGAGATCAAGATGGAAAAGATCAGCAGGGGTAAATTAGAAAACCACGAGTATGAGCAATTGCTGAGTAAGGGTATTAAAAAATTAGAGGTTGCGCCGATCTATATTGACGATACAGCGGCATTGAATATTTTCGAGTTCCGTGCGAAGGCAAGAAGATTGGTGAATAAACATAATGTAGGCATCATCATCATTGACTATTTGCAGTTGATGAGTGGTACCGGCGATAAAGGCAGCAACCGTGAGCAGGAGATCAGTAATATCTCCAGAAATTTAAAAGCACTTGCCAAAGAATTGAACGTTCCCATTATTGCCTTAAGCCAGTTAAGCCGTGCAGTTGAAACCAGGAAAGAAAGCAAGATGCCGCAATTGAGCGATCTCCGTGAATCGGGTGCCATTGAGCAGGATGCCGATATGGTGATGTTCATTTACCGTCCTGAATATTATGAGGTGATGAACAATGAACATGGTGAAAGCACACATGGTGAAACGCATATCCGTATTGCCAAGCATCGAAACGGTTCTTTGGAAACCATTAAGCTCCGCGCCAAATTAGATATTCAGAAATTTGAAGAATGGGATGGCGATGGCGGCATTGCCGGATTAGGCAGTAACTGGAAACCTATTGGCCCATCTACCCCACCCGCAGCCGGCGGCGGTGATGCAGGTGATGGCGGTAAACTTTTTTTACAAAGAGGAAGTAAAATGAATAGCGGTGATTTTGATGAGGGGATTGAACATGATGCGCCATTTTAGGTTTTAAATAGTAAGTGATAAGTTTTAAGCAGACAGGTTTCCTGCGCTATTTTTTATCTTTGTACTTATAACTTAATACTTACGATGTCCGTCCCATTTTTCTACGAAACCGAAATACCCCAACTGCATGCTCATTTTACTTTAAGTGAAGAAACCAGCAAGCATTGCATACAGGTATTGCGCATGAAAATTGGCGAGCAGTTACAACTCACTAATGGCTTAGGCATTTTATATAAAGCGGCAATTACAAGTGCAGACAAGAAGAAAACAATTGTTTTGATCGAAGAAGCAAAAATAATTCCGTCTCCAACTAAAAAAATAAGCATCGCCATTTCTTTATTAAAAATTGCCAATCGTTTTGAATGGTTTTTAGAAAAAGCAACCGAGATCGGCGTTACAGAAATTCAACCGGTCATTTCATCCCGAACCGAACATCATCGTTTCAGGCATGATCGAATGAATGCAATTCTGATTGCGGCGATGTTGCAGAGCCAGCAGGCGTGGCTGCCGGTTTTGCAGGAACCGGTTGCTTATGCTGATCTGATTAAAAATGCTAAGCAGTACCAAAAACTGATCGCACATTGTGAGGAGGATTCGAAGCAGTTTATTAAAGACCTGCCTTTTTCTACAGACACACAAATACTAATCGGGCCGGAAGGGGATTTTAGTAAGGAAGAAATTAAACTGGCGCTCGATAATGATTACCTACCCGTTAGTTTAGGAGAAACCCGTTTAAGGGCTGAAACCGCGGGTGTGGTGGCAGCAACCCTTTTGGTAAATCGCTGATTTTTTTCACGCAAAAACGCAAGGGTTTTCTTTGCAACTTTACGTGAAATTCTTCTACCTCTTTTCGGTATCCATCTCATATTCCTTACATTCGTTTTGAATAATTTTTCGCTATGCAAGTGATTGAAGTAAACAGTGCCGATACCGTGCAGGATTTTCTGGAGGTAAATGCATTAATGAATAAAAGCAATCCGAATTATATCCGTGCACTGGATAATGAGGTGAAAGAAGTTTTTGATCCCGCTAAAAATAAAAATTACAAATACGGCGAAACCAAACGTTGGATTGCCATAGATGATAATGGTAACCTGGTTGGCCGTATTGCTGCTTTTACCAATTCAAAATACATTAACAAAGGCACAGAATTTCCGGTGGGTGGTATTGGTTTTTTTGATTGTATCAATGATCAACCCTTGGCCGATGTATTATTTGATACCGCCAAAGAATGGCTGCAAAGCAAGGGCATGGTTGCCATGGATGGCCCCATCAATTTTGGCGACCGCGATAAATGGTGGGGACTGATGGTAGAAGGGTTTGACAGTGAGCCCATGTATGGCATGTCGTTCAACCCTCCTTATTATGAAGAGCTATTCAACCATTATGGTTTTCAGAATTATTACAATCAATACTATTATTCCATGCTGGTGGATGATCCTTTGCCACCGAGATTTCCGGAAAGGCATGCAAAGTTCAAAGCCAAAGCAGGTTATGAAGCCAGGCATATCACGTTCGATAAATTAGAAAAATACGCTGCAGATTTTGCAACAGTATATAATGCGGCATGGGCACAACATGGCGAGGCAAAAGAGATCACACATGAACAGGTGATCAAGCTCTTCAAAAAAATGAAACCGGTAATGGACCCGAGGATGGTATGGTTTGCCTATTTCAAAGAAGAGCCCATTGCCATGTTCATCAATATTCCCGACCTGAACCAGTATTTCAAACATTTTAACGGCAAGTTTGGAATCTTACAAAAATTGCAGTTGTTGTGGATGAAGTTCCGTGGAACCAATAAACGTCTTACCGGTTTGGCTTTTGGCGTGGTACCTAAATACCAGGCATTGGGCATTGATAGCTTTATGATCTACGAATGCGGCTTACTGGTACAGAATAAAGGCTGGTATATACAATACGAAATGGGCTGGGCCGGCGACTGGAATCCGAAAATGATCAATATCTATAAAAGCCTGGGGGGGCAACAAAGCCGGCGCATGATTACTTACCGATATATGTTTGACCGGACCATTCCGTTTGAGCGACACCCGGAGATGGAGTATAAGTAAGCCGTGAACTACGGGCTTTTTTTCAGAAAAATTTGTACACATAGGCAAAGAAGCCCGTAGCTAAAGGCTCACAGCTAACAGCTTCTTCCTATATTGCAACCCTGCTATGGACAATACATTCATCGTTTCGGCACGTAAATACAGACCACAGAATTTTAATACGGTGGTAGGGCAGGCGCATATTACAACCACATTAAAAAATGCAATCAGGAATAACCAATTGGCGCATGCATTTTTGTTTTGTGGGCCAAGGGGTGTGGGGAAAACCACCTGTGCACGTATTCTTGCTAAAACGATCAACTGCACCAATCAGACGGCAGATGGCGAAGCCTGTAATACCTGTAACAGTTGTGTATCCTTTGATGCAGGCACTTCTTTGAATATTCATGAACTGGATGCGGCGAGTAATAACTCAGTAGATGATATCCGTTCATTGGTAGAACAGGTTCGTTTTGCGCCACAGGCCGGAAAATACAAAGTGTATATTGTAGATGAGGTACACATGCTCAGTACCAGTGCCTTCAACGCCTTCCTGAAAACACTGGAAGAGCCACCAGCTTATGCCATTTTCATTTTAGCCACTACCGAAAAACATAAGATCCTTCCCACTATATTAAGCCGTTGCCAGATCTTCGATTTCAAACGTATCACCAACAATGATACTGTTATGCATTTACAGGAGATTGTTGACAAAGAAGAGATCAAAGCCGAGAAAGCCGCTTTACAGGTAATTGCTCAAAAGAGCGAGGGTTGTATGCGCGACTCGTTGAGTATCCTGGATAAGATCGTAAGCTTTACCAACGGAACCCTTACCTATCAAAATACCTTAGAGCATTTGAATATCCTGGATGAGGATTATTATTTCAGGATGCTTGAAAGCATGCAACAGCAGGAAATGGCCGGCGCCATGTTATTGTTTGATGAGATCAACCGCAAAGGTTTTGAAGGCGATATGGTATTAAATGGTTTTGCTGAATTTATACGCAACATACTCGTTTGTAAAGACGAAAAATCTGCGGGCTTACTTGAAGTGGTGGAAGGTATGAAGGAGAGATATATTGCTACTGCCAACAGAACGGGTATGTCGTACCTGGTAAGCGCTTTGAATGTGCTGAATGAAGCTGAGATCAATTATAAAATGGCCCGCAATAAAAGATTGCATGTAGAACTAACGCTCATCAAGCTAAACTTTTTGCAACAGGCCATTGAATTTTCGCATGATAACGGAACAGCCGTTAAAAAAAAACGACTTGATGGCCCGGTAGCTTTCAGAACAAAAGCATTAACACCGCTTCAATTCAAACCTGCTACGGCAATAACTGCTACAGAATCCAAATTATATATTGAACAAAAACCGGTTGCGCAAACTGATGCACCAAAACCACAGCCGGTGCAAGCCACGCCTGCAACAACCCCTGCAGTAGCAAGAACAATATACAGGCCAGCCGCTACTGGCAGCGGAACAAAAACAAGCCTGCTAGATACTTTACGCGCCAAATACGGCGACCAGTATGCCATTGAAGAAGTAAAAGAAGCGGAAACATTAACCATGGAAAAGCTGAAGTTATGTTGGGATACTTATGCGGCTATCCTTGAAAAACAACTCAAGCATTCTTCCGCAGGAACTTTTAAAGCGGCACGATTAGCAATAGAAACAGATATCCGTTTTACCGTTACCGTTTCTGCACTGACTTCTCAAAAATTTGTTGAGCAGGAAAGAATGATGCTGTTGGATCATCTCCAGAAAGAATTCAATAACCGCACAATTACGTTTGATGTATTGGTAGAAGCCGGCGAAAAAGAAGATGTTCCCGTTCATATGCGTTTGAACAGCAAACAAAAATTTGAACATATTGCAGCACAGTATCCGCTTGTTAAAGAACTGAAAGACAGGCTTAAACTTGAAATAGATTACTAAATATTCTCGAATTGCTGAAACCGCGCCTTTGCGCCTCAGTGAGCCCATACATCTTACAGCAAGGAGCAAATTCAGGGTTTGTTTGCAGATAATTCATAAAGTCTTATTTTAGAAATTCAAATCACTATTTATGCCACTATCCACTTTAAAATATACCAACGGAGAGGTAACAGTTGTTTGGAAACCGGATGTTTGCATCCACAGTAAGATTTGCTGGACAGAACTCAGAGAAGTATTCGACCCCTTCAAAAGGCCGTGGATAAATATGGAAGGGAATACTACGGAAAGAATTATTGAACAGGTAAAAAAATGCCCGAGCGGGGCTTTGAGTTATTATATGAATGATAAGCAACCGGAAGAATGATGTTGGCGGGATACTATTCTTACGGGTACATACGCACTCACGACGAATGAACTACTGTATTTTCTTTGTTCCCGAATACCCGTTCTTCAGCAACCACTGCAACACTTTATCCCGCTGATCTCCCTGAACAATGGCTTCACCGTCTTTTACGCTGCCGCCCGTTCCGCAGAAATTTTTTAATTGTTTACCAAGGATTCCGAGGTCATCGTCTTTGCCGATAAAACCGGTAATAAGCGTAACGGCTTTGCCTGCACGTTGTTTCGTATCTAAGCGGATACGGAGTTTTTGTTGATTAGGTGCAAGCGTTTCTACAGCAGCCCCATCCTCTTCTTCAAAACGAAAAGAAGGATCTGTACTGAAGACAAATCCACGGGCATCAGGTTTATTTTTCTTACTCATGCATTTACATTTCTTCTTTGCCAAAACGCTCCATCCACTGCAGTTCTACGATGAATAAACTCATTTTTCAGCGCAGGGGCAGAGAGATGCAGTGTTGGCGAAGCGCTATATGAATACTGCTTTTAAACTAAGATCTAAACTTTGGGCCTGGTGTATCAATCCGCCCACACTTACATAATCTACGCCTGTTGATGCGTATGCTTCAATGGTCTCTAGATTGATCCCGCCACTGGCTTCTGTTTCAAATGCACCATTCATCATTCGCAAGGCTTCCACAATCATTAAGGGTTCAAAATTATCAAGCATGATGCGAAAAACCTTTCCCTTTCCAATTTCACAAATTTTTGCTACATCCGCCAGGTTACGTGTTTCCACTTCAATTTTTAAGGGGATTTTATTTTCCTGTGTGTACCGATAAGCTGCTTCAACCGCCGGCTCTATCCCTCCACAATAATCAATATGGTTATCCTTCAGCATGATCATATCATACAAACCAAAACGGTGATTGGTTCCGCCGCCAATACGCACCGCTTCTTTTTCAAGTAAACGGAAATTGGGGGTGGTCTTACGGGTGTCTAACAGTTGGGTATGATAGCCCTTCAATTTATTTGTGTACTGTTTCGTAAGTGTAGCTATTCCGCTCATTCTTTGCATACAGTTCAAAGCAAGGCGCTCACATTGTAAAATGGTATGAACAGATGCGGTTACTTCAAAAGCTATTTCACCATAGGCTATCGAATCCCCGTCTTTCTTAAAGGCAATAAAGGTGATCGAGGGTTCTACAAAACGGAATATTTTTTCTGCAATAGCCACTCCCGCCAATACGCCAGCCTGTTTGATCTTAAGTACTGCTTTCCCCCTCTGCTCTCTGGGAATGCAACTACGTGTGGAATGATCTCCATCACCAACATCTTCGGCTAAAGCGTTTGCAATTAAACTATGTAAGGATTCATCAAAAGACACCATAACACAAAACTAACAGTAAAACAAAGAATCCCGCAGTTAGCGGGATTCTTTGTTGATTATTTGGTAAGATTTTTATTAACTGATCCGCAACGTGATGATCTGCCTTTTCCCATCCTTCATTTTAATCATAATGGTAATATTCTGCCCTTTACCACTATTCAGGAGTTTACCGGCGAGATACATGGTGTTACCGATCTCCCTTTCCGAGGTTTTTTCAAAACCTTTAATACCATTTTCAGCAAAAAAAGCTTTCAGGGTAATGGTGGCCTGGTTACGACCCACATTTTTTACCTCGTCTTTTTCCAGCAACTTCAAATCTACATATTCGTCAAAATAAGTGCCTACCTGGCCGGCATCCGCCGACTTAAAGGCATTTACAATGGATTCAACATCCGATTGGGCCCGTAAGGAAGTCATGAACAGCCCCAATATTGATAATAACAGTATTCTTTTCATAAAATGAGTTTTAGCGTAGATTCCCTGATATTCTTCCTTATAAATTGCGAAAAACATGCCAACTTTGAATCCGCTGTTGTATTTGTTTAAAGTTACTGTTAATTGATGAATTTAAATATTGTTCCATCTTATGAGTAAGAAAGTTATTTTGGTTATTATGGACGGATGGGGTCTCGGAAAAGTAAAATCTGCCGATGCCATCCAAAATGCGAAGGTTCCCTTCGTAAGTTCTTTATATAGTAAATATCCCAATACAACATTGGTTACCTGTGGCGAAGAAGTGGGTTTGCCGGATGGCCAGATGGGAAACAGTGAAGTGGGCCACCTGAACCTGGGTGCGGGGCGTATTGTGTACCAGGAATTACAAAGAATTAATGTAGCGATCCGTACCGGAGAGTTTGCGGCCAACCCGGAATTACTGGCATCCATCCGGTTTGCCAAAACAAATCATAAACCGCTTCACCTGTTGGGTTTGGTTAGTGATGGAGGTGTTCATTCCCATCTTACCCATATCAAAGCGATTTGCGATGTATGCAAATCAGAAGGATTGAGTGAAGTATATATCCATGCATTCACCGATGGACGTGATACCGATCCGAAAAGTGGTTTAGGCTTTATCAGCGATCTGCAAAAACATTTGAACGGTTCTGTGGGGAAAATCGCTACGGTAAGTGGCCGATATTATGCAATGGATCGTGATAAACGCTGGGAAAGAGTTAAGCTGGCGTATGATGGTATTGTAAAAGGTTCAGGGCCAAAAGCCACTGATGCGATTGCGGCGATTGAACAATCGTATGCAGCAAATATTTTCGATGAATTCATCAAACCAACCGTTATTGTAGATGAAGCACAGCAACCATTGGCGCTGATCAAAGATGGCGATGTAGCTATCTGCTTCAATTTCCGCACGGATCGCTGTCGTGAGATCACGGAAGTTTTAACGCAGCATGATCATGCTGAATTTGATATGAAGAAACTGACGCTGCATTACACCACTATGACGATGTACGATCACAAATTCAAGGATGTGCATGTGATCTTTGAGAATGATAATCTCGTCAACACATTAGGCGAAGTGTTGGCTGCGAATAACAAAAAACAGATCCGTATTGCTGAAACAGAAAAATATCCGCATGTAACTTTCTTTTTCAGTGGCGGGCGTGAAGAGGTTTTTCCGGGCGAGAGCCGTATCATGGTTCCCTCACCAAAAGTAGCCACTTATGACCTGCAACCTGAAATGAGTGCAATAGAGATTACGGACAAACTTATTCCGGAAATTGAAAAGGAAACCGCTGATTTTATCTGTCTCAACTATGCCAATACGGATATGGTGGGCCATACCGGTATATTCAGCGCAGCCATTATTGCCGCAGAAACGGTTGATGCCTGTGTTAACCGGGTGGTAACGGCCGGATTAGAACATGGTTACACCATTTTCCTTACTGCCGATCATGGCAATGCTGATTTTATGATCAATGAAGATGGTACACCTAATACAGCGCATACATTGAACCTGGTACCGTTCTTTATCATCGACAAAGAATGGAAGGGCACGGTGAAAAATGGCAAATTAGGCGACCTGGCCCCAACCATTTTAACGGTAATGGGATTGCCTATTCCTAAAGAGATGAGCGGAAACGTTTTAATCTAACCATTCAATATTGCCACAATGAACATGGTAAAAAAAATCCTGATCGGTCTGCTGGCGATATTCATTATCGCACAGGCTTTCCGGCCGGTTAAAAATAATTCGGGTGATAAAACAAAAGATATTTCTGTGTCTTACGCAGTGCCCGAAGAGGTGAAAATCATTCTTGCCAAAGCCTGTAACGATTGCCACAGTAATAACACAAGGTATCCCTGGTATGCAGAGATACAACCTGTTGCCTGGTGGTTGGACGATCATATTACAGATGGTAAAAGACATTTCAACTTTAATGAATTTGATGGCTATCGTATTGCGCGTCAATACAAAAAACTGGAAGAATGTATTAAAGAGGTAAAAGAAGGGGGAATGCCTTTGTCCTCTTATACCCTGATCCATAAAGATGCTATTTTAACAGATGCAGAAAAACAAACCTTATTCAATTGGTGCGAGATCGTAAGAGATAGTATCAAAGCAAAATATCCGGCAGATAGCCTGGTGCTTAAGAAGAAGTAATCATCCGTTTGTAGTCTGTAGTTTGTAGTCTGTGGTTATCTAACCATTAACCACCACAGACTACAAACTACAGACTACAAACCAATCTCATATGCAAATCCGATCAGCCCAATACCTTATTTCCTCCGCATTGGTAACACAATGCCCTAAACCCGACCGCCCTGAATATGCTTTTATAGGAAGAAGCAATGTGGGCAAGTCTTCGCTGATCAATATGGTTACCAACCAGAAAGGGCTTGCCAAAACATCGGCTACACCGGGCAAAACACAATTGATCAATCACTTTGAAATTGAAAGCAGTATTGGCGATAAAGGGCCCAAACAAAAATGGTTCCTGGTAGATCTTCCCGGATATGGTTATGCCAAACGCTCGCAAAGCGACCGGGCAAGATGGGAAGAAATGATCAACGGGTACCTGCGTAAAAGAGAAAACCTGGTTCAGGTTTTTGTATTGATAGATGCCCGGCATACCCCTCAAAAAAATGATCTCGAATTTGTAAGCCAGTTAGATCATTGGGAGGTAAATTTCAGTCTCGTCTTCACAAAAGCTGACAAAGAAAAACCGGCTGTGGTGGAAAGAAATGTAAAAGCCTTCTTAGATAAACTGAAAGAAACCTGGCAATTCTTACCCCGCCATTTTGTAACCAGTGCCGAAAAGAAAACCGGCCGCGATGAGCTCACACAATTTATTGAGAATTGCAACAAAGAAATATTTGCTAATAAAACGGAAAAATAACAGGGTCGGCTTTCAGCCCGAAGCGAAGCACTCCGGAAAATAAATAAACCGGTTAACGACTAGTTTACCACCTTATCCGCACAACAGCTGCTGGCAAAGGCTTCGGGCTTGGCCTTAAAGGCAAATCCCATACCGAGTATATAACCCATCGCCTCGCGCAAAGCATCATTGCTTTTGAATTGCGGGTTGGTATTAATATCGGCATGTACTTCCATTTCTACCTGGTACTCAATAAAAAGATTGCATAGCTCGTAAGCCACTTCAATGCTTTTAGCTACTTCTACCAGCATCCTTTCTTTGATGTGGTATTTCTGTTTGGTCTTTTCATTGTGGATATACATAAAGCCCCCATTGTGTTCGCGCAGAAATACGATCACTGTGGCAAACTCTGTGTCTTCTCCTTTTACCTGGCTGTCCGTTCCGATACAAACTTTTAATTTGATACCTGCAGCGGTTTCTCTTTTAATGGCTTCTTCTACTGCATCTTTAATGGGAAGCGTAATGTTCTCTCCGTTAAATTTTCTCCAGCGCATAATATGAATGTTTTTGTAATTTACTGATTAAACCCACGCAGAATTCTGTTTTTCAATGAACTTATTATTAACAGACGTGGAAAACGGGGCTGGTGGTTTGTGGTCTGTGGTCTGTAGTTATTTTCACTATTGACAACTACAGACCACAAACCACAGACTACAGACTTCCTCACTATATTTGTTCCATGAAAGTGAGTGGTTTTACCTTCATTAAAAATGCGGTTCAGTTCGATTACCCCGTTACCGAAGCCATCCGTTCCATACTTCCATTATGTGATGAGATGATTGTTGCCGTGGGTGATTCTGACGATAATACCCGCGAACTGATCGCTTCTATTCCAACAGACAAGATCAGGATCCTTGATACCGTATGGGATAAAACCCTATTGCGCGATGGCGCTGTACTGGCAGATGAGACCAATAAGGCCTTGCGTTCCATCCATAGTAATCCCGATTGGTGTTTCTATATACAAGGCGATGAAGTGATGCATGAGCAATATATAGAAACGGTAAAACAGGGCATGCAGCAATGGAAGAACCATACAGAAGTAGATGGGCTGCTTTTCAAATACAAACATTTTTATGGTTCATTCGATTATGTGGCAGCTTCTTCCAGATGGTACCGTAATGAGATAAGAATTATCCGCCCGGGCCGTAATATTTATTCGTACCGGGATGCGCAAGGCTTCCGCAAAGGCAATGATCAAAAGCTGAAAGTGAAAGCACTGGATGCCTATATGTATCATTATGGCTGGGTGAGGCCGCCCAAAACCATGATGGATAAAACAAGGAATTTTGGCCATTACTGGGGTGGCGATAATATTACCGAAGAATTTATCAAAACCTACTCAGGCGAATTTGATTATTCGCAGATAGATATGCTGGAAAAATTCAAGGGCACTCACCCGAAGGTAATGCAGGAAAGGATTAAGCGTATGAACTGGCAATTTGATTATGATCTTTCCTACAATACAATTACACCTAAAGAACGCTTTAAGCGCATGATAGAAAAATTCACCGGCAAAAGGCCATTTGATTTTAATAATTACATAATTCTTCCCTGATCAGGGTCTACACATTACAAAACAATTCTATTTAGTGATTAAAGTATACTTAAAAGAGTATCACTATAATTATTCAGAAGCAGCGTCCGGCCGAATTAAGATATCTTTCAGTTGATCAAAACCTTGCAACCGATGATCAGCCCTTGCATTCTCTGTAGTAATACAGATGATAATGTATTATTTAATGTGAAGGAACTACAACTAGGTATGGGTGATAACTTCTCCTACCAGCAATGTGGCTCCTGCAAAAGTATGCAATTGCAAAACGTACCTGAGAACCTGGGCAGGTATTATCCAAATGACAATTATTACTCCTTTAACCTGGGTTTACAGATCAGGAAGAAAGCAGATTTTCTGCGTAAACTAAAAACCGGCTACCTTTTGTTTGGAACAAATCCTATCTGGGGAAGACTTCTCTCCATAGGCTATACATTACCCGAGCAGCTTCAGTGGATGAAGGATCTGGGTGTTGCGTATGATGATGCCATTTTAGATATTGGCACAGGAAATGGATGTTTATTGGCGAGGCTTTTCCAGGTTGGATTTACAAACCTTACAGGTATTGATCCGTTCATTAATGAGAGCCATGATTATGGTTGTATCAAAATTTTAAAAAAAAATATTTACGAGATCACCGGGCAATATGATGTGGTAATGATGCACCACTCACTCGAACACATGTTTGAGCCGCAACTTATATTGTTGCAGGCCATGAAGATTATTAAACCCGGCGGCAGTCTTATGATTCGTATCCCCATCATGGGTAATTATGGCTGGAAAAATTATCAGACTTTCTGGTGTGGCATTGATGCTCCGCGACATATCTTCATCCCATCAGAAAAACAAATACGTATTTTGGTTGAGCAGGCTGGATTTATTATTGAAAAATTTTACTATGACAGTAGCGATTATCTTATCTGGAGTAGTGAACAATACCAACAGGGAATCCCTCTTCACGATTCGAAAAGTCATATGTTTAATAAAAGTAACAGCAGTCTGTTCTCAAAAAAAGACATCCAACTTTTCCGCGCCATTATGAAAAGAGAGAATACAAAGGCAAATGGAGATACGGCAGTGATCTGTTTACGTAAGCCTTTTTAAATCAGTTCTTATATTCTCCCCTGCTTAATTTTCTTATCTCAATTAACCGGCTTATTAAGTTTTTATTGGTAAACTGAAAAAGAAGTCTTTCCTTTTTTAATAGAAAAAATAAAAGCGGCCACACAAATTTCCCCTTTCCTTTTTTGGAAAAAAGTTGATATAACTCCTCATAGAAAGAACGAAAAACTGTTTCATTGTTTTTTAATACTTCTATCCATTGCAGCCTGTGTTCAAAATCTTTGTACCGCTGTTCAAGCGGGCGTGTGCTTGTTTTTTGGGCGATGGTTGTGGTGACTGTTTTGGAATGCTGCCTGTATAAAGTAAGTGGCGCATTCAGATATTTGATTCCGGTAAGGGCCGTTGCTTTCGCTGCAAACCAGATATCATGCGGCACCCCCGCAGGAATGGGCAATACATGCGGAATTAATTGCTTATTTACCAACATCGTATGCCCCCAAACTACATTACTGAAAATAAAACCGCGGGTATCTTTTACATCACGCATCTTTCTAAGTTGGGATAGATTCTTCCGCAGGCTTTGCCCGTCTTCATCAATTAAAATACTATCGCTATATGCCAGCCAGCTATCTCCAATGTGGTTGTATAATTTTTCTATTTTTTCCGGAAGCCAGATATCATCCTGGTCGCAGAAAGCAAGGTATTCGCCCGTTGCCTGCCGTGTAGCCAATTCGAAATTTTCAATAGCGCCCAGGTTTTGCGGCTGATAGGTTATCCGGAATCGCGGATCGGTTTCATATTTCTCCAGGATCGTTCTTGTTGCATCTGTTGAACAGTCGTCGGAAATAATGACCTCAAGATTTTCCCATGTCTGTTGCAGCAATGATTGGATCTGCGCTTTTAAAAAACGTTCACCATTGTAGGTGCAAAGCACAATTGAGATAAGTGGTTTTATAAAAGTATCTGTTTATATACATCGATATACTCGGCCGCACAGGTATCCCAGCTGAATTTGGCAGCCTGTTGTTTTATTTTTTCTACAGGATGGACCTCAGCATATTCTTTCATCCCTTCCACAAAAACTTTCCGCATGGCATCCGGTTCAAAACTGCGGAAATACCAGGCCGCATCACCGCCCACTTCGGGCAAACTCGTTCTGTCTGAAATGAAAACCGGTTTGCCATGATACATTGCTTCTATCACCGGTAAGCCAAAGCCTTCTGCATAAGAAGGAAACAGAAAAGCCGCGCAATACCTGTAATACCAATCTTTCTCTTCTTCAGATACCGGGCCTATCAGTTTTACCCTGTCTGACACACCAAATTTTTTTGCCGCTTCCATCACTTCTTTACCATAGTCAAACTCATTCAACCCTGCGATCACCAGCTCATAATCATTATCCCATAACAATGGCGGCAGCACATGAAAATTCTTTCGGGGTTGCACCAATCCGATCGTAAACAGAAAGGGTTTGGCCGGACGATATTTGGGTGAATCAAACCCCGGGAAAGTAACCACTGTGCAGCCCAGTTGAATAGCTTTGGTTGGCTTGTTACCAAGATTCAAATGTTTGGCAGCTTCATCTATCGCAAATTGTGAGATGCCGGTTATATAATCGGCCCGGTCAATTCTTTCCTGTGTCTGTTTCAACAAACGTTTATTTCTTTCTACATTGCCTGCCTCTTCTATCAGGTAACTGAAATCGTACAGTGTATACAGAACTTTGGTACGCTTATGAAAGGGCTTGTACCAGGATAGTTGCGTAGTAATATGCCAGAGATTATATTTACCGGTTCCGAATTTGTAGAATTTATCCATCGATCTATGCGCTGTGTATTTTGCGTTAGCACCAAAAATGCCAAAATCCTTTTTTGGCAGGTAATAATTCAGTTCCATATCAGTTGGGTGAGTAGCAGCCAAAGCCTTCCCAAGGTTGATACAGACACTGTATAAACCATTAAAAGGATTGTACTTAAGCCGGTGCATATCAACCAATACCTGTTTCATAAAGCCTGATTTGTCCATAAAAATAAGCTTCCACCGCCTCAAATCGCCCGCTTATTGAACAGATAGTAGAAACTTTGTCAGTTTTTGAGAAATTGTACGGAAATTGACTAACTAAAGTCTTTACCAAATAACGAATTGATGAAATTACTCTTACAATACCTTCAACCTTACAAATGGCTGGTGCTGCTGGCGCTGCTTTTAGCGGCCATCAACCAGTCGTTTTCAATGCTTGACCCCTATTTTTTTGGGAAACTGATAGACCAATATGCCACTCACCCGTTACAGGTAGGGTATTTTGATGCTAAAAAGCAGTTCATCGTAACCGCTACGCGAACTGAAACGCAGTTTATCTGGGGTGTTGTCGGCTTCCTGGGTATATTGATCAGCGTAGCCATGGTATCAAGGATAGCCAAAGCTTTCCAGGATTATTTCAGTAATGTGGTGGTGCAGAAATTTGGCGCCAAGATTTTTACGGATGGATTAAAACATTCCATGCAATTGCCTTACCAGGAATTTGAGGACCAGCGCAGCGGTGAAACCCTTTCTATCTTAACCAAAGTAAGAACGGATACGGAAAGATTCATTATTTCATTTATCAATGTGCTGTTCAGTATTTTGGTAGGTATCGTGTTTATTTCGGTCTATTCATTTAAACTGCATTGGTCTATTATGCCGATCTATGTAGTGGGTATTGTTTTGTTATCGTTGCTCACAAGTTTTCTTAGCCGGAAAATCAAAGTGATCCAGAAAACGATCGTAAAAGAAACCACCACCCTTGCCGGAAGCACCACAGAAAGCCTTCGCAATATTGAACTGGTAAAAAGCCTTGGTCTTACCGACCAGGAAATTAGCCGCCTCAATAAAAATACCTATAAAATTTTAGGGCTTGAATTAAGGAAAGTAAAAAGCATCCGTACCCTCAGTTTTATACAGGGAACATTTGTAAACTTTTTGCGGCAGGTGATCATGTTCACCTTATTATGGCTGGTATTTCGTGGTGAGCTTACCGCAGGCGAAGTAATGACCTTAACTTTTTATTCCTTCTTTATCTTCGGGCCATTGCAGGAGATAGGCAATATTATTTTGTCTTATCGCGAAGCGGAAGCCTCCCTGAATAATTTTCACAACCTGATGGAAAAGCCTTCAGAACCCAAACCTACGTATCCACAGCATTTGGGTAATATTGATAATCTATCGTTTAAAAATATTTCTTTCAAACACCAGACAGCCCATTTCAAAGCATTGGATGATATCAGTTTTGATGTTGAAAAGGGACAAAGTATTGCTTTTGTTGGCCCAAGTGGTGCCGGGAAAAGTACGTTGATGAAATTATTAGTAGGATTATACCATACACAGGATGGCAGCATATTGTACAATGGTATCGACAGTAAGAACATTGTGTTTGATGAACTTCGCTCGCAAATCGGTTTTGTAACGCAGGATACACAGTTGTTTGCAGGCACAATTCGTGAGAATCTTTTATTTGTATATCCCGATGCTACCGAAGAAGATGTGAGAGAAGCCTTACACAAAGCCAGTTGTGATAACCTGTTGGAAAGGGCCGAAAATGGCATAGACACTATGATTGGTGAAGGGGGATTAAAATTGAGCGGCGGCGAGAAACAACGTTTATCCATTGCACGCGCCTTGTTACGACATCCGCATCTGCTGATCTTTGATGAAGCTACTTCTGCATTGGACAGCATTACGGAAGAAGAGATTACCAATACCATCCGCCGCATCTCTGCCGAAAAAGAACAGATCACTGTTATGATCGCGCATAGACTAAGCACCATTATGCATGCCGACAGGATCTATGTTCTGGAAAAAGGCCAGGTAGTGGAAACCGGCAGCCACCATGAACTTCTTGCAGAGAAAGGCCTGTATTATGCTATGTGGAGACAGCAGATCGGGGAAAGAAAGGCAATGGCGATGGCTTAGGAATATTGAATGTTGAACAAGAAATATCCAATTGTGAATGAAGCGGATACTTCAAAATTCCTTGTTCAACATTCAATATTTCCTAGTCTTTATCAAATTTCTTTTTCAGATACTCCATCACCGAAGGATCTTCCAGACCTTCCATATCACTCAATTCCAGTTCCAATGCTTTTGTGCTGAGTTGTATTTCCAATAAGGATAAAGCAAGTGATGCAGAGAAAGTAACCAGGCTGAAGGCAAACACAAAATGTGCCACAGCCATCGCTTCAATATAAATAAGGTACATACAAAGGATACAGCTTAAAAAAGTAAGTACTCCCAAAGCCTGCATATTCTTGATCAGCTTTAGCCGGTAACGCAGGTTCTTGATCTGGCCATGAATAATATGCTTCTGTTCATGGTTCTGGTATTTATCATGCAGGCTGCGCACACGGTTACTCAAAGCGAGAAAACGATTGGTGTACGCCAGCATGATCAAACTGATGGCCGGGAACAATAAAGCCGGGGTATTGATTGAGATATCCATACAGGCAAATTACAAAATAATTGTGTGTCAGGCGTTAGGGCATAAAACTGAGATTTCTATTATCGGGGCAACTTAAATTCAGTCTTTATAAAATATATTTTCTGTTTATTGAAATTAAAATTTAGGTTTGTCTAAATTTTAATTGTGAAAATGAAAAATTTATGGGGCGGTTGTATCTTTCTGATCGCAGTATCGGCTGCAGGGCAGGATCGGTATTCTTCAGATAAATTCCTTTTTTTGGGACACTTGCTGTCAGGTAAGGATAGCCGCCCGGTAGCGTCTGCCAGCATTACCATACTATCTACAGGTAAAACGGTCACCAGCGATAGTACAGGTCATTTTGAGATAAGGGAGCTACAAAAAAGCAAACAACAGATCAGAATCAGCAGCCTGGGCTTTACGTATTTGACCAAAGAGATCTCCTTCCCGGGAAAAGAAGTGATCTGGTTGACAGAATCAGAAAAGGAACTGGACCAGGTAGTGGTTACAGCCGTGACAGGTGCCACGAAAATAAAAAGAACGCCGGTATCCATCGCTATTGTTTCGCAAAAAGAAATGAACAAAAGCACCAGCAGCAATGTAATTGATGCCTTACTGAAATCTGTGCCGGGCATCAGTGCGATTACTACGGGCCCCAATATCAGCAAGCCTTTCATACGCGGCCTCGGTTATAACCGCGTGTTAACTTTGTATGATGGAATCAGGCAGGAGGGGCAGCAATGGGGTGATGAGCATGGAGTTGAAATAGACCCCTATGGCATTACCAGGGCCGAAGTGGTAAAAGGACCGGCCAGCCTTATGTATGGATCGGATGCAATAGCGGGTGTTGTTAACCTCATCCCCGGATCACCGGCAGAGAGTGATGGAAAAATAAAAGGCGATGCCGTTACAGAATATCATTCCAATAACGGAATGATCGGAGCCACCATCGGGTTACATTATAAAACGATTGGATTCTTGTGGAGTGCCCGCAGTTCTGCAAAATCTGCTATTGATTACCAAAACAAAATAGACCACCGCGTATACAATACCGGGTACAGCGAAAAAAATCTTTCCCTGATGGCCGGTTGGGAAAATGCAAAGTATAAAAATTATTTTCAGTTGAATATCTATGATAACCTGCAGGAAATACCCGATGGAAGCAGAGACTCTTTAACCAGGGCTTTTACTTACCAGGTAGAAGAGGCCGATAAAGAGGATATCAGAAACAGACCGCTGGTAACGGGTGATCGTTCGGCAACTTATCGGGTCGCCGATCTGCATCAACACATACAGCATTATCGTTTGTATCAAAAGGGGATCTACACGCTGGTCAATGGAGAATTGTCTACCTTATTCGGGGTTCAGCAAAATATCAGAAGAGAATACAATCACCCCGTTTCACCACAGCAGGCGGGCTTATATGTAAAATTGACTACGCTTAATTATGAAGCAAAATACAATTTTTCTGAATGGGCAGGAATCCATTTTACGTATGGTATCAATGGTATGTACCAGGAGAACAGGAATAAAGATGCGACTGATTTTCCAATACCCGATTATCATTTATTTGATATCGGCACATACCTGGTTGCCAAAAAAGAGTTCAGCAAAACCGTGATCATTGGCGGGATAAGATTAGATAACCGAAGTATCAGTTGGCAAAATTTTTATACCCGAAAGGAGAATACAACCGGTTTTATGAAGCAGGTATTTTTACCGGACACTACGTTGGCTACTTTGAACTTCCCCTCTTATAACCATAATTTTATCGGCACTTCGGGAAGTATCGGGCTGGTACATACAATTTCCAATACCCTTACATGTAAAGCTAATTTTGCAACAGGTTACAGAAGCCCTTCCATTCCAGAAATAGGTTCAGACGGATTAGATCCCGGTGCACATATTTACTATATCGGCAACCGAAATTTTCAACCGGAATGTAACTGGCAAACGGATATCGGATTGTTTTTCACCTATCCGGATGCAGATGCTAATATTGAATTATTCAATAACCAGATCAACCACTATATTTTTCTTCAGAAACTGTTTAACAGTAATGGTCAGCCTTTAGAGATCATTCCCGGCAACTTCACCTACGAATACAAACAGGGAAGTGCCCGTTTATACGGTGCAGAAGCGAATATTACACTTCACCCAAATGCATATCCCTGGCTGAATGTACAAAACAACGTATCGATGATCATCGGGGTTAATACAGATAAAGAAGCATTAAAAATATCGGGGGTTGAAGCAACGTATCTTCCTCTAATACCACCTTTCAGAACTGTAACCCGTTTGCGTGCTGCCCTATCCTCAAAAAAACAATTGTTTTCAGATGCTTACATACAAACGGAAATAGAAACCTGTGCAACACAAAATAAATTCTATGCAGTTGACAATACCGAAACACGCACGGAAGGATATACACTTATAAATATCGGTGCAGGCATAAGCCTCATGAACAAAAAAGGTAAGCATATTTGCCAGCTATTCATAAATGCCAACAACCTTTTCAATATTGCTTACCAATCGCACCAGAACC
>CAZFKE010000001.1:339083-354740 GCA_964519475.1 uncultured Sediminibacterium sp.
CAGAACCGGTTAAAATATTTCGAATATTATGCCACTGCTCCAAATGCACATTCCGGTATCTATAATATGGGGAGCAATCTCGCTATAAAAGCCATCGTTAGTTGGTAATGCATTAACACAGCATTATGTAATAGTGTACCTACTGATTATGATTTTATCCTGAACTCCAACGGCACATTTACTTTCAAACTCAGGTTACGGCCCATATTAAACACACCCATTCTTCCGGTTACGTAGTTAATATCCGTATATTTTAAGCGGCTCAGGTTACTCTGGTAAGAAACATCCGTAATATTATTCAATGAAAGATTAATGCCAAAAAAGGTTTTGCCTTTTCTATCCATTACATCTGTACCCGTTCCTATATTGAATAGTGTATACCCGTCTGTAGCGGTTTCTGTATTATAGGCGGTGAACACCCTGTTTTGTGTACCCACCATATCAGCTTCTATTTTGAAATACAGGTTTCTCAAATCCCTTCCAGCTTTTTTAAAATCGGCACGTAATTCACTTTCTAATTTAGGGGCGGGTATAAAGGGCAATTTATTCGAGCCCTCAAAGTTTTCATTGAAGTGGCCTGCCACATACGAAAAACTATTTTCAAAATGCAACCAGTCAAGCGGGTGCGGATGCAGATCGAGTTTTACCTCAAAGCCTACCAATGTGGCAGATGACTGCCTGAATTTAAACGCCGTTATATTTGTACCGCCTACATTCACTAATGAAT
Source organism: uncultured Sediminibacterium sp. (assembly GCA_964519475.1). Classification (GTDB taxonomy): domain Bacteria; phylum Bacteroidota; class Bacteroidia; order Chitinophagales; family Chitinophagaceae; genus Sediminibacterium. The sequence continues at coordinate 339,811 of CAZFKE010000001.1, forward strand.
CACCACCACGTATGGCTTCCAGCTTACTATAAAAAATATAGTTCTGAATATTATTATAGAATGCATTCAATATCAGGCTTACGTGTTGTGTATTTACTTCCATACCTGCATCTGCCTGGAAAGAGGTTTCTGTTTTCAGGTTATTATCACCATATTCATAACGGTTCGTCCCTTCATGCGCACCGTTGCTTGACAGTTCGCTTACACTGGGTGCACGAAAACCACGGGCAAGATTGAATTTAAACGTAATTACTTCGCTGGCATCATAACTTACCCCTGCACTACCACTGATATTACCAAAGGACTTGTCAAATGCACTAAACTTTACCATTCCACCCTGCATGTATTGCTTTCCGGTTACCTGCCTTCTATCAGCACGAAGTCCGCCACTCACCGTTAAATTGTTATGGAATGTTTTCTTTGAATATAGAAATATACCCGCATCAAACTGGTTGTACTCGGGTATTAAGACCTTATCTGCCAAATTCCTGTTCTGTTGGTACATACCTGTTGCACCCAACGATGTTTTCCATCCGGCTTTCTCTGCAAGGTTATACTGGATATTATAATTAATGGTTTGTAAATCGAAATGAAGTTCGGGTGTATAAGGTTGATCATGGTCACCCAGTTCGCGGCGCTGGTTGCGCTGATAACCTATATTAACCGCCAACCGGTCCTTACCTAAAGAAAAATTATTATCACTCGCTATTTTAAAATGTGTGATGTGTTGATAGGGGTTGAACAAAGTCCTTGCGTTTAACTCATGGGCTGCCGCCACATGTTCATCCGGTGTTCCTGAATAAACGAGGAACTTACCCGTAAGTGAATCCCTTGCACCTTCTACTACACCCAGCTTCTGGTTAAAGCTGCTGATCAGCAAATGGGTGTAGCCCCATGTTTTATTGATACCGATATAGCCACCAACATTCTTTTCAAAAAAACGGCTGTTGAATACTTTGCCATCATATTTGTTACTATAATCTGCAGCAGATTTAGATGTGCCGTAAATATTCCAGTTAAAGCCATTCTTTAAATGTCCGGCTATATTACCGCTCCCGCCAAACAGGCCATTGTTATCAACAAACGTTCCCAGCAAATTCGCTTTGACCGTTCCTTCTTCTACGGGTACATTGGTAATCAGGTGAACCACACCTGCCATCGCATCACTTCCATAAAACAAAGATGCCGGCCCTTTCAGCACTTCTATTTTCTGAATACTATATTCATCTATCTCAATCCCATGTTCATCGCCCCATTGTTGCCCCTCCTGTCTTACACCATCATGTACCGTTACTACACGGTTATAGCCCAGGCCCCGTATCACAGGTTTAGAGATTGCCGGACCCGTAGATAAACTGGATACACCCGGTACCAGTTTACTCAAAGCGTCTATCACATTCATGGAACTGGTGTGCAGCAGATCTGCCCGTTTCACAATCGAGATCGGTTGTACAGACTGTTTTACTTTTGAGGCCGAGGCAACACCAGTTACCGTTACGGCTTCATTCTCAACAAAGGTTTCTTTTAAAACAAAATTTTTAACAGGGTTATTCGTAACATCCATCGTTTCTAAAATGGACGCATAGCCCTGAAAAGAAATTTCCACTAAATATTTTCCTGCCGGAACCACAGGGGTTTTATAAAAACCATTGGCATCTGTCACAGTGCCTGTTTTGGCTTCATGTAAATAAATAACCGCACCGGCCAAAGGTTTTCCATTTTTTGCCTCGGTTATTTTTCCACTGATAACTGAATTGGCAGGCTCATCAGAAGCCATACAGGATTGAACAATGATGCAGGAAAGAACAGTAAGCAATATTGCTTTATAAGCGATTAATAATTTCATAATTAGGGTTGGGGAACTTGAAAATAAAGTTCATCATTAATTCTGTTAATAAACAGGCAAGCATGGATGATCTATTCAACGGACCATAGTACTACCTACTAACAGGCAGGGGGCCCACGTAACCCATAACAGGAAAACAAACAAGTATCAACGGAAGGAGTTGATTTTTCCTGATAAGAAAAATAAACAGGGATTAACCCGAAAGAGGGGATATCAGTATCCGCAACAAAAGGCGATTCGGTAATCAGGTTATCAACCTGGCAATGGAAGCCCGCTTTGGTAAGTTGTGATTGATAAGGATCGGATACTTTGCTGTTGGCGCCTGCATCTGAATGGCTGGCAACAAGGTTATGCATCGTTTGCTTAGGCGTAATACAAAATGCAAACAACAACAGGAAAAAACCTGCCAGCATACTTCGTATCATAAGGGGTTTTTGCACGTAAAATTGTTACATTGTTGCAAACCTAACAATTATTACCGCAACCGCCTGTCAAGATTAAATTTTAAGAATTCTTTACCAAATAGACGCTACTTCGCCTTTAGCATTGTGCGTACCTGCTGGGTAGCCATATTCTGCAACCTTGCATAGTATACACCGGAAGGAAGCAGCCCGCTGTCGAAAACAACCGAATACGTCCCGGCCGTATATTCCTTATCAGTAAGGGTACTAATTACTTTGCCGGATGTATCCATGATCTGTATCAATGTATGGCCACCGTCTGTTTTAAAAGTTATGACGGTAGAACTGGTAAACGGATTGGGATAATTACTCACCAATGATTCGCCGGAAAGATTGATCGGTTTCTGGCAGCCACCTGCATTTACTAAGGGTAATAACTGGAAATTCTTTAGCATGATCTGCTGCAGATCGGTATCCTTCACGCATAACCAATTGGATAAAATGGTAGAGTAGACACTTCTGAAATCATATTGAAAAGGAAGATTATCATTTACTGTGGCATTGGCCGGAATCGAGGGTGTATCTCCCAACACGCCGCCCATTACATGTTTGCCAAATACAAATAAGGGTGCCGCGGAACCATGGTCGGTGCCGGTACTTCCATTGCTTTTGATCCTCCGGCCAAATTCAGAAAAAGTCATACCCACTACCCTGTCATCAACACCCAAAAATCTTAAATCGTCTTGAAAAGCTTTGATCGCATCGCTCACATTACCCAGCAGTTTTGCATGGCTGCCGGTTGTGGAATCCGTGCTGTTTACCTGGTTGGAATGGGTATCAAATCCACCATAATTAACCATATAAATTCGGGTAGACAACCCACCCCTTATCAACCTGGCCACAATCTTCAGCTGGTCGCCAAGAGAGTTATTTGTGGGATAGCTTACCTGCTGCACTGTTTGCAGTGCAGCACCTTTGATCACACTGGCATACTGCTGTGTTTGTTGCGCGATGGTTCTGATATAAGTAAGTTCTTTACCTGCCGGTGTATTGGGTGCAGGATCCTGTATACCATTAATCAGATTATAAAAATTACTGGTATTGCTGATGCTCATTCCCATATTCACTGCCGGCCCCTGCAAGGTTAAGGAGGTTGCTGAACCAATCTGTATTGCCAGCGGATCTTTCATGGTTGCATTGGGATAGCCGTTGGGGAAATTGGGATACTCATAATTCAGATACCGGCCCGCCCAGCCTGTATTAACCGTTGCATTACTGTCGCTGGCACTCATCCAGATATCCGTTGCCCTGAAATGCGAATAACTGGGTTGCGGATAGCCCACAGACTGTACTACTTTCAAATAGCCTTTTTGATACATCGCATGAAGCCCCGTCATAGCCGGATGCAATCCTGCCTTGCCATTCAATTGCAAAGCGCTGGTCTCCGGTATATAAATATTCTGCCGTGCATTTACATAGTTGCTGAAATTTTCAATCGGTATCACCATATTCAAACCATCATTACCGCCATTCAGTTGTATGATCACAAATACATGATCCGTTTCGGTTACGGGCATCAGTAATGAACGCATGATATTTGAATCGGCACTGAAAGCCCTGAAAGAAAACCCTCCCACTAAAGAAGGCAACATTACTCCGGCAGGTAAGGTATTGCGTAAAAAATCTCTTCTTTTCATGCGATAAGTTTTAAGCTAATTGGTATTCGGAGAGATCCATAAAATACCGGATCAGGTCGCGCAAACGGTTCTTTACAGTTGTGGTATTGGAAGTATTGCCCGGTGTAGAAACATATGTATTCCAGGCATCGGTCCAGTAATAATCAGATGACTGTCCGCCGAGTAAAATATCTGTTTTTAATTGATTCCTGGACGCCGCAGAAATATCTATCCGGTACATGATTTTCAGGATATCTTTAATCAGTTGATTGGGATCGCCCGGATTGGATAAACTCTGCGCGAAAGCAGCTACATCTATTTGTAATTTTTTTCCGTTGAACGTATAACCGTTGTTGATTATTGAATCCGTAAACTGGTTTCTTTTCGGCAAAGTATCGCTGGTAATCCATACCTCGTAAAATTGCGGCGCCTGATAATAAGCTTTCCAGCCACTTACATCCGGCGGGTCACCAATACTCTGCAGCATATTGGATGCGCTACTTACGAGATAATTATAAAAACCATAATTGGTTACATAATCGGTATCCGGTTGAAAAGAAACATTAAACTCCCTGCATAACCCAACCACCAGATCCACCGGACTCTTTATCTGGCAACCTTTTGCAAGGATATCAAAAAAGTGTTCACTTTTTAATAAAGTATTCAGCACCGGTTTCATTTCATAGTTATTAGCCCGCATAATATTTGCCAATGGCGTTATGATACTGGCTTCCACGGTATCATCAATATCATAGTATACAAACCACCGGTAAATCCGCCTGCATAAATATTTGGCCACTTCCTCGGTGGCAAAAATCATATCCAGCATCGCATCAATTTCTGTATTCCCGGCGGTGGGGCCGGATTGTCCTTGTATAACCGTATTATTATAAAAAGCAGAGAATTGTTTACTGGTAGTCAGGTGCCTGCTTGGATCAAAGACAGAGATCATATTGGGCACATCATTCTTCCAGCCCGTTAACACATGGGCTGCTGCTTTTACATCATCCTCCGTATATTTCGAATCCGGTCCCTTACCACAGCAAAATAATTCCTGTAACTCCCGGCCATAATTTTCGTCGGGTGCTTTATTGCTGTTTCGTTCCCCGTTCAGGTAAACCAACATTCCGGGGTCGATAGTGACCGCCTTAGTCAAAGCTTTAAAATTACCCAGGGCATACGTTCGCAACAAGAGGTGATGCTTATAAATTAACTGAGCATTGCTGATCGTAGTTGTTTCCGTTGCAAAATGGTTATGCAAGAAAAGCGTCATTTTTTCACGGATGCTCCGGTCCTGGTTAATCATTACCCCCATCCACCATTTCTTAAACGATTGTCTGCGCTGGCTATTAATGGTTCCATCCGTATTGGGATCCAGTACCCAGCTGGCACCAAAAGCTATATTGGTATCGGGTGCCAGGGCGCTGGAAGCGGGGGTGTATTCTTTTACGGGAGGATCGGGAAGCGGGGCAACGGGATTCAATATTTCATCCACAGATTGCTCAAAGCTTCTTGTTTTGAAATAATCAATATCTGCTTTCCGGGCGCCAAACATAGTCCGTTTCAGCAAATGGATCACTTCATTTTCGGTCCAGGCGCCACTGTACGCGCCAAGACCACCGTTAGGGGGTGGTGCTGCCGAAACAGCCGGTATTTCCCCAACAGCAGGTGTATTGGATTTTAAAACGGGGCTATCCATAATGAATTCATTGCAAGATTATCTTATGACACAGTCTGTTTGACGATTGTTGCCTGAATAAGTTTGATTTGGGTCAAAATACCTTAAAATAGTTGTTTACACGTAAAATAAAAGAAATTTCTGATAAGAGAATGCAGCATTCGAAAGCTTAAAATGTCCTATATTTAGGGTAAACATCTCCCCTTCATGACGGAACAATCCATCATTACAGGCTGTTTACATAACGATGCAGCAGCACAGCGCGAATTGTATAACCGCTATAGCCCAAAAATGCTAAGCGTTTGTTATCGCTTCGGTCAGAGCCGTGAGGATGCGGAAGATATGTTACAGGAAGGTTTTATCAAGATATTTACCCAGATACATACATTTCAGAACAAAGGCGCATTTGAAGGATGGATACGGAGGATTATTGTACATACCTGTATCAATTTTTTAAAGAAGCATAAGAAGTTCAGCGAAAGCGTTGATTTGGCTTATGCCAATTATATTCAGGTGAAAGAGGAAACCGTTCCGTCTATCATGCAGGCAAGGCAGATCATTGAATGCATCAGGTTACTGCCTATCGGTTACCGAACTGTTTTGAACCTGTATGCATTGGAAGGATATAGTCATAAAGAGATCGGACAGATGCTGGATATTGAAGAAAGTACCAGCAGAAGCCAGTATACCCGGTCTAAAGCGATGCTGGAAGCCATACTGATCAGAAAAAAGATCATCGAAAAGCCAAGAGAAGAATTCAACTGGCTGGCCGCATTAAAAAATAAGTAGTGCTTTGATTGAGATTGTATATGGATAACCAATTCTACCAGGACGAGTTTGAGCAGTTTTTACAGGATGAGGTAAAACAGCACCGGATGTATCCTTCCGACCATATCTGGAAGAATATACGTACGGAAATACATGGGTATACTGCCTGGCCTGCACTCACATTTATTTCCCTTTTCATCATTACGGCATTAACCATTTCTACTTTACTCATTAACCATCCCAATAAACAGGTTGCAAAGAACACCGTGATCGCATCGGCTGCTAAACCCATTGTTCCTAAAATGTTCCATAACGGAATTGCGGTTGCAGAACCGGTTGCTGCAGAAAATGATTACCTGCAACAAATGGCGCCTGAGCAGATCACCGCTGAAACATTCGCAGGTCTGAATGAATTGAACCCGGATCAGGAAACAGCCATGATCAGCAACCCGGTTCGTGAACATGGCGTAATGGCAGTAAAAACAGAACCACAGCTTAACCGGCCGAATATTACCGATAAGCTCATCACGAAAGAATTAGCGGTAGCCGAACAAACAGAGATCCAGAATACATTCATCACCCCCGCTTCTCTTGAAAAAGAAGATAATATACTCTACGCCGCTGAAACAGAAGTCACCACACCGGCCGCTACCATAAAAATGAATAAAACAGAATCACACGGCTCTGCTGATGAATTCTTAAGAGATTTCACACCCATTGTAAGTGTTACACCTTCGAAAAGAAACACCAAGATCGGTTTCCAGTTCTATATCACGCCTTCTACCAGCTACAGAAGACTGTCAGATCAAAAAGTAAAAGAAATTATTCAGCCTGCCGCAGCCGCTGCTGCAGCGCCTGTACAAAATATTCCGCTTAGCCCCAGCTATACTGCGGATATCAATAATGTGGTTCGACATAAACCTGCTATGGGATTGGAATTGGGCTTTGCTGTTCTGTACAATATGAGCAACCGCCTAAAATTTAAAACAGGTGTTCAGTTGAATGTTAGACAGTATTATATAGAAACCTATCAATCGTTTACAAACGACCTTGCCTCTCTTTCATTGATCAATTACCGTGGTATAGAAACCATCAATTTCTATACACCCTATAATAACAATACCGGTTACAAACAAACCGAACTAGACAATAAAGTTTACCAGGTATCCATTCCTATCGGTATTCAGTGGGATATGATTCAGGGTAAACACCTGGGCATTAATGCGGAAGCTTCTGTTCAGCCTACCATGACACTTAATAACAGCACTTTCCTGCTGTCAACCGATTACAAGCACTATGCAGACGGCAATGACTTTATCCGTAAATGGAATATCAATACCAGCTTAGGATTGAATATTACCTATCAAACCGGTAGCACTACCTGGCAGTTAGGACCACAAATGCGTTACCAGCATCTGCCAACCTATTCTAATGTTTACCCGATTAAAGAATACCTGTTAGATTATGGTGTACGTTTAGGCTTTACACGCCAGATCAAATAATCATTCTTATTCATTTTCAGAAAGCCGCTGACTTATCACTTTTCAGCGGCTTTTTATTTGATTCCGATTGAATAATTTTGTGCGATGAAACAAACCCTGCCGGTATCTATGTTACTGCTAGTCTTCCTGTTCGGCTGCCAATTACACAGCGCCAAAAACGGGAAAGGCGTTTCGAAAGCAGATACCGCTAAATTCTTTGCTACATACCCATTTTTTAAAGAACAGATCCAATATGTAGACCTGCGTAATTTCCCTATTTACAAGCTCACAATTGTAGATGGCAAAAAGGATTCTGCTATACTGAGCAAAGAGGAGTTCGGCAAATGGGCCTCCCTCTTTCTGGATAAAGATATTTCGGTACCGGATAAAGCTGGCGGATACAAAGAATCTGTTTTTAATGACCTGAGTACGGGCAGCGTTACACTTGCCTATTCTCCGCTGGATGGTGAAGCCACTATTCAGAACGTAGACGTATTGCTTGCGCAGGAAACCAGCCAGGTAAAAAGAATCCTGATCAGATCGCTATATTACCATGGCGATACCCTGGTAACAGAATCCTGCAGCTGGAAAACCGATAAAAGCTTCCGGGTAAACCGTTCTTACACAACAAAATCAGGTTACCACAAAACAGAATTGAACTATATAAACTGGAACGATACACGTTAGTATGACAGCAAAAGAATTTCAACAGATAGCGCATACGATACCCCTTCAGCCCGGCATTTATAAATATTATGATGCAGATGGAAAGCTATTGTATGTAGGCAAGGCAAAGGAATTAAGAAAACGGGTGGGTTCCTATTTCTCAAAAACGTTCACGACTTATAAAACACATGAGCTTGTTCAGCGTATCCGCCGGATTGAATTTACGATCGTAGATTCTGAGCAGGATGCTTTCTTACTGGAGAACTCGCTCATTAAAGAATACCAGCCACGCTATAATATCAACCTGAAGGATGACAAGAGTTATCCTTATATCGTTATTAAAAAAGAGCCTTTCCCCAGAATTTTTCTTACCCGAAAAAAGATTAACGATGGTTCAGAATACCTTGGACCGTTTACTTCTGCGGGTAAGGTGCGCGACCTGATCAGTTTTATCAGACAATATGTTCCGCTACGGACCTGTAAACTCAATCTGTCCACACAGAATATTCAGAAAGGGAAATTCAAGGTCTGTCTCGAATACCATCTCGGTAATTGCAAAGGGCCCTGTGAAGGTTTACAAAGCGATGCAGATTACGCAGAAAGCCTGCAGCAGGTACGTAATATTTTAAAAGGAAACCTGGGTTCGGTAATCAACCATTTTAAAGCAGATATGCAGGAGCAGGCAAATAATCTTGCATTTGAAAAAGCAGATGAGATCCGGAAAAAAATAGAACACCTGGAAAGCTACCGTGCAAAATCTGTGATTGTAAGCAGTCATTTATCAAACATAGACGTGTTCTCCATTTTAAAGGATGATGATAAAGCGTATGTAAACTATTTAATGGTACAGAATGGAACCATCGTACAAACCCATACCGTTCCGCTGGAAACCAAATTGGAAGAAACGGAAGAAGAAGTATTGGGTTTTGCCATTCTTACCCTGCGTACTTCATTCAATAGCCTGGCCAATGAAATCATTGTTCCATTTGCCATTGATTACCCTGAGGAAAGTATTACCATCACCATACCCAAAGCCGGCGATAAGAAAAAACTGCTGGATCTTTCCGTAAAAAATGTTTCTTATTTCAAGGAGGAACTGAAAAAGAAAAAGATCCTGCACCTGGAAGGCAAAACGGATATAGAAAAGAAAAAAGTGTTATACGAATTACAGGCTGCATTGCATTTACCTGAATTACCCGATCATATCGAATGCTTTGATAACTCCAATTTTCAGGGATCTTATCCGGTTTCTGCAATGGTTTGTTTTAAAGAGGGTATGCCAAGTAAAAATGATTACCGCCATTTTAATGTAAAGACTGTAGAAGGCATTAATGATTTTGCCACTATGAAAGAAGTGGTTTACAGGCGTTATAAACGCCTTCTGGCAGAAGCGGAGCCTTTGCCTAAGCTGGTGATCATTGATGGCGGTAAAGGCCAGCTTGGCGCTGCTATGGAAAGCATTCGCGAATTAGGATTGGTTGGCAGAATGACGATAACCGGTTTGGCAAAGAATGAGGAGGAATTGTTCTTTCCCGGTGATACCGAATCGATCAAATTACCATGGGACAGTGATAGCCTGAAATTGGTACGCCGTATCCGTGATGAAGTACACCGTTATGGAATTACGTTTCATCGCAATAAAAGATCAAAAGGAACGTTTAAAAATGAGCTGGAAGAGATCAGCGGCATTGGCGAACAAACTGCTCAAAGATTATTGAAAGAATACAAGTCGGTTAGAAGGATCAAAGAAACACCGGAAGCAGATTTAGCCAAATTGGTAGGTGCTGCAAAAGCAAGGTTATTATTGGATTATTTTATAAAGGCCACTTCCTGAAATAAAAAGGGGCCAGGATAAAAATCCAGCCCCGTTTTAAAATCCAATATCCTATGAAAAACCGTAACAAATTTACGGTTTGTAATGGATTAACCAATAGTTCGTGTAAATAAATTCCTGATCCTTGTAGTTTTTTTATAGAAAAAGGGGCCGTTTGGCCCCTTTTTCAGTTTTATCAGGAATATTTTAATGGGTTTTTAATATTGCCAGAGATCCTGCTCGTAATTAAAAATACGGGTTTTGATATTCTCTCCTTCCAATAAGCGGAACAAGGGATCCTTGATCATCGCATTCAGGAATTTATCCCCGGGGTTATTGGCGCTGGATTTAACGATATAACTGCTGAAGAAACGACTTTCAAACAATTCCTCCCATGTCATACGGCTGGAGAAGTTCTTCGGATTGTATACATCCTGTTTAGCCAGTGTTCTGCGCAGATCAGGATAATAGATCCAGAATAAGATACGGGGTACTGATTTACCGGCAATTACCTGTTTGGCAATAGGTGCAATGCCAATGATCCTGGTAAACATTCGGCTGGCTTCTTTATCAAAAATCATCTGTTCCTTAATCCGGAAAGTATATACCGAGTCTGAACTGAATCTTGGTTTCTTAGTGATTGTTTTCTCAATTGCGCCGGTAACAGGGTCCGCAACATCTACGGTATCATTGGTGCCCGCTGTCAGGTTTAATATCTGGTCTGTTGTCATTGGAATAGTGAACCTGTCGTTATCCGGAGAAAAAGCGGTTACGCTATCATTCTTAATTGCATTCAGCATGATAGAGAAAAAGCGTTGATCGCCATTATCATCTTTACCGGGATACATGAACGACTGGTTGAATTTTTCCCTCGCATCAATTTCTCTCCAGATAAATTCGCTCCACATATTATCATCATCACGCAGGTTTTCGTATTCCAAAGGCTTCCTGTCTTTTACCTGGCTTCTGTCAACTGCAAAATTATTACGCAAGGCAATTTCAGGTTTCGTGTCAAACCCACCCGGATTTGTTGTATCAAATTTGATAGATACATTACCGCTGGCATTGGGGTTAGGCGTAGTAACCGGTGTTACAGCAGGGTTATTTATCAACCCCCTTGCATTATTATTGGGCGCAGGTTTCGTTGTATCTTTTGCAGCCGGTTTGGCAGCGGTGGTTTTGTTCCGGTATGCCGATTGCGCCATCACATTCAATGCAGAAAACATAAGCATCCATACACATCCACTTAAAAAAATCTTTTTCATACACAATTATTGAAGAGTAAATGAAATATTTTGATCCAATACCCTGGTTCCACCCGGGCCAATTACTTTAATCTCATCGATAACCACAGTAGTTCCTGCCTGGCATCTTTTGATCAGTGCCTGTGCTTCTGCACTGAAATAAGGGCCTGTAACTTCTGCAATACCGGGATTATCTTCAAAGCCTTTACCGGTACAAAATAAGGTGAAAGAAAGTACATCGTATTTTACACCTTCGAAAACAAAATCTCGTAATTCTGCTGCAACCCCTTTCTGAACCCTGAAAACATTTGCGGCAATAATGCCACCAGCTTTTCCACCCACAGTGGCCAGTGGGCTGGGTACACGCTTGATTGGAATGGTTATTTTCTGGTTGGTTTTTCCATCGGTGGCAGTAACCACTGCAGACCCGGCATTTGTACAGTTTATAATATATTGACCCGGACCGGCTTTATGGCTGGTTACACCATTACCCTCAACACTTACACTCACTTTTTCATCCCCACCACCACCGGTAATGCTTAACGGATTATCAAGTCCCTGGTAAAACACCCTTGTCTTATCCGTTGATACCACCAATCCTGAAGGAACACCTACTGTATATTTTACATCCTTATCAACCGAAGCGGTGGTACCATCCGGTTTCAGGTATGAAATATGTACTTTTTTAGTGAAAGAACCGGAAGTGCCTGCAGTTAGTTTATATTCCGCAGAACCGTCTTCTTTCAAAGGAACGACGGTGCCGTCAATGCTAACCGTTGGTTTAGCTGCTTTACTGAATGCACCAATACCGGCAGTGATCACTAATTGCTCACCGGGCATGGCATATTGTGTACTGGATTGTGCGAAGGCAGAAAATGCATCATAAATAATTTCTACTTCTCCAATTTCCTTGTGGCAATATTCAACCGCCTGTGCCTCACTGTTACGTATATCGTTCTGAAACTTGCTCAACATGGTCAAACCCGCAACCGTTGGCGTCATATGGAAATAACCGTATGACCAATCTTCTTTTCCTTTTTCGTCCTTAGGGTCTGCATTGGTTTTAGGGATATGAAGGTCAAGCGGTAAAGTAGGTCCTATTTCTTTGGCCAGTGTTTCATCGATAGCCAATAACTGGTCGCGGAAATTTTTCAGTTTGTTAAAAAGCTCTTTGCCTTTGCCTTTGCCTGTTGGTGCGGATTCAACCAGTAAACGGGTGCCTGCATCCAGGTCATCCTCCCTGAAGTCTTCTTTACCTTCTACTATTTTCAGGTCAGATTCTTTTTTCAATTCTGCTTTCAAAGCGTCTATATAATTGTATACTTCATCAGCCAGTGCTTTTGCTTTCTGTGCTTTAGGTAACCATATCTCCGCTTTTTCTTTGGTTTTAGGATCTTCTATCTTTTTTTGAAAGGATTTAAAAATATCCGAATTCTTCTGTTCAGCAATTCCGCTCGCTGTGGCCAAACTTCGGTCTACAGTTTTGAACGCGTTCAGAATTTCAGATGATACATTCAGTGCCAGCAGTGCGGTAAGCACCAGGTACATGATGTTGATCATCTTCTGCCGCGGCTCCTTGGGTAATGACATTCTTACTTATTTTTGATAGATCAGTTTTCAATTGGGTTTCTTCCCTGTCACACAAATTATCTTCCCTGCATAGCGGTAAGCATATTGCCATATAACTGGTTCAGCTTACCTAAATTATTAGCCAGTGCAGCAATCTGTTCTTTTGCTTTCATGGCATCTTCAGCCGTACCGGCCATAGCCGTGGAAGCCTGTGACAACTTACCATAGAACTGGTTCAGCGATTTCAGGTGGTTATTGCCTTCCTGTAATTCCAGTTCGTAAATGGTATTAAGAGAAGCCAGGTTCTTATTTAAAGACTGCATCTGTACATGAAACTGTTTGGATGTTTCAGAAGCGCCATGAAAACCTGCGAGTGAATGAGAAGCATTGTTTACGGCATCTTTGATACCCGTTAAAGCGATAGTAGCTTCCTTGGTTTTGGCCGAGAAATCCCCGGTTGATTTTACAATATCTCCGATCTCGCCGATATTCTGAACAGTGGTATTTAATTTCTGAAAACTCTCACCCAGTTTGGTAAGGTTACCCGGAGTGATATTTGCATCCTGCAGCATGCCTTCCAGTGTTTTCAAAGCAGGGTTACCTGTATCCACTGCCTTACCGGGCATATGCACTTCATGATCGTCAATAGCCGGGAATATCAGGTAAAGTATACCATAACCCAGGAAGATAATGGCTTCTACCGTTAAACCGATCTTAAGCATCATATCCGCTATGGCAGTATGCAATAATTTCTGTAATGCACCGAAGATAACCACTGCAGCAGCTATGGATACAAATACATCAAACCATTTGGAGACTTTAGGAGGAATTGCAGCTGCCATTTTCTATCGTTTTTGTGAGTTTTTAAATCTTCGCCTTTCACCGGTTCTCTTTCCGGAACCGGTGAAAAGTTTTGTTTCTTAATAAGAAGTTGATTGAATTATTTTTTCATTCTCGGAGCAAGGTCTATCACACAACGGAAACCGATGTATGATTTTGCCGTATCCTGATATTCGTAATTACGCGTACTTACCTGGAGGAAATAAGAGATATCTTTCCAGCTGCCACCTCTTACTACTTTCCTTTTTTCCCTTGGCCTGTCTGAATCTTTGGCTTCATACCTAATATCAGGACTCATATCTGCCATGAAGTTATAAGCACCTTCATAGAAATAAGAACCTGTCCACTCCGATACGTTTCCGGCCATATTATATAACCCATATTGGTTAGGCCAGTAAGCATTGGCAGGTACGGTATAAAAACCTCCGTCTTCGGCATAGTTACCGCGGCCGGGTTTAAAGTTAGCCAGTAAGCAACCTTTCTTGTTTCTCAGGTAAGGGCTTCCCCAGGGGAACATAGAGTTGGTGAGTCCGCCACGGGCTGCATATTCCCACTCAGCCTCACTGGGTAAACGGTAATCACCATCCACCGCCATTTTCTTTCTTTCGAGGAAGGAGTTCTGCAAATGTGTTCTCCAATGACAGAAAGCCATAGCCTGTTTCCAGTTAACACCTACAACCGGGTATTTTCCATATGAAGGATGTGAATAATATCGTTTGGTCATGGGTTCATTGTATGAATAAGAGAAATCTCTCATCCAAACCAATGTATCCGGGTAAATTTTTTGGTCGCCCCTGCGAATAAAATTATTTCTCGGAATACCTGCATTCTCCCTTTTGGCAGCAGCTGCGAGGTCAAAATATTCGATACGGTAAACAATTTTATCAGGATCTATTTCTGGCTTGCCATAGATACGGTTATCCGGGGCAAGGTTCAGCTCGTTCATTT
>CAZFKE010000001.1:354775-384353 GCA_964519475.1 uncultured Sediminibacterium sp.
CTGTCCCACTTAATGGTAGCCACTTTTTTCCAGTCAACCGCCATGGTATCATCTGTTTTATTAATACCCTGTCCAAACAGGATCTTAAATGCCAGTGAATCCCTGGTCCAGTTTACAAACTGGCGATAATCGTCATTGGTAATCTCCGTGGCATCCATCCAGAAACCGGGAATGGAAACCTGCCGGTTGCGGGTAGTATAATTGTAACTGATATCCTCATCACTGGGCCCCATATGAAAGGTTCCCGGTGGAACATACACCATATTACGGGGGGGATTCATGCTTTTGTTTGCCGTGGGTGCCACGCCATGTAACTGCCCGTCATCAGGCAGTCCTTTAGACTTTGCATTCTTTTTCAGAAAGCAGGATCCCAGGCTTAGACAAAAAGCGACCAAGATAATGTTGCTCAGATAACCTCTCATTGTATGAAACTGATTTATGACAGTGACAAATATAAGTTTTCAATCGGCAGTTTAGCCGATTTTGCATTTTTCTAACCAATAAATTTTGATCCGTTGGGTAAAAAATAATTTCAGATTGGCGAATATTTTAAATCGTTAAAAGAGGGCTGTGAAGCGCTGTCATAAAAGCAAATTAGTGCATTCTTTGTTACATTTTTGCTAAAAGCTCATTTACGGTGAAAAAAGGTTTTTCGCAAGTATAATCTCTACATAGATAGAAAGTTGCACTACATCCATCTACCCCATCTTTACCTGTTAATAACGGAAAAAGATCCGTTTTAGTTTCCCGGGCCTGTATAATTTTATTCGGTACAAACTTCTGCAGTACAGGACACAAAAAATCCTTTGCATGCTGCCCGATAATGGCTATTTCCCAGATTCCCTGTATGATACTCTGTAATGCCATGGCCCAAACCCCAAAAGAACCTGGGTATTGGGTGATGGCTTTACCTAATGAACGCAGCAGTGAACGGCACCTTTCTCCCCATTCTTTCTGGTCGAACACGATGGACAGATAGAGGAGGTTCTGGGCCATAACAGCGTTTCCACTGGGTACTGCCCCATCGTACACTTCTTTTTTACGAACAATAACATCAGACTGGTACTGATGGGTATAAAAAAGAAAGCCGGTATCCACTTCCTCAAAATTGTCGATCACCCATTCGGTAAGCGCTTTGGCTTTGAGCAGGTAATCAGAATCGCCTGTGATTTCCTGGAGATGTATATAGGCCTGGATGAGGTAAGCATAATCATCAACAAAAGCGTCTATTCTTGCCTGTCCCTTTTTGTACGTATGCTGCCAATGTTCGGCACTGCCGGATAATTTGTCTTCGAGGAATTGCATATTCTTAATAGCCATTTGCCGGTAAGCATCTTCACCAAGGGCGGCATAGGCTTTGGAATAGGCTGTATTCATGAGGGCATTCCAGCCGAGTAAGATCTTATCGTCGAGTTGAGGGCGGATCCTTCTGGAACGTTCCTTAAGCAGTATTTGCCTGGAATGCGCAAGTGCCAGTTCCCATTCCTCAACCTCCATACCCTTTTCTGCTGCAAACTGGCTAATGGGTTTGGTGATGCGGAGAATATTGGTATGTTCCCAGTTGCCTTTTTCGGTAACGTCATAAAATGCTGAGAAGAGCGGGGCATTCTGTCCCAGTAAACTGTCAATTTCCGCTTTATGCCAGGTATAGAATTTTCCTTCAACGCCTTCGCTGTCGGCATCCAGCGCGCTGTAAAAACCACCCTCATCACTCAGCATTTCCCGTTCAATAAAAGTTAGGGTTTGCCGGATAGTAACGGCATAACGGGGATCAGCCGTAAGTTGATATGCTTCGGAAAGTACATTTATCAGCAGTGCATTATCATATAGCATCTTCTCAAAATGCGGAGCCAGCCATTCCTTATCCGTGCTATATCGTGCAAAGCCTCCGCCCAATTGATCATAGATGCCGCCATCTATCATTTTATCCAAACTCAAAATTGCCTGTTGCAAAGAAGCTTCGTCCTTGGTAAAATGATAATGCCTGAGCAGGAATTGAATAGAAAAAGTTTGCGGAAACTTAGGCGCTTTCCCAAACCCGCCCCATTCTGTATCCGCATTCGCCAAAAGATTGGTGGCGATGGTTTGTAATTGTGTGTCAGAAAACAGTTCATCCGCCATTCCTTTTTTCTGGATGCCAAAACTGTTGGAACTAAGTAAATGACCCGTAAGATTTTCTGCCTGTGAAAGGATCTCTTCTTTTTTTTCTCTGTAGCTCTTGTAAACCCCTTCCAGGATCTCTTTCCAACTGGCACGGTTATACGCTCTTTCGGGTGGAAAATAAGTTCCGCCATAAAAAGGTTTGGTATCCGGCGTAAGGAATACATTGAGCGGCCATCCACCGCTGCCGGTCATGGCCTGTACCGCATCCATATAAATATGATCCAGGTCGGGACGTTCTTCACGGTCTATTTTTATATTGATGAAATATTCATTCATCATAGCCGCTGTTGTTTCATCTTCAAAACTCTCCCGCTCCATTACATGACACCAGTGGCAGGCGGCATAACCGATGCTGACCAGTATGGGCTTGTCTTCTGTCTTTGCTTTTTGCAAAGCTTCTTCTCCCCACGGATGCCAATTGACAGGGTTATGGGCGTGTTGGAGTAAGTAAGGACTGGTTTCGTTGATAAGCTGGTTAGTATGAATATGTGACATATAATGTAGTATTTAGTTCTGGGCTTCCTGCCATCGACTGGGGAATAGGTAGTTTATTTTATGACCCGGCCTTTAGGCTAAGAGAGTAAAGTTCTAAAGTAAAAATATAAAGATACCTAATCGAGTCCCCATATAGCGGGGTAAGAATTGATCCGGATACCATTTTGATGATTGATTCTGCACATTTTTGGGTAGAACTGACAGAGATACACTAAACGCAGAAAGCCTCTCGGTAAAAGGGCTTTCTGCGTTTATTTTTCGGGTTGTAAAATTATTTTTTGGTTACAAGCGTACTGCAAAGGAACTGATCCAATGCTGCCACCATACTTGGTTTCTGTGGCGATGGAACCTTGATCTCGAGTTGTAAACCTGCATCTTCCACGGCTTTGGAAGTATTGCTTCCGAAGGCGCCAATAACAGTTCCGTTCTGCTTAAAGCCGGGGAAATTATCGTAAAGGCTTTTTACACCGCTTGGGGTAAAGAAGCAGATTACATCGTATTCTTTGCTGGTGAGGATGTCTTTGATATCATTGCTGATACTTCTGTACATAAAGCCCAGGATGTATTCACATTTATTGGTTTTGAGCCAGTTTACAATTTCATTATCCTGCTGGTTCTCGCTGCACACATAAAGAAATTTCTCGTTCTCCTTGTGTTTATTGATCACATCGAACATACTTTTATTGGTACCATCGGCTCCATAAAATACTTTTCGTTTACGGTAGAGGATAAATTTCTGCAGATAAAGAGCCACTGCTTCGGTAATGCAGAAATACTTGGTATCCTGCCCGATGGTTACTTTCATTTCTTCGCACATCCGGAAAAAATGGTCAATGGCATTGCGGCTGGTAAACATCACCGCTGAGTAGTACATAATATCGATCTTCTGCTTCCTGAATTCCCTTGCCGGAATACCTTCCAGTTTAATAAAGGGATGGAAAACCAGTTCTACATTGTACTTACGCTCCAAGTCAAAGTATGGCGACTTTTCACTTTCCGGCCTGGGTTGGGAAATCAGAATTTTTTTCGCCACTTTGGCAGTAACTGAATTTTTTGACCCGTTCTTTAGCATACTGCGGTTCTATAGTGATGGTACAAAATTAAAAACTTCCGTCTAAATAATTGATCAGTACTTTGTAAATCAATATCAGCGGAAGCAACTCGACTGCACAAAGGTATAGGAAAAAATGCAATGGGTTCACTTTCAGTTTATTCCGGACAGCCGTATACGATACCCAATAACGATATAATAATAAGATTCCCACCAGCCCGGCACAAAGAGTGGTAGATACCTCAATAATAAGGGTATTGGAAAAAGCCAGAGCCAGTAAAAAAGGGATCAGCATTACCCCCAGCACTTTGTTAACCAGGAAAACCACAAACACATAAGAGCCGGCAGCTTCTTTGGTATTAAATACCCAACCCGAGAAAAGCAGGAACAGGTATTTAATGAGATATGTTAGCAATAATATCGAGGCCGACCCCGCAGCCAGCCACCAGAAAGGTGCCTGGATCCAGTTCTTATAACGGATAAGCAGGGTGATGTATAAACCGGCACTTATTATAAATAGCAGGTTAGACAACAGTGAGGCCAGGTTATCCTGCAATAGCTGGTCGCGGGTTTGCTTTTGCCGCGAAGAAGTTTGAAAGAACAAAAAGAAAAGGTTTCGGAAATATTTGGAAAAAGCCACCCTGATAAAAGCCAGTAAAAAAATAACGCCTGTCAGCAGATAGAACAGATCATCTTTTGAAACCCCTTTGTGATAATCAATGATCATAAAAACCGGTGGCTTATGCAGAGGCAGGTAAATACCTGTTTCATATTTACGGTAAGTAGATGTATCGTAAACAATTCCCCGGGCTTGGGGCAGGGATGTTTTATGGGTAGAATCGGTAAGCAGATTCTCTCGGCGGGCAGCCTGCTCAAGACTGTCTTTTAAAAATGCTTCTTCCCATTCCTTACCCGGCGCAATGGTATCGGGCGGCTTTTGCTTAATGAGTGGTTTTACCTGCGCCCTGGCTGTTGACTCAGGCAAATTGGTAGAATCTGTCTGGGCAAAAGCGGCTGCCGCAGAAACAATGAAAAAATATATCAGGAGAAAACGCTTCAAGCGGATGATTGATTTGTGGCAAAAATATGGAGGTACGGGCATTAAATGTGTTTCTTAATTGTTTAGGGTTGGATTCCATTTTTTAAGACGCATGGTTGTATGGCACCTATTATCTATTATTCCTTTGTAACCTGGGTTACCCGGGGCAGTTGGGCCTTGTGGTTACTCCAAGGCTGCATGGCTTCTTTCAAAATATGTTTCGCATTATTTGACAGCCATTGCCTCCCCTCGCTACCGGTGCCAAAGAGGTCTGGCCACAAGGACTGCGTAAGAACAGGTCATCCTAACCATTAATTTTTGATACGGGTAATTCAATTATTACACGTAATGAATAAAGGATATCAAAAGGTTACTTTTGCGGTAATTCTATCAATGTTAATTCATGGCGGGCATTTATATACATATTCCTTTTTGCAGGAAAGCCTGCCATTACTGCAATTTTCATTTTGCTACTTCCCATCAGCGGATACCGGAGATGGTGGAGGCGATACAGAAAGAAGCGGGGATTAGAAAGAAATACCTGTCTGAGAAAATTGATACCCTTTATTTTGGTGGTGGAACACCTTCCTTACTTGCGAGAAAGGAAGTACAAAGTACAATGGAAACCATGCGTTCATTGTTTATGGTAAATGAGGGTGCAGAAATTACTTTGGAAGCCAACCCGGATGATATTACGGAACAAAGCCTGGCAGTATGGAAAGAAGCCGGTATTAACCGTTTGAGTATTGGCATACAATCTTTTTTTGAAGATGACCTGCAATGGATGAACCGGGCGCATACAGCGGAACAGGCGAAGAATTGTATACTGCTGGCACAAAAAGCAGGTATCACGAATCTTTCCATTGACCTGATCTATGGAACACCTTCTTTAACAGATGAACGATGGGAAGCGAACGTTCAAAAAGCTTTATCATTAAATATTCCACACCTTTCCTGTTATGCATTGACAGTTGAGCCCCAAACAGCATTGGCCAAGCTAATCGCCACTCATCAGATAGCGGATGTAGATACCGACAAGCAGGCGAGACATTTTGCTTTACTCACACAATGGCTGGCAGCTGCGGGTTTTGAACAGTATGAAATATCCAATTTTGCCTTACCCGGTTTCAGGAGCCGGCATAACAGCAGTTATTGGGAAGGCAAACCGTATTTAGGCCTTGGCCCTTCTGCGCATTCATTTGATGGTGCGAGCCGGCAATGGAATATTTCCAATAATGCTCTATACCTGAAAGCATTGGAAGCAGGTGAGGTTCCTTTTGAGATAGAACAGTTAAGTGCTGCACAACGGTTGAATGAATATATTATGACGGGCCTCCGTACAATAGAAGGTATCTCGATCAAACGCGTAAGAGAAAACTGGGGTGCGGAAAAAGCAGGAACACTTATTACATCAGCTCAAAAACATATACGGCAAGGACATGTTTTACTGAGCCATGATTTTATACAGGTTACGGAGGAGGGAAAGTTTTTAGCAGACGGTATTGCTGCCGATCTGTTTACAAGTGAATAGTACGATCAATGACTGTTCCCATGCCCGAAAATCCTTCGTATCAGCTTCATAGCCATGATGGCAGTGACCATTACCAGAATAACAGCTGGGCTTAATAAAGTAAATGAAAATGGCATATATAAAGTTACACAGCTTTTACACCAAAAATGTTTCTATTTTCTTAAATCCTTGCTGTGCCGGCAGGTGTTCCCAAAGAATTTCATAAATAGTTGAGGCAATAGGCATTGCAGATTTTACCGACTCGTTAAGGGTACGGATACACTTACTGGCATTATAGCCTTCGGCCACCATATTCAACTCCAGCTGGGCTGATTTAACAGAATAGCCCTTACCGATCATGTTCCCGAAAGTGCGGTTGCGGCTATAGAGCGAGTAGCAGGTAACAAGCAGATCTCCAAGATAAACAGAAGCCGCATAATTGGGCGCTTCCGCTTGTGTATGCTCATTCCATTTTTTCAAAAAACCTTCCATTTCATTGGCGCTGTTGGCAATGTATACACTTTGAAAATTATCGCCATATTCCAGACCATGTGCAATACCGGCACCCAAAGCATAAATATTTTTCAATACTGCTGCATATTGTACGCCCCATACATCATGGTTAACCAGCGTATTGATGTATTCTGTTTTAAAATGCGTGGCAATCTGTGTTACGCTTATTTCATCTACGCCGGAGAAAGTTAGATAAGACAATTTTTCTGCTGCTACTTCTTCCGCATGGCAAGGGCCAAGTACCGTGAAATAATTTTCAATAGCCAACCCGTTATGTACAAGAAGGTATTCATTAAGTAATTGATTGGAAGAAGGAAGAATTCCTTTTACTGCCGAAATAACTTTTTTATTTTTCAAAGCGTCGACAGGTAATTGATTGATCGCATCTTCAACATAGGCTGAGGGAACAGCGATTATTAATACATCTGATTGAGATACGACTTCTGTAAGATCTGAGCTAAGCTGTAATTGATTAAGTTCGAAATAAGCACTGTTAAGGTAATGCGGATTATGCCGCCTTTTGCCGATGTAGCGGATCGTATCTTCATTGCGCACCCACCAGTGAATGCTGTTGCCATTATCTGTCAGGATCTTTACCAGGGCAGTGGCCCAACTTCCGCTACCTATAATACCAAACTGCATCGCTATCCTTTTTTAAGTTACTGCAAACATACGAAAGCCACTTTCTTTACAAAACAAACGGCAGGATATACCTGCCGTTTGAAATTTGTTAGGGGATTTAGGTTAGTTGCCCGGTTTCTTATCTTCAAACAGTTTGTCTTTGGCTACTACCGTTACCATGCTACCGTCTTTCAGCAGTTTGCTTACTGTTGTATACGGGCCCGTGATCACCTCCTCGCCGCCTGTTAATCCATCCAGTATTTGAATGTAATTAAGGTCCTGGATAGCCGTTTTTACTTTTACTTTCTTTACCTTGTTATCTTTCTGCAATACAAAAACTACTTCTTCAATATCATCATCAGCGTTGGTAGATTTTGCGGTTGCCTGATCTGGCTTCTTATCATCATTCTTTTCATCACCCGGCGCTTTATCATTTTTCCGGTCCCTTGTGGTAACCGCATTCAATGGAACGGCTATCACATTCTGGCGGGTGCGTGTTTGTATGTCGGCACTGGCGGTCATACCCGGGCGGAACGGAAATCCTTTTCCTATTGCCACCAGGTCTGTATAGCTGTCTGTTAACAACCGGATATGTACTTTATAATTTGTCACATCTGTACTGGCGGTTGTGGTTAAACCAGTATTAGGATTCGCGATCTTATACACCAGGCCCTTGAACTTGCGGTTGCCGTAAGCATCTACTTCCACTATGGCTGTATCGCCCAGTTTTACTTTAGGAATATCATTTTCACCAACATCCACCCTTACTTCAATACTGCGCATATCGGCTACACGCATCATTTCGGTACCTACATTAAAACTATTACCGGCTACACGTTCGCCTTTCTTAACATTCAATAAACTGATCATTCCATCCATTGGTGAGGTAAGCACGGTTCGTGAGAGGTCTTTGTCTGCTTTTGACAATTGTGCCTGTGCATTCTGGATAGAGGCTTCTGTACTTTTCAACCCTTCTTTAGCCGCATTATAATTAGCCTGTGCGGTAAGGTATGCCTGTTCCGATTGTTCAAATTCGGCACGGGAGATTACTTTATCATTCAATAATTTTTTCTGACGATCATACGTATTCTTGTAATTATCCATGATGGCTTTTAAACCGACAATGCTGGCAGTAGAATTGGATAACTGTGCTTTGGATTGGTTAACACCCGCCACTACCTGATCGCGCTGGGTAAGGTAGATATCTGCATAAATACGCGCCAGGATCTGTCCGCGACGCACACTGTCACCTTCATTCACATTCAGTTCAACAATTTCACCACTGATATCGGGGCTAATTTTTACTTCGATCTCGGGATACACTTTACCGCTCGCATTCACGGTTTCGGTGATGGTTCTTGTGGTCACCTTCTCGGAAGACACTTTAATGCCCTCTTCTTTACCGACCACACCGGCTTTTTTCAATCCGATAAGTGCGCCGATAAGAACTACCAGTGCTACAATGATCCAGATCAGTTTCTTATTCATAGGGTAGTTTTTCTTAGGTTGTACATTCCGCTAATATGCGAACGGTTTTTAGATGATTTATAATTTGATGCCTTTCCCTTTATAAAATTCAAGCAGCTTCATCTTAAAAAGATAATCATACTGATTGGTCAATTGCTGCAATTTGGCTTTTAACAGGTTATTCTGGTTCGTGATCAGGTCAAGCGAACTCAGTAAGCCCACTTCATAACGCTTTACCGAAAAATCATAGGCTTTTTGAGAGCTTTCCACTGTACGTTTACCGGCATTGAACTTTTGCAAAGCCGTAATCGCATTGGTATATGCCGTATATATATTCTGGCGAAGCGTGATATCGCTTTGCCTTTTCTGTGCTTCGGCAGATTGGAGGTTGAGTTTGGCGATTTTAACGGAAGTGCGGGCCTGACTATTGCTGTATATAGGAATACTGATGCTGACACCAACGTTCTGCCCGAAATTGTTATCCAGTTGTTTGCCCCATCCGCTCCATAATTGTTCAAAGCTTCGGTTGCTTTGCGCAATCTTGAACACCGGGTTCTGAACATAATAATTCACACTATTTAAGTTCACCACCGGCTCTGTGCCTGTAATAGGGCTATAGCCAAGAAATGAACCACCAGTTGTTTGTTTGAAGGAATTGGAAAAGTTAGTAGAAAGATTACCCCCCAGATTGAGGGTAGGATACATCTGGGCTTTTGATACCAGTATATTGCTTCTGGCCGATCGTATCCGGAAAGAATCTGCTTTTTGCTGCGGCTGGTTAGCCAGCGCCATCTGATACACCACTTCCGGTTGAAGATCGGTAAAGGATTCAACGGGGATCTGGTCTACCGCAGGTGTCTCTATCCCGAAAAGCACATCCGTATCCAGGTTTAATAAGGCACGAAGACTAAGCAGGCTGGATTCGTAATTGCCTTTGGCTGTATAATAATTACTGCTATCTGCAGCAAGCTGGGCGTCTACCTCGGCAAGGTTCAGCTCGGGTAATACACCGGCATCTACTCGTTTCTTGGTAATATCAAACTGGTTATGCGTTTGCTGGATCTGTAATTCACTGATACTAACCTGTTCTTTAGCGGCCAGGACTTGCAGGTAATAGGTGGCCACATTAAAAGAAATATCATTTTTGGCTTTATCCACATCAGCAAGAGCTGCCTGGGCATTAAAACGGGATACTTTTTCTGTGTTCTTCAACCGGCCATAATTATACAATTGAACACCTGCCGTAACGCCAAAATTTTGGTAAAGGAATTGCGAGGTAGAGAAAGCATTGGTAGTAGGGTCGATGGAACGGCCAAAACGTACGCCTGTGGAAGTATTTCCGCTAATGTTTGGATAAAGATTATACCTTGATTGTTTTGCCTGCAGGGCAGCGATCCTTGCCTGGATATCTGCCTGGGTTATCGATATATTAAATTGAATGGCGCGTTCAATACAATGGCGTAGATCCCAATTATCTGATGGCCTTTGCGCAAAAGCGTGTAACATCCATGTGCAACATATCAGGGTGAGAAGCTTCTTCATATATAACAAAAATAATGGTTTCCCACCCAGTTGCCTAAATTTTAGACAGACGGAAAGGAATCGCAGTAAATCGTTAAAAAACTCTTATGGAAGGCGTTTTATGGTATAGTGTAATCAGTAAATCTTGCCCGGTAATAGATCAGGTGTTTGCAGGAAATCTTATCTAACCGGGAGAGTTTCAATCTTTTGTAAAATAATTTTTTAGACATCCCTGGGGAATCCTGACCCATACGCAACAAATTAATGTATATTTTCCGTTTCTGAGGCCGGCGTTCTTTTCACCACAAAATAGATCAGCATAAAGGCAGCCAATACCGCTAATCCGATCAAAGCTGTAACCGGTGTTTGTATGGTAATGCTGATGCCGACAAAAAGATAGGCACCCATAAATATGATGGGCATATAAGGATAGAACTTCATTTTATAAATACCCGTACCGTCAAGATGTTTGGTTTTTTTGCGTAACACGAAAATGGTGGCGCTGGAAGCTACCATACCGAAACAATCGAGGAAGATGGTGAAGTTGAGGATCTTTTCAAAAGTTTGTGCAAAGAAGAGTATCACGATACACATGGCGGCAAACACGGTTAATGAAATCGTAAACACTTCATTCTTAGGATTTTGTTTTAAGAAAAATTTGGGTAATACCCCTTCCCCACTCATGGCATACATAACCCTTGGATTACTCATCAATAAAGCATTTACATAGGCCAGCACACCAAAAAAGAGAAAGAAAGAAAACACATCTGCACCGGTTTTGCCAAAGGTTTTATGCATTAATACATAAGCGATCTCATGTTCATTCTTCATGTTTTCAAAACCCACAATGGTATAGTAACTGAAGTTAACCAACAGGTACAGGCCGATAATAATAGCAATACCAATAAAGATACCTCGGGGAATATTTTTGGCAGGCCGATCCACTTCGTTGCCAAAGTTGATGGTTTGCTGATAGCCGCCATAGGTGAAGGATACGGCGATAAGGCTTACACCCAAACTTTGTATCCAGCTCATGCCGGGTGCTGCGGGTGGCGTAACAACGGTAACGGTTTGTGCCACATCATGATGCGGCAGGAAAAGCGCCAGTATCAATACTACGATCATACTGATCTTAATCATCATTAAAATATTCTGCGCCCGGGAACTCATGCGCAGCCCTTTCAGGTTAATAAAATAGAAAACAATAATGGCAGCGCAACTGATAAGCGCTTTGTCAATATCGGTCCAGGCAAACTGCGGAAATAATTTGGTGATGTATCCGCTTCCTATCAATGCCACACCACTTAAACTGGCCGCATTGCTGATAAGAATAATACAGTTGATCGCAAATGCGATACTTGGGTGATATGCGTAAGAAAATATTTTATAGTATCCGCCGGTAACAGGATACCGGCTACCAATCTCCGCATAGGTAAGTGCCCCGCACAAGGCAAAGAACCCACCCAATAACCAGGCAGAAAAATATACAGAGGGCTCAATGGCATTTTTGGCACTGGTGGCTGCAGAACGAAAAATACCCATTCCAATTACCAAACCCACCACGATCATGGTGAAGCTGAAAAGATTTAATTTTTGTTTTCCCTGCATAGTGTTAGTGTATGGGTTTAAATGTAATAAACTTATGTGAACCCTGAGCCGTCAATCGTATGTCGTGAGAAAAATCCAGGGCGTACGAAAACAAGTTTTCAACTCCACGTGTACAACTTACGCGTCCAAAATTTTGTTACCTCAATCCCTGCGCTACATTTGCAGTGTATTTGGTTTCCGCCTAAAGCGGAATTAAAAGGGAAGTCCGGTGTGATTCCGGCGCTATCCCCGTAGCTGTAAATTGTAAACGTGACTCGTTAGTCGTTACTCGTGAGAAAAACTCACGGCTCACGGCTAATCACTCACGGCTGATGAAACTACATACCACTGTTGAAAGGGCTTTTAGCCGGATTAAATGGGAAGGTGTTCATCAAGCCAATAAGCCAGAAGACCTGCCAGGTGCCAATCAATCATTCACGGCTTTCGGGTGAAAAGCATGGAATGTAAAGGGCAGCTGCAGCGCCGTTTATATTTCTCCGTTTTTTTATTTTCCTGAAAGCTCATTGTTCAATTAAAAAAACAAAACAATGAGCAAAACATTCATGCTCCTCACATCATCATTGCTTACGGCCAATTGTCTGTTTGCGCAAAAAGACACGCTGGAAGGCAAATCCAGCAACGTAATGGTTACTACTGCTACAAGAACTAACCTGAAACCATCGCAAACCGGTAAGATTATCACGGTACTTGATCAGACAATCATCAGGAACAGTATAGGCAGAAGTCTCAGCGAGTTGCTGAATACACAGGCCGGCTTTTTTATCAATGGCGCCAACAATGTATTGGGTACCAACCAGGATGTTTATTTCCGCGGTGCAGGTTCGGGTAATATGCTGGTGGTGGTTGATGGCATTCCGGTATTTGATCCTTCACAGATCAATAACAGTTTTGATTTTAACAGTATCCCGCTTCAGCAGATTGAACGAATTGAAATACTGAAAGGCGGACAAAGCACCCTTTGGGGAAGCGATGCAGTAGCAGGCGTGATCCAGATCTTTTTAAAGAACGCATCCAAAAAGAAAACAGTTATCAACAGCAGTATCAGTTATGGAAGCTATCATACCACCCGTTTTGTAGCAGGGGCCAATGGTACAGTTGATAAACTCGGTTATAACCTACAATACAATTACATAAAGAGTAACGGTTTTTCAACAGCATACGACAGCACCGGTAATAAAAACTTTGATAAAGACGGTTTTGAACAGAACAATGTACAGGCATCCTTGCACTATGCGCTTACACAATCTTTAACAGTAAAGGCTTTTGGTAATTTCAGTACTTACCGAACCGATTACGATGCAGGCGCTTTTAAAGATGATAAAGATTATACAGCAAAAAACACCAATAACCTGGGAGGTCTCTCTTTGCAATACAAAGGCAAAGATTTTGTATGGAATATACAAGGCAGTTACCAACAGGCTAAACGGAATTTCAAAGATGACAGTACAGATATCAGCAGTGTCTACAGTAAATATTCCGAAGGAAAATATATGGGTAATACCCGCATATTGGAAACTTTTGGAAACAAAACCCTTGCCAGGCATGTGGGTATCGTAGGTGGCATCCAGTATATTAATCAGAATACAGATCAATCTTATTTCAGCACCGGATCATTCGGACCATTTAAATCCGCTTTGGGTAAAGACAGTGTGAAAACCAACCAGCTATCTGCTTATAGTTCATTACTGATAACAGATATCAGTGGTTTTAACTTTGAAGCAGGCGGCCGCTATAACCATCATTCCATTTATGGTGATAAAGGAACTTTCACAATCAATCCCTCCTACAATGTGGATGCCCATACCAAATTGTTTGTAAATATTTCTTCAGCGTATAAAGTGCCTTCTTTATACCAGCTGTATAGCCCCTATGGTAATAAAGGTCTGAAACCGGAAAGCAGTACTACTTATGAATTTGGTATACAAACACAATCAGAAGACAGAAAAACCTCTTTCCGGATTGCGGCTTTTAAAAGAGACATTTCTAGCCTGATCGTTTTCTACACCGATCCGGTAACCTTCAACAGCAAATACATGAACGGCGACAAACAGAATGATTATGGATTTGAAATAGAAAGCAATATTCAGCTTGCCGGGTATGGTAACTGGCAGAATAATTTCTCGTTTGTTGACGGACAGGGAACACAAAACGGTGTAAAAATAAACAACCTCTACCGCAGGCCCAAGTTTCTTGCCAGCAGTTCTTTAACACTGCAGCCCTGTTCCGGCTTAAGCATCATCCCGTCATTCAAGTATGTGGGCACACGTTTAAAAGGACTATATGATTCCGGGCCAACTGAGCAACCTTCTTTTTATACCATTGATTTTTTTGTCGGATACCAGGTTCATAAAACAGCCCGTTTATTTATTGACCTGCACAATATTACCAATCAGCAGTATTTTGATATTGTGGGTTACACCAGTAAACGATTTAATATGATGGCAGGTATAGACATTCAATTTTAAATCAACCTTATAAAACCCATACATATGTCACTGAAAAAAATCAATCCACGAACCGCCCTGCTGATCCTGTTTATTATGCTCACAGGCTTACTCAGGGTAATGAGTGCAGGAAAATTATTATCGCCCATTGCCAATTTTACACCTATCGGTGCCATGGCTTTATTTGGGGGAACCTATTTTACCGGCAAATGGAAAAGTTATCTTTTCCCACTTCTTACTTTGTTTCTTAGCGACATGCTGATGATGCAGTTTTTTTATACAGCCCACAGCAATGGTTTATTGTACCATGGATGGTACTGGACATATGGTGCTTTTGCCATAATGGTTTTGATTGGTCAATCTGTAAAAAAAGTAAGTTTTACAAACGTAGTAAGTGCCGCGCTTGCAGCTGCCCTTACGCATTGGATCGTTACTGACTTTGGTGTTTGGCTTGGCGGCGGATCGGATATTTCGACAGGGAAGGCACTAACGCGCGATTGGCATGGTTTTGTGCAATGCTATGTGCAGGCAATCCCTTTTCTGAAAAATATGTTATTGGGTAATATCATTTACAGCGGTATCCTGTATGGCGGATTTGAGATCCTGCAAAAACGTTATCCTTTGCTGCGTTTGTATACTGTATAAAATTCAGAAAGCCTTCCTTCATGGGAAGGCTTTCTTCTGATATCCATACTTTTCATGTAAAAGCTTACCCATGGTTGCCCTTTCCTTTCTTCCCGCTGCTACAAGAATGATCTATGACATGGGTTTACAGGATCATGTATACGGTGTAACATTTGAATGCCATCCGCTGGCTTTGGCCGAGAAACCAAAGATTGTAAGGTGTAGGCTGGAAGGAAAAGAATATGCAAGCATAGAAATTGATAAAATATTTTCTGCTTCCAAAGCACAGGGGCAAAGCCTGTATTACGTAGATGAGGAACTGCTTCAACAGCTACAGCCTGATATCATTTTTACACAGGATGTTTGTGATGTATGCCAGATAAACAGCAGTTGTACCGCTGCCGCAGTAGCCAAATTGAAAAAGCAGCCATTAATTATTCCGCTTACGCCCAGAAATCTTGAAGATGTTTATCAAACTGCGGTTACTATCGCAACAGCATTGGGAAATGAAAAAGCCGCCTACCAATATCTTTCCGGTTTGCAGAAAAGGACAGATGCCATTCTTACTACTTTAAGAAAAAACAGGATGCCTTTAAAACCTGTATTATTAATGGAGTGGATAGATCCCGTATATAACTGCGGGCACTGGATCCCTTTCCAGATCGCCCAGGCCGGTGGCACAGATATGCTTGCTAACCCGGGTGGTTATTCAATAGTTACCCAATGGGATAAAATTATACAATATAACCCCGAAGTACTGATCATTGCCCCCTGTGGTTTTGAAACTTCCAGGGCCCTGGAAGAAACACATATTGTCATGCAAAAAACCGGCTGGCAAACGTTACGGGCCGTTCAATCCAAGCAGGTATATGTATTGGATTTCGATTTGTTCACACAGCCCAGCGCTTCAACATTGGTAGCAGGCATTGAACTGCTGGCAGCCTTATTCCATTCAGACTTATTCTCTGTACCTGAACCCCTGCAACACAAATTTGTAAACCTATTCAACCACCCTGCTCATGCATAAACATGAACAAAAAAATTGCCCGCGATGCAATCACCTGTTTGAATGCAAAGTCGGCGACATTGCACACTGCCAATGCACTTCTGTTAAACTCTCATTAGAAGAAACCTCTTTTGTAGAAGATCGTTATACCGATTGCCTTTGTGCAGGATGTTTAAAAGAATTGCAGAACAAATATGTATTCTTCAAAGAAAAATATTTATTTAATGGAAGATAATGAACTTACCATAAGCAACAGTCTTACATTCATAACCGGTGGCGCCAGAAGCGGTAAAAGCCGTTATGCACAAAACGAAGCTTTACAGCTATCTCAGCATCCTGTTTACATTGCTACCGCAAAAGTATATGCTAATGATACAGAATTTACACAACGGGTTCAGCACCACAAAAACGACAGGGATGAAAGGTGGACCAGCATTGAGGAACAGTTCCATATCAGTCAATTAGATCTGACCAACAAAGTGGTTGTTATAGACTGTGTAACGCTATGGCTTACTAATTTCTTTTCATTGTATAAATATGATGTGGCACAATCGCTCAACGCCATTAAGCAAGAAGTAGATGCATTGAAAAAAAAGAAGGCTGCTTTTTTTATCGTCAGCAATGAAATTGGCATGGGTGTTCATGCTGAAACAGAAATAGGCAGAAAATTTACGGATCTGCAGGGATGGGCCAACCAATATATTGCAGAACAGGCCGATAAAGTGGTTTTGATGGTAAGTGGCATACCTGTTAACATTAAAAATCAGCATACCCATGTCTTATAAAAGTATATTTAACTGGAGTGGCGGCAAAGACAGCGCTTTGGCTTTGTACCATACACTTAAAAATAAATCTTATCGCATTGAACGGCTGGTAACGAGTGTAAATAATACCTATAACCGTATTGCCATGCATGGGGTACGCGCAGAATTACTGGAGTTGCAGGCAAAAGAACTCAATATCCCTTTACAACAGTTACGGATGAACGACCAACCAACGATGCGTGAATACAATGATGCAATGGCAATGCTGATGACAGGCTTACACAAAGAAGGTTTTACCCATTCTGTTTTTGGCGATATTTTTTTAGAAGACCTGAGAAAATACCGTGAAGACAGGCTTGCCGAAGCAGGATTCTCTGCCTATTTTCCGCTGTGGAAAAGAAACACAACTGAACTGATACACGAGTTTATTGACCTCGGCTTTAAAACGGTTACCGCCTGCGTAAAATCTGAGTTATTGGATGAAAGTTTCTGCGGGCGGGTAATTGACAAAGATTTTCTGAAAGACCTCCCAGCACACATAGACCCTTGCGGAGAGAATGGCGAGTTTCATACGTTTGTTTTTGACGGGCCCATTTTTAACAAACCCATCCCTATTACAATCGGTGAAAAAGTTTTTAGGGAATACCGCAACCCGAAAGATAAAGAAGACAATTGTTTTACCGATGACAGACCGAAACCTGCTAATATGGGCTTCTGGTTTTGTGATTTATTACCCGCATAGTACATGAACTTAGAAGAACTGTTTTTAAAAAGAAGGGATACCCGGCATTTTACCAGCGATCCGTTACCTGACAAAGTATTGCAAAAAGCGCTGGCTGCTGCACATCTGGCGCCTTCTGTTGGCTTAAGTGAGGCGGTTCGTTTCTATGTGATAAAGGAGCCTGCTGTTAAACAAAGTATTTACAATCTTTTTGAAGCAGAAAATAACCGTATCAAAAAAAATCTTTCACCAGAAACTGCAAATAAATACGACAATATAAAACTGCAGGCTATCCTTGATGCACCGGTTGGCATCATTATAACCACCGATTATTCGGTACTCAATACATTTACCATCTGTGTTTCCGTCACAAAAGATACCTTACAATTGAGCATTGTTTGTGCCGTGCAGAATATGTGGCTCTCACTTACATAACAAGGTTACTCCTTAGGATGGGTATCCATATTGGATTATAACTTACTTAAAAAAAAATTACAGCTTCCGGCATATGAGTTTCCACTGGGTTATTTCTGTATTGGCAAACCGGCTACAGATTATCATAAACAACCTATGTTGCAGGAGATCAACTGGAAAAAAAAATCTGTACTGCCGATAATAAAAGAAGTTCGGGAAACCTACGATACACCGGAAGAGGATTTTCCCTATCCGATAAATACGATAAGCGATTACGATGATAACCCTGAATTATTGCAAAAGCTTACTCAGCTTATCAACAACAAAACAAAACCTATCGGTGCACTTGGGTTATTGGAAAAAATGGCGCTGCAAGCAGGGCTTATTCAGCAGACGGTTTCTCCAAAAATTAACCAGCCGCATATTGTACTGTTTGCAGCGGACCACGGTATTGCCAAAACGGGATTGGTTAACCCCTATCCGCAGGCAGTAACCCGGCAAATGGTCAGCAACTTTTTAAACGGAGGGGCGGCAATCAATGTATTCTGTAAACAAAATATCATCAGCCTAAAAATAATTGACGCCGGGATTAATTATACCTGGAAAAAAAATGAAATACCCTCTCCGGATTTTCTCAAATACAAAATAGGACTGGGCACCAGGAACTATCTTGAACAGGCTGCTATGACTGAAGAAGAAGTATACCAGGCTATTGAAAACGGGAAACAAATTGTAAAAGAACTGTCGTTAGGCGGATGTAATTGTATAGGCTTCGGGGAAATGGGTATTGGTAATACTTCTGCTGCCTCACTTATTATGAGTGCGGTAACCGGAATCTCCATAGAAGAATGTGTGGGCAGGGGTACAGGTGCCAATGATGAACAACTCAAAATCAAAATTGATATACTTAAAAAAGTATACCATTTTCATGAGCTTAATAATAACAGCGACAGTCCTTTCAGCCTGCTTTCCAAAGTAGGGGGTTTTGAGATAGCCATGATGACCGGTGCCTATTTACAGGCTGCTGCAGAAAATATGATCATTGTGATAGATGGATTTATTGCTACCGCTGCTTTGCTACCCGCATGGCAGCTTAAGAAACCTATTTTAAAAAATTGTGTGTTTGCACATACCAGCGGTGAACAGGGGCATGAAAAAATGCTGCAATACCTGGGTGTAACACCCCTCCTAAACCTGGGTATGCGTTTGGGTGAAGGCTCGGGTGCGGCATTAGCCATTCCATTACTACGAAATGCTGTTGGATTTTTAAATGAGATGGCCAGTTTTGATTCGGCTAAAATAGATACACATCTTTAAAACCTACCCGTATGAAAAATAACCGTATCCATGATCAGTTAGCTGTTTTTCTGACCGCAGTTATGTTCTTTACCCGTATTCCTGTTCCCCGGAATATTAACCATAGTCATACAATGCTGCAAAGATCAGCCCGCTATTTCAGCTGGGTAGGGTTATTGATAGGAGGAATTGGCGCGGTTATTTTCTTTGTATCGGCACAAATATTTTCAGCAGAAATATCAATTGCTTTTTCCATGCTAGCCACCATTCTTTCTACTGGTGCTTTTCATGAAGACGGATTTGCCGACTGCTGCGATGCATTTGGTGGTGGATGGACCAAAGAAAAAATCCTGATGATCATGAAAGACAGCCGGCTGGGAACCTATGGCGTTATCGGTTTAATAGGTATTCTTGGTTTTAAATTTGGTTTCCTGCTCCAATTAACAGGCCAAATGGGCGTAAAAGAAACCATCAGTGTTATGATTGCTGCGCACAGCGCCAGCCGCTTAATGGCTGTTGGCATAATGCAGCAATATGAGTATGTGCAGGATATAGATATGAGTAAAAGCAAACCCCTGGCAAACAGAAAACTTACTGCTTCCGAATTAATCATTGCTGTTTCCGGTAGCCTCATTCCCTTGTTATTTTTGCCTGGCAATATATATTTAGCCCTGGTACCATTACCACTTACTGCCTGGCTGGCCGGAAGGTATTTTAAAAAATGGATTGGCGGATATACCGGCGATTGTCTTGGCGCTACCCAACAGGTTTCGGAAATTATTTTTTATGTAGGTTCGCTGATCATCACCCGATATCTTTAAATATATTTTTATTTCTTTCTATGGAAATTTACCTGATCAGGCATACAACACCCCATATTGCCAAGGGCATTTGTTACGGGCAAACAGACCTCGATATTACAGATACCTTTTTACAAGAGGTAATAAATATCAAACCTCATCTTCCCAAAAATATTCAAAGCGTTTACAGCAGCCCACTACAGCGATGCAACAAATTAGCCAACGCACTCTTCCCAAAGCATACCATACAATTACATAGTGATTTAATGGAACTGAATTGCGGTAATTGGGAAATGCAGCCATGGAATGATATACCGCCTGCAGAAATACAACCCTGGATGGATGATTTTGTAAATGTTCAGGTACCCGGTGGCGAGAGTTATACCCAGTTACACGAAAGAGTGGTCAAAAGATTTGAATGGGTTAGCCAACAAGCCGAAACAGCTGTTATTGTGGCCCATGGCGGAGTTCTAAGAAGCATTCTTTCACATATCACCAACACCCCATTAAAAGAATCCTTTGATGCTTTCACCTGCCATTACGGGTGTGTGGTAAAACTGTATCCGGATCATGGCATTTACAAACATAAGATATTGTATAATGTTTCCTTAGCGGGAAAGGAATGGCACAGACCGGATCCTAAGGATTAAGCAGTCAATTGAGAGTCCTTATATCCTAAACCCTGTTAACGATTCAGGCCTCACGAAGACGAAAACA
Source organism: uncultured Sediminibacterium sp. (assembly GCA_964519475.1). Lineage (GTDB taxonomy): Bacteria > Bacteroidota > Bacteroidia > Chitinophagales > Chitinophagaceae > Sediminibacterium. The sequence goes on from CAZFKE010000001.1 coordinate 375,550, forward strand.
AAATCCTTAACTTTAATAAAACCTTACAGCATGAACTTCCATCCAGACCAGCTGCTAACGGTAACCTTTACCTTATTTGCGGTAATAGATATTGTGGGATCTATTCCCCTGCTGATCTCATTGAAGGAAAAGATGGGAGCCATTCGTTCATTCCAGGCTACCATTGTTTCAGGGGCATTGATGATCTTATTCTTATATCTCGGTAAACCTTTTTTAAAAGTGTTGGGATTGGATGTGCGTTCATTTGCAGTGGGAGGTTCTGTTGTGATCTTTTTATTGGGACTGGAAATGGTTTTGGGTCATGAAATATTCAAGGGTGATAAAAACGCACAGTCCGGAACAGTGGTACCCATTGCTTTTCCGATCATTGCGGGTAGCGGAACTTTAACGACTATCATGTCATTAAAGGCAAACTTTGAAGAGACCTATATATTGGCTGGAATTCTTATCAATTTAATAGTTGTTTATATTGTATTAAAATCATTAAAATTTATAGAACATTTATTAGGGCCTGCGGGCTTACTGGCAGTGCGTAAATTTTTTGGAGTGATCTTATTAGCGATTGCCGTAAAAATATTTAGTAGCAATATTGGAGCATTTGGGAAATAGTGGTAAAATATTCACACAAAAACGAAAAGGAATGCAAGGCGAAAAATTTTATTAGGATTACCCACAATGCCCCCAAATGTTCCCCTATACAAACTAAAACCCCTTGAAACTAAACGGTATCAGGGGGTTTGGTATTTTCTAAGTAGCCAGTACAGGGTTATTTCCGAATCAAAATAAGTCGAAAATATCCAGCAGTAAAATAGAGGTTGAAAAGTAAGTTGAACCGTCCCCTGCTGCGACCCCTTTAAATAAATATCATAAATAATTGATAATCAAAATATATATAATATTACTGTGGCCTTGCCAGGAATCGAACCTGGATCAGGAGCTTCGGAAACTCACATACTATCCATTGTACTACAAGGCCAAAAATTACGATAAGGCTGCAAAAATAACAGAACCTGTCTATTCCCGCTTCAATTCTTTAAATATTCGTTCGGTATCGTCTTTTTTACAAAGTTCTGTGCCTGGGTTCAGTGTTGCCGCCGTACCGGCTGCAATTCCGTAGCGCAAAACATCATTTAGTTGCCAGTCTTTTGATAAAGCGAGTACCATCGCGCCAACCATGCTATCACCGGCACCCACGGTACTCATAATCGTAACCTTAGGGGGCTTTACCTGTAAATGCAGGTCTTTTGTAATCAGCATCGCCCCTTCCGCTCCTGTTGATACAACCATTATTTCGCAACCACCTTTCTCAATAATACTTCTGGCAGCTATTACAATTTCATCATCAGCAAGGCTTTCTTTGCCATATAAATAGCTCAATTCACCAAGATTAGGTTTGATCAGGTATACACCTTCCTTTACAGTCTGTTGCAATGCCCCACCGGATGTATCAACAATCAGCTTTGCGTTATTTTGACTAGCCAAGATGGCCAACCTTCCAAAAAAATCTACCGGCACACCCGGCGGCAGGCTGCCGCTGGCAACAATATAATCAATGGCAGGTTCATTTTGAATATATGATAATACCTGGTTCCACTCTTCTTCACTAATAAGGGGTCCTTTCATCCCGAAGCGATATTGAAGATGGGAAGTGGTATCCAACACTACAAAATTTTCACGTGTATCTCCCTTTATAGTCAGTGCAACCGAATGAATATTTTCATCGGCCATCAAAGCTTCAAAATGTTTACCCGTAAAGCCACCGGAAAGAAAAATGGCTTCGCTTTCTCCACCTAATTTATATATGGCTCTTGATACATTGATACCGCCCCCGCCCGGTTCCACTTTTGTACCTGTACAAAGCAATTTTTTCTCTGAGATCATTTTGGGCACAGCCATACTCTTATCCAATGCAGGATTCAATGTTACTGTGACTATCTTTTTCATGAAATCAGTTTTATCAGATCAGCGAATTAACTCCTCTATGGCAGCCGGAAAAAAAACGCCTGTCGGCATACTCCGCATAATCTGCAGATCTTCTATAAAGGTAGTTTCATTATCTAAAAAACGGAGAACGCTTTGTGCAGGGTTCTTTTGAAAGATACGGGAGAAAATTTCATCCCCATTCATTTTATGATTGTGCAATACATTAAGCAATACACTATCATACAAATGAAACTTCTTGTCGTTCCATGTTCTTTGTAAAGAAACAGAACCCGTTTTTACTAATGCATCTGCAATTTGTTTTACTCTTTTTTGAATGAATTGAAAAACATATCCACTGCTGCCTTTGGCCTGTCCGCCGGCAATACCTATGTAAACGATCTTATTATCCTGCAAAGGAAATATTTGATTGGTCATTGGGATTACGCCAAATTCTTCATGACGAATTGTATAATTGGTAATACCCAATGACGAAGAAATATATTCTTTTAGTGCAACATCATATGCTTCCTGCGGCAGTAGTTCTTCTGTAAACAATGTATATTCCACCAATGCCCTTGTTGGAGACGTTGGCATTACATACATAAAAGTTGTACCATGCGCCTGGCTTACACGGAAATCCATGAAAGTGGCTTTGGAGGGATCGAAGCAAGGCGCTACAACATCAATTACCCAACCTTTAAAATGCTGGAGCAACAGGTAACTGCCTCTGCCTGCTGAAGGAGGAACTGACACATCTTTAAATAGGATACTGTTAAAAACGTAATCGGCAGTAAACAGTTGGGTGCTTGTTTCTACCGCGGCTTTTTTATCCATGTTTTTTATGGATTGGATTGTCTCATATTTCCATTCAATATTGGAATATTTTTCCGTTTCCTTTTTTACAAATTGGTACAGGTCTATCCCTTGTATCATTTTGTACTGGTAAGGATAGATAGGCAGTGTATCTGAATAACTCCCGGAAAAGAATTCAATATTACTCCATTGGTGATGCACAATCGGCTCAAAAATACCGGCTTCTTTTTCCCAGAAACACCAGGTGCGGTCGTTTTGTATTTTGGGAGATTGATCAATAACCAATATTTTCTTATCGCTGAAGAAAGGCTCGCCCATCATGCGCATCAGCAGGCTGGAACCTGCCAGTCCGGCACCGGTTATGATATATTCGTAATGATTTTGCAATGATTGATTTTAGCGAAGGCAGTTTTACCAAGGATTGCACAGATTTGCACAGAAAGCGTCTGTATCAATCTGTATAATCCTGGGTTATATTTTTTGTTTCCTGTAAAGATTCATCCTTACGGATCTTATCCCAATATTTTTTTGCTACCAGCAACATACCAAAACTCTCCCCCTCCTGTTTATCTAAATGCTTATGATGCATTTTATGTGCCCACCGGATGGCTTTAATATAACGATTATTACTGCGGCTAAATAATTTGAATCTTTGGTGGATAATGATCTCATGAACCAAAAAATAAGCAAATCCGTACATCGCAATGCCTGCCCCAATACTTACTACCCAATATACCTGGTTCATGCTGCCCAGCATAATGCATAACCAGCTGGGTATCGCGAAGATTACAAAGAAAGCATCATTCTTTTCAAAAAAACCGGAACCTTTCTGGTGATGGTCCTTATGCAGGTACCACAAAAAGCCATGCATCACAAAGCGATGCGTGAGCCAGGTTATACCCTCCATAATGAGAAAAGTAGCCAGTGTAATAAAGATATATATCATATTATAAATACGTTCTTAATGCCAGGAAAAACAAAACCTGGATGATAAACAAATGTACAGCGAAATGGTTGTGTTTATCAAAGTAGAGCCAGCGGTAAATGGCCAGTAATACCGCGCTAACCAGGAACCAGCAGGTATAATTGTATAAAGGCACTTCACTGTTCTTCCATTGCCAGAAACCCAGTTTCATAGCAACCGGTTCCATCATCCAGTCGAAAAAAGTAGCGAGTAGCGCCCCGTCAATAATGATCGATAAGCCTGCCAAACGCGGAGGCAACCTCCTTCCGTTGGTTTCCATTTTTTGTGCAAGCGAGTGCTGAAATTTTACCATTATGGCACCGCTGCAGAAAACAACAACAAACCAGTTAACGCCAATCAGCCAGGGAACCGCATTTAGCTGAGGGCCCATTACCGAACCGTATGTATATTCGCCAAATAACCTTCCGGTGTTTACGCCAATCATTTCTGTACCCATCCCTGTTAAAAAAGCTATGACTGCAAAGCCCAGGAAAGAAAGATTTTTTTGTTTTTGATTCCAAAATAAAAGGATTGCCATCAGGCAAAGATTAAGTGCCGTATTTTGAATAAACCAATCTTTATACGGTGTAAACAAAATACCGATCAGCCCACTTACATGAAAGAGGATAGCTATACAAGTGGAAATATTCTGTTTAGGGAGATTCATGAATAATAAATGGTTAGCTGTGTTTTTTCTTTTGCCACAGATGATACAGATTAGCATAGAATACATCTGTATTATCTGCGACAAAATTGTTTTCAGTGTTTTTTTTGCTTCCTATTGTCAGTCCATACAATCTCACTCATAATCTTCGCACTTTTCAAACACAAAGGTATGCCACCGCCGGGGTGTACACTGCCACCCACAAAATATAATCCTTTGATCGCTTTGCTGAAATTGGGATGCCGTAAAAAGGCTGCCATCTTTGAATTGGAACTGCTGCCATACAAAGAACCCATGTAAGATGCCGTTTTAGATTCAATCAATACCGGATCCAGCATGGCTTCTGCTTCGATCAAAGGTTCTATATCTGTTTTCAATATCCGGTTCAGTTTGGCAATAATGGCAGCGCGGTATTTTACACGATAGGCCTCCCAATCCTGCCCGATATTTGCTGGTGCATTCACCATTACAAACCAGTTCTCTTTTCCTTCCGGGGCCTGTATACCCGGTTCACATTTGCCGGTAATATTTATGTATACTGTTGGATCATCATACATTTTTTTTAACCTGAATAAATGATCAAACTCTGTTTTATAGTCTTTGGCAAAGAAAATATTATGTAACCCCAACTCTTTAAATTCTTTCTTAATTCCCCAATAAAAAATAACTGCGCTACTGCTTCTCTCCTGTTGTAATATCTTCTTCGACTTGTAGGTGTCTCCCAAAAGATGTTGATAGGTGAAATAAACATCCATATTACTTACCACTACCTCCGCATTCAGATTTTTGTGATTAGCTACCACACCCAATACTTTTCGATCCTGTTGAATGATGCTTTGTACGGGTGTATCAAAATGAAACTTCACTCCTTTTTTCAAAGCCAGTTGATATAAAGCCTTCGTAATACTGATCATACCGCCTTGGGGATAAAAAGAACCTTCATTATGTTCCAGGTGCGGTATCAGGCTAAGCATACCCGGTGCTTTGTAGGGGTTGCTTCCATTATACGTTGCATAACGATTGAATAGCTGAACTGTTTTCGGATTTTTAAAATGCTCTGTATTTAGCTGGTGCATTGTACTTAACAGGTAAGGCAACTTAGTTGCTTTCACCGCTTTCCAAATAGGCGCTTTCAGTAAAGTACTTTTTTTATGGAGCGAATAATTCAGGAAAATATTACCGATATTATCATAGATCTTTTCCGATCTTTTTAAATAAGATAAAAGGCTTTCTTCTGTCTCACCCATTTTATCAGAAAGTTCTTTTGCAAACAATGCTGCATCTGCATATGCGTGAACGAGTGTACCATCTTCATAAAAATAATGACAGGATACGGGCATCCTGCTGTATGCAAAATAGGCTTCTATTGGCTCACCGGCCAATGCAAAAAGTTCTTCCAGATTCTGTGGCTGGGTAAACAGGCTGGGACCTGCATCAAAACGGTAACCATTCAATGTAAAATCGGTCAGTTTGCCGCCGGGGTAACTGTTCTTTTCAAATACATCTACTTCAAACCCCTGTACAGATAGGCGTATGGAACTTGCGAGGCCTGCAATGCCCGCACCGATAATAATTGCTTTAGGAGAATAATCCATACGATTTATACGCAGAAGATAAGCGAAATTTTCATCGCTATGCCGCTTTGTTTTTGATCCACCATTCCATCACTTTGGGAAAAGCAATATGAAACCATACCGTAAATAATTCCGGTTCATTTTGAAGCATCCGTTCAATTTCATTCATGGGCAGGTATTGATAATGGTTTACTTCCTGCGGATTGGGTTCTACACTGCCATGGTAATAGCCTACAAACACATGGTCAAATTCATACTCCGTAAGACCATTTGAAAAATCTGCCTTATAAATAAAATCAAATACTTTATGGATCGGCGTAGTAAAACCCATTTCTTCTGTTAAGCGTCTGGAGGCAGCTTCGCCTATTTCTTCCCCAGGCCTTGGATGACTGCAGCAGCTATTCGTCCATAACCCGCCACTATGGTATTTGCTCAGGGCTCTTTGCTGTAAAAGCATTTCACCATCTGCATTAAATATAAATACACTAAACGCCCTGTGGAGTACCGCTTTTTTATGCGCTTCCATTTTTTCCATAGCCCCTACAGAAACATCGTGTTCATTAACCAGTATTACTTCTTCCATGCAATATAAATAACAGGTTTTTTACATCAGGTTCAATTGGCTGCGTATACCTGCTTTAGCGAGTATAAACACTTTACCATAATCCGGAATACGGATGCGGCTTTCCAAAATATTCTGTGCAGGTAATTTTTTAATCTTCTTAAATAATGACAGGTAATATTTATACGCCACATACACCCCAAATCTTGCTTTCCCCGGCAGTTTCAGCAAACCCTGGTAAGCATGGTCAAAATCGTGCTGAATATCTGCTTCAATGGATGCTTTATCACCAGCCGTAAAATTCCTGAAATCACATCCCGGGAAATACACACGTTCCAGTCCTTCATAATCCGCCTTAAGATCGCGCAAAAAATTCACTTTCTGAAAAGCAGCTCCCAGGCTTCTTGCATAAGGTTTCAGTACTTCATAGGAACTACGGTCGCCTTCACAAAAAATATATAAACACATCAACCCTACTACCTCGGCGCTTCCGTAAATATATTCTTCATAACCGGCTTTATCATATTTACGTTTATCCAGGTCGAGTTTCATACTGAATAAAAAAGCATCGATCAGTTCCCTGTCAATACCATATTCATTCACCGTTAATTGAAAGCTGTGCAGGATAGGGTTCAGGCTGATGCCTCTATCAATGGCTTCATAAGTAGCCTGTTTAAACTCTTCAAACAACAAAGCTTTGTCATAGGCATGAAACGTGTCTACAATCTCGTCTGCAAAACGCACAAATCCATAGATATTAAAAACCGGCCCGCGCAGGTCTTTATGCAAAAGTTTAATGGCCGAAGAAAAACTGGTACTGTATTTCTCGGTCGTTATCCTGCTGCACTCCTGGCTCGTTTCATGAAACAGGTTCATCATGGGTGTTATTTTTTAAGTTATCTGCTTTTGTTCTTTACCCAACTTTGCTTGCGTCGCACACTTTTACTTTATCGCGCTATTCAGCTTATCGCCGGTTGTACATTTTCTTCCATGCAAGGTCCACACCTCACGAAAACGCTTTTAGCACCTGCCCTGCCACCACTTCACCACTGATCAGGCTGGGGGGCACCCCGGGGCCCGGCACAGTAAGCTGGCCGGTAAAGAAAAGATTCCGCACTTTTTTACTACGGCAAGATGGCTTTAAAACAGCCGTTTGGGACAAAGTGTTCGCCAAACCGTAAGCATTTCCTTTAAAAGCGTTGTATTCATGTACGAAATCTGTATGCGCAAAGGATTTCTTATAGATGATGGCATCTTTAATGGATTGCCCCAGGTGTTTTTCCATCCTGCTCACAATCATATCAAAATACCTGTTCCGCAGTTCTTCCGTATCATTTTCCAGACCTGCCGCTACGGGTATAAGCAAAAACAGATTTTCACAACCTTCCGGTGCAACCGTAGGGTCGGTTACTGAAGTAGCGCTTACGTAAAACAGGGGGTCCGTTGGCCATTCCTTTGTAGTATAGATCTGCTTTCCGTGTACTTCAAATGAGCTGTCAAAAAAAAGTGAATGGTGTTGTATACCCTCCAGTTTTTTATTTAACCCTACATAATACAAAATACAGCCAGGCGCCATTACCCTTTTATCCCAATAGGTATCTGAATAACTGCGGTAAGCTGTCGGTAATAGTTTCGTTTCCACATGGTGGTAATCGGCGCCGCCAATAACCACATCCGCATCATATATCATCTCTTCTCCGGATACAGACCATGCCCTTATTTGTTTGGCAAGACCATTTTGGATAACGATCTCTTTCACATCCTGCTCAAAATAAAAATTAACCCCCAGTTCCAGGGCCAGATCATACATTCCTTTAACAACCTGGTACATGCCACCTTTTGGGTACCAGGTGCCCCCTTTTATATCAGCATAATTCATCAAACTATACAAAGCCGGCGTTTGCTGTGGCAAAGCACCTAAAAAAAGAACCGGAAATTCCATCAATTCTTTTAATCGTGGATGGGTAAAATACCTCGCTACATGTGAACGCATGGAATTGAACACATCCAGTTTCAATAAACCTTTGACCAGATCCCAATCTAAAAATTCGGCTAAAGACTGACCGGGTTTAAACACCAGTTTTTTAATGCCTACTTCATATTTATATGCCGCTTCGGCAAGAAATACTTCAAGTTTTTCGGCCGTTCCGGGTTCTATCGAGTTAAATACATTTTGCAGGGAAATGAAATCTGCCGGAATATCCACCGGGCCATCATTCCAGTACACACGGTAAGAAGGATCAAGCCTTTCGAGGGTGTAATAATCCGAAACCGATTTGCCAAACTGCTGAAAATATCTTTCAA
>CAZFKE010000001.1:384363-419441 GCA_964519475.1 uncultured Sediminibacterium sp.
AATACCAGCTGGGGCCCATATCGAAAGTAAAACCATCCGCTTTCATTTGCCTGGCACGGCCGCCGGGCAGGGGATGTTTTTCCAATACAGTGACACTCCAACCGGACTTAGCCATGAATGATGCAGCCGATAGGCCCGCGAAACCGCTTCCGATGATGATAACTTTCTTTGTCAACAGGATTGGAAACAGAAAGTTAATTGAAATGATTTAATAACGTTGGATCTGGGTCTTTAACAATTTTCTTGCGAAATGGATTCGGCTTTTAATAGTGCCTAATGGCTCGCCAAGCATATCAGCGATTTCATGGTATTTATACCCGTCAAAATATAAAAGAAAAGGATTGCGAAAGATTTCAGGGAGATCATAGATAGCTCTTTGTACTTCTTTTACATGGATACTGGTGATCGCTTCATTGGCAACAGCACCCTGTGATTGGTTGATGAGAAATTCATTAGGAGTGCTGTCCAGTATGGTAGCCTGTTTTGCTTTTCTACGGTAATTGTTGATGAAGATATTGCGCATGATGGTATATAACCATGCTTTGATATTGGTACCCACATTATATTTATCCTGGTTAGCCAACGCACGGTACATCGTTTCCTGCAGGAGGTCTTTTGCCGCTTCGTTATCACGCGTAAGTGTAATGGCAAAAGGCTTCAGAAACTCTGTATTGCTGAGCAATAACTGGTTAAATTCTAAAGTGGACATAGTTTTGTTTAATTTTTGACTACATAAAGCTAAACAAAAAAAATGAGCAGCCAAAACCTTCTTTTAGAATAATTATAAATAATTGATAATCAATACTAAAAAAGACTGCGAATTGAATCTGTTTATTTTTTTAAATGGGTAAACAGGATTTTTCTGCCTTATAAGATGGGCTTAGGGCAGGGTGCCAATATATTCCATCACTTCAGCCAGCGATTTTTTGAAATGGAAATTCTCAGGCACTTTCTTTTTATACGATTGGGTAAGCACACCGGAAACAATAAATTTCTTGTCGGGCATTCTGTTATGTGCATTTACCAGAAACCTTTCAAAATTAAAATTATTGGCTACAGAGGTCAGATGAGCATACAATACATCCGGATTTTTTAGTTTGGCCACATACTCCACATCTTTGATAGGCACATTCGCTCCCAGGTATAAAACACGGATACCGCGGTTCTTTAACAGATAGTATGCAAACAAAAGTCCCAGTTCGTGATGCTCACTTTCTGGTAAAAATAAAAGAACCGATGTTTTAGCCTTTACATGGGGTTTTACTGTTTCAATACCCACGATTAGTTTTTGGCGGATCACATTGCTGACCAGGTGTTCCTGCGCAGGGTTAATATGATTGGTCATCCACAAGATCCCGATCCTTTCCAGAAAAGGGAAGATAATCTGTATGATCGTTTTCTCAATTCCCTTCACAGTGATATAAGTATCCAGCACTGCTTCAAAATCTTCCATTTTCATATCTGCCATGAAATAGATCAGGTCATTCACAAGCTTTTCCTGCTGGGCATCTACCTGCGAAAGCATAAGTATTTTTTCATTCATTTCAACAGGGGTCATTCTGTCGATATGAGAGATCTTGAACCCATACTTATTCAGTAGGGCAATATTCAATACTTTCTGTAATTCATTATTGGAATAGTAGCGGATATTGGTATCTGTACGTTGCGGGTTCAGAAAAGAATAGCGCTGCTCCCATATACGTATGGTATGCGCTTTAATGCCCGATAGGTTCTCCAGATCTTTAATCGTGAAAGCATTCATACAAAGCGTAACAGCCTAATTTCCATTTTGTTCATCATTATCGACAAAAAAACCTGAAAAATGAAGCAGGATACATAAAATAGCGCCTATTATTTGATACGTCTTAAATACTCGCCATATCCGCTTTTGGCATATTTATCGGCCAGTTCCAGTAATTGTTCTTTATTGATATAACCCATCCGATATGCTACTTCTTCAATACAACCTACCTTCTGGCTCTGCCGTTTTTCAATTACCCGAACAAATTCGCAGGCATCGGCGAAAGAATCAAAAGTTCCCGTATCTAACCAGGCTGTACCCCGGTTCATGATACCTACCTGCAATTTCCCCTGGTTAAGGTATACTTTGTTCACATCGGTTATCTCATATTCTCCGCGCGCAGAAGGCTGCATGGTTTTAGCGATCTGTACCACGCTGTTGTCATAAAAATACAAACCCGGTACTGCATAATTGGATCTAGGCAGTTTGGGCTTCTCTTCAATAGAGATTACTTTTTGCTTTTCATTAAATTCAACCACACCGTATCTTTCAGGGTCTTGCACTTCGTAAGCAAATACAGCGGCACCGTTTACATCATTAAAAGACTGTACCAGTTTGCTAAACCCGGCTCCATAAAAAATATTATCGCCCAGGATCAGGGCTACTTTGTTATGACCGATAAATGTTTCACCTATCACAAATGCCTGTGCCAACCCATTAGGAACTGCCTGAACAGCATATTCAAAATGGCAACCCAGTTCTTTTCCATTGCCAAGTAAACGTTGGAATTGTGAAGAATCTTCGGGAGTTGTAATGATGAGCACTTCATTAATACCTGCCAGCATCAATACAGACAGCGGATAATAAATCATAGGCTTATCATACACGGGCATTAATTGCTTGCTGATCCCCTTTGTAATGGGATACAGTCTTGTACCTGAACCACCTGCCAGAATAATGCCTTTCATATACTAAGATTTAAAAGTAGAAATAAGTTCTTTCAATGTAGGAAGGATCGTGTCTTTTTGAGATAACAAAAGTTCTGAAGAAGGCAACTGCCAGTCAATGGACAGATCAGGATCATTATAGATCAAACCCCCTTCTGCCGCTTTATTATAATAATTATCGCATTTGTAAAAGAATACTGCCTGCTCGCTTAATACTACAAAACCGTGCGCAAAGCCTCGTGGAATAAAAAACTGGGTATGACTGTCTTCAGATAATTCTACTGCAAGGTGCATTTTAAATGTAGGCGAATCCGGACGCAGATCAACGGCCACATCCAAAACTTTTCCTTTCAATACCCTTACCAGTTTTGCCTGAGCAAATTTACCATGCTGAAAATGAAGGCCGCGCAATACACCACGTGAAGAGCTGGATTGGTTATCCTGAACAAAGTTGATATCCAGACCCGTTTGTTGTAAAAAAGTATTTCGGTTAAAACTTTCAAAAAAATAGCCGCGGTGATCACCGAAAAAAGTATCGTGAATCAGGTAGCATCCTTCAAGACTTGTTTTTTCAGCCCTCATGGTTATCGGTTGGTATACATGGATTGATAATAATTCTGGTAGGCACCACTGGTTACATTATTCAGCCATTGCGCATTATCCAGAAACCAGTCGATAGTCTCGCTCAAACCTTCTTCAAAAGTTACCGTTGGTTTCCAGCCCAGTTCCCTATTGATCTTGCCGGCGTCAATCGCATAACGCCTGTCATGGCCGGGCCTGTCTTTTATATATGTGATCAGCTTCTCGCTTGCTCCATTTGCACGTCCCAACTTCTCATCCATTTTGGTACAGAGCAATTTTACGAGATCAATATTTTTCCATTCGTTAAACCCTCCGATATTATAGGTTTCTCCATCAACCCCTTTATGAAAAACAAGGTCTATGGCCAATGCATGGTCTTTTACATAAAGCCAGTCGCGGGTATACAAACCGTCGCCATATACAGGTAAAGGTTTATTATGAATGATATTATTAATAAAAAGTGGTATCAGTTTTTCCGGAAAATGATAAGGGCCATAGTTATTAGAACAATTAGAAACAATCGTCTGCATATGATAGGTTTCCCGGTAAGCCCTTACAAAATGATCAGACGAGGCTTTACTTGCCGAATAAGGCGAATTGGGGTCATACGGTGTTTTCTCTGTAAAAAATCCTGCATCACCCAAACTTCCGTACACTTCATCAGTAGAAATATGATAGAACAAATGCTTCGAATAATCATCTTTCCATTGCTTACGCGCTGTATTCAACAGGTTAACGGTACCGATAATATTGGTATACACAAAATCGAGGGGTGAAACTATGGAACGGTCAACATGCGATTCGGCAGCCAGGTGTATCACATCGGTAATTGCATACTCATCAAAAATTTTATCAAGAAGCTCGGCATCCAGGATATTTACTTTGGCAAAACGGTAATTTGGTTTTTGATCTATATCTGTGAGGTTCTCAAGATTGCCGGCGTAAGTAAGTGCATCTAAATTGATAATGGTATCCCCGGGATATTTATTGACAAACAACCTTACTACATGCGAGCCGATAAACCCTGCCCCACCTGTGATCAATATCTTTCTACTCATATATACAATGGGAATTCGTTGAATTGCGAAATAAGCATAAACACCGTTAGAGAACAAATTTATAACTAAAACGGGTAAGCGTTTACATAAACCTGTTGATTTAAGACACTAACCACCCGCATTCGTAATATCCTCTTATCTTTCTTATCTTCATGGCAGAAAAAATGGCTATGAACCAACGTTATTACTCCTTAGATGTTTTCCGGGGCGCCACCGTTGCCCTGATGATATTGGTAAATAACCCGGGTAGCTGGGCACATATTTTCTCGCCACTGGAGCATGCGAATTGGCATGGCTGTACACCTACCGATCTGGTATTCCCATTCTTTTTATTTGCCGTAGGCAATGCCATGTCGTTTGTGATGCCAAGGTTTGAGCAGGCAGGACCGGCTGTTTTCTGGAAAAAAGTAGTGAAGAGAACCCTATTGATCTTTGCCATCGGTCTGTTTCTAAACTGGAGCCCATTTATACGCTGGGACGGAGAGCAGATAGCCTGGAAAGACTGGCAGCATGTTCGGATTTTGGGTGTATTACAAAGAATAGCGCTTTGTTACTTTTTTGCCTCTGTAATTGTTTACTATGCCAAAACCCGCGGGGCATTTGTGATCAGCGGGATATTACTATTGGTTTACTGGTTTATTTGTTTATTACTGGGCAATGCAGCTGATCCATATAGTTTATCGGGTTGGTTTGGGACACAGGTAGATATTCATTTATTGGGGCTAACCCATATTTACAAAGGAGAAGGCGTTCCGTTTGACCCGGAAGGTTTACCCAGCACAACAGCCGCTATTGTACAAGTGATCTTTGGTTTTTTTGTGGGACAATACATTCAGCAAAAAGGCAAGAATTACGAAATGCTTTCCAATCTTTTCGTTGCCGGACTGGTCTTATTCTTTACCGGTTATTGCTGGGATATGGTATTCCCTGTAAACAAAAAAATATGGACAAGCAGTTATGTATTATATACAACAGGCCTTGCCATCATGACACTCGGCACTTTGATTTATCTGATAGAATTCAAAGAAAGAAAAGGTAAATGGAGTAGGTTCTTTGATGTATTTGGAAAAAATCCTTTGTTCATTTTTGTACTAAGTGGTTTTCTCCCAAGGGTATCCGCTATGCTAAGATGGGTTGATCATGTTACACCTGAAGGCAAAAAAGTCTATACCTCATTCTTCCCCTGGTTTTACGAACATGTTTGCAAGAATATCGCTGCTGACCTGCGCGTGGGGTCATTTGTTTATGCGCTCTGCGTTATTGCATTCTATTGGTCTATCGTTTATTTGCTTGATCAGAAGAAGATCTATGTGAAGGTGTGATCGTGAAGGGTGAGTTGTGAATAATAACGATTGATTTCGCTCGCTATTGGTTCAATTATTAATTTCTAATTTTTAATTCTTAATTAACTTGGCCGGGTTGCCTGCATACTTTCCCGGTTTTGTAATATCTTTTGTAACCACTGCTCCTGCTCCGATTACTGCATGATCGCAGATAGAAACAGGAAGGATGGTGGCATTGCTGCCAATAGATACATGATTTCCGATAATGGTTTCTCGCCATAAACTTCGGTCAGCAGCAGGTTTTCCGTTTTTGAATGTATCATTCACAAACATTACTCCATGGCCAATAAAACAATCGTTACCAATGGTAACCAGTTCGCAGATGAAACTGTGTGATTGCACTTTGCATCTATCACCGATCTTTACCCCTTTTTGTATTTCTACAAAAGGGCCGATAAAACAATCATTCCCTACTGTACATTCATAGAGATTACATGGCTCTACCAGTATTACATTCGCGCCGAATATAACGTCACGGATACCTGAAAGGGTAGATTGATAGGGCATATTCAGTTAGACTTATATAATACTGTTTATTTAGTGTTATTATTTGCTGCTGATTGATAAATACGTTCGATGATCTCTACTGTTTTCAATCCTTCAATCGGTTTTGCATAAAAGGGTGCGCCATTTTGCAAACTGTCTATCAGGTTCTCATACACTTTGTCGTGATTACTCATAGAGCCAAAATAAGTTCCGTAATCATTCGCAGGGTATGAATCCGCTGTATTTTCCAATTCACCTTCTGCAAACCCATGGTATTCGATCATATTCAAATATTCACCGCCGATCTTCACTATTCCTTTTTCACCGAGTATGGTTAATGATCCTTCCCGGTTCTTTGCAAAACTATTTACAGAAAAATGGATGGTTCCGATAATTCCATTCTCAAATTCCAGTAACACTACACCACAGTCTTCAAACTCAACTGTTTTTTTATGCATCACATTTTTGGAAATAGCATACATATCTTTTATATCGCCAAAGAACCAATATAAGAGATCTATAAAATGGCTGAATTGTGTAAACAGGGTGCCCCCATCCAAGGCTTTCGTTCCTTTCCATGAATTTACATAATAATCTGTATTGCGGTTCCAGAAACAGGTTAGTTGCACACCGGAGAGTTTACCAAACATTCCTTTACCTAATGCATTTTTTACTGCCAATACCGGCGGGTTAAAACGGTTCTGAACTACCGTAAACAGCCGTTTACCTGCCCGCTCAGATGCAGCAATCATTTTTCGGCAATCTGCGGCAGTAATTGCCATCGGCTTTTCAACCAATACATGAAACCCTTTTTCAAAAGCCATGATTGTATGCAGTGCATGTAATCCGTTGGGTGTACAGATAACAACAACGTCAATAGGCGCTGAAGAAGATAGGAGCTCTGCAACGGAAAGATAAAAGGGTATTCCATACTGCGCAGACAGCGCTTTTGCTTTTTCTTCCATCACATCACATACTGCTACCAGTTGGCCGTAATGGCTGATATGCAAAGCATGCCTTTCGGCAATTTTGCCACAGCCAATGATAGCGAATCGGATCTTTTGCATGATTGGATTTTAAGTAAACATAGCTTCGGCTTTTAGAATACTTTCCGGCTTGCCCACATCGATCATATTAGCACCGGTATGATTATACGAGGAAATAATATGCTCTTTTGCCAGATCAAGATAAACATCCACCATCGAAAATTTACCATCCTGTTTAATTGCTGAAAGTAGTAGCGGATGGATCACATGAATACCGCTGAATGCTTTTTGAATAAGATTTCCCGCATCCCGAACGATCTTCTCCTCACCCGTTTTCACATTTCGCCAGCCTGATAGGATATGTTTTTCATCAAACAAAAAATAACGAGAAGTTTCCCGGTCACTTACCGCCAGCGTAGCCAATGGGTTTTGTTCTTTATGCTGACGGATCATATCGGTAAGATCCATATTTATCAGTATATCTACATTCATCACCACAAAATCATTTCCATCATTAAAATACCAGGCTGCTTTTTTCAAACCGCCTCCTGTTTCCAATACCATATCGGTTTCATCTGATAGCGTTACCTGGCTTCCCCAACCGTTATTTTTTTTGATCGCATCCATAACCTGATCAGCAAAATGATGCACATTCACAATCACATCTTGTATGCCATGTTTCTGTAAATATTCAATATTCCTTTGCAACAAAGATTTGCCATTCACCACCGCCAATGCTTTGGGATGATGATCGGTCCAGGGTTTTAACCTGGAACCCAAACCTGCTGCGAAGATCATTGCTTTCATGACGGATTCATAGATAGTTTATCATTCCTTTCGCCAGTTCTCACTATTCGTATGCGCTAACTTCACTTTTACTTTATACTTATTCCGCAAATGCCTCGCGGTTTGCTCAGCCGCATATACACTTCTGTGCTGGCCACCCGTGCAACCGAAATTGATCATTAAATGACTGAAGCCTCTTTTTATATAGTCTTCCACCGCAATATCAATCAGATCCCAAACACTGTTCAGGTATTCATTCATTTTAGTACGCTGTTCCAGGAAATCCTGTACGGGTTTGTCTTTGCCGGTCAGGGTTTTGTATTCATCAAAACGACCGGGGTTAAAGATGGCACGCATGTCAAATACAAAGCCGCCACCATTTTCAGTAGGATCTGCTGGAATACCTTTTTTATAACTGAAGCTGATTATTTCTATGATCAATGCTGTGTTCTCATCAGCCTGTATAGGTTCAAAACGGCTGATCATTTCATCCGTTACTACCAAACGTAATATGCGGTCAAATTCTGGTGTTACGATACCCATTCTTTTATGATCGATAAAGAATTTTAAATTATGTAAGGCAAGGGGTATACTAGCCAAAAAATGTGCCTTTCTTTCAAATAATCCCCTGAAACCATAAGCGCCCATCACCTGTAACAACCTGATCAGTACATATCCATTATACTGACTTACAAAAGTGATTCGGTCCACCGGTTTTTCCAGCAGCGCATCAATCTGATCCATATAATATTCCAGTAGCGAATCTTTCCATTGCTCATTCAGTTCTGCTTTAGCCTGCCAGAGTAAAGAAGCCACGTCATATTGCAAAGCACCTTTCATTCCGCCCTGGTAATCGATGAATTTCACTATATCATCCTTCACAATAATATTCCGGCTTTGAAAATCGCGGAACATAAAATATTTGTTTTCTGTGCGGGTAAGGTAAGTACTCAATGCATCAAAATCATCGAGCATTGCCTGTTTATCGTAAGGTAGCTGGAGCGTATCCAGAAAATAATATTTGAAATACAAGAGATCGCTCATAATAGCCTGCTTACCGAATTCTTTGGCGGTTAAGCACCAATCGTAATTCAAGCCCTTATCACCCAATACCTGCACCCTTGCCAATTCGGCAAGGCTTTTCTGAAACAGGCCATATACATAATCGTCATGGCCATTTTGTTCGAGTTTATTGAGCAACGATTCAATACCCAAATCCTGCTGTATATACATCGTATCCTCTTCATTTACCGCCAGAATAGCCGGAACCGGTAAGCCCGCATTGATAAAATGACGGCTGAAATAAATAAAAGTCTGTGTTTCCCGCTGGTTGAGGTTATAGGTGGCAATAAAAGTGTTACCGGCCGAATAGATCCGAAAATAGATCCGGTCGCTACCGCTTTGAGGCAGTTTTTCGATCCTGTCGGGGCTGGGCTTACCGGTTGATATAAATAAATCACTAATGGCTTCAATCACTGCCTCCATGGTATACATTGGTTTGAAGCGAAAATAAAGCTTAGGAATGAAAGCCGCCTAAGGTTTTAAGTTTCCAAGGAAAAGGATTCTGACAGGGCTTTTTTGAATTTGAAGCGTTAGGAGTTATTTTTTGTCGCAAATGGCGTGATTATCACAGAAACAATCTATAAATCAATGTTATGCATGGTATTTCAAAACAACCTCCCCTGCTCCCCCGGCCTTTTAAACTGTGTGCAATCCAATTCCCATCTTTCTGCATTCAGTTTATAAATTTTATTGTACTTCTTAAATTGTTGTCCTACCAGGTCTGAGATAGGCCCTTCGCCACGCATACGCACGCCGTAGCGACTATCATTTACCTTGCCGCCATGGCCATGTTCTATCATATGCCAAACCTTATCTGCCCTGTCAGGAAAATTTTTATATAACCAATCATGAAAGATGAGTTTGATCGCACCATTCAAGCGGATAAATGTATACGCACTGAACGTGGCACCATTCTCACTTGCCGCTTCCATTATGCGTTGCATCTCGTGTTCATTTAATCCGGGTATCATGGGGCCAAGCATGACACCCGCACGCACACCGGCATCACTTAATTCTTTAATCACCCGCAGTCTTTGTTTAGCGGTGGTAGTACGTGGTTCCATGGCGCGCCGCAGATCTTCATTAAAAGATGTGATGCTTACCAATACACTCACTAATTTTTTCTTCGCCATTTCCTGCAGCAGCCGGGTATCACGAAGTATACCGGCATTCTTGGTGATCATCCCAACCGGTTGGTTAAATTCATTACACACTTCCAATATCCGCTTTGTTAACTCAAATTTTTTTTCTGCGGGCTGGTAGCAATCTGTATTACCACTTAAACTTATCGGCACACATTCCCAATTTTTATGCATTAAAAATTTTCGAAGTAATTCAGGTGCATTCTTTTTAACAATGATCTTTCTTTCAAAATCCAACCCTGCACTATAACCCCAGTATTCATGGGCGTTGTGGGCATAACAATAAATGCAGCCATGCTCACAGCCCTGGTAGGGATTCATGCTGTACCACATGCCCACATCCGGACTGTCTACCTTGTTCACGATACTTTTGGCATGGTCTTCCAGGTAAACGGTGGCTGAATTGGGTTCGCTCCAATCGTCAATACTTTCTATCTGATCCCTGATCTTTTCATTTTTCAGAAAACGGTTTTTGGGATTGAACTGGGCGCCGCGGCCTTTGAGGTATTGGTTTTCATTTTGTGTTTCGTCTTCCATAGCAAATTTTTTTAACCCACCCCGATCGCAAAGCTTGCCGGGGTGGGTTAAGCGAAGAGCTCGCCTTGTGTAGTAATCATTTTTTCATTCATCAGCTTAAATTGCTTAACCGTCTCAAATCTCTTCTCACCCTCACGCTTTCGTACTAACAACAAATGATCTGCCACAAACTTGCCATTAAAATGGGTATTGCTCATTTCCAGCCAGCCTTTCTCATATTGCCAGGGTAAGAGTTTGCGGGCAATATGAATGTAGGGGTCTGTTATAAAATGCGGCTTGCGGTCTTTATCAATCTTCAATAATTGTTGTATCGGCCGGAACGATTTAACAAGATCAATGATCTGGTTCTTTGCAGTTACATTCAAAAAAATGCTGTGCGTAGGAAAACTTCCAAAATCATTCAGCTCCACCACAAACGATGCATGCGCTGTTGCGATCATTTGCAACCTCCGTATAATACGTTGTTCTATCATCTCATATTGTGTAAACCGTATTAACGTAATATTCGGTTTACCCATAACCGATGCCGCACAATCATAGGTATCGCCAAAATATTTTTTCACACGCATGATCTCTTCACGCAAAGCCTCATGCGGCTCCAGCACCAGCAAATAATCTGCCGTTGCATATTCAGAAAGTATTTCAGTATTCATAGGGGGTCTTCTAAATTTTACTCAGCACTAAACTCACCCTCCCTCCCAGGTAGGGTTCAAGGGAGCAGGCCAAACACATTCACCTGCTTACAACTATCAAACTGGTTCATCCTTCTCAACAATACCAACTCTTTTACCTCAAACGAAGCATGAAAAGTTTTTTCTGAATACACTTTCACTGCCTCACTATAGATAGTTTGTTCCAACTTTCTCGCAATGGTTAAATGCGGATTGGTGATCAGGCGCATCTCCGGACAACCATACCCCCGTATGTATTGATCCACCACTTTCAATTCCTTAGCCAGTTGCTGAAACGGCTGGTGATCCTGCACCCGTAGGTAAATGGTATGCGGCCGGAAAGCACCATACTGATCCAGCGTAATCCGAAAACTTTTTTTGCTGCTGATGATCCGGTGCATCCAGCGGATAATGGTTTCTTCCATCGCTTCTCCTGCCAGAAAATTGGCTACCGTAATATGCGGTTTCGTTTTTGCTGCAATCGGCGCTTTGAATCGTGCAGAAAAGAATTGTTTCTCTTCCATTACCTGTGCATCTACTGCAGCATCAGGCTTGGCCACCAGCAGATATTCCCAAAAACCGTTTGCCTGAACCGGACTGAATGTTTTATTAGCTAGGGTTTCCGTATCCATAAATAATTTTTTTACGTGGATAATGATTTTAGTATAAATTTACTAAATAATTTAGCATAACAAAATTTAATTTATATGGATGGGGAACAATGGTATGGAGCTGCCTACAAAGGCTCTAAGAAATTCAACCAGTGGGAAGTACCCACTGCCAACGCCTCCGGCTTTGGCGCCGCTGCCGATGATTATGCAGAACGCGGTATCGACCTGAACGAACAGCTGATCCGCAACAAACCCGCCACTTTCTTTTTCCGCATGAACAGCGATGCCATGATCGATGCCGGTATCTTTAGCGGCGATGTACTGATTGTGGACAGAAGCATCAAAGCCGTTAACGGAAAAATCATCGTAGCCATCATCAACGGAGAACTGCTTGTGCGACGTTTACAAACACATATCAAAGGCGTTACATTAGTAGCAGAAAATAAAAAATATGGAAATATACAGGTGGAAGAGTTTAGTAATTATGCAGCATGGGGGGTGGTGATTTATTCAATTCATACCCCCTAGCCCCCTGAAGGGGGAATTTGTTTTTGTTACCTATTCATGTTTTGTTTTATGAAAAAGAAAATGTTTTATAATGCAAATCCGTTATTATTTGACAGGGCGAAGAATTTACGAAATCATTTGACCGATGCTGAAATGAAGTTGTGGGGTTATTTGCGTACGAACCCAATGGGTTTTAAATTTCGGAGACAACATCCCATTGATATATATATTGTTGATTTTTATTGTCACGCGTGCAAATTAGTTATTGAAGCTGATGGAAGTATTCACAACAAAGAAGATGTTCAACTTACAGATATTGAACGACAAGAATCATTAGAGTTAACCGGCCTGCAAGTAATCCGCTTCACTAACAAAGACATTCTAAGCAACCCGGAACAAGTAATTGAGCAGATAAATATTATTCCAACCAGTAAATTAATTCCCCCTTCAGGGGGCCAGAGGGTTTAGTATGCGCGCAATCGTTGACTGCAATAGTTTCTACTGTTCCTGCGAAAGATTATTCAAGCCTTCATTGCGGGACAAGCCTGTTGTTGTACTCAGCAATAACGATGGCTGCATCATCTCCCGCAGCGATGAAGCCAAAGCATTGGGTGTAGCAATGGCCGGCCCCTATTTTAAAGCCAAGCCATTGATTGCAAAATATGGTGTAGCCACTTTTTCTTCCAACTATCATTTATACGGCGATCTGAGCTGGCGTGTAATGGAAACTTTACGCATGATATTGCCACCACATTGTGTAGAAGTGTACTCTGTTGATGAATGTTTTCTCGACCTCTCACATATTGCACCGCAAGACCTGCAGGCTTTCGCAGTATACATGCGTGAAACCGTGGAACAATGGACCGGCATTAAAGTGTCCATCGGTGTAGCACCTACCAAAGTGTTGAGTAAAGTAGCCAATCGTTTATCCAAAAAAAATAAAGAAGTCACCAATTGTGTGTTAGTATTAGATACACCCAGGAAGATAGAACAGGCTTTACGAAAAACACCGATTGATGATGTGTGGGGTGTGGGTTTTCAATATGCCGATAAACTCCGCCGTATGTATATTGATACGGCGTACGATCTCAGCATCAAAGACATTTACTGGGCAGAAAAAAATCTCGGTGGCGTAACCGGTGTGCGCCTGGTGCGCGAACTCAAAGGCATTGAAAGCATACAGATGATGGATGAACTCGTGAACAAAAAAATGATCGCCACTACGCGCATGTTCGGCTCACCCGTTACCGATCTCAACGATATCAAAGAAGCCGTAGCCACTTACACATCCCGCGCTGCAGAAAAATTAAGAAGACAACACAGCGCCGCCAATACCATCAGTGTGTTTGTTGTACCGAAAGAACAATCGCATACAACCCGTTTCCGTCATGGACCAACCCTCAGCACACATATCATATTGCCCATCGCTACTTCACTCACCCATGAACTCATCAAACCTGCCGTGGCACTGGTTGACCGTTTGTATGAAGAAGGAAAATATTATAAAAAAGCCGGTGTCATGTTAAGCGGTATTGTTCCGGATGATTCGATACAGGGCAATCTTTTTGCAGAACCCGCTGAGAATAAAAACCGCATGCTGATGAGTATGATCGACAATGTAAATTTTGCCATGCGCGATGATGTATTAAAATTCGCATCCTCGGGCACCACCCGCGACTGGAAAATGCGCCAGGAACTTCGCAGCCCGCGTTACACCACACGATGGGATGAGATCTATGAGATAAAATAAATACGGATCCATTACTGGGTATTTACCTCTTTGCAACTTTGCGTAAAAATCCTATACAGGCAACATTATCCTTGAAAATTGTACCTTGTACAACCATGAAAAGCAGGATTGCCATTCTTCTCACGATTAGCCTGGTACTGTTTGCCAGCCTTAGCTGTAACAAAAACAGCGGTGGTAATTCTTCGGCCAATGTTTATACGGGTCCGAATGAAGCAAGTACATTCCGATACCCGCCGGTTGATGTGTCCAGGATTAAATTTCTTTTATCATTAGGATGGCTGCAACCGGTTGGGCATACCATTCCAACGGATCATGTGTATTTCTGGTGTAATCTTCCCAACGGCACAACGGTAATTCCGGTATACGCATTAACAAATGGTAAAGTGGAAAAAATATTATCGGTACCCGTACTCGGCATACAGGAATGCAAAGTATGGTTTCGGGTAAATGAAAAATTCAGTTATTATTTCGACCATATTGTGCCGGACCCTTCCATCAAAGAAGGCAGCAGTATTACTGCCGGGCAAACAATAGGCACTACCGGTTTAGGCAGCAGTATCGATCTGGGCGTGATTGATGAAACCCTAACCTTAACCGGCTATGCCAATCCAAAAAGATATGGCTGGCAGGAAACCTATTGCGGAAAACCTTTCCAGTATTTTACAGAGGCATTAAAAGCACAGCTCTATCCTTTGGTTGACAGGGAAGGGCCGGATAAAGACGGCCGCATAGATATTGATATCCCCGGGAAACTAACGGGTAACTGGTTCTTAGATGGCCCTGTTTTTTATACAAATAATCCTGACGGATGGGATAAGGAGTTGTCTTTTGCATATGATATACAACACCCCTCTGTTGTTCTCGTATCTATCGGCGGAACCATTGGTATGGTAGGTAAATGGACGATTGGCCCAGGCGCGCCATTGCCATCACAGGTAAGTGTTGCCAATGGCAAAATAGCTTACCAGTTATACGGTGCAGGCGGCACCTTACAAAATCCATTTCAACAAGGCCTGCTGATTGTTCAGATGATGGATGATACGCATATCAAGATCGAGACCTTCCCCGATTCAAAAGCTATGGATGCACCGTTTACGGCTAATGCAAAAATATATGCACGCTGATTTTATTTACCGCCAAACAGATCTGTTTGCGGGTGATCTATAAATGTTGGTTTGGTAAGATCCAATCCACACGCGGCATTCATCTTATCAACCATATACACCGTAAGCTCCGGAGAAAAAGCTTCATCATGCATATGCATGAAAAAATACAGTTCTTCTATCCCGTTCTCTATCCAATATTGCATACGATTGATCCATTCATCCACTCGTGTATAATCTGTAGGATGCAAACTATTTCCCACATAACGGATAAACGCCTTCGGAACCGTAAGGTGCATATGCGCACAATCTCTTCTGCCACTGGTATCGGTTATGACAATACCCATATTAATCGAACGAAGAAATTCGAACAACTCATTTCGCATAGCTTCTTTCCCAAACCAATCGGGGTGGCGCACTTCTAAAAAGAACTGCATATCTGTGGGCAATGAACGGAGAAAGGTAAACAGTTCTTCTTTTCGTTTAGTGGTGAACGCATCGCTCACCTGCACAAATACAGGCCCTAGGTGTTCTTCAAAAGCTACTATGCCGCGAAGAAATTCGGAAGTGATAAAATCTTTGTTCAATAAACTGCCGCGATGTGTAACGCCCTGGTACATTTTAGGGCAGAACTTAAAATCCTTTCCCATGGCTTTAGCCGCCCATTTGGCAATACCTGTGGCGCCATACACTTTATAATGGGTTGCATTTAACTCAATGCTGTTATAATGCTTTACATAGTGATCCAGAAAATCCTTTTCTTTTGTTTTTAATGGATAAATTTTACCTACCCATTCTGTTCTTCCCCATTTAGCGCAGCCAAGATATACTTTTGGATCCTTCCGTCTTTTACCGGATAAAACCGCATTATTAAAAACGGGTTCTTTGGGTAAAGTAAAATGGATACTGTTCAATTCCGTTTCAGGTACCCGGCCAAATTCCATATGGTTGTTTTTGCCCTATAAAGTTACGCTGTTTGCCTATCGACTATTGAACAGGGAGTACCGGACTGTAAAGTATTTCTATTCTTTCACCATTTAATAGACCTTGTTCAATAGTCAATATTTTCATCTTCGGATTAGCCTGGCTTGATACCGAACCCTGAATGGAGTGACACAACCGCAGCCCAATTATTATTCAGGTGCCGGTCTAAAAAATCTTTATTCGATAAAATATTATCTTCCCTCACCCGTCAACCTGTATAATGAACGAGGCATTGACGATAAACACCCAAATGGCCGAAACCCGTAAGAACCATATTACCGAGGTGATCAATGCGTACAGCAAACGGCTGATGGGCTTTATACGCAAACGGGTGAACAATGAAGCGGATGCGGAAGACATACTGCAGGATGTGTTCTACCAGTTTATTGGCAATACCAAACCCATTGAACAGTTGACGGCCTGGCTGTTTACCGTAACCCGTAACAAGATCACCGACCGCCAGCGTAAACATAAACCCGATCTGCTCGAGGATATGTATACCGATGCAGACAGCGAATCGGCTTTCAACTGGACAGAACTCTTCTTCGATGAATCGAACAACCCCGAAACAGACTACCTGCGCAACCTGTTCTGGGAAGCATTGCATGATGCGTTGAATGAATTACCGCCGGCACAAAAAGAAGTATTTGTGTTGAACGAAATAGAAGGCATCCCTTTTAAAACGATTGCCGAACAAACCGGCGAAACCATAAATACCTTACTCAGCCGCAAACGTTATGCAGTACTGCATTTGAGAGAGCGGTTAAACGTTCTGCGGGATGAGTTATTAAATCATTGATTAAAACAACATACCATGAATAAGAAATTCTGGGCAAAAAAAATTGCAGGCTTTATTGTTTTGGCGATAGCCATGACAGCCCTGCTGAGTTATGTAGTAATGCTGCTTTGGAATACTGTATTAACTGCCGTAATAACCAGTGTATCGGTAATCAGTTTCTGGCAGGCATTGGGATTACTTATCTTAAGCAAAATCCTCTTTGGCGGATTCAAAGGTGGCTGGGGCAACCATAGAAGCAGCCACTGGAAACAGGAAATGAAAGAAAAATGGCAGGGCATGACAGCAGAAGAACGCGAAAAAGTTAAAGAGGAATGGAGAAGCCGCTGCAACATGTGGAAGAGAAATGCTACTGAACAAAGTGCCGGTGCCGAATAATATTTTCTCTGCGAAACCTCTGTCTCCCTGCCTATACGGTGATTGTACAACCCATTCACCGTATAGGCAGGGAGGAACACGGAGAGTTTTCACAGGGCGTCAAAAACCAAAACCCATGGATATCCTCATCTTCAAAACCAACTTAGAAAACCACGACCTGGTAAACCGGGCCAAACCCCTGCTGCAAAACCTGGAAGGTATCCGCCGCTGGAATGTTGATATACAGGATTGTGATAATGTATTGAGAATTGAGGCAAGCCGGCTTTCCCCCCGTTTTGTGGAATATACCCTCCAGAAAGCCGGCTATTACTGCGAAGAATTACAGGATTAATCGCCCGGGAAACCAAATAGCCGCCCGTGTTCTCCAAACAGTATCAACCTGTGCTGATCTGTAAAATCTGTGGCCATTCCATGTTACCAAACCCACGCTGTTATTGAATTCAAAAGCACGGTCAAAAAAAATCGCCCAAAATTCCTCCGTACCCCTAATTTTGCGCAATTCCACGCAGAAATGAACCCTACACTTAACTCCAACGAATCGGTACCCTCTAACAAGAAAAAGATCATTGTTTTAGGCAGCGGCCCTAACAGGATCGGACAGGGAATTGAATTTGATTATTGTTGCGTACACGGCTTGTTAGCTATCAAAGAAAGCGGTTACGAGTCCATCATGGTGAACTGTAACCCCGAAACCGTTTCTACTGATTTTGATATGGCCGATAAACTTTATTTCGAGCCCGTATTTTGGGAACATCTTTGGGAGATCATTGAACTGGAGAAACCCGAAGGCGTAATTGTACAATTAGGCGGACAAACCGCTTTAAAACTCGCCAAACGTTTACACGAGAATGGTATAAAAATAATCGGTACCGCTTTTGAAGATATGGATGTGGCAGAAGACCGTGGCCGTTTCAGCGATCTGCTGAAAGAACTGAGTATCCCTTACCCCGAATATGGTACTGCAACCAATGCAGATGAAGCCATCACCGTGGCCAACCGGGTTGGTTACCCCGTGCTGGTTAGGCCTAGTTATGTAATTGGCGGGCAAAGAATGCGTATTGTGATCAATGATGAAGATGTAGAAAAAGCGGTGATCAGCTTGCTGAAACATTTACCCGGCAATAAAATTTTGATCGACCATTTCCTTGACCGTTGCCAGGAAGCAGAAGTAGATGCCATCTTTGATGGTGAAACCTTCCATATCATGGGTGTGATGGAACATATTGAACCTGCTGGTATCCATAGCGGTGACAGCAATGCAGTATTACCTGCATTCAATCTTACACCATTGGTGGTTGAAACCATGGAATATTATTCTGAGAAGATAGCACGTGCATTGAAAATTAAAGGGCTGATCAATATACAGTTTGCCATCAAGAACGATAAAGTGTATGTAATCGAAGCCAACCCAAGGGCCTCACGCACTACACCGTTTATTGCAAAAGCCTATCAGATTCCTTACCTGAATATCGCTACCAAAATCATGTTAGGTGCAGCCAAACTCACCGACTTTACCATGGAGAAAAAATTAGAAGGCTACGCTATTAAAGAACCGGTATTCAGCTTCGATAAATTCCCCGGTGTAAATAAAGAGCTCGGGCCGGAAATGAAGAGTACCGGCGAAGCCATCCGCTTCATCAAAGACCTCAGAGATCCTTACTTCCGTACTTTGTATAAGGAGAGAAGTATGAACCTGAGTAAATAAGCTGTTTCAGCTTCCTGCAATAAATAACGTCGGTTTACAAGTTATGCCGGCAGAATGGGTTATACCAGCCGGGTATTTCATAGCATCGTCCCTTGCGTCGCAAGCACTTCCGCAGTATCTCTTTACGCATCTGCAGGCACCTGGCATATAAGGTTTCCTTGAATGACCCTATCAGTAAACAATAAAAGGAGGCTCCTAAAAAAAGAGCCTCCTTTTATAAAACGCCAACCGCACTTATTGCTTTGTTACAGTATACGTATAGTTAGCAAAATTGACTACGAACTTATAGTTACCGGATACATCAGGACCCGGAAAATTAGCAGGTGCATCATACTTGAATGCCCCTCCTGCTTTCAGTGAAGAAAGGGTATTATCGTCCACAGAAAATTTATGGCTCCAGTCGCCGTTAACCGGCAGTAACAGGTATTGTTTTCCACCGGTGATAGCAGTGGTAAGCTCAAACTGCGTTGAATTTACACGGGTAAACTGCTGCGAAGGTACCGGTACCGGGTTATTCCAGCCACCGGCTGTAGCATCGCCTACCATAAAAAGTGCTGCAGGCAATACGCCCGTAAATGCTTTCACGGTAAACTTACCGGTCTGGAAATCGACCGTGATCAGGTATTTACCACTGGCAGAAGGGCCGGGGAAATTATCACTCAGGTCATATCCGAAATTGCCACCGGCGTTCAAACCACTCAGCGATTTATCCGTTACTGAATATTTATGACTCCAGTCGCCATTAACAGGCAGGATCAGGAATTCGTTACCACCGGTAAGGTCAAAAATACCTGCATACGTAACGGAATCAATTTTAGAGAACTCCTGTGTAGGTGTAGGAACCGGGTTATTCCATCCCCCGGCCGATGCACTACCTACCAGAAAAAGTTTCCCGGAACTTGGCGGCGCTACTTTGGGCGGCACTTTGTAAGCAGTCATTTTTACTTTTAACACAGCAGATTTCAGTTGCTCATTGTTATTGGCATACGAAGAGGTAACCCGCACATCCATATCATAAGCCACACCAATGGTAAATCCATAACCCAGCAGGATCGCATTCAATTCTTTTGCGGTAAAGGAAGTACTGAGGGCACCATAAACGGTTTTACTCACTGCTTTACTGAAGTTTCTTCCGGTAGAATCGATCTCAACAATATATTTTATAGTTGCAGAATCTACGGAATATTTCGGGCTGGTCCAGCTTACGGTGAATACTGTTTTCAATGAATCGGCAGGTGCTGCTGCAACCGTATTGGTGCTGGTACTGATGGTAACAACCGAACCCGCCGTATAAACGGGAAGACTACCCACTTTTTCACAAGCACTGAGTGCAAATGACAGCAGGCAGATAACTGTACAGAGTTTTATTAGTTTTTGCATAACCTCTTTTTTTAGATTGAATATTTTTCCTTCTTTCACTTATTGTTTGGTAACAGAAAATTTACCTCGCTGAAAATCGACAGATATCTTATAAGTGCCGCTGGCAGCAGGGCCGGGGAAATTATCGTTCTTGTCGTAACCAAAATCTCCGCCATCTGCCAATCCTGCCACGGTTTTATCTGCCACAGCGTATTTATGACTCCAGTCGCCGTTCAATGGCAGAAACAGGTATTCCTGTCCGCCGGTCAGTGGAACAATAATCTCATACAGGGTAGCGCTTATCTGTGTAAATTTCTGCGAAGGAACCGGTACCGGATTATTCCATCCACCGGGTGTAGCACTTCCTACCAGGTAAAGATTACCGCCTGTGGGTACAGGCACTTTAGGTGGTATGGCATATGGTGTAGCTGTCAGTTTCAATACATTGGAAATGATCGGTACCGCACCATTACCCAATGTAGCTTTTACCCTCACTTCCAAGTTGTGAACCATCCCGGGTTTTAGTACCAGTTGATTTAATAAGTAATCATTGAACTGCCCTATGGTGATGGATAATGAAAGGTCCTGGCTGATAGAAATAGATTGTTTACCGGAATAGGTAAAATTAGATCCTGTTGTATCTATCTCCAGC
The DNA here is from genome assembly GCA_964519475.1 of uncultured Sediminibacterium sp. Lineage (GTDB taxonomy): Bacteria > Bacteroidota > Bacteroidia > Chitinophagales > Chitinophagaceae > Sediminibacterium. The sequence goes on from CAZFKE010000001.1 coordinate 405,550, forward strand.
ACATAGCTTACACTCTGGGAACTTACACCGGTAGTGAACTGATAGTTTGGGTTGGTCCATGAAAATTTTACCGCTTCGTTTGCAGCATTCGCAAACGAAAGATTCAATGCGGTAACGGAAGCGCTTAATACCGGAGGCGTACCCCCTTCGTAATAATCCTTGACTTCATCTTTTGTACAGGACCAGAGCGTGATGGCCAGTAAGGAAGACAAGAACATTAATTTTAATATCGTTTTCATATGTAATGATTTGATTTTATCAATTAAAAATTAATATCCTGCGTTTTGTTCCAGGTTAGGATTCGCGGTTCTGTTGGCTGCAGGGATCGGGAACAGATTGTATTTGGCATCTACTGCCGTTCCGGAAGCAACACCCCCTTTCCATGGCCATAAATAACTGCCGGTGGTTAACAGGCCATAACGGATCAGGTCTGTTCTGCGGTGTCCTTCCCAATACAGTTCTCTTCCTCTTTCATCCAATATAAACTGAAGGGTAAGATCCGTTGGAAGAATGGCTGCTGCACCTGCCCTTGCACGGATCTGGTTTATATATTGCAAAGCAGTAACCAAATCCCCTCCTGTACCTCCACGTTTTACTGCTTCTGCATAGATCAGGTACATTTCAGGCAACCTGAAAACAGGGAAATCAACATCAGAGAATGTTTTGGTAATATCGGATACTGCGGAACCATCTGAGCGTACATTCACATATTTTTTTACATGAAGACCATTATTGAAATCGCTGATATCGCCGATAGCGGATTGTGCTGCAGTTCCTTTGAATTTTGCAGTGTAAAAAGAAAGCCCTCTTTTATCTGCCGAGGTATCGATGGCACCTGAACCATTTTTGGGGAACAGGTTTCCCAACGCACTGGTAGCACGATAACCGTACCATCCGCCACCTACGCCATACTCACCGGCATCATCGCCACAGGCGGCATGCACAAAGAAAGTGGTGTTACCATATGCCTGTGTACGCAAACCATCACAGTTAATGGCCCAGATAATTTCATTATTGTATTTATCGTTATCGGCCATAAACAATTTTGCATAACCGGGTTGCAAACCATAACCGCTTATACCAATCACTTTTTTGGCATAGGTAATTGCATCGTTGTAACGGGGAGTGCCGGTATATACACCTGCATTCAGGTACAACCTTGCCAACAGGGCCCATGCAGCCGATTGGTCTACGCGACCATACTCGATGGTTTTGGCCGGGGCCAGCTCTGCATCTATGGCTTTTAATTCTGATTCGATATAGGCAAACAGGTCGGTACGGGTAATCTGTGCCGGAAGATCGGTTCCTATCAGGTTGGCTTCTGTAATAAAGGTTGATTTACCAAACAAGTCAAGCATTACCCAATAGTTGAACGCGCGTAAAAACCTTACTTCTGCCCTTGCCTTTTTAATTTCAACAGCATCATTTCCTGTAATGCCGCGGCTGGCTAGTTTTTCGTCGGTTGATTCTCTTAAATATTCATTACCCAACGTAATGTTATAAATAGGTCTTGCATAAATACCTTTCAGAAAAGGATCGCCACTGGTCCATTTCAGATCATGAAAATCATGAATGGTCTGGTCGTTCCAGGCAACTACTGCCTCATCTGTTGGCAGTTCCTGGCAATTGAAGAACATACGGATAAACGCTACCTGTGAACCTTCATCCAGTCCACCGGCGATATCCGGCTGGCCTGCAGGACCTGCATTACCGGTAATAGATAAACCGCCATATACTTTGGCCAGAACACTTTTATAGCCTGCAGCATTTGAGTAAGTGGTTGCCGGTGTAAGATCGTTCTGCGGAAACAGGTCGAGCTTTTTTGCACAGGAGGTTGCCGTGGCAGCAACAACCAGAGCAAGCATCAGTTTTATTATTGTTTTATTTTTCATAAAAATCGTTTTTAGAAATTAGAAATCAAGGTTTAAACCAAGTGAAACAATTCTTGGACGGGGATAGATATTTCCGTCAACTCCCGAATCGCTGGAGTTCTCGGGGTCTAATCCTTTGTATTTCGTAATCACCAATACATTCTGAATACTCAGATTAATACGTAACCCTGCTTTGTTTTGGAGTACCCTGCCGGCATTATAACCAATATTGATATTATCCAGGCGTAGGAAAGAAGCATTCTCGATATAAATATCTGACAGGTACTGATTGTTATTGAATTTAGTGGCCAGGTAATCGCGCGACCCGTTTGCAATAAAGTTGATCGGGTTCTTGATAGATCGTAGCACACCATTGGAAGAATTGTAGTTGTTATACAGATAATTGCCAAAAGAACCATGTGCGCTCAGGCCAAAGGTCCAGCTCTTGTAAGCAACCTGTGTATTGATACCCAGTAAGAAATCAGGCGCGGGTTTCTTATAATAGTAACGATCCGCATCATCAATCTTTCCATCACGGTTTATATCTTCGTATAAACCTTCAATGGGATTACCGGTACTTCTGTCGTACACCTGTTTGAATACATTGAAAGTATACGGTGCATAACCCACTAAAAATTTACCGATGTTATTACCGGTACCACCGCCAATACCACTTACATCAATTCCTTTGAAATTAGCATCCTGCTGTTTTAACAGGTTGGTGATTGTTGATTTGTTATAGGTTACGTTAAATCCGAAATCCCAGGCAAGGTCCTTTGTTTTAACAGGAACCGTATTCAATGTAAACTCAACACCTTTATTTTCCATATTGCCCACATTGGTTAACAGGGTAATATCGAAATTAGAACCTGGTGCAACAGGGATCACACTTAACAGGTCTTTGGTTGTTTTCTTATAAATATCCACACTACCCGAAATTCTGTTATTCAGGAACGCGAAATCTAAACCGATATTCTGCGTAGTAGTTGTTTCCCATTTGATGTTAGCATCATAGGCTGATGGACGTAAGAAACTATAAAAAGTATTGCCAAACTGGTATTGTGCAGTTGATGTACTGCGCGCATACCTTGGCAGGTAAGGATACAGGTTACCTACATCCTGCTGACCGGTAATACCCCATCCCAAACGAAGTTTCAGATCATACAATACAACGCTGTTCTTGAAAAATTCTTCTCTCAATTTCCAGGCGGCGGCCACGGCGGGGAAATAACCTATCCTGTTCTCTGTTGAAAATTTAGAGCTCGCATCTCTACGGATAGAAGCCGTGATCAGGTATTTATTGGCCAATGTATAGTTCAACCTTCCCAGGTAAGACTCCAGCCTGTACTCAGGTTTGTCTGTTAGAAACGTTGGAGTAGAACCGGGTATCAATACACCATTCTGTCCATAGGCAGGAAAGTTACTTACATCGGTCACAAAGTCCTGGTAGCTGTGTCCTACCAATACATCCAGCTTGCTGTTGATCTTTGTCAGGTCTTTTGTATAGAACAAAGAAACATCCGCCAGGGTATTTGATTTTTTTTGTTCGTAGTGCACAAAACGCCCGGCTGTTTTATAGTTGGTAGCTGACACCGAATCTGTATTATCATCTCCACTACCGCTCGCCTTATCAACACCCACGTTTACCAGCACATGCAGGTCGGGGAAGAAATGAAGTTTATAATCCAGTTGCAGATTGCCGATAAGTCTGTTAACAACAGACTTATTATTTCTTAAATAGAGCAACCCGAGTGGATTACGGTTAGAGAGGTCGATGGGTTTACCATCTGGCTGCAGCCATTCAAAATAACCACCATATTTATTGGCAGCATAAATGGGTTGTGTTGGATCAAAATTCACGGCATTGCCTATGGCACCCGTATTCGCAAAACGGTTTTGGGTCTGGCTGTATTTCAGGTTAAAGTTTACCGTAAGATGATCATTAAAATATTTGGGCGACAGGTTTAATGCTGTAGACACCCTTTTAAAATTATCTGTTTGTAAAATACCATTCTGGGTCAGGTACCCGAGAGATACACGGAAAGGCATATTACCCAAACTTCCACTGGCACTGATATTGTTATCGGCACCTATGGCAGAACGGTAAATAGCTTTTTGCCAGTCGGTACTGGACGACCCCAATAAATTTTTATAAGTATTATTCCCTGTTGCTGCAGCGTCGGCGGTAATGAGGCTCCTGATTTCGTCTGCTGTTAATACATCTACTTTTTTAGCAACTGTTCCAATAGATTCCTGTGAGCTGAAATTATATTTCACTGTTCCGCCTGAACCCTTTTTTGTAGTTACAATCAGCACGCCATTGGAAGCCCTGGAACCGTACAAAGCTGTAGCCGAAGCATCTTTCAATACGGTCATGCTTTCAATATCATTCGGGTTAATGGTATTCAATAGGTTGCCTGAACCGGCAATACCGTTGCTTTCTACCGGGATCCCATCTATCACAATCAACGGATCATTACTGGCATTTAGGGAGGCGCCACCACGGATACGGATACGGCTTCCACCACCCGCAGAGCCACCACCGGATGTTATCTGCAAACCGGCCACTTTACCCTGAAGTAACTGCTCGGAAGAAGCAATGGCTCCTTTCTGGAAGTCTTTGGCAGATACGGCAGTAACCGAACCGGTAAGATCCCCTTTCTTTCGGGTACCATACGCAATCACGATCACTTCTCCCAATGCGGCACTGGTTTGCGAAAGAGAAACATTCAACACTTCCCTGTTAACCACCACTTCCTGCGAAGTAAAGCCAATAGATGAAAAAATCAGTGTTGTGGCACCTGCGGGCAATTTAATTTTATACACCCCCGCACCATCTGTTTGTGTGGCGATAATGCTACCCTTTACTTTAACAGTTGCGTTCGCCATCGGGCTTCCGTCTTTGGAGTCTGTTACCTTGCCGGTAACTGCTTTGTCCTGGGCCCTGACCTGCAGACTGCAGACCGTAAGCACTAACAGTAAAGCAACAAGCATTCGTTTGAATTTCATAATTGTTGATTTTTCAGGTTTTACGTATTTGTTAATTTTGGCAGTTTTACATACTGATATGTATTTACCTTATCAGTATAAGTTTTTCTGTTTTTGTTGTTTTATGATACATGATCTTCACAAAATAAATTCCGTTGCCGCTGGTACCGGCAGGCAGTTGATCTGTTTGCAGGCTGACCCGCTGTTTACCCGCAGGTCTGAAACCCTCGAACACCGTTTTCAGCAATCTTCCACTGATATCGGTAAGCGAAATTTTTACCTGTGCAGTTTCGGGTAAATAATAATGAATGATTGCGGATGAGTGAACCGGGTTTGGCACAATTGAAATAGTCATATCCGTCGGGATATTTCCTGAAGGAGGAATGGCCGTGATAACCGCATTGTTGATATTACGGTTGGTGTATACATAATATTCTCCCGGCTGCAATGTTATCTGTTCCGCATTACCCGTTGCTATACGCGTGGCATTGGTTAAATAACTGTACCAGGTTCCTGCAAGCGGAAAAGTAATAGAGGCAGTTTGACTGCTTACGTCAAAATTTCCGAGTACCATTACTTTTAAAGAATCATCATTCAACTGCAGCCATTTTACGGCACCCAACATATCCCAGGTAACCGCATTGGTAGTAAAAGTGGTTTTAAAATTGGGTGTGAGTTTTAGCTTAAACAGTTTGGCATATACATCAAACAAAGCCTTACGTGCCGGTTGCGTATAATAGTCCCAACGGATAGGTTTGGCTTCAGTACGGCATGCGCCATTGGCATCGATCGTTCCATTACTGCAGCTGTTGATAGAGGCCTGATAGCCGAGTTCACCAAACTGCCACAACAATTTCGGACCGGGTATCATGGCCCAGAATGCAGTTGCCATTTCATTTCTTTTCAAAGCAGTCAGGGTGTCTTTCACAGAATACGAGCCTTTATTATTTCCGTAAGAAAGATTTTTGAACATCAGCCTTTCTTCATCATGACTTTCCTGGTAAGCTACCAGCAGCGGATTGGACCAGCCACGACTTTTGGAAATGGCTCCGCTGAAATCCCAGCCCGTGTTGTATCCCATGGTGGCCTGGTTAAAACTATAATTCTGGTTACCCCATAACAACATACCATAATTAGACAATTCTGTTTCTTCCTGGTTGGCAGCAAAATGCTCAAGAATACAATATGAATTTGGCGATATTGCCTGCATCGTATCATAGATTCTTTTCCAGATAGCTACTCTGCTTGCATCATAGTTGCTCCAGGCATTTACATCTGTTGGGTTATTTACCTGTGTAAACCCCTTGGAAAGATCCCATCGGAAACCATCCAGTTTATATTGTGTAAGCCAATGACGTACTGTTCTGGCTACAAGGTCTTTGGTGGCCTGGCTCTCGTGGTTAAAATCATTACCAACATTAAACGGATGTGTTGCCACCGGATTCAGCCATGGATTGTTTGCAGCAGGCCGGTTATTAACCGCATCCCAGTATAACTGGGCCTGCGGGGCCGAACCCATGCAATGATTCATTACCATGTCCATAATAACAGCAATCCCCTGTTGATGACAAGCATCAATAAATTGCCTGATGCCATTTTCAGTGCCGTAGTATTTATCCGGCGCCAAAAAGAAATTCGGGTTATATCCCCAGCTAAGGTTTCCTTCAAATTCACTGAAGGGCATAATCTCAATGGCATTCACACCCAGTCTTTTGAAATAGGTAAGGGTATCTTTTAATGCTGTAAAATTTTGTGCGGCCACAAAATCCCTGATCAGCAATTCATAGATCACGAGGTTCTTTTTATCGGGTCTTTGAAAACCGGTAACCTGCCAGTTATACGCGGGCTTTGCTGTTTGCAATACACTTACCACACCGGTTGTTTTGCCAGTAGGATACACTTTCAGGTTCGGGTAAGTGGAAGCGGGTATATAGGGGTCATTATTGGGATCCAATATTTTCTCTGTATAATAATCAGCTATGCGGAGGGAGCCGTCTACCAGGTATTGATAGGCATATTCTTTGCCTGGAGCAAGCCCGGTAACACGCAGCCAGAAACGGCTGCCATCCGGCGTGATATTCATTTGCGAGGAAAGGCTTTCTGTCCAGTTATTAAATTCTCCCAGAACCGATACCCGGTTTTTGCCTGGTGCAAACAGTACCAGTGTAACAGAAGTATCTCCCGGTTCATAATTGATCCCATCTGTAAGACCATTGGGCAACGCAGCCACGGTTACACTGCCTGATACAAAAAAGGTAAGTGTATCTCTTGCCAACCCAATACCATCATTTGCCTCAGCTATGATGGTTTGTGTGCCGGTAGAAGAGATAACCGCATCCGCGTTAATACGGGTGGCTGATGAAACAGTATTCAGCGTATTTCCATTAAATAAAATGCGCAGGGTTGACGCTTTACTGCTTACGCCAAGAACCGGAACATGATCACCTGTTGTAACCGCAATCGTTTGCGAAACCGGCTTAAAAAAAGGTTGCGTTAATGGAGAATCGATACGTGCATAAAGGCCATCATCATACACCGGTATATACATGTCTGAACCATCACTATTACGCAAGACCTTACTGCCATTTCCGTTTCTGAAAAGAATGGCAATCTTTATGATTCTTTCAGCAGTATTGGAAATATTAAAAAAACTCCGAAGCCCTCCGGATATGCTGTAAGACCATTTATTAAAACCTACGGAAACCGCCTGCACCACAGAAGCCGGCGAATTGAAATTATTGTTTACCACATATTTCCAGTCTGCCGAACCCGAACTCAAATTGGTTATAACACCAATGTGTACATATACATCAGAAGCCGGTGTATACCCGGCCAAACCCTTATTACCCTGTGACGCATCAGCTATAATGGTAACAGAAGCAGAAGACTCTTTGATAAAAACAGGAGACCATTGCAATAACTGCGCATGAGATATGCACGCGAACAGCATAAAAATGATGATGGCATTATATCGCATATGGCAGCAAGAAGGTTTGTACGTTATTTTATAATGTGTAAAAAATACACATTTTAGTAAAAGTATCATAATTTCTTCTTAACAAAAAAAATAAGAGAAGATTTTTTACGCTTTCATTGAAACCGGCCACCGCCTGTTTGGCTTATTTGTTATAATCTGCCCGTATAATTAGCCCGTATTAATACCTGATTGCACCCGCCACCCTGAAAAGCCTGGCATTTTTGATTAGGTTTAAGCTATGCGTCGCTATGGTAAACAATTCTGGCGGTCGGTTCCTTTTCTGCGGTTACTCATTCCGTTAACAGCGGGGATTCTTATGGAGCGGTACCTGCTTCTTTCTTTGCTGATTATTACGATTGCATCATTTGCTTTCTGCTGCATTTTCTGTTTCGTTACGTATGTACCGATAACCCATAAGTATACGTTTAGGTGGATATCCGGCTTATCCATACATATGATGATCGTATGTTTGGGATCGGTATTGATACACTTTCAAAACATAGAAAATGATTCAAGCTGGATTGGCCATTTTATCCATGGGAAAGAAACTGTTTTACTCACCATTCAGGAGCCACTGGTTGAAAAACCGAATTCATTTAAAGCATTGGCCAAGGCAGAATCTGTTTTTAAGAAAGGAGCATGGCAACCCATAAAGGGCAATATCCTCGTCTATTGTAAAAAAGACAGCACTGCTAACACATTGCAATACGGTTCGCAAATCATCATCACAAAAACATGGCAACCCATCACCAATTCCGGTAACCCGGGCGGATTTGATTATAAAAGATATTGTGCGTCGCAGGATATTCATTATCAGGTATACTTGCAGTCCGGTGAATACCTGTTGTTAGCCGGATTGAAAAAAAGCACAATTACTGAATTACTCATCAATACCCGAAATAAGGTTCTTTCTCTTTTCCGAGAATGGGTGCCCGGACAAAAAGAAACCGGCGTGGCAGAAGCCTTATTAATCGGTTATCGCGATGACCTGGATAAAGACCTGGTTCAATCTTACAGCCATACCGGTGTAGTACATATCATTGCCATCAGCGGGTTACACCTGGGAATGATCTATGGATTACTGGTTTTATTGCTGAAGCCTTTCCGAAAATTAAAATGGATAAGATTTATCAAGCCTTTGATAATACTGGTTGTTTTATGGGGCTTTAGTTTACTGGCAGGTGCTGCCGCTTCGATTCTCCGTTCAGCCGTTATGTTCTCTTTTATTGTAATGGGCGAAAGCCTTGGGCGAAAAACAAATATCTATAATACCCTGGCTGCCTCTGCATTCTGTTTACTTGTTTATAATCCTTATTTCTTTTGGGATGTAGGTTTTCAATTATCCTATGCTGCCGTACTCAGTATTATTTTATATATGAAACCGATTTACCGGCAATTGTATTTCAACAATAAAATATTGCATACGGTTTGGCAACTCAATGCGGTTACTTTATCCGCACAGATCCTTACATTGCCTATCATACTATACTATTTTCACCAGTTTCCAAACCTTTTCCTGTTCACCAATTTTATAGCCGTTCCTTTATCAGGCTTTATATTGTATGGAGAATTGTTGTTACTGGTTGTTGCCAAAATTCCTTTCCTAAACTTATGGACGGGGAAAACCCTCTCTTTCCTCATTGCACAAATGGATGGCGTTATTGAAAGGACTGACCGGATTCCCTATTCAGTCACAGACAATATTCAAATAGGACTTGCTCAAACCATCCTGTTATATTTTGCTATCGGTTACATAGCTTTTTGGTTATTTACAAAAAAAGGGAAAGCATTCATCGCCGGCCTGTCTTTCCTGTCTGGCGTTTTCTTTTTTTACAGTTATCATCGCATTCAACAAACAGACCAGCACAAAATCATCGTATATAATATTCCGAAGCACACGGCTGTTGATATTATGGCAGGAAGGCATTATCAATTTCTAGGGGATAGCATATTAACCGGGAATAATTCCCTGGCCCGGTTCCACCTAAAACCATCCCGGGTGCAGTATGGCATAACGGAAACCGGTTCCCTATCAGGTATCCGTATTCATGGCCCGTTGGTGCTGGGCAGGCAGAAATCTGTCTTGATTATCAACAGGCCCTATCATATTGCAGTGAATCAAAAGAAAATACCGGTGGATATCATTATCCTGAGCGGTAACCCGAAGATCTATCTAAGCCAGCTGACCACAGTGTTTAACAGTAAAATATGGGTATTTGACAGCAGCAACCCCCTGTGGAAAATACAGTACTGGAAAAAAGAGGCCGACAGCCTACATTTGCGCCATCATAGCGTTTCTGAGCAAGGTGCTTTTGAAACGGATCTCTGATAAAGACGGCCATTCCGTTTTATTTCAACCAACCTCCGGCAGGTTAAACAACAAATCATGCAAAAGAAAATTCAATCAGCGCTTATCTCCGTTTTTTATAAAGACGGACTGGAACCCATCGCCAAAAAATTACAGCAACTGGGAATTACCATCTATTCAACCGGCGGTACGCAAAAATTCCTGGAAGACCTTGGGGTTGCCTTTGTGCCTGTAGAAAGTTTAACCACCTATCCATCCATTTTGGGGGGCAGGGTAAAAACATTGCACCCCGCCGTTTTTGGTGGTATCCTGGGCAGAAGGTATGAAGCGCAGGATCTGCTTGAGATGAAACAATACCATATACCAGAAATTGACCTTGTGATTGTTGACCTCTATCCATTTGAACAAACCTACCCCACCACATCACAAAAAAAACTTAAAATTCAAAAAATATATATTGGCGCCCAACCCATGACCCGCGCCGCTGCCAAAAATTACCGCGACCTGGTAGTGATCGCTGCCAAAGATGATTATGCGGCTTTAGAAAAATTATTGAACGATCAGAAAGGCGAAACCAGCATCGAACAAAGAAAATCCTTTGCAGCCAAAGCCTTTGAAGTAGTGATGCATTATGATATTGCCATCAGCAACTATTTCAACCCGGGCCGGCAGCAAAGCTTACGTTACGGCGAGAACCCACACCAAAAAGCTGTATTCTACGGTAACCTCGAAGAACTGTTCACACAACTCAACGGAAAAGAACTTTCTTATAATAACCTCGTAGATGTAGATGCTGCAGTGCAGCTCATCAAAGAATTTACACAGGTACAGGTAACCGAATCCGTTTTCGGTATCATCAAACACACCAATGTCTGCGGTATCTCTGCAAGAGCAACCGTAAAAGAAAGCTGGGATGCCGCATTAGCCGGCGATCCGGAAAGCGCATTCGGCGGCGTATTAGTTTGCAATAAAACAATCGACAAAGCAACGGCCGAAGCCATCAATGAAATATTTTTCGAAGTATTGATTGCTCCTGCATTTGATACAGATGCGTTAGCAGTTCTGAAAAGCAAAAAGAACCGTATCCTTCTCCAACTCAAAACACAAAACACAAAACTAAAAACACCCAGCAGATCTATACTGAACGGCACTTTAGAACAAGACTCCGACGAGGGTAATTACAGTAAATGGGAAGAAGTGGGCGGGAGAGAAACTACTGAAGCCGAAAAACAAAATCTCGTATTTGCCAATCTCGTTTGCAAACATTTAAAAAGCAATGCCATCGCTCTGGTAAAAAATAAACAACTTGTTGGTAAAGGCTGCGGACAAACCAGCCGCATCGACTCACTCCGCCAGGCAATCGAGAAATCAAAACAATTCAATTTTGATCTGCAGGGCGCTGTACTGGCTTCTGATGCATTCTTCCCATTCAATGATTGTGTTCAGATTGCACACACGGCTGGTATTGAAGCATTCATCCAGCCCGGTGGTTCTGTAAGAGATAAGGACAGTGTGGAATATTGCATTCAAAATAAACTGGCGATGGTAATGACCGGTATGCGTCATTTCAAACACTAATAAATAAGCCGCAGCTTCTCACCCCTTAAAATAGGGAGGTGCAAAGACGGATGGGTTTAGAAAAACAAAAAATAAAACTTGACCACCAAACAAAAAGCCTATATCGGATTAACGCTTACCAGCACTGTCTGGGGCACCAGTTGGGTGGCCAGTAAAATAGGCGTGCAGAAAGTGCCCGGACTGGAAGTAGCTTCTATCCGTCAGTTTATTGCGGGTGTTATCATGGTTTCATTTTTTTTGATCAAAGGTGAAAAGCTTCCCACCAAAAAAGAATTTGGGTGGCTGGCCATGATGGCTGTACTGCTTTTTGTTTCGGCAAATGGTATTGCTACACTGGCATTAAAAAGTATCCCCAGTGGAATGGGCGCATTGATCTCTGCACTCTACCCGTTATGCGTGGTTATTATTGAGCGATTGTTTTTCAAGAATACAAAAATTACCGTCTCCACATTCATCGGTTTGCTCTTAGGTATTGGCGGAATTGCGGTTGTGTTTTATGATAATGCATTTCATAGCCAGACAGAAGGTTATGCATGGGGGGTATTTCTTTCTGTCATTGCTATGCTAAGTTGGAGCATTGGCACGATCGTTCTTTCCAAAACAAAACTAAAAATGAATGCCTACAATGCTACTGGTTGGGAAATGCTGATCAGTTCATTTATCTTAATCATCATGCTTGCTGTATCAGGTAAAAGTATACCTATTACAGACGTTCCTGCACAATCCTGGGGCGCCATTACCTACCTGGTAATAGCAAGCAACCTCATTACTTTCGCCGCTTTTATCTATACAATGAAACATCTGCAACCCGCTGTAGCATCTCTTTATGCATACATCAATCCGATCGTAGCCATTTTTGTAGGGTCATTGGTTATGAGTGAGAAGATCACAGCCAATATTATCATCGGCTCTCTTATAACCCTGGCGGGTGTTTACCTTGTAAACCAAAGCCTGCAAAAACAAAGAGAAAAGATTGCCCAGTTATCGGATGCTGATGCTATGTAAGTTTTCAAAAACTTACGAAAAATTCTTTTTCAAAAATCGCTCATACATTTCCCTCCACGCAATCCATTCTATTTGTTCTGTTAAAAAATGATTGTGAAATAATGTAATAAACTCACCGTTCACCTTTTTTACTATATCATAATAATATTGCATCTCTTCACCTGCCTGTGCCGCAGAATATCCCTGGTTAAAAAAAGAAGTAGCTTCCATAAAACAGAAGGGATGAATTGTCAGATCAGTCACCGTTTCTTTTTCCAGATCATACCATACATAAGGTAATACATAAGAAGCCCTGAATCCATTCACCCCGCCATAAGCCATCGAATAATCATCTGTAATACCAGTTTCGATCAATCTGCGATAAGTATGTGGAATCGTAAACCGCAAATAATGATTTCTCGAAATGGTTATTGGCTTTTGAATGATGCTTTTTAATGTCTCTATCTCTTTACTCAATAACCATTCCTCTGTTCCGCTCTGCCAGGAAGGGTGGATGCCGCTCGTATATTTTTCTCCCAATCGCTTATACAGTTTCTGCAAAGCGCTGGAGTTTGCTGATAAATTTTTATCATACACCCCCCTTTTCAATATCGTTAGAAAAAAATAAACCGGATGAAGCTGGTACTTTCTATGCAGGTGATCCATCCAGTCAAACACATCAAACGGATCCGGTTTTCTGCCGCTGTATACATTACCTCTTTCCATCACCTGTTCAAACTTTCCCTGCAAAAGATCGCGATAAAACCCGAATACATTTTTCCAGAGAGGTTTGTGCAGATAACTGTAAGCGATATCAATATCGTAAGTAGGTACAAAGCTGAATGTTGAATGTTGAATATTGAATGTTGAATGGGAAAGCCTTTGCTGCATTTCATTTTCTACCGCCTGCATCCATAAATTCACCAGGGGTAATTGTAAAAAATCTTCCTGGTAGGCAAGGCTGTTGGTATGCGCATACCGTCCATAGTCATCCAGTTCATGCGGCAGGTATTCCTCGTATCTTGAAAGAAGATAGAACGATGCAGAAAAAATATCAAAAGGAAGATCGCCGGATGTTTTGAAGAATGCTTTCACCCCCTCCCATTCAAAACAATCCATTGTTTGGGGCCTGATTTCATTCTCCTCCAACAAACCCTGAATAATACTGGCTTCTGCGTAATTTCGG
>CAZFKE010000001.1:419451-502414 GCA_964519475.1 uncultured Sediminibacterium sp.
AATTATCCCCCAGCCTCTCAGAAGAATAATTGATCCTTACCCCATTATATGTTAAGAATTCCTCTTTCGAATCAGTGATCATCGATGCAGGAAAAAGAACAGAAATTATATAAGAAAGCCTCGAACCTATATGCAAAGCATACACCAAAAAAGTATCCGCACTTGCACTATCCAATTACTAATTATTAATGACTAATTATTAATTAACCCTGTCTTTCCACATCTCACTAAACGTCTTCTGGCTAAAATCTAGGTCACTCCTATGGGCTGTCCATCCCTTAAAAACTTTATTCACCACCCAGTTCTTCATTTTACCATTACCCATATTCATCATACTACGGTTAAGACTGGCGGTTTTCCATACTTTCCAGGCAATACGCTCTGCAAGTGAACTCGAGCCCTGTACAACGGCTTCATGCCGGTTATCCAACAACAATTCATGAAGATTAATTCTTACCGGACAAACTTCCGTACAGTTACCACATAAAGAAGATGCATAACTCAGGTGTTTATATTCATCCATACCACTCAGGTAGGGTGTAATTACTTTGCCGATTGGCCCACTATACGTAGTTTCATAAGAGTGGCCTCCAATATTTTTATAAACAGGACATGCATTCAAACACGCACCGCAACGAATACAATACAAAGCTTCCCGGGATACAGGATTTGCCAACAGGTTGGTACGCCCGTTATCCAGCAGGATCACATACATCTCTTCCGGGCCATCTGTTTCATTTGCCTGTTTCGGTCCTGAAACCAATGTATTGTATGATGTAATCTGTTGCCCGGTTCCGTAGGTGGCCAGTAAAGGCCAGAACAAAGCAAGATCGTTAATGGAAGGAATCATCTTTTCAATCCCTACCACAACAATATGGGTTTTGGGCCATGCACAACTTAAGCGTGCATTCCCTTCATTTTCCGTAACGGCAATTCCGCCAACATCTGCCACAATAAAATTAGCGCCGGTTACCCCTACTTCTGCCTCTACATATTTATCGCGTAATATTTTTCTGGCAACCAGTGTCAGTTCTTCCGGAGATAATCCGGCCGGTGTTCCCAGTTTCTCTGCAAACAACCTTGCCACATCTTCTTTGCTTTTATGCATAGCCGGCGTTACAATATGGTAAGGCGCTTCCCCATCTAATTGCTGAATATATTCTCCCAGGTCCGTTTCCACACTTTCTATACCGATTGATTCCAGGTAATGGTTCAGATGAATTTCTTCTGTAACCATGCTCTTGCTCTTCACAAGGGTTTTACAAAGCTTGGCTTTGCAAATCTTACCAATCTCTTCCAATGCTTCTGCTCCATTCTCTGCCCAAATCACTTTTGCGCCACGCGCAGTAATCTTTCTTTCAAATTCTTCCAGGTACCGGTCTAAATGTTCGATCGCTTCCCATTTGCGGTTCTTCGCTTTTTCACGCGCCAGCATTACCTGGTTGCCAAACTGCTGCTTGCCCTTAGGCACAACGGCATTATACTTATCAATATTAAAATTGATCTTCCGCCTGTGCTCCAGGTCGGCCGCTTTAATCGTACTCTTGGCAATGAAGGATGCTGCAGTATCTTTCATGTATATAAATTATGTTTTTAGTCAGCTGTATCTCTATCCCCGGCTTTTGTTGCGTCGCACACTTCAACAATACCAAACGCTTCAACAAATCCTGTTAATCTTACCCAAAAATCTTCAAAATCTGCAATCAACCGTCCTGCTTCATATGCTCCGCCGTTGCCGCCAATGTCTCGTAAAATGCCTCCCCATATTTCCGGATGATGGAATCTTTCAGAAAAATATATACCGGCATCTTCAATTTCTTTCCCAAGCTGCAGGCAGCCTGGCAAAGGTCTTCCCTCGGTTCATAATTGACATATTCAATATCCGGGTCTTTCTTGCTTTTTTGAATCCTGATAGGAAACAAATGGCAGCTCAGTGGTTTTTTCCAATCCGTTTTCCCGTCATTATATGCCTGCTCTATCGAACATTTTATAATACCCCATTTATCGCGATAGCCATATGCACAAATTGCGCCATCAATGGTTGGGGTTACCCAGCCAAATTCCTGGTCGTACAAATATTTACCCTGACGCTTTACTTCTGCTATGCCTTCGGGGCTCATATAAGGTTCTATCAGCTTATAAAATTCTTTCAGTTTCTCCAGTTCCCATTTTTCCATGGGTGCACCGGCATCGCCATCTTCACAACAGCCCCCTTTGCACTTATTCAGGTCGCACACAAACTGCTCCTCAAGTACTTCATTACTTACCAAAACATTATCTATTGCTATCATATTCGTTCTTGCGGTACCATTCAAAGATAAACCAATACATACCCACTTTGTGGGAAGTTTACTTACGCCATGTGAATGTATTGATCAAATGCTTCATATCATCCAATAAAAACCGGTTCACAATCCCCAGCGAATCTGCATTGGGCGTGGCATCAAAATACAGGGCCCCCCGCAAAAAATGTTTGGTAGAATCCGTGAGAAAGAACTGGTTGGCCGTTGCCACATCCCCGCCTACCGTAAAGAAAACCCCATGTATCCCGTTTGCCGTACTCAATAATGTATCCTCAATAGAATAGGCTTTCGAAGTATGCTTGCCCGTTAATGCAAAGGAATGCTTAATCAGCGTATCAAATTTATTCTTGCCGATCTCTTTATAACTCACATAAATCCTCCCATGAAACTGCGGAAAATCTATATTGATCCACCATGGATTTTCTGTAGCTTCTCCAAAAAAAGTACTGTCTTTTACCACTTCCGCATAGTAAGGATATTCAAATGAATACGGGTAACCGGCCTGGTTAAATACGCGGTATTTCTTTTCAGGAAAATGGATCTTGTAATATCCTTTGGGCTTGGGCGTATAACTGCTGTTGCAGGAAGCGGCCATAGTCCATAGGCCATACACCATGGTTAGAACAGCAAATACTTGGACCATCCGGCTCCCAACAAACCCTGAACCCCGGACCATCGGCCATGAACGATTTGCTTTCTTCCTCATGCTAACTGCGGCTTGATCGTGAGCTTTATTTTCTCTATCCGGTTTTTGGTTACTTCAAGTACGGTAAACTCAAAATCACCGGAACCTACCACCTTCAGTGGCAAAGGTATCTCTCCTGCCAATTCCAATACCAGTCCGGCCAATGAATCATTCTCTCCTTTTACCTGGTCAAATGTATCCGTTGGCAGATCTAAAATCTTGCATACATCGTTGATCATAATCCTTCCTTCAAAAATATAATTGTAGTCATCAATCTTTCTGTACCCTGTTTCTTCTTCGTCAAACTCATCTTTGATCTCACCAATCACTTCTTCCAGAATATCTTCCAATGTTACAATACCGCTGGTTCCGCCAAACTCATCTACCACAACTGCAAAATGGATTCGTTTCAACTGGAACTCTTTTAGCAGGTCTTCTATAAATTTCTGTTCATGCACAAAATAAGGCGGGCGCATCAACCTATGCCACGCAAAATTATCCGGTTCATTCAGAAACGGGATAAGGTCTTTTGTGTGAATCATCCCTGCTACATTATCTAAGTCTTCTTTATATACGGGTAACCTACTGTAATGGAGGTCGCGCACGGTAGCAATCAGTTCGCCAAAAGAAAGTTCATGATCAATACCATGTACGTCCACCCTGGTTTTCATGATTTGCTTCACCGTAATATTGCCAAACTTCACAATACCCTTCAATATATTCTTCTCATTTTCCGAAGCAGTATTCTGTGTGGTAAGGTCTATTGCATGATCCAGTTCCTCCAGGCTATATGCACCATTTGGCCGGTTGGCCAAACGCTTTTCAATAATATCAGAATATTTTACCAGGCGCCTGCTCAATCCGGCACAGGCATAAGAAACTGCCTGAACAATACCGCCAAAATCTTTGGCAAAACGGATATTGTTTTGTGTGGCCAATACTTTCGGCATTACCTCTCCAAACAATACCAATAAAAAAGAAACAGCAATTACTTTAATCAGAAACTCTACCCATACCGCATCAAAACGTTCAAAATTGAACATATCGTCAATCAGTAAATTGGAAATAATGATGATCGAAATATTAATAAAGCTGTTTGCGATCAATAGGGAAGCCAGTAATACTTTGGGTTCTTCCAACAGATCAACAATCCGTTTATACGGCGGCAGTTGTTTTGATTTTAGATTATTGATGTCTTTATACGTGAGAGAAAAAAAAGCAACTTCCGATCCCGATAATACGAAAGAGAGAAACAGCAGCACCATCAGTATCATAACCAATACAGTGGTACCCTGTGCCTGTATTGCAGATAATAAAGTCAGGTTTGAAAAAAAATGCAAAACCGGGTGATGATCCAAAGCAAGTAGTTTAATTGAACAATCAGGAATCACTGCATAAAACCCATCCACTTATCCTGTTGATACAAAAATAGTGATTCTGCCCATCTGCGATCAGAAAGGTAAACTTTCACCGGGATCGCCCAATGGCGGTATAATATCATCACCAAATCCCTCCGGCGCATCTCCCCCGGGATGCCCTGTGTGCCCATCGCCTCTTTTATCCAGCATAATCAGGTTATCTCCCACCACTTCTGTGGCAAATTTTTTATTGCCTTCTTTGTCTTCCCAACTGCGTGTACGCAATCTCCCTTCCACATAAATCAGGCTTCCTTTATGAAGGTATTTCTGTGCCAGCTCAGCAAGCCCCCTCCATAATACCACGGTATGCCATTCTGTTTGTGATACCAGTTTACCCGAGCGGTCTTTATAGGTTTCCGTAGTAGCCAGCGGAAATTTAGCTACGCCGATATTTCCTTCCAGATGCTGTACATCCGGGTCTTTTCCCAAATTTCCGATAAGCATTACTCTGTTAACTCCTCTCATACAATAGGTTTTAGATTCGTCCTGTTTTAATCACTCTTAAAAATAACTTTTTTTAAGAAACAAAAGAAGTGCTGACAGAAATTTAGGCTAAGCGGGTTTTAGCGGAAAAATGCGGCCAGGTATTGGGTAATCAATTTCGGAAAGGCCAGTTTCTGCAAACCTTGCAGGCTATACCAGGAAAACGGTTTCAGGAAAGCAGGCACACTGTTCAGTTGTACCCTTATAAACTGCCCTTTTATCTGCTGATGAGTTAGTTGCTGTACAGATATAGCCGATATATCGGCTACCCATGCTTTCTGCAAGCCTATCTGATCTTTAAGCCATGTTGTAACTGCCGCTTCATCCCATTTTACCTGGTCATCACTTTCGAGTAAATAAAATTCATACAGGTTTTGCCAGATATCCTTCCCCGTCCTGTGATTGATTAAAAATTTTTCCTGATGCTCAAAAATGAAATAATAGAACCAACGGGTTTTCCGCAGCATTGTTTTTTCTTTTACGGGTAACTGGTTCACCTTCCCTTCCCGGTAAGCCCCACATTCTTTTTGTAAAGCGCAGGAATTGCATAAGGGTGAAAAAGGTTTACAAACCGTTGCCCCGAAATCCATAATAGCCTGGTTATACACGCCAGCTTCCTTTTTAGCCAGCACTTTCGCTGCAAGTGCGGTAAATTGTTTTTTACCCGCTGCAGAATCGATCGCTTCATGCAAACAAAAATAGCGCGATAACACCCTGAACACATTCCCGTCTACCACCGCATAAGGTAAATTGTAAGCAAAAGAGGCAATGGCCGCAGCTGTGTAAGGGCCTACACCCTTCAGGGCAAGCATATCTTCATAAGTATCCGGGAATACCCCGTTCCTGTCTTTTGTGATCTCTCTGGCCGTATATAAAAGATTTTTACACCGGTTATAGTACCCCAGCCCTTCCCATAATTTAAATACTTCCTGGTCTTTTGCCTTTGCCAAATGGGCAATCGTTGGATATTGTGTGATAAACCGGTTATAATAAGCCCAACCCTGCGCTACCCGGGTTTGTTGAAGGATCACCTCACTCAACCATATTTTATAAGGATCCTTCTCGCCCTTCCACGGCATTTCGCGTTGATTCTCCTTTTTATGCCATTGCATCAGCTTCTGGGTAAAATATTTTTCTGTCATACACAACAAATATTCAATAAAAGAACCGCTCCGGAATCTGAAAAGTTTAGCATTTCATCCAAAAAACATCGTCCGTCACCTACCTGCCCAAAAAAGAAGAGCGGATTGAACCATTTATCTATCAATAAGTAACGTCTATAATATTAACGCTATCTTTCTTGCATTATTCAACCTTTTTAGCTTATTTTAAAGTCTAGTTAGCCTTATAAAAAACAACCAAATGAGAAAATCTGATCTCATCAACCAAATTTCTGACAAAACAGGTATCCCCAAAGTGGATGTTCTGGTTACTTTGGAAACCATGTTTAAAGAAGTGAAAGAGAGCTTGTCAAACGGCCAAAACATCTATATACGTGGGTTTGGCAGTTTTATTACCAAAAAAAGAGCCGCGAAGATCGGCCGCAACATTAAGAAAAATATTGCGGTAGAAATTCCCGAGCACTATATCCCGGCATTTAAACCCGCAAAAGAATTTGTGAGCGAAGTAAAAAGCAAACGCCAGCCTGGCTAACTTTGCCGAAAGCGTTCATAAGTGAAAAAACAGCAAGTATTCCTGGTTTCCGGCGCCCTGATAGCCTTTATTTTATTGTATGCCTTTGGCAAGACAACTCCCCCTGCAAAGCCTACAGAAGCAGCACAGTCCAACCAAACAACTGAACGCCAGGTAATTACATTCGACCAGCTCCTTGTAAAAGCCAAACAAAAGATCAATACGGCTCAGGCGCAACGCCTGCTCAGCCTGGAAAATTCTGTAAAAAGGGGTGATGTAAAAGACCAGCAGTTGCACCTATATCACCAGCTTGCCCGGTTCTGGGCAGATTCGGCGCGTATCTTCGAACCCTATGCCTATTATACCGGAGAAGCTGCGAAGTTGGAAAATTCTGAAAAAAGCCTCACCTTTGCCGCCCGCCTGTTTTTAGACAACCTGATGACAGAGGGGCAACCGGCCATGCAAACCTGGTTGGCAACAAATGCAAAAGTTCTTTTTGAGAAAGCTTTGGTAATCAATCCAGCTAATGATTCCAGTAAAATCGGTCTCGGTGCCTGCTACCTGTTTGGCAACATTTCCGATAACCCCATGCAGGGTATTTTACCTGTAAGGGAGATCGCCCAAAAAGATCCCGGAAATGTGTACGCCCAAATGGTACTTGGCCTGGGTGGTAAAAAAAGCGGACAGTTTGATAAGGCGATTGAACGGTTTCAGATGGTTCTTCAGAAAGAACCTGACAATATTGAGGCCCTTTTTAACCTGGCAGAATGTTATGAAGAAAAAGGAGACAAGACCAATGCAGTTAAGTGGTACGAAGCCGTAAAGAAATTAGTGAAAGTACCCGAAGCACAAACAGAACTGAACAAAAGGATTATCGAATTGAAAAAATAACTTTATTAATTAACCTAACTAAAATTACTTAGTGTATGCCTTGTGGTAAGAAGAGAAAGCGTCATAAAATTGCGACTCACAAACGTAAAAAACGTTTAAGAAAGAATCGTCATAAGAAAAAGAATAAATAATTCTTAATTAAGACCATTATACTAAAAGCAGTCACGCTACTTGCTGTGGCTGCTTTTAACACTTTCCCGAATTTCGCCACTACTACCTTTCTACGCTGCAACTTATCCTTTTCCTTCCCTGTCAGGTGGCGAGTGTACTGGATATAAGTGTGTATATATGATAGCCGCATACCGGCCGTGATTTTGTATCTAAAAGTTTCCATTTTGTGAACAAAGAACTAATTATTAATGCAGGTCCTACAGGCGTGGAAATCGCCTTTCTGGAAGATAAGAAACTGGTAGAGCTGCATAACGAAAAAACGGATGCCAATTTTGCCGTTGGCGACTTATATCTCGGAAAAGTAAAAAAACTGATCCCGGGATTGAATGCTGCATTTGTGGATGTAGGGTTTGAGAAAGATGCTTTTCTGCATTATACAGACCTGAGTCCTTATGTACGTTCCATACTCAAATTCACCCAACTGGCCATGAACACCAAGGAGCCGGGCGGGTTTGATTTTGCTAAATTTCAATCAGAACCTGAAATCATTAAAACCGGTAAGATCAATGAAGTACTGAACGGCAAACCCAATGTGCTTGTCCAGATCTTAAAAGAACCGATTGCTGCAAAAGGACCACGCCTGAGTTGCGAGATCTCTTTACCGGGAAGGTTTGTGGTAGTTACCCCTTTCAATGAAATTGTAGCGGTTTCAAAAAAAATCCATTCATCTGAAGAAAGAAAGAGGTTGCACAAAATTGTTGAGGCCATTCGCCCGAAAAATTTTGGTGTCATCGTTCGTACAGCAGCTGAAGGGAAAAGTACTGCGGAACTGCATGCCGATCTGTTGGCCTTAATTGAAACCTGGAAACTGATACAGGCCAACCTTAAAGGGGCTGTGGCGCCTATCAGGATATTAAGCGAAGAAAACAAGACCACCAGTATACTGCGCGATCTGTTAAGTGCCGATTTCAATAAAGTAGTGGTGAATGATAAAAATCTATTTACCGTTACCCAAAGTTATATACAACGTATTGCACCTGATAAAATGGATATCGTAACCCTTTACCAGGGTGGCGGATTGCCCATCTTCGATCAGTTTGGCGTGACCAAGCAGGTAAAATCCTCTTTTGGTAAAACGGTAAACCTGCCAAGCGGCGCTTACCTGATTATTGAACATACCGAGGCTTTGCATGTTGTAGATGTAAACAGTGGTTACAAAAGCGTAAGTAATAACCAGGAAGAAAATGCGCTTGAAACCAACCTGGAAGCTGCAGAAGAAATTGCACGCCAATTGCGTTTGCGTGATATCGGTGGTATCATCGTGGTTGACTTTATTGATATGAAGTTACCCGATAACAAAAGAAAAGTACAGGAAGCCATTGAAGGTTTTATGAAAACCGATCGGGCCAAGCATTCTGTATTACCGGTTTCTAAATTCGGATTATTGCAGATTACCCGTCAGCGTATGCGCCCGGAAGTAAATATCAATACTTCTGAAAATTGCCCCGCCTGCAACGGAACCGGAAAAATCACTTCTACCTTATTGCTGGAAGATGAAATGGAAAAACGTTTGTATTACCTGGTTACCCATGGCCATAAGAACCTTACGGTTGCTGTACATCCGATTGTTTACTCTTATCTTACCAAAGGTTTCTTTACCTCTATCATCAAAAAATGGAGAAGGAAATACAAAACCAATCTCAAAGCCCAATCCAATACCAATTATCATTTGATCGAGTTCAAATTCTTTAATGAACACGAAGAAGAAATAAAATTTTAACCTTACCAAAGGCATAAAAAAACTCAGACCGTTTAGTCTGAGTTTTTTTATGCCAGGTTCTGTTTACAGGGAATTATAATAGTTTACTAACTTAACAATATGGTCATTGTTTTTAAGATTCAACTTATTGGACTGGATGAATAGGCTGATCTCGGCTTGTTTATCAGAAAGCTCGCCATTAAAAAAGTCTTTATCTTTTTTTAACCGTTTCATCTCGCCCTTGATAAAAAGATAGTAGTTCTCAAATGATTCAAATTCTTTGGATATTTCACCCGACAGTTCGTTCTTTCTTTCTGAAATACTTTTACTGATAGATTTTATAAAACTGCATTTACCCTCAGCCAGTACCTGGTAGAAATTTTTTGAACCCTGCCTGTCTACAGCAGGGAACCCTGTTTGAAACGTATAGAAAATAATACCTCCAGCTACAGTATCGGCATAGGAAACCTGTTTTACAGTACCCGGCCCCATAATCCCCTCTTCTCCTTTACTCGAGAGAAAACAGGCCTCCTGATCAGCAAGATCTATCCGGATCCTCACATTTGCATATGCCCGTCCGTTGGATAGCGTAACCACTGCATATTTAAATACTTCTGTAAAATACGGGCTCCCGGATACATCAATGTATTTTCGTTTAATAGGCATCCCATTTACATCACTGATAAATAACTGGTCCGACCAATCTGTCGTAATTCCCTGTGAAAACTTATCCCTTGCGCTTATTCCCAACGGAACAGTTGGCGGTTGTGCATGGATACTACCCATAAACAGGATCAACAACAGCAGTAAGCAATCTATTCTGCGCATTAGGTAAGCATTGATTTGAAAGGTACAAAAAAAATCAAGGCCCATAGTGGGCCCTGATTTATCAAATAAGTATATAAAATTACTTTTATTGTTTTGGATTCTTAACAGCTGCGCTACCTGATGCTGGAGGGTTGTAAGCCAGTTCATTATCCGGAACATCCCAATAATCAAGGAATCCGTAATTGATGGTTGCATTGGTGTTTACAGCACCCGTGGCAGATATTACCACACAACCTGTACGTGATTTGGTTGGATCAATGATATCCCAACGGCGGGCATCGAAGAAAGAAAGACCTTTCCATGCGAGAGCGATTCTTCTTTCAGCCCGTAACTCTTCGTAAGCAGCGGCCTGTGTCATACCTGCGCCTAAAGCGGCTAAACCAGCACCCTGGTAGGTTCTTACAGCGTTGATTGACTGAATACCCAGATCAACAGAACCTGTCTGGATCAATGCTTCGGCTTTCATCAATTCGTTTTCTTCATAAGTACCCGCCAACGTAATTTCATTGGCGCCGGCGCTTGTGTTAGACCATACAACAGTACCTGAAATACCATTGCCACCGGATTTAATACTGTAACGTGTATTAAATGCATTGCCACGGTCGGTATTAAAAATACCTACTGCACTTAATGTAAATACGTTATTGTCTTTACGCTTGTCGCCTGTTCTGAATTCCTGAACCAAACGCTCACTCAATTTATACGTACCGGTAGCGGCACCTGTTGATTGAATTTTATCAGCAATCGTTGTACCCAGGAAATCTCCATTCGCATCTGTACGGCCGGTAAAGATCAGGTCAGTTGATGTGATACCATTATTTACCAGGGTAAGAACAGATTGCCATTGGGCACTTGTCATGGCAGCCTTCGTGTTATTCAACACGATGTTACGTGCCTTCATGGTATTAATATTACGGAGCCACATCGCGGTGGTTAAAATACCACCTCTGCCTTTTTGCAGGAAAGAGGGTATCAAGCTACCCATAACCGAAGTGTAATCTGAGGTAGAAGTTGCAGTAGCCAAAGATGCGGCAGCTTTATCAAAGTTTGCATTTGACTCGGCGATGATCGCTTCTTTGGTTACATAGTTACCATTCGTAGAAGCCGACGGCGTTGTTGAGTTTTGGATCAGGCCCGCATAGTAAAGGGTACCGATATGTGCATAAGCATATCCTTTCCACCAATAAGCCCATGCCATCACTGTTGCTTTTTTGGTAGCGGCACCGGCACCGGAGAACGTGGTATTAGAAGCAATATCCAATACGGTATTGGCTGCAGTAATCATATTATACATGTATGCCCACTCATAAAAAGTGGGATTACCACCCTGTTGCGAATTCACGTTTACAGCGCGCAATATTCCGTATTGTGTATTGATGGAACTTGGATTCAATACCACCGTTCCGTTATCTAAAGTCACTTTATTAGGGCATCCGATTTGGTTCAGATAGGCATTGGCAGCCTCTGCGCCAATTTCATCTCCCATCAATTCAAGAAATCCTGTGGCGCCTGCCCAAAAACGGCCATATACACCATCAGAATATTTCAGGTCGTAAAAACCATTTCTATAAATGGAACCCTGTGCCAATGATACAACACCGGTTTCGCTTTGCGCACTTTGCGGGGTGGGTTGGTTGGTATTGGAAATATCGAGTTGCTTTTTACAAGCGGTCATGCTTAAGCCTACTCCTAATATTCCCACCAAAAATTTAATATTCTTCATTTCTTCTGAGTTTTAAGATTAAAATTAAAATCCAACATTCAAGCCAATGGTATAGGCTTTTGTATTGGGGATGGTATTGTGATCCACACCACGGTCAAATGCAGAGTTGGAAGAACCCGAACTAACTTCAGGATCCATACCTGTGTATTTAGTGATGGTAATCAGGTTGCGGCCAGACAATACCAGTTGTAAACGCTGGAAACCTTTGATCTTAAATATTTTCGCAAAATCAACAGCTGCAGAAACATTTCTTAAGCGCCAGAAAGAGGCGTCTTCATAGAAATAATCCTTGGTGCCATTATTAGAACCTGCCTGGTAAACACCACGGTAGAATGCTGTGTATGCCTGTGTTTGTCCGGCAATGGTAATCGGATTATCATAATCTCCATTGATACCATCACGGTACATCCACTCTTTGGTCTGGTTGTACAGGTGGCTTCCGTTAACCCAATCCCACTGAACACTCAATGAAAGGAATCCTTTGTATGAGAAGTTATTAATGAAACTCATATTGAATTTAGGATTAGGATCACCAAAGCTGTACTGACCTGCCGTATTCACCGGCTGCTTGGTTGTAGAATTCACTACATACCCATTGCTGGCTACTTCGTAATTGCCCTGCAGGGCTTTGGGGATAACCGGCAAACCGGTAGAAGGCTCTATCTGGTCTACACTTTTTAGTAAAAGGAATCCGAATAACTGGCCGATCTTCTGACCTGCTTTCAAAGTAATCCCTGTACTTCCCGCACCGGAAATAACCACAACATCGGGCCCTTTGATATTGGTGATTTCAGAAGTTTGTTTTGAGAAGTTGGTTGTCATATCCCAGTTGAAATTCTTCTTAGAAAGGATATTCAGGTTCAATGAAGCCTGAACGCCATGAGAACCTAAACCAAATGCGTTATCCAATGTGCTGCCCACACCTGTTGAAGGAGCGGCATCCACACTGTAGATGGCATTATCTGTATTTCTTTTCCAATAAGAAACAGAGATGGAAGCACTCTTTAACCATGAACCCTTTAACAGGTTCAGGCCGATATCTGTACCGATTTCTGTTTCTTTTGACAATTCCACACCCAGGTTTGGATTAGGGGTAGTAACAGGGAATGTAAATACGCTGTTGGCACCAAGGTTAGCAGCACCCAATACAGGGAAACGCTGGAAGGCGCCCGGCTGGATACCCGCTTCACCATAACCGGCTCTGATCTTGAAGTCAGAGATGATATTGGAAATTTTACCGCCTTCCCAGAATTTGAATTTAGAGATGTTCAGGAACGCATCGCCTCTTGGGAAAGTCTGTGCATTGGCACCGCTTCCGAATGCAGAAGAGTAATCACTTCTTACACCCACGGCCACACCGGCAAGGTCACTCCATTCAAAACGCTGGTTTGCAAGGAAACCATAGGTAATAAATGGCTGAGTAAAGTCGGTGATTATTTTATAAACAGCTGCCTGGTTTGCGTTCCATGGTGTGTAGGCAGGAGCATCATATCCATACGCTGCAAATTGTTTGTTCAGTGTCTTCCGGTAATCAAAAGCCATTGTTGTAACTGTTTTGATTGGCACTTTCAAATGAAAATCTTTATCAAAATCAGTTCTTACGGTTACGGTACTGATAAAATTCTGAAAAGTAGTACGGTTGATATAGTTATCAATCTCACCGGTTGTTGTTCCGTTAGCTGCAGAATTAGGGTTGTAGTTGCTTAAGTAATACTGGTTATACACCGCATTCTTATTAAACTCCTGATCTTCGTAACGGTACGTGGTATTTGAATTCTTAACGTCTAAGCCATATTTGGCATCGAGTTCCAGAAAACGATTCACACGATAGTTCAGATTGAAGTTCTGAATTATATCAACTGTGTTAATCAATGTGCTGTTGTATTGGTTAACATAATTAGGGTTAGCACTGTTAACACCTACTGCCGAACCCAGGAAAGCACCATAGTTGCCATCCGGATCTTTGTATTCATAATTGGCAAAAGGACGAGAGTTGTTCAGGCTGAATACGATACCACGACCCGTTTGGTCATTCAGCGTATTCTTAGTGTAAATCAATTGCGTTAAGCTCGAGAACTTCAGGTTTTTAGCCAGTTCTGTTTCAATTTTTGAAGTAAGGTTAGAACGCTGGTAGTTACCATTGTTCTTAAAGTTTGAATTCTGCTGGTTATTAGAAGCAGACAGCAGGAAACTTGTTTTGTCTTTATTAGCCGTAAGCGTAACAGAATTATTCAACGCATATCCGTTCTGAAAAAACATTTTATAATGATCATAATATTTCAGGTTGGCATTATACGCTTTGTTCTGATAACTGGTAACGCTTAGTGCATTGTACTGAACGTTCGCATCATATACACCCAGGATCGGATCAAAATTTAGTGGGGCGCCACTTGACTGGATCACATTATTGCTGGCATCTGTTGTAAACGCATGGAAGTATGCTTTGTGTACACCTCCAATATTTAACAGAGAGTTTGTTGTAGCACTGCTGCTTACATCAATATTCAGTTTACCGGATTTTGCTTTTTTGGTAAATAACTGGATAACACCATTCGCACCCTGTGCACCATATAAAGAAGCTGCTGCGGCACCTTGTACTACCTCTACCCTTTCAATGATATTTACATCGATCGCATTCAGGTCTGTACCACGAATTTCCAATCCATCCATCAGGATCATAGGAAAGGTACCCCCCTGGATGGTATTGATACCACGAAGCAGGATGTTTAAACGCTGACCGGGGTTACCATTGGTACTGGAGATCTGTGCACCGGCGATCTGTCCTACTAACTGTTGGCCTACATCACCTGTTGGCACTTTTGCCTGGTTGGCAAGGTTCACAGATTCTACAGCCACCCCAAGTTTTTTCTTACTGGTAGCAGCGCCCACACCGGTTACCACTACTTCACTCAACGATTTTACATCGGTTACCAGTTGAACCTGTAAATTAGAAGAAGAGGCATCTATTTGCTTATTTTCATATCCCAGGGCTGAGATAATAAGCGTAGCGCCTTTTTTCACTTTGAGGGAGAAGGTGCCGTCATTTCCGGCACTGGTACCATTCTTGGTACCTTTTTCAAGTACAGTCGCTCCCGTTACCGGAGCTCCTTTGTCATCTACAACCTTACCGGTTACAGTAGAAGTTTGTGCAAAGCCGACCAGTATGGCCATGACATAAGCACAAACGCTCATTAGCAGTTTTTTTCTCATGTTATTCGTTTTTTAGAAAGTAAGCCGTTTATCAGGCTTCCTGACCATCTAAGTAAAAGAAAAGCTGCGCGCCATTCATTTTTATCATGTCTTTTTAATCTTTTTTTAAGGTTACTGTTCAGAGGTATTTAATAAATGGCTTGAAGATTAATCAAAAAACCAATTTTTCAAATACATGGGCCGTACAAAACATACATCTCGATATCTATAACTTTATTTAGTTTGACGGATTAGAAGGTTTGTTTTTGCTCGTTATGGGAATTAAACATATTATAAAAAATTCTAAAAACATATACTAAATAATTTTTATTTAAAAATGCCCAAAAAATCAGATCCGGGGTTAGCTTTTTTGAAATACAGCGAATGGAATGTAGCCAGCTTGCATAAAATAAGAAGCTTTCCAATTTCATACTTTAGCCGAAAATTCTTGATAATGTGTTCATAATCAAATTCTTGATATATAATCTATTTATTTATCCGTTTGCAGGAACCTTGAAAGCCGGTCATTTACCCCGGGAGCCAGAAAATTTTTATACGCTTTAGCGACAGCATGGATTTCCCCAAACCTGGGTTTTGAAAGACGAAAAATTATGCACAGAGTCGAAAATTAATTTTGGAATCTGACCCATTATTGTAATTTAGTGGAAGAATTTAATGGGTTAGTAAGTAAATAGGGTCAACAGCAATGTTGGCCCTTTTACATACCTTCCGTACTGCATTTCAGCGGAATAGAAATGATTCTTCAGCCTTTCGTAAACGCAAAAATCATCAGCGGTTTGTATTGCGTTGCCCAAATTTCCCTTGAGTCGGTTCCGGATCGTTTCACTTTCTTTTCTAGCACTATCTTTAGGTGATGAGCAAGATAAAAACAGCATTTTTTTGCAGCAACTGTGGTTATGAAAGTACCAAATGGATTGGTAAGTGCCCAGCATGTAACGAATGGAACACATTTACAGAAGAAGTGTTGGATAAAGGAAATTCAAAAGAGGAAAACTGGGATAATTATACCCCTGAAAAAAGAAACACCAAAACCGTTGCTTTAAGTGAAGTTATCAGCAACAAAGAAAAAAGAATCATCACTAAAGATACAGAATTGAACCGCGTGCTGGGTGGCGGAATTGTTCCCGGGAGTATGGTACTGGTTGCCGGTGAGCCCGGTATTGGAAAAAGCACTTTGTTTTTACAGAATGGGCTGCTGATCGATCAGTTACGCATCTTATACATCAGTGGTGAAGAAAGCGAGCAGCAGATAAAAATGCGTGCCGACCGTTTGAAGATCACCAACGAAAACTTTTACCTGCTCACCGAAACGGCTACCCAAACAATTTTCCAGGAAATTAAAAAACTAAAACCGCAACTGGTGATTGTTGATTCGATTCAAACACTTCAATCCAATCTTATCGATTCATCTGCCGGAAGTGTTTCCCAGATCAGGGAATGCGCTGCAGAATTTCAAAAATTTGCAAAAGAAACCAATACACCGGTATTCCTGATCGGACATATTACGAAAGACGGAGCGATTGCCGGACCAAAAATTTTAGAGCATATGGTTGACACGGTTTTACAGTTTGAAGGCGACCGGCATTATGCATATCGGATACTGAGAACTTTAAAGAATCGTTTTGGCAGTACAGCCGAATTAGGTATTTATGAAATGACGGGTGAAGGGATGCGTATTGTATCCAATCCTTCCGAAATACTGATCGCACAAAGGGAAGAGCAATTAAGCGGAAGTGCCATTGCTGCTACATTAGAGGGCATGCGGCCTTTACTGATAGAAGTACAGGCATTGGTAACACAAAGTGTTTATGGAACACCGCAGCGAACGGTAAGTGGGTTTGACCTGAGAAGATTACAATTGTTATTAGCAGTATTGGAAAAACGTGGCGGTTTTCAATTTGGAATGAAAGATGTGTTCATCAATATAGCCGGTGGCATAAAAGTGGAAGACCCTTCGATTGACTTGGCGGTGATTTGTGCCTTGCTTTCTTCTTATGAAGATATTCCGCTGCCGGCGCATATTTGTTTTGCCGGTGAAGTGGGATTGAACGGCGAGATCCGTGCGGTTAACCGGATAGAACAACGAATTGCTGAAGCAGAAAAACTGGGTTTTGAAAAGATCATCGTATCTCGTTACAATAAAAAGAGTTTTGATCCAAAAGCGTATAAAATCCAGGTGTTGGCTTTGAGCAGGGTGGATGAAGTGTACCAGCAACTGTTTTAAGTTATAAATAGCAAGTGCTAGTTGCAGGTAGAAATACTTATCATTTACTAGTTATTATTTACTAGTTAAGCGCGGTAAACACCTGATTTCGCCAACTGACGATTACAGAAATTTGTGAATGCGTTTACCCGCCAAAAAATACCTGCATCATTTTTTACACTTATTCTACCCGCATAACTGTGAAGGCTGTGGTACGGATATTCTTTTTGACGATCAGTTTCTTTGTGCAAGATGTTTACATACCTTACCAGAAACACAATTCTTCAACAGACAATCAAACCCGGTAGAAAAATTATTTTATGGACGAATGAACCTAAGGTCTGCGGGTGCAGCTTTTTATTTTACCAAAGATTCTTTACTACAACATTTACTGGTACAACTGAAATACAAAAGCAATAAAGAAGCCGGCTATTTTTTAGGAAGGATGATGGGGTATGCATTATCAAAAACAGAAAGATTTAATGATGTGGATGTTCTGGTTGCCCTTCCGTTAAATCACAAGAAAGAATATATACGCGGCTACAACCAGGCAGACCTGATTTGTGAAGGAATCAGCGAAATTTGGAAACGCCCCGTTTGCAGGGATGCCGTAACCCGGGTTAAGTTTACTGAAACCCAAACACACCAAAACAGGGTAAGCCGCTGGCAGAATATGGAGGGCGTTTTTGCCATAACCCGCCCCGAAGCCCTGGTTGATCAACATATTTTGCTGGTAGATGATGTGATCACTACCGGTGCTACCCTGGAAGCCTGTGGGGCGGTTTTGCTTGAAATACCGGGTGTTTCGCTGAGTATTGGGGCAGTTGCCTATACTATTTAGTTATAGTCTATAGTTAAAAGTTAATAGTTTGGGTCTTGTATTTTCTTTTTTAACATTTAACTTATCGTTCTCGCCCTTTCATCAATTTTTGTACAACCTTTTCAGAAAATTGTTGTTCTTTAGAGGAAACAATTCAATTATGAAATACTTTTTATCCCTTGCCGTCATTGCCGTATTAAGCGCTTTCACATCAGGTGAGCCCAGCATTCACAGCTTTAAGGTAACTTCTATCGAAGGCAAGACCATCGATTTTTCAAAATTTAAAGGAAAGAAAATACTGGTGGTGAATACCGCTTCCAAATGTGGTTTTACCCCACAGTATGAAGCATTGGAAAAAGTGTACGAAACCTATAAAGACAAACTGGTGATCGTAGGATTCCCTGCCAATAATTTCGGCTCACAGGAGCCCGGCACCGATGGTGAGATTCAGGAATTTTGTAAAGCCCGGTTTGGCGTAAAATTTCCTTTGGCCAGCAAGATCAGCGTGAAAGGAGATGATACCGCCCCTATTTACAAATGGCTTACCAGCAAAGCAGAGAATGGCGTACTGGATGCTACAATTAGCTGGAACTTCAATAAATTTTTATTGGATGAGAACGGAAAAATGATCGCTTATTTTCCAAGTAAAGTAACGCCTGACAGCGAAGAGATTTTGAAATACCTAAAGTAATTCGCTAATTAACGGATTGCAGATTAACGGATTTTTTATAAGAAAAGGGAGAATGTTTTTTGAGAAACATTCTCCCTTTTTGTTTTCAATATCGTTTACATTTGACGCTCGCAGGATTAGCCGACTAACGAATTCGTTATTCCGCTAATCCATAATCCGCCAATGCAATTCAAAGACGTAATAGGCCAACAAGCCACCAAACAACACTTAGCCGAAATGGTGGAACAGAACCGGTTAAGCCATGCTTTGCTTTTTTTAGGCAAGGAAGGAAGTGGTACGCTGCCATTGGCTTTGGCTTTTGCACAGTATGTAGTATCGCTGCCGCAGCCTTCGCCTGTTGTGAAAGACCTTTTTGGGGGAATGACGGCATTGGAAGCGGTGCCTTCTTTTATTCATCCCAACCAGATTGATACGCAACCCGCTTTTCAGAGAGCGGAACAATTGATACATCCTGATCTGCATTTTAGTTACCCGGTCATTCCGAGAAAACCGGGTGATAAACCTACCAGTACGGATTATATTGCCGAGTGGAGAGAGTTCATTAAATCATACCCTTACGGAAATGTATATGACTGGCTGCAGTTTATCGGTGCAGAAAACAAACAGGGAAATATTACGGCGGAAGAATGCAATGATATTATTCGCCAGCTGAGCCTGAAAAGTTTTGAAAGCGAATACAAGGTTTTGCTGCTGTGGATGCCTGAATACCTGGGTAAAGAGGGGAATAAGCTTTTGAAACTGATAGAAGAGCCGCCGCCGAATACTTTGTTCCTATTGGTGGCTGAAAATGATGAACAGATTCTGCCTACGATAATAAGTCGCTGCCAACTGATAAAAGTACCGATGCTGGAAAACAGCGAAGTAGAAGAAGCCCTTCTAACCCGTGCCAAAGCAAGCCCGGAAACTGCACACCAGGTAGCCGGCATTTGCGAAGGCAATTACCGGGAAGCCCTGCAGATGCTTCAGCATGCAGACGAAGACTCGCAAAGCCTGCTTCGTGAATGGCTGAATGCTACCCTGAAAGGCGGCCCCGCAGCCCAGGTGAAATTTGTAGAAGAACTAAGCAAGCTGGGCCGGGAAAAGCAAAAACAGTTTCTCCGCTACTTCAATCATTTGCTGGAACAAAGTATCCGGATCAAGGTTTTGGGTGTGGAACA
Source organism: uncultured Sediminibacterium sp. (assembly GCA_964519475.1). Classification (GTDB taxonomy): domain Bacteria; phylum Bacteroidota; class Bacteroidia; order Chitinophagales; family Chitinophagaceae; genus Sediminibacterium. The sequence goes on from CAZFKE010000001.1 coordinate 439,366, forward strand.
GCTGGTTTTAGCAAATAATGAACGTGATTTTGCCCTTAGATTGAATAAAATAGCCTCGATTAGTCAGCAGCAGGGCATTATTGAAGAGCTTGACCGGGCAGCCTATTATATTGAGCGGAATGCCAATGCCAAAATGCTGTTTCAGGCGCTTACCATTAAACTGTATCATATCATTCAGAACAAAACCCTAATTTTGATGGGTTAAGGTTTTGCTAGATGGCAGATGTTAGATGCCGGATAGCAGAGCCCGTGAGGGAGTATTTGAGGAGGGTTGTGTAATTGGTTTGCTATATGAAACCTACCAATAAACACAAATCTGAACTGTTTTACGCTTATCAATATATTTTGAAGGCAGGATGCTGAACCGCTTCTATACCGGATATTGCCGATCAGGGCCCGGAACCTTGAAGTGAGTGACACAACAGAAGCATCATAGCAGTACTATAGCCCGCCCAACCGTTCCCGCTTTTTTATTATTAACCTATTTATGCATTAGAATATGGGATGTGGATCATGTAGTTCGTCGAAAGACGGAGGAAAGCCGGGAGGATGTAAAAGCAACGGTGGTTGCAGCACGGGTGGCTGTAACCGGCTGAATGTACACGATTGGTTATTGAACCTTCCTTTCAGCGATCCGGAAAGCAACTGCAAAGTGATTGAGGTGAGCTTTAAACAAGGCAGCCGCAAAGATTTCTTTCGCAATACCACTTTACAATATTTTGAGAAAGGCGATTACGTGACCGTTGAAGGCGTAAGCGGTTTTGATGTGGGCGAGGTAAGCCTTACCGGCGAGCTGGTTCGTTTGCAGATGAAGAAAAAAGGGGTGGATGAGTTTGGATCTGAAATGAAAAAGATACTCCGCCGCAGTTCGGACAGGGATATTGAAACTTTCCAGATAAGCAAGAGCCGTGAGAAAGAAATATTAGCGAGAAGCCGTGCCATTGCGCGCCAGTTGAATGTTCAAATGAAGCTGAGCGAAGTGGAGATCCAGGCGGATGGCAAAAAAGGCACTTTCTTTTATACGGCTGATGACCGTGTGGATTTTCGTGAACTGATTAAAGTATATGCCGGCGATTTTAAAGTAAAAGTAGAGATGCGCCAGATAGGCATCCGCCAGGAAGCCGCGAAAGTGGGTGGTATTGGCAGTTGTGGGCGTGAACTTTGCTGCAGTACCTGGCTGAATGATTTTAAGAGTGTAAACACTACCGCTGCACGTTACCAGAATCTTTCGATCAATCAAACCAAACTCAGCGGTCAGTGCGGCCGTTTGAAATGTTGTTTGAATTATGAGCTGGATACTTATCTCGATGCTTTACAGCAGTTTCCTGATTATGCAGAAACCCTGGATACTGTGATGGGTACGGCACAACTGATCAAGAAAGATATTTTTAAGAATTTGATGTGGTATATACTACCGAATAATACCAAGCATTATCCTTTGACGATTGCCAGGGTTAAAGAAATTAAGCGCATTAACCAGCAGGGACAAAAAGTGGATGAACTGCAGGCAGTAGAAATTGTAAGCAGTAAGCAAAGAGAAGAAAATGAACCGGCAGCATTTGTGGACCTGGTAGGACAGATCAGTTTGAAAACCCTTGAGAAAAATGACCGGAGGCGCCGTGACCAGGATAGATCAAACAGAGGTGGGCAGCAAGGAGGACAAGGTTCAAGGAATCAGGGGCCAAGGCAACAGGGTGCGCAAGGTTCAAGAGAACAAGGACCAAAGAATCAAGGGCCGAGAGAGCAGGGGCCGAGGCCGGAAGGACAGCAAAAGCCACCGCAACAAAATCGTGGGCCGCAGCAAGGACCAAGAAACCAAGGGCCAAGGCCACAGGGAGGACAAGGTAATAATCAACGGCCTCCTCAACAAAGTCGTGGGCCGCAACAAGGTGGGCAACAGGGCCCAAGAAACCAAGGGCCAAGACCGCAGGGACCGGCACCGGATGCACCGAAAGAAAGCTAATTAACGATAAACGCTACCCGGTTGGGTAGCGTTTTTTTATTTGTAGGTTTCGTGCTAGAAAGTTTCGCTAAAAGAGGAACGAAGAAAAGAAGGATTCCCGAATTTCAAAGACTCTTTTTTTCTTTTGGCTTTCTTTTAGCGAAATTATTAGTTCAGTTTATCCATCTCTTTCGCAGTAAATTCCATCAGCGTTTTAATGTGTTCTGGTGACAGATCAAATTTTAATCCCGCAGCTGAATATAATTCAGGTAATGTTTTTGTGCCGCCGAGGCTGAGTGCATCAATGTAATTCTGTAGAGCCTGTTGCGGGGTTTGCTGGTACTGCATCCATAAACCGATAGCGCCTAATTGGGCAATGCCGTATTCAATATAATAAAAAGGCACTTCGAAAAGATGCAACTGCCGCTGCCAGCCGATCTGTCGGTAAGCATCCAGTCCGGTATAATCAATACTGTTGGTAGAGAATTCATTCAGGATCTCCATCCAGCGGGTGGTTCTTTCTTCAATGGTATGTTGTGGGTTTTCGTAAACCCAATGCTGAAATTTATCAATGATCGCGATCCAGGGGAAGATGGTAATGGTTCTTTCGAGTTGATGTTCTTTAGCACGTTTCAAATCTTCATCGTTATCAAAGAATGCTTCCCAATGGTTCATACTAAAAAGTTCCATACTCATGCTGGCTACTTCCGCAATTTCCATGGGGTATTCTTTGAAGGCACTTAATTCCAGTTTGTGTGCGAGAAAAGAATGAATGGCGTGGCCACCTTCGTGTACCATGGTAGTAACATCGCTCATTTGTCCGGCAGCATTCATAAAAATAAAGGGTGCACCACTTTCTGTGAGCGGGCAGTTATAGCCACCGGGCGCTTTGCCTTTACGGCTTTCGAGATCAAAATGTTTTAATTCGTTCATCTTACGCAGGCAATTGGCGAAAAAAGGGTTCATTTCCTCAAAACATTTGACAGATTTTTCATAGAGATCCTTACCATCTGTAAAAGGCTTCAGCGGTTCGATGCCTTCGGGTTCTGCTTCGGTATCCCATGGGCGTAAGGTATCGAGACCTAATTTTTCTTTTTTCTTCCGGTAGATCTTTTCGATCAATGGCAGTACATGCAGTTTTACCGCTTCATGAAACTGGTAGCAATCTTCTTTGGTGTAATCGAAACGGCCGAGTTCTACAAATTTGTAATCGCGGTAATTGGCGAAGCCTGCATTTTTTGCTACCTCATCTCTTTTCTGAATCAGTTGCGAATAGAGATCGTGCATGGGCTGTTGATCCTGTAAGCGGCGGTCTTGAATTTTACGATATACTTCTTCACGCAAAGAGCGATCGTGGCTTTCTAAAAATTTTGCAGCCTGTTGCAGGGTGTATTCCTGTCCGTTTACTTCTACCGTCATCTTTCCCGCAATGGCGCCATATTGTTGCTGCATCACACTTAGTTCTGCCTGTAGCGGAATATTAGCTTCACGAAAAAGATCAATATTCTTTTTAACGCTGCGGAGATACGTGAAATATTTTTTCTGATCAAGCTCTTTTGTAAAAGTACAATCTAACAGTTTACGGTTAAGCAGGTCTGCATAGGGCTGCAGTTTCGGCTGTATTTCCATACAGAAATAAGTAAATGCCTCTTCTAATAATTTATCGGTAGTATCGCAGGTCATTTTGATCTGTCGCCAGCAGGCATCTTCGCTAACCACAGCTTCTAATTCGCTCATATCTTTCAGCCATTGCTCCAGGTTGGCGGCTGAGGTAAGGGGCCTTTCAGAAAGGTCTATAAAAAAGGGTTCCAGCGATAACCAATCCGTTACGGTAAAGGATTGAGGGACAAAATGACGGGGTAGTTTTTGAATATCTGCGCTTAATTTCATTGCTTATTCATTTGAGCGCAAATATACCCCCCGGCCCCCTAAAGGGGGAGTTAATCTTGTTTTTCAATAAGAAAAATGTTTATCAATATGTCATCTGTTTTCCAAAAGAAAATAATATTCGCTCCCCCTTCAGGGGGCCGGGGGGTTGTGTGGGGGTTATGTGCTATTTTTGCAGACTATACTAAACAAGGAATTGAGTGGCAGATATTATACAGTTATTACCGGATAATATAGCGAACCAGATAGCGGCGGGAGAAGTGATCCAGCGGCCGGCGAGTGCTGTGAAGGAACTATTGGAGAATGCAGCGGATGCGGGCGCTACCGAGATCCATTTGATGATCACCGATGCCGGCAAAGCCATGATACAAGTGATCGATAACGGTGAGGGCATGAGTGAGACCGATGCAAGAATGGCTTTTGAACGACACGCAACCAGCAAGATCCGGAATATTGAAGACCTGTTCCGTATCAAAACCATGGGGTTTCGCGGAGAGGCTTTGGCTTCTATTGCTGCAGTTGCACAGGTTGAATTAAAGAGCAGGCGTGCGGAAGATGAATTGGGCACTTACATAGAAATAGAGAACAGCCAGGTAGTAAAACAGGAACCCTGTGCCTGTGCAGCGGGTACGAGCATCAGCATGAAGAATCTTTTCTTCAATGTACCGGCAAGAAGAAATTTCTTGAAAAGCAATGCGGCAGAAATGCGGCATATTGTTGATGAATTCATCCGCGTGTCGATGGCTTTTCCGGCTATCTTCTTTTCGATGAAGAGTAATGGGCAGGAAGTATTTCATTTGGAAGCGGGAAGCCTGAAACAACGGATCGTTCAGCTACTGGGCAGTTCCTACAATGCCAAACTGGTAAGTGTGAATGAGGAAACGGACTATATGAACATATATGGTTTTGTAGGCAAGCCGGAAACCGCTAGAAAGACCAGGGGCGACCAATATTTTTTTGTAAACAACCGTTTCATCAAAAGCGCTTACCTGAACCATGCGGTAAATCAGGCGTTTGAGGAAATGATCGCCAAGGATAGCTTTCCCAGTTATGTCTTGTATATAGATCTGGATCCGTCGCAAGTGGATATTAATGTTCACCCCACCAAACAGGAGATCAAATTTGAAGACGAAAAGATTATTTATGCATTTGTACAGGCAGCCGTGAAACATGCATTGGCACAATTCAGTATTGCTCCATCGCTGGACTTTACTTTAAATGCAGAGATACAGGGATTGGATGCTGTAAGCAAACCGTTTACTACAGATAAAAAAGACCTGGCATCTTCCTCCAGTCTTTTTAAAACATTTACTCAAAAGAACCAGGCGCATTTTATTGAACGGAATGATAAGAATGAAAAGAGTGAATTGAAGCATTGGAAAGAATTCTATGATAGTTCGAAGTCTGGAGTTAGGAGTCTGGAGTCAGATATCCCGACACAGGAAACTGGAACTTCAGCACAACTTCAGACTTCAAACTCCAGACTCCCGACTTTATATGTTTTGCCGGATACCACTTTATTGCAATTGCATAACACGTATATCATTGCTTCAACCAACAGTGGTTTTCTTCTGGTGCATCAACAACTGGCGCATGAAAGAATTTTGTATGAGCGGTACAGTATGGCTGCACATGGGCAAGCTATGGCTACGCAAAAAAGCCTGTTTCCTGTGACATTGGAACTGGCGGGTGCCGATACATCTCTACTTACAGATCTTTTGCCTGAATTACAAGCCATCGGGTACCAGGTAGAACCTTTTGGGAAAAACAGTTTTGTGATACAAGGCATTCCGGCAGATGTTTTGCCAGGCAATGAAAAACATTCGATCGAATTATTGATTGAACAGTTCAAACATTTCAGCAGTGATATTAAATTCAGCAAGCGGGAAAAATTAATACGATGCATGGCGAGGCAACAAGCCATTAAAGCCGGACAGGCATTATCGCAAAAAGAAATGCTGGTATTGGTGGAAGATCTGTTTACCTGTGGTAGCCCGAATGTGACACCTACGGGAAGCCCCACCTATCTTGAGTTTAAAGAAGATTATTTAGACAGAATGTTCGGGCGATAAAGAATCATGAATATTGAACAAGGAATTTTGAATGTCGAAGTGTTTTCTTTCCTTCATCATTCAAAATTCCTTGTTCAATATTCGATATTCAATACTTATCCATCACCGCCGTTAAAAACTTCTCTACTCCTTTTCTGATATTGGAAACAGGTGCCTGGTGAGCATTAACCAATACAGAAAAAATCAATTGTTTGCCTGATTTGGTTATGATGTATCCGCTTAATGCGATCACGTTGCTCAGGCTTCCGGTTTTTGCATAAATGCGGCCTGCGTAATTTTTATAATAACTACTGATCGTGCCTGTACCGCCGGTTTCCATGATATTGGTGATACGATTCCAGCTGAATTCATTTTTCATTTTAGAGAGGATCGTGATAAAATCCTGGGGAGAGAAAAGATTGTAACGGCTTAAGCCACTGCCATCTGCCCATCTAGGTTTTTGTGGAAGATCGACAAGATCTGTTTTTAAAAGTGTGTCGATGATCTTAGCTGTATTCATAAAACCTAAGCGTTCATTACTTACCATCATCAGGCATTGTTCTGCAAAGAAATTATCACTTACATGCATCATGATCTTTAATAAAGAATCCGTTGGTTGAGAATATATTTTTACTACATCAGGAAAACGATCCAGTTTAAAATGTGCCAACTCTACTTTATTATGCAGCGTATCATTCAATAATTGAACCGTTGCTTTATTGCCGGTAGTATATAACGGAATATCAACAGATACCAATTTATTATTAGAAGGCCTTAGTGAATATTGATTGGAGGTAAAATCTCTTCTGATGCTAAATCCGCCTTTTGCATTTGCAACAAGATCTTCTACGGGTTTTTGAAAGAATGATGGATAAGCCTTAAAACTGCCCTTCTGAGAAAAATTCACCACATTACCATAAATCGGCATCATACTTCTTTCTGCCATATAATCGTTGTTGTAATCATCCCAGGTCCACCCGGAACCAAAGGCATTGTCTTTCCAGTTCTCATCAGTTAATAAGATCTTATTCTGCTTCTTCAAAAAATCAAGTACAGGATGCATCTTGAAATTGGGATGCAGAAAACTCGGATCGCCATTGGCTTCTACTTCTACTGTTCCATTGCCTTTATCCACATAACGGATACCCAGCAGACTATCGCCCAGGTATTTCATCGCTGCATAACAACTGAATAGTTTGGTATTGCTGGCAGGCAAAAAGAATTTGTCTGCCTGGTAATTATAAAGGTATTGTTGTGTAGAAGGATCGTATAAACTAATACCCACATGTGCAGGAAGAAAATCAGCGTTCGTTAAAATATCCTGTTTGGCCTCTTTGGCTATTTTTTTCTGCATGCTGCAGGAAGTTGCTAAAACAAGCATACAAGGAGCAAGGAGCAAGGGAACAAGATTTTTTTTCATTTGACCAGAGTTAAAGACTGTAATTTAATCATTATTGATTACCCCAGCTCACCCCCCAGCCCCCTAAAAGGGGAGTTAATATGGTGTCTTCAAAAAGAAAAGCAATTCATTAATGAATTGCTTTTCTTTTGAGAATTTCTTTTTTAGCTCCCCCTTCAGGGGGCTGGGGGGATGAGGTTTTCAGCTTCTTTCTACCGCTCTTAACCATCTTTCGGGAATATCATTTTTACTAGCCGTTACATAATCATAATAACTGCAGGCAAGATATTTACCATCATGTAACTGCATCCACCAGCGGCCGGTGTGTTTGCTGCGGAGGAAAACGGTTTCTACTTCGGCAAAGGCGATAGTGAATTCATCAAAGGCAGAACGGTTATCGAGGGTGGCTTCATTTTTTCCTTTGTGAATCCCGTCCATCACATACCAGAGCATGTGTGAGATCTGTTTAGCGGTAAGACTATGTTGATCCTGTTCAGGAATATATCCGTAAATGCCAATACTACTGCAATGATCACTCATACCGGCGTATTGCATCAAAGTACAGGCTTCTTCCCCGTTAAATCCATTGGGAGTGATATGGTTGGCGGGTGCGTGTGCATATTGAATAGCTGCTATATCAAAACTAAACAGATCGCTGTTACGGATGGGTGGTTCCATTTCTTCAATGGCTTCTTTTACTTTGCCTACGCGGAAACAATCGAAACCGAGTTTATGAATGGTTTCAAGCATATCCGGATGCATGAAATAACTTTGGAAGCCGATATGCGTATAATGCTTGAGGTGGTTGGGTACACCGGTAAATAACTCTACTAAAAAATTATCGGCTGGTAACACACTTTCCATATCGAGGTCGATGCGCGAATCCACACAAGTGGCATCAATGATCCTGTCAATGGAGCCATAAGCCTGGTATTGTGCAAACGTGTTATCATGTGATCCGCCGATAATGATCACTTTTTTCTTCAGTCCGATCAATTCTCTTACTACGGTTCTGAGTGCTGCATAACTATCCTGCAAAGTGGCCCCGCATTTTACATTACCCAGATCGGCTACATTCACTTCGGTATGCCAGTGAAAAAGTTTATAGAATTCGGCACGGATCGCATCAGGAGAATCTGTATTTGTAAATTGTACGCCGGCTCCCCGCATTTCGCCACAACCTACCAGTACCATATCCGCACCGGTTATATCGGGAAATAATTCGTCGTAAACGGCAATGTGTTTGCCAAGCTGTGTATCCTTAAATCCTTCATCGTTGGAGATCCGGGCTATATTTACCGGTTCAAGAAAATCGATCAATGTTTGTAGCGACATGTAGGTCTTATTTGCACACTTCTAACGCAAATAAGTCATAAATATTGCCGGATGATCGATTTTCAGGAAACCCTTTTTATTGGTAAAAAGCCCAAACCGGGTAATTCTTTATAAAATCTTTATACAAAGCCGTATATATTTTATTCCCTACTTATACCCAAGGGTCTACTTTTGTATTGTACCAGCATGACTATGGCAACACTCTTTATCAATACCATTTCTAAAACAAAACAGGCGCTGTTGAGCATTTTACTGGTATGTGTTACTGCAGCGGCATGTCATACGTTCTCGGGCTATGTGGGTTACCGTGTCGTTGGCTTTATTTTATTAGTAACCGTATCGCTTATCGCGATGGTTTTTGATATGATTCCGGTGTTATTGGCGGCAGTACTTAGTGCACTGATATGGGATTTCTTTTTTATTCCTCCTTTTTTTACGTTCCAGGTAGGATCGGGTGAAGATGCTATCCTTTTACTAATGTATTTTATTATTGCCTTGGTAAGCGGGGTATTAACTTTCAAGATCCGCCAGATGGAGAAACTGGCAAGGCAAAAAGAAGAAAAAGCGAATACAGTTAAGTTGTACACGATTCTTTTCAATTCCTTATCGCATGAATTACGAACACCGATTGCCGCTATTATCGGCGCAACGGATAATCTGCAGAATAATAATGAAAGGCTTACGGCACAAAACCGAAATGAACTCATCAGCGAAATTTCCAAAGCTTCTTTCCGCTTAAACAGGCAAGTAGATAATTTATTGAATATGTCGAGGCTGGAAACCGGTTTTATTCAACCCAGAAAAGACTGGTGTGATATCAATGAACTGGTTTACCATGTGATCCACCGGATTGAAGAAAATACGATCGCCCAAAAGATTACTATTAATATTAATCCCAACATGCCATTATTTAAATTGGATGAAGGTATGCTGGAACAGGTACTCTATAATCTTTTAAATAACGCTGTTATACACACAGGGCCGGGTACAAGGATCGATGTGATTGGCAATGTGCATGCAGATATGCTGGAACTGATGATTGAGGATGACGGAAATGGATTTCCGGAAGATGAGATGGAATATGTATTTGATAAATTTTACCGGCTGAAACAATCGGCTGCAGGCGGAACGGGACTTGGCTTATCGATTGTAAAAGGTTTTACAGAAGCCCAGGGAGGATCGGTGCATCTGGAAAATCGTTCAACAGGTGGCGCCAGGTTTATTATACAGATCCCGGGAGAAACCTCCTATTTACAAAACCTGAAAAATGAGTAACCCAGCGGAGATACTGATCATTGACGATGAAGCGCAGATAAGAAAATTACTCGAGATCACCCTTGAGAGTAACGGCTATGGCGTTAGCCAGGCGGCTACTGCCAAAGAAGGCGTTATCCGTGCTGCCAATCATCCACCCGATATGATCTTGTTAGATCTCGGATTACCCGATGAAAGCGGGCATACTTTATTGCAACAATTCCGGGAATGGTACACAGGGCCGGTGATTATTCTTTCTGCCCTGAGCAGTGAGGAAGATATTGTAAAAGCATTAGACAATGGCGCCAACGATTACCTCGTAAAACCTTTCCGTACAGGCGAACTGGTAGCCAGGATCCGCTCTGCTTTAAGGGGCACGATTAATGAGGCTAACACACCTGTTCTTCAGTTTGGCAGCCTGCAGATTGATCTTGTAGCCAGAACCTTAAAAAAGAATAAAGAGCTCATCAAACTCACGGCTACAGAATATACATTGGTATCCATTTTTGCAAAGAATGAAGGAAAGGTATTAACACATCAATACCTTTTACGTGAAGTATGGGGGCCCGGCTATATCAACCAGTTACAATACCTACGTGTATTTATTGCCCAACTTAGAAAAAAAATAGAAACAGATCCTAACCGGCCCGAGCACCTGATTACCGAATCCGGCGTTGGGTATCGTTTTGTAAGCGCAGAATAATTCAACACACATACTAATTTTTATCGCATGAAATCAAATGAAAAAAATTTGAACAGGATAACTATTGCCTCATTGTTAGTGGCTTTGGGTATCATTTACGGAGATATCGGAACCAGTCCTTTATATGTTTTAAAAGCCATTGTTGGCGAAAGACCCATTGAACCGGTTTTGGTGTATGGAGGCGTGTCACTTATCTTCTGGACATTGGTTTTTCAAACCACCGTTAAATACATCATCCTTACTTTACGGGCAGATAATCAGGGAGAGGGTGGCGTTTTCTCATTATATGCATTGGTAAGAAGGTACAGCAAATACCTTGTAATACCCACCATACTGGGTGCTACTACACTCTTAGCGGATGGTATTATTACGCCACCCATTTCTGTTGCCTCTGCCATTGAAGGTTTGAATGCTGTGAGCGGACTTGAGCAGATCATCGTTCCCGGTAATGCCCTAACGATTGGTATAGTCATTACCATTATCTCCAGCTTATTTTTCTTTCAGCGCTTTGGTACACAAGCTATCGGGAAAACCTTCGGGCCAGTAATGGCTATCTGGTTTACCATGCTGGGGGTATTTGGAAGCATAGAGATATTTCATCACCCGGAAGTATTGAAAGCCTTTAGCCCTTATTACGGTTATACGTTACTGGTACATTACCCGCATGGATTCTGGCTATTGGGTGCCGTTTTCTTATGTACCACCGGTGCAGAAGCCTTATACAGTGATCTGGGACATTGTGGTATCAGGAATATACGCATCACCTGGATCTTTGTAAAGATCAGCCTGGTAATCAATTATGCCGGACAGGCCGCATGGATCATGAACAAGCACATCCCTGTACTAAACGGAACCAATCCATTTTTTGAAATGATGCCCAATGGGTTCCTCTTGCCAGGAGTACTGATTGCTACAGCTGCCACCATCATTGCTTCACAGGCATTGATCAGCGGATCATTCACATTGATCTGCGAAGCCATGAACCTGAATTTCTGGCCAAGGGTTACCGTACGGCAACCAAGCGAATTAAAGGGGCAGATCTATATCCCAAGTGTAAATTCAATTCTCTGGTTTGGCTGTGTACTGATGGTATTGTATTTCCGCAGTTCATCGGCCATGGAAGCCGCATATGGCTTTTCTATTACGGTTGCCATGATGATGACAACCGTATTACTCAACTATTACATTCTTTTCCGGTTAAAATGGAAACAGGTATATGTTACGCTTATTATAGGTTTATTTGCCATTATTGAGATCTCCTTCTTTATTGCCAATGTTGCCAAAATCAAAGAAAGATGGATGTTCCTTTTCTTCGAGCTGTTTATTTTCATGACCATGTATGTTTGGTATTATGCCCGAAAGATCAATAACCGATTCGTAAAATTTGTAGACATCGGAAAATACATTCCTAAGCTGGTAGAATTAAGTGCTGACGATTCGATCCCTAAATTCTCGACACACCTGATCTACCTGGCCAAAGCAGACAGCCGCAGCCAGATAGAAGATAAGATCATGCGGTCTATCTTCTCAAAAAAGCCCAAACGCGCCGATGTATATTGGTTTCTTCACATAGACCGGACAGAAGAACCCTATACTTTATGTTATGATGTATCGGAACTGGTGGATGACAAAGTGATTAAAGTAAATATCCATATCGGTTTCAGGATACAACCTAAGACTGAGTTCTATTTTAAAAAAATTGTACAGGAACTGGTGAGCCAAAAAGAACTGAACCTGCATATAAGACCTGATGGTTCTACCAAATACAATCCCGAACCCGATTTTACATTTATTGTTATCGAAAAATTCCTTTCTGTTGAAAATGAATTTTCGATCAGTGACGATCTTTTATTAAAAGCATATTTTAAACTGAAAGAGCTTGGGTTAAGTGATGAAAAAGCATTTGGACTGGATAAAAGCGATGTAGTTACTGAACATATCCCGCTTGTTTATCATCCTATTCAAAATGTAGAACTGGAAAGAATACAAAACAGGTACACGCCCATTGGTTAATCTGTATACTTATAGCCAACGCCTCTCACGGAATGAAAATGTTTGGGGCTGCGGCTATCTTCTTCAAAATATTTACGGAAACTGAGAATAAAATTATCAATGGTTCTGGTAGTAGGATATACGTTATAACCCCAAACCACCTGCAGAATTTTTTCACGGGTTACAACATCCCCTTTATTTTCAATAAGTAATTTTAGCAGCATCGCTTCTTTCTTACTCAGTTCTACCCTTTGCCCGTTCCAGGTAACGGCATCCTGCGCTTTGAAATCTATTTTATTATTGCCAAAATCAAATATATCGCCCACTGTTTCCTTAACCTGTATTTTCTTGTTTTTTTGGATCAGTTTATCCACCCGCAATAATAATTCTTCCAGATTAAAGGGTTTGGCTAAGTAATCATCGGCACCTTTTTTTAGTCCTAAAACCCTGTCGGCACTACTATTGCGCGCACTAAGCATTAAAATGGGAACATCATTATTATTAATCCTAACCGTTTCTGTTACACTGATACCATCCACCTCCGGCATCATAATATCCATAATGATGAGGTCAAAATATTCATTCCCGATTTTTTTCAAAGCTTCATTGCCATCATAGGCAGATGTTACCTCGTAACCTTCCATCTCAAGATTGAGTTTAAGCGCTTCGTGAAGGTTCTCTTCATCATCCACAACTAATATACTGGCTTTGAACTCTTTCATCGTTATTTTAATAACACCGTAAAATTACAGCCGCTGGGGTGATTATCTGTCACAGAAATGTAGCCATTATGGCTTTCGGCTATTTTTTTACAGAGGTAAAGTCCCAGCCCTGTTCCTTTTGCGCGGCGGGTATTTTCATCGCCGCTGCGGTAGAATTTTTCAAATACTTTCTTTTTTTCGTCATCTGCAATACCTGAGCCTTGATCGCTTACGGTAAGTGTAATTTTCTTATTTGTTTCTGTCAGCGATACGGCAATAGGTGATTCTTTCGGAGAATATTTTACCGCGTTCTCGATCAGATTATTCACCAGCATTTGCAATAAAAGCGGTTCTCCAAAAAAATAAATTCCTTCTGAAATATTTTCCCTGAGTTCCCGATGAGGGAAACGGATTTTAAAATCATCAATGCAGCTTTCTACCAGGTCGGTTAAATGAATCTCCTGTTTGGAAGAGGTATATGCACCTGCATCCAACTGCGAGGCAAAGAGCACATTATTACAAAGTGTATTTAAGCGGTTGGCTTCCTGCAAAGTGTTACTGATGAGTTTTTGTTGTTTATCCTCATCTAATTTTCTCTTTTGTAAAGTTTCTAGGTTCAGCTGTGCTATCGCGATAGGCGTTTTTAATTCATGGGTGATGGCCATCATAAAATTCTGCTGTTGATGCGATAAACGTATTTGGCGCCGGGTAGCCCTGAAAACGAAAATCGTTCCCAATACAATCAACGCTAAAAAGGTCGTTCCTTCACCAATATATTGTGTCGTTTTCCGTTTACGGGCATCTTCAATTGAAAGATATGATGTATAATAGGCCGGATCATCTTTTTTCAGTTCACCCTGCCTGATATTCGAAATATCGCGGTTCTGTTTTTCGAGTTCAATATACCACCAGCCCAATGCCGCCACCATATACAGGAACAATACCCAGTATGCCAATGTTACTACGGCGAGCTTCTGTGGTTTAAATGGGTTCATGGTTTTACTTTTTCAACCCGGATACCTGCGTTCAGTACAAACTGAAGCGGTTCCTCGCGCATATTTTGCTGAAGTGTGAAAATATAGTTTCCTTTTTTGAGTTTTACAGGTAAACGGGTAATGAGTGCACGATGATCGAATACATCATCCATACCCGTTCCCAACCAGCCCCTGGCATTATCAGCCAATGTAATATTTACGAGTTGCGTTTTTATCGAATCCCTGGGCGCCTGTGTAGAAATATTCAGCCAGATATTATTGAAGTGATAAGCATCTTCGTGGCGTAGTATCACAAATATTTTATAGGCGGAAATCGTATCTTCTATGGCAAAAGTAAAGGAAGGCTTATCTGTATTCTTCCATTCATGCTGGGGGAAGGCTACTGTTTTTTCATACACATCCAAAGTGCTACAGCCTGCTAACAGCAATCCCAGGCAGATATATACAAACAAATTTTTCACTAATAATAATTTGCAGCAAAGATAAAGAAAGCTGTCTGCTATCAGGGGGTATTTCAGTCTTTGATGGTTTTTTTGCCACAGATTTCACAGATTAGCACAGATTATATGCAGAAGCCGGTGTGGCTTATAAAACATTCAATATCTGTTCTTTTGCTTTTTCCAGTTCATCTTTCATCAGGATCACACATTTCTGTATGGTAGCATCGTAGGCTTTTGAGCCGGTGGTATTGATCTCGCGGCCCAGTTCCTGTAGAATAAAAGAGAGTTTTTTACCCTTGCTGTTCTCTTTTTCGGAAAGTATGGAACGAAAATAATTACAGTGGTTTTTTAACCGCACCTGTTCTTCGCTGATATCTATTTTTTCAATATAATAGATCAGTTCCTGCTCCAGGCGGTTGGCATCATAGTTTTCTTTGCCCACATTCTCTTCCAGCACTTTTACCAGGCCTTCTTTAATTTTTGTTCTGCGTAAAGGTTCCAGTTGGGTTATCTGGTCCTGTTGTGATTCAATATTATTAATACGCAATAAAAGGTCAGACTCGATCGACTTACCTTCATCCATCCTATGCTCATTCAATTGGAAGATGGCTTCTTTCAAAACCTTCTCAAAAAATTTCCATTCATCATCTGTGAGCATTTCTGTTGAAGGAGTGATCACATCAGGCAGTTTCAGAATGGTACTGAGAATATCGCCTGTTTGCAGGTTTAATTCAGCTGCCAATTGCGCAACGGGTTCAAAATAGGCTTTCGCAAGATCGGTATTGATTGATACGGGTTTACTGGCTCCGTTCTGTTTGATATTGATATTACATTCCACACTGCCGCGTTGCAACCCTTCATTCAATGCGCTCCTTACTTCAAACTCAAATGGTTTTAACAAAGCAGGAATATTCAGTCGAAGATCAAACTGCTTTCCGTTTAGGGAACGCACTTCTACCAGATAAGTTTTATCAGCTAATGTTTGTTCGGCCCTTCCGTAACCCGTCATGGAGTGTAGCATATCAGCATCGTTATTCGGTAAAAGTAGTGGTTGAGGGGGAGAATTGCTAAAATTTGGTTGGGTTATATATCGTTCCTGTATTCAGCATAAGCAGCAGGATATTGATTACTGAGGTATTGTGAAGACACAATACCTTCCGGTTCAGCATAAATATTATTACTAACTTACGAACCTGCCCTTTGCTAAAAATCAATCCCCACCCATTTACGTTTACTCTTTTCGTATTTCTCAAAATTAAACTTATACAATTTACCCGGTCTGTGCGGCACATCCTGTTCCATCTCATCAATATCAATTAACAAGTCCATAGACGCAAATTTTTTGCGGAAATTACGGCGGTCGAGCGTTACCCCTAAAATAGCTTCGTAAAGGTTTTGCAATTCACGTAGAGAAAATTTCTCAGGTAATAAATTAAACCCGAGCGGATGTTCCTGTATCCTTTTCTGCAACCAGGCATAGCAGGAATCAACGATCTCTTTATGATCGAAAGCCATTTCTTTTAGTGCAGATACAGAATGCCAGTTAAGGTCATTATCGTGGATCTTTAATTCATGGTGGTTAATATTCAGCAAAGAACAATACGCAATCGTAATAACCCTGCCACCCGGGTGGCGGTTGGGATGACCGAAGGCACGAACCTGATCCAGGAATACATCATTCATACCTGTTCTTTCTTTCAATATCCGGTACGCTGCATCATCCAGTTCTTCATTATCACGCACCATATCTCCCAAAAGCGAAAGCCTGTCTTCAAATACTTCAAGGTCGCTTTTAATGAGCAGTATCTTGAGTTTATTTTCTTCAAATCCAAAGATGGCACAGTCTACCGTAAGTGGAACTCTTGGGTAAGACCTCACGAGCTCCACAGCATCCTTTATCAGGTGTGGCTCATGCAGAACAGGAGTAATTTGCTTTTTTGTCATTGGTAGTTTTTGAACAAATGCCCGGATACAAAGCCCGTATCCGGGTGGCTGGAAAGATACAAAGTTTCGGAGTTGTGCAGATAATTTTCGGGCCGCTTTCCATATGATGTGCTAAGCACTTAACTTTATCGGGTAATTTTTTTCTATGTACAGTAGTAGGCAGATACAAATATTACAACAACAGTCAACCGATTTTTTATCACAGGCAAGGGATGCATCATCCACCCTTACCAAAGATAATATTGCGTCTCTGAGAGATGTACTGCGCTTTCATGAATATCGTTACTATGTATTGAGTGAGCCGCTGGTATCCGATTATGAATACGATATTTTATATAAGCTCTTACAAAGAACCGAACAGGCAAAGCCGGAACTGATAACTCCCGACTCGCCTACACAGCGTGTGGGCAGCAGTCTTAACCAGAATTTTATTACAGTGCAGCATCTGGTACCTATGCTGAGCCTGGACAATAGTTATAATGCTGATGACCTGACAGATTTTGACAGGAAGGCCCGCGAGCTTAGTGGCATAGAAGAAATTGAATACTGTATCGAACCCAAATTTGACGGAGCCAGTATCTCGCTCATCTATGAAAACGATCTGCTAACCAGGGCTACTACACGTGGCGATGGTGTAGAAGGTGAAGATATTACTACCAATATTAAACAGATTCGTTCTATACCACTTGCGGCTGCTTTTTCTACATATGGTATTAAACAGATAGAGATCCGTGGCGAGATCATCATGAGCAAGCAGTCGTTTGAAAAATACAATGCCCAGTTAACCGCACAAGGCCTATCTCCCCTGGCCAATCCAAGAAATGCCGCATCAGGCAGCTTACGGATGAAAGATCCGAAAGAAGTAGCGCAAAGGAATTTAGATGCATTCTTATATCATGTAAGTTATTTCATCAAAGAAGACAACTCCAAATCCCAAACCCCAAACCTCAAACTTCTTTCTTCTCACTCCGGTTCTCTCGAACTTCTCTGGAATCTCGGTTTCCGCTCACCGCAAAAAGAGAAAAGGGTTGTAAAAGGGATTCAGCCGGTAATCGATTATTGCCTGGATTTTGAAGCAGGCCGCGATACCCTTCCTTATGAAATAGATGGTATGGTGGTGAAAGTGAATGATATTGCTTTGCAGGATCAGTTGGGTATGACATCTCATCATCCCCGCTGGGCCATTGCCTTTAAGTTTAAAGCAAGACAGGCAACTACTCGATTAAGGGCTGTTGAATTCCAGGTAGGAAGAACAGGGGCAGTAACACCGGTGGCAAAGCTGGATCCGGTATATCTTGGCGGGGTAACGGTTTCCAGTATTTCTGTTCACAATGAAGAATATATTAAAGAGAAGGACCTGAAGATCGGTGATAGTGTTTTAATAGAACGTGCGGGAGATGTAATACCACAGATCGTAAAATCATTACCTGAATTGCGTAACGGAACAGAACAGGATATCTTTTTCCCGAAAGAATGCCCTGTTTGTAAAAGTGAATTATTTAAAGAAGAAATAGAAGCGGTTTGGCGTTGTATCAACATAGAATGTGAAGCGCAGGTGGTAGAGAAGATGATCCATTTTGTAAGTAAGGATGCGATGGATATCAAAAGTTTTGGGGAAGCCAATGTTCGCAAATTTTATGAACTGGGATTGTTAAAAGATATTCCGGGTATTTACAAATTGGCTTATGAACAAATTGGCGAATTAGAAGGCTTTGGTAAAAAAAGCCTGGACAACCTGAAAGCGGCTATTGAAGCATCCAAGCAACAACCGCTTCATCGTTTGATCTATGGCCTGGGTATCCGCTTTGTGGGCGAGACCACAGCAAAAACCTTAGCCAATTCAGTAGAAAACATATTAGACTTCCGGAACAAGACAGAAGAAGAATTGTTATTACTGGAAGATGTAGGCGTGAAAGTGGCCAAAAGCATTCACCAGTTTTTCCAGAACGAACAGAACATCCACATGCTGGAACAATTGGGCAAACACGGCTTGCAATTGAGGAACGAGAAAAAAGATGCAGTAGCCGCAGGTGCTTTAACCGGGCAGACTTTTCTATTTACCGGAACCTTGGCCAAACTAAAACGTAGTGATGCCGAAGCGATGGCAGAAGCAGAGGGTGGAGTAATTGTGAGTGGCGTAAGTGCCAAACTGAATTATTTAGTGGTGGGAGAAGATGCGGGAAGTAAATTAGAAAAAGCCAAAAAGATCAATACAGTTAAAATCATTTCAGAAGATGAGTTCTTACAATTAATCGGTCAATAAAATAAAATATGTTACAACCCTCCACACTCAAATTCTTAAAAGACCTCAAAAAGAATAATACCAAAGAATGGTTTGATAAGAACCGAAAATCATACGAATTGGCAAAAGAAGATTTTGCTTCATTAATCAATACGGTTATAGGAGAGCTTGGTAAAAAGGATCCAACGATTGCTGCCTTAACGTCAAAAGACTGCCTGTTCCGGATAAACCGCGATGTTCGTTTCAGCAAGAATAAAGCACCTTATAAAACCAATATGGGCGCAAGTATTGTACAGGGCGGAAAGAAATCAGATCTGGCAGGTTATTATTTTCATTTCGAGCCGGGCGGTAACAGTTTTGTGGGTGGCGGAAAGTATATGACAGACCCGGAGATCCTGAAAAAGATAAGGCAGGAGATCGATTATTCCTGGAATGAGTTCAGTAAGATCATCAGGAATAAAAAATTTGCTGCTTATTATAGCGATCTGGAAAAAGCTGAAGGCATGTCTCTGAGCCGCGAGCCTAAGGGCTATGAAAAAGATAATCCTGCTATTGAATACATAAAACTTAAATGCTGGATAACCACTGCCCCGATAACGGATGCAGACCTGATAAGCAAGGACCTTGCGAAGAAAATTGTAACTGCATTTGAAACGCTACAACCCTTGATCCTATTTTTGAATAAAGCGTTGAGGGAGTGAGAATTGTGAGGCGTTAATCAAGATCATTATTCACGATTCACTTCACGCTTTCAGGAATGAAGTTCCCGAAACGCTTCGCCAATACAATCGATCACATCAGTTGCCAATAAACTTTCTTCTGATTGTTTTTTCAATGCTATATCGGCTGCCAGGCCATGCAGGTGTACACCAATCATAGCCGCATCTGTAGAAGAATATTGCTGGGCCAGCAAAGCCGTAAGTATCCCGGAAAGCGTATCGCCGGAACCGGCTTTCGCCAGCCCCGCATTACCGCTTGTATTATACCATCCTTTTCCATTAGCAGCAATCAATGTATAATGTCCTTTTAAGATGATGGTGAAAGGATATTGTTTAGATAACTCAATCGCTTTATCTGCCCGTTCAAAATCACTACTGCAATCACCAAATACCCTGTCAAATTCTTTGGGGTGTGGTGTTAAAATAGATCCTGCAGGAATATTTTCCAACCAGTCTTTGTGTGAAGAAAGAATGGTTAATGCGTCAGCATCTATCAATAATGAATTGGAATAATGGGTAAGTATATGCGAAAAAATCTTTACAGAATTTGAACCGAAACCAAAGCCCGGGCCAATCCCGATACTTTTATACGCATTTAGGAATGAAATATTTTCTTCCCTTGCCATTACCATGGCTTCCGGCAAGGAAACATATAAAAGAGACGAAACAGCTTTGGGAATATTTACGGTAAGCATCCCTGCCCCGCTGCGTAAACAGGCTTTGGCAGCTAATAGAGCAGCGCCTACTTTTCCTTTGTTACCGGCTAAGAGTAAAGCATGCCCATAGGTTCCTTTATGTGAAAAAGGTTTTCTGCTTTTCATCAGTGATCGCACAAGTGCTTGCGGAATGATTGTAAAAACCGTATCAACGGTTGCAGGAAAGCTGTTGTTCAGGCCAATATCCAATACATCTATCTCTCCAAATGCCACTGCGTTTTCTGCCATGAGGAAACAGCGTTTCCATTGTTGAAAGGTTAGTGTATGATCGGCATGGATTACTGTATGATCTTTACAAGCCTCGTCAACAAACATGCCGCTGGGCACATCAATAGAAATGATGGTTGCTTTTGATTGATTGATATGCTTTACCAGCTCTTCACTTAAAGATTGCAAAGGGCGATTAAGGCCAACGCCGAATAACGCATCAATGACCCATTCATTTTCCCTGATCACGGGAAAGAATTCTTTTGCCTGCAAAAAGTGTATATCCCTTGTGAGTTTATGAAGCCGTTGAAGATTTTTTTGAAAATCATCCGTGCCGGTTTTACCGAATTCGAGTATATATATCGTTGGATGAATTCCTTGCTGTATTAATAACCGTGCAATTGCCAACCCATCGCCGCCGTTATTCCCTTTGCCACAAAATATTTTGATGGAACGGTGTTCGTAACCTTTCTCATTCATCCATGCTAAACAGGCAATGGCTGCTCTTTCCATTAAGTCGATGGAGGCAATGGGTTCTGTTTTGATCGTGAAATCATCCCATTGACGTAGCTGAGCGGGAGAGAGGAGTTTCATGAGCGCTATACAAAGGTAGGCTATCGAGAGCCGTCAGACATGAGTGTTTTTTGTGAATGGTCAATAAATGTTTGGAATCTCCCATTCACCATTGACCATTCACGGCTCAAGAAAAAGTGCCGGCATCAAACGACACCGGCACTCCCTACTCACTCAAAAACTACTTGTTTATATAATGCCTTTTTCCATCAGGTATTCTGCAATCTGCACTGCGTTGGTAGCGGCTCCTTTGCGAAGATTATCGCTAACAATCCACATATTCAGGGTATTGGGTTGGGTTTCGTCTCTGCGCAAACGGCCTACAAAAACCTCGTCTTTCTCATGTGCCCATAAAGGCATGGGATACAATTGTGCGGCAGGATCGTCCTGAACAATTACACCCGGTGCTTTGCTTAACAGGTCTTTCAGTTCAGCCAGGTCAAAATCATTTTCAAATTCAACGTTCACACTCTCGCTATGCCCGCCCACAACCGGGATACGAACCGTAGTGGCTGTTACCCGGATCGAATCATCCTGCATGATCTTATTGGTTTCTTTCACCATTTTCATCTCTTCTTTGGTGTAACCATTATCCAGGAACACATCAATCTGTGGAATTACGTTCAGGTCTATGGCATATTTATATGCCATCTCTCCTTCCACACCTTTCCGTTCATTAAATAACTGGTCAACCGCTTTTTTACCGGTACCGGTTACACTCTGGTAAGTACTTACCACAATCCTTTTAATCTTGTATTTGGTATGCAAAGGCTGCAAGGCCACTACCATCTGAATGGTTGAACAATTAGGGTTGGCAATGATCAGATCTTCTTTGGTTAACACAGAAGCATTTACTTCCGGCACTACTAATTTTTTAGTCGGGTCCATCCGCCATGCAGAAGAGTTATCAATAACACGGATACCCGCTTCTGCAAATTTGGGGGCCCATTCCAATGAAGTACTGCCGCCGGCAGAAAAGATAGCCACGGCAGGTTTGGCGGCAATTCCATCATCCATGCTCACTACTTTGTATTTCTTTCCCTTGAAGATTACTTCCTTACCTACCGATCTTTCAGAAGCAACAGGAATCAATTCCGTTACCGGGAAATTGCGTTCTGCCAATACCTGCAACATTTTGGTACCTACCAATCCGGTGGCACCTACAACAGCTACTTTCATTTTGGTTTACCCTCCATCTCCCTAACGGGAGTATTTTATTTTATGGTTAATAATAAATACGCTTTGTTATGTAATATTCATTTACCCTTTTTAGCGCCCGGTTGGGAGCAAACAAAAAGCCTTCCCGGTTCGGGAAGGCTTCTAAGTATATTCAATCATACACAAACGATCAGCACTTCCCGTTAGAGAGGTTTCTTAATACGTTTTGTATGTTTTATTGTCATCATTGCTATGCAAAAATATCAGTAAGCATCAGGAATACCAAAACTATTTTTTATTGAAGCACTAACTGTTGTTAGGTTTCAATGACGAATACCGTTCTGTTTATACCAATTTAATATCAAAATTAACCAGCTGTACAAACTCATCCAGCCTTATGCTGATATCGTTTTTCGTAATACTGCGTAAACGCTCCGTACCAAATTTCTCCACACAGAAAGAAGCCATGGCGCTTCCTACAATAATGCCTGTTTTCATGTTTTCAAAAGAGATATCGTTTGTTCTGGCGATATGGCCGATAAACCCGCCGGCAAACGTATCACCTGCACCGGTGGGATCAAATACCTCTTCCAATGGCAATGCAGGGGCAAAGAACACTTTATTATCATGAAACAATAATGCCCCATGCTCCCCTTTCTTAATGATCAGGAATTTAGGCCCCATCTTCATAATGGTAGCAGCAGCACGCACCAGCGAAAAATCGCCGCTCAATTGTCTGGCTTCACTATCATTCACCATCAATACATCTACCATGGAAATGGTCTTCTTCAGATCATCCATGGCTATCTCCATCCAGAAATTCATCGTATCCATAACGATTAGTTTCGGGCGTTTTTTCAGTTGTGCAATCACGCTGCTCTGTACAGCAGGAGCCAGGTTACCTAACATCAGGTACTCGCAATCCTGGTAGCTTTCCGGAACAACCGGTTTAAAATCAGCCAGTACATTCAATTGTGTTTCCAGCGTATCGCGGGTATTCATATCCATATGGTAGCGGCCGCTCCAGAAAAATGTCTTTTCATCTTTTTTGATCTGCACGCCTTCAAGGCTTACCTTACGATGGGCCAATGCATCCAGTTCTTCCTGCGGAAAATCGCCACCCACAACAGAGATCTGTTTAACGGGGGTAAAATTGGTGGCGCACCAGGCAATATAGGTACCGGCACCGCCAACGATCTTATCGCTCTTACCAAATGGGGTTTCAATGGCATCAAAAGCCATGGATCCTACAACAACTAAAGACATAATAATAGGTTTTATGATCGGTGGGCGAAATTAGGGTATAATTAGCGAATTAGGGGATTGCGGATTAACGGATGGGTTGACTGATTGATTCATCCGTTAATATAAAATACTAACGAAACAAGAATTTTAAGGCAAATTACTTGCTAACACACGTTAGCTATAATATCTTCGTACCATGGCCAGAATAAAAACAGACAAGAACGTTTCCCGTAAAGATGTTATTGTAACCAAAGCAGCCACGCTTTTCCGCGAGAAAGGTTTTAAAGCGGCCAGCATGCGCGACCTTGCCGAATCCGTAGGTGTGGAAGCTGCCAGTCTTTATAACCACATCAAATCGAAAACGGAATTGCTGCACGAGATCTGCTTCAGCGTAGCCAATCGTTTTATGCATAAGATTGATGAGATCGAAACAGAACCGATCAGTTCTATTGAAAAAGTAGAGAAACTTCTTCGTTTCCATATCAACGAGATCATCAACCATTATGAAGAAGTATATGTAAGCGACCGTGAATGGAAACACCTGGCCGATCCTTATTTATCTAATTTTCAAAACCAACGGCGCATCTATCGCAAACGTTTTGCAGCGATCATTGAAAACGGTATCCGTAATAAAGAGATCAAAAAAATTGATGCCCCCACAGCCGTACTAATCATGCTCCACGCCATCAGCGGTATTGAAAGCTGGCACCGGTCTACACAAAAGATCAGTGCTGAGGAGCTGGAAGCAAATATGATCACAATTTTAGTGGGTGGGTTAATCAATAAATAACCCCCAGCCCCCTGAAAGGGGAGTTATATTGTTTACTATGTCTATTCATTTTCAGAAGTTAGTTGTGGCAGATATCAGAAAGGAAACTGCGGATTGCGTGTCTATTGCATTAACGGTTCCTGAGAACTTAACGGAAGTTTTTCAGTATACACAAGGGCAATACATCACACTTCGCACAACCATTAACGGCGAAGATGTACGGAGGTCCTACTCTATCTGCAGCAGCCCGCTGGATAATGAATTACGTGTTGCCGTAAAAAAAGTAGACGGAGGTATTTTTTCTACGTATGCCCATAAGCAGTTACAGAAAGGCGATATATTGGAAGGAATGCCGCCACTCGGAAAATTTTTCACAGAACTCGATCCGCAACAATCAAAAAAATATATTGGATTTGCATCGGGCAGTGGCATTACCCCTTTGCTCTCCATCATCAAAACTACTCTGCGTACAGAAACAAAAAGTACATTCACACTCGTCTATGGAAACCGAAACCGTCACTCCATTATTTTTAAAGAGGAACTCGAAGGCTTGAAGAACCTGTATATGAACCGCTTTCGGGTAGTCTATATTTTATCAAGGGAAAAAACAGATGCTGCAATCCATTTCGGCCGAATTGATGCAGAAAAATGTGCGGCCCTTTCTGAAAAAACCATCGATATAAAAAACACCGATGCTTTCTTTTTGTGCGGCCCGGACAATATGATCTTCTCGGTTAAAGAACAGCTGGAACAATCGGGCGTTGATAAGAAGAAAATTCATTTTGAGTTATTTACAACAACCGGCATCAGTAAACCGTCAGTCGTAAACCCCGAGCCCTCCGTAAAAACCGAACTGAAAAGTAAGGTTACGATCAAACTAGATGGTATCAGTTTTGGTTTTGACCTGGGTTTTGAAGGCGATGCCATTTTAGATGCCGCACTTAAGCATGGAGCCGATCTGCCGTATGCCTGCAAAGCCGGTGTATGCTGTACCTGCCGCGCCAAACTGGTAGAAGGCAAAGTGAATATGGACGTGAACTACGGATTAGAACCTGAAGAAATAGAACGGGGATTTATTTTGACCTGCCAGTCGCACCCCAGAACAGAGAAAGTAGTGGTAGATTTTGATATAAAATAATTCTGTTCGCTAATCTCATTTCAGAAATTATTCGAGTTCCCAAATATAAAAACACGCTCTTTTTTTCTTCGTTCTTCTCTTATTAAGGACTTAGAAGATTTCAATAAGAGAAGAACGAAGAAAAAAAGAGTAACTGAACTGTTTAATCACTAACAGTATATTAGCATTCTCAGGTTATACAGGCTAACGATAGTAAAGTTTTTTCATAAACCATAGACTAACATTCGTTAGCGTCAATTTTCTTTTCTTATTTTTGGACCATCATACCCGTATATGGAAAAAAGTTTTGAAGAGATTTTCCAGGACAAGATCGATAAAGAGATCCGCATTGAGCCGAAAGACTGGATGCCGGAAAAATATCGTCAAACCCTGATCAGGCAAATCAGTCAGCATGCCCATAGCGAAATAGTGGGCATGTTACCCGAGGGCAACTGGATAACCCGTGCCCCCAGCCTTCGCCGCAAAGCTATTTTGATAGCAAAAGTTCAGGACGAAGCGGGCCATGGCTTGTACTTATATTCTGCAGCCGAAACCCTGGGTATTACCCGCGATGAAATGTATGAACAACTGCATAGCGGTAAAGCCAAATATTCATCCATCTTCAATTACCCAACCCTTAGCTGGGCCGATATGGGTGCTATCGGCTGGTTGGTAGACGGAGCAGCCATCATGAACCAGGTGCCGCTTTGCAGAAACAGTTTTGGTCCCTATGCAAGGGCTATGGTGCGTGTTTGCAAAGAAGAAAGTTTTCATCAGCGACAGGGGTTCGAAATATTACTCACCCTTAGCAAAGGTACCGAAGCACAGAAAAGAATGGCACAGGATGCCCTTAACCGCTGGTGGTGGCCCAGTGTAATGATGTTCGGGCCAAAGGACGATGAAAGCCCTAATACCATGCAAAGCATGAAATGGAAAATCAAGCGTTTTACCAATGATGAGCTACGCCAGAAATTTATTGATATATGTGCAGAGCAGGTAAAGATATTAGGCTTAACCATTCCCGATAAAGAACTGAGATGGAATGAAGCTACCGGCCATTATAATTTTGGCAAGATCAACTGGGATGAATTCTGGCAGGTGGTACAAGGCAATGGCCCCTGTAATAAAGAGCGTTTGGAAACCCGGAAAAAAGCATGGGAAGAAGGTGCCTGGGTAAGAGAAGCTGCATCGGCCTATGCAGAGAAAAGAAAAAACAGGTCGGCAACAAAAGCAGCATAACAGATACTTCATTTTCAATCAGACAATATGAACACTGGCGAACACGATAACAGCCCTTCAGGGGCAGGAGGCGAATGGCCTCTTTGGGAAATCTTCATCCGCAGCAAACAGGGCCTCGATCATAAACATGTAGGCAGCCTGCATGCAGTGGATGCACAAATGGCCATTGAAAATGCAAGGGATGTATATACCCGAAGAATGGAAGGCATAAGTATATGGGCAGTAGAAAGCAAATATGTTCATGCCAGCAATCCAACAGATGCCGCATCTCTGTATGATCCGGCAAATGATAAAATATACAGGTATCCTACTTTTTATGATCTTCCGGATGAAGTGAAACATATGTGACCCACCCCCCTAACCCCCTGAAGGGGGAATGATTATGGAGAAGAAAAATTTAATTGACTATACTTTACACTTGGCAGACAATGCATTAATCATTGGCCATCGTAATAGTGAATGGTGCGGGCATGGGCCGGTGTTGGAGCAGGATATTGCGATTACTAATATTGCACTCGACATGATTGGCCAGGCCAGAAATTTTTACCAGTACGCCGCACAGTTAACGGACAACAATGCAACAGAAG
Organism: uncultured Sediminibacterium sp.; assembly: GCA_964519475.1. Taxonomy (GTDB): domain Bacteria; phylum Bacteroidota; class Bacteroidia; order Chitinophagales; family Chitinophagaceae; genus Sediminibacterium. Next base: position 466,581 of record CAZFKE010000001.1, read on the forward strand.
ACTCCTTAGCATACCTGCGTGATGCCATCGATTTCAAAAATAATTTATTGGTTGAACTTCCGAATGGCGATTGGGCACAAACCATTTTACGTCAATTCTTGTTTAGTGCCTACCAATATTTCTTATACCAGCAATTGCAAAACAGCAGCAATAAACAGCTTGCAGCCATTGCAGAAAAATCTTTAAAAGAAGTTACCTATCACTTACGCTGGAGCAGCGAGTGGGTTATCCGGTTAGGAGATGGAACAGATGAGAGTAAAAAAAGAATGCTGCAGGCAATAGATGAAATATGGCCGTATACCGGAGATTTGTTTTTAGCTACCGGCTATGAACTCCAGGCTTTGAGTGAAGGATATGGTGTTGACTTATCTACCCTAAAGATAGACTGGGAGAAAAAAGTAAGTGCGGTATGTGAAGAAGCTACTTTGCCGTTGCCCGGTAATATTTGGATGCAGTCGGGCGGTAAAGAAGGAAGACATACAGAAAACCTGGGATTTATTTTGGCAGAGATGCAGTTCTTACAAAGGGCCTATCCGAACTCAAATTGGTAAGCCAACCACCAAACCCTGAATGGGCCGTTAATATGGAAATAACAAACAAACATATCACTACAGATCAAACTCGCGAGGAGATTAAGAAAGCAGTATTAGGCATTCTTGAAACCGTTTCGGATCCGGAAGTACCGGTACTCTCTGTAATAGATTTAGGTATCGTAAGAGATATAACGGTTACCATGCCTTCTCCTGCAGGAGGCCGGGCATCCGGGCTTGTACTTTCCGTAACACCCACTTATACCGGCTGCCCCGCCATGGATGTTATGAGTATGAATATGCGGATAGCCTTACTGCAAGCAGGTTTCATTGATGTTAAAATTGAACAGGTATTATCCCCTGCCTGGACTACCGACTGGATGAGTGAGCAGGGAAAAGAGAAACTAAAAGCTTACGGCATTGCAGCGCCCCAATACAAACAAGCGGTTTGTACCCCCGATTTATTTCAACAGGAAGAAGCGATTCAATGTCCTTTATGCAATTCGTTTCATACAGAACTCGTTTCGCAATTTGGAAGTACTGCCTGCAAAGCTTTGTATAAATGTATGGATTGTAAGGAACCGTTTGATTATTTCAAGTGTCATTAGGTATAAATACGAATGGTTAAAAAATAAAAGATACATAAAACAAATACATATTTACTTTCTTTACCTGCTGTAACCCATGTAACTTTTTAACTCCATTTAACTTCAATTATTCATGTCTTCCATTCTCTTCAATATAGAAAAAGGTATAGCTACCATCACGCTCAACCGTCCCGATAAACTCAATTCCTTTAACCGAGAGATGGCTTTGCTGCTTCAATCCAGGCTGGATGAATGTGCATCCGTTCCTACCATTCGTTGTGTGCTCATCACCGGTGCAGGTAAAGGTTTCTGCGCCGGACAAGACCTCGCAGAAGTAGCAGATCCCAATGGCCCCGGCATGCAGAAAATATTAAGTGAACACTATAATCCGATTATCACAAGAATCCGCAATATGCCAAAACCGGTTCTAGCCGCAATAAATGGCGTTGCAGCCGGTGCAGGCGCCAATATTGCCTTGTCGTGTGATATTGTTGTGGCAACACAATCATCTTCTTTTATACAGGCATTTTCAAAAATTGGTTTGATACCGGATAGTGGTGGCACATTTTATTTGCCGAGACTGATCGGTTTCCAAAGAGCCAGCGCTTTAATGATGCTGGGCGATAAAGTGTCTGCAAATGATGCTTTACAAATGGGTATGCTCTACAAAGTTTTCAGTGATGAGGTATTTGCTGAAGAAAGCAAAAAGATCGCTATTACTCTATCGCAAATGCCTACCAAAGCATTAGCCTATATCAAACACACACTCAACCAATCAGCCACGAATACGCTGGAAGAACAATTATCACTAGAAGACAGCTACCAGCAAAAAGCCGCTGCCACAGCCGATTTCACAGAAGGCATACAGGCTTTCCTTGAAAAACGTTTACCCAATTTTAAAGGAGAATAACCATGACCGATAATGACCTGTTTGCCCAAAAAGTAGTCAACCATATGATGGAGCACGATCAATTCTCACAATGGTTGGGTATCCGTATTTTAGAAATCAAAGAAGGTCATAGCAAAATTCAAATGACCGTAAGGAACGAGATGCTGAATGGATTTGGCATCGTTCATGGAGGTATTGCCTTTTCCCTGGCAGACAGTGCTTTTGCTTTTGCCTGTAATAACCGAAACAACTTATCCGTAGCGCTCGATACTTCTATCAACTTTACCAAACCAACCCATCCTGGCGACATACTTACTGCAGAAGCAAAAGAGATCCATAACGGCAGAAGTACCGGCCTTTATCAGATTACCATCACTAACCAGCACAATGAGGCGGTAGCGCATTTTAAAGGCACCTGCTTCAGAACGGGCAAAGCCCTGATCAGTTAGAACGGCTGGAACGCAAACACAGCCTGAACTTTCTAAGTGGGCATTCCATCAGCACACACAAAGATTTCAGTATATTAGCAAACAAAGATTTTCATTCCCAAATTGCCGCCATGAGATCCTGCAAAATCATTCTGTTTTTATTACTATCCGTTAGTTATGTAACTGCCCAGCAAACCCTCATCAAATATTTATCCGGAACAGATAAGGACCATACCGTTAACTGGGATTTCTTTTGTACCAAAGGCGCCAAATCTGGCAGCTGGACAAAGATCCCCGTTCCCTCCAACTGGGAGCTTAAAGGCTTTGGTGGTTACAACTATGGCCATGAAAAAAACAAACATGATGAACATGGTTTATACAAATACCAGTTTGCCACAGAAAAAACCTGGAGCAACAAACAGATCGAACTGGTATTTGCCGGCGTTATGACTGATGCCGAAATAAAAATAAACGGTAAGCAGGTTGGACCCATACATCAGGGTGGATTTTATGAATTTGCGTATAACGTTACAAGCTTGCTAAAACCATCCGGCAATAATATCCTGGAAGTTGATGTAAGTAAGATGAGTGCCGATAGTTCTGTAAACCGTGCAGAACGGGAAGGTGATTTCTGGGTTTTTGGGGGAATTTACCGCCCGGTCTATTTAAAAATACTGCCACAAACTTTTATTGAAAGAGTCGCTATTGATGCAAAAGCTGATGGCAAGTTTAATATGGATGTGTATGCTGAACATCTCGAAAAAGGCGATCTGTTAATGGCCCAGGTAAAATCATTAACAGGTGAAAAAATCAGCCTTCCCTTCTCGGCAAAGGTTGATAATACGACAGATAAAATTTCCCTTACACAATCCTTCACAAAACCACAAACCTGGAATCCTGAATTTCCCAGGCTGTATACAGCAGAACTCAGTATCATACGTAACAACAAAGTAGTTCATACCATACAACAACGCTTTGGATTCAGAACCATTGAAGTAAGAAAAGGCGACGGAATTTATGTGAACAATACCAAAGTGGTACTCAAAGGCGTTGACCGGCATAGTTTCTGGCCCGAGAGCGGCAGAACACTAAGCCGTGCCGTTCACTTAATGGATATCGGTCTGATGAAGGATATGAACATGAATGCAGTGCGCATGTCGCATTATCCACCCGATGTTGAATTTCTCGATCTCTGCGATTCACTTGGCTTATTCGTGCTGGATGAATTAACCGGCTGGCAAAAAAAATATGCGACAGCGGTTGGCAAAAAATTGGTGAAGGAACTGGTGGTAAGGGATGTCAATCACCCTTCCATTATTTTCTGGGACAATGGTAATGAAGGCGGATGGAATACAGACCTCGATGATCAATATGATTTGTACGATCCGCAGAAAAGAACGGTTTTACATCCCTGGAATAATTTTAATAATGTAGATACCAAACATTATCCCGATTACAGTTATATAGAAAAGGCGGCAGAAAAAAATGATATCCTGCTCCATACAGAAATGATCCATGGCTTATACGACGGCGGCCACGGTGCAGGTTTGGAAGATTACTGGAACCTGATGCGTAAAAATCCACGGCATGCCGGTGGTTTTCTATGGGTTTTGTCTGATGAAGGCATCGTAAGAAAAGACCAGCACGATAGCATTGATACTTACGGAAATAATGCACCGGATGGTATTACCGGGCCGCATCGCGAGAAAGAAGGAAGTTTTTATACCATTAAAGAATTATGGTCGCCGGTGCAGGTAAGCAAACCGGCTTTTGATAAAAAAGGTTCCATCCACTTAGCTATTGAAAATAATTATCACTACACAGATCTTTCCTCCTGCAAATTTGCCTGGCAACTGATCCATTATGCTTTGCCGTCAGAAAATAAAACAGGCCATACAATACTTGCATCAGGCAAAGCATCCATAGAATTGGCTCCGGGTAAAAAAGGTTCGCTTGCATTGAACTTGCCATCAGACTGGACAAGAGCGGATGCCCTGCAATTTACTGCAACGGATGTCTACGGCCGTTTACTCTGCCAATGGGCCTGGCCTTTGATTACGCCGGCCAATACTTATCCAAAAGATATGTTAGCCGGGTTAAAAAAGAGTGCAAATCATTCAGACAGGATAACAGAGAAAGAAGGTAACCGGTATTCCATTTTGCAGAATGATATCGCATACCATTTCAATACAGTTACAGGGTTATTAGAGAGTATCGAAAAAGACGGCAAAAGAATCCCTTTCGGAAACGGGCCGGTATTTGCTTCAGAAAATCTTAATCTTGACCAATTCACGTATGGAGATGTAAAAGGGGTTGATGGAAATACACATGTGATAGCAATATCCTTTACAGGAAAAAATCGTTTAAACGTAAAATGGATTTTTGGCGCAACTCCGTTGGTAAAACTGGAATACAGTTACTCGCAAAAAGATTCGGCAGATTTTTATGGCATTACATTCAATATAGACGAATCAAAAACAACTGGAATGAAATGGCTGGGCGATGGGCCTTACCATATTTGGAAGAACCGCTTAAAAGGTGCGGTAACAGATGTTTGGTATAAAAAATATAATAACACCATCACAGGCGAAACATTCAACTATCCTGAATTCAAAGGCTATCACGCAAATATGTATTGGGCAAGAATAGAAAACAGCGTTTCTCCTTTCACAATTTATTTTACACAACCCGGAACATATTTACAGATCGGCAAACCTGAAAAACAAAAAACAAAATTCAATCCATTTGTTAATCCGGCTTTCCCCGACGGCAACCTGGGTTTGATGAATGGTATTCCGCCCATCGGCACCAAATTTAAAAGTGCTCAAACCATGGGGCCGCAAAGCCAGAAGAACGCACCGGTTGACAATATGAGTGGAAGTGTTTGGTTTGATTTCAGATAATGATTCAAAATCGCCACAGGTTCACAGATTAGCATAGAAAAAAATCGACGGGATCTGCGGCGAGAAAACCGCATACATGTATCTTCTTTTATGATTTATTCATTCAAAGATTGGACTCCTGTTATACACGAATCTGCTTTTGTTCATCCACAAGCTGCGGTTACCGGTAATGTAGTCATCGGTAAAAATGTATACATTGGCCCCGGTGCTGCTATCCGTGGCGATTGGGGCAGAATCATTATTGAAGACGGTTGCAATGTGCAGGAAAACTGCACCATTCATATGTTCCCCGGTGTTACCGTTATTTTGAAAGAGGGTGCACATATTGGTCATGGCGCCATCATTCATGGTGCCTCCATCGGAAAGAATTGTCTTGTAGGCATGAACAGCGTGATCATGGATAATGTACAATTGGGCGATGAATGTATTGTAGGTGCCCTTAGTTTTATCAAAGCCGATGAGATCTTTGAAAAACGTAGCCTTATCGTTGGAAATCCCGCAAAAAAAATAAAAGAAGTGAGTGATAAAATGATGGCCTGGAAAACAGAAGGCACCAAACTATACCAATCCTTACCTGCTGAAATGAAAGTTAACTGGAAAGAAGCCGATCCAGTAAGAGAAATTTCGACCAGCCTCTCCTCACAATCTGCTGTGTATCACACCTGGAATCCATCAGGAAAAAACAACAACAAGTAACAATGGCGTACATTTGCAGCTAATTCTTGTTATTCGTGTCAGAAAGAAACAATTTTATAGATTATATCCGCATTTTTGCCCGCAGTGGTCATGGCGGCGCTGGTGTTACCCATTTTATGCGTAACAAACTTACAGCCATGGGCGGACCCGATGGTGGTGATGGCGGCCGTGGCGGACATATCATCCTCCGGGGCAACAGCAACCTCTGGACCTTATTACACCTCCGATATTTCAAGAATGTACTGGCCGAAAATGGCGAGAACGGCAGCAAGAACAATTGTACGGGCAGGGACGGAAAAGATATTTATATAGATGTGCCGCTTGGTACAGTTGCCCGCGATGAAGAAACGGGTAATAAAGAAGTTGAGATACTGGAAGAAGGGCAGGAAGTGATCTGGCTCAAAGGTGGCCGCGGCGGACTGGGCAACAGCAATTTTGCCACACCCACTAACCAGGTACCCGAACATTCACAACCCGGTGAAGAAGGTACTGAAGGCTGGAAGAACCTCGAATTAAAAGTATTGGCAGATGTAGGGCTGGTTGGTTTTCCCAATGCAGGTAAATCTACTTTGTTATCTGTGATTACCGCTGCCAAACCGAAGATTGCGAATTATGCTTTTACTACCCTCATCCCCCAATTGGGAATGGTTGAGTATCGTGATCAGCAATCATTCTGTATTGCCGATCTTCCGGGCATTATTGAAGGAGCCGCAGAAGGAAAAGGTTTGGGCCATCGTTTCTTACGCCACATCGAAAGAAATTCTATCTTACTTTTTTTACTTCCTGCCGATAGTGCAGATCATGGAAAAGAATTTGAGATACTGCGCAATGAACTCGAAAAATACAATCCCGAAATGCTGCAGAAAGACTTTATCATTGCCATCAGTAAAAGCGATATGCTGGATGATGAATTGAAAGAAGCCATCAGTAAAGAATTACCAAAAGATATTCCGCATTTATTTATTTCTTCTCTTACAAACAAGGGCCTTACAGAATTAAAAGATCTTCTCTGGCAAACATTGAATAAGCCCGTGTAAAGCAATCTTTTTAAAACACATAGGATCATAAAAGAAAAGTAAAGACAATTGGTTTTCGAATAACTATCTGCCTTTTTCTCAACCTATCCCTGTATGTTTCATTAAATATTTTTATATAAATGCCTATTATAAAAACTAACGTTAGTTAACTAACTACCTAACATTAGGTTAATATCGAATGCCGGGTTACCTTTCTTAAATTCGGGTATTAAGGTTATACATACGGGTTTTTGATGTACATCTAAATTTGAATCTACCCATTCATTACACCGCTACGGTACCTGTATTATTCTTCTGACTGCTTATTACCATGTAAAATTTCTTTTGCGAGCCCTGTAGGCCGTATTATGTTCATTAAGTTCAGTAATCATATTTTTTAATCGTTAAAACAATTTTTTATGAAAATGCAATCTATCCAGACAATCGCAAAAAGGTTTTTCTTTGGCAACCTGTTAGTAGCGGCAATGTTTCTTTCTGCCAATGCTGCTACCCCTGCTTCTAATAACAAACCTTATTCTTTTGTTGACGCAAGCAAAGTAGAAGTTAAGTACACCGGAGTTGACAAGTACAACCAGTTAACCTTCAACGTTAAATATAGCAACCCATCAGGTAATACTTTTAACCTGGTAGTGCTTGACGAGAATGGTGAGCAGTTGTTTAAAGGTTACTATGGTGACAAGCAATTTGACAAAACTTTCAAATTGCCTAAATCAGAAGTAAGCAAACTCACTTTCGTGATTGAAGATGGTAAAGAATCTCTGAAAGAGAAATTCGATATCAACATCAAAACACGTACTTACGAAGATGTGATCGTTAGCAAAAGCTAATTTTCGCTGAAACGAAAACCATTATTATCGCACCGCTCTTAAAATTAAGAGCGGTGTTTTTTTGTTTATAATATATAGAGATACATTTCACACAAAGGGGCAAAGGCGCTGCGGCGTTGCCATAAGTTTTGATTACTGAAAAGAGAAATCAGGCGCAATGCACAGCCTGTTGAAAAGAGGCTGTTTTATTTTGAGATGAGACCCCTAATTTCATCCTATGCAAACCCAAACCTGTTTATTCTGCGGCCACGCTGTTCAGCTGCTACATGTGCATGGCCATTACCAGTGCCCGGTTTGCTTTACCAATGCACTGCCTTGTTGTGATGGAGATAATTGCAGCACGAATAACCTGTTGCAAAATACCGGACAAGAAAAAAGCCATCCCGCGGTTAAGCAGGATGACTCTGAATTTATTTTGAGAAGATAAGCTTATCCGCCCACGGCTTCACTCTGCATACTCTTACTGCTCTTCTTTCTGTCGTCTTCGTTCAACACCACTTTACGCATACGAATGTTTTTCGGCGTTACCTCAATACACTCATCCTGCTGAATGTATTCCATACATTCTTCCAGTGTGAATTGTAATTTAGGAACGATCCTTACCGCATCATCGCTACCGCTGGCACGGTGGTTGGTCAGTTTTTTCATTTCCACCGCATTCACCAATAAATCGCCTGGCTTAATATGCTCGGCAATCACCTGGCCTACATATACCTCATCTCCCGGATCCACAAAGAAACTTCCCCTGTCCTGCAGTTTATCAATGGAGTAAGCGGTAGTGGTTCCGCCAAACTTAGCAATCAACACACCATTGCTTCTTCCCGGGATCGGGCCTTTCCAGGGTTTATAATCAATAAAGCGGTGCGCCATAACCGCTTCACCCGCTGTATTCGTTAACATCTGTGAACGCAAACCGATCAGTCCCCTTGAAGGAATTTCAAATTCAAGGTGCTGCATTTCCCCTTTGCTTTCCATGATCTGCATTTCCCCTTTACGCTGGGTAACCAGGTCGATCACCTTTCCGCTGAAATCAGCAGGAACATCTACTACCAGGTTTTCATAAGGTTCATGTTTTTTACCGTCAATGGTTTTTACCAATACCTGCGGGTTACCCACCGTTAACTCATATCCTTCGCGGCGCATAGTCTCAACAAGAATACCCAGGTGGAGAATACCACGTCCGAATACCAGAAAGCTATCTGCACTGTCTGTATCTTCTACGCGTAAGGCAAGGTTTTTTTCCGTTTCCTTCATCAAACGGTCGCGCAGGTGACGAGAGGTTACAAATTTACCATCCTTACCAAAGAAAGGCGAGTTGTTGATACTGAAGGTCATACTCATGGTGGGTTCATCCACGCTGATGATTGGTAACCCTTCGGGATTATCAATATCTGCAATGGTATCACCAATATTAAAATCATCCAATCCCACAACTGCGCAAAGGTCACCGGCAATTACTTCGGTTACTTTACGTTTACCCATTCCTTCAAATACATACAATTCTTTTACACGGCTCTTTTTCACGGTACCGTCTGCTTGTACAAGACCGATGGATTGGTTTTCCTTAATCACCCCGCGGTGTACTTTACCAATGGCAATACGGCCCAGGAAAGAGGAGTAATCCAATGAAGTGATCTGCATTTGCAGGAACCCTTCATTTACTTTGGGAGCCGGTACATATTTAATAATACCATCCATTAACGGAAGGATATCTTCTGTTTGTGTTAAGCTGTCGTTGAACCAGCCATTCTTTCCGCTGCCGTAAAAAGTAGGGAAATTCAGCTGTTCTTCAGTAGCATCCAGGTTAAAGAAAAGTTCGAAAACCGCATCGTGCACTTCATCCGGGCGACAGTTAGGTTTATCCACTTTATTGATCACAACGATCGGGTGCAGGTTCAGGTGTAAGGCTTTCTGTAATACAAAACGGGTTTGTGGCATAGGGCCTTCAAAGGCATCTACCAGCAAAATAACCCCGTCGGCCATTTTTAGTACGCGCTCTACTTCACCGCCAAAATCACTGTGGCCGGGTGTATCAATTACATTGATTTTATAGTCTTTGTAAATAACAGCCGCATTCTTACTGAAGATGGTAATACCACGCTCTCTTTCCAGATCGTTGCTGTCCATGATCAACTCGCCAGTCTCCTGGTTATCCCTGAATACTTTGGTAGTTTGTAAAATCCTGTCTACCAATGTTGTTTTGCCATGGTCAACGTGTGCGATAATGGCAATATTTCTTATTTCCATGTAGTTTTTTAAGGCTGCGAAGGTACGGCTTTACAGCCGGAGGGCAAAGAGTTAACAGAAATATGACATAAGGGGCTGTTTCACAGCGGTTTGGAGTTTGGGTGGGGGCTGGGAATGGGCTTGCCCTAAAAAATTCGCCTTTGCGCCTTTGCACAAAGACGAGGGCAAAGACACAAAGGCGTTATCAATAAAGAATAAAGGTCAGCAACAAACCCCAAACCTCAAACCCTTAGATAGATCTTCTTCTTATCCATCCAGTAACCAACACTCCAGCATAATAACATATAACTAACTGCAAAAAGTAAGGAGCTCCAGTAATCACCTGCATGATTAAAGATATTTTGATAGATCCAAGTGAATAAACTCTCATTGCCCACATGAATCATATGGAATACCGTTACCAATAATTCCGACAGAAGATATATGGCCAGTGGGTTCTTTCCCACCACTTCAAAAAAGCCTGTCCATCTGGTCTTATGCTGCATATCGATGAGGTAGATAACAGCACCGAGGATCATACAATCCAGTCCTACGGTTTGCAATACAAACGAGCTGGTCCATAATTTTTTGTTGATGGGGAAGATAAAGTTCCAGAAATAAGCGATCACGATCAATGCAAAACCGGCAAGAATAAGTTTGGTAATACCTTCATAGCTCTTGCCGTTTTTCTGTACATGTATCCCCACAAGATAGCCAGCAGTAACATTCACAATAGCGGGTAATGTGCTTAACCAGCCTTCGGGGTCAAATGCCACTCCTTCGCCATGATAGAGATGGTCTTCACCCATCAGCCAGAGATCCAATTTTAATCCAGCGTTCCCCAATAAACTCAATGGATCATTCGGATCGCCGTACCAGAAACACAGTCCCCAATACAATAACAGTAATCCGATACTGATCACGATCACCATTTTTCTTTTCAGGAAATAGGTAATCAGTGATGCAAAACAATAACAAAGGGCAATGCGTTGCAATACACCCAGGATCCTTGTATGAGAGATAGGTGATAAACCCCAATGTCCGTCTTCATTAGTTAAGAAAGGGAACCAGTACATGAGGAATCCTAATAAAAAGATCAGCGCTGTGCGTTTGAATATCTTACCTAATACTTCTGCACTTGTTTTCTGCTCCCATTTGCGCATTACAAAACTCATAGCATTGCCTACTGCAAACAAGAATGAAGGGAATACAAGATCCGTAGGTGTAAAACCATGCCAGTGTGCATGATGCAGCGGGGCAAAAGTTAGTGAGCCATCACCGGGAGTGTTTACAATGATCATTAAACAGATGGTGAGTCCGCGGAATACATCCAGAGCAAGGAATCGTTGATTGGCAGTCATATCAGTTGTTTTGGGCATACCGAATATAAATAAATTAACGGATTTGCGGATGATGGATTTTTTGATTGGATGAATAACCACAGAAGACACAGGTCAACACAGAAAGAATCTGTATCTTCTATGACAAAAAGCTACATTAACTAATGAAAAGAATTCTTCTCTGCTTGCAAACTGCATTCTATGTCTTTGCAGGCAGTAATCATTTTCGTAACCCTCATTTTTATGATGCATTCATCCCTCCCTATCTTCCCTGGCATACATTGATCAATACGGCTGCAGGTATTGCTGAGATCATATTGGGCATCTGTCTATTTTTCCCCGCCACAAGAAAATGGGCTGCGATGGGAATTATTCTGATGTTACTCGCTTTTATTACGGCACATATTTACTTTATACAGATAGGCAGTTGTATACCTGATATACTTTGTGTTCCGCCATGGCTGGGCTGGGGAAGATTAATCATTATACACCCTATGTTAATCGCATGGGCCTGGTATGGCAGGAAGTAAACATATTTTCTTGTGTAAAATTTTGTCAACACGAAAAAAAAAACAGCCCTATTTACAGGACGGCAATCCCTGGCTAAAAATAATCAGTAGTTTTAAACAAAGCTATTGCTATGCGTTTTTTAATAAGATTGCTTGCCATATTACTGGTACTGGTCATTGTTTACCTGTTTGGCTCACACCCGGCCACACCTGCCTTTGACCAGGTGATTCCTTCTGTTCCAACTGAAGCCGACGCTCTTGAAACGTATGTATCCCAAAAGGAATCACAACACAAACTCAAACCCAATAACGAAGCCCGTATTGTTTGGGCCAATGATACTGCCAAACAAAAAACAGACTATGCAATTGTTTACCTGCATGGTTTTAGTGCCAGCCAGGAAGAAGGCAATCCTGTACACAGAAACCTCGCCAAACAATTTGGATGCAATCTTTATCTCTCCCGGTTATCACAACATGGCGTAGATACGACCGACGCACTGGCTTATATGACCGCAGACAATCTCTGGGAATCTGCCAAAGAAGCCTATGCCATCGGCAAACAGTTAGGAGAAAAAGTAATTTTAATGGGCACATCAACTGGCGGTACTCTGGCTTTGCAACTTGCCGCTGCTTATGCTGATGTGGCGGGTCTGATTTTATTATCTCCCAATATTGCCATCAACGATCCCAATGCCTGGTTATTAAATAACCCATGGGGATTGCAGATTGCCCGCCTGGTAAAAGGGTCCAGGTTAAATACCGCCGGCAATAATACGCCCCAATACAATCAATACTGGAACCATACCTACCGCCTGGAAGCTACGGTGCAACTGGAAGAATTATTAGAGACAAGCATGACCAATGCCAATTTTTCGAAAATAAAACAGCCCACACTGGTATTGTATTATTATAAAGACGAAGCGCACCAGGACAAGGTTGTAAAAGTATCTGCGATGAAAGATATGTTTACCCGGTTGAGCACGCCCGACTCACTAAAAAAAATGATCCCTGTCCCGGAAGCAGGTAATCATGTATTGGCATCGCCTATTCAATCGAAGGATATTATTTCTGTAGAAAAAGATGCAGCGGGATTTATGAAAGAAATACTTCACCTAATGCCGGTTAAGTCTGGAGTTAGGAGTCAGGAATAAAAATATTTTATACTTAGTTACTCCAGACTCCTAATTCCTAACTCCAGACTTACACGCCCAAACCCCCAACTTTACTTACCTTCACCCTTCTCTAACACTAAAACGCTTGCTTATGCCCCGAAGCAGAATTGCCGGTATTGGGATGTATGTGCCCAAAAATGTGGTAACCAACCAGGACCTTACCCAATACATGGACACGAATGATGAGTGGATACAGGAAAGAACAGGCATTAAAGAACGCCGTTACGCTCATCGAACAGAAGAAACTACCACAACCATGGCTGTTGAATCGGCCAAAATAGCCATTGAACGCGCAGGAACCACCCCACAGGATATTGATTTTATTGTGTTTGCCACTCTCTCTCCTGACTATTATTTTCCGGGTTGTGGTGTTATGCTGCAACGTGCGCTCAAAATGAAAGAAGTGGGAGCTTTGGATGTACGTAACCAGTGCAGTGGTTTTTTATATGCATTGAGTGTGGCCGATCAGTTTATCAAAACCGGTATGTATAAAAATATATTGGTGGTGGGAAGTGAGAAACACTCATTTGGTTTGGATATGACAACAAGGGGTAGAAATATTTCTGTGATCTTTGGCGATGGATCCGGTGCTGTTGTTTTACAGCCTTCCGAAGATACAAACCGAGGTATCTTAAGTACCCATTTACATAGCGATGGCGAATCGGCCGAGATACTTGCCATGTATAATCCGGGTACCCATGCCAATCATTGGGGCACGCAAAACTATGCCGATTTTGATGATGCGCCGATAGCGAATATGTTTATGAGCCATGCGATGATCGACCATGCACAAAATTTCCCTTATATGGATGGGCAATCTGTATTTAAGAAAGCAGTTGTAAAATTTCCGGAAGTAATTATGGAGGCGCTCGGGGCCAATGGCTACCAATCGTCTGATATCAGTATGCTGATCCCCCATCAGGCCAACCTGCGCATCAGTCAGTTTGTGCAGCACAAATTAAACTTGAGTGATGAGCAGGTGTATAACAATATTCAGCAATACGGTAATACTACAGCAGCATCGGTTCCCATAGCTTTGTGTGAAGCCTGGGAGAAAGGAAAGATCAAAGAGGGCGACCTGGTTTGCCTGGCCGCATTTGGGAGTGGCTTTACCTGGGCAAGTGCATTAATCAAATGGTAATCACGGATTACCCTGATTTGAGTATGATCTGTTTTGTGATTTCTGATGAATGATAAAACAGTAACTTGCCCGCTTTCGTAAACACATAGGTATATAGTGATGAGTGATAGAAAAATAATTTACCTCGTTAACCCCATCTCCGGCACTTCCAAAAAAGAAGCTATAAAGAAGCTGATCGAAAGGGAAACGACTGCGCAGGACATCCCTTTTGAAATTATGCATACCAATGCAGATGGTGATTATGATTGGCTGAAAGACAAGATTATCCGCGAAAAGATCACAGACATAGTCATGACCGGCGGCGATGGTACCGTTAATCAGGTTACCGGTGCTTTAAGGGGTGTAACTATCCGGTTTGGTATTATTCCCATGGGTTCCGGTAACGGACTGGCAAGATCGGCGGGCATTCCCACCAAACCCCAACAGGCATTAGCTATGATCTTTGCCGGCAAATCAAAAAAAGTAGACGCCTTCCTGGTTAACCACCAATATGCCTGTATGTTAAGCGGTATTGGGTTTGATGCACAGGTAGCGCACGATTTTGCAACAAAAGCTTCCCGGGGTTTACTTACCTATACACAACAAAGTATTGTCAATTTTTTTAAAGCCCATCCCTACCAGTTTGAAGTAATCATCGACGGATTTTCTTTTTTTACAGATGCTTTTTTTATCAGTATTGCCAACAGCAACCAGTTTGGCAATAATTTTACCATTGCCCCACAGGCCAACCTGCATGATGGTTTGCTGGATATTGTGATCGTTCAGAAAATGAATAAGGCCAAACTTCCTTTTGTAATGTTGAAACACATCCGCAGCAATAATAAACTGCAGGAACTGGTAGAATCGATGAGCCAGAAAAACATCCTCTACTTTCAAACCACCGCACTTACCATTAAAAACCTGAAGTATGCACCCTTACATATTGATGGCGAGCCCAGGGAAACAGCAGAAGAATTTGAGATCGAGATTCTGAAAGGATGTTTTGAATTGATACAGGCATAAATCAAACCTTCCCATATTTTTCATTATTGCATGAGTTTCTTCAACCTTGCAAATTGCTCTTTGTTGGCAGGATTATCTAAAGCCAGCCCAATATCTCTTTTCTCAGAAGCCGTTAAGTGAAAACTTAAACTGGCAGGTGCATCATTTTTAGAAGGCACATACTGAAAACATACCCGGTAAAAATCCGGGCCATAGGTATCTGATAAAAACTCCAGCTGGTCATGCTGATAATAATCCTGGAATTTGAACCAGTTATTCTGCAATAACAAAAAAGGTTTTGTCATCAGGCTGATGAGGTTATTGCTTTCATAAGGTTTATCCCAATCGCCCAGACTGCGGTCGCGTATCTGCAGCAGCACTACTTTACGGGTATTCAGTTCCAGCCATTCTTTAAATACACTGATAAAACGAAGACAGCCTTCCTGTCCAAAATTATCGCGTAACCCCGCATCCATTACATCGATAATAGGGTTAGTTGGCAGCCATACATTAGGCAATACATAAGGAAAAGTGGCATTCATACGTAAAGCAGAAAGTATATTCACATGCATGGCATCCTGTTTGTTAAAGAAAGAATTAAAATCAACAGCATCGGGATCAACCTGCATGATCTTGGTGCTGTCTGCTTCGGGCCTCATCAAGAAACGCATAGGATGCGTGCCAATGATCATCTTTCTTCCGTCGCGTGTAATCACAGAATTAAATAACATGGTAGGGATTTCTGCATTGGCTTCAGGAGCTGCATATTCTTTTAATGACCTGGATAATACGCCGTTTATATTTTCATTCAGTTTCTGTTCAAAAGCATAGCCCCGGTCTTTCGCATATTCAAAACCATTCCTTTCAAACTTCTGTACAGGCCCGATCATATCTCTGGAAACAAAAGATGAAAATAAAGGGTTAAGCAGGTCACGCGAGATATTGGCCGTATACTGTTTATCCTGCAGGTTAATTCTGGCTCCATTTTGTTTCTGATAATACAATTCCCTGAAATAGGCTGCCCCCAGCATACCACCGGAAGCGCCATTCATTAGAAAGGTTTTCTGCATTAACCGGCCATCAAAAATACTATCCAATCTTTGTAACGCATTCATTGTAAAAGCCGCGCTTCTGGATCCGCCGCCACTGGTATTGATAATGTATAAAACCGGTCGTTCTTCTGTTTGCCTGGCCTTCCATTTATTCAATACTTCGAGAAAATATTTCTTATCGTCTTCTATATTTTTTTGGCTGGCTAATGCATTGATACTTTTGCGGCTGTACTCAGGGCGTTCGTTTTTATTAGTATAATTTAGTCCGAAGGCTTTACTGCGCGGATCCACAACCTCTTTCTGGTAAAGTATATTCAGGATAATATAAATAATAACCATCAAAGGAATACTCCATGTTCGCAGAAATAAAGAGATTGCACCGGCCACAGCCATTAAAATGGCAAAGAAAACAGTAATGCTTGCCGCCGCTGGTAATTGAAACAGTTTGGCGTCTGATGTATATCCAACAAGTATCAGGAAAACAAATGCCAGGGTTATGGCAATTACTGCCGCTACATGGTGCCGCTTAAAAATAGCATTTAAAAAATCATCGCTGTAATGACGTACATCCCTTGGCTTCCGTAAATGAAATCGGGCGCTTAAGAACCAATCTACTTTTAATTCTGTTTTGGGTTCGGGTAGTTTTGTTTTTTGGACCGCTACATCATAATCTGAATTGGCCTGTTTAATTATGGTACCCATGGTATAAAAAATTGTCTTATCGGCTCCGAAAAAATACATAAACGATACAGATACCGAAAGAACCATACCACCGGTGAAACCACCAATCAACCCAAGGATCTCCATCCCATGGAATAATTCCTGGTAGCGTGCATAATCTACTGCTTTTACAAAATAAAAAATCAGGAACCCTAATGGTAAAACAGCGTTATTAATACAGTATTTTAGAAAAGGCTGCTCGGTGGTAGCCAGGAACAATACATTTTTACTGTGCAGGATGAAGGTGGTAATATTCCAGCTCATAAAAAAGATTCCAATCGCAAACCCAACGATTGCAGTGCTAAGCGCCGTAACATCGCCAAAGTATTCCGGCGCCAGGAAAAGGGAATTGGCACCAAAAGTGAACATAAAGTTTCCGGCAACCGTGGCAAAAAGTATATACCAAAGGATCAGGAATACCTGGTAACGCCGAAAGTGCAACAGGAAGAGCTGCACCGGCAAGGACCGCCAAAAACCAATCAGGTATTGCTTCATATTAACAAGAGTATAATTTCAAAACCTCCGCTGCACGAAGAACCCGTTATCGAGTTGGCGGATGATTCATTTGACAATCAATTTCGCCGGATAATGAACAGCATCGATACTACCGATAACAACAAAAGCATCCCTGTTAACTGATGCAATTGCGCCATCCACTCAAATGCCCCCCAATGTCCGGGTATGATGCCCGTACTCGTAAGCACACTGCCAATACCCAAAACGACCTGTAACAAAACGATCAATAATGGCAACCAGCGCATTTTTTGAAACAATACCGAACCATTTTCCTTGTATAACCTGATCGTCCACAACACAATCAACAGGCATAATATGTATGCCAACCCACGATGTATAAAATGAATGAGTAGGGTATTATTAACCAGGCTAAGAAATAAAGATTGACCCGTTTCTAATTTATCCGGGATCCATTGCCCATTAATGGTGGGCCAGGTAGGCGCTACCGTAGCGGCTTTATGTCCTGCCATCAGTGCGCCGTACAGCAATTGTAACACCAATAAAAGCAGGATGCCGATATTCCATTTTCTCAATAAACTGTTTCGAATGCGTTGCTCTTTCAACACCAATAATTGCAGGGCAAACCAGAAGGTATAACACAATAATCCTAATGCAAAAATAAAATGCAGGGCCAGTTTGGTGGGTTGCACATATATGGCATCACCAGTTAGTCCGCTGGCCACCATGATCCAGCCGATAGCCCCTTGCAGGGCACCCAGAAAGAATAAGGCCAGCAAAGGCTGCACCATTTCTTTTTTAAAATGTTTCTTTACCAGTAACCAAATAAACCCGATTATAAATACCAAACCAATCGTTCTTGCCCATAAACGATGGAACCATTCCCAGAAAAAAATGAATTTGAAATCAGACAGCGTAAAATCGAAATTGAGTAAATGAAACTGTGGTGTTTGCTGGTACTTCTCAAACTCGGCCATCCATTGCTGTTCATGTAAAGGCGGGAGAGAGCCTGTGATCACATCCCATTGGGTTATGGAAAGTCCGCTTCCGGTTAAACGGGTAATACCACCCAGCGCAATTTGTATCACCGTCATTCCCACACCTATTAGTAACCAGGTGGCCACCCGTTTCGAAGAGCGTTCTGTTGTTTGCATAGAATTTGGTTTCTGAACGGGAACAAAGTTACCGATATAACCCTCCACGCCTGAATTTTGACAAATCAATTTAGAAAATATAGCGCTGATGTTTCAACTTTACCAGCATGTTAGAACCCTGTTACCAAACCCAACTGAGAGAAGCCGGTGCAGATGAGGCCGGAAGGGGCTGTTATGCCGGGCCTGTATTTGCAGCAGCCGTCATATTACCGGTTGATTTTTATCATCCGCTGCTCAACGACAGTAAGCAGGTGGCAGAAAAAGACAGAGACATTTTAAAAAACATTATTCAATCCTCCGCCATCAGTTGGGCGGTAGCCAGTATTGATAATGAAGAAATCGATAAGATCAATATACTTAAAGCCTCTTTCAAAGCTATGCACCTGGCTATTGATCAATTAAAACCCAAGCCACAATTATTATTGATCGATGGCAATCGTTTTGTTCCCTATAAAAAAATACTGCATCGCTGTATAATCAAAGGTGATGGCAAGTATGCCAATATTGCTGCTGCAAGTATACTGGCCAAAACATTTCGTGATGCCCATATGAAACAACTTCACGAAGAGTTCCCTCAGTATTGCTGGGAGAAAAATAAAGGGTACGGAACTTTGCAGCACAGGAAAGCAATTGAAAAATACGGGCTATGTAAGTATCATCGCAAAACTTATGATATTCTGCCTTCGCAGACTGAACTGAAATTTCGTTAAAGAGCTTAAAACAGACACTATTTTACCAACGCATTTCATTCTTCCCAAACACCGGCGCCTTCTCTTATCACCTCATATGTATCCTTTGTACAATCCACAACCGTAGAAGGTACCATGCCGCCAATACCGCCGTCAATTACGATGTCCACCAGCTTTTCAAAATTGGCATGCATCAGTTCGGGGTCTGTATATTCTTCTACCATTTCGCCGGGCAGCGAAGCAGAAAGTAACGGATGGCTCAATTCATGTACAATGGTGCGGGCAATATTATTATCCGGTACACGAAGGCCGATCGTGCTTTTTTTACTGTGTAATATTTTAGGTACCTCTTTACTGGCAGGTAAGATAAAAGTATAGGGGCCAGGCAGGTAGTTCTTCAGTAACCGGTATAAGGGTGTGGAGATGCTTTTGGTGTATTTGCTCAGGTCACTCAGATCATAACAAACAAAACTCAGCTGCGCTTTGGCAGGATCAATATTTTTGATCCTGGCAATTCGTTCAATGGCTTTGGGTTGAAAAATATCACATCCCAATCCATAAATTGTATCGGTTGGGTAAATGATCACGCCCCCGTCAAGCAAACATTCGATCACTGTTTTAATATGTCTTGCATTGGGATTATCCGGGTGTATGGTCAATAACATCCTGCAATTTATGAACAATGCACAAGCTTACCTTAAGAAGCCTTTAACCATTGAGGGTTTGAATAACAGGCGCTTCATTGTATTTTTGTGCAAAATCAGTCAGCCATGCAACTTCAACCCATTCAGGTGGTAGATGATATCAGCCCTTCGGATTTCAGAGAAAAGTTTTATTACCCCAAAAAGCCCCTGATTATAAAGAACCTGGCCAAAAGCTGGCCTGCTTATGAAAAATGGAACTGGGCCTATTTTAAAGAGCTGGTAGGCAACCAGCAAGTGGGTTTGTATAATAATGTAAAAAGCGATGCTTACACGCCCATTAATACCGCTGATGATTATAAGACCTTTGGTGAATATATTGATATGATCAGCAGTGGGCCGGCCGCCTGGCGGATCTTCCTGTTCAATATCTTTGATCATGCACCGGAACTAACCAAAGATTTTACCTGGCCAGAGCATTTGATGAAGGGTTTTGTAAAAAAATACCCCATGCTGTTTACGGGCGGACAAACCTCCATCACCCATATGCATTTTGATATTGATGTGAGCCATATCCTGCATACACAGTTTGCCGGCAGAAAAAGGGTATTGCTTTTTCCACATGAAGAACAATACAAACTCTATCGCAAACCTTTTGAAGTGTTGAGCCTGGCCGATTTTAGTAATTATTATGATAAGGAAAACAGCAAACTGGATTACCATGCATTTCCCGCATTAACCAAAGCCATTGGGTATGAAGTGATCCTCGAACATGGCGATACCTTATTTATGCCCGCCGGTTACTGGCACCACATGGAATACCTGGACAGCGGCTTTGCCATGAGCCTCCGCGCCCTACAACCTTCTATAACCGGAAAATTAAGCGGCGTATGGAATTTATTCGGAATGAGAAGTATTGATACACTGATGAAGAAGACCGCACCCAAACCCTGGTTTGAATGGAAGAGAAAGCGCTTATTTAATATGGCGGATAAGGCCTTGCAGGAATCATAACAATGAACGTTACGGCGATAAGCGAAGCTGCCTGTGATTCGAATAATAGGGTGCTTCTATTTGGGATACTCTTTGTGAATGGTTGGCTCTCTTGATTTCTAAACTCAGGCTGCTTCGTTCCTTGCAGTAACGCGTTCACCGAACATAAAACAAAAAGGCGGCCTTGTGCCGCCTTCTGTTTGTTTGTAACCCCCTGTGAAAACTGAATGGATAGAACAGCTAGTCACAACTGATCTCATCCGGCATAAAAATAGGCTGCCCCTAACTATACCGCAATACGGCTTCTACGTAAAAACTGGGTGTTTTAACGGTATTTTTTTACGTATTAACACTCGATCTTGTTATTCCATATTAACGGATATTGGTCCCCACAGATAAGTGGATGTATTCGCATATTCTCTCAAAACTAAAATGTAAATTATGTTTAGGGTTGCCATGATTGATGATCATATCCTGATGAGGCAAAGTCTCGCCTCGGTAGTAAATGCCACTCCGGGTTTTAAAGTTATTTATGAAGGCAATAATGGCAAGGAACTATCTGAATGGCTGGATCCCAATAACCTGCCGGACCTGGTGCTGATGGACATCAATATGCCCATCATGAACGGTCATGAAACGGCACAGTGGTTAACTGCTAATTATCCCGATCTCCGGTTTATAGCCATCAGCATGCTAAATGATGAACGTTCCATTATAAAAATGCTGCGTAATGGGGCAAGGGGCTATTTATTGAAAGATTCTGAGATCCTTGATTTCAGGCAGGCTTTAAATGATGTAATGACCAAGGGCATTTATATCAATACCGTTTTGTACAGGCATATTGTTGACTCACTGCAAGGCGTGCAACCCAATGAACAAAGTGAGCAGGCCATCGTAAATGAACTGGGCGACAGGGAAAAAGAATTTCTGCGTTGGCTTTGTACCGATAAATCTTATAAAGAAATTGCCGCTGCCATGTACCTCAGCCCCCGAACCGTGGATGGTTACAGGGATATGTTATTTGAGAAAATAAAAGTGGCTTCGCGGATTGGGCTGGTGTTGTTTGCGATTAGGAATGAGATTGCCAAAGTATGATCACAAACAAAGAACCCCTGCTTTCGCAAGGGTTTTATACATCTGTTTTCTATCGGTTACATGATTTCCCAAACTTCCTTGCCACGCAACAGTTTATCCAGATCGCCTTTGCCTTTACTGGCAATGGTTTCTTCGATCTGCATGGTCATAATATCCTCGTAACAAGGCCTGTCGGTTTCAAAGAATACACCAAACGGACGCGGGTAATGCCCATCAGGTTTGGCAGGATCATCGAACATGCGGATCAGTATCTGTGCTTTGTAAAAATCACTTTCATCATGTATCCAAAGATCGTCTGCACTTACACCGTTGCCCAGTTCAACCACTACCGGCTTCAATCCTTCAATTTTAATTCCTTTATTTTGTTGTGCCCCAAAAATCAATGGTTTACCCTGTTCCAGGAATAAAGTTTCTTCCAGTTTGGTTCCCTTCTCAGTAAAGACCTCAAATGCACCGTCATTAAATATGTTGCAGTTCTGGTAGATTTCCAGGAAAGAGGATCCCTTATGCTGATAAGAACGGGTAAGCATGCTTTGCAGGTGTTTCGGATCGCGGTCCATACTGCGGGCAATAAAGCTGGCATCTGCTCCCATGGCGAGGGCCAATGGATTAAACGGATGATCGATACTTCCAAAAGGCGTGCTTTTGGTTATTTTCTGTACTTCTGAAGTGGGCGAATATTGCCCTTTGGTCAATCCATAAATCTGGTTATTGAAGACCAGCATATTCACATCAAAATTTCTTCTCAGCAGATGGATGGTATGATTACCACCAATGCTCAGGCTATCGCCATCACCGGAAACGATCCAAACACTCAGTTCAGGACGGGCAGCTTTCAAACCGCTGGCAATCGCGGTTGCGCGGCCATGGATCGAGTGCATGCCATAGGTGTTCATATAATACGGGAAACGACTGCTGCAGCCGATACCGCTGATGATCACGATATTTTCTTTTGGGATACCAATGCTGGGCATCACTTTCTGAACCTGAGCGAGAATAGAATAATCTCCACAACCCGGGCACCAGCGAACTTCCTGATCGGTGGCAAAATCCTTAGCAGTTAAAACCGGTGCCGCTTGCGTTAACGTTTCTGACATGGCGAAAGGCTAAATAATTAGTAATGAATAGTGAATAATTAGCAATTGAACTATCTAAATCGGCAACAAATATCCAAATTAATTACTAATTACTAACTACTAATTATGAATTCCCCATAAGTTCTTCCCAATATTCCGCAGCCCTGCGGGTATGAGGTATCACAATGGTTCCGCCTACTATATTGGCCACGGCAAAGATCTCGTACATTTCTTCTGTATTTACCCCCAGTTCATGGCTCTTGCCAAGATGGTATTTGATACAGTCATCGCATCGCAAAACCATGCTGGCTACCAATCCCAACATTTCCTTGGTCTTCTTGTCCAAAGCCCCCTCTGCATAGGTATTGGTATCCAGGTTCCAGAGACGTTTCATTACGAGGTTATCCTTGCTTAGGATCACCTCGTTCATTTTTTCACGGTATTCATTGAATTCTTTCACTAATGAGCTCATATATGAAAAATTTAGGGGCAAAAGTACAAATAAGCTTACACCCGGGACTAAAGTCCCAAAGCCCCTATCTAAATCAACCTTCTCTCCCTTCTCTTCAGAGCAGGTCAGAGCAGGGCAAAAATGCACGGGAAACTCATACCCAATTAACACTTACAAAAAGTTTTAACCTTGCTGCACTATGCTGGTAGGGACACAAAACACAAATAATTTACTTTTCGGGACTTTAGTCCCCGGTGTGCATAGCATTTCTTTGTATTTTAACTGCCCAAACATATACTTATGAAGAAATTTTTCCTCTTGCTGGCCATTTGCTCGGTTCAGCTTTTATTTGCTCAGTCCGACCTGATTAAAGTAACGGATATGCTTAAAATTAAGCAGCTAAGTGGTGTAATCATTAGCCCGGACGGTAGCAAAGCCGCTTTTGTCGTAAATAATATCGATCCTGATGGCGATACCAAATGGGAATATAAATACACGAACCAGATCTATATAGTACCCACAGATGGTTCTGCTGCCGCAAAACAGCTCACTAACCGGGAAGGCGCTTCTCAACCCGCCTGGAGCCCGGATGGCAAACAACTGGCATTTGTGAGGGTAGCAGATGGTAAGCCCCAGATCTTCCTGTTATCGTTTGACGGAGGCGAGCCTGTGCAGCTCACTAAATATAAATATGGTGCCGTTGCCCCTAAATGGAGCCCGGATGGAAAAAAGATCGTTTTCTCTGCAAGCATTACTTTAAAGGAATTACTGAAAGATGTCGATCTCAACCCCGGAAAAGAAGTACCCAAATGGCCTTATGAAAAGCCCGGGTTTAATGATAACAGCCAGTTAAACGCCAATATGGCCAAAGCCGACCCTGATGGAAACTGGGATGAAGTACGTGCTTATCTCGAGAATAATGCAACCGATAAAAAAGCCAAAGTGATCAACAAACTGAATTTTCAGGAAGAGTCTACCACTACTTCGGAAATTTCTTTCAACCACTTTTTTATAACCGGTACGGAACCAGGTGCACAACCTGTTGCTTTAACACACGGCTTCTATCGTTTTAACGGTATTGATTTTACTCCTGACGGAAAACATTTAATTATTACAGGAGACATAGATGAAAAACAACATCCCGACCGTTCACTCGAAAGCGAAATATTTATAGCCGATGCCGATGGAGGAAACATGAAAATGATATTGGGCGCAGAAGGCAAAACCTATAACAGTGCGAAACTTTCTCCATCAGGTAAATGGCTGGCATTTCAATACGGCAATACTTCTTTTGTAGATGTACCCGCAATGGCCATTATGCCTTTAAACGGCAGCAGTAAAGATATGATCACCATTCCTTTCGACAGGAACAAAGGAAACATTACCTGGAGCAATGATGAAAAATATATTTACTTCTCCGCGCAGAGTAATGGCGGGCAACCCCTTTACCGAGCAGATGTAAAAACCAAACAGGTAGAAGCTTTAAGCGATGTACATTCAGGCATTGTTAGTTTTGATCTGAAAAACAATACGATCATTTTTGTGAAATCCGAAGTTGCTAACCCATTTGAATTATATACAAGCGATGCTTCGTTAAAGAATGCAAAACGCATCAGCAGTTTCAACTATGATTGGATTAAGAATAAAAAACTGAGCTTCCCCGAAAAGAAAAGTTTTGTAAATGAGAAAGGATTAACCGTTGAATACTGGGTTATGAAACCCGCCAATTTTGAAGCAGGCAAAAAATATCCAACCATCCTCGATATCCATGGCGGACCCAGCGCTATGTGGGGGCCCGGTGAAACCTCCATGTGGCATGAATTCCAGTATTATGCAGCCAAAGGATATGTGGTGGTTTACGGAAACCCGCGTGGCTCTGGCGGATATGGTGCCGATTTTTTAAGAGCCAATGTAAATGATTGGGGAACCGGGCCAACCTACGATGTATTAACCTATCTCGATAAAGCAGGTGCCGATGGTTTTATCGATACGTCTAAACTGGCTGTTACCGGTGGATCGTATGCAGGCTATCTGGTAGCATGGATTGTGGGGCATGACCAACGTTTTAAAGCAGCGTGCTCACAGCGCGGTGTATATGACTTAGGAACCTTCTTTGGGGAGGGAAATGCATGGCGTTTAGTTCCCAATTATTTCGGCGGCTATCCTTGGGAAACAGCAACCAAAAGCATTTTGGAAAGAGAATCTCCTATCACTTATGTAAACAATATTCATACGCCCTATATCATCTTCCACGGAGAAAATGATTTAAGAACCGGTGTAATACAAGGCGAAATGTTATACCGCAGTTTAAAGGTATTGGGAAGAACAGTGGAGTATGTTCGTCATCCGGCTGGCACGCATGAATTGACAAGAAGTGGAAACAATAGGCAAAGGATTGATCAGATGTTGAGAACGATTGAATTTTTCGAAAGGTTTATAAAACACCCATAACCATTTTGGAATGGCCCATTTTGTGGGATCTACGTTTAATAAACCATTTCAAAATTGGCCATTCCAAAGTTATTTAACCCCTTTCAACCAATCTGTAACCGCTAATATCACTTTCTTTGCCACATCTTCCTGAAATTGTGCTTTCAGTATTTTTCGCTCATCATCCTCATTACTCAAAAAAGCGATCTCCAATAAGCTATTGGGGAAATCCGTTGGCGCATTCAAAGCAAAATTGAAATTACCCACGTTGCCGAATTCTTCCAGTTTCAATTCAAGCATGCGGGATAACAAAGCCTGTGTTAATGGACGAAACCCAATGTGTTTATAATAAGTACTTACGCCTTTTACCTGTGCATTATCACTCGAGTTTAAATGCAAGCTGATAGCAAAATCAGGATTCTGTTGTTGCAGGAATAAAATACGGTCCTTATTGTCAAACGTAGTATCTGTAGTGCGTGTCATGATTACTTTCTTAACGCCTTTTTTCTTTAATGCTCTTTCCAACGCTTTTGCAAACAGCAATGTGTAATATTTTTCTTCGTATTTGGCATGTACCCCGCCTGTTCCTGCATTGGTTCCGCCATGGCCGGCATCAATGGCAATGGTCAGATATTTAAAATCTAATTTTTCAGGCTGTCGTTTAACCTTCACTACCAAATTCTTCCCTTTGTACCCAATACTATAGCCCCAATGCTGCCTGTGTTGCAATTCAATGGTTACCCGTACCACATCATCTTCAATCTGATTATAATACACGTTTTTAATCTCCTTCAACGATTTTAATTGTGTTATCCAATTCGTATTACTCTGCACTCCAAAAATCTCCACAATAATCTTGGAGGGATTTATTTCCATATAACTTTTATACGGCAGATGCTCTTCCATACTGATGCCCACATAATCAAAAGCAGAATCACCTTTTACGCTGTATGAGTTGGTAAGATAGAAAGGTTTCTCTTTTTGTAAACTATCCGGCTTGGTATAAGACTTATCAATATAAGCAGTATGGTATTTAGACAACTGCACAGTATACATATCTTTGGTAGAATCTATCAGGCGCAATAAAATATTCGTATCGAGGTAACCCAATTTGGCACCACCTAAACGGTCCTCTCCCAGGCCATAAGAAAGCGTAGGCAGTTTTCCGGTTGACCGGGCCAATACATAGTGTGGATGTATGTTTTGTGCAGTGGCTTGAAAAGTCATCAACACCATACAGATAAAACTGAGGGATTTCATCCTTTGAAGATAAAAAGATAAAAGGGATGTAATGGCTGAAAATAAAAAAACCTCATTACCTGTTACAGCAATGAGGCTTTGTTTTAGCAAGCAACCGTAAAACAAGAATCAAATATTAAAAAACTTTGTGAAAGTTAATAATTTTTTTCGGTTTTTTTTTATAAATGATACCCATCATCTGCCAGCAGGCGGTCGGAGACCCTTCTGCGGGCATCCTTGGTATTAAAGGGTTCTACCTTGGTAAAACGCTTAAGCCCGATATGCATCATACGAAGTTCATCCCCCTCTGAAAAGCTGTTCAGGGCATCTTTTCCGGCCTTATTGATCCGGTCGGCGGCATCGTAGAGATAGGTACGCATCATATCTGTTTGCACGCCTACAGCCGTTTCCCCCTTGGTATTCACCAGTTTGATTACTCTTAACAGGGCGCTTTCTGCATGGTACACCTCTATGGCCATATCAGCAATATTCATCAATATCTCCTGCTCTTTGTCCAGCTGCATCATCAGTTTCTGAACCGCCGCCCCGGCCACCATCAGGATGGCTTTTTTGAAATTGGCTATATACTTCAGGTCTTTCGAAAAAGCCCCTTCTTCTTCCGCGCCAAAATCAGGAATACTCATCAGTTCCTTCTGAACCGCCATGGCCGGACTCATCAGGTCTAGCTTGCCTTTCATGGCACGTTTCAGCATCATGTCAACCGTAAGTAAGCGGTTAATCTCATTCGTGCCTTCATAGATACGGTTAATACGGCTGTCGCGATAGGCTTTTGAAATAAGATATTCATCGCTAAACCCGTTACCGCCATGAATCTGAACCCCTTCATCCACCACAAAATCCAATACCTCACTGCCAAATACTTTTAACATCGAACATTCGATAGCATATTCTTCTGCACCGCCCAAAAGTGCTTCTGCAAAGGATTTACCGCTGCCCAGTAAGGCATGTTCTTTATTATCTACCCATTTGGCTGTTCGGTATAATGCACTCTCACAAACCCACATACGAATAGCCATCTCGGCCATCTTATGACGGATTGCACCAAACTTAGCTATTGGTAACTTAAACTGCTCCCTTGTTTTTGCATATTGAATAGACGTGGTAGCTGCTCTTTTCGATCCACCCAGGGCAGCGGCACATAATTTCAAACGGCCAATGTTCAGGATATTGAAAGCGATCAGATGCCCCTTGCCTATCTCACCCAACACATTTTCAACAGGCACTTTACAATCCTGGAAATACAACTGAACCGTAGACGATCCTTTGATGCCCATCTTATGCTCTTCCGGACCTTGCGTAAACCCTTCGAAACCTCTTTCAATGATAAAACCCGTAAACTTATCGCCATCTATCTTGGCAAACACCGTATATACATCCGCAAAACCACCATTGGTGATCCAGCATTTTTGTCCGTTAAGGATATAATATTTACCGTCATCACTCAGTTTGGCCGTGCTCTTGGCACCCAATGCATCGCTTCCGCTGTTGGGTTCTGTTAAACCATATGCCCCTTTCCACTCACCACTGGCCAATTTGGGAATGTACTTTTCTTTCTGTGCTTCTGTTCCAAAATACAGTATGGGTAAAGAACCGATACCGGTATGGGCAGCCACAGCAACCGAAAAAGAATAACCGCCACCCAATCCTTCATTCACAATGGAAGAAGTGATAAAGTCTTTACCCAACCCACCATACTGCTCGGGAAAGGAAGTAGACAGTAATCCCTGCTCGCCTGCTTTCTGCAGCAAAGACGGCATCAGTCCCGGTTCCATTTTATCAATACGATCAATTACCGGCAGGATTTCAGTATCAAGGAACTGGGCACACATATCCATGACCATGGTTTGCTCCTCATTAAAATCTTCGGGGATGAAAGTATCGTAGGGGTTGCTTTCTTTAATCAACCATTCGCCGCCCTGCAGCGTTGTGGTTTGTTGGGTTGTTTCCATGATTGGAAGGTTTATTGGTTTGTTAGTTTATTCGCTTACTGATTGGTTAATCCGCCATTTAATACAATACAGATTAACGGATTTTCCTCAATCACGATTCTCGCTTCTTGTAACTGACAACTTACCCCTCAGGTCAAATTATCATACACTCTCTGAAACACCAGCTTAACTGTTTCAATCTCTTCTTTGTTAACGCCTATCAGTGCTTCATTCATGGTTTGATTGGCAAGCGTAATGGTTTGCTCCTGCAATTCTTTGGCAGCATCGGTTAAACAAACCAGGTTAATACGCCTGTCTGTTTTGGAGGGCATCCGTTTTACTAGTTTTTGTTTCTCCAGGTTATCTATCAAACGTGTAATACTGGGTTTATCACGAAAAGTGCGGTTACAGAGCTCCTGCTGGCTCAAACAATCTTCTTTCCATAAATGGTATAAAACGCTCCATTGTTCAATCGTTATTTCCAGTCCGGCCTGCCTGAAATTCTTCTGTAACCTTCTTGCCACAGCCGTAGATGCCATGCCATTGATCACACTGTATAATTCTCCTCGTCTAAATTGGTTGTTTGGCATATAGTTAGTTATGCAACTAATTTCAAAATAAGTTCGTTTCTTTGACATCACCAAGAATAAACCCTTAAAATTTACGAATAGCCTTTGAAATCGCATTTTATCAGCTGGCGTAGTTCATCCGTCCATTATTACCGCTTTGGGCAGGGGGCAGAATGGCTGTTCTGTTTTCATGGTTATGGAGAAGATGCGGGGTCTTTTGCCTTATTGGAACCCCTTTTAAAGAACCGTTTTACCCTAATTGCCATAGACATGCCGTTTCATGGCAAAACAGACTGGCAGGAAGGGCTTTCCATAAATACCCGGGAATTAATAGCGATCATTGATTTGATCAGGCCGGTGCAGCAAGTTTTTAGCCTGCTGGGATACAGCATGGGTGGCCGCATCTCCCTTCAATTAACGCAGGTGATGCCCGATCAGATTAAAAGAACCACCGTGCTGGCGCCTGACGGACTACATAAGAACAAATGGCAATGGCTTTCTACGCAAACATGCCTGGGCAACCGGCTTTTCAATTATTTCATGCGTCGACCGTTCTGGATGTTGCAACTCATACACTTTGCCGGCAAGACCGGTATCATTGATCAGCGTATGCTTAAATTTGTACTTTATTACCTAAACGGAGAAGAACAGCGGGCAGCTTTATACCGTCGCTGGACCACCCTGGGTAAGCTCAGGCCCAACCTGGTATTATTACAGGAAGCAATCGTCAAATACAAAATTCCCGTCAATATGTTATTTGGCAGATACGATAATGTGATATTAACCAAACACGGAACCCATTTCAGTAAAAATACAAACGGGTTGGTTGCCATCAAAGAAATAGAAGCCGGCCACCAGTTACTGAGAGAAAAATACGCATCAGTCATCGCATCACTTATAGTTGAATAATATTAGCTTTCTTTGTTCACTATGTATTGGATAGTCATCCTGTTTACAGCTGTTATGTTATCGGCTTATTGTTTGTTGATATGGATATACAGGCAGTGGTTTCTTCGCCTCCCTTTATTCCGTATACAAAATGGAATTATTGCACAAACCCGCTTCTCTGTAATTATACCGGCAAGGGATGAAGAGAAAAATATTGAGCAATGTTTGCGTACAATATTAGAACAGGAATATCCATCTGATCTTTTTGAAGTGATTGTGATCAATGATCATTCAACCGATCAGACAGAAAATATTATTCGCAAACTACAACAATCTTTTAGCCAGCTTCGACTGCTAAACCTTACCGATCACCTTCAGGGCAATATTATTAATGCTTATAAGAAAAAAGCGATCGAGCTGGCTATCAGTCAAAGTAGGGGAAACTGGATTGTTACCACCGATGCCGATTGTATGGTATCCGGCCAATGGCTAACTATGCTGGATGCTTATATACAAAAAGAGCAACCTGTTTTTGTAGCAGCGCCGGTAATGTTTACCAATGATCATTCTTTTCTCTCCGTTTTTCAACTACTGGATTTTATGAGCCTGCAGGGCATAACAGCCGCTGCCGTTTCGGCTGGTTATCACTCCATGTGCAATGGCGCCAACCTGGCTTACCGGAAAGATGTGTTTGAAGAAGTAGGTCAATTCCATGGCATTGACCAGATAGCCAGCGGTGATGATATGCTGCTGATGTATAAGATCAAACAGAGATACCCCGATAAACTGGGGTATCTGAATTGCAAAGAGGCTGTTGTTACTACAGCGCCCATGCCCGATTGGAAAAGTTTTTTAAACCAGCGCATCCGCTGGGCAAGTAAGGCAGATAAGTACCGTGATAAAAGTATCTTCTGGACACTGGCACTCGTTTATACTGTGAATTTTTTCCTGTTAGGATTATTGGTCATCAGCCCATTCATCGAAAATGGTTTCAGCAACTGGCTCATCCTCTTGGCAGTAAAAACAGTAATAGAATTGAGCCTGATGATACCGGTTGCCCGGTTTTATCAGCACACAAATGCATTACGATGGTTTCCGTTTATGCAGCCGTTCCATATCTGCTATACGGTGATTGCCGGCTGGTTGGGGAAATTTGGAACTTACCATTGGAAGGGAAGAACCGTAAAATAGTGAATGGCGTTTATCTGATATCCTCAGTTCCGGGCCACCAGGCGTAAATAATGAGGGGGATCATTGCTACGAGTGACAGTAAAAAATAACATGTCCTTTTCATAAAACTGGATTTAATTAATAGACACCCTTTTTCTACAAACGTTTAATGTAAAAAACGCTTTTTCGGTAAATCTGCATTTCTTATCGGTAACCCGATTATTTCTTAATTTCAGGCGTGGTACAATCCCTACATTCTTCAGCATTTACAAGACGCTTGGTAACCAACAAAGGCGCTTGTTTTGGATTGATACTGATTTTTGTGAGTTTGCTGCTTGCGCTATTTTGTTATTTTATTTCGCTGGGTGGATAATGCGACATGTGGTTGATGAATGGGGTATGGAACACCCCTACATTGCGATGGGTTTTGCCATCACGCTTGCATGAGGCAAAAGTTTCTGGCAGGTATTTATGGCCGTTGGCCTAACCAAGCGGATGAATTTGGTAAGATTGGTTAGAAGGCAGGTACTCACTATTCGCGAAATGGAATATATAGAAGCCACGAGGGCATTGAGTTATTCAATCACTCGAATCATTATCAAACATATACTTCCCCATATTCTGGGTCCTGTAATGGTAATCGCAGCCGGAAATTTTAAATCAGCTATTGTAATAGAAGCCGGATTAAGTTTTCTCGGCGCAGGTGTGCAACCTCCGTAACCCAGTTGGGGATTGATGATCAAAGAAAACTACAATTTCATCATCACGCACAATCCTATGCTG
Source organism: uncultured Sediminibacterium sp. (assembly GCA_964519475.1). Classification (GTDB taxonomy): domain Bacteria; phylum Bacteroidota; class Bacteroidia; order Chitinophagales; family Chitinophagaceae; genus Sediminibacterium. The sequence goes on from CAZFKE010000001.1 coordinate 499,220, forward strand.
GCCCCAGTACCCGGTATTGCGATCATGTTATTGGTTCTGGCTTTTAATCTGCCAGGCAATGTATTAAGAGATGCGTTAAATGTGCGCAGCAAGATCTATGGAATACCAATATGGAAGAAGGAATATTGAACCGGAAAAATTACCGACACAATCTTCCCCTGTTTCCTATTCAAACTGCAAGCAGTTCGCTCTCTTCTTTACATTTGGTTTCCAGCAAAACCAGCATCCCCAAACACAACCAAAACAAACTTCCTATCTTATCCGTTTCAATCATATCACTCATACTATTGATCACAGCAATCATGATCAATACCATACCTACCGTTAAAGCAATATATCTATAGAACCTGCTTTGAAACTGATGATACAATCTTTGTATATGGAGCAACATCCCCATATACAAAACACAGAATAGTATCAACCCGATAATACCCTGCTCCAATGCAGTTAATAAAAAATAATTGTGTACCGTAGAATGTTCTTGATTATCGCTTACCCATGTTTCAAAACGTTTAACGGTGTAAGGACGATAATGCGGGTAAAAAGCATTCGGGCCAAAACCGGTTATGGGCCTGTCCGCCAGCATACGTGCTCCTGCTATCCAGCGATAAAATCGTTCAGCTGTAGACACATCTTTCATCTCAACCGTGGCCAGCATATGTTCACTGAAATCTGTATGAAAAACCGTTTTGTCATGATCAGGCGCAAAACGCAAGTAGTTTTTATCTGTCACCAACCAGGCATTGGAAACAATTACAGTTAAAACAGCCAGTACCAAAAATGTACCCATCATTTTTTTTCGGATAATCCATACGGCTGCAATACCCGCCAGTAAAGAAACCCATGCCCCCCTTGAATAGGCAAATACTAATCCTGTCAGTCCCATCAATATTCCATATAAGATCCATTTTCTTTTAGGACTAGCTGCCGGAGTCAGTTTCCACATACACCAGGCCACCGGCAATAAACAAACCAGCATAGAAGAATAGTTAACATGGTTGCGAAAAAATGGAGCCAGTATGTGCTTTATATCTTTAAAAGAAAATCCATATAATGAATGACGTACCAATGATTGCAGTACAACAAATAACATAGGTACTAACAGGCAGATAGCCAGTTTACCTATCCGTTCTCTTGAAGATAAAACGATCTGTGGCAATAGAACAAAAGGAATGATATACCATGTTTTTGCCAATAGATATTTTAGCGCCAGTAAAGGTTCTGCTGCATAAAAAGTGGTGATCAGTATCCAGAGAATATCCATAACCAATACAAAGAACAAAGGATGCCTGGCAAGGGAAGAGGGAAACCATTTTGGTTGGTGTATCAGTTTTACAATGCTGATACCTGTTAATACAATCAGTAATAGTTCATCCGGAAAATCCATACCCAGTTGTGGGGTAACAAGTAATTCGGTTGATAAGGGAAGCGTAAGTAACAGCAACCAGAACAATTGTTCCGTTCTTGTAACGGAATATTGAAAAATAACAGGAATCAGTACCCAGGCAAAAGGTATCAGCAATAAAAATGGTTCAGTGAATACAATGGCAGTAATGCCACTGGTGAGAAAAATGGCAAAAGATAAGAAACGGTTAAGCTGATATGACAAAACCGGGGCTGTCATATTAAACCATTTTTTTTCTGTCGCTTACCAATACCAATATGCAACTGAAAACAAACCCCAGCATCAAAGATGCCAGAATGATCCCCCATTTATCCGGTCTTTCTGCTTTGACAGCCGGCACAGCCATTTCCATCGTATAGAATGCGGGGGGATGCGTTGCAGAAGCCAAGGCAAACTCATCAGCCGTTTTGCGGTATTGTTTAATCTGTTCCAGCAAAGTCTGCAGTTTGGCCATACCCAGTTCATGCCTACTGCCGCTTGCTTTTGCAACTGTATCCCGCAATGCCGCATATTCCTGTTCATTACGGGCAATAGACTGGTTAAGTTGTTGAAGTGATTGCTGGTAATTTTTTTGCCAGATAGCCGTTTCTGTTTCCTGTATAATAGCTACCATTCGGTTCACTAATTTGGCTGAGAGTTCTTTGTCTTTTGTCCAGCAGGTAATTTTTAATTGCGCCTGTTCTGTTTTTTGCAGCGTAAGGTCTTTACGCAAATGCATAACCGCATTTCTTCTTAGAAGCGGCAGGCTGTCATCTTTGAGATTGTAATAATCTATCAATCCAAATTCATCCACCAATTGTTTATAGCTGGTATCCATATCAGCCACAGCATTCATTCGGTCAAGATCATCGCCCGATCCAAAATAGGAATACAATCCCTGTACCTGGTTGTTAAACATTCTGGCTTTATCAGCCAATGCAGGATTGGCCGATACCAAGAGGCTGGTAGATCTATAATATTTGGGTACGACGCATACCGTAATAGCGGCGGCAGCTACCGTTGCCATTACAAAATAAAAGATGGTTTTCCATCTTTTTTGTAAAACCGCTATCGTATCTACCAGGTTTAAAGAATCGTTCGGCATAGACAATGAAAATACAATTTATTCCCTATCCTACCTGTGGGGCCACCACCACATTACGAACAAGGCTTTCCTCTAGCGAAATAAAGGTTTCAGTACGTTCAATACCCTTGATCTTCTGTAGTTCGTCATGCAATACAAAACGCAGCTGTTGTATGTCTTTACAGACAATCTCGGCAAACATGCTGTAATTACCCGTGGTATAATTGAGGCGAACGATTTGGGGTATCCGTTTGAGATCTTTGGCCACGCTATCGTACAAAGAACTTTTTTCGAGATAGATACCGATAAAAGCGATTACATCGTAACCCAAAGATTTGAGATCTACGGATAATTTTTTACCTTTAACTACCTTCAGCTCTTCCAGTTTCTTTATCCTTACATGGATGGTACCACCGGAAACAAAGAGTTTCTTGCCCAGATCAGCATAAGAGATCTCAGCATCCTCCATCATTTCCTGGATGATCTGCAGATCCAATTTGTCAAGATTTAATTTACCAGACATTTTAGTTTGATTTTTTAGATAATATTCAGTATAGTATCAAATATATTGAACGAATTCTATATTATCAAATAAATTGTTGAATTATTTATAATAAATAAAGATTTTATACTAATATTGTCTTGTCAACGTAATAATGACACTAGTTCTTCTATACTGTGGGGTGATGAAATTTTTGGCAGACATGCCCTCTTGTCTCGGGGGTGA
>CAZFKE010000002.1:0-15675 GCA_964519475.1 uncultured Sediminibacterium sp.
TGAAGAAGCCAAAGCCAACGCATTTTTAGGAAAAAATATTTTAGGAACCGGTTTTGATTGTGAGATCTATGTGCAACGCGGAGCCGGTGCATATATCTGTGGCGAAGAAACTGCGTTGATCGAATCACTGGAGGGGAAACGCGGTAATCCACGGATCAAACCCCCATTCCCAGCGATTCAGGGTGTATGGCAAAGGCCAACCGTGGTGAATAATGTAGAAACCTTAGCAGCCGTAGTTCCCATCATCAATATGGGTGGCGAAGAATATGCGAAAATCGGCGTAGGTAAATCTACCGGAACCAAACTGATGTCGGCCTGCGGCAATATCAACAAACCCGGTGTATACGAAATTGATATGACCATCTCTGTAGAAGAATTTATTTACAGCGATGAATATTGCGGAGGCATAGCAAACGGCAAACGTTTAAAAGCCTGTATCCCTGGTGGATCATCCGTTCCTATTTTGCCTGCTAACCTTTTATTAAAAACCGCCAAAGGCGAAACCCGATACATGAACTATGAAAGTTTGAGTGATGGTGGTTTTGCAACGGGCTCGATGATGGGATCCGGTGGTTTTATTGTGTTGGACGAAGACCAATGCGTAGTTAAGAACACTTATACTTTTGCACGTTTCTACCGTCATGAAAGTTGCGGACAGTGTTCTCCCTGCCGCGAAGGAACCGGCTGGATGGAAAAATTATTATACCGTTTGGAAAAAGGACAAGGCAAATCAAGCGATATCGATTTGTTGTGGGATATACAAAGAAAGATTGAAGGAAACACGATCTGTCCGTTGGGTGATGCCGCCGCATGGCCGGTAGCAGCTGCCATTAGACATTTCAGGGATGAGTTTGAGTGGCATGTAACCCATGCTGCAGAAGCACAGATCCATGTACCAGCGTAACCCCCCAACCCCCTGAAGGGGGAGTTGAAATGGGTTGTAATATATAAGTAGTATTTGAAAATGATAACCAGTAGTTCTAACAAATAAAAAAAATTAATTCCCCCTTTAGGGGGTTAGGGGGTATGGAAACATTATTTAAAGTAACCATCGACAACATCACTATCGAAGTGCCGGCCGGGACCACCATCCTGAATGCAGCACGCAAGATCGGCGGTGATGTAGCGCCGCCTGCCATGTGCTATTACAGCAAATTGCAGGGCAGCGGCGGTAAATGCCGTACCTGTTTGGTAGAAGTAAGCAAAGGTTCTGAAAAAGATCCGCGCCCCATGCCCAAACTGGTGGCCTCTTGCCGTACCACGGTAATGGATGGAATGGAAGTAAAAAATATCACCAGTCCGAAAGTATTGGATGCGCGCGCCGGTGTGGTTGAATTTTTATTACTGAACCACCCGCTGGATTGCCCTATCTGCGACCAGGCCGGTGAATGTCATCTGCAGGATTTGAGCTATGATCACGGCAAAGAAGGTACGCGCTATGAATTCCAAAGACGTACATTTAAGAAACATGATATCGGCCCTTATATTCAGTTACACATGACACGCTGCATTCTTTGCTATCGTTGTGTATATGTAGCTGATCAGTTAACGGCAAAAAGAGAACATGGTGTGTTTGACAGAGGCGATCATTCTGAGATCGCAACCATGATTGAAAAAAGTTTAGAAAGTGATTTTATCGGAAACGTAATTGATGTTTGTCCGGTAGGCGCTTTAACTGATAAAACTTTCCGTTTCAAAAACCGTGTATGGTTCCTGAAACCGATGGATGCACACAGGGATTGCCCAACCTGCAGCGGAAAAGTTACTTTGTGGAACCGGGGTGATGAAGTATTCCGTGTTACCGGAAGAAAAGATGAATGGGGTGAGATCGAAAGCTTAGAAAATGGTAAACCGGCATGGATCTGCAATACCTGCCGTTTCGAAAAGAAAAAAACAAGCGATTGGGTGATAGAAGGACCAAGATTGATCAGCAGACAATCGGTGATCTCTGCGGGACATTATGCGGGCAATATCGGAACGCATATACCAACTGAAACGTTCTCTGCAGTGCATGGCGGAAGGCAACCCAAATTATTGATGGATATTCATTCGGAGAGCGAAGTGAACAAACGTAATATTGAACTGAGTTTGATTGACGGACCGGCACATTCAACCGATTTTAATTCGAAGAAAGATTAATTGAAGATATATCATGACACTACTGTCTATTGACTGGATTTTACTCATCGAAAAGCTGATACTCATCGCAATCATCGTGTTTGCTAGCCTGGGTATTGCTTTATACACCACGTTTGCAGAACGTAAAGTGGCAGCAGTTCTGCAAGACCGGCCAGGCCCCAACCGTGCGGGCCCTTTTGGTTTGTTGCAACCTTTTGCAGATGGGTTGAAACTGATCATGAAAGAAGAGATCATTCCGAATACGTCTAATAAATTTTTATTCATATTGGGTCCGGGGTTGGCAATGACAGCCGCCTTAATGACCTGCGCCGTTATTCCCTGGAGCAGTCATGTAGAATTATTTGACAGGAGCATTGATCTGCAGATAGCAGATATCAATATAGGGATCCTATATATTTTTGGTGTAGTGAGTTTGGGTGTGTATGGAATTATGATAGGCGGATGGGCATCGAATAATAAGTTCTCTTTGATGGCCGCATTGCGCGGCGCCTCACAGGCCATCAGTTATGAACTGGCCATGGGACTTTCTTTGATCGCTGTATTAATGTTATCCGGCTCATTGAGTTTGAAGACCATTGTTGACCAGCAAATGGAGCATGGCCGTTTATGGAATATCGCTTACCAGCCATTGGGCTTTTTGATATTCTTTATTTGTGCAATGGCCGAGTGTAACCGAACACCGTTTGATTTGCCCGAAGCAGAAAATGAGCTGAACTTTGGATATCACCAGGAATACTCATCCATGAAACTGGGTTTCTACCTGTTTGCAGAGTATGTGAATATGATCATGAGCAGCGCCGTGATGGCTTGTCTGTTCTTTGGCGGGTATGATATTCCTTTCCTGGATGAAACTGCGCTGGCACCTAACCTGGCAGCAATACTGGGTATCTTGGCGTTATTAACGAAGATTGCGATATTCATTTTTGTATTCATGTGGATCCGCTGGACGGTTCCGCGTTTCCGTTACGATCAGTTGATGAATATTGGCTGGAAGAAACTGATACCGTTAGCGTTGATCAATATGCTGGTTACGGGGGCAGTGATATTGTGGTTGCAGAAGTAAGTCGTTAACGGAGAAAATTCGATAATATCTGCCAATCTGCGAAGCAGCGGGATAAAATGGGTATCGATACAATATAAAAATATTTTTGCCGCCAAGGCTAAAAACCAAACCGGCATAAACAGAAATATAACCATGCAAGCACTAACCAACAGAGCGAAAGATGTGAGCCGTAAGCCGATGAGCTTTATGGAGAGCCTGTACCTGCCCGGTATTCTGAAAGGTATGGCCATTACATTCAGCCATATCTTTAAGAAGCAGCCAACGATCAGTTATCCTGAACAGAAAAGGCCGTTCAGCCCGGTATTCCGCGGGTTGCATGTGCTGAACCGTGACGCGGAAGGACGTGAAAATTGTACCGCTTGTGGTTTGTGTGCAGTAGCTTGTCCCGCAGAAGCCATCACTATGGAAGCGGCAGAACGTTTACCCGGCGAAGAAAATCTGTACCGAGAAGAAAAATACGCAGCTAAGTACGAGATCAACATGCTGCGTTGTATTTTTTGCGGATTGTGTGAAGAGGCCTGCCCAAAAGATGCGATTTATCTCAGTGAAACGTTTGTTCCGGCAAGTTTTTCACGAAAGAGTTTTATATATGGCAAATCCGATCTGTTGATTCCTGATCCGAAAACAGACCCGGCCGGCTATGAAAAAGCGCGTGGTAAATCAGAACCAACTACGGCTTCGCCGAATTAATAATGGGTAATTAGTAATTGGGCAACCGGTTACCATTACTCATTACTGACTACTAATTAAAGTTATGAGTACGATAGAAATATTATTCTTTTTCCTCAGTGCACTGGCTATTTTCAGTGCCGTTATGGTATTGGTGAGCAAGAACCCGGTGCATAGTGTATTGTGGTTGATAGCGGTGTTCTTTGCTATATCCGGGCATTATATATTATTGAATGCACAATTCCTGGCTATTGTAAATATGATTGTTTATGCAGGTGCTATCATGGTATTGTTCCTTTTTGTGATCATGCTGATGAACCTGAATACAGAAACCGAACCGCAAAAACATTTATGGATGAAACTGGCAGGAGTGGTTTCCGGTGGATGTTTCTTTTTAGTGTTGGTATCACTGGTAAAACAGGCAAATGATATGACAGGTAAAACGGCTTTGATGAAAGAAGGGAATATTGGTCTTATTAAGAACCTGGGTATAGCCTTGTTCAGCGATTTTGTAGTGCCTTTTGAAATTACCAGTGTGTTGTTTTTGAGTGCGATGGTGGGTGCGGTAGTGATAGGAAAAAAAGAGTAACCCCCCAGCCCCTGAAGGGGAGTTAAGGGAGGAATGGAAATATTATTTTTTAATCATTTTGATCATTAGAATCAGAAATAAAGCCCTTTTAGGGGTTTGGGGTATATGCCAATACAATATTATATCTATCTCTGTTTAGCCCTGTTCAGCATCGGTATTATTGGTGTACTAACACGCCGTAACGCGATCATTGTGTTTATGTGTGTAGAACTGATGCTGAATGCGGTGAACCTGTTGCTGGTTGCGTTTTCTAAAATGCATTATGCAGCAGCGGCAGCGGTAAATCAGAATACAACAGTGGGCTCTGAGGGACAATTATTCGTATTCTTTATTATGGTAGTGGCCGCAGCAGAAGTAAGTGTTGGATTGGCCATTATTGTAATGATGTATAGAAATACGCATTCGGTAGATATTAACTTTTTGAACAGGCTTAAAAACTAGTCACCCCCCAGCCCCCTAAAGGGGGAGTTGAGGTGGTGCTGTAAATAATATTTTTTTAACCGTTTTAATCTTTGGATTAAAAAATAAAGCCCCTTTAGGGGTTTGGGGTATATGAGCAAACTTGTTTATCTAATTCCATTATTTCCCCTGCTTGGGTTCCTGATCAACGGGCTGGGTAGAAATGCATTGTCTAAATCAATCATCGCTCTAGTGGGCAGCGGGTCTATCCTGGCTTCATTTGTATGCAGCCTGCTGGTGTTTTTTGAGGTAAAGGCTAATGGGGCCAGCGTAGTTACCCTTTTCGATTTTATCAATGTAGAAAGTTTTACAGTCGCGTTTGCTTTCCAGATAGATCAGTTATCTTCTCTGTTTTTATTGATCATTACCGGTATTGGTTTTCTTATCCACTTATATTCTTCTGCTTATATGCATGAAGAGGAAGCTCCGCATTACGCACGGTATTTTGCTTACCTGAACCTGTTTGTGTTCTCTATGCTGTTGCTGGTATTGGGCGCCAACTATGTGATCATGTTTATTGGTTGGGAAGGGGTAGGTTTATGTTCTTATTTACTGATCGGTTTCTGGTTCAAGAATACTACTTACAACTATGCCGCCAAGAAAGCTTTTGTAATGAACCGGATTGGCGATCTTGGTTTTCTGTTGGCTGTTTTCTGGCTGCTCTATAAATTAGGCACTGCCTCTTATACAGATGTATTTGCTCGCACTGCACAACTTAGCGGCTTTGATATTACTGCCATCACCACATTACTATTTATTGGTGCGATGGGTAAGAGTGCACAGATACCATTATATACATGGTTACCCGATGCAATGGCAGGCCCCACACCCGTTTCTGCATTGATCCACGCAGCAACCATGGTTACTGCCGGTATTTATATGATTGCTCGCAGTAATATTTTATATACCATGGCACCGGCTACACAAACACTGGTGGCCATTGTTGGATTAGCCACCGCGATTTTTGCAGCAACCATTGCATTACAGCAAAATGATATTAAAAAAGTATTGGCTTATTCAACCGTTAGCCAATTGGGATATATGTTTTTGGGATTAGGGGTAGGCGCTTATACCGGCGCCGTATTCCATGTTATGACACATGCTTTCTTTAAGGCTTTATTGTTTCTCGGCGCCGGCTCTGTTATTCATGCCATGCACCACGAACAGGATATACGTAAAATGGGTGGATTGAAAAAGTATATGCCCATTACACATATCACTTTCCTGCTGGCCTGCTTAGCCATTGCGGGTATTCCCCCATTCTCCGGTTTCTTTTCAAAAGATGAAATCTTAACAGCAGCCTTCGCCAAAAATCCTATCTATTATTTTGTAGGCGTGGGCGGAGCGCTGATGACTGCTTTCTATATGTTCCGTTTATACACACTCACCTTCATCGGACAATTCCGCGGCACACATGAGCAGGAACATCATTTACAGGAAAGTCCATGGCAAATGACTTTCCCGTTGATCATTTTAGCGGTTCTTTCTGTAGTGGGGGGATGGATCGGTATTCCGGAAGTATTTGCAGAGAATGCACATGGACTTGAAAAATTCCTTGCACCTGTTTTTGCTGAATCAACCAAACTGGCAGTGCAGCATCATTTACCGGCTTCGCAGGAATATGTAATGATGGGCGCTTCTACTGCAGCGATTATTATTGTTATTCTGTTTACGATCAACAGCTATAAAAAATACCAGGCTACTACGGCAGAAACCGCAGGTATATCTAAGCTGCTCGAAAACAAATGGTATATCGATGAAATCTATGATGCGGTAATCGTAAACCCGTTAAATGCCATTGCCGGCTTTTTTAAAAATATTGTGGAGAAGAGCGGTATCGATGGTTTGGTAAATGGCGTAGGAAGATTGGTGGGCTATGGTTCCCGTCAGCTTAGATTATTGCAAAGCGGCCAGGTAGGCAACTATATACTGGTGATGGTATTGGCCATGGTGGTATTTATACTTATCTGGTTTAATGATGCAACCATCATGCAGTTTTTACAAAAAATATTTTAATAAGGTTAGTAGCGTTAAAGAAAGAATATGATCCCTGTTTTACTCATATTGATCCCCCTGGTTACCGGCTTGGTAAGCTTTTTTTTGAAGCAACCGGGTACTGCAAAGAATTGGGCAGTTTTATCGGCATTGGTTACATTGGCGATGGCTATGGTTGGCATTTTCTTCCTCCCGGCCAGCCAACTGGCTTTTGATGCAACATGGTTACCGGATCTTGGCAGCCGCTTTACATTAATGACCGATGGCATGGGTAAAATGTTATGCCTCTTAAGTACCTTATCCTTCCCTATCATCTTCATCGCTACTTATAAAAATGAATACAGGAATCCACATAACTTTTATGGACTGATGTTATTGAGTCAGGCTGGTTTACTGGGTGTTTTCCTCGCAGGCGATGCATTGTTGTTTTATTTCTTCTGGGAGCTGGCGTTGATTCCTGTTTATTTTCTTTGCTCTATCTGGGGAGGAAACAAACGCATAGCGGTTACATTCAAATTTTTCATTTATACATTTATCGGTTCTTTGTTGATGCTGGCAGGTATTTTATATCTCTACTTTCATTCAGCCGATCATTCTTTCGCGATCAAATCATTTTATAATATCAGGTTGGCCGGAAAGAATGAGAATTTTATTTTTTGGTTGTTCTTTATTGCGTTCGCTATCAAGATGCCCGTGTTTCCTTTCCATACATGGCAGCCAGACGCTTACGAGCAATCGCCTACCGCTACTACCATGATCATGAGTGGCATCATGGTAAAAATGGGCATCTTCGCAGTGGTTCGCTGGCTGATACCTGTTTTTCCGAATGCCTCTGCACATTATGCCAACCTGGTGATCATTCTTTCGGTAACGGGAATGTTGTATGCATCCTTAATTGCCATCCGGCAGGATGATATCAAGCGATTAATTGCCTATTCATCCATCGCGCATATTGGTTTAATGTGCGCCGCTTTATTCTCACTGAATAAAACAGGATGGGAAGGTGTGATGATTCAAATGTTCAATCACGGCGTTAATGTGATCGGCCTATGGATTGTTGCGGATGTGATCGAACAAAAAATCGGCACACGTAAATTCAGCGAACTGGGCGGACTGGCACAGAAAGCTCCGGTAATGGCCATCTTATTAGTAGTCATGGCATTAGCAAATATTGCGTTACCGTTAACCAATGCGTTCATTGGAGAGTTCTTAATGTTTAACGGGTTATTCCAATACAATATGGTTTTTGCAGCGGTGGCAGGTATCAGCGTGATCTTAGCTGCTGTATATACTTTGAATATGGTACAAAAAATATTATACGGTAACACGGTAGCCACAACAGAAAATGCAACAGATATCAGCGGTAATGTTCAGTTTGTATTAGTTGCATTAATAATCCTTGTGATCGTATTGGGTGTTTACCCGCAACCATTGATTAATCTTACAAAAGATACGGTTACAGCGATCCTGGTAAAATAGTTGAGTTAACAAAGCCTTTCGTAATAAAAGGTTCAAGATAAGTTTATGAATGCAATCATTGTTTCTGCTTTAATGGGAGTTGTTATGATGTTCAGCGGTATCCTGGTTAAGAACCGGTCTGCGGTAACTTCTGCAGCAGTTATCGGCCTGGCATTATTACTCGTGTCAAATATCCTGAATACCTATGGTACCTGGTCTGTGCAAATTGATACAAAAGGCTTATTGAGTTTTGAGAAATTTGGTATGTTCTTTAACTCCATCGCTATTGCCGCTACTTTGATCTATGTATTGCTTAGCGGAAAAGAGATTGAAAAAGCGGGCGCCAATGTAGCCGAATATTATGCATTGATCTTTTTTGTCTTGTGCGGAGTGGCCATTCTTTCTTCCTTCAACGGATTGTTGATGCTGTTTATTGGTATCGAAATCTTATCTATTCCATTGTATATCCTTACCGGTTCCGATAAACGCAACCTGAAAAGTAATGAAGCAGCGCTTAAATACTTTTTAATGGGCTCTTTTTCTACGGGTATCATGCTCATGGGCATCACTTTGATTTATGGCGCTACCGGCATCTTCGCTATCGGCGGTATGTCTGCCGCGCCTTCAACCGGTGGCATGCATGCCTCTTTCCTTGAAGTGGCGGGTATTATCCTTTTATTTGTTGCCATGTGTTTTAAGGTATCTGCCGCACCTTTCCATTTCTGGACACCGGATGTGTATGACGGAGCGCCTGCTGTATTTACCTCTTTCATGGCAACGGTAGTAAAAGCTGCCGGCTTTATGGCTTTTGTTCGTTTGTTTGATGCGCATACCGATATCCTCGGGCCAAGCTGGCAGATACTGCTGGGTTTTGTAATCGTGGCTACTTTATTGATCGGCAATATAACGGCCGTATTTCAACAAAGTGTAAAACGGATGCTGGCGTATTCGAGTATTGCACAAGCCGGTTTTATGCTCTTTGCTTTGTATAGTGTAAACGATATGGCTAAAGAAGGGATCCTTCTTTATTCTGTTGCTTACAGCCTGGCTACGATAGGTATGTTTGCCGTGCTCATCAAAATGAATGACTATACCTTCGATGGTTTCAATGGTCTCGCTAAAACACAGCCGGTACTTGCATTAGCCGCTACCGTTTGTTTGTTATCACTTTCGGGAATTCCACTTACGGCAGGATTCTTTGCCAAATATTATATGCTGGCTTCTATGGTAAAAGCCGGCGGTTCTATGTGGCTGGTAATTGCTGCCGTGCTGTTTGCTGCGGTAAGCGTTTATTATTATTTCCGCGTAATACAGGCCATGTACATTAAAGAAGGCGTAGCTGCTACTGCTGAAATAACTACTCCGTTTAAAACAGGGCTATTGATCCTGGCCGCCTTGATCATCCTCGTGGGTATCTTTCCTTCTCTGGTGCTCAATTGGTTCTATTTTTAACCGCTCTTCACAATTATCAACCCCCGTAGCAGGTGTTCGCTATTCTCAATTATCTTTATAAGGTTGAACAAGAATGGCATGACCACACTCGACTCCCTTTCACTGGCCTGGCGTACCGTGCGCAGTAATAAATTACGTACCGGTATCACCGTAGCCATCATTGCCTTTGGCATTATGGCGCTGATTGGTATTATTACGGCCATACAGGCAATGAACCAAAGCCTGAAAGAGAGCTTCTCCTTTATGGGGGCCAACGCCTTTGTGATCCGTTATAAAGACTCCCGTGTTCGTTTTGGCGGAGGTCCGCGTAACCGGGATGTTGCGAAAACCAAACGCGGGTTAAAAGAAAAAAAATCTAACCTCGACAAAGTAATCCATAAAGAGGAAGCTGAATTCTTTAAATCTAATTTCTATTTCCCCGGTGCTAAAATCTGCACCTACCGAAGAGGACCCGGCAACCAGGAGATTCATTATGAAGAAAAGAAAACCAACCCGCAGATCACCGTATGGGGCGGGGATGAAAATTATATTGCCGTAAACGGTTACCAGATAGACCTTGGCCGTAACCTTAACAACCTGGATGTACAAAGCGGCCGCAGTGTTTGTCTGTTAGGCAGCAATGTGGCGGGAAAATTATTTGGCGATAAGCCCGAGAAATGTATCGACAAGATTATCCGGGTGGGCAGCCTGCCTTACCGTGTAGTAGGTCTTTTAAAAAGTAAGGGTTCCAGTGCCATGATGCGGCAGGATGATATGATTCTCACATCTTACAACAATGTGCGCCACTTTGAAAATTCGAGCGGCTCTTATCTTGTAGGCGTAATGGTAAACAATGTGCAGGAACTGGATGTAGCTTCGGATGAAGCCACATCTGTATTCCGTGCCGTAAGGAAACTACAGCCTACCGACGAAGAAAATTTTGTGATAGAAAGAAGCGATAAATTTGCAGAACTCTTCATCGGCTTCCTCAGCAGTATTACAGGTTCGGCGGGTGCCATTGGACTGATTACACTGATCGGCGCTGCCATCGGTTTAATGAATATCATGCTGGTTGCCGTAAATGAAAGAACCAAAGAAGTGGGGCTTATCAAAGCAATCGGCGGAAAGAGTAAAAATGTTCGGCAGCAATTCCTTTTCGAAAGTTTGATCATCAGCCTGCTCGGTGCGCTTTTCGGAATTATTCTTGGTGTAATGGTAGGTAACCTTTTTTCAATTGTGCTCAAAACGGGCTTCGTGGTACCCTGGGCATGGGTCATCATCGGTATGCTGATCTGTTCAGTAGTAGGCCTCGCCGCCGGCATTTATCCCGCCATGAAAGCCGCGCGATTAAATCCCATTGTGGCATTACGTTATGAGTAGTTTTCAGAATGCTTATGTATTCTGAAAATCGCAAGGGCTCTTTATTAAACGAATGGGCACATAGATTTTAATGTTCATATTCTATCTGCGCTTGTTTTAACCTATGGTTCGATAGGTTTCCCCCAAACTCACTAAAGGCACAAAATATTATCTCTTAAAGAACAGCTTTAGTTTATCGTTGATATAATATTTAAGATCTTCCACGCCTTTATTCTTCCGCAACCATTCACTAGAGGGCCTGTATTGCTGCATGAACTGTTGTAACTGGTCATCTTTTAAACCGCTGTATTGAGTAACCAGCGATGCAGGAAAACGGTAATTGATGTATTCCTCTTTCTCGTTTGAATCAAAAAATTCAAAACGTTTGCGTTTATTTTTTTCATGTTTTGAAAATCGATCCAGGTTAAGTGCAATACCTGCGCCGGAATTGGCTTGCGATACCGCAGGGATGGTATAGTTCACAATATCCTGCAGAAAATCTTTTCTTCTTTCAATACTATCTAATTGATAACGGCTCATTCCCTTTGCGGTTACGGTTACATTACCCAGGCTATGGGTTAAGGGCTTCAGGTATAAGGAAAGCGTGTCTTGTGTAAGAAAGGATTTATTATAATGGATCGTATCAAAATGATAGCCTACGGCGGCAAAGGAAAGTACTTCATCTTCTTTCAGGTCTATTCTGAAACGGCCGCCGGCACTGGTCATAACGGTGATCCGTGTATTCAGGTTGGTTACACTGGCAAGGGAGATTACCTCGTTTGTAATACTATCTCTTAGATACCCCCAGCGCTATGTCTTTTTTTGTGAATGTACGGTGATGCCGAAACATAGGAGTAAAAAACAAATTCCATATCTCATAAAAGGTGTTTGTGCAAAGGTACTGATCGCATATGGCTAATGATTCTGAATTTCATCAGCATTTTGTTAAAGGATAAACGTAAAATAAAGAGCCATGCATTTGCATGGCTCTTATCAATCAAATAAAAAATCTGAGGTTATTTTGGATCCAATGCTTTCTTGATTCTTTCAGCTACATCCTGTAAATGATATTTACTCATTTTATCGGTAGTGGCCGGGATGGCTGCATTGATCTCGGTCTGCAAGCTTCTTAACTGGCCCCTTACTACGGAAGTTACATCTGTATTTTTGGTATTTACAGGTAACAGTCCGCCAAGATTAAAACCCCTTGGCGCGCCAATAATCGTGATGGTAATATCTGGAGCTGTTAAATCACTGATCAGTTTTTCTGCATAGGTTTTCTGCAGGTTCCTTCTGTAACTGTCAATTGGTTTTTTGGTGCTCAATTCGCTCCAGACACCTTTCCGGGTATCTTCCAGCATCTCGTCAATACCATAAGCATTAGCGCCAAAACGGTTGGAGGAAGCAACCAATTTATACAATAACTGTGCATCCAGTAACCTGTTTAACACACTGGTTTGAATGGTCATAACCGTAGCATTGGAACCGGGTGCGGCAACAGGCCTTTCACTGGTAAGCAAAGAACCGATTTTGTTCTGGATATTTTTATCCAATAACCAGGTAGGTGTTTCAAACAATTGTTTGTTCAGGAAAGCAACAGCTTCTTTTTGTCTTTCTTTTGGCGTTACTTCATACACATCGCCGGGCTGTTCTACACTTTTAAATGTTTCGTAAACACCACCAACATTGGTAAGTACATGGCCCATATAACGGTTAAACTGTCCGAGAACCTGTGTGAATACATCATTCAGGTTTTCATAATGATCCGCTTCTTCTTTTGTCCATTCAGTAATCTGTGGCAAGATGCGTTTCAGGTTTTTGATGCCATATTCGCTGGCTTTTACGCTGTTATCGCCAAGGTCTTCTGTTTGTGCCCTCGGATCGCCGTTGCGTCCTTCACCACCAAACCATAAACGCGGGTTAGCGCCTACATTGTCAATGATCCATTTATTGGTTGTTTTCTTTTCTTTCTCTATATCCGATTCGCCGGTATAGCTATACCCCCATTTGATGGCCCATTTATCATAATCGCCAATGCGGGGGAATAAACCTATTTCTGCAATATTATCTTCTGGCTGAGCTACATAATTGAAACGTGCATAATCCATAATAGACGCGGTATGCCCATTAGCTTCTACCCATGCTTTGTTACGCAGGCTCTCTACCGGTGTTTTGCTGCTGCTACCCATATTATGTCGTAAGCCCAATGTATGGCCTACTTCGTGTGAGGATACAAACCGGATCAGTTGTCCCATCAACGCATCATCAAATTTCATTTTGCGTGCTTTGGGATCAACGGCGGCCGTTTGCACCAGGTACCAGTCATGAACAAGTTTCATCACATTATGGTACCAGCCAATATGGCTTTCCAGAATTTCGCCGCTACGCGGATCGTGAACCTGCGGCCCATAAGCGTTTTCAATATCAGAAGCGAAATAACGGATCACAGAATAACGCGCATCTTCCAGGCTCATATCCGGATCGTTAGGCCATTCTTTGCCTACGATCGCATTTTTGAAACCGGCTTTCTCAAAAGCTTTCTGCCAGTCGTTAATACCGTCGATCAATGGTTTTACCCATTGTTTGGGTGTGGCAGGATCGATATAGTAAACGATTTGTTTAGCAGGCTCTACCAGTTCGCCGCGCTTGTATTTGTCCATGTCTTCCGGCTTGGGCTCAAGCTTCCATCTAACTGCATAAATCTGGTCTTCCACTTTCTGCTGCTCATCGCTATATACCACATAGCCTCCTGCAAAGAAACCAACCCTTGAATCAAATAAGCGGCGGTTCATGGGTATTTTCGGTAATAACAGCATGGAGGTATTCAGTTCAACAGTAATAGCACCTGCGGCCTGTGCGGCCGGTAAGGTAGCGCCACCGCCCAGTATAGCCAATCCGCCACCACCTGAACTGTAGGTTTTGACGGTTCTGATCTCCGTATTAATAGGGAACGTTTGAATGCTTTGAATATAAGACCTGTCGGTTGCAAGGATACTTAGACCAAATTGGCGTTTATCCTGCGGATCCAGTCCAACGATCTGGTTATCGCCTTTAAAAAAATCAGTTACCTCCACCACATAACTGGCAGAGTCTTTACCAAATGCTGCGATATTCAAAGCGGTGGCAATGGGGTCCAGGTATGAGTTCTTAACGGCTTTTGATATGGTATGGGTAGAATCCGCTGCGCTGATGAGTGCTACTACCCGAACAAAAATATTATTGCTGGGCCCTTTTTCAAATTTCAGGCTTTGCTGGTTAACTTGTTCGCCACCATATTTACCGCCGCCGCCGGGTACTTTTATAAAACGGGTAACGGCAAGTATCTCGCGGCCAAGTATCGAATCTGCGATCTCGAAATAGTACCTGTCATCTACTTTGTGTACAGTAAAAAGACCTTTTTTGCTCACTGCCTTATCTGTAATAATTTCTTTATATGGCCTTGGCCCCTGTCTGGCTGCACCACCAAGTCCCAGTGCACCCAATGCGCCCGCAATATTAGCCCTGCCGGCTCCTCCACCCGGTGCCGGGCGCGAAGTATCCGGTTGCTGTGCCATAGCCATGATGCAGGCAAATAGCGCAACGGTAAGTAGTAATCTCTTCATAAGTCAATTTAGTTTTGAATAAGATTTAAAGATAGGGTTCTCAAGGAAAAGGAATCCATTTTATTGGGCCAGATATATGAATGGTGAAAGCAGTTTATTTATCGGTGAAAAACCATTTGTAGCTTAGCTGAAAGCACTACCTTTCCGTTCCGGGAAGGGACAAAAAGGCTAAGTTCCACAAAATCAGAATTTGACTTTCTTTATTTTGAAGAAAAAGGCTAATTTGTATTCCCTTTTAATTTTTTTTGAAACATTGTTGTCTTTTTCAAGACAATTTTCAGTAGAATTGCGGGAACAAACTTTTAAACCAACTGTAATTTTTAAAAAACCAAAAATCAATTGAATCATGGCTGAAACAAAACCAACTGCAGGTGCTGCTGTAAAAAGCCCATCTTCTGCACAACCAAAGAAGAGCAGTAACTCGATTTCATGGCTGGCGCCACTTTTGTGTATCATTTTCGGATACGTGATCTGGCGTTTCGTGTTGGGTGCTCCAAGTAACTTTACAACCCCTGATGCCAATGGCGGTTTTTGGCCACAGCACAAAGGACCTAAAGGTACGCTGACAAAAATGTATGAGGGTGGTATCATTGTGCCGATCCTGATCGGTTGTTTTTTAACGGTATTGACATTTGTGATCGAAAGGTTGCTGACTGTACAAAAAGCAGCAGGTACCGGAAGCATTGCAGAATTTGTGCGCACTGTACAGTTTCACCTTGCCAACAAAGATGTTGATAAGGCGTTGGCTGCTTGCGACAAGCAAAAAGGATCTGTTGGTAATGTAATGAAAGCAGGTCTGAAAAAATACAAAGAGATGATCACGAATACCGAGCTCGTTACAGAGCAGAAAGTGTTGAACATTCAGAAAGAAGTAGAAGAAGCAACCGCTTTGGAACTTCCTATGCTGGAGA
>CAZFKE010000002.1:15685-43770 GCA_964519475.1 uncultured Sediminibacterium sp.
CATCTGTAGCAACCCTGTTAGGTTTGTTGGGTACGGTAATGGGTATGATCAAATCATTCTCTGCACTAGGTGATGAAGGTGGTGGAGACGCTGCCCGTGAATTGTCAAAAGGTATCTCTGAGGCCTTGTTTAATACAGCCCTGGGTATCGGTACTTCCGCCATCGCGATCATCTGTTACAACGTGTTCACTACCCGTATCGATGGTATCACTTATGGTATTGACGAATCAGGTTTCACACTGACACAAAGTTTTGCGGCTAACTACAAATAATCTCCGGACCGTTTGTGGAAAAACCAAAATCTTGAATCTAATTAGTGAAACATTTAAATAATTAACAATGGGTAGAGCCAAATTACCTCGAAAGAGTACCAGCATTGACATGACGGCGATGTGCGATGTGGCTTTTCTGCTGTTGTCTTTCTTTATCTTAACAACGAAGTTCAAGCCATCAGAGGCGATCGCTGTTACGATTCCAAAATCGGTAGCCGCCAAAGTGGCTCCGAACAAGGATTTTGTACAGGTAATCATTGACAAGGACGGTAAAGTGTTTCTGGAAATTGAAGATGAATCAATTAAAGAAACTTTAGGAAACGCACTGAATAGCACCAAAAACCTGGGATTGGATACCAGGGCTTTTAAGAAAGCTCTGTTTTATGGTGCATCATTCGCCGGATTGAAATCTTTTCTGGACCTTCCTGAAGACCAACGTAAAGGCAACCTGTTACCGGGTATTCCTGTTCAGGACACGGCCCATAACGAACTGACCGAATGGATGACACAGGTATTGAGTGCCTACCAGGGAAAGAAACCATTTTTTCTCGTAAAAGGGGATAACCTGGCTAAATTTCCAGCTTTTAAAGCGGTAGTCACAGCTTTCAAAAAGAACGATATCCTGAAATTCCAGATGGTAACTGCTCCTGAAGGCGTTCCGGTAGGCACTGATCTTTGGAAGAAAGCACAGGCAGGAGAGAAGAGAGAGGAATAAGGGATTGAACAAACAAATTTCTAATTAAAACTAAATTCTACCGACATGGCAGAAATGGATACCTCAGGTGGAGGCCATAAGAAAGGCCCAGGGGTCAAAAAAAGCAAGAAGCTGTCAACACGTGTCGACCTGACTCCCATGGTGGATCTTGGGTTCCTGTTGATTACCTTCTTCATTTTTACTACCACAATGAGCCAGGCTACCGCTATGAAGCTGATCTTACCAAAAGACGCTGATAAACCGGAAGACCAGAACAAGGCCAAACAGTCGGGTGTGATCACCATTCTTTTAGGAAAAGACAACCACGTTTTCTATTACGAAGGTGAACTGGATAATTCGGCGTCTAATTTTAAGTCGTCAAGTTTCCATGATATCCGTGAAGTACTCATCAACAAAAAGAACAGTGTAAAAGAACTGAAGGATTTTGTAGTAATATTGAAACCTTCTGAATACTGTACTTACCGGAATGTGGTCGATATTCTGGATGAGATGACCATCAATGTTTGTACGCGTTATGCACTGGTAGACATCACCGATATTGAAACACAATTGGTGAAGCGATCAGATGATTTGGCAGCGACACAGGGTAACTAAACAAGGTGTGACATTTTCCTTAACCGGAAATTAATTACAAAAGTATTTACAATGGATATAAACAAAATTCAATCTGCCGATATCCTCGATATCCTTTTTGACGGAAGGAACAAGGAATATGGTGCGTATGATTTACGTAAGACGTATAATAGACGTATCAAAATATCTATCGCAGGGATGTTCACTGTTTGCGCCCTGTTCCTTATAGGATCCCTGGTGGCAAATTCAACCAAGAAAAATAAAACGGAATTGGTTGTTGCGGATATGGAACTGGCCAAGGTAGATGAGTCTAAAAAACCCGAACCACCACCACCACCTCCTCCCCCAAAACAGGAACCACCCAAAGTGGAAATGGCCAAATTTACTCCTCCTAAAATCGTAAAGGATGAAGAGGTAAAACCTGAAGAAGAGATCAAGGAAGTAGAAAAAATGGAAGACACCAAGATCGGTACCATTAACCAGGAGGGTGCAAAAGACGAAGGTGTGGTAGCGCCCCCTGTTGAAAAATCAACCGGTGTGGTGGAAGCCCCCAAAGTAGAAGAAGATTACGACAAAGTATTTACAGTGGTACAAATTGCTGCTGAGTTCCCGGGTGGTTTACCAGCCTGGACTAAATACCTCGAACGTAACCTGAACCGTGACCTTCCTGTAGAGAACGGTGCGCCTCCCGGAAAGTATACAGTAGTGGTTTCTTTTATTGTAAGTAAGACGGGCGATATCAGTGATGTAGTTGCTGAGAACGATCCGGGCTACGGAACAAAAGCAGAAGCGATCCGTGTAATTACCAAAGGTCCTAAATGGAAGCCCGCGGTACAGAACGGTAGGAACGTAATCTATCGTCACAGACAAAGTATTACATTCCAGGTCTCAGAAGAATAATTTTTCTGATGATCTGAATCATTGAATCATAAAAAATCCCTGCAATTATTTTGCGGGGATTTTTTTATGTGGGTTGATCGTGAATCGTGAGACTGGTATTAGTCGCGAGTAAATGTTTCACGCAAAGACCTCAAAGTGCAAAGTCGCCAGGGGTTGCTCTTTGACGTCTTTCATGAAATCTTTCTGTTTTATATAATATGGATGTCTACTCACGCCTCACGATTGATCACTCGCAAACTACACCCTTACGAATTAACAGTCTCCATTGTGGATTTATGCTTAACACAGAATCATAGTATAAAACCAACATTATGGAAATACAAAATATTCTCTCTGCAGACCCGCTTGACATTTTGTTCGAAGGAAAAAACAAAAGCTATGGTGCGTATGAACTTCGCAAATCTTATAAGAAGCGTATTGTGTATGCTATGTCGGGTACATTTTTTATTTGCCTGTTGTTTATTGGTGGAAGCATTTTGGCAGGAAATAAAAAGAGTACTCAGAATGAAATTGTGATCGCCAACATTGTATTGGAAAATTTCAGGAAAGAAGAAAAGAAAGAAACGCTACCAAAACCATTGCCAAAAACAGAACCACCCCGCCTAGAAATATCGCAGTTTACGCCACCTAAAATCACGATAGATGAAGAGGTGAAGCCGGAGGAAGAAGTGAGAGATATGCAAATATTAGAAGAAACAAAAATTGGAACTATTAACCGGGATGGCATGAAAGATGAGGGTGTGGTAGCACTACTTGTTGAAAAAATAATTGGCGTGGTGGACCCACCCAAAAAAAACGATGAAATAGATGGGGAGTTTCACACAGTGCAGATTGAAGCCCGTTTTCCGGGTGGTATGAGTGAATGGAATAAATACCTGCAGCGTAACCTTAACAATGATCTTCCATCTGAAAATGGAGCGCCCCCGGCCGATTATGCGGTGATCGTTTCTTTTGTTGTTGACAGGAATGGTGTGATCAGCGATGTAAGAGCAGAAAATGACCCCGGTTACGGTACAAAAGCAGAAGCAATTCGCGTGATTTTAAAAGGTCCGAAATGGATTCCTGCAGAACAAAATGGCAGGTCTGTGGTGTACAGGCAGAAACAGAAGATCACATTCAGGGTTTCGGAATGAGTGAGTGTGAATCTTGAGCAGGTAATTGCCAATAGTCAATCCGGAAGAATTCATTAGCCATTTACCAAAAAAGTGGTTGACACAGGATTCACGATTCGCGCCTCGGCTGATTGTTCTATTTTTGCCCCGAAACGAAACATATGTCAACACAATTGCATGGATGGGATGATACGATCGTGGCACTGGCAACCCCACCTGGAATAGGCGCTATTGCTGTGATACGGGTAAGTGGTAAAGAAACCTTTGCGATCGTGAATGAATTGTTCACGTCCAAGAACCTGCTGCAACAGGCTTCGCATACATTGCATGTAGGGTTATTGAAGCAGGATGAGGTTATTTTGGATGAAGTGGTCTTATCCCTGTTTAAAAGGCCAAGGTCTTATACAGGGGAAGATGTTATTGAGATTAGCTGCCATGGCTCACCATTTATCCAGGAAAATATTTTACGGGCAATCACAAAACACGGAGCTAGGATTGCCAAACCGGGCGAGTTTACACAACGTGCTTTTCTGAATGGCAAACTCGATCTTGCGCAGGCGGAAGCGGTTGCTGACCTGATTGCCAGTAATACAGAAGCCAGCCGCAAAACAGCATTGCATAGTATGCGGGGTGGGTTTTCATCCGACCTGCATGAATTGCGTGAGCGCCTGATCCGTTTTTCAGCCATGATAGAACTGGAACTGGATTTTTCACAGGAAGATGTTGAGTTTGCGGATCGCTCCGCTCTGAATAAATTGATTGGCGAGTTGAGTGCCTCTACGATACAATTAATGAATTCCTTTCAATTGGGTAATGTAATCAGGAATGGCGTGCAGGTGGCCATCATTGGGAAACCCAATGCCGGTAAGTCTACATTATTGAATACTTTGCTTAATGAAAACCGCGCGATCGTAAGCGATATTGCCGGCACAACAAGAGATACTGTAGAAGAGATCCTGAATATCAAAGGCGTATTATTCCGATTGATAGATACAGCCGGTATCCGTGAGCATACGCAGGACCTGATCGAAAGCATTGGCGTGGAAAAGAGTTTTGAAAAAATGCGCGCCGCCAATGTGGTGATCTATTTATTTGATGTGAATGAAATAGATGAGAAGATTTTACAGGTGGTAATTGATAATTTTACCAAAGAAAATATCCAATACATTTTGGTGGGGAATAAAGCGGAAGGAAATACAGACCTAATTAAAGAGCGCTTTGCCGTTTTTAAAGGCTGCCTTTTTATTTCAGCCAAATCCCGTACCAATATTGAGCAACTGAAAGAAGCATTAATCACAAAAGCTATCAGCGGCGATATAGATACCGAAGCCACCATTGTAACCAATGCCCGTCATTATGAGGCCTTGCAAAAACTTAGCCTTGCTTTACAAGATGTGCAACGCGGTTTGGATGAGCAGGTCCCCGGCGATTTGCTGGCGCTGGATATACGTCAATGCCTGCATTATCTCGGCACCATCACAGGGCAGATCACCAATGAAGATCAGCTGGATTTTATTTTTTCTAAATTCTGTATTGGGAAGTAGCCAGCACACTATACACATATTCTACGGCGTTTATATTCAAAATAAGTGAGTTATGCTTGCCGATTGTTACCCTTTTCTGCCTTTAGTAGCCACTTACTTGTGACTATTTCAACGAGAACAATTATTGGAACAATAACCGTTTGAGGCTCAAAGTAGCGTCACTTTTTCGGACAGAACTTGAAAAAGGCCGGCAATGAATCTGTGCTTATTAAAGAAAAACGCTATTAGCTTAAATTAACACCCCTCTTATTTAAGAAGAATCGAATAATCTTAAATAAGGCTTCTGGGTTCATATATGGATAAAATGAAGATATTTTGAGGCACTGCTTGATTTATAAAAAGGATCCCCTTAAGATAATGCGCATAAATTAAAAACATGCGTATATTTGACTTATGAAAGCAAGATTAAACCTGACAATTGAGGATAGCTTACTTGAAAATGTAAAGAGCTATGCCGTAAAACAACAACGGAGTGTTTCTGAATTGGTGGAAGGTTATTTTAAGACGGTTACAAAACCTTCAAAGCGTAAGAATATCCTCCACCTAGTTGAAAAACTGGATAAACCTGTTATAGCTGAAAAAGGTGATCTAAAAGATTTGTACTATAAAGAAAATGCGAAGAAGTATGGCTTCTAAAGTATTTCTTGATGCGAACATATTGCTGGACTTTACCTTAAAGCGTGATGAGTATGAACAGTCTCGGAAGATTATTGAATTGGTAGTAAACGGAACTATTCAGGCGTTCATTACTCCTTCTATTGTTCATATTGTAGGTTACTGGTTAACGAAAGCATACGGTAATGCCAAAGCAAAAGAATTACTGTTAACCCTGATGGCAGATGTAACCGTAATTGATCTGCCACATGAAATTGTTTTGAATGCCCTTCATTCAAAGATAACGGATATAGAAGATGCTTTGCAGTACTATACGGCTGTACATCACAAGCTGGATTATTTCATATCACGCGACAAGCAGTTGCAAAAACAAGGCATACCTGTATTGCCTGTTTATACACCCGGGGAGTTGTTGAGTGAGATTGCTGAATAAACATGTCCCTTTATTTAAGAAACACACTGGAATTTTAAATAACAAACACCTAAAATTGTAGTCGAAATCAATTACTATTCTGTCACCAATTTCTCTGTAACCCACTAGAATCAGGACTTGTTACTTTCTGTATCGGAAAGCAATTATCTACTTTGAAAGCATAAATACCTTCAAACAGAACAATACGTTTATCTTTTCATTACTTTAACCCAATCTACCAACATTCGGCTTTGGTTATTTTTTATCAGTTCTACCGTTGTTGCAGGTAAGCCGAAATAAGGCTCTTTCGCACCGTTTATTTTAACAGGGTAAGCCCCACCGAGGGCAAAGTTTAGTATAAAGAATTTGTTATTGTTAAAAGCCCATTTGCCATAATGTTCTACCATGGGTCTTGTTACCCGGAATAAGGGAATACCATCATATTTGAATACGAGGCTATCAGGTGTCCAATCAACTGCATAGATATGCCAATTAGTAACATCATTGCTTTCATGGAAATACAGGCGGTTTACAAAAGGTGTTTCGCCACTATAGCCTGGTCCATGAACGGCAGCGCTGGCCCAGTCTTTTTCCCCGATATATTCCATGATATCTATCTCGCCAATATCAGGCCAGCGTCCCGCCCCAAGCATCCACCATGCCGGCCACAGTCCTGTTCCCTCCGTTAATTTTATCCGTGCCGAAGCAGTGCCATACATAAATTCAACCTTACTCCGCGTATCAATCCTGCCCGAAATAAAATCGAATTTCTTACCTTCTTTAGTCAGGAATCCGGGCGAAAAACGTGGCTGCAATACCAGTGCTCCATTTGCAGCCCCAGCTGCTTCTGAACCATGGACAATATATACTGTATTCGATGAATCAACATAAGCCTGCTGTTCGTTATTAACTGTATTACCTGTTACCCGTACATTCCATTTTGATCTATCCAGGGTTTGACCTGAAAAATCGTCAAAAAAAATAATCTTGCTATTATCATGTGGTAATCGGCTTTTGGTAACCGGCGCACATTGCCAATTCACAATCAATAATAACAACAGGACAGGGAAAAATAAAGAAGAGCGCTTAAGATATTTGATGTGTAAAGCCATTTGAGCCAATATTTATTATTTTGTATGATCCTGTGAAAATAACAAATGATTGATGATTCAGCGTGCGTATAATAATATCATAAATAACTCGATACTTAGTCATAGGTTGTGCTAGTTAATGAAGACCATAGCATCTTTTATTTCCGAAACAAACTATTGAAGGGTTTATGCGACAAACAGCACTTTCAATTGTTTGCAGATAGATTTGTATTACCTGAGCATGGGACAGTTTGCAGCTCTGAGCATTCCTTTAATCCGAGTACACATTTTTCCAATACCCCTTCTTCGCTAATGGCCTGGCATATTGCGTATACAGGATTTTTTGGATCTCTCCGCAAGAAAAAAACCGCCATTGGGTCAGCGTACGGAACGGATGATATAATTGTCTTTCGGGAGCGACTGTACTATTTTCGCTATAAGAGATCTGGCGAGCCAATTGTTTTGGCGATCTGATCAATACTTAGTTTTTTCTTCTGCCCCATTCCGGGCTATGAAAAGAGTTGCCCTTAATGCACACTCCGTTGCCTTGGAAAACCAGGTCTTATTTTAGAAAGGGATAAGGGACCTTGTAACAATCATTATGTATTAAAAATGTTATCATTTGTTGTAGGTAACCAGAAAATCCTGGTTAACGAATATAGACCGATACAGATATGTTAAGTAATTCGCCTTTCGCTGACAATAAAATTGAGGGGTTCCATTTAATTTTAATGCATAATATATATTTTAATATAAAATTATTTAACCAAAAACTGGTTTTTTTACCGGAAAACTAAACATTTTTGTGTTTTTGAGGTTGTTAGAGTAGATTCGGCCAATTCAGATTAACCAAAAAACTAACTATGAGAAAATCATTATTACTGCTCCTCTGCCTTTGCATGGGTTCGGCGATGCTCTTTGCGCAGGACCTGTCTGTTACGGGTAAAATTACTGATGCTACAGGCACTGCTTTAATGGGTGCTGTTGTTAAAGCTTCTTCCGGTTCTAAAGCAACTGCGATTTCTGGAAGCGATGGAACTTTTACAATCAAAATCAACCCTTCTGTCAAAACATTACAGGTAAGCTATGTAGGTATGGAAGATATGGTTGTGCCGCTAACCGGTAAGCCGCTGATGATCCTGATGAAAAGCGGCAGCTCCAATTTATCGGAAGTGGTTGTGGTAGGGTATGGTACCAAATTGAAAAAAGATGTAACCGGCTCGGTTGCCTCTGTGGGTGCCAAAGAGATCGCCAATACACCTGCTACCAGTTTTGAATCGGCTATCCAGGGCCGTGCGGCCGGGGTAGTAGTTAGTCAGCAAAGTGGGAAATTAGGACAAGGTATCAATATCAAGATCCGTGGCGCTTCTTCTGTTACGGCAGGTAACGAACCTTTGTATGTGGTGGATGGCATTCCCATTACAACAGATAATCTATCAAGTAACGGAGCGCAAACCAATGCATTGGCTGATATCAATATGAATGATATCGAAAGTATACAGATACTGAAAGATGCTTCTTCAACAGCAATTTATGGCGCCAGTGCCTCCAATGGTGTGGTATTGATCACCACAAAGAAAGGAAGAGCCGGTACATCCAGGGTTGATTTCAATTATTTTACCGGCTTGCAAGATCCAACGGGTAAGAGAGAATTCATGAATGCACAGCAGTATGTGGACTATTTTACCCAAGCCGGTGCTGGGGCTGCTAATCAGGATTTCAAAGCAGGATATTATCCAACACTGGCTGCTGCC
Organism: uncultured Sediminibacterium sp.; assembly: GCA_964519475.1. GTDB lineage: Bacteria > Bacteroidota > Bacteroidia > Chitinophagales > Chitinophagaceae > Sediminibacterium. The sequence continues at coordinate 24,674 of CAZFKE010000002.1, forward strand.
CAGGCTGATTATGCAACAAGAATTGCCAGCAGGCTTACCCGTTACTCGGCAGGAAATACAGATTGGCAAACTGCAAAAGTGAATACCGATTGGCAGAGCCAGGCATTTCAGCGAGCACCTATTTCTCAGTACGACCTGAATTTATCGGGTGGAACGGATAAGACGAAATTCTTTATCTCCGGCCAATACCTTGATCAGACAGGTATTATTGTACGCAACAGTTTGAAAAGATATTCAACCCGGTTTAATATCGACCATCAGATGAAAGACTGGTTAAATATTGGTATTAACCTGAGTTTTGCCAAAACAAACAATTTTCGTGTTTCCAACGACAATGCTTTTTCAACACCTTTGCAGATTGTAGCTTTGTCGCCTATCTCACCTCTGATTGACCCCAGAACCGGCCTTACCAGTGGTGCCTTGGACATGGTAACAGGTAATCCAAATACCAACTACCCTGTTTATTACAATCCATTGTTGAGTGTATTGGATGCGAGTTATAAGACTTCTGTGAACCGTACATTCGGAACAACCTATGCGAAAGTTACTTTCTCAAAAGACCTTTATTTCAGAACGGAGTTTGGTCTTGACCAGTTAAACCAGGTGGAAGAAACCTATAATGGCAAACTTACCTCACGTAACTCAGGTGTGCCTAATGGAAGCGGTTCTTATGCCACCAACCAGGTTTTGAACCTTACCACCAATAACTATTTCAACTATAAGAAAACATTTGCTGCCAAACATGATGTAGATGTATTGCTGGGTACCAGTTATACCAGCAGGCAATTTGATTTAAGCAGTGCAGCCGGACAACAGTTTCCGAGTGATTCTTATCAGAAGCTGATCAACGCTGCTTCTAAAACGGGTGCAAGTTCCTCTTCTACTTCAAGTACTTTATTATCTTATTTCTCAAGGATCGGGTATAAGTTCAATGAAAAATATTTGTTGAACCTTACCGGTCGTATTGATGGTTCATCAAGGTTTGGTGCCAATCATAAATACGGTACTTTCTTTGGTGCATCGGCTGCCTGGATTGTAACCGATGAACCTTTCCTGCAAAATGTAAAATGGCTGAGGACCTTAAAAATTAAAGCAGGGTATGCGGGTAACGGTAACGACAGGATTGGTGATTTTTCTGCAAGAGGCTTGTATTCGGGAAATGCGGCTTATGGCGGGCAGGCAGGACAACACCCTACGCAGCTTGCGAATCCTAATCTGAAATGGGAAATCACGTATGGTTCAGATTTTGGTTTCGAAGCAGGTTTATTCAATAACCGTATTACAGTAGAAGTAGATTATTACGACAAACAGACAAGCGATCTGTTGTTGAACAAAGAAATTCCCGGTACCAGCGGATTTTCTATTCAGACACAGAATGTAGGTAAACTGAAAAACACGGGAATAGAAGTAACATTGAATACAGTAAATGTGAGAAGTAAACAGTTTTCATGGACAACGAATATTAATTTCAGCGCTAATAAAAACCGCATTACTTTCCTTGATGGACAGGTATTGGGCGGTGGTGTAAACAAAGCAAAAGAAGGAGAACCTTTAGGCGTATTCTTTGCGAGAGAGTTTGCCGGTGCAGATCCGAATAACGGAGATGCCTTGTATTATAAGAACACTAAGAATGCCGATGGTACGATCGATCGTACCACTACGAATGATTATAATGCTGCACAGGACGTTAAAATCGGTGACCCTAACCCTAAATTTACTTATGGATTTGGCAACACATTCAGCTATAAAGGCCTTGACCTTGATGTGTTACTGCAGGGGGTTTCGGGTAATGATATTTATAATGGTGGTGGACAGTATATGTCGGCAAGCGGCAGTAATGGATATGATAACCAAACAACCGATCAGTTGGCTGCCTGGAAGAAAGCCGGCGATATTACCATGGTACCGGAAGCAAGGTTATTTTATTCAAACGGTACAAATCCGTCCAGCCGGTATATTTCCAAAGGATCTTACCTGAGGGTTAAAGCCATTACATTAGGTTATAATGTTTCTGCAGCGGTTTTAAAGAAATTAAAAATTGAACGTTTCCGGATATATGTAAGGGCGCAGAATTTATTCACGATCACTAAATACAAAGGATGGGATCCGGAAGTGAATGCGGATTACCAGGCATCAAATATTAACCAGGGAGTGGATTTTTATTCTGCACCCCAGTTAAAAACAGTTGTATTTGGTATTAACATCGGACTGTAACCTTTATTCATCATTTTAATTCTTCAGTAATGAAACATAATTTTTATAAATTGTTACTAGGTGTTGGTATACTGTTTACCATCAGTTGTAATAAGAACCTTGATACCAAACCCACACAAAGTATAGATCAAACCGTTGCCTTAAATACCAGCAGTGATGTATTGGTAGCTTTAACAGGCGCTTACGCAGACCTGGGTGCCGCTAATTTTTATGGAGGATATCCGTTTATCGCCTCTGAATTACTGGCCAATTCCGGTGAATTGAACTGGAGTGGTACTTTTCAGCAATTTACACAGATCAATAACAAAGCGATACCGGTTGATAATTCATTTGTAGCGAACACCTGGCTGACGGGCTATACCGCTATCAATGATGTAAATAATGTGTTATCTGCATTGGCTGTTGTAGACCCTACCAAAGTAGACAGGGTAGAAGGTGAAGCAAAATTTATCCGTGCAACTGTTTTGTTTGACCTGGTTAGATTATATGCAAAAAGCTGGAACGATGGTGATCCTACCGTAAATGAGGGTGTTCCTATTGTTCTTACACCAACACTGGGTATTACTTCAGATAACCAAGTGAAGAGAGCGAAGGTAGCGGAGGTATACGCACAGATTCTGAAAGACTTAACTGATGCAGAAGCAAAACTGCCTGCTAAGAATGGGTTTTATGCAAGTAAGGTAACTGCCGCTGCATTGTTGGCAAGAGTATATTTACAGAAGGGCGATTATCCCAACGCTGCTTTGGCTGCGAACAGGGCCATTACCACTGGTTTGGCAAATGGCTTTAGTTTAAAAGCCGCGTATGCAGATGCTTTCCCGAATAATGTATCGGCTAATACAACAGAAGATATTTTTGCAATGCAGGTTACTACCAGTTCAGGTAATAATAGTTTCCAGACCTTTTTCTCAGCTAACAGCCGGGGCGATATACAGGTAAACCCTGCACACACTGCCTTATATGAAACCGGTGATGCACGATTGGGCCTGTTTTATACTTCCGGTGGTTCAAAATTCACGGGTAAGTTTGATTACCTGTATGGGAATGTTCATATTATCCGTCTGGCTGAGATGTACCTGATAAGGGCAGAAGCTAATTTCAGGGCAGGAACCAATACGGGCGACAGTCCTTTAAATGATGTGAATGTGATAAGGGCAAGAGTAAAACTGGCGCCACTTACGATACTGCAGCTTACACTTGCCGCCATATTAAAAGAACGCAAACTGGAGCTGGCATTTGAAGGAGCTGCTATACATGATATCAAAAGAACACAAGGTAATGTAGCAGCCCTGCCGTGGAATTCGCCAAAATTGATTTATCCGATTCCGGCAAGAGAATTGCGCGCCAATCCTAATCTTACACAGAATGCAGGCTATTAATCCATAAATAGTTTACATACTAAATAACCGACTGGGACATTCATCTCAGTCGGTTTTTTTATATAACTGCAGATTATGAAGTCTGTTGTTGTTTTATGGGTTTTGTCATAAATTACCATTTATAACTAATGTATATGAAGAAAATCAGTTGCTATTGTGTAATGATGTTAATAGCGGTTAGCACATTCGCACAAAATAATCCGCCTGCTTTGCAAACTATTACCACTGCGGATCTTAAAAAAGATATGTACGATCTTGCCGATGCCCGTTTCAAAGGCCGCTCTGCCGGAACCATTGATGAATTAAAGGCCTCTGTTTGGCTGGCAGAAAAATTCAGGGAGATCGGGCTGCAGCCTGTAGGCGATGATGGCACTTACCTGCAATTCTTTACTATGTGGCGAAACCGTGTGGCAGCTTCAACACAGATCTCTATTAATAACCAGCCTCTGCAATTGTGGAATGAAGTAGCTATTTCGCAAATGGCGCATAAAAATATGGATGCTCCGGTTGTATACCTGGGTAATGCAGCTTCTATGGATCTTTCCAATATTGATGTGAAAGGTAAAATAATCGCATTGGAAGCCAATGCTGCCGGCATTAATATGGATGTTTCTTTGCCTACCTGGCGTTACAGCAGAAGTATAATGGTGAAATACGGATCGCAGTTGGTAAACAAAGGAGCTGCCGCTATCATTTTTATTGCAGACGAAACAGCCGAGAAAAGTTGGGCAGACGCGAATGAAAATTTTAAAAGAGGCACATTTGATATTGAAGGAGGGCCTAACAGTGTGGTGAATACAACCGTTCCGGTACTATGGGTGCGAAGTAATTTTAAAAGTCAATTACAGCAACCCAACGCAAAGCTTTCGGCCAATATTATCATTGACAGGTTTGAGTATCCTTCGGTGAATATTATCGGGAAGGTGAATGGAACAGATAAAAACTTATCAAAAGAATACCTTTTATACAGTGGTCACCAGGATGCACATGGTGTGCGGAATGAGATGAAAGGTGATAGTATTTATTATGGTGCCGATGATAATGCCAGCGTAGATGTTGCCATGCTGGCGATTGCCCGGGCCTTTAAAAAGAATCCCGGCAAACGCTCTGTTATTTTCGTGATACATGGGGCCGAAGAAAGAGGACTGGTAGGTTCGAGATGGTTTGTATCGCATCCCAGTATCCCCCAAAAAAGTATCGTGGCGGTTTTAAATGGAGATATGATTGGCCGGAATAATCCTGATAGCGCCGCATTGCTGGGTGTGCAGCCCCCACACCGAAATTCATGGGAACTGGTTACAATGGCCCTGGATGCCAATAAAGAAGGGCCGGCTTTTAAATTGGATACTTTGTGGGATAAGGCAAGCCATCCCGAAGGCTGGTATTTCCGAAGCGACCATTTGCCCTATGCACGGGCGGGTATTCCTGCACTAATGTACTCTACCCTGTTACACCCCGATTACCATACCCCGCAGGACGATGCAGCCCATATTGATATTGCCAAACTAAAAAAAATGACAGACTGGATGTACCGTACCGGCTGGAAAGTAGCCAATGCCCCCAAACGCCCGGCAATAGACCTGAACTTTAAACTGGAAAGGTAAACCTGTCAATACTTCCGGAACTATTTTCCGTACCGAATCCAATAAAGTAACTTTTACAGAGAGTAACTAATTGCTTTGCCGTTAAATAAAGATAATTATTTGAGCAGGTGCCATCAGGCCCTGCTCATTTCTTTTAAGGGTTTCATCAAAACATCCGGTTGTTAGGTCAGATTCTCTTTTTTAGGTAAGCAGGGTAACCGTATGAAAAACCTGCGATTGATGTAAGGAATAGTAATAGATCTATAACTTTTTTGCTGAGAAAGTAGTCAATTTTATCAATGCTTCCATACAGGGAGTATTAACCATCACTCCTCATGAAAAAATCAACGATGAAACCCGATATCGGTATCTCAGAAAAAAACCTGGTCCACTCAGTGGCCACCCTGTCAATTGTATTATCCGATGAAATGATGTTATATGTAAAAACCCGGAAATTTCACTGGAATGTAGCCGGTGATAGTTTTATGGAATTACATAAATTGTTTGAAGCACAATATACCATGCTTGAGGAATCTATTGATGCAATTGCAGAGCGGATCAATAAGTTGGGTAGTAAAACCATCGGAACGATGAATGAGTTTAGCAAAAAATCATCTATCAAAGAGGCGCCTGGTAAATACCCTTCTTCAAAAGAGATGATCAAAGAATTATTGCATGATAATGAAACGATTATCCAGATACTAAGAAAAGGAGTGGACAACTGCGGCAATGTTTATAAGGATGCAGGAACTGCTGATTTTTTAACCGGTCTTATGGAACAGCATGAAACCACTGCATGGGTATTAAGAAGGTATTTTTCTTAATTATTTTATAAGAAAATAGGCTGATGATCTCATCAGCCTATTTATCCTGGTTATGATACCAGCGAACTGAGTTTTGTATAGCCCAGTACCCAATGATCTTTTTCTGTTTTGTTGCTTACTATTATTTGTAACCAGAATTTTTCTTTTATATGCGGCGGAAGAATATCTTCTATTTCATACAAATCATCAACATCCACGCCGTACTTATCATCGATATGTGATACGGCACCGGTAAAACCGGTATGCTGATAAAAAGCAGATTGTTTTGCTTTGGAAATCGCTTCTCCTTTGTCTTTTCCAACTACCAGCATCTTATAATGGTACTCTTCAAATTCATTTTCCTTATATCCTCCCAGGTTAATAAAAAACAGTTGAGGCGTATCAGCATGCTTTGCCAGGGAAAGATCATTTTTAGGCATCAGCTTTATCATATATCCATCAACTTCTGTTACCGTTCTCCATGCATCAATATGTATGGTGCCGCTGCCAGGCCAGAAAGCCAGCATATCGGGAACCAGATCTTTTAAGGACTCTCCTACGCCAAAAAAAATATCATGCTGTTCTGTATGCCTGCCCTTGGGTTTGCAGCCCAGTAAAAGCATGAATAGTTTTTCATTTTCCATGTAATATTCTTTTCCTGATTGCAGTATTTATTGGAAGGGTTTCTGTAATTTGATATCCTTTATCTGTTGTTGCTATGAAAAATAAAAATAAACATTATTCCCGGCTAACCCTTTCCCTTTTATCGGGTATGTTTTTCACACTTGGTCTTTTTGCACAGGCAAAATATCCTGTACCGGTAGAAGGTGATTATCTGGCAAAGGATTTTTCTTTTATGAGTGGTGAGAAAATGCCATCACTAAAACTGCATTATACCATGGTTGGCAAACCGCAAACCAATAAAGAAGGTATGATAACCAATGCCATTTTGATTATGCATGGTACAACAGGTAGCGGTAGTGGTTTTTTGAATGATCGTTTTGCCGGATTCTTATTTGGCCCCGGGCAATTATTGGATGCAGAAAAATACTGTATTATTTTACCCGATGGCATTGGCCACGGAAAATCTGCCAAACCCAGTGATGGATTGCATATGCGTTTTCCAAAATACAATTATGAGGATATGGTATTGGCCCACTATCGGTTGCTTACCGAACACCTGCATATTAACCATCTGCGTTTGGTAATGGGTACTTCCATGGGCGGTATGCATACATGGATTTGGGGTTACCAATATCCCGGATTTATGGATGCATTAATGCCTTTGGCCAGTTTGCCGGTATCTATTGCCGGAAGAAACCGCATCCAAAGAAAGATGGCAATCGACCTCATCAAGATGGACCCCGAATGGAAAGCTGGTGAATATACACAGCAACCCAAAGTTGGGTTTAGTGGAGCGATATCATCATTGATATTTATGACAAGCAGTCCACTTCAATGGCAAAAATCGGCGCCCACCCGTGAGCAGGCAGAAACCATGCTGGCTATTCTTGAAAAAAGATATTTATCAACCCTTGATGCCAATGATTTTATTTACCAGTTTGATGCATCGAGAGATTATAACCCACAACCTTATCTGGCCAAGATCAAAGCCCCTTTACTGGCCATCAACTCTGCAGATGACCAGGTGAATCCGCCTGAATTAGGCATTATGGAAAAGGAAATTAAACATGTTTCCCATGGCCGTTTTGTTCTGTTGCCTATTACTGATCAAACCAATGGACATGGCACCCATTCGCTACCCGCTATCTGGGGTAATTATCTTGCAGAGTTGTTACAAATATCTGAGCCATCCAAATAATCTCATGTATGGCACGGTTACTACTCAGTTTATTTTCTTTGTTGGTTCTTGCGCAATCTTTTGCCCAAACTGATATGTCATTACTGAAAAATATCCAGGCAGAACTTGCAAAGCAAAAAGGATTTTTTGCCGTGGCTTGTAAAGACCTGCAAACCGGTAAAACCATTTTATGGAATGAACATGAACATTTCCACGCAGCCAGCACGATGAAAACACCGGTAATGATCGAAGTGTTTAAACAGGCCGCTGCCGGAACAATTTCATTACAGGATTCTGTTTTGGTAAAAAATGAATTCAGGAGTATTGTCGACAGCAGCAGTTACCAGTTAAATCCAGCAGATGATAGCCAACAGGAACTCTATCAACTCACCGGAACAAAATTACCCTTGTTTGCGTTAGTGTACCAGATGATCATTATGAGCAGTAATCTTGCCACTAATATTATTATGGAAAAGGTAGATAGAAAAAAAGTAACGCAAACCATGCGTAGTTTTGGTGCCAACGACATACAGGTATTGAGAGGTGTAGAAGATAATAAAGCCTTTGCAAAAGGATTGAACAATAGTACTACTGCATATGATCTGATGTTGATATTTGAAAAGATCGCAAAATATGAAGCAGTAAATCCAAAAGCCTGCGATGAGATGATCCGGATATTGCTGGCGCAAACGCATAACACGCTCATCCCGGCCTTATTACCCAAAGAGGTAAGAGTGGCGCATAAAACCGGAACGATTACAGGTGTTCATCATGATTCGGGAATTGTATTCATGCCCGATGGAAAAAAATATGTGTTGGTGATCCTTTCCAAACAACTGGAAGATGACGATGCAGCCACAAAAGCCATGGCCCGGGTTTCGGCTATGATCTACGAATACATTCAGTCGATAAATAAATAATCGGATCTGAAAAGATAGATCGTTTATGCATTAAATTATATCGAACCACCCTCTACCAAAACTGCTTCCACACTTAATGCTGATATACTTTTTGCTCCGCCAATACAAGCCATCATTTGTGTAAAAGCCAGTTTCCCTAATTTATCGCCGCTGGTTTCAACATAAGTGATCTCAGGATAAAACAGTTTGGGTATAAATCCATTGCTAATAGCGATTAAAGAAATGTTATCGGGATAGGAGAGATTCATTTCCTGTAATGCCTTGGCGGTTCCGATAAGGATCTCATCACTCATACAAAAGACAGTATCCGGCGCAGGTTTTTTTGATAGATGATCCAATGTTGCCTGCCGGGCTTCTTCGCTGCTCAATGTATGAGCGATAGAAATTTTTACCGCAGGGGCATTCGCTGTAAAATAGTTTGTAAAGGCCGATTCCCTTTTTTGTGTAATCGACATATGCGTATCACCAAATAAAGCCAGTACCCTTTTCTTCTCTTTGCGGATGATCGTTTCCGCTGCAATTGTAGCGGACTGTTCATCGGCCAGGCAAACTTTCAATAAGCCCTCTTTATCGGGCACCTTATCAAAGAAGATCACGGGAATCGCTACTTCTTTCATTTTTGTAAAGCCTGAGAAATCATTTGTATGTGGAGTGATACAGGCAAAAAGACCCATGATCCGGTTCTGACGAAACCGTTTCAGGTTCTCCATCTCTATATATGGATCGTTACCACTTTGCAGGATCATTATAGAGTAACCATTTTTTCGCCCTTCTTCCTCAATGGCCGAAATAAACGATTCGTAAAAAAAATTAGAAATACTGGGAACCAATAACCCTACCAGGTTACTGTTTTGGGTCCGCAAGTGTACAGCATTAGCATTTGGTTCGTAATCAAGTATTAGAGCAAGGTCAGCTACTTTCCTGCGTGTGGTTTCGGAAATATCTGGGTGATGTTTTAAGGCACGTGAAACCGTAGAAACACTAAGCCCCAGCATATCAGCAATCTTTTTAAGTGTCGGGTTATTCATGGCCAGTCTTATAAAAAGTAAGTTAGTAAATTTTCCACAGCAAAGGGTTTCGCAAACGTTTGCAGCACCACTTTGAATAAATCAGTAAATCTTTGGTACTGATATATTATACATTTAATGGTGTAAAAAATGTTACGGTCAATATAATTCAAAACCGTATGCATCGTTTATATGTATGTTGTGGTCTTAAGTATTCGATTGCTAACAATTAGGATGTTGTTGTACTGGTTGGGCGAAAAATCCTAAAAAATTTTAACAAAGTTTTTTTTTGTAATAAAAATGTGTACTTTGTACACGCTTAATAACCAATAAACTGCCATTTATGAATTTTTCGAAGCTTGTCAGACCCATTCTCATGGGTTTAGCCGCTTGCGTGTTTGTCATCTCCTCGCAAGCCCAAAACAAAACCATTTCCGGTACGGTAAAAGATGCTAAAGACGGCTCTGCACTTGTAGGTGCTTCTGTTTTAGTAAAAGGATCGAAAACAGGTACTTCAACTGGTGCTGATGGTTCTTTTAAAATTTCTGTACCTTCCTCAGCTTCCACTTTAGTTGTTTCTTCGGTAGGTTTCGGTTCCCAGGAAGTAAATATCTCGGGAAAATCCTCTGTTGAAGTTTCGTTAACGCCTGCCAACGATCAACTGAATGAAGTGGTTGTGATCGGTTATGGTACAGCAAAGAAAAAAGACCTGACGGGCGCTGTTGTTTCCGTTCAAGCCAAAAATTTTAACCAGGGCGCTATCATGGCTCCTGACCAGCTATTGCAAAACGTGGTTGCCGGTTTGGAAGTAACCAATACAAGCGGCCAACCCGGTGCAGCTTCTACTATCCAGATCAGGGGTACTTCTTCTATCCGTTCTAACAACAATCCATTATACGTAGTGGATGGTGTGCCTTTGGATGGTGGAACCGCAAGGCCTAACCTGGGAAATACATTCGGTAGTACACCGAATTCTAACCCGCTCCTTTTTATTGACCCGAACAGTATCGCACAGATCGATGTATTGAAAGATGCGTCTTCTGCGGCTATCTACGGTTCACGTGGTGCAAATGGTGTGATTGTGATCACTACCAAAAAAGCAACCGGCGGTCCGATGAAAGTAGATGTAGGTGTTAACTATGGCACAAACATCGGTTACATGAAAAAATTTGAAATCCTGGATGCTGCGGGTTACAGGGCAGCATTGAAAAAATACAGCCAGCCTTCTTCCTATGATGGCGGTGACAATGTAGACGCTTTAAAAGCGATCACACAAGCTACACTTTCTCAGAACTATTCTGTGGCATTGACCGGAGGAAATGAAGCAGGTAAGTTCCGTGCTTCATTACTTGCTTCCAATAACAAAGGTTTCTTAAGAAAATCCGCGCTTGATAAATATATCGCTACCATCGGTGGTAACTATAAATTCCTGGATAAGAAACTGACATTGGATTTTGGTATCATTACCGGTAATTATTCCGAAACCTTAACCAGCGTTTCCAATACAGCCGGTTCTCAGGGTAACCTGGTTTCTTCAGCGCTTAGCTGGAATCCAACCATGCCTTTCTTTACGAACGGTGTGGCTAATTTCCCATCCAACGGTTCCGGTAACCCAAGGGCCTTTCAGGAAGCGTATTCTGACTTGAGCAGTGTTTACTCTTTCCTGGGTAATATTTCTGCCAGCTATAAGATCACTGATAAATTAGATTATAAACTCTTATTTGGCCTGAACAGCAGTACTGGTTCGAGGGAAATGAATATTGAAGGATGGTTAGCGGGTATTACAGGTGTATCCGGTCTGGGTTTTGCCCAAATTGGTGCTGCTAAACTGAACTCTCAAACCATTACCCATACGTTGAACTATCGCACGGATCTTTCCAAAGACCTTACGATTGATGCCTTGGCCGGTTATGAATATTTTAAAACCAATTTCTCAGGTAATGGTATTCGTGCGACTGGGTTCAATACAAACTTGACACAGGCTACCCGTATCAATATTCCTTATACTGCGATAATGGCGGATGCTAAAACCCAAGATCCTTTCTATTCTTACAGAAATCCGCAGGCTGAATTGCAGTCATATTTCGGCAGGGCTACTTTAAACTATCGTGACAAATTATTGTTAACAGCAACCATGAGGGCGGATGGATCAAGCAAATTCGGTGCTAACAATAAGTATGGTTATTTCCCTTCAGCCGGTCTGAAATGGGTAACCAGCAATGAATCATTCATGAAGGGTAATAAAGTATTCTCTAACTTATCATTACGTGCTTCTTATGGTATTACCGGTAACCAGGAATATCCTGCCGGTTCTTCTCAGGAGCAATTTGCTTTGCGTGCATATAACAATGCCCCCCAGGTAGTAAACGGTAACCCGGATCTGAAATGGGAAAAAACCAAATCGGTAGATTTTGGTGTTGAATTTACCCTTGTTGGCGGTAAAGTATATGGATCGTTTGATTATTATAATAAGAACACTTCAGATGTATTGTTCCAGACAACAGCTATCCAGCCGGCTCCTTCTTCTATCTCTTTTGTTAACCTGAAAACTGCCAATATCATCAACTCAGGTGTTGAATTGGCATTGGGTGCCACATTAATAGAAAAGAAAGATATCACATGGGATGTGAGATTTAACTACGCTTATAATAAGAATAACGTTAAGAACTTTAAAGATCCCAATACAGGTTTAGATCTGCAGGTTCAGACAGGATTCATCAACGGTCAGGGTGTATCAGGTACATTAGCCCAGGTAATTACCAACAACCAGCCGGTTAACGTTTTCTTCCTGAAGCCATTTAATGGTTTTGATGCAAGCGGAAACCAGCAAATTGGCGGAACAGCGGGTATAGCAGGCGATCCGAATCCAAAAAATATATTTGGCTTAGGTACAACTTTCCGTTACAAAGAATGGACATTTACTATGAATGCCGGTGCGGCTACAGGGTTCCTTATCTATAACAATACCGCAACTTCTGTTACCAATATCGCGGGTATTGCTCAGGGAAGGAATATTGATAAAGCTGCCTTCAACTCTGCTGAAGGTATTGCCAGTGGTGTAGGCGCTTCTACCAGGTTCCTTGAGAAAGGTGATTACCTGAAACTGAGAAATCTTACAGCTCGTTACAATTTCGGAAACAAAGGGAAATACATTAAAGGGTTAAGTGCCTTCATTACCGGAACTAACCTGTTCGTGATTACCAAATTCACTGGATTTGACCCTGAGGTTAATATCGATAAGAGCAATAACTCATACCCTTCAAGGTCTATCGAGTATGTTCCTTATCCAACCGCAAGGACTATCACTTTTGGATTTAATTTCTCTTTATAATCAACCACAACAAAAAATAGAAGTATGAAACCTTATAATATCATAAAAAAAATTACACTCCCTTTTGCTGCAGTACTTGCGATGTCGGGATGTACCAAGCTTAACGAAGACCTGGGTAGTACGCTTACCAATAGCCAGGTATCGAGTGCATTGGGAAGCTCCGGTACCGGATTATTACTTTCTGCCGCTTATGCTGATTTAGGCGGTCCTTTAACAGGGCAGTCGGCTGTGTTTTCGCTTGAAGAAAACAGTACAGATGAGTCATTGGTGCCAACAAGGGGTGGTGACTGGGATGATAACGGTGTTTGGCGTGTAATCCACAACCACACCTGGACCGCGGACCATGGCCAGGTAACGGACGTGTTCAACAGCCTGAATAAAATCAACTTTGATGCAACGAATGTTTTAGGATTTAACCCTTCTCCTGCACAAGCCGCCGAGGCTAAATTTATCAGGGCAATTGCTTTATATTATCTGCTTGATATTTATGGTCAGTTCCCAATCAGGAACCCGGGCGATAATCTTTTGCTTGCTCCAACAGTTAAGTCAGGTGCAGATGCTGCAGCATTCATTATTGCGGAGTTAAATGCAGCCTTACCTAACTTGCCGGCTACCAATGGCGCGGATAAAGCAAACCCGGATGCCTGCCGCACCTTATTAATGAAATGCTACCTTCAGCAGGGTACCTGGGCTAACAGGGCCAGCCCTACAGCTCCGGCTGCCGATATGCAACAGGTAATGACCTTAGGTAATGCTATCATTAATAGTGGTAAGTATAAATTCGCAACCAATTACTTTGATAATTTTAATGCAAATAATGACGCATCACCAGAGGGTATCTTCCGTTATGTAAACAATAGCGGTTCCGGTACCAATAACTCTGGTATTACTGCCCGCTGGAATATGACATTGCATTACAATTCTTACACACCCAATAATCCCAATGCTGGTTGGAATGGTTTCTCAACTATTGGTGATTTTTATGCTTCATTCAATACCTCTGCAAGTCCTGTGGTATACGGACCTGCTGATACCGCTGTAGACGGAAGGTTGGGTGGACGTAACTATCAGAATTCTAAAACCATTTCAGGTATCAACCCCGGTTTCCTGGTTAACCAGCAGTATAATGAGAACGGCGTAGCTGAAAAAGACAGGAAAGGTGCCCCATTGGCTTTCGTGAAAGATATCGCTGCCGATATGAAAGAGACAGGGGCTAATCTTGAGGTGACCGGTATACGTGTCATTAAATATGTTCCGGATTATGCGCAATACCAGGGTAATGCAGGTAATGACCTGATGATCTTCCGTTATGCTGATGTTTGGCTGATGGTTGCAGAAGCGAAATTAAGAACAGGAGATGCTGCCGGTGCGTTAACTATGGTAAACCAGCTTCGTGCTGCAAGAAATGCGCCTCCTATGACAAGCATTTCACTTACCGATGCAACTGCACCTGCTGGTGGTAGTTCATTATCAAGCAATGTAAACGGGCCAAACTCAATGTTAGCAGAAAGAGGCCGTGAGTTGTACTGGGAAAGTTCAAGAAGGTCTGACCTTCAGCGTTTCGGTGTTTTCCTGAAACCATGGCAGTACAAACCAACAGACGATCCAAAGAATCTGCTTTTCCCGGTTCCTAATTCTGCATTGGCTGCTAATCCAAATCTGAAACAGAATCCTGGCTACTAACCATAGCGAAGTATTTCTGAAATATATAAAAGTAAAAGGCCATCAGGCCTTTTACTTTTTTTATGTCTTTTTGTTAGCAGTAAACGTAAGAATAACACGGAACCCCCGTCTTTCCTTATAGCCTTTTATAACTAGCTGTTAGCAGATTATCAGGTAACTTCAAATGCTTTTTCTTTACTTTGAAAGTTCATAATTCAGCCCTTCTATCAATCGTTTCATAATGAAGCCCCGTATTTATTTTCTTATTTCTTTTTTCTCAATAGTATTGTTTTCATGCAAGGAGAAGCCAGCCAGCAGTGCCCCGGCACTTTTTGAACTGATGAATAATACCGGCATTCATTTCCGGAATGATGTATCGGATGGAAAAAAAGAAAACAGTTTTCTGTTTCGTAACTTTTATAACGGGGGCGGTGTTGCTATCGGCGATATTAATAACGACGGTTTACCGGATGTATTTTTTACCTCCAATATGGGTGAAAACAAGATGTACCTGAATAAAGGACATTTTCAATTTGATGATATTACTGCCAAAGCCGGTTTTAAGCAGGATAGTATGTGGAGCACCGGTGTGGTATTTGTAGATATTAATAATGATGGATGGCTGGATATTTATGTTTGTAATTCAGGACATATGTCTACCGGTAATCGTCTGAATAAACTCTATATCAATAATCACAACCTTACCTTCACGGAATCGGCTGCCCAATACGGGTTGGATCATAAAGGCTATTCCACCCAGGTTTCTTTTTTTGATTATGACCTGGATGGCGATCTCGATTGCTTTATGATCGATAACAGCCCGATACCGGTAAATCAATTGGGTTATAATAACAAACGTGATCTTCCCGAAAAAGAATGGAACGTAGGTGAGTTCCTGAAAGGGGGCGGCAATCATTTGTACAGGAATGATCATGGCCATTTTACAGAAGTTACCAAAGAGGCCGGTATCCACAGCAGCCTGATCAGTTTTGGCCTGGGTGTTTCTGTGGGAGACATCAATGGGGATGGTTACCCCGATATTTATGTTTCCAACGATTCTTATGAGCGCGACTATCTCTATGTTAATCAGAAGAACGGAACGTTTAGGGATGAGTTTGAAAACAGGATCGACCATACCAGTTTTTCTTCCATGGGTTCGGATCTTGCCGATATCAATAATGATGGGTTGCCGGATATCTTTAATACCGATATGCTGCCCGATGATGATTACCGTTTAAAAACAACCGGTGCTTTTGATAATATCGATCTCTTTCATACAAAACTAAAGACTGGTTTTTATTACCAATATGTAAAAAACTGTCTTCAGATTAATAACAAAAAAGGCAGGTTTATTGAAACAGGTAATTATAGTGGCGTGTCGGCTTCTGACTGGAGCTGGGGCGCTTTGCTGTTTGATATGGATAATGATGGCTTTAATGATATTTATGTTTGTAATGGGGTGAACAGGGATGTAACTGATCTTGACTTTATTGAATTCTTTGCCAATGATGTGATACAGAAGATGGTATTAACGGGACAGAAGCAGGATGTGGATGAGGTGCTGAAACATATCCCCCAAAATCCTTTGGTGAACAAAGTATACCATAACCAGCACGATCTTCGGTTTATTGATAAAGCACAGGCATGGGGCTTTACGCAGCCTAGCTTTTCCAATGGAGCTGCTTATGGCGATCTTGATAACGATGGTGATCTTGACTTGATAGTGAACAATGAAAACCAGCCCGCATTTGTATACCGTAATAATAGCCGTCAGATAAATAATAATCACTACCTCGGTATTAAGCTGCAGGGTACAGAAAAAAACACGTTCGCAATAGGCAGTAAAGTAAATATCTACCGCGGACCGGAAATACTTACGCGGGAATTGATACCCAGCCGTGGATTCCAGTCTTCAATGGATTACAAACTGATTTTTGGCTTAGGTAATAATAGAAAGATCGACTCGATGCAAATCATCTGGCCAGATCTTTCGGTTTCAAAATATGATCATCTTTCGATTGATACGGTGTATGTGATTAAACAGGTAACAAAAAATAATCTATTCCGCAATTTAAGTAAATCCGTTAGTGAGCCTTTATTTGATTCTCTAAAAACTGTTTTTGAAAAACATGCAGAAGACGGCAATGTAGATTTTTATTACGAACGGAATCTTCCTAAAATGCTTTCACGCGAAGGGCCTAAGGCAGCGGTAGGCGATGTGAATGGGGATGGATTCGAAGATGTATATATCGGAGGGGCAACCGGACAGGCTGGCCAGCTATACTTACAGAATAAGCATGGCGCATTTGACAAAAAATCACAACCTGTTTTTGAACAATTCAAAGATTTTGAAGATGTAGCAGTACTGTTTTTTGATTATGATCATGATGGGGATCTAGACCTGTTGGTTTGTCCGGGGGGTAACAACAATAAACCCGATACAAGACAGATGCAGCTTCGTTTATACAGGAATGACGGCAAAGGGAATTTTGATATTGATGTTGCCGCCTTTCCGAACGCCGGTATGAATATTGGCGCGGCGGTGACGGGTGATTTTAATCATGATGGATTTACTGATCTGTTTATCGGCGGCAGGAGCGATCCGCGTAATTATGGAGTAGATCCATCCAGTTATGTTTTCATGAATGATGGTAAAGGACATTTTACTGAGATCGCGAAAACAAAGAATCCGGATATTGCTAATATAGGGATGGTAACCGGCGCTGTATTGGCAGATATTACGGGCGATGCACAAAAGGAACTGATCATAACCGGTGAATGGATGGCTACCCGGATATTCACCTTTGATAAAGATCATTTCAAAGAAATCAAATCTAATCTGAATGATATGATCGGCTGGTGGCAAACGGTTACGGTTGCTGATCTGGATGGAGATGGTAAGAATGACCTGGTACTGGGAAACATTGGCGAAAATTTTTATTTGCATCCTGATAAAGAACACCCGGTAAAATTATGGCTGAATGATTTTGATCAGAATGGCGCCAGTGACCGTGTACTAAGCAGTACCATCAATGGTAAGGATATGCCGGTATTTATGAAACATGAAATGGAAGACCAGGTACCATCACTGAAAAAGAAGAATCTAAAACATCGCGATTATGCGGGTAAGCCTATACAGGAATTATTTTCTGCTGAATTAATAAAAACCTGTAAAGTTAAAACCTTCAATTACTGCAGCTCAGTCATTGCGATTAATAAAGGTAACGGGCAGTTTGCCATTCAGAAAATGCCTGCTGCTTTGCAGTTGTCTTCCATAAATGCGATTCATTGTACCGATATTGATGGCGATGGCAAACCGGATATTATTGCAGGAGGAAATGAATACGGGTTCCTGCCGCAATTGGAAAGGCTGGATGCAAGCCGTGGCGCAGTGATGATGAATAAGGGTAAAGGGCAATTCTCTTTATTAGGTACTGATGAATCGGGAATTGAAATTGATGGACAGGTGCGGGATATACAGGAGATTAAAAGGGGTACGGATAAGCAAATTCTTTTCCTGAGAAATGATATGTATCCTGTCTTATTTAAATTAAGGAAATCAAACGGCAATATAATCGCCTCTTCAAAAGCAAACAGGTAAATCGTATGATGGGTACTGTTAAAAAATATTTTCTGTTTTATATTATTGCGATGTCTGCATGCAGACCGGCCGAAGTAAAGCTGCCGGCCATGTTTGAAATATTAGACAGTAGTAAAACAGGGTTATTCTTTTCCAATACATTAAAACCTACGCAGGAATTTAACATGTTCAAATACATGTACTTCTATAATGGAGGCGGCGTTGGCGCAGGTGATTTTAATAATGACGGTTTGATAGATGTCTTCATGAGTGCCAACCAAGGCGACAATAAACTATACCTGAACAAAGGGAATCTCAGTTTTACCGATGTAACCGCCGAAGCTAAAATTCCACAGGATGGCGGATGGTCAACCGGAGTTTCGGTAGTGGATATTAATAACGACGGCCTGCTGGATATCTATATCTGTCGCGTTGGTGAGTATGAAACATTACATGGACATAACCAGTTGTTGATCTGTAAAGGCATTGATCAGAAAGGTATTCCTTTTTATGAAGAGGAAGCCCGGCAATACGGACTTGATTTTTCAGGCTTCAGTACACAGGCGGTATTTGTAGATTATGATATGGATGGTGACCTGGATTGTTTTCTGCTGAATCATTCAGTGCATCGTAATGGATCATTTGCGCCCCGTAAGAATTTTCTCGGAACCTATAACCAGCTTTCCGGCGACAGGCTTTTCCGGAATGACGGGAATCATTTTACAGATGTTACCAAACAAAGTGCCATCAACAGTTCAGAGATTAGTTATGGATTAGGGGTTGCGGTAGCTGATATTAATTTGGATGGTTACCCGGA
>CAZFKE010000002.1:43780-123606 GCA_964519475.1 uncultured Sediminibacterium sp.
ATTTTCACGAAAATGATTATCTCTATATCAATCAGAGGAATGGAACCTTTAAAGAGGAACTCACTAACCATATTATGCACACCAGCCAGTTTTCAATGGGTGTAGATGTTGCAGATGTAAATAATGATGGGTATCCGGAAATCATTTCTATGGATATGCTTCCCTCAGATCCCTATATTTTGAAACGTTCACTGGGAGAAGATGAATATGATATTTTTCAATACAAGATCGCCGCAGGCTATAACCATCAATACACAAGAAATAATTTGCAGCTGAACAGGCGAAATGGTATGTTCAGTGAAGTGGGTTTATATTCCGGCGTATATGCTACCGACTGGAGCTGGGCGCCTTTATGGATGGATTTCGACAATGATGGATTGAAAGACCTGTTTATATCCAATGGCATTCCGAAGCGGATGAACGATATGGACTATGTGAATTTTGTTTCCAATGATGAGATCCAGCATAAAATAGGATCTAAAAAGATAGACGAACAGGATATGGCGCTGGTAAATAAATTTCCGGAAATTAAAATTCCGAATAAATTTTTTAAGAACAATGGCAGCCTTTCCTTCAGTGATATTCATGCGCAGATAGATAATGATAAGCCCACATATTCCAATGGAGCGGTATATGCCGATTTTGATAACGATGGCGACCTGGATGTGATTGTCAATAATATTGACGAAGCAGCCATGCTTTATCGAAATACAAGTAATGATAAAAAAGATAAAGCTTACATAGAAATCAGACTAAAAGGTTCTGAAAAAAATATCAATGCTGTTGGCGCCAAGATTATTCTGTTTGCAAATAGGGGTATCAGAACCTATGAAAAAAATCCGGTGCGTGGTTTTCAATCCAGTATGGAAGGGCCTATACATATAGGATTGGATAAAACAAAAGTAGATTCTGCTTTCCTGGTTTGGCCGGATAATTGTTTCCAAACCATTCAATTAAACGCATCCAAAACCAATCTCACATTTACCTATACGAAAGGGCTTCCTGTATTTAACTATAAAAGTATCACGAATCATTGGCCCGAACCCACCAGGCCGATGGCAGATATTACTTCGAATACGGCATTCAATTATACACACCAGGAAAATATATTCGGTGAATTTGACCGTGAACCCTTAATACCACATATGCTTTCAACGGAAGGCCCTGCACTGGCAGTTGCCGATATTAATCATGATGGATTGGAAGATGTATTTATCGGAGGAGCGCGGGATAAAAAAGGAGCTATCTTTCTTCAGTTGCCTAATGGGAAATTTCAACGAAGCTTTCAGCCTGCTATCGATGCTGACAGCACACTGGAAGATATTGATGCCACATGGGCAGATGTAAATCATGATGGCCATTTGGATCTTATTGTTGCAAGTGGCGGTAATGAATTCTTTGGTCCCGACCCGCATTTGCAGCCACGTGTTTATCTCAATAATGGTAAAGCGGGCTTTGCAAAAGAGGACCACGCGTTTGATCATATATTTGTGAATGCATCCTGTATCATATCGTATGATTTTAACGGTGATGGATCAATCGATTTGTTTATAGGCGGAAGAGCGGTCCCGGCCGAATATGGTAAAGCACCGCGTTCTTACCTATTGCAGAATGATGGTAAAGGCCATTTTACAGAGGTTACCGATAAATACGGGAAAGACCTTTTGGGATTAGGTATGGTAACGCAAGCCCTTTGGTTTGATTTAGATAAGGATGGCGATAAGGACCTGGTCGTTTGTACAGAATGGGATGGCATATTTGCCTATATCAACGATCATGGGCATTTCACCAAAAGGGTATTAACCGATAAAAAAGGCTGGTGGAATTTTGTACTGCCTGTAGATATTGATAATGATGGCGACGTTGATTTACTTGCAGGTAATCTGGGTCTTAATAGCCGGTTAAAAGCCAGTGATAAGGAACCTGTAAAAATGTATTATAACGATTTTGATGCGAATGGCAGAAAAGAACAAGTGCTTACTTATTTCCTGAACGGCAGGGAAATTCCTTTTGCCAATAAGGATGAACTGCAAAGGCAGATCCCTATACTGAAAAAGAAATTTTTATATGCAGAAGATTTTGCCAAAGCAGATCTTGAAAAAATATTTACGAAAGATAAATTAGATAAATCAGAGGTATTAACGGCTAACTATTTTTCCAATGCTGTTTTGATCAATCAGGGTAATCTTAATTTTACTGTACAGGCATTACCCTGGCAGGCACAGCTAAGCTCTTATAGAGATGCCATAGTAGTAGATGCGAATCATGATAATCTGCCTGATATTTTATTGATGGGCAATTATTATAACAGTAATATACAGATGGGAAGATATGACGCCGATTTTGGAACCATCCTCCTGAATAAAGGCAAGGGGCAATTCTCGGTTGAAAATATCAACGGCTTACAGGTGAAGGGGCAGGTTCGTCATGTAAAGAAGATCATGATCAATAACAAAGAAGCATTTATTCTTACCAGGAATAATGATGCTGCGATGGTGATTGCGTTTGCAGAAGAAAAGAAGAAGTAAGCTTTGTTATTGTTAATGGTAAGTGCGGGTATTTGCAGATCTTATAAAGATATACTTATCATTTATACTTAACGTTTTACGATCAATATACAGGCCTGTATAACTTTGTAACCCATTTGCTGGTATCGGGCTGTAACAATCTGTCTGTTACGAGCATGGTAAAGTTCATGGCCATGGATGTTTTCCTGTAATCCCGGAAGTATTGCTGCAAGCTTTCAGAAGCTTTTTCAACAGTATGGTTGCCACCCACCACTTCTGAGATCATAAAAAAACCTTTTACCATATTCTTTGTTGAAAAATCATCTGTTTCTTTTAACAGCTGGTTAACCGGAATACCCGCCATTAGCTGGTAACGGTTATTATCCATTTGTGTTACATTGAAGATCGGGCTGCCTGATTGTTGTACGCCGTTTTTGGTTATATATGCTTGTATTTTTTTTATGTGTGCGTATAACTCTTCTGTAGAAGGATAATGAGGCAGTTCTGTTTTTGCGGTAACATATAAAGTATCTTTTAAATGGTTTTTTTCAATGTTGATACCATATACATTCTCATTTTTGGAGAGAAAAGTTCCCAGGCTGGTCAGGACCTGGTCCATATTTTTTTTGATTTTTCTGGCATCCAGGTATTTTGCTATTTTGGTGAAAGGATCATTTCCTGAAGAAAATTCCGTTTGCCATTCAATACCCGTTGAGTCTAATGCGAGTGGTATGATTAACAGTTTACTTTTTAATAATTCTGTATTGTGAAGGATACTGATATCAACCGATTTATAAAATTTCTGTGTTAAACGGAACGTATCTCCGTTATAAGTAAAGGGGCCTGTTAAAATATTTCCGGCGAATATGCTGTCGTTGTAATTCCACCATTTCCCCCAATGGGTTTCATCCTGTACAAATCTTTCTGTACCAATATCCGTTGTCTTTACAAAAACAGTACTGGAGATGCTGATCTTAGCGGGAATAAAAAGGTAAGTACCCATGCCAAACAGGAGCACTGCGGCCAGTAAAACGAAGAGCCATTTTTTCATATCGTCAAACAGTTAAAACCATTGCAAAATAAGGCATATTAGGGCATAAATACTTCAATATCTCAGATCTGTTTTTTAATGAATTCCTAAATTAGGTACAACGGATTTCTGAGCTGCAATTTGGCTATTCTCTTTTTGAATGCTTTTATAAAAGAGGTAATTTGCTGAATATTGTCCGCTATTTTTATTTGAAGCAGATTGCTATGTTTAACAGATATTTTTGTTTACGGGATTTTGTGATCATTTGGCTGTTTTGTGCTATTTCCTGCTCTCCATCCGGACAAGGTTCTGCCAATGAAAACCTGTTTGCATTAATACCCTCCTCCGAAACGGGTATTTCTTTTGCTAATAGGGTTACGGATAACAGGGAGATGAATATCCTCAATTACCACAACTTTTATAATGGTGGCGGGGTGGCTATTGGGGATATTAATAATGATGGCATGCCTGATATTTTTTTTACTTCCAACCAGGGCGCAAATAAACTTTATCTCAATAAAGGCCATCTTACATTTGAAGATATTACTGCAAAAGCCCTACCCCAAAGTAAACACAAATGGCATACCGGGGTAACCATGGTAGATATCAATGCGGATGGCTGGCTGGATATCTATGTTTGTAATGCCGGTATCATGGCCGGTGATGACAGGTCAAATGAATTATTCATCAACCAGCACGATGGTACTTTCCGGGAACAGGCGCACGAATATGGTTTGGATGATAAAGGCGCTTCTACACAGGCTATCTTTTTTGATTATGACCATGATGGCGACCTGGATTGTTTTGTATTGAATAACAGTCCGAAATCGATTGATAATTTTGGTTATAAAAAGGATGCACGTTATGTGCGGGATGCTATTAATGGCGACAGGCTTTATCGGAATGATCATGGTAAGTTCACAGATGTAAGCGAGCAAGCCGGTATTTATGGTTCTGAAATCGCATTTGGCTTAGGCATTACCGTAGGCGATGTAAATAATGATGGCTGGGAAGATATCTATGTAGCCAATGATTTTTTTGAGCATGATTATCTATACATCAATCAACGGAATGGCACATTTAAAGAAGTAAGTAATACGGCTATCGGTCATATGAGCAATGGTGCGATGGGTACGGATATGGCTGATATCAATAATGATGGGTATCTCGATATTTTCACTGCAGAAATGCTTCCTGAGAATGACTATCGCTTAAAAACAACGATCAGATTTGACGGGTATGATGTGCAGAATGCCAGGAACAAACTCGATTTCCATCATCAGTTTACCTGTAATACACTGCAGTTAAATAATCAGGACGGTACCTTTAGTGAGATAGGGCAGTTGGCAGGAGTAGACGCTACCGGATGGAGTTGGGGAACGCTTAGTTTTGATTTTGATAATGACGGATGGAAAGATATTTATGTTTGTAATGGGATAAAACGCGACCTGACCAACCAGGATTTCCTTGCTTTCTTCAATAGTCAGGAAAATATTACTCGTGTAAAACAAGGCGGGTTTGATTTTCTGGACCTGTTGAATAAAATGCCTTCGGTGCCCATTCCCAATTTTGCATTTCGTAATCAGGGGAATTTGTTGTTTAAAGATGAATCCAAACAACTGGGTTTTGGTAAAGCCAGTTTCAGCAGTGGTGCAGCTTATGCCGATCTGGATGGCGATGGAGATCTGGAACTGGTGATCAACAATGAAAATGGGGAAGCGTCTGTTTATAAAAATCTCTCATCAGAAAAGTTACATCATCATTTCCTCAAAATAAAATTACAGGGTGATGTACCCAATACAATGGGATACGGTGCAAGAGTATCTGTATTTGCCGGTAATCAAGAACAGGTGCTGGAACAAATGCCCACACGTGGTTTTCAGAGCAGCGTAGATCCTGTAATGTTGTTTGGGTTAGGTGCCATAAGTAAAATAGACAGTTTAGTTATTCGATGGCCTGATCAGCGTATGCAGGTACTTGCAAAAGTTCCGGTTGATACAGTATTGAATCTGGACCAGAAAAATGCAAAAATCATTACGCAAAGCGGAAAGCAATCGAAAGTATTGTATGAAGAGATCAGCGCTATTTCCTTTATCGGCAATACCAGGCATAAGGAAAATGATTTTGTAGATTTTGATGTAGAACGCCTTATCCCCAAATTAATTTCAACAGAAGGGCCTAAAATAGCTATCGGTGATCTGAATGGGGATGGCCTTGAAGATTTTTATGTGGGAGCCGCCTCCGGAGATACGGCAAAAATTTTCATTCAAAGAAAAGATGGCCGCTTTGAAGAAAAACCGCAGAATGCATTTATAGCGGATACGTATTTTGAAACGATGGGTGCAGTACTTTTTGATGCAGATGCTGATGGAGATCTTGATCTGGTGGCAGCATCGGGGGGTAATGAAGCAAAACAGGGCTCGCCTTATTTGTTAACGCGTTTATACCTGAATGATGGAAAAGGAAATTTCAGTTCATCGGGTAAAGGTTGGCCGCCCATATCCATCAATGCATCCTGTATTCGTATAGGAGATTTTGATAACGATGGTAAGCCGGATATTTTTATTGGCGCCCGCGATGTTCCAGGCAGTTATGGAACCGCACCCAATAGTGTATTATTAAAAAATAGGGGAGACGGTATATTTACAGATATTACGGTAAGCGTAGCGCCGGAATTGATAAAAGCCGGAATGGTAACCGATGCACAATGGGCAGATATAGATGCTGATGGCAAACAGGAATTGATTATTGTGGGTGACTGGATGCCGGTAACTGTTTTTAAATATGAAAACGGAAAGCTGCAGAAAAAATATAATATCGCCCATTCATCCGGGTGGTGGAATTGTATTACGGTTGCGGATATCGATGGTAATGGAACGTTAGACCTGGTTGCCGGAAATTTTGGTTTGAATTCCAATATCAAAGCGGATGAACAACACCCCGCCAGATTATTTGTAGATGATTTTGATAAGAATGGCCAAACAGAATGTATCCCCGTATATTTTAAAAATGATGGGAAAGCTTACCCTTATTATCTGAAAGATGAAATGGAATCCCAAATGCCTGCCCTGAAAAAGAAATTCCTGAAGTATGAATCGTATGCCGGCAAACCGATAGAAGAGATTTTAAGTAAGGAACAAATCAACCATGCTACCGTATTATCAGTGGAACAAACACAAACAACTGTTTTCCTGAATGATGGTAAGGGAAAGTTCAGTATGCAGCCATTACCTTTGATGGCACAGCTCTCGCCTGTTTTCGGAATAGCAGTAACTGATCTGAATGGCGATGGTAAGAAAGACCTTTTCATGGCAGGTAATTTCTTTGGCCTAAAACCCCAGACCGGCCGTTTTGATGCCAGCTACGGTACTACACTGATTAATGATGGGAAGAGTCATTTTACCTTTATGAAACCGAAGGAGAGCGGCCTGTTTGTGAAAGGCGAAGCGAGAGATATGGCAACAATCCAATCGGCAAAGGGAGTAAACTATATTTTAGTGGCAATGAATAATGATATCTTACACCTGTTTAAACAGAAAACCAGAAAATAAAAACCGCTCTGTGTACTTCTGTGCCATCTGTGTTGAAAGCCATACGAAAGCAGCAGCCGTTTATTTTAACACAGTAGCACATAGAAATTACAATCATTTTTCGATTATAAAATGCCTTTATGAAAAAATCAGCAGTAACATTTATCTCAATCCTAATATGCCTGTTTATACAGGCACAAAAGATTGATACCTGGAAAATCAGTACCGATAAAATAGACCCATCAAACTACTACGGTATTACGGTAGCCAACGGGATGATCGGTATCGTTTCTTCGCCTGAACCCTTTAAAGTAAAAGATGTGGTACTGGCAGGCGCCTATGATCTCTATGGCCGTGGCCGTGTAAGTAATTTCCTGCGCAGTTTTAACCTGTTAAATATGCAGATGGATATTGATGGCAGAAGAGTAACTGCATCAGAAACCCGGAACATGAAACAGGAACTGGATATGCAGCATGCCAGTTTTACCACCTCTTTCGATTATGGCGATAAGGCAAGTGTTTCTTATACCTACTATTCATTACGCCAGCTGCCTTTTACCGTATTAATGGATGTAACCGTTACGGCAAAAAAAGATATCACACTCGTCAGTGCCAGTGTTATGGAAGCGCCGGATGCACTGAAAGAGGTACAGAATTATTATAACGAAATCGACAGGCCGCATGTAGTGGTTAGTTTGCTCACTTCATCAGCCAAAAGTCCTACCGGTAAATTATTGATGTGCGCATCCAATACATTTTTATTCAGTGAGCCGCATGGTCAGGAACCTAGGGTGATACATGAAATGTGGGACAATAACATGCACCTGATGAAATTCAGCAGGAAAATAAAAGCCGGCGAATCTTATCGTTATTCCATCGCAGGTTCTTCCATCACATCCGCTCAACATGATGATCCTTTGAATGAAGCAGAACGCATGACGATTTTTGCCAAGCTTGAAGGAAGGGAACGCCTGATCAATTTTCATAACAAAGCATGGGATAAATTATGGGAGAGCGATATTGTTATAGAAGGCGATGATCAATCACAACAGGATATTCACAGTATGCTTTATCATTTGTATTCATTTGTTCGGGAAGGAACGGATATGAGTCCTTCGCCAATGGGTTTGAGTGGATTGGGGTATAACGGCCATGTATTCTGGGATACAGAATTGTGGATGTATCCATCTATCCTTGTCTTACATCCGGAAATGGCTAAAAGCCTTGTAGAATATCGTTACCAGCGTTTAACAGCCGCCAAACGAAACGCGTTTAACCACGGATACAAGGGAGCCATGTTTCCATGGGAAAGTGCGGCAAGCGGTGTAGAAGAAACACCGGTTTGGGCATTGAGCGGCCCCTTTGAACATCATATCACAGCTTGCGTAGGGATTGCTGCCTGGAATTATTATTGTGTAACACAGGATAAAGAATGGTTGAGGGAAAAAGGCTGGCCCGTGATGAAAGAGATTGCCGATTTCTGGGCAAGCCGTGTAGAAAGAAATGGCCCCGGGAAATATGATATCAAAAATGTGGTGGCTGCCGATGAATGGGCAGAGAACGTAGATAATAATGCATGGACCAATGCTGCAGCCAAAGCTGTTTTGCAAAATGCAACCGCTGCGGCAAAATTGCTTGCTGTGAATGCAGATCCGGATTGGATGAATGTGGCGAACAATATACCTATCCTGAAACTCGATAATGGGGTAACCCGTGAACATGCAAGCTATAACGGCGAAGGCATTAAACAGGCTGATGTAAATCTGCTCGCCTATCCTTTAAAGGAAATTTCAGATCCCAAACAGATACGCAGGGACCTTGAATATTATGAGACCCGTGTACCGAATGAAGGTACGCCTGCTATGACACAAGCTATTTTCACTTTGTTATATGCAAGGCTGGGTGATGGTGATAAAGCCTATCATTTCTTTACAGATGCCTATGTACCCAACCTGAACCCGCCATTACGGGTGATTGCAGAAACCAAGGGTGGAACCAATCCTTATTTTGCTACCGGGGCAGGGGGCATCGTACAAAGTATTTTGATGGGATTTGCCGGCCTGGAGATTACCCCACAGGGCATTACACAGGTAAAATCGGCCCTGCCAAAACAGTGGAAAAGCCTGACGATCAAAGGGGTTGGGCCCGATAAAAAAATGTTTTCTGTAAAACAATAAATGTGTTATTTTCACAAATCGTGAAACGGATTGCTTCCATACTGCTTGTGGGTATACTGCTCTTTAACTGGGGTGGGTACCGTTTGTTATCAGATTATTTTGAAGGCAGGGCAGATCAGCAAATGCAGGCAGAGCTTGATCTGAATCACTATAACGAAGCAGACCTGATTCACATCAAAGTAGCCGCAAGCCTTCCCTACGGAAGCAGTTCAGAAAAATTTGAAAGGGTTGATGGTAATATCGACATCCATGGTGTTAACTACACGTATGTGAAACGCCGCTTCTATCAGGATTCTCTCGAATTAATTTGTATTCCTAATATGGCAAAAGCGGGCATAAAAAATGCCCGTGATGAATTTGCCAAACTCGCCAATGATTTTCTAACCAATAGTCATTCCAAAAAGGCTTCGTCTCCTCATCCTCATTCAGCGAAATTCTCTGTACAGGATTTTACGGCAGACCAGGATTTCTTTTCCTGGCAGTTTAGGAATTCCGGTCTTTCCGGAACCTGGGGCATGAAAATTTATGCTGACCTGAAGTCTGAATACCTCAGCCGTTTGGACAAACCTCCGCAGGCCTAAGCTTGGTTAATTAAGCCATTCTATTTTTTCTTTATTCTAATCTCAGCAATATGAAAAGACTCATCATGGGTCTTTGTGTTGTGTTATGTTTAGTGGCTTGCCGTAAGAACGAAGCCTACAAAACGTACCTGCACAATCCGGAATTATTCAGTCAGACAGTACATGAATTAAACACAGTGGTGATGGGAAATAATTTCCCGCCAATGGTAGCGGCACGTAATTATGTGTATGCGGCCATTGCGGCCTACGAAGTAATGGTGACCGGCCATCCGGATGAATACCAGTCGCTGGCAGGCCAGGTGAAGGGTCTCAAATCCATCTCTCTTCCTCCCGCAGATAAAGCCGCGGATTTCGAACTCGCAGCTTTATTGGCTTATATGAAAGTAGGAGAGGCCGTTACTTTCCCCGAAGGAAGTATGCAGGTATATAAAGACAGTATTTTACAAGTTGCCCGTGATAAAGGCTTGCCTTCTGAAACAGAAAAAGCATCACAGCTATTGGCAGATAGTGTGTCGGCTTCTATTATCCGATGGAGTAAGAAAGACAATTACCTCGAAACACGCGGCGCAGAAAAATATACCGTTCTGGATATGCCCGGCCGTTGGGTACCCACACCGCCTTTGTATGCATCGGCAGCAGAGCCGCATTGGATGCATATACGCCCGATGGTAATTGACAGTGCAGGCATTTTTGCACCACCCCCACCACCTGATTTTAATGTTACAGACAAAAAAAGTAAATATTATAGCGAAGTACTGTCTATTAAAAATGCTGTTGACAGTTTAACACCTGAACAAAGACATATTGCTGAATTCTGGGATGATAATCCTTTTAAAATGAATGTGACCGGCCACGTAATGTATGGCAGTAAGAAGTTCTCACCATCCGGCCACTGGATGAGTGTGATTGGTATTGCAGCCAAAACAGCGAAAGCCGATTATCCCACTACCGTGTATGCATTTGCTAAAACCAGTATTGCCTTGTTTGATGCATTTATAGAATGCTGGTATGTAAAATATAAATACAATACAGTAAGGCCGGAAACCGTCATTAATAAATATATCGATCCCAACTGGCGACCTTTCTTACAAACACCGGCTTTCCCGGAATATACCTGTGGCCACTCAACCATTTCTGCTTCTGCGGCAGAAGCATTAACGAATGTATTTGGAGACAATTTTGCCTATACGGATTCTACTGAACTGGAATTTGGCATTAAGAACCGGTCATTCAAATCATTCCGCGATGCAGCTTTGGAAAATAACTGGGCACGTTTTTATGGGGGATTACATTTTCACAATTCCTGTATCATCAGCACCGATATCGGTGCAAAAGTGGGTCAATTAGTGGCCACCCGTTTACAAATGAAAAAGAAATAACCTTTTCAGCAACCATTACTAATCAAACATAAAATATTATCATGAAATCCTTATTGATCGCATTTATCTCATTATTCGTGTTATCGTCTTATGCGGTTGCACAGGGTTGTGTAGCCATCCGCAGTGTGGGTGGCCTCTGCACAATGGATCATGGCAACCATACAGACTCTTCCATGTCGGCACAAAAATGGATGCTCAATATCAACAACCGTTACTTTAATTCGTACAAACACTTTGTAGGCGAAGTAGAACAAACCCACCGTGTAGAGTTAGGTACACAGGTAATCAATCATGCGTATACAATGGATATTGCTTTTACCCGTATCCTCAACAGCCGCTGGTCGCTCTCTCTTGATATACCCATTATTTCCAATACCCGTTCTTCTTTGTATGAACATGGTGGTAAGGAAAGGCATACGACTTCTTCTTTTGGTTTGGGTGATGTACGTTTAGCGGGTTATTACTGGGTATTGGATCCGGCAAAGACCCGTAAATGGAATGTTCAGGTGGGTATGGGACTTAAACTGGCAACGGGTGATTACAAATACACAGATCGTTTTTATACTGCTACACCGGGCGTAACGGTTACAGGTCCGGTAGACCAGTCTATTCAATTGGGCGATGGCGGAACCGGTATTACTACAGAGGTAAACGCCTATTATAACCTGACACGCAATATGAGCCTCTATACAAATTTTTATTACCTCATCAACCCAAGGGGTGAGAATGGTACTTCAACTGCGCGTGGGGGTACGCCTTCTGCCAATGCACTTGCCAATACCAGCGATATTATGAGTGTTCCCGATCAGTTAATGTTGAGGGGCGGCGTGAATATAGCCGTAAATAAATTCACTTTCTCGGCAGGCTTACGAAATGAGTGCCTGCCTGTGCACGATATTATCGGCAGCAGCAATGGTTTCAGAAGGCCGGGCTATATTATTTCAGGAGAACCAGGCGTTACCTATGCCTTTAAAAAGTTTAACGTGTATGCGTTTGTTCCGATTGCGATCACAAGAAACCGTACCCAAAGTATAGCAGATAAGATTAGCACAGAGCTAAACGGCAAATACACAAAGGGTGATGCAGCATTTGCGGATTATGCAATAAATATGGGTTTTTCATTGCGGTTCTGAAAAAAGATGGCCAGCTTTTAAAGAATAGATAGAAACCGTTAACCGCCCGGACCCGCTGGCAGGAAAATAAATCCTGATCGAAATACAATACGTAGAACTCCCCGGTTTATAGCGGGGAGTTCTGTTTTTAATCAGTTAAAAGAGTATATTAGTTCATTGATTTATACCAATGGGTATTATTTTATCTGAATGACACAACAAAGCACCCTTAAACAATTATCAGAAGTATTGGGCCTTAGTATCTCAACAGTGTCACGTGCATTGAAAGACCACCCGGATATTTCTGAAAGCACTAAGAAAAAGGTGAAAGAGCTTGCATTGGCTATGGAATACGAACCCAATGGTTTTGCGGTTCAGTTGCGGACGAAGCACAATAACGTATTGGGCATACTGGTACCTACGATCAATAATTTTTTTTACGATTCTTTTATTGCTGCGGTTGAAGAGGAAGCAAGACAGCATGGCTATTCCGTTTTGATCATGCAGTCGCAGGACGATCTGACTATCGAAAAAGGCAATCTTAATATTTTCCGGAAAAATATGGTGGCGGGTTTATTCGCTTCTATTTCGATTGAAACGGAAGATATCAGCCCGTTTTATAAATTAAATGATATGAATACACCTGTGATCTTTTTTGACAGGGTACCGGAATCAGGTGGTTGTCATAAAGTATGCCTTGCGGATGCGGCAACAGGAAGGATGGCAGCAGAAGCCATCATTCAAAAAGGAAAGAAAAGAATACTTGCACTTTTCGGGCATCCGCATTTGAGTATAACGAAGAAGCGGCTGGAGTCATTTTTAGAAACGATTAAAGAACAATCTCCCGAAACAGCAATAGAAGTTTTTTTCCCCGAGCAACAGCAACCTGCAAAGGAAGTAACCCTGGCAGCATTGGATAAAGCAGATAAACCTGACGTGATCTTTTGCATGGGCGATCTGATATTGATTGGTGTGATGTATGCTTTACATGAACGGAAAATGAAAGTGCCGGATGATATTGCAGTGATCAGTATCAGCAATGGATTCATTCCTACCCAATACGATCCCAAAATAACCCATGTGGAAACAAGCGGTTATAAACTAGGTAAGAAGGCCTTTACGCAAATGCTTGCCAGCCTGCAGGGCAGTGAAACTGCCGAAGAGGTATTTATTGAGTCATTATTGATTGAAGGCGGGTCTTTATAATTTTCCCTACAGATTATGACAGAAAAATATGTGGCTATCTATGCAGTCTCCGACAATTATTTAATCCACCACTTCCAATATACAAAATGAATACGGCTCAATAATCAGGTATTCATAGTCAGACCCTACGGTATGCCTTTTATTATTCCAATGGTCATATAATTTTACAGGAACAAAACCGTGTTCTTTAAAAGCATACCAGGTAATATAAGCTGCTTTTTTACTGTAATTGAATAAGCAATAAACCCTCTCTTTATCCCAGGCCCTGATAAAACCGGCTATATGAATATTATGAGGTGTAAGCCAGGTAAGGTTTTTCTTATCAGCGATAACCGGAAGTTTTCTGCGTAAGCTGATCAGGTGCTGGGTAGCAGAAAATATCCTTTCCTCAATGGTTCCGGTTTCTGTTGTTTTTTCATTTTTTTTCCAGTCAATAACTGGCCTGTGCATCCAGCGGTTATCATAACTTTTACCGCGATCATTCAGGTAAGAATAATCATTTGTATACGCTGCCTCATCTCCATAGAACAACATAGGGATACCACCAAGAAAACAGGTTTGTGCCTGCATCATGATTATCTTGCGTATAGACAATTCAATTTCATTGGCATCATTCCGTTCCAATGCTTTCTCCAATCCGCAAAGTGAAGCCAGTGAACCGCTGATACGGGCATCCTGTGTTTTTGGGTTGATAGAGAACAATGCGCCTTTAGCGGGTGATGAAGGATGTATGCCTGCATAATAGTCTTTCAAGAATTTTCTATGTTCGTAAGCGTTAAAACCTGCGGCTGTAATTGAGCTGTCTTCAAATCCCAAACCGATATCATCATGGCATCTGGTATACGTTAACCAGGTAGAACCAAAGGGTTTTTGTAAAAGATCATGTTGTGCCGCCAGCATCACGCGTGTATCGCCGGTGGCAAGCGCATCCCATTGTAAAGCCATTTGCGTGGCATTGTAGGCAACATCACATTCCCTTCCGGTATAATGGCCGGTGCCAAAATATTTCATGATCTCTTTTGGTGCAACAATGGCTTCTCCCAAAAAAGCCATACCCGGCGAAGATACCTGTACACATTGTTTTATCAGGCGTAATAATGTATGGGCCAATGGTAAGTTCTGACAGGTAGTTCCCAATTGCTTCCAGATAAAGGCCGGTGCATCAATGCGAAGGATATCGATACCCAGATTGGCATAAAAAAAGATCGTATCTAACATGGCATTAAAAACAGCCGGGTTGGTATAATTCAAATCCCACTGATAATGATGAAACACTGTCATCACCCATTTTTTGCATTCCGGCACATAGGTAAAACTTCCGGGTGAGCTTTCCGGAAATATTTCCGGCATACTTTGATCGAATTGATCGGGCAGGCTGCGGTCGTCATACATATAAAAATAATCCTGGTAAACCGGATCGCCCTGTTTGGCTTTCAGGGCCCACTCATGCAAATGCGATGTGTGGTTGAGTACGATATCGATCATCAGGTACATATTCTCAGCCAGCATTTTTTGTTGCAAAATCTGCAGGTCTTCGAGTGTGCCAAAACGGGCATCCACTTTTCTGAAATCAGATACAGCATATCCGCCATCGCTCTCTCCTTCCGGACTTTCGAATACGGGCATCAGGTGTAAAAAATTTACGCCCAGTGTATTCAGGTAAGAAAGTTTGGAAGGAAGATTTTGTAAATTACCGCAAAACCTGTCAACATACAAACTCATGCCGGTGATCCCGTTACTGAGAAACCAGTTCCCTTTTTCTTCTTTTGTATTATCCTGTTTCACCAGAGATGCAGGCCTTTCGGTGTGTGCTTTAATAATTGTTTGAATCAATCCATCAAATAAAATTTCTTTTTGGAGATGGCTGCCATACACTTCTTCATACAATTCTCGGATAGCAGCTGCGTTGGCAATAAGACGGGTAAAAAATAAATGATCTTTATCATTCAGGTCGAGCCCGTTTTTTTTGCAGGAAAGATAGATGCGGTTATGGAGGGTGTAGTTGTACACGGGAAATGGTTTTTAGTAAAAGTATTTTTGCCGCCCGTTATTCCGATGACTGAGAAAAGAGAAATCTGTTTATCGATGATAAAAGTTCTTCCGATTCCTCATTGAATGGGCGTTATGAAAAACGCTAATCAAATATCTGGTTATTCAAATGTTTAAAAGCTTCCATCGCGCCCAAATATTCACAGGTTCTGGCGCCGGCTTTGTTGGCATTGATAATGGTCCGGTTCCATTGTTCGGCGGATTGAGATTGGATCTCGGGTAATGTCTTATCACTTAATTGGTATAATACGGCTCCCACAAATGCATCACCCGCACCGGTTGTATCCACAGGTTTGATGGGGATACTGGGAATGGTTGTGGTCGTTCCATTATATCCTAACATGGTTCCATCCTTACCAAGTGTAATGGTGAATACAGCCGTTGTTTTTTCTAATAAAATAGTGGCGGCATCAGCAACTGTTACTGCGCCGGTTATCAGCATGGCTTCTTCATCACTCAATTTAAAGAAATGACAGGCGGTTAAAAAATTCCATGACTGATCAATAAATGTCTGCAGATCGTTGCGGAATAACAGGTGGCGGTAATTGGGATCGAAACTAATAAAAATATTTTTCTGCAGGGCCTTCTGTAAAAGTCCCTGATAAGCCGCTTGTAAAGGCCCCGGTAAAAATCCGGTAGCAGAACCAAAATGGATGATGGATACTTCATCCAGGTCAATCGCATCTACTTCTTCGCGGGTAAGTTCGCCATCGGCGCCGCGGTTAAAAACAAAGTCGCGTTCGCCATCTTCCATTAATGAAACAAAGGCGAAGGTGGTAAAATGCAGATCATCCTGCAACATCCAGCGGGTAGAAACACCAAACTCCTGCATTACATGAATCAATTGTTTACCAAAAGGATCGTTACCCACTTTGGCCGCCAATTCAACCGTGCCGCCCAATGCAGCAATGGCAGCAGCTACATTGGTAGGTGCGCCCCCTGGTTTCTTTAAAAAATTATTTCCTTCAGATAAGGATTTTCCTTTGTCAACACAGATCATATCGATCAATGCTTCGCCGATGCAGAGTATTTTCATGGTGGCTCTTTGAATACTGAATAATGAAATTTTATTCTTACTAAATGGGTTCAATAAGGTAAACAAAAATCATAAGCCCGGTTTCAGGGCTTGGGGTTAATGACCGCCGCCTCCTGTTAAAACCATTTCATCATCATTTCCTTTCACTGTCTTAATCAACAGGGTTGCTGCACAGGCAATCAATAATAAAATGCCACCAAAGCTGATCGCTTTACCCGGATCATTGTCTAGGAAATGATTTAACACATATCCAAACGTAGTTGTTTGCAATATCATTGGAATAACGATCATCATATTGATAATGCCCATGTATACCCCATATCGTTCTTTGGGTATCTGGTTTACTACCATTAAATACGGAACACCCATCATACTGGCCCAGGCAATACCAAAACCGGTCATCGGTGCAAATAATAAATATTGGTTTTCAATATGCGGGAAGATGAGTAAGCCCGCACCTGCCAGTAACAGGCAGGAAACGTGAACGGTTTTGGGACTGTACTTTTTAGCAAGGATTACCAATCCGAATGCAGATAAAAAAGTAACTACATTGTACCATCCGTTTACCAATCCAGCCCAGCCTACGGCTTCTTCATATAGTTTGGGGTTCTTGGATGGAGATGTTTTCCAAACCGATTGCGCAATGCTTTTGGAAGCATTCTGCCAGTAACAGAACAATGCATACCACTGGAACAGGTATACCAATGCCAGCTGCCACATTACTTTGGGCATATCTTTAATGGCTTCCCCAATTTCTATAAATGGGCCAAATACACTTCTTTTATTGGCTTGTAAGGCAGCCAGTTCTTCCGGCGTAGGTGGTATCTCAGGTGTTTTGGTGATGGACCATAAAACGGATGAAATGGAACAGATTGATCCGAGAAAAAATGAGCCAAAGACCCAGTAAGGAATTTGTCCGTGTGATTGCTTTAGAAAACTGATTTTCTGAAAGGCGAACAAAGAAATATTGGCGAGTGTGATACCTAATCCTGTAAAAAAACTCTGTGTTAAAAATCCGGTAGCCATTTGTGAAGAAGGCAGCTTATCGGCAATAAAAGCGCGGTAAGGTTCCATAGCGGTGTTATTGGCCGCATCCAATACCCACAGTAATCCTCCCGCCATCCATAAGCTACTGCTGAACGGGTAAATAAAGAGGCATAGACTGCAAAACAGGGCGCCAATAAAAAAATAGGGTTTACGCCTGCCAAAGCGTGGGTGCCAGGTTTTATCACTCAGGGCACCGATAATAGGTTGAATGAGTAAACCGGTCATGGGCCCGGCAAGGTTTAAAAGCGGAATCTGGTCTGGTTTTGCCCCCAGGAAATCATAAATGGGGTTTACGGCACTCTGTTGAAGACCAAAACTGTACTGGATACCGAAGAATCCGACATTCATATTAATGATTTGCCAGAAGCTCAGCCGGGGCTTTAATAAAGACATAGCAATCGGTTAGTTAGGTGCTATTAAAAATAGGGATAGATTTTGTAAAAACAGCTGCCCGGTAGCATTTGGACAAAATTATCTCAGATGGTAACGTTACCGGGAACGATTGCGTAGAAAAAAAATCATTTTCCCTTTTTGCATTGTCTTTATAGGTGTAGAATTGAATCGATATGAACCTTTTTAAACCCTTCGGGCGATAAATGGCCCTCTGTCAGAAAATTCTTTTTAAAACGATTTTCATTACGAAACTGCTTGCCATGCCTTTCAAACATGATTACACTTCTGTTGTAAATACTGCCCATACCCGCAGCCTTACCCTTTCTCTTTTACCCCCCAATATGTTAGAGCTTTTAATCTTTGATTGCTTAAATCGATTGCGCATGCTTATGAAAAAAATGAACTTCTGCCTGTTCCTGCTGGCCGGGTTTTTACTGTTTGCCGGACAAATTTCGGCCCAGGAAAAAAAGTTTGAAGTAAAAGGTAAAGTAACCACATCCGACAATCAGCCCCTGGAAGGTGTTAGCGTTACCGTTAAAGGTGTATTGTCTGGCACAGTAACTGATAAAAATGGACAATACCGGATATGGGTTGCCAATGGTAAAGTAACCCTCTCCTTTTCTTATGTTGGTTATTCTATCAGACAGGAATCCGTGAATGAGCGGAATACGGTTGATGTTTCCCTGAAACAGGAAGCAAAGGATGCC
Organism: uncultured Sediminibacterium sp.; assembly: GCA_964519475.1. Taxonomy (GTDB): domain Bacteria; phylum Bacteroidota; class Bacteroidia; order Chitinophagales; family Chitinophagaceae; genus Sediminibacterium. The sequence continues at coordinate 62,535 of CAZFKE010000002.1, forward strand.
GATGAAGTAGTGGTGATCGGATACCAGACGGTTAGAAGAAAAGACCTGGTGGGTGCAGTGGCCTCTATAAGTTCAAAAGATCTGAAAGATATACCCGTAAACTCTGCAGCGGAAGCATTGGCTGGAAAATTACCGGGTGTTCAGGTAAATGTATCTGAAGGTGCTCCCGGAGCAGATGTAGATATTTTTGTTCGTGGCAGGGGTTCTATTACACAGAATGGTGCTCCTTTATATGTAGTAGATGGCGTGCAGGTTGAAAATGCTTTATCCGTTCTGAACCCACAGGATATTCAATCCATAGATGTATTAAAAGATGCGGCATCAACGGCTATTTATGGTGCCAGGGGTTCTAATGGTGTAATTCTGATCACAACCAAGGGCGGAAAAAATACCGGCGGTAAAACCACTGTTACCTATAATGGCTTTCTGGGCGTAAGTAAATTGGCCAGAGAACTGGACCTGATGGATCCATACAATTTTGTTCTATGGTCTTATGAAAGGGCCAAATATACAGAGAACCCAACCGATACTTCTGTTGCTGCACAGTATATTAAACGTATGAGCAATTTCGATACCATTGCCAATACCTATAAGAATTACGCAAACCCTGAGAACTGGCAAAAAAGGATATTGGGACGCAATGCCTCTCAGATGACCCATAATATTTCTGTCACCGGTGGTACTGAAGCCACACAATATAATTTAAGTGTTACGGTTAATAAACAACAGGGGCTTTTAATTAATTCTGACTACGACAGGAAACTGGCCAGTTTCCGCTTTGATCATAAAGCATCTGCCAACCTGAAAGTTGGGTTTAATGTTCGATATAATGAACAAACAGTGGGAGGTGCGGGTACCTCTGATGTGGGAGGTGCGGGTTCCAACCGTTTGCGCCAATATGTGCGGTACAGGCCGTTTATTCTTCCAGGACAAACGGAGGACTATTATGATCCCACCCTTGATGCCAACAGCCCCGGTAACGGTCTTAACCTGGTGAACCCGATACAGCTAAGTAATGCAGAGTACAGGATGCGCAATATTGTTGCGTACAATTTTAACGGGTATGCCAATTATAGTTTTACAAAATATCTTTCATTCAAGAGCACTTTTGGATATGATGTGAATACAAACACATCATAGGGCTATGATGACACGCTTACATCCAACTCAAGAAACTTTAACAGGCTGCCGGTGCTGACACAGAATACGGTTAAAAACACAACGATCAATAACTCAAATGTATTTACGTATGCTAATCCGTCGTTACTGGGTTCAAAACATAGTTTAGACGTATTGGTAGGACAGGAAATCTATCAGACCAACAGCAAAGTAAACAGCCTGGAAGTACGCTATTTTCCGGTTGGCACCAAGCCCGATCTTGCATTTGCAAACCTGGGGTTAGCTACTCCGCCGGCAGGTTTATCGCAACCTAAACCTTCTTCATCTGAGATCAATACCACCCAGCTGTCATTGTTTGGCAGGATCAATTACAGTTACAATAAGCGCTATCTCCTGACACTTAATTTCAGGGCTGATGGATCTTCTTTATTTGGTCCGGATTACAGCAGCCTGATTGCCCCAACAGACCCTACCAACAGAAAGTGGGGATATTTCCCTTCAGCATCTGTAGCCTGGAAAATTTCACAGGAAAATTTCATGAAGCAGGTTAATTTCATCAATGACGCTAAAATAAGGCTTAGCTATGGCCAGTCGGGTAATAACAGGATCGCCGCCTATGGATACACTACCGGCTATGCGCCACCATCAAATGCAGGCTATGGCCTTAATGACGTGTTGAACTATACTTTGACACTGCCTTCACGACTTGGTAATCCTTTCCTCCAGTGGGAGTCTTTAACCTCAGAGAATCTCGGTTTTGACTTCAGCTTCCTGAAAAACAGGATTACTTTAACGGTAGATATTTATAGCAATACAACCAGGAATCTTTTGATAGAGAATAAGATTCCGCCAACTTCCGGTTATACAACCCAATACCAGAATGTGGGCAGCACACGTAATAATGGGATTGAAATACAGTTGGGTGCAACTGTATTGAGAAATAAGGATTTCAATTGGAACGCAAACTTCAATATAGCATTTAATAAAAACCGGATTATCAGCCTTGGCTCTCAAACGCAGTTTACTGCTAACTCAGGTTGGTTTAGTTCAACAGCCAATCCGGATGACTACCTGTTGCGGGTAGGTGATGAAATTGGCACCATTTATGGCCTGAAAACAGACGGATTTTATACGGTAAATGACTTTACCACTACGCCGTATGTAAATGCTGCCAATAATGCCAGATATCCAACCCTGTTATATCAATATATTTTAAAACCAGGTGTTGCCAACGCTGCACCGGTTCTGTCTACCGGGTTAGCTTCTCCCGGTCTGATCAAATATGTTGATGTAAATGGCGATGGGAAAATAACCATTGCGGATGACAGAACGGTTATAGGTCATGCACTGCCTAAGTTTACAGGAGGATTCAATCAACAGTTTTCTTATAAGAACTTCGATGCAAGTGTGTTTTGCACGTTCTCTTACGGTAATGATGTTTACAATGCGAACAAACTGGAGTTTGCCAGCGCATATGGTGTTGATCAGAATATGCTTGCGCTTACGAATAACCGCTGGAGGTATATTGATGCAGGTGGAAATCTGGTACAAAAACAGATTGATGCGTCTACAGCCATCGGCATCGCGCCAGATCAGCTTGCGGCATTGAATGCGAATGCTAAGATCTGGCAGCCAAGTTTGAGTACCAATGGATTTATACCCAGTTCGTATGCGATTGAAGATGGCTCTTACCTGCGGATCAGTAATGTAACGCTTGGATATACATTACCACGGAAATTAACACAAAAGGCAGGTATCGGATCGTTCAGAATATATGCAACAGCCAATAATCTTGCAACCCTTACAGGATATTCAGGATATGACCCCGATGTGAACGCCAGAAGAAGCACACCCTTAACACCCGGTGTTGACTATGGTTCTTATCCTCGTGGTCGTTCTTATGTATTTGGCGTAAACGTTACCTTTTAAAAAAACTTAAATGCTTGTTATGAATACTATTTTATATAAAATGACAAAAATAATAAGGCTCCTGTTTTTTGCAGCAGCAGTATTGATGACAGTTTCTTGTAAGAAATACCTGTCGCCAGCTCCTTTGTCTACGATCGATCCCAGTATCACATTTAATACAGTACCCAATGCAAAAGCGGCTGTTATGGGCGCCTACCTGTCTATGGCCGGCGACTTTGGCTATGGCATCAGGGTAAGTTATTATTATGCGTATGACGATGACTGTATCATGGGTGGCGGATCTTCTTTAAGTTCTGCCAGGCATGAAGAAGCGCATTATACCCTTTCTGCAGCCAATACGGATATTGTAAATACATTTAACCAGTTTTATGCAGGGATTGAGCGGGCCAATAACTGTATTTATTATATTCCTAAAATGCCTCAGTTTACAAGCGGTAGTTCTGCTGAAAAAACTGAACTGCAAAGGTTACTAGGCGAGTCGCTGGTTGTCAGGGCACAATTATATTATGAACTGATAAGAATCTGGGGTGATGTTCCTGCACAGTGGACACCGTCTGTTTTTGCATCCGATCTTTTTCTGGGAAGAACCAACCGCGATTCTATCTATAACCATATCATCGCAGATCTCGCAACAGCTAAACCGCTATTGCCATGGAGAACAGAAACTTCACAGGATGAGCGTTTTACCAAAGGAAGCGCTATCGCCCTTCGTGCAAAAGTTGCCATGTTTGCGGGTGGGTATTCATTGAGACAAAACGGGCAGATGAGCCGCCCCACTAACTACCTCGATTATTATAAAATAACCAAAGCAGAAACAGACACGCTTATCGGTAGAAGAGATCAACATACCTTATTTACAGGTGGATATAAATCTTTGTGGAAAGATGTTGTAGATGCGCATAAAGCCGTAGACGCTTCCGGAGAAATTATTATGCAGGTGGCCATGGCAAATGGCACCAACTCTGATAGTAAAATAGGTGCCCAGAGTGGTACGAAGATCAATGGAGTAGGGGGATCATTGGGTAATATGCTGCCTACCTATTTTTACCAGTTCGATTCAACGGATATAAGAAGGGATGTATCGTTTGTGGCATTTGAAGTAGTACGTGATCTGTATGGAAGAGGCCACGCAAGCAATAGCATCTATGACGGTAAATTCAGAAGAGACTGGATAACCAATCCAAGTTATTATATGAGCTCCGGAGCTACTTCGGGAAATAACCCCGTAACCTTAACACCCGCTTCTAATACGGCTATTCAAAACTTCCAATTGAACTGGCCTTTAATCCGGTTCTCAGATGTTTTATTAATGAATGCTGAAGCGGATAATGAGATCAATAATGGTCCGAGTGCCAATGCCATTGCTTATCTGAAAGAAGTAAGCCAGAGAGGGCATAATGGTAACGCAGCATTCGTTCCCTTGATTCCAGTTGATAAAGCGGGATTTTTCAAAATGCTGGTAAGAGAACGAGGACTGGAATTTGGTGGTGAAGGTATCCGTAAGTTTGACCTGATCAGGTGGAATCTATTAGGTACCGCTTTGGCAGAAACAAAAATAAACCTCGCCAATATGGCTGCAGGAACAGCAATGGCAGCACCCTCTTATATGGCGCCACCACCTGCTTATTCTTTAACAGCTAATCTGCCGCAATTCATGTATTTCTATCAGAATGCCATATCCATAGACGGACAGATATGGGCCAATTCCTTTTATACACCTACACCTGCTGCTGCTCCACTGGACCCTACTGTTACGCCACTGGCTGTCATTCCCACAACAAACAGGGTTGCCTGGTTTAAAAATGCCAATATCACCAGTACGTATGTTAGCTATATCGGATTTGGATTTGTAACAGGTAAGAGTGAATTGTATCCGCTGCCACAAGCTTCACTCGATGCCAACTATAATTTGCGGCCCCAGAATCCCGGATATTAATATTTCCTGATTGAATAGGTTTATCAGGCTGTCATTAAATGGCAGCCTGATGTGTAAGAAAAGTATTTTAACCAGCATTTTCCTTGGCAAAGAAGCGAAAGTACTGGAAACGCATATCGGGTATCCGTCCATTGTGTTTCCTATAGCAAAAGAGCAGAATGTATATTGATGGATCTGGATAAGAAAAGCCACGGATTGTATCAGAAGACGGGTTCGGAAGCAACCCAATTATTATTTGTGCAACTGGAATCCGGTGAACATCCTTTCTATCCTGAAGGGTCTAAAGACAAACGCATTTTAATGAACTGGGTGCACGCAAAAGGGCACAGATCGTGTTGGCAGATATCCGTATTTTAAATATTAAACTGGCTAAGTATATCGTTATTCGCAATACCGCGAAATAGTAAAACTGCGATACGGCCAATAACATTTTTAACCTGTGTTTACATACGTTTCGCAATGAAAATGAAAAGACTGCTCCATATACTCTTTTATTGCCTGCTGCCTGTTTTGTGTTTGTATGCACAAAATCAACCGGCTACTGTCTATCCCACTTTATTATCGGTAGCAAAAGATGGAACCGGTGATTACAAAACAATACAAGAGGCTATTAATGCGGTAAGAGACCTGGCGAAGCAGCGGGTGAAAATATTTATTAGAAAAGGGGTCTATCATGAAAAAGTTAATGTGCCCTCATGGAAAACCAATATTTCTTTAATTGGGGAGAGCAGGGACAGCACCATTATTACGTATGATGATTTTTCAGGTAAACCCAATCCCGGTGGAACCGATGCATATAAAAAAGACAAATTCACAACGTATACCTGTTTTACGGTTCTTGTTCAGGGAAATGATTTCACAGCGGAAAATCTTACTATACAAAATACAGCGGGCCGTGTTGGACAGGCAGTAGCATTGCATGTAGAAGCAGATCGGGTTTCTATAAAGAACTGCAAAATTCTGGGAAACCAGGATACCTTATATGCCGCTAAAGAAAATAGCCGGCAATATTACCATGACTGTTTTATAGAAGGCACCACTGATTTTATTTTTGGGGAAGCGATAGCTGTATTTCAAAACTGTACCATTAAAAGTTTGGTTAATTCGTATATCACTGCAGCGGCAACAAGATTTTCTCAAGCATTTGGATTTGTATTTTTTGATTGCAAACTGGTTGCTGATACCGCTGTTAAAAAAGTATATCTTGGTCGCCCCTGGCGACCCTATGCCAAGACCGTATTTATTAATTGTGAGATGGGCAGCCATATAGAGCCCGAAGGATGGAATGCCTGGAAAGGAGATGCCATGTTTCCCGATAAAGAAAAAACAGTTTTTTACGCCGAGTACGGAAGCAAAGGTCCGGGTGCTTCTAATAAAGGACGAGTAAGCTGGTCGAGGCAGTTACGTGTAAAAGAAGCTAAACTGTATACAATAAAAAATATACTAAGTGGAACAGATAATTGGCATCCTTAAGAGAATGTATGGATCCATCCTAAAAAAGATCCGGATGAAATTATATATCAGTATCATTTTTTTATGCGTAGCCGCTAATGTTTTTTTGTAAATACGAACGACTTCAAAAATTTGGGTAGCTGATAAAGGGAACGGCATGTATCAAAACCCGGTACTGAATGCAGATTATTCGGATCCCAATGCCATTCGTGTGGGAGATGTTTTTATTTGATTGCCTCTTCTTTTGCAGATATCCCTCAGACTACCGGGCGGTAAGACGCTTTAGCAATAAATCTTTCTATAAAACCCTCTGAACAGCGAGGGTAATAATATTCGATAACGTTTGCGCATTTATAGTTTCAAAGAATCACCGAATAGTTTATTTTAGACATTCAAAAATCACTTGCCATGAAATACCTATACCTAATCGGTTTATTTTCTCTTATTTCTTTCTCGTCTATTGCCCAAACAAAAGACTATACATTGGTAAGCGAAGCCGTTGAAAAATTGCGTAAAGCTATGATCGATGGAGATAGAACTTCGCTGGAAAGCTGTGCATCCGAGAGTTTAAGTTATGGCCATTCAAGTGGTATGGTTGAGAACAAAGCTGAATTTGTAGAACATATTGCCAGCGGTAAATCGGATTTTGTAACGATTGACCTTTCCGAGCAAACCATTTCTGTCAAAAAAAATATAGCTGTTGTTCGTCATACATTGAATGCCACCACCCTTGATGGCGGCAAACCGGGTACAGTTAAAATTAAAGTGTTGTTGGTATTTGAAAAAGAAAAAGGCCAATGGAAATTATTGGCAAGACAGGCCGTAAAACTCATCTAACGCATAAGAAACTTTATGGACGGGTTATTCATCAATCCCTTCTTTCGAAGTAGATTCACGTATGAACAGTTGGGGCGGTAATATCTTTCTTTCAAAATCTTTTACCGGTCTTTTGCTTTCGATCAGTTGAATAAGCAATTCGGTGGAGAGTTCCCCCATTTCAAATGCCGGCTGTCGCACAACTGATAAAGAAGGCGAGAGCAAATCGGTAAGATCGAGGTTGGAGAAACCGACCAATGCTATATCATCTGGCACTTTTATTTTTCTTTTCTTGAAATAGCGAAGGCAGTTAGTGGTAAGCTTATCCGCAGAAGCAATGATTGCATCAGGTTTCTTTTTTAGCTTTAATAATTCATTCAAAGCATTTTCCACTTCATTGTATAACATGCCTCCATGCAGGCAATACTGGATATTTTTCTCATCATATACCATGCCATGGTCTTCCAGGGCCTTACGATAGCCACCCAATCTTTCTTTGGTAATAGATAAATATTCCGAACCTGCCAAAGCGCCAATATGTTTATAACCGCTGTTGATCAAATGCTCGGTTGCATCATAGGCGCCTTTGAAATTGTCTACGGTCACTTTGTGTGTTTGTATCTCATCAATAATCCTGTCGAAGAATACAATGGGGAATCCCCGGTCGTGTAAATTTTTTAAATGCGTCAGGTCTTGTGTTTCTGAAGAAACGGAAACCAGTAAGCCGTCAATAGAACGTGAGGCAAGGTATTGTACGTTGATTACTTCCCGGTCGTAAGATTCATGGCTTTGGGCAATGATCACATTATATCCTTTATCATAAGCAATCGATTCAATGCCATTGATGATTTGTGAAAAGAAACTGTTCGCAATCTCGCAAACAATGATGCCGATGGACCGGCTTCTTTTTTCCTTTAGACTCAGGGCTATGGGATTGGGGCGGTAATTGATCTTCTCAGAATATTCTATCACCAATTTTTTAGTCTCGGGACTGATCTCATAACTGTCACGAAGAGCTCTGGATACCGTGGAGGTTGAAAGCCCCAGGGCTTTTGCAATATCTTTTATGGTTACCGCTTCAAACTTCATGATACCTGTTTAAGGCCCGTAAGCGCCTGTTATGTTTCGGGGGTTTAAAAATACACTATTTGTAGAAGTTGCTCATATAAGCCCTGAAAGGAGCTAAAAGTGACGTCTTTTTTCCTCTCCGGTTGCGTTTCGGAAAATTAAAATATCCACTCCCTTAGAATCGCCTGTAACCTTTGTCTGTAGCTGTTTTGCCATAATCGTTACCGGGAACGATTGCGTAAATAAAAAGACATTTTATGTGCGGAACTGTTGAATATCTGAGTAGAATTGTACCTGATAATGAAGCCCCGAACCCTGTGAGAAACCCTATGTTAAAATTGCCTGCCATGCTATTGAAAAAAAAAATAAGCTTCCCGTTACAGGGGAGCAGGAAAAATGCTTTCAGCAGCCCTGAGGGGTTATGGTGGGTAAGAACGGTTCATTTTTTTGTTGTGGATTATATATGCAATCAGTCAAACAAAGCTACACGGCGAAACCTGTGTAGCTTTTTTATGTTTCACGCTTTAGGTGTATCAAAAATTAATCAATATTACAGATGAAAAAGATCGGTTTGTGTTTATCACTTGTTTTCGTAATGGCTTTTGGCGTACCCGAACACAGGGTTACCATCTTTATGATTGGCGATTCTACGATGGCTGATAAACCTTTAAACGATAACCCGGAGAGAGGGTGGGGCCAGCTATTCCCCCAATATTTTACGGAGGCCGTTCAGGTAAAAAATTATGCAGTAAATGGAAGAAGCACCAAAAGTTTTATTAAAGAAGGCCGTTGGGATTCTGTGATGAAATATCTCCGTAAAGACGATTGGGTATTTATTCAATTCGGGCATAATGATTCCAAAATAGAAGACAGCAACCGTTACGCGGCGCCACAAATATTATATCGTACCAACCTGGTCCGTTTTGTAAATGAAACAAGGGCAAAGGGAGGTAACCCGATTTTGGTTACACCCGTCATGAGAAGAAAATTCGATGCCAATGGAAAATTTGAAGATACGCATGGCGAATATCCGGATGTGGTAAGAACGGTTGCCATAGAAATGGATGTACCGTTGATCGACCTGCATAAGTCGAGCCGGCAATTAATTGAACAGCATGGCGTGGAAGGGTCCAAAAAAATATTTCTCTGGATGGATCCCAAACATTTTAAAGCCGCACCGGATGGTAAAAAAGACGATACCCATTTTTCTGAATATGGCGCATCATCTATAGCCTCATTGGTTTGTAAAGAACTGCGTGAAAAAAATATAGGATTGGCAAAAGAATTAAAACTGTCTGCTCACCCTGAGAAGCTGGCATATGAATTACCCAAAATATACCAGCCCCATTTTAAGAAAGACACATTTAATATTGTGAATTATGGCGCAAAGAGTGATGGGGTTGGTTTACAAACAAATGCAATTCAACAGACAATCGACGCTGCATCTAAAAATGCAGGAGGTATTGTGTTAATCCCGCCGGGACTTTGGTTAACAGGCCCGATCATTTTAAAAAGCAATGTAGCGCTGCATGCTGCAAAAGGGGCACTGGTCGTTTTTTCGCCGGATAGAACCTTATATCCACTGGTGGCTGCCACCTATGAAGGTAACGATGCAGCCCGCTGCCAGTCACTGATTTCTGCTACGAATGCAGAAAATATTGCCATTACCGGCGCCGGTATTTTTGAAGGCTCAGGAAATGCATGGCGATCTTTGAAAAAGGACAAAGTAACCGAGTCTGAGTGGAAAAAACTGGTTGCTTCCGGTGGTGTATTGTCTGAAAATAAAGCTACCTGGTACCCTTCCGAAAGTGCTTTAAAAGGCTCGATCAGTGGCGATGTAGGTAAATTAAGTGCTGGCAAACAGGTAAAAGATTTTGAAGACGTGCATGATTTTCTTCGTCCTAATATGCTGCGTTTTATGAATTGCAGTAATGTTTTGCTGGAAGGTGTTACATTTGAAAATTCGCCTGCATGGACTTTGCATCTGTACATAAGTAAACATATCACCCTTACAAACGTAACCGTAAAAAACCCCTGGTATGGACAGAATACAGACGGAATTGATCTTGAATCCAGCGCCAATATCTTAATGGATGGCTGTTCCTTTGATACCGGTGACGATGGTATCTGTATTAAATCAGGCCGCGATGAAGAAGGCCGTAAGCGTGGTATCCCTACTGAAAACCTGATTGTTCAGAATTGCACGGTTTACCATGCTCACGGGGGTTTTGTGGTAGGCAGCGAAATGAGTGGTGGCGCCAGAAATCTTTTTGTTTCCAATTGCGCATTTATCGGAACAGATATTGGCCTGCGCTTTAAAACTACCCGGGGACGGGGCGGGATAGTTGAGAATATTTATGCGTCTAATATTGTAATGAAAGATATTCCCGGCGAAGCCATATTGTTCGATATGTATTATATGGCCAAAGACCCTGTACCGCTGGCAGGAGAAAAAAGAGAAATGCCCAAGATCGAGACCTTGCCTGTAACGGAAGCTACCCCTGTGTTCCGTAATTTTTATATCAACAACATTGTTTGCAATGGTGCTGAGAAAGCTATTTTTGTACGCGGAATTCCCGAAATGCAGATCAGTAATATCAACCTTAGCAATATGGTGCTGCAAACACACAAAGGCATTGAGTGTACGGAAGGGAATCATATCAATTTCAATAATATCCGCCTGGTTACTTCAGAAGCTGATCCATTAATATATTTGCAGAATAGCGCTAATATCCAGTTCCATAATATCAGTTATGAGGCAAGTCCAGCGCTGTTGTTCAGTATTAATGGCGACCGAAGCAAGAATATCAAAGTAACCAAAACAGATCTGTCCAAACCAAAGAACAGATCAACATTTGCCTTTGGAGCCATTTCATCATCCATCGATTTCAAGTAAAACCGTATGAGAAAAATTTTCTGTGTATTGATTGTATTGGCATGTATGTCGGGAACCGGCTTACAGGCACAGTCATGGGGAGAGAAAATGGCTGCTACAGTAATGACTATCTGGAAAGATTCCCTGTTTTCAGATCCTTCCAAACCCGCCAGATGGACGTATGATCAGGGTGTAATCTTAAAAGGAATAGAAGGGATCTGGTATAAAACAGGCGACGGGAAATATTTTAATTACATGCAGAAGTGCATGGACTTTTTTGTGAATGATAATGGAGAGATCAGAACCTATAAAGCGGATGATTATAATTTAGATAATGTGCTTTGCGGAAGGATACTGCTGACACTATATAATGTAACGGGTAAAGAGAAGTACTATAAAGCCGCACGTATTCTGCGTGAGCAATTAAAAACACAACCCCGCACTAACCAGGGTGGTTTCTGGCATAAGAAGATCTATCCTTATCAGATGTGGCTGGATGGATTGTATATGGCTGAACCGTTTTATACAGAATGGGCCGCCACCTATCATGAACCTGCAGCTTTTGATGATATTGCCCACCAGTTCATAGAAATGGAAAAGCATGCAAGGGATGCAAAAACAGGATTACTGTATCATGCCTGGGATGAGAGCAGGCAACAGAAATGGGCCAACCCGCAAACAGGCCTTTCACCACATTTCTGGGCGAGGGCGATGGCCTGGTATGGAATGGCATTGGTAGATGTGCTGGAGAATTTTCCGGATAATAACAAGCATAAAGATTCTGTAAAAGCAATATTGAAACGATTTGCCGATGCAGTTCAGAAAGTACAGGATCCGGCAACGGGTTTGTGGTATGACATTATTAATATGCCAACAGCCAAAGGAAACTACCTGGAAGCATCTGCCAGCAGTATGTTTGTTTGTGCCATTGCAAAAGCGGTAAGGCTGGGCTTCTTACCGGCTTCTTACCTGTCTATCTCTAAAAAAGGGTATGATGGGATCCTGAAAAAATTTCTGGTAACAGATGCTAACGGGCAAACCAACCTTAACGGAACCGTAAGCGTAAGTGGCCTCGGTGGCACTCCTTACCGCGATGGCAGTTATGAATATTATATGAGTGAGAAAGTGATTGTGAATGATCCGAAAGGTGTGGGTGCATTTTTACAGGCTGCTAATGAAATGGAATTAGTACCCACGCTTGGTATTGCAAAAGGAAAGACTGTTTTGCTGGACGATTACTTCAATTCTGAAAAGAAAAAAGATATTACCGGTATGGAAAAACCTTACCATTATAAGTGGTATGAAATGTATAATAATGGTATTTCATTATTGGGACATGTATTCAATAGGTACGGTATACAAACAAAAACCCTGAGTGAAGCACCAACGGCAACCAATCTGAAACAGGCCGATATATATCTGATTATTGACGCGGATAACCTGGCGGATAACCCTACCCCCAATTATGTGCAGGCCAAAGATGCCGATGAAGTGTACAACTGGGTAAAAGCAGGAGGTGTATTGGTGATACTGCATAACGATAAAGGGAATACCGAGTTTGAACATTTTAATACACTCACTGAAAAATTCGGGATCCATTATAACGAAGACAGCTATAACCGGGTAATGGGCAACCAGTATGAAATGGGTAAAATTGATATACCTGCCGGTAACCCAATTCTGCCAAACGAAAAAAAGATTTACCAGAAGGAAATTTCCAGTATGAGCCTGAAAGCACCGGCGGTGGCCATGCTTAAGAAAGATGATCTTGTCATTTTCGCGGTAGCCAAAGTAGGAAAAGGTACCGTGTTTGCAACCGGTGACCCCTGGTTGTACAATGAATATACCGATAACAGAAAACTGCCCCTGGAATACGAAAACTTCAAAGCTGCGAACGACCTGGTTTTATGGCTGATCAGGCAAATACCTATACGAGCCCCAAATTCAAAGCAATAGTGAGAAAAGGAATATCCAATATTGTTTGCAGTTGTTTTGTATTGATCGCATTGTTCATTGTGGGCAATATACACGCACAGGATGCTTCCAAAATGATTGTGGTAGATCTTACCGGTAAAGGTGATTTTACCAGTATCCAGGATGCCATCAATAGTTTACCGGAGAATGCATCATCACAAAGGGTGATCTATATCCGGAAAGGTGTTTACAAAGAGAAAATATTTATTGAGAAAAACTTGATCTCTTTAGTGGGAGAAGATAAGAATACAACACAATTAGTGATCTCTCTCGCAAGGGATATCTGGCGTTGTGAAAACCCGGATGACTGGGGCGTTGCCACCATCAACCTGAAAGGCAACGACCTTGTACTGGAAAACCTGAGCATCACCAATAGCTTTGGTTTTGATAACATTGATCATAAAGAAGGTATTCATATAGATTGTTCTTTAGATAGCCTTAACCATTATAAAATCGTAAAACGAGATGGCCATCAGATGGCACTACGCAGTTTTGGTACCACCCGTTTGACCGTTCGTAACTGCATTCTCCGTGCCTTTGGTGGCGATACGGTTAGTCCCTGGAATACTGATAATGGAATGTTCTATTTCAAAGATTGTTTGATGGAAGGCGGGGTGGATTTTTATTGTCCCCGCGGATGGGCCTATGCAGAGAACTGCGAATTTGTAGCACATGGAAATGTAGCAGCCATCTGGCATGACGGATCTAAATTCAAAGATTCAAAAACCGTCTTGGTGAATTGCCGTTTCCGTGGTGATGATGGATTTAAACTCGGACGATATCATCGTGATGCACAATTCTACCTGCTGAATTGTTCTTTTGCCAAAAATATGGCGGATGCCCCCATTTATCTAAATCCGTCTAACCCACAGAATATGATTCAGTGGGGGCATCGGGTTTATTTCTACAATTGTCATAAAGAAGGTGGCGATTATACATGGCATGCAAATAACCTGCAAACAGCAGAAGGAGCGCCGGTAGCCGATAAAATAACGATTGAATGGACATTTGCCGGAAAATGGCAACCCCCGCAAAAAGCAATCATCATTGATATAGCAACTAAAAGAAATAAAAAAAATAAAACAGTTGAAACGCTAAGTACTTCTGATAAGGATCCCTTAGCGGAAAATATGATCCTGTATCAACGCGCAGTAGGTGGTTGGCCTAAAGCAGTGAACGAAGTAAAGGTAGATTATGCCAAACCCCTAACAGGGGCAGAGAAGAAAGCTATCATGGCAGATTCTATGCATATTGATGCAACTATTGATAATAATGCAACCACCAGTGAGATCAGGTATCTTGTAAAAGCATATAAACAAACAAAGAATAAAAACTATTTAACCGCAGCAGAAAAAGGGATCCGTTACTGTCTGAAGGCACAATATGCCAATGGCGGCTGGCCGCAATATTATCCGGACTCGGCATTATACAGAAGCCAGATTACTTTTAATGATGATGCGATGATCAATGTGATGAATGTGTTACAGGATATCATCGAATCTAAGAATGGTTTCGATGAGATTAGTCGTTTGTATATTCCTGCCATAACCGATGCAGTACAAAGAGGTATTCAATGTATTCTTCGAACACAATGGGTAGTTGATGGTAAACGCACAGCCTGGTGTGCACAATACAATAAGAAAACCTTTGAGCCGGAAATGGCCAGGAAATTTGAACTGGTATCTATCAGTGGAAGCGAATCTGTTGGCATTGTAAGATTCTTAATGAGAATAAATAACCCATCCCCGCAAATTAAACAGGCCATCAGAGCTGCGGTTGCCTGGTTTGAGACCGTTAAGATACCAGGCTATACGTATGTAGATATTGTGGCGCCCGATCAACCCAAAGGGAAAGACAGGGTAATACAACCCGATCCTAACAGCACTATCTGGGCAAGGTTTTACGAGGCAGGCACGAATCGCCCTTTTTTCAGCGGAAGAGACAGCCAAAAAAAGTATGATGTAAAAGAAATAGAAGCAGAAAGACGAACCGGTTATGGCTGGTATGGAACCTGGCCGGAAAAATTATTAAAACAGGAGTATCCCGAATGGGCAAAAATGAACCTGAAATAATAAAGCACATGCAATTGTCGAAAAAAGTATTAAAACAGATAAAGCAGCAAGGATTAGCCCCTGCCGCATCGCTGTTTGCACTACCTGAAAAAGTATTGCAGTTTGGGACCGGTGTATTGTTAAGGGGATTGCCGGATCATTTTATTGACAAAGCCAATAAGCAGAATGTATTTAACGGAAGAATTGTAGTGATTAAATCAACGGCTACCGGTGGTACAGATGCATTCAAAGACCAGGATGGATTATTTACTTTGTTAGAGCGAGGGGTAGAAAATGGTGAGCGCTTAGAAAGAACCGTAATCAATGCTTCTATCAGCCGTGTTTTATCTGCCAGTGAAGAATGGGATAAGATATTGCAGTGTGCGGCCGATCCGGAGATCCGTTTAATCATATCGAATACAACAGAAGTAGGTATCACTTATCTTGAATCGGATGTGCAGGCTAAAAAGCCACAATCCTTTCCAGGCAGGGTATTGTCTATTTTGATGACGCGGTACGAGATGTTTGAAGGCAGTGCAGAATCGGGCATGGTCATTATTCCAACAGAACTGATCGTGGATAATGGAACCAAACTAAAAGAGATGGTAATAAAACTGGCAGAAAAGAAAGGGGTTTCTGAAACGTTTTTATACTGGCTAAAAACAGCGAATGATTTTTGTAATTCATTAGTGGATTGTATTGTACCGGGTAAACTTCCGGATACAGAACAAAAAAAGACCGAAGAAGCATTAGGGTATGAAGATAAGTTGATGATCATGTCTGAACCTTACCGCTTATGGGCCATTGAAACCAGCAGTGAACGAACCCATCAAATTCTTTCTTTCAGTAAATGTGATGAAGCTGTTGTGATAGCGCCTGATATTAATAAATTCCGTGAATTAAAACTTCGTTTACTGAATGCAACGCATACCTTATCCTGTGGACTGGCGCATTTATCCGGTTTTACCACTGTAAAGGAAGCCATGCGGAATGAAGCGTTTACCCATTTTGTTTCTTCCCTGATGATGGATGAGATCAGCCCATTGATTGTTCAGGATACCATCAGCCTTGCAGAAGCGCATCAATTTGCAGCACAGGTGATCGACAGGTTCAAAAACCCTTTTATTGAACATCTCTGGTTAAATATTACGGCTCAGTTCACTTCTAAAATGGCTATGAGAACGGTTCCGCTTGTTGAAAAACATTATTCGGTTAGTACAGAAGTACCCAAAAGAATAGCAATGGGTTTTGCAGCATTCATTGCCTTTATGCAATCCATAAAAAAAGACGAAATGCAATATTATGGAAACAACCATGGAGAAGAATATAGGATCAACGATGATAAAGCCCCTATTCTTTATCAATACTGGCTAATTGGCGATGCACAATCAAGGGTGGATGCTATCCTGAAAGACAAGTCATTATTTGGTACCGACCTTACACAATACCCGGGCTTTGCAGAAGCGGTTAGCAACCAGCTCATTTTATTAAGAAACCATGGGGCAGAAAATATGCTTAGGTCTATCTTTGCCAAAAAATCTGTCGCATGAGCAATAAAACAAACATATTGCAGGTTCATCCAAAAGACAATGTTTTGGTAGCATTACATGACCTTCCCAAAGGAACGGTAGTAAACTTTAAGGGTGTTGACTATACTGTACAGGATGATATTCTTGCGAAGCATAAATTTTTTATGCATGACATGCAGCCTGGCGACCCTATTATTATGTACGGTGTATTGGTAGGTAAGGCACAAACGGCTTTAAAAACCGGCAACCTGATGAGCACTTCCAATACCAGGCATGCGGCAGACCCATTTGTGTTCAGGCCTTATCATTACCATTGGCAGGCGCCTGATGTTTCTAAATATAAAGACCGAACGTTTAATGGTTACCATCGTTCTGATGGAAGGGTGGGCACTGCTAATTATTGGTTATTTATGCCCACGGTTTTTTGTGAAAACAGAAACCTGGATGTGATTAAAGAAGCTTTACATACCCAGCTGGGTTATGCTGTAACGGATAAATATAAGCAGAAAACAAAACGGCTTCTCGAATTATATAATAGCGGAGCAGATATTGCTAACGCAGATCTTAGCATCAAAGAGGCTGATGTAAGAACACAACGGGTGTTTAAGAATGTTGACGGAATAAAATTTCTTAATCACCAGGGCGGTTGTGGTGGAACAAGACAGGATGCAGCAACTTTAAGTAAACTTCTGGCCGCTTATGCAGATCATCCCAATGTGGCGGGAGTTACTATTCTGAGTTTGGGTTGTCAGAACCTGCAAACGCAGAACCTGCTGGATGATATTAAAAAACACAATCCCGTCTTTGATAAACCTCTCTATGTTTTTGAACAGCAACAATCACAAAGCGAAGAGCAGCTGATCACGGAATCGATCAGGAAAACTTTCGAAGGATTGGTAGCGATCAATCAACTGGAAAGAAAACCTGCTACATTGGATAAATTATGCATAGGTGTAAAATGCGGTGGTAGCGATGGTTTCAGCGGTATTTCTGCAAATCCTGCCGTGGGATATGCCTCAGATCTGGTAGTTGCATTGGGCGGAAAAATATTGCTGGCAGAATTCCCTGAATTATGCGGAGCGGAACAACAGCTTATCGACAGAACCATTGATGAAGCCGCTGCTAAAAAATTCATTCATCTCATGACCACTTATAACAGCCAGGCACAAAGTGTGGGATCCGGTTTCGACATGAATCCATCTCCCGGCAATATCAAAGATGGTTTGATTACCGATGCGATTAAAAGCAATGGTGCCGCAAGAAAAGGGGGCAACTCACCGGTGGTAGATGTATTGGATTATACCGAGCCCGCTACCAAACCCGGACTTAGCCTTGTTTGCACACCCGGTAACGATGTAGAAGCGACAACCGGTAAAGCGGCAAGTGGCGCCACACTAATCTTGTTTACTACGGGTTTAGGTACACCTACCGGTAACCCTGTTTGTCCTACCATTAAAGTGGCAACCAATACGGCACTTACCAAAAGAATGGGTGATATCATAGACATTAATACAGGCCCTATCATTGAAGGAGAAAAAACGATTGAACAAATGGGTGAAGAGATACTGGAGTATTGTATCAAAGCCGCAAGCGGCGAAGTGATACCGAAAGCCGTATTACTGAATCAGGATGATTTTATTCCCTGGAAACGCGGTGTAAGCCTTTAACGTAAAATGCGATATGAGTCTGGAGTTATCCTGTTCAGCGCAAGCTAAACAGGATAACTCCCGTCCCATCGGTACGACCGGTTGGTAGCTATATGTTGATAAAAACCGTATACAAAAAATTGAACGTTTACGCAGAATTAAAGAATACGATGAAAAATTTTTTAGACGAAAATTTCCTGTTGTCAACCAAAACAGCGCAACAGTTATACCATGGATATGCGAAAGACATGCCCATCATCGATTACCATTGTCATTTATCTCCACAGCAAATAGCGAATGATCATCAGTTCCAGAATCTTACACAGGTTTGGTTATATGGCGACCATTATAAATGGAGGGCGATGAGGACGAATGGCGTAGAAGAAAGTTATTGTACCGGCGATAAAACCGATAAAGAAAAATTCGATCAATGGGCGGCAACGGTTCCTTACACCTTGCGTAACCCGCTTTACCACTGGACACACCTGGAATTGCAACGATATTTTGCTGTGAATGAGATCTTGAATGCCGATAGTGCATTTAAAATTTATAATACCTGTACAGCTTTATTACAGACAAAAGAATATTCCGTTAAAAACCTGCTGCGTAAAATGAATGTAGCATTGGTTTGTACTACGGATGATCCCGTTGACTCGCTGGAATATCATATTCAGTTGAAGAAAGATGGATTTGAAATTCCCATACTGCCTGCTTTTCGTCCTGACCAGGCCATGAATGTTAACAGCGCAGAAAACTTTATTGCGTATGTAAAGAAACTGGAAGCGGTTAGCGGCATCTCGGTTTCTTCTTTTGATGATTTTCTCTATGCTTTACAAAACCGACATGATTTCTTTGCGTCTATCGGCTGTAAAGTTTCTGATCATGGTTTGGAAGAAATGTATGCCGAGGATTTTACCGGATCAGAGATCGATACCATTTTTAATAAAATACATGCCGGTAAACAACTGAATGATACGGAACAACGCAAATTCAAATCTGCCATGCTTGTACATTTTGCAGAATGGGATTGGGAGAAGGGATGGGTACAACAATTTCACCTCGGTGCTTTACGTAATAATAACGACCGTATGTTGCAGCAACTGGGGCCGGATACCGGCTGGGATTCTATCGGTGATTTTTCGCAAAGCAGGGCATTGGCAAAGTTTATGACGAAACTGGATAGCGATAATAAACTGGCAAAAACAATTATCTATAATCTGAATCCCGCTGATAATGAAGTAATGGCTACTATGATCGGAAACTATAATGATGGTTCAGTAGCCGGAAAAATACAATTGGGTTCAGCCTGGTGGTTTCTGGATCAGAAAGATGGGATGATCAAGCAGATGAATGCCTTGTCTAATATGGGATTGCTTAGCAGGTTCGTAGGCATGTTAACCGATTCGAGAAGCTTTTTATCCTATCCCCGCCACGAATATTTCAGAAGAATACTTTGTAACCTTTTTGGTGAGGAGATAGAGAATGGAGAATTGCCGAATGATATGGAATGGGTAGGCAGTGTGATCAAAGATATCTGCTTTCATAATGCACGGAACTACTTTGGCTGGCAGTCGGTGATACCCTACCAGGGCAAGTAATCAACTATTCATGCAATCGTTTTCGTAATTAATCCGGTTGTTTTATACCGGAATGAATAAGCTTTGCAATAAACAAATCATTTTTACACCCCTTATTTGATTGATCATGTCGTTTAGTGAAGAATTAACAAAAATGTTTGTGGAGGAAAAGGAAATCCCCGCACAATACGCTTTAGAAAAAGAAGTACATCAACGCGAATACCTGTGCAATGGTGAAATGAAAGCCTGGAATGGCAAAGTGCATGAGGTATACTCGCCCATTTGTATCCGCTCGGAAAACGGGTTGCATAGAAAGTTGATAGGTACATATCCTGTTTGTACGGAAAAAGAAGCATTTGAAGCATTGGATGCAGCCGTAGCGGCTTATGATAATGGCCGTGGCCATTGGCCTACCATGAGTGTGGCGCAGAGAATACACTGCATTGAGAAGTTCATCACAAAAATGCGGGAGCAGAAAGATATTGTAGTGAAACTGATTATGTGGGAGATCGGGAAGTCATACACAGATTCTGTAAAAGAATTCGACAGAACCGTTGAATACATCTATGCCACTATCGACGCATTAAAAGATGTTGACCGAGATTCTTCACGCTTTACTATAGAACAAGGCATTGTGGCACAGATCCGCCGTTCACCATTGGGTGTGGTTTTGTGTATGGGCCCCTTCAATTATCCGTTGAATGAAACCTTTACCACCCTGATCCCTGCCATCATTATGGGTAATACCCTGTTGTTTAAACCTCCAAAACATGGTACACTATTGCATTATCCTTTATTGAAAGCATTCCAGGAATGTTTCCCCAAAGGCGTTGTGAATACGATCTATGGAAGGGGTAACGTAATCATACCGGATCTGATGAGATCGGGAAAGATCAATGTGCTAACCCTGATCGGTTCCAGTAAAGTGGCCAATGAGTTGAAGAAGCTGCACCCCAAAGTAAACAGGCTGCGTGCCATATTGGGATTGGATGCAAAGAACGCAGCAATCATTACTGCTAATGCAGATATCAAATTAGCTGTACAGGAAACCGTGCTGGGAAGTTTATCTTTCAATGGCCAGCGTTGTACGGCGTTAAAAATAGTATTTGTGCATAAAAGTATTGCGGATGAATTTGTACAACAATTATCTGTCGAAGTCAATAAATTAAAATATGGTATGCCATGGGAGGCGGGTGTTTCTTTAACGCCATTGCCAGAACCCAATAAACCCGCTTATCTTAAAGAATGTATGGATGATGCCATGGCTAATGGTGCCGGTATCATGAATGAAAATGGCGGTGCGGTTGCTGAATCATTTGTTTACCCGGCGGTTTTATTCCCCGTAAACAGTAAGATGAAATTATATCGCGAAGAACAGTTTGGCCCATTGATCCCTGTGATTCCGTTTGATAGTATTGAAGAACCCATTCAATACCTGATAGAGTCTACGCATGGCCAGCAGGTGAGTATCTTCAGTAACAACCAGACAGAATTATCTGATCTGATAGATCCATTGGTAAACCAGGTGAGCCGGGTAAATATCAATTGTCAGTGCCAGCGGGGGCCGGATGTATTTCCTTTCACCGGAAGAAAAGACAGTGCTGAAGGAACTTTATCCGTAGTAGATGCTTTACGTTCTTTTTCTATCCGTTCACTGGTAGCGGCTAAATTAACCGATAGCAATAAGCAATTGATTAACGATATTGTGGCGGCAGACACTTCTAATTTTTTAAGTACCAAATTCATATTCTAAAATGGCGGCTCCCTTATTTGATCTCTCAGGAAAAATGGCCTTGGTTACCGGTTGCAATAAAGGAATTGGTAAAGCCATGGCCATTGGTTTGGCAGAGGCAGGGGCGGATATTATAGGCGTGTCTGGTTCGCTGGAATTATCCGGTAGTGATATTGAAAAGAAAATAACCGCTGCTGGAAGAAAATTCAAAGCGTACCAAGCCAATCTTTCCGATCGCGAAGCGTTACATGCTTTTATTAATAAACTGAATGTAGAAAATCCTGTGATCGATATCTTGGTAAACAATGCCGGAACCATCATGCGCAAACCTGCAGCGGAACATCCGGATGAATATTGGGATACAGTTTTATCTTTAAACCTTGATGCGCCATTTATTCTGGCAAGAGAGCTTGGTAAAAAAATGATTGAACGCGGATCCGGTAAAATTATTTTCACCTGCTCCTTACTCAGTTTCCAGGGTGGCATTAATGTTCCCGGCTATGCAGCCAGTAAAGGTGCATTAAGCAGTTTAGTAAAAGCACTAGCGAACGAGTGGGCATCAAAAGGAATAAATGTAAATGGCATCGCGCCCGGATATATCGCCACTGATAATACGGAAGCCTTGCGTAATGATCCGGAAAGAAGCGCATCAATCCTTTCAAGAATACCTGCAGCCCGTTGGGGACAACCCGAAGATTTCAAAGGCCCAGCAGTATTTCTGGCATCGGATGCCGCTGCTTATGTAAACGGAACTATTTTAGTAGTAGATGGAGGATGGATTGGAAGATAAAATTTTGAATGATGAATGTTGAATGATGAATGTTGAAATGGGTTAATTAAAGTGGCTAAAAGAATTGGTAAAACTAAACGGATGTAAACAAATGAATGAATACTTTTCAATAAACACTTGATAAGAATAAACCACAAAACAATTCCCCGTAGGGGATACAGGTCGGTAACCTACATAACAATAACTGCTAAACACGACTTTAAACCAACCCATATATGGAAATTCGATTCCAAGCCAGCCCAAAAGAAGTAAAAGGAATGAGCACAGAAGAACTTCGCTCTAATTTTCTGGTACAACAATTAATGAAAGCCGATGAACTTACTTTGGTGTACTCACATTACGACCGTGTGATCGTGGGCGGTGTACAACCTGTTAAACAAAGAGTATCCCTTCCTAATGAAGCCGAGCTTCGCGCAGATTATTTTTTAGAGAGAAGAGAATTGGGCATCATCAATGTTGGTGCGGCCGGTGTGGTGGAAGCAGATGGTGTTGTTTATGAATTGAATAAACTGGATGCAGTATATCTGGGTAAAGGAACAAAAGAAGTTTCTTTTACCAGCAAATCAGCAACTGAGCCGGCAAGTTTCTTTTTGATGTCTACTACTGCGCATCATACTTACCCTAACAGGAAGATGACCAAAGAAGAAGCATCCCCGGTTAATATGGGTGATCAGGCTACAGCTAATAAAAGAACCATCTATAAATATATTCACCAGGATGGCATACAAAGTTGCCAGCTGGTAATGGGCCTTACGGTTTTAAGCGAAGGAAGTGTTTGGAATTCTGTTCCACCACACACGCATACCAGGAGAATGGAAGTCTATTTCTATTTCGATCTTCCAGAACAGCATCGTATGTTTCATTTGATGGGTGAGCCAACAGAAACGCGCCATATTGTAATGGCCAATCACGAAGCGGTAATTTCTCCGCCCTGGTCGGTGCATTGCGGGCCTGGAACCACTAACTATGGATTTATCTGGGCAATGGCAGGGGAGAACTATACGTTTACCGATATGGATCCTGTGGCGATTGCAGAAATGAAATAATCTATCCATTCAATCATGCCCTATGAATAAAGTTTTATGCATGGGTGAATTGTTACTGCGTTTGTCTCCTTCACCCAAGAACACAAACGCAGACAAACATCCTATGCTCTTATTCGTAGGCGGCGCGGAAGCCAATGTAGCCACCGCTTTGGCGGGATGGAATGTACCTGTTACCTATTGTACTGTATTGCCTGATAATTTCATGTCGCAATATGTGATCCAATATCTCCAGAAAAAAAAGATCAATACATCTCCCATTTTGTTTTCAGGTAACCGTATGGGTTTATATTATCTGGAAACCGGTGCCGATATCAAAGGCGGAGTAG
Source organism: uncultured Sediminibacterium sp. (assembly GCA_964519475.1). Taxonomy (GTDB): domain Bacteria; phylum Bacteroidota; class Bacteroidia; order Chitinophagales; family Chitinophagaceae; genus Sediminibacterium. The sequence goes on from CAZFKE010000002.1 coordinate 86,401, forward strand.
TATACGACCGGGAGCATTCTTCTTTTTCTGAATTGAAAAGAGGAATGGTTGATTGGGATAAAGTGCTGGATGGAATTACATGGTTTCATTTTACGGCGATTAGTCCTGCGTTAAATCAAAATGTAGCCGATGTTTGTCTCGAAGCACTCGAAGCCGCCTCCCAGAAAAATATTACCATCTCTGTTGATTTGAACTACCGTTCCAAACTCTGGAAATATGGGAAACAACCAGTTGACATTATGCCCGCTCTCGTAAAATATTGTGATGTGATCATGGGTAATATCTGGAGCGCTAGCATATTATTGGGAACAGCCATCGACGAGCATATTCATGATAAAAAAACAAAGAAGGCTTATACAGATCATGCAGAAACTACGGCTAAAGAGATCATGCAGAAATTTCCAAGATGTAAAACAGTGGCCAATACTTTTCGTTTTGATAATGAAAATGATCATATTTTTTACTATACAACGTTACTGCTTAAGGGCAAATCATATATCTCCAATGAATTTACCTGCGCCGGTGTGGTAGACCGTTCTGGTAGCGGCGATTGTTTTATGGCAGGATTAATTTATGGTTTACTTACCAATCCAGATCAACCGCAAGACCTGCTCAATTACGCTACAGCTGCGGCTTTTGGTAAATTACAGGAGCAGGGGGATGCAACGGAACAGGATGTATTAACGGTTGAAAAAGAGTCCAAAGGATAAAGCTATTGCCGGTAATGATTGGCTTTGATGTTTTTGGCAGCAAGTGATACCGTTTCTTTAATGCGCTTCAACCTCGTTTCTTCCTTTTTTGCATTATGAATCCATTCAAGAATAATCTTTTTGGATGATTTAGGGAAAGCTTCAAAATTTTGTTGGGCTATCTTATTCTTTAATAATGCTTTTGTAAGGTCTTCAGGTACGATTGAATTGTCAACCTCATCCAAAGCATTCCAGGTTCCATTTTGTTTCGCTGCTTCAATGGCTTCCAATCCTGCTTTTGCCATTCTTTTTTCTTTGATCAGCTTCTCAACCTTCGTTTTGTTTACTGTACTCCAGTTACTTTTTGGGTTTCGTTTTGCGAAGAACTGGTAATAACTTTCATCATCACGTTTATTAGGCTTACTGTCTATCCAGCCAAAGCAAAGAGCCTCATCAACGGCCTCTTTATAATACACGCTTGGTTTACCGCTTTCTTTTTTATAGATAATGAGCCATACACTCATTTCCTTGGCATGGTTTTTTTGCAACCATTTTCGCCAGGCTTTAGCGTCTTTGGCATAAAAGGTTTGTATTTGATGGTACATTTCCATATTACCAATCTAATGGTCTGCCATCTCTGAAAAAGCCACCGCTTGGCCCATCCCCAGACAAAGTTGCAGCCCAAACAATTCCCCCGGCTCCCTCTTCCACAGGCCTGGCCCCCCATTCTGCTGTACCTGGATAAGTGGCTACAAAACCGGGACAAACCGAATTCACCTTTATGTTTTTGTGTTTTAATTCTTTAGCCAATTTAACCGTTAACCCGTTTAATGCCAGTTTGGTAATTGCATAAACAGGCACATGATTTGGGTGGTTTACTAAACCAAAAACAGGGTCAGTAAAAGATCCGGCACCGCTGGAAACATTTACGATTCTACCGGCTTCGCTTTTTAACAATAGGGGAACAAAATGCCTGATCATGCGCCAGGCTCCGAATACATTAGTGTCAAACGCTTCTTTAATAAATTCTATTTCTGAACTAAGCACTTCTCCACCGGCATCAAAATAGGCCCCGGCATTATTAATCAAAACATCTATTTTTCCAAATTGGGTTTCTATTTCTCTGGCCAACCGCTCTGTACTTTCCTCACTGGTAATATCTAATTGGCTGGCTGAAATATCAGTATTTTCTGATTGTAATTTTTTTGCTATCTCGGTTACTTTCCATAGATCTCTTGCTGTTATAATAACCCGGTAGCCTTTTTGGGCAAGTTGCCTGGCTGTTTCATATCCAAGTCCCGTTTCACGGCTCACACCGGTTATAAGTGCAATAAGTTGGGTTGCCATAAAAGTATTTTTAAAATAAAATTACGCCAACAAATGAAAAAGTTCATAAATGAAAAGATCTTAAAATAAAAAGTACAAAAGGGCGCCATTGTGAAATAAAAATCGCACCCCGTACAAGTACAGAATGCGATCCTTTATCATCTCACAACAAAAAAATACTTAGATCTTGATTTTGATCACCAGTTTTTTAATCGGGCCTTCACCGATCATTGGTGCATGCACATCTTCCGGATAGAAAATAACGAATTGGTTATCTGTCATCCCAAAGAACATATCCGGTGCGTCATTATAAAATAATACATCTTTCTCAGCATTGTATTCGCCCTTTGGTGCTACACAGGTACCGCGCGGTTTCCAGCCCAATGTTTCTTTACCACGAATACAAACCTGGATATCAATATGCGCATTATGGCATTCGAATTTGGCAGTGCTCTCTTCCAGCTTCACCCCATTCTTATCAGAAACAATGCCGCGCACATTCTCGCCGTCAATATCAAATTTTCCTACTTCCAAAGAATTGAGATCTGTTGAATGGATAAAAGCGAAAGCTTTTGCAAACAATGGGTTTAACCCTGAATATTTGCCTGCATTCGATAAACTATCTAAAATCATGTTATTTCATTTTCAAATTTTCAAATACTATCTCTGAACACGCCCGCTACCATCCCCCTTCATCAATTCCTTCACTTCACTCAAAGTAGCATGGTTCAGATCGCCCGGAATGGTGTGTTTGATGGCAGATGCCGCAACACCAAATTCAGCCGCTTCTGCCATAGGCATTTCAGTGGCCAATCCATAGATGAAACCACTGGCAAATGAATCGCCGCTGCCTACACGGTCTACAATGCGTACTTCGTATTGCCTGGTATGGTAGAATTCTGTTCCGTCATACACCAATGCACTCCATCCGTTATCAGAAGCACTATGGCTTTCGCGTAAAGTAGAAGCAATGTATTTGAAACCGAACTTATCTTTCATTTGTTTGAATACGCTTTTATAACCGTCCAGGTTTAATTCACCTTTGGTTACATCGGTCCCTTCTGCTTTAAAACCTAATGTGGTATCTGCATCTTCTTCGTTACCGATACAAACATCTACATACTGGCAAAGACGCGTCATAACTTCTCTTGCTTTTTCCTTGCTCCATAATTTTTTACGGTAGTTCAGGTCAATACTGGTGGTAATGCCTTTTGCTTTGGCAGCTTTTAAAGCGGCTTCGGTTAAAGCCGCAGCTTTATCGCTAAGGGCAGGCGTAATGCCGGTGGTATGAAACCAGCTGGCTCCCTCAAATATTTTATCAAAATCAAATTCGCTGATTTCCATTTCAGCTACAGAAGCGCCTGCACGGTCGTAGATCACCTGCGAAGCACGCATGGAAGCGCCGGTTTCCAGGAAATAAATGCCTAAACGCTTACCGCCACGGGCAATAAACTGCGTATCCACCCCATAACGGCGGATATGGTTAATGGCTGCCTGTCCGAGTGCATTATCCGGTACTTTGGTTACAAAAGTGCCGTTCAGTCCGTAATTCGACAGGGCTACGGCCACATTGGCTTCACCACCGCCATAGGTAACATCAAAACTGTCGCTTTGTACAAATCTTTCAAAACCGGGGGTGGAGAGGCGCATCATAATTTCTCCCAGGGTAACAACTTTTTTAGGCATGATCAATCGAATTTTTTTAAATAAAGAGATGGTTACGAAAATATATTAATTATCTTGAAGCCCTTGCTGCGAAGTTGGGCAATAATCAGTGGAGGGAAAAGAAATAGGCTTTTTTTTATCGAATAAAAATACGCAATCGTTTGCGTAATAAATTATAGCCATTTTCGCCTTTTCAGATAACATTGCTACACGAAAAAAAGCCATATGGAAAAGAAAGACATTATTCTCGATTTGATCCCCAAGCAGGGCATCCTCCCTCTCTATTTTTATAAAGACACTACTGTTAGCATTGAAGTACTGAAAGCTTTATACGCTGCGGGTATCCGTGCTGTTGAATATACCAACCGCGGAGAAGCCGCCCTGCAGAATTTCAAAGAAATGCGCAAGGTTTGCGATTCAGAATTGAAAGGCATGTACCTGGGCATCGGCACCATTAAAAACGGTGAAATGGCGCAGACCTTTATTGACGCAGGTACCGATTATATCATCTGCCCCGGTCTGGTTGATTCTGTGGCGGCTGTTGCCGATAAAAACAATATGCTTTGGGTACCTGGTTGCATGACACCTTCCGAGATCATCAAGGCCGAAACCTTGGGCGCTAAAATGATCAAACTGTTTCCCGGAAATATCCTTGGCCCGGGCTTTTTATCTGCTATTAAAGAAATCTTCCCCGGTCTGTTATTCATGCCCACAGGTGGCGTGGAGCTGGATAAAGACAATATTGCCGGATGGTACAAAGCCGGTGTATGCGCCGTAGGCATGGGCAGCAAACTCATTACCAAACAATTACTGGAAGCTAAAGATTATATACAGATCACCGCTGCTACCAAAGAGGTATTGGCGATCATACAGTCAATCAAATCATCATTATGACACTGTCAGCTGCAAATGAAAAAATGAGTAGGTACCGCTGGACGATCTGCGGATTGATCTTCTTTGCTACCACCATCAACTATATTGATCGTAGTGTGATCAGTTTTTTGAAATCCACGTTTACCGCAACATTGGGGTGGACCGATGGCGATTATACAGATGTAGAAATTACTTTTAAAGTATTCTATGCAATCGGTTTATTAGGAGCCGGCGGTTTGATTGATAAGATGGGTACCAAAATGGGGTATGGCCTCTCAACTTTATTATGGAGTATTGCCGGCGTGGCAACCGCTTTCGTAAATTCTGTATTGGGTTTTCAGATTGTTCGTGGCGCATTGGGACTGGCGGAAGCAGGCAACTTCCCCTCTGCCATTAAAACAGTTGCAGAATGGTTCCCTAAAAAAGAAAGGGCATTGGCTACCGGTATTTTTAATTCGGGTACAAATATCGGCGCTATTGTTACGCCATTAACCGTTCCGTTTATCGTTACCAACTGGGGCTGGCAATGGGCATTCATCATTACCGGGCTACTGGGTTTTATATGGCTCATCTTCTGGTTCTTATTATATGAGATACCCAGAAAACACAAAAAAGTTAATGAGGCAGAGCTTGCCTTTATAGAAAGTGATACAGAAGATCAGAAAGGAAGTGTGGGAGATGATAGCCAGCCGAAACTTTCCTGGGTTAAACTGTTAGGGTTCAAACAAACCTGGGCATTTGCTATGGGTAAATTATTAACAGATCCTATCTGGTGGTTTTATCTATTCTGGTTACCCGACTTCTTTGAAAGCATGTACCACATGAAAATTACCGCTGCCAGCTGGCCTGTGGCAACGGTTTACCTTTTGTCAACAATAGGCAGTGTGGCAGGTGGATGGCTGCCCATGTATTTCATTAATAAAAAAGGCTGGGCCGTTCTCAAAGCGCGGAAAATTTCCATGCTCATCTATGCATTTTGTGTGCTTCCGATTTTAGGCGCATTGGTATTGGGCGAGATCAATGTATGGCTGGCTGTATTGGTAATTGGTATTGCCGCTGCAGCACACCAGGCATGGAGCGCTAATATTTTTACAACGGTTAGTGATATGTTCCCAAAAAAATCCACTGCTTCTGTTACGGGTATCGGCGGCATGTTTGGCTCAATGGGTGGTATTTTTCTTTCCTTGTTTGTTCAGAAAAATATGTTTGTGCATTACCGGGCAGAAGGGCATATTGAAACGGCATATTATATTATGTTCATCGTTTGTGCATCAGCCTATTTGATTGCCTGGATATTAATGCAGTTACTGATCGGAAAGAAGAAAGTAGTAGTATAGCTTCGAGCCTTGAGCTGTTAGCTATCAGCAAAATACAGGAATGAACTTACAGGGTATTAAAAATATTAAAGCTCGCGGCAACAGCTAGCGGCTTATAGCTAAACTTAATTTTTATGCGATTTCATAATCAATTTATTGTTGCGGTAATATCCATCGTATTACCATCTTTCCTGTTTGCACAATCAAGAAACAATGTTCAGGTTAAACAAGATGCTACTAAACAAAAAGTGAGCATAACCATTGCCGGCGCACCTTTCACCGATTTTATTTTTACCGATACCATGGAGAAACCATTTCTCTATCCAATTTATGCACCCAACGGACAAACCATTACCCGCGGTTTTCCCTGGAACCCGCAGCCCAATGATCCGGTTGATCATCCACACCATATTGGTCTTTGGTTCAACTATGAGAATGTAAATGGATTGGATTTCTGGAACAATTCTTTTGCGATCGCCGCCGATAAGAAAAAAAATTATGGATGGATACGAACGGATAAAATTTTGACAACCGAAAGCGGTAAGAAAGGGAAACTGGTTTATACGGCTAACTGGACCGATCAACAGAAAAATGATCTGCTGAAAGAACACACCACATTTATTTTCAGTGCCACAACAAACGGAACAAGGATTATTGACAGGATAACAGAATTTACCGCTGTACAGGATGTTTCTTTCCCCGATGCCAAAGACGGAATGCTCGGTTTACGTGTGGCACATGAACTCGAACTGCCCGTAAAACAAACCAAAGAATACAAAGATGCCAACGGTATAGTAACCAAAGTTAGCGCTACCAAAGACGAATCGGTAACGGGTAATTATATAACTTCAGAAGGCAAACAGGGCGAAGCAGTCTGGGGCACACGAGGCAACTGGTGTATGATGTATGGAAAGAAGGGCGGAGACACCATCAGCATTGTTATGGTAGATCACCCGCAAAATCCCGGCTATCCTACGTATTGGCATGCCAGGAATTATGGTTTGTTTGCGGCGAATCCACTTGGACAAAAAGTTTTTTCAGAAGGCAGACTCAGCATGAATTATAAATTAGCCAAAGGCCAGTCTGCCACTTTCCGTTACCGTATTATCATTGCTTCGGGAAAAGAAAAGTTGGCGCTTTCTGCCTTAGATCCGTTGGTAATTGATTTTTCTGAACACGGCTCATCTTTTAAATAATTATCGGCGGTATCATGATACAGTGGCATTCGAATGTCGCCACTACTCCTCTGCATGATAAAACCGTTACTTTTGCGGCATAGATTTTTTTATGCAACACAGTTTCTCCTATAATAAAAAGAAAGTCATTCAGGCCCTGCGTTACCATTTTGTGCAACGCAACGAAATACGGGTACTTATAGTATTAGTAAATGTATTCGCCATCATATCCGCCATTTTATTCTACACAAAAAAGATCCGTCCCGAACCTTTTTTGCTGGGCTCCTTTATCTGGCTGATGCTGATGGCCACTTTCTGGTATTTTTTACCCAACAGTATTTATAAGAAGGCCGCCACTTTTCAGGACTCGTTTATTATTGATTTCAGGGATGATGAAATACGATTGGAAAATGAACGCGGTTATACAACCTGGCAATGGAAAACCTTTAGCCGTTTTTTCGAAAGCCCTCATTTTTTCCACCTGTATTTCGACAGCAAATCATTCTTTCTCGTTCCCAAAGATGGGATGAGTGATGAGTTGACACATGAATTGAGAGGGGTGTTGAATAGAAAGATTGGGAAATAAACGGAAAACGTAAGTCTGTAGTTTGTGGTCTATGGTTTGTAGTCTGTGGTTGTTATTGGTGTGTGGTTGATGGTTATTTCGGATTTTGAAAACTACTTACTAAAAACCTTTTACAATCACAGACTACAAACCATAGACCACAAACTGTCTAAAGTTCTTTCTCCATCACATAATGCGGAATGGTTACTTCTTCAAATTCACCACTGCAAACCTTGTAACCGCTTTTTTCATAAAAACCAACAGCCGATTTTCGGGCATGCATGGTAAGGCGGCGATAGCCATGGTCACGGGCAATATTCTCAGCAAAAGTCATTAAAGCGCGGCCAATACCTTTTCCCTGTAGCCCGGCACCTACGGCCATCTGGCGTAAACGAACGGTTTTGGGGCCTGTTTTTGTTAAAATACAACAGGCTTCTATTTTATCGTCATCATATACACCTATCAGAATATCGTTCTTTTCCGCTGCCAGGTCTGCTTCTGTAAAGCCCAAACCAAGGGGTTTACGAAGTATTTGGTAGCGTAACTCAACCATTTCCTGGTATTCTTTGGATCCGTGATCTATTAGTTTTAATGCCATACGAACATTGGTAAGTTTTACAAGATAATGATCATTTTAATAAAATTATAAGGTAAAAAGGACAATCGGGCCAAAATGACCAAATAGGCCTGTGAAAACAAAAATGCTATAAAAGATTGCTTATTTGACAAAAAGTATATTTTTGCGGCTGTAACAAAAACATTTACAATGTCAGACATCGCTACAAGAGTAAAGAAAATCATAGTTGACAAGTTAGGAGTAGACGAAGCAGAAGTAACCAACGAAGCTTCTTTTACTAACGACCTCGGTGCCGATTCTTTGGATACCGTTGAATTGATTATGGAATTCGAAAAGGAATTCAATATCTCCATCCCTGATGAGCAGGCTGAAACCATCACTACTGTTGGTCAGGCTGTAGCTTACCTTGAAGAACACGCCAAGTAAGATCTTACTCCAGCTATGGCTATGGAATAATTTTAATCCGCCTTTTTGTGGCCTACAAGCCTCAAAAGGCGGATTATCACTTCAAACAGGTAATCAACATGCAATTAAAAAGAGTTGTTGTTACAGGTATCGGAACCCTGACACCTCTCGGCAATAATCTGAACGATTATTGGAACGGGTTGCTCAATGGAGTTTCCGGGGCCGACAGCATCACTTTGTTCGATGCTTCCAAGTTCAAAACCCGTTTTGCCTGCGAGGTAAAAGGGTTCGACCCTACTCAGTTTATGGATCGTAAAGAGGCCCGCAAACTGGACCGCTTTGCACAGCTGGCCCTTGTTGCCAGTGATATGGCCGTTGAAGATGCAGGTATCAGCAAAGAAAATATTGATGTTGACCGTGTGGGTGTAATCTTCGCCAGTGGCATTGGCGGGCTGATTACTTTCCAGGAAGAAGTGACCAATTTTGCCCTCGGTGATGGCACCCCCCGTTTTAACCCCTTCTTTATTCCGAAAATGATACTGGATATTGCCGCAGGGCAGATATCTATGCGACATGGTTTCCGCGGCCCTAATTATGCTGTGGTAAGTGCCTGTGCATCCAGTACCAATGGGATGATTGCTGCCGCAGACAATATCCGCCTGGGGAAAGCAGATATTATTATCAGCGGCGGTTCTGAAGCAGTGATCAGTGCAGCAGGTGTGGGAGGGTTTAATGCCATGAAAGCCATGAGCGAAAGGAACGATGACCCCAAAACAGCCAGCCGCCCTTATGATAAGGACCGCGATGGTTTTGTGATGGGAGAAGCTGCCGGGGTAGTTGTTTTAGAAGAATATGAACATGCTGTAAAAAGAGGGGCTAAAATATATTGCGAACTGGCGGGTGGCGGTGCTACCGCAGACGCTTACCATCTAACTGCCCCGCATCCGGAAGGATTGGGTGCACGCAATGTGATGCTGGCGGCATTGAAAGATGCCGGTATGCGTCCGGATGAGATCGATTATATCAACACACATGGAACTTCAACACCATTGGGTGATGGTGCAGAAGCCAAAGCCATTACAGAAGTGTTTGGAGAACATGCCTATGAACTGAATATCAGTGCCACCAAATCGATGACAGGCCATTGTTTGGGTGCAGCGGGTGTAATAGAAGCCATCGCGTGTATACAAAGCGTAATCTACGATATCGTTCCGCCTACGATCAATCACTTTGCCGATGACCCTACCTTAGATCCTAAACTGAACTTTACTTTTAACCAGCCACAGAAAAGAACGGTAAGGGCGGCTTTAAGTAATACTTTTGGGTTTGGAGGGCATAATGCTTGTGTGATTGTAAAAAAATTCGTAGCTTAATTCTGTGCAATTCCTCAAAAGACTGTTTACTAAATCTGACGATTCTTCATTTGAAAAACAATTGAAAAACGTTTTGGGTATTAAAACGGGCAATGCCCTTTTGTACCGCACTGCCATGAGCCATCGCTCAGTAAAGGAAACAGCTGATGAGAACAACGAACGCCTCGAATACCTGGGTGATGCCGTATTAAGCGCTATTGTAGCCGATTATCTTTTCAAGCGTTACCCATACAAAGGCGAGGGTTTTCTTACCGAAATGCGTAGCAAGATGGTGAACCGCCAGCAGCTGAACGATATTGCCCTGAAGATGGGTCTACGCAAACTAACTTTTTACAACAAATTTGATAATGCCCTCAAAGGCAGCCAGATTTTTGGTAACACACTGGAGGCATTGGTGGGTGCCGTATATCTCGATAAAGGCTATGATAAGACCCATAACTGGGTATTGAAACAGATCGTGATCCCGCATATGTTTGTAGATGATCTGGAAGCCATCGATATCAATCTTAAAAACAAACTCATTGGCTGGGCCAATAAGAACGGTAAGGCACTTACGTTTGAACTGGCAGAAGAAAGAATGGAAGGCAGCCGCCGCCTGTTCACGATCAATGCCATGCTGGATGGTGAGTTACTTGCACAAGGCAAAGGCTACAATAAAAAAGATGCCAGCCAGGTAGCCGCCCAGGTAGCCGTAGAAAAACTCAGCCTACAGTAATGTTGGCTGTTAGCAACAACGATTTCAATAAATGATGATCAGTTTCATTTTCATATACAGAAAAGCCCTTCTTTTTGGAAGCATCCTACTGATTGACCTAATAGCCATTCCTTATTTCGTGAGAAGAAAATAGAAATAACTCCAAACTCCCGACTCCAAACTCCCGACTATTTCATCTCCTGGCATAATTCCACCAAAACCCCATTTGTACCCTTTGGATGCAGGAAGCAAACCCATTTGTTATCAGCCCCTTTCTTAGGCTCCGGGTTTAGTAAAATAAAGCCTTCGCCCTGCAAACGGGTTATTTCAGCCTGTATATCAGCCACTTCAAAAGCAATATGGTGCAGGCCTTCGCCCTTCTTTTCAATAAAACGGGCGATTACCCCATCCGGGCTGGTACTTTGCAGTAATTCGATCTTGGACTCGCCCATTTGGAAAAAAGCCGTGTTTACTTTTTCAGAACCAACGGCTTCTGTTTTGTAGCAGGGGGTATTCAGCAGTTTTTCAAACAGGGGAATAGACACAGAAAGCTCCTTAACAGCCATACCGATATGCTCAATTTTTAACATGTTTTTCAGTTTATTGCGGGTCCTTTACGAAATAGGAAAAATCACCCCCGACAGGCATTTGCGCCCAAATTTATAGAACCTATTGCAGTACTTTTGTGTAAAAGAGATTTTAAATAATTCGAGCATATGTTGAAATTACCGATTTACCTGGACAATAACGCTACCACACCCATGGACCCTCGTGTGCTGGAAGCCATGATACCATATTTTACCGAACATTTTGGTAATGCTGCCAGCCGTAACCACCCGTTTGGATGGGAAGCGGAAGAAGCGGTGGATTATGCGCGTGAGCAGGTAGCCAAATTAGTGGGAGCCGATCCGAAAGAAATTATTTTTACATCAGGCGCTACCGAAGGGGATAACCTGGGTATCAAAGGTGTATATGAAATGTATACGAGCAAAGGAAACCATATCATTACCTGTACCACAGAACACAAAGCGGTTTTGGATACCTGTAAACATATTGAACGTTCAGGCGGAGAAGTAACTTACCTGGAAGTGAAAGCAGATGGTTTGATCGATCTGAAAGAATTAGAAGCGGCTATAAAGCCTACTACTATCCTTATTGCCATCATGTATGCGAATAATGAGATTGGTGTGATACAGCCCGTAAAAGAGATCGGCATCATTGCAAAAAAACATGGTATCCTTTTCTTTTCAGACGCTACACAAGCCATTGGAAAAATACCGGTAGATGTAAACAAAGACGGGATCGATATCATGGCTTTTACTGCACATAAAATGTACGGACCCAAAGGGATCGGCGCTTTGTATGTTCGCCGTAAAAACCCTCGTGTAAAAGTTACGGCCCAAATGGATGGTGGCGGCCACGAAAGAGGTATGCGCAGCGGTACATTGAATGTGCCCGGTATTGTAGGTTTTGGTAAAGCATGCGAATTGGCAAGATTGGAAATGGCAGATGATGCTGCCCGCTTAAGCAAACTCCGTGATAAACTGGAAACAGCCTTGACACAAATTGAAGAAACCTATGTGAATGGCAACCGAGAACATCGTTTACCGCATGTAACCAATATTTCTTTCAAATATGTAGAAGGAGAGGGTTTGTTGATGGGCTTTAACAAGAATATTGCATTATCATCCGGCTCGGCCTGTACTTCTGCATCACTCGAACCCAGTTATGTGTTGAAAGCATTGGGTTTAGGCGATGACCTTGCCCATAGCTCATTACGTTTTGGATTGGGCCGTTTTACAACAGAAGAGCAGATTGATTACACAATCAAATCCGTAAGCGAAACTGTTTTAAAGCTGAGAGAAATGAGCCCGCTCTGGGAAATGTTTAAAGAAGGCGTGGACATAGATAAGATTGAGTGGGCACACCATTAAACAATTTGAAATGTGCAGATTTGAAAATTTGAAAATGAGTTCAGATTCGCACATAACAAACAAAACAGGTTCACCATCATTTTCAAATTAGCATATTTTCAAATTTTCAAATTAACAATATGGCATATTCAGAAAAAGTGATCGACCACTATAGTAATCCGAAGAACGTAGGTACTTTGGACAAGTCGAAGAAAAACGTTGGTACCGGATTGGTTGGTGCCCCTGAGTGTGGTGATGTGATGCGCCTGCAGATTGAGGTGGATGATGCTACCGGTGTGATCACCGATGCAAAATTCAAAACCTTTGGATGCGGATCTGCTATTGCTTCCTCTTCACTGGCTACAGAATGGCTAAAAGGTAAAACAGTTGACCAGGCCGTAGAGATCGATAATATGGACCTCGTTGAAGAACTCAACCTGCCTCCTGTAAAGATCCACTGTTCCGTATTGGCAGAAGACGCTATCAAATCAGCGATCAACGATTACCGTAAGAAAAACGGTTTGGAAGAGCTAGTGTTTGAAGAAAGGATTCACTAGTATTCAATTAATAATTAATAGTTAGTAATGAGTAATTATTAACTACTAATTACTAACTACTAATTAATATGGTTGCAACAGAGAACAGTATATATGTAAGTGATAAAGCAAAAAAGAAAGCCCTCCAGTTAATGGAAGAAGCCGGTGTGCTGGGAGATGATTCCTATTTCCTGAGGGTGGGCGTTGTGGGAGGCGGTTGCTCAGGATTAAGTTATAAACTGGATTTTGACAATGAAGTGAAGCCGATGGACCAGGTATTTGAAGACAATGGAATTAAAGTAGTTACCGACCTGAAAAGTTTTTTATACCTCGTAAATACAGAACTCCATTTTTCTGATGGATTGAACGCAAAAGGTTTTTATTTCAACAATCCGAATGCGAGCAGGAGTTGTGGTTGTGGTGAAAGTTTTGCAGTGTAATACCCCCAACCCACTGAAGGGGGAGTTAAAATAGTTTAGCCTCACATTTTGTGAGGCTATTTTTTTGTCTGAGTGCGAAGCAATGACAGTTTTATGCCTTAGGTTCCTTTGGGGGTGCATCAGTTTTTATTGGAGGTTTTGGTTTAGCTGGTGGTGGAGGCGGTGCTTTTTCTATGTCCTTTACAATCTTAGGCGGAGTAAATTTCGTAGCCTCAAGTTTTGGAGGAGGTGGCGGTGGCATTTTTTGTGCATCCTTTACAATCTTAGGTGGAGGCGGTGGTGGCGGCAAATTAGCATGCGATTTTTTATTGCTTTTTACAGTTACCGGAATCGCATCATCACCCATGAGCACCGTTGGTTTGGCCGGTTTCATTGGTGGTGGAGGTGGCGGCGGCGGTGTTTTTTTGCTTTCTTGTGAATGGCTGAAAAGGCCGATTCCAAAAAGAGAGAACAGCAGCAGGCTTAGTCTTAATTTCATATAGCAGGTTTTTAATGGGATGCGAAATGTGATAAAATCCATAAAACCTTTTCAAATAACCAACACCCATAGGGCGATTGCCGAAGAACAGTTAGTTTTGGCTTATGTGGATGATCTGTAAAAAAGAATGGCAACAATTTTTCAGCAGCCTTACCGGGTATATCGCATTAGTGGTGTTTCTCTTGCTGAATGGCTTGTTTCTTTTTGTTTTTCCTGATACCAGTATCCTCGATTTTGGGTATGCTTCTTTGGGCAGTTTCTTTAATCTTGCCCCATGGATCTTATTATTCCTGGTTCCCACCGTTACCATGCGTAGCGTGGCTGATGAATACAAGACAGGCACTTTTGAATTATTAAAAACCATGCCCCTGACACCCGCTCAGATTGTATGGGGTAAATTTTATGGTGCATTATGGATCGTAATCACAGCTTTATTGCCAACTATCGTTTATGCGATCTCTGTTCAGCAATTAAGTGTTACCGGGGGCATTGATATTGGCGGAACCATCGGCAGTTATATAGGCCTGGTCTTTCTGGGTTCTGTGTTTACGGCCATCGGTATTTGCGCAAGCAGTTTTACCAACAATACAGCAGTAGCTTTTATTTCCGCCGCGTTTGTCTGTTTCCTTTTGTATAATGGGTTTGATGCCTTCAGTAAACTGCCGGTATTTAAAGCAGGCTTGGATTATTATATTGAAATGCTCGGTATCAATTTTCATTACCGGAGTATCAGCAGGGGCGTGGTAGATAGCAGGGATATTATTTATTTTATCGGGATCATCGTTTTATTCCTTTTTATTACACAGCGTAACCTGAGTAAACAGTAATTAAAATTATGCAGAAGGTCTGGCAGCATACATATGGAATCTGGTTTTTAACAGGGTTGTTTATACTCCTGGTATACCTGTCTACCTTATTCTTCTATCGGCTTGACCTTACTGCTGAAAAAAGATACAGCCTTACAGCCGCCACCAAAACATTATTAAAAGAAGTAGATAGTACTATCCATATCAAAATATTTCTTACGGGTGATCTTCCGGCGGATTATAAAAAATTGAGCATTGCCACAAAAGATCTGTTAGATGAATTCAGATCCCTATCCGGTAACCATATAAAAGTGAGTTTTGAAAAACCCGGGGAGAATATCACGAGTGATACGGCAAAAGTTTTATTCTACGACAGCCTGGCTAAACTGGGTGTGGTATTTGAACAAAGCGAAACCGTATCATCCAAAACGGAAAAAGAAACCAACCAGTTGATCATTCCTTCTGCATTGGTGAGTTTTCGTAAAACACAAAAGCCTATTGCCATAGATCTGCGTAGCAGCCGTAAAGTATACAGGCAATACAATGTGATCACCGATAACCCACAGGAAGATGTAGAAGCTACCCGCAATGCTGCGGAAGCGCTGCTGGAATATAAATTCGCCAATGCAATTGATAAGCTTACGCGAAAGTATGTGCCAACAGTTGCCTATGCGGTAGGCAATGGAGAACCGGTAGATCTTTCTGTAAATGATCTGGGTGAAAGCCTGCGTAATGAATACCGGCTGGCTGTTTTTGACCTGAAGAAAGGCTATCCTGATGCATCTGTTATTGATGCATTGATGATTGTAAAACCGAAGCAACCTTTTACAGAAGAAGATAAACTGAAACTGGATCAATATGTAATGAACGGTGGGCATATCATCTGGTTTGTTGATAAGCTGCATGCAGAACTGGACAGTTTGATGAGAAGCCAGGCAGCATACACAGCATTTGACCGAGGACTGGAACTGGATGATATTCTTTTCAAATACGGTGTACGTATCAATCCTGATCTTGTTCAGGACCTCAATTGTTCCAAGATCCCGATCGTGATTGGCAAGAATGCAGACGGAAGCCCTAAAATGCAACGGTATCCCTGGCCTTATTATCCCTTTCTTGCCGCACGGGATAATAATCCAATATCCAAAAATTTAGACAGGGTCTTACCCATATTCCCTTCCAGTATCGATACGGTAAAATCTCCCGGTATCAGGAAAACGATCTTACTGTCAACAGATAGTAGCAGCCGTTTGATTAGTTCTCCAGCCATAGTGTCTATCAATAGCGTTAAAGGCGATGAGGATTTGGCTTATTTCCATAAACAATATATTCCTGTTGCCGTATTACTGGAAGGAAAATTCCATTCACTATATAGTAACCGTTTAGGAAAGGACGTGCTGGATTCTGTTAAAAGAGTAACCGGTAAACCTTATCTGGCTTTGGGTATAAAAGAAGCCAAACAGATTATTGTGGCCGATGCAGATATTGTAACCAACCAGGTAAGCAATACAGCCGGCCCTTTGCCGATGGGGTCATTGCCGTTGGAGAATTATCGTTTTGCCAATCGGGAATTTTTTCTTAATTCGATGGACTATCTCGTCAGTAACAAAAACCTGTTCGAAAGTAGGAACAAAGATTTTGTTTTACGCTTACTGGATAAAACCAAAGTGGAAGAACAAAAAAACATGTGGCAGGCTATTAACATGGGGTTGCCCGTTGCTTTGGTGATAGTGATCGGCCTCATTTTTCAATGGAGCCGTAAGAGAAAATATGAAGTATAAGTAGCAATTTTCTATCGCTATAGGTTACAGAAAAAATCTGCGTTAATCTGTGGCAAAAATTTGAATTATTTTAAAAAGTCAGCTGAGTATCTTTATACACAAATCAATTGCATGAGCACCCACCAGATCGTTTATTTAGTTTTTGGCATCGTACTGGCGATCGCTTTGGGATTTGACCTGGGACTACTTAGTAAAAAAAATCAGACCATTACGATTAAGCAGGCATTGTACCAAACAGTTTTCTGGGTAGCCCTTGCCTTGCTTTTTTTTGTTTTTATTTGGGTAGAAGCACCGGCATTGGCCTCCGAAAATACAAGCACAGCCGTAAACGGCCCTCAACTGGCATTTGAATTTTTAAGTGCTTACCTGATGGAATGGAGCCTGAGCATTGATAATATTTTTGTGTTCATCCTCATCTTCACGGCCTTTGGCGTGAAAGAGAAACATTATCCAAGGGTTTTGCTGGCGGGAATTTTGATGGCTATTTTATTCAGGGTTATTTTTATATCAGTAGGCGTTGCACTCGTGGCCAGATTCTCATGGATACTATACGGGTTTGGTATTTTTTTATTGTATACCGGTTACAAAATGTTTATAGCAAACGAAGAAGAAGAATTTGAACCACATGAATCCAAAGTATATCTCTTCCTGAAAAAATTTCTGCCGTTGGTTGATCATGATGGTAATGGTAAATATATCATTCGTAAAAATGGAAAGCCTGCATACACTTCGCTGTTTATCGTAGTCGTTTTACTCGCTGCGATTGATCTTGTGTTTGCATTGGATTCCATTCCTGCCGTAATGGGCATTTCCAAAGACCCTTTGGTAATTTATACCTCTAATATTTTTGCAGTGCTAGGGTTGCGTTCCTTATTCTTCCTGCTGCGTGGAGCGGTTACTAAATTTGATTACCTGCAGCAGGGTATTGCACTTGTACTGATCTTTATTGGTGTAAAAATGCTGGGAGAGCATTGGCTGAATGAATGGATGGATAAAAACACACAGGTGTTTCTTTCATTGGGTGTGATACTGGTTTGTATTTCCGGGTCGGTTTTTTATTCTATGTTTAAACATAAAAAAGGCGCACCCGAAGATATAACGGACGGGTCGCTTTAATATATACTTATTCTATTGTCATATTCCGTTCAACATATTGCCCGTATTATTCAAGCCGAAAGGATCGGTGGAACAGATTCCGCTATTGAACACCTTATTATTGACAGCCGTAAGATCGTATTCCCGAAAACATCGCTGTTCTTCGCTATTAGCGGGCCAAGAAGGGATGGGCATGCGTTTATTAACGAAGTGTATGAAAGAGGTGTTCGGCATTTTGTTGTTAAAAAAGGGGTTGACTGTAAATTATTCACGGATTCTGTTTTTTTGGAAGTAGTGGATGTATTGGCTGCTTTACAAGAACTGGCGGCCTATCATCGCAAACAATTTTCCATACCGGTTATAGGTATTACAGGCAGTAATGGGAAGACCATTGTAAAAGAATGGCTATATCAATTATTGCAGAAAGAGTATAACATCGTAAGAAGCCCCCGTAGTTATAACTCACAGATTGGTGTACCATTAAGTGTCTGGCAGATGAAACCGGAACATACCCTTGGAATTTTTGAAGCAGGGATTTCAATAGTGGGTGAAATGAAACATCTTGCAGCGATCATTCAGCCTACTGCCGGTATATTTACCAACCTGGCAGATGCCCATAGCGAGGGGTTTGAAAATGACAGGCAAAAAGCTACTGAAAAAGCTATACTGTTTGAAAAGGCCCATAGTTTGATTTTTGGCAGGGAGTCTTTACAAAATGCTTTACAGCCGGACGATACCGATAAAAATCTTTTCAAAAAAGATGTACAATTTTTCAGCTGGAGCAGGGATAAAAAAGCAACGCTTCAAATCCTCTCTGAAAAAATAAAAGGCAAACAATCTTTTTTGTCTGCTCATTATAATGGCACAACTGTTTCCTTCACAATCCCTTTTACTGACCGCATATCTGTTGACAATGCCATTACCTGCTGCTGTGTAATGTTACAAATGAATTACACAGCGGATACCATACAGGAACGAATACTGCAACTGCAACCGGTAGACATGCGGATGCAGTTAAAAAAAGCTGTAAACAATTGCTATCTCCTAAATGATAGTTACAGTAACGACCTGTCTTCACTTGAACTGGCCATCGGTTATCTGAAACAGCAATCCGGTAACCAGCTAACTACTTTGATCTTATCTGATATTCCTCAATCCGGGCAATCGGAAGATGCACTGTATCGGAGTGTAGCCTCACAATTGGGGCAACATAAAATTGACAAACTGATTGGTATTGGCGCGGCCATTATGCAGCACCGGGATGTTTTCAAAAATATCCCTGCTGTTTTTTATCCTTCTACGGAAGCCTTTCTTAACCAACTGAGCATACAACATTTTAAAGACGAATATATTTTGCTGAAAGGGGCCAGGGTATTTGAGTTTGAACGCATCTCTCACTGGCTGGAACAAAAAGTTCACCAGACGGTGATGGAGATCGATCTCTCCGCCATGGTGCATAACCTGAAAGAATACCAGAAGCAATTAAAACCGGCTACCAAACTCATGGCCATGGTAAAGGCATTCAGCTATGGAAGCGGAAGCGCAGAAGTAGCAAGGGTTTTACAATTCCACAAAGTAGATTATCTGGCAGTTGCCTATGCAGATGAAGGGGTGGAACTGCGTAAAGCCGGTATCAGCCTGCCCATTATGGTTATGAATCCGGATGAAGCCAGTTTTGATTCATTAGCTACGTATGGACTGGAACCTGAGATCTATTCCTTTCCTGTTTACAATGCATTTCATATATATCTTAATCAACAGGGCATCCAGCAATTCCCAGTGCATATTAAATTCAATACAGGCATGAACCGGTTGGGTTTTGAAGTTGCTGATGCAAAAGAACTGGGCCTGCTACTGAAACAAAACCAAAGCATGGCAGTAAAGTCTGTTTTCAGTCACCTGGCTGCCAGCGAATCTGTGGTACATGATGGTTTTACGAAACAACAGGTACAATTACTGGAAGAGGCTTGCGGTCATATTCAGGCAGCACTCAATTATACATTTTTAAAACACATTGCCAACACGGCTGCCATCTTCCGAAACCCGCAGTACCAGTTTGACATGGTAAGACTGGGCATTGGCTTATACGGTGTAGATAATACAGATGGAAATGGGTTATCCCTGCAAACGGTGATCAGTTTACAATCCACCATTGCACAGATACGGCCTGTGAAAGCGGGCGATACGGTTGGCTATGGCAGAAAAGGTGAACTGAAAAGAGACAGCCTGATTGGTACGGTCCGCATTGGTTATGCAGATGGATACGACAGGCGTTTTGGGAATGGCCGGGGCAGTATCTATGTAAATGGAAAACTGGCACCGGTTGTCGGTCATGTTTGTATGGATATGGTTATGATCGATATTACGGATATACCCGGTGTAAAAGAAGGAGATACCGTAGAAATATTTGGTAAGCACTTACCTGTTCAGCAACTGGCCCGATGGAGCGATACCATTGCTTACGAAGTGATGACGGGTATCAGCCAAAGGGTAAAGAGGGTGTACATCGAAGAATAAATACAAAATTTTGTAAGATTTCCCGGCTATACCGTCCAAATCCTATCTTTGCCCACCATAAAAACCATGGCAGTGAAAGGAAGACAAATCATCTTTATTATTCTGTTAGTCATCTTTGCCGACCAGGCTTTGAAATTTTATATCAAACTCCATTATTTCGCCGGCGAGGAACATAAGGTTCTTGGCAACTGGTTCCGCCTGCATTTTGTAGAAAATGAGGGGATGGCCTGGGGCTGGAAATTTGGCGGTGGTTTTGGAAAGATCGTCCTTACACTGTTCAGGCTGGTGGCGGTGATCTGGGGTAGTTTTTTGCTTCGCGATTTTATCCGTAAACATTACCACAAAGGTTTTATCATTTGCGCTGCTTTAATTTATGCCGGTGCATTGGGTAACCTGATCGATAGCCTTTTTTACGGTATTTTTTTTGAACAGAGCAATCCTTTCTCACAAAATATCGCCCGCTTTTTTCCACCGGGAGGTGGTTATGCCAGCCTTCTGCATGGCAAGGTGGTAGATATGTTATATTTTCCCATCATTACCAATGCCCATTATCCATCATGGGTTCCCTTCTGGGGTGGCGAAGACTTTGAATTCTTCCGCCCGGTATTTAACCTTGCAGATATGTCTATCTCAACAGGTGTGATCGTAATATTGGTCTTCCAGAACCGGTTCTTTAAAAAACAGCTTATACCGGATCATCATACGATTGAAACAGATAGCCTGGTAAATGATAATACACAAATATTCTAAATCAACATTCTGATATAACAAAAGCCCCGCAATGCTGCAGGGCTTTTTTATGTAGTAAACTTTTTCTTATTTAATGGTTGGCGTTCGATAAAGCGAAACGCTTTGTGCCGGTGTGGTAACAAATACCTGGTCAATTAAACCATAATTTTTGGCATAATAGGAATTACCTGTCAGCAGCGTCCGATACATGGCACCGGCTGTATTGGGCAAGAATTTAATCTCCCGTTTCATATTGATCACATTCGAATAATTTTTACCGGCAATTGTATATCCGGCTGGGTCATTCTTACTAACTACCGTAAAAACAGTTTTGGCTTTTCCATATTCTGTTACTTTAACACCAGAAGTGTTTTGATACACGTATTTAAGGGTACCATATTCAGCAGACTCCCATGTATCGCCCACTTTGGCATTTTCTTTCAGGAATGGATAGCTGATAAAAGAACTGGGTATGGAATCGAATAGAAACGTATAGTCAAAATCAACGGTACTTAGTGCATAATAAGTACCCTTGCCGTCTTTGGCAAAGTAAAAAGTATCCAGCAATGAGGTGGCAAACTGTGCATAATTTAAACTATCCTTTTTAACCATGCCTGAAGCGACGGTTACTTTAAATGTATCAATAGTACCCAGTTTAGGAATATACTGGTAGGTCCAGGTAGACCCTTGGGTAGTGGGGAAATAATCACCCCCTGTTCCGGACCCGCTACCGCCACTGCTTACGGCGCTTCCGTTCACACTCACAGAAAAAGAGCAGACATTGTTATTGAAATAAATGGTAAACGTGGTGGTTTTGGGAAGAATAGGCTTGCCATATCCTCTCAGTTTGATGACAGTGGGCCCTGTGCTAACGGCAAAACCGGAATCGATAAACCACATGCCGTTTACGGTATCCGTATAGATTTTATATTTACCCTGGGCTGTAAAATTCACATTGATCAGGGCATAATTGCTGCTGGTAAGGGCAGTATCTACTTTATAATCACCCATTACGGTAGAAGACTTACAATTGCCTAATGAGTCAACCAGCTCGCCTTGAGCGGCGCCGCTAAATCCGCCATTTTCAATACTCAATTCCTTCTTACATGCCATGAACATGCAAAAAACAGAAATAATGATGCTTATTCGTAGGGTTGGGTTTTTCATGGGAATCAGTTAAAAAATCTGAATGCTTTACGAATATCAGATAAAATTTATACTAATAACGCTGCCTGATTGTTCAAATTACCACTTTTTAATAATTGCTGCAGGCTATTTAACGTAGTGACAGCAATCTGGCTAAGGGCTTCATCGGTGAAAAAGGCCTGGTGAGCGGTGATCAGTACATTCGGAAAGCTCATAAGGCGTTGGATCTCATCATCCTGTATAACGGTTGTGGATAAATCCCGGAAAAAAAGATGCTCTTCCTGCTCATATACATCAATACCCAGGTAACCTAGCTGGCCTGATTTTAGCCCCTGTATAGCTGCGTGGGTATCTACCAGTCCACCCCGGCTGGTATTGATCAGCATGACCCCTTTCTGCATCATGGAGATGGTATCCTCATTGATCAGGTGCTGTGTCTGGTTATTGAGCGGACAGTGTAGGGAAATGATATCAGCTTTCAGCACTTCCATCAGCGGGTGGTAAGTTACCCCAATGGCTTCCATGTCTTTATTGGCAATAAGATCGAAAGCGTTTACCCTGCAACCCATTCCAAGCATGATACGGCAAAAAGCTTTTCCGATGTTCCCGGTGCCTATCACTCCAACGGTTTTTCCGTGAAGGTTAAAACCCAGGAGCCCGTTTAGCGAAAAATTCTGTTCCCTTACCCGGTTATACGCTTTATGGGTTTTACGATTGAGGGCAAGTATCAGGGCCAATGCATGTTCTGCCACGGCCTCGGGTGAATAGGCAGGAACCCGGCAAACATGTAAGCCATTCGCTTTAGCGGCTTCCAGGTTTACATTATTAAAACCGGCGCAACGCAGGGCAATGATCTTTACTGATTTGGCTGCTAATTGTTGGCAAACCGTTGCATCTGCTTTATCATTCACAAATACACAAACCGCGTCTGCGGCTTCCAGCAGGTTAACCGTTTGCAGGCTTAACTGCGCTTCCAGGAATACCAGTTCAAAACCGTATGACTCATTATATCGGTTGAAGAAAAGAATATCGTAAGGCTGGGCAGAGAAGAAAACAATTTTCATCCAACTAAGATAATCAATTGTGCATGGACAATGATTGATAGTGAATAGTAGGTAATGGATTCCATTGAGGGTCTATCGCCAATGAACGACTATACGATTTCCTTCAGACTTTCTCCCGTTGCCATAATTGTCTTATCCAGATCCGCATAAGAAAGCGCATTATTCAGGAACCAGCTTTCAAAGGCAGACGGCGGTAAGTAGATACCGCGTTTGAGCATGGCATGAAAATATTTTTTGAAAAGATCGTTGTTTGCCGAAGCAGCCGAATCGAAATCTGTAACGGGATGATCACTAAAATGTATACTGATCATAGAACCCAATCGGTTGATTACGTATGGCGTACCGGATGCTTTCAATACTTTATCCAATCCTTCTTGTAAATAGGTTGTTTTTTGTTCCAGTTCTGTATAAATGTTAGGATTGTTTTTGAGTTCGGTAAGCATAGTATATCCTGCGATCATTGCGATGGGGTTGCCGCTCAAAGTACCGGCCTGGTATACATTACCCAGCGGTGCAATTTTTTCCATGATCTCTTTTTTACCGGCGAATGCACCTACCGGCATACCACCACCGATCACTTTCCCGAAAGTGACAAGATCGGCATTGATGCCCAATCTTTCCTGTGCACCACCGGCTGCCAGGCGAAAGCCTGTCATTACCTCATCAAAAATAAATACGATCGATTCCCTGTCGCAGATGCTGCGTAATGCTTCCAGGAAACCTGTTTTGGGTAAAATGCAACCCATATTACCTACAACCGGTTCGATGATGATAGCGGCAATTTCATTTTTGTTTTCTTTGATTAATCGCTCAACGGCATCCAGATCATTATAGGCGCAGGTTAATGTATCGTTGGATACGCCGCCGGTAACGCCCGGAACGGTTTGTATATTGAATGTAGCCATACCGCTTCCTGCTTTCACTAAAAAAGCATCTGCATGGCCATGATAGCATCCTTCAAACTTGATGAATTTATTTTTCCCCGTGTAGCCTCTTGCTAAGCGTAATGCACTCATGCAGGCTTCGGTGCCACTGCTTACCATCCTCACCATATCAATATTCGGCGCCATGCTTTTGATGAGTTCGGCCATATCTATTTCTAATTCGGTTGGTGCACCAAATGAAGTGGAGAGTAAAGCTTTTTCCCGTATGGCTGTTATTACCGGCTCATAGGCATGCCCTAATATCATAGGCCCCCATGAAGCGATATAATCGATATAAGGATTGCCATCTGCATCAAACAGATACGCACCTTTTGCTTTTTGCATAAACAAGGGTGTTCCGCCAACGCTTTTAAAAGCACGAACCGGGGAATTTACACCACCGGGAATAGATTTTTGTGCGCGGTCGAAGAGGGCTTTGCTTTTTTCGTACATCGTATAACTTTAGTATATGTTTTAATAGCTACAGATTTTAAAGATGGGCATAGAAAAATCTGTGGTAAAAGTTTAGCCAATCAATTTCACCGCATCTTTTGCAAAATATGTCGCAATCAAATCTGCGCCTGCTCTTTTAATAGACGTTAATGTTTCCAATACCGCTTTTTTCTCATCTATCCACCCCATTTTAGCCGAAGCCTTGATCATCGCGTATTCACCACTTACCTGGTATGCACTTACCGGCACTTCTACTGCATTTTTTATTTCGCGGATAATATCTAAATAAGCGAGTGCGGGTTTTACCATTACGATATCCGCACCTTCTTCAATATCCATCAAGGTTTCTTTAATGGCTTCTGTGCGGTTGGCATAATCCATCTGGTAAGTTTTCTTATCGCCAAATCCGGGTGCACTATCCAGTGCATCTCTAAAAGGCCCATAAAAGCAAGATGCATATTTGGCACTATAACTCATGATGCCGGTTTTGGTAAAACCATTTTCTTCCAAGCCATTCCGGATGGCGCCAATTCTGCCATCCATCATATCGCTCGGTGCCACAAAATCTGCACCGGCATCTGCATGACTGATACTCATCTTTACTAAAGCGTCTACCGTTTCATCATTTACGATCTCGCCGTCTTTTACAATACCATCATGGCCATAGGAAGAGAAGGGGTCTAGTGCCACATCTGTCATTACCAGCATTTCAGGAACGGCGGCTTTAATGGCTTGGATACTTCTTTGCATCAATCCGTTTTTATTCCAGGCTTCTTTGCCGGTATTGTCTTTGAGTTCGTCTTTACATTTGATGAAGATCAACACAGACTTAATACCCATTGACCATAGTTCTTTTACTTCTTTCACCGTAAGGTCTATACTGCGGCGGTAGCAGCCCTGCATGGAGGCGATCTCTGTTTGTACATTTTGCCCCTCATCTATAAACAAAGGCGCAATAAAATCAGAAGGCCGCAAAATGGTTTCTGCTACGAGTGAGCGGATAGCAGGTGTCTGGCGCAATATCCTGTTTCTTCTTTGCAGGTACATGATGGATGTTTTTAGTTTACCCAGTTGCGGGGGTGCAGGCAGGCATCTAATAAATCTGCTTCTGCACTTCCTTCAGCGGGTTGGTAATTATAATCAAACCGCACAGTTGGCGGCAGGCTCATTAAGATGCTTTCTGTTCTTCCGTTTGTTCTTAGGCCAAAGAGCGTACCCCTGTCGTGTACAAGGTTGAACTCTGTATAACGGCCTCTGCGTATTTCCTGCCAGTATGTATGTTCTTCTGTGTACGGGCTTGCTTTTCTTTTTTCTACAATGGGAATATACGCATCTATGAATGCATATCCACAGGCCTTGCTGAAATTCATCCAGAAATCGATATCCTTTTCTGCACCCGGCCGTTGATGATCATAAAAAATGCCACCAATACCCCGGCGTTCTTTGTTACGATGCCAGTTTACAAAATAGTTATCGCATTCTTCTTTGAACCTGGTATAAAAACTTTTATCAAACCGGTTACAAATGGTTTGATAGGTTTGATGAAAATATTTGGCGTCTTCTTCAAACAGGTAATAAGGTGTGAGGTCTGTTCCGCCGCCAAACCATCTGTCGCTTAGTTCCCCCTGTTCATCATATAGTTCAAACATGCGGTAATTGCAATGAACGGTAGGTACAAAGGGATTGAGCGGATGTATCACAATACTCATTCCGCAGGCAAACCATTCATGGCCTTCAATCTGCAATTGTTTTCGCATGGGATCGGTTACTTTCCCGAAAACAATAGATGTATTGACACCGCCTTTTTCAAAAACATTCCCGTTACTGATGACTCTTGTCTTTCCACCCCCGCCTTCGGGTCTTTCCCATGTATCTTCAATAAACCGGGCTTTCCCATCACATACTTCCAATGCAGCACAGATATCATCCTGTAATTGATGAATGAATGTTATCCATTGCTGTTTGATGTTATTACTATTCATCGTTAGGCGTAAAACGTTAGTCGAATATACTATTACGGGTTGTGTCGATATTCTTTTACGGTATCTACAAATGCTTTTGCATGATCAACCGGCACATTGGGTATGATGCCGTGGCCCAGGTTTGCAATATGTTTTCCCGGACCGAAAGCGGCTAACATGGTTGCTACTTCCTTTTTAATAACCGGAATAGGCGATAATAATTTAGCGGGATCAAAATTGCCTTGCAGGGTTACATTGTTTCCTGCCATTTTTCTTGCCAGTTCAGGTTTAATACACCAGTCTATGCCCAATCCATGCGCACCGGTTGCTGCCATTTCTTCGAGGCTATGCCAGGCGCCTTTTGCAAAAACGATGGTAGGTACTTCCTCTTTTACTGCGGCAACAATTTGGCGGGTATATTGTAAAGAAAATATTTCGAAATCTTCCGGACTCAGTAATCCGCCCCAGCTGTCAAAGATCTGCACTACATCTGCACCGGCCTTGGCCTGCGCTTTTAAATAAGCGATAGTGGTATCGGTAATCATTTGTAATAACTGGTGTGCAAGTTCCGGCTGTGTATAGCAAAATATTTTTGCCTGATCAAATGTTTTAGACCCTTTGCCTTGTACCATGTAGCAAAGCAAGGTCCATGGAGCCCCGGCAAAACCGATCAAAGGCACACGGCCATTCAATTCTTCTTTGATGAGTTTGATCGCTTCAAAAACATAGCCTAATGTTTCCTGCACATCCGGTACGCGAATACGAACAAGGTCTTTGAAATTTTTAACGGGGTCGGGTAAATACGGCCCCTGGTTTTCTACCAATTGTACTTCAAGACCCATGGCTTGTGGTACCACCAAAATGTCTGAGAACAGGATAGCGGCATCCACACCTATAATATTAACGGGTTGGATGGTTATTTCGCAGGCAAGTTCCGGTGTCTGGCATCTTTCGAAGAAACCATATTTTTCTCTCAGCACCATATACTGGGGAAGATAACGGCCTGCCTGGCGCATCATCCATACAGGGGTTCTTTCTGTTTGCTCACCGCGAAGGGTTCTTAATATCAGGTCGTTTTGTAACATAAAGTTTGTGAATCATGGGTGGTGAATCGTTAGTGTCTTTTGAGAGAGATCACTTTCAATATAATCACCGGATTATGTAAAATATATTTTAAGGTGTCTTTGAGAAATAGTCCAACGCCTGCCCTACCAACTCTTCTTTACCGGGTAATTTACTGATGATTATTTTGTTGCTGCAAAACTGGCTAACGGTTTTTGCTGTGGTATTGCCAATAGCAAAAACAATGGTCTTGCCTGTTAATGTATTTGTTTTAAAAAAACTTTCTGCTGCACTCGGACTAAAAAATAAAACAGCATCATATTCCTTTTCCACTGTATGTGGAACTTCCAGTGTTTCATAAACAACAATTTCATTTACAGTTATATGGTGCTTGTTTAGTTTACCCGGCAATTCATCTCTGCGTTGGTTACCGCAAAAGAAGATCACTTCTTCCGGGTCTTCCTTCTCAATGATCTCATCTGCCAGTTGCGCTGCATTGTCTGCCGTGCCATATATAACGTCTTCCCCAAAATAATCGGTTACCAATTGTCTGGTTTTGTAACCCATGCAATAGATGTTCCATTGGGGTATATGTCCGTCGAGCATTTCGATAACGGCTTCTACGGCATTCATACTCGTAAATACAACGGTAGCCTCCTGTACCGATGCCCATTCAATTTCCTGCTGTACTTCTATGGTTTGAATGACTTCGGTTTCTATAAAAGAAAATACATCCAGTATGATCCCTTTGTTTGCAGCCTCTTCTAATCTTGATTCATCAACAGGCCTTGTGCATAATATTTGTATGTTAGGCTCCGGCATTGCGAATGGCATTAACGATTTTATGGGCTCCTTTGGTTAATAATTCTTCTGCAGCTTTTATTCCAAGTCCCAGGCTTTCGGAAGCCGGCGCCGAATATTCGGTTTCTATCTTTTCTTTCCCGTCAACCGATAAAATATGTCCCCTGAAAAAGATATTTCCTTCTTTCCACTCAGCCAATGCACTGATCGGTGTAGCACATCCACCCAATAATGCTTTCAGAAAATCCCTTTCAATTTTTGTACATAAAGCCGTAGCGCTATCATTTAATGAACTCAGAAGCAGTTTTGTGTCTATGTCTTCCTCTCTGCAAACCACCATGATCGCTCCTTGTGCGGGTGCGGGCAACATCCAGTCAAGCTCAATGGAATTTTCAGGCCTAAGTCCAATACGCTCCAATCCTGCTGCGGCAAAAATAGCCCCATCCCAATTACTTTCATGCACTTTACGTAAACGCGTATTTACATTGCCGCGCAGATTTTCGAGTGTATGATTTGGATAACGGTTTAACCACTGGGCTTTGCGGCGGATACTGCTGGTGGCTATGGTAAGATGCGAGGCGCGAGACCTGAGTTTGTCTTCTTCACTCACCGCTAACCATTCACGATTCACGAATCCTAAAGCATCGCTTATATCACTCAACTCATTTTTTATTACCAGTAGGTCTTTATAAGAAGCTCTCTCTAAAACGGCTGCCTGTTGTATACCCTTTGCCAATTGTGTAGGCACATCTTTCATCGAATGTACAGCAAGGTCTATTCGGTTGCTAAGCAAAGCAGCATCCAGTGTTTTGGTAAAGATACCCAGTACACCTATTTCATATAAGGGAGTTACCAGGTCAATATCTCCATCACTTTTCATATACACAAGCTCCGTTTCTATGCCATTGCGCTTCAATTGATCCTGTACCAATGTAGCCTGCCAAACGGCCAGCTGGCTGTCGCGGGTGCCTATTCGTAAAACCTTGTTCATGCTAATTAATGCTGATGGTCATGAAATCATTAATAGCCTCAATATAGCAACATCCGGGCTGATGTTGAGTACGCATTTTTACGGCCACTGTATTAACTACTTTTTGTATCGCTACAGGATCTAGCTCCGTGTTTTGGCAACTATTTGTAAACATCCTGCAGGAGTGCATATCATGCAATTTCTGTTTTACCGCTTTTAAAACGGGTACATGGCTGCGAAGGGTAAACCATTCGTTGAATTCGTTAATATGGGTAAGTATGATATCTAACGCTTTTGGAATCTCTGCCTTGCGTATCCTAAGGGTTTTATCATTGATCACAGACAGGTCATCTACATTAGCCAGCTTAATATTGGGTAAGCTGCTTACAGACGGTTCAATATTATTGGGGATGGAGAGATCGATCAGTATCTTAGGCTTACTGTTAATTAAATTTTCTTTGGTGATCACGGCTTTATCAGCATGCGTGGCTACAATAAAAATATCGGCTTCCG
Source organism: uncultured Sediminibacterium sp. (assembly GCA_964519475.1). GTDB lineage: Bacteria > Bacteroidota > Bacteroidia > Chitinophagales > Chitinophagaceae > Sediminibacterium. Next base: position 116,247 of record CAZFKE010000002.1, read on the forward strand.
CTAATTCTTTTTGCAGATTTGTGTAGGGAGCGGCTTTCAATCCCAACTCATTGGCCAATGCTGCTGCTTTGCCTTCTGTGCGGTTAATAAGCGTAATATTTTTTGTATCAAGATAATCTACCAGGTTCTTACAGGTATTACGGCCGATTTTGCCGGTACCGAGTAATACAATCTTTTTATGCTCGGGATTAGCCACTAGCTGCTTTATATATTGAATGGCAGCAAAAGCAACTGAAATGCTGCCACCACTCAAATGTGTCCTGTTCTTAATGGCTTTGGATGATTGTAAAACGGTATTGAATAACCTTTCCATAAAAGCGCCTGTAAAACCTCTTTCGCGCGCAAATTTTACAGCCAGTTTCATTTGGCCTACAATCTCATAATCCCCCAATATCTGTGAATCCAATCCGGCACCTACTGAAAAAATATGTTCAATGGCATCCCTTCCGTTTTTTATATAGCATAACTGGCGAAAAGTGTCTGCCTCGCCAACGGTTTCACTGCAAAGAAGGTCAATGAGGGTATCGGCATCGGCCGCAAGGCCATATATTTCGGTACGGTTACAGGTACTCAACACAAATAATTCCTGTAAACCTAAAGCACCCGCTTTTTCAAGAACTGAAGCATATTTATCAGAACCAACGGCAAATTCACCACGAATGGCTGCATCTGTTTTTTTATAGTTGATCCCCGCTACGAAAAATTGATTCATGGTCATGCTTACTGCCTTTTGGCTTTTCTATGATAACAGCACAAAGGTATCTTACAGGCTTTCTTTTAAAACAAGGAGTAGGCCATTCGATTGTCATTTCTCTGTCATGTTTCATCATGCTACCTGAAAATAGGCCTTACGAATGGTTTTGTCTAACGCGAATGTTTGTTAGTGGGCTGGATACTGATCATGTGCACACACAATGCGGATTGTTGTTTTACATTTGCAGACATACTTCAATTATGCCACAGACAAGCGCGATTATATTGATGAACCTTGGTTCGCCAGATTCTACAGCTGTAAAAGACGTAAGAAAATATCTTAATGAATTTTTAATGGATGGTAAAGTGATTGATATACCGTTCATCGCCCGGGCTTTATTGGTAAGAGGCATTATTGTTCCTTTCCGTGCACCCAAATCTGCAGAAGCGTATAAAACCATCTGGACAGATGAAGGCTCCCCCTTGATCGTTCTTACCAAACAATTACAGGCATCTCTTCAGCAACAGGTACAGGAACCGGTTGTTATGGCAATGCGTTACGGAAGCCCTTCACCCAAAGAAGCTTTTGATCTTTTGCTGAAGCAATATCCTGATCTCAAAGAAGTTTTACTGGTTCCACTATATCCGCATTTTGCAATGAGCAGTTATGAAACAGCCGTAGCGTATGCCAAAGAACAGTATGCTGCGAATAATTATCCTTTCAACATATCTTTTATCAAGCCTTTTTATAATAACCCTGATTATATAAATGCCTTGGCAGAAAATATGAAACCCTGGCTTGAAAAAGCATATGATCATATTCTTTTCAGCTACCATGGTATCCCGCAAAGACATATCCGCAAAAGTGATACCACCGGATGCCATTGTTTGAAAGTGAATAATTGTTGTGAAGCAGAGTCTCCGGCGCATGCCAGCTGCTACCGCCACCAGGTGTTCAGCACCACGCGTTTGGTAACAGAAAAACTGGGTATTCCAAAAAATAAGTTCAGCGTATCTTTTCAATCAAGATTAGGCAGCGGATGGCTGCAACCCTTTACAGACATACGTTTGGAAGAAATGCCAAAAGAGGGCATTAAAAAATTATTGATTATCTGTCCTGCTTTTGTAAGTGATTGTTTAGAAACACTTGAAGAGATTGCAGAACGCGGTAAGGAAACTTTCATGGAAGCCGGTGGTGAATCTTATGAAATGATCCCCTGTTTAAATACGCATCCACTCTGGGTAAATACTTTGGCAAAATGGGTGGAAGCATATAAGCAGGGCAATCAGGAAATGATATTGAAATAATTACCGCACCCGCTGTTGTGGGTCTTATGACTAACAATCCAAATAATAAATGTTTTTGGCTATAAGGCCAGCAACGTCAGCGAGGGTACTTATTCATTTCTAATTATTAATTATTAATTTTCTTCCATGTCTCCCTACTTCAAAGCGCTCCATATCATCTTCGTGGTAACCTGGTTTGCCGGTTTATTCTACATGCCCCGGTTCTTCATCTATGCTACCGAAGCAGGAGAGAAACCCGAGCCTGAGAAAACCATTCTGCAAAACCAGTTCAGGATCATGATGAAAAGGCTTTGGTATGGTATCACCTGGCCATCCGCCATTCTTACCCTTATTTTCGGAACAACCGTTTTATTCGATGGCGGCTGGAACACCATCGTTTTCAAACCCGAAGGCCGCTGGCTGCTTATCAAACTCATTTTTGTAGTGCTTTTGTATGGCTATCATTGGTCGCTGCAGGTGCTGGTAAACCAAGAAATGAAAGGCATTTACAAATACAGCTCCCAGCAACTCCGCATCTGGAACGAGGTGGCCACCATTATCCTGATTGCCGTAGTCATGCTGGTAACGGTCAAATCCAGCATCAGTATGCTGTGGGGGTTGGTGGGGCTGACTTTATTTATCATATTGCTAATGGGTGCTATACGCATCTATAAAATACTCCGCAATCGTTGATTGTGAATGCTGAATCGGGAATAGGCAATGAGGGTTCTGCCGCCCTGATTCGTTATACATCATTCACAATTCACCATTGCCTTTCACGTCTCAATATTTCTTACCTTCGCCCCCTTTAAAACCCGCCTGAGATTCAGGAGGGCAGTACCTTTCAAGCGATTTCAAGGCTATGAGCGTTAAATACCCAGAATTCTCCGGGCTCAATCTACCGGTAATAGAACAGGAAATATTGGCCAAATGGAGCAAAGAGCAGGCTTTTGAAAAAAGCGTTTCGCTGCGCGAAGGCAGGAAGCCCTTTGTGTTTTATGAAGGCCCGCCCAGTGCTAACGGGCTGCCCGGCATTCACCATGTCATTTCCCGTACATTGAAAGATATGGTTTGCCGTTATAAAACCATGCAGGGTTTCCAGGTAAAAAGAAAGGGTGGATGGGATACACACGGGTTACCTATTGAACTGGGTGTTGAAAAGGAACTGGGCATTACCAAAGAAGATATCGGCAAGAAAATATCCGTAGAAGCGTATAACAAAAAATGCCGCGAAGCCGTATTGCGCTATAAGGATAAATGGGATGAGCTTACCAATAAAATGGGCTATTGGGTTGACCTGAATGATCCTTATATCACCTTCGATAACAAATACATTGAAACCCTCTGGTGGATCTTAAGCCAGTTGTACAAGAAAGGATTATTGTACGAGAGTGTAAGCATACAACCGTATTCACCGGCAGCCGGAACGGGATTAAGTTCGCATGAGCTGAACCAGCCCGGAACCTATAAAGATGTGAAAGATACTTCGGCTGTGGCTATGTTCAAAGCGGTGAGAAATGAGAAGAGTAAATTTTTGTTTGAAGTAATATCGAATCATGAACAGGGAATATTGAATGATGAAGTGTTTTTTCTTGCCTGGACAACAACACCCTGGACACTTCCTTCCAATTTAGGATTGACAGTTGGGCCCAATATTGACTATGTACTGGTTAAAACTTTTAATCCATATACACAGCTGCCTGTAAACGTTGTATTGGCCAAAGCTTTGATGGGTAAGTATTTCAAGCCAGAGGGAGAGAATGGTGATTTTGATGGATATAGTGAAAAAGCAAAAGTGCTTCCCTGGACAATACTAACTGAATTCAAAGGATCCAAAATAGAAGAATGTGCATACGAGCAATTGTTGCCCTATGAAGCAAACTCTCTCGAAGCGATCAGACTCCAGACTCCAGACTCCAAACCCTTCCGTGTTATTGTCGGCGATTTTGTTACAACGGAAGACGGTACCGGTATCGTACACACCGCGCCGGCATTTGGTGCAGATGACTATCGGGTAGGAAAAAAATACAATATTGGTATTCTAACAATGGTTGACAGGCAGGGAAAATTTGTAGAGGGCCTCGGTGAATTCAGCAACCGTTATGTAAAGAATTACAAAGACGAGAAAGATTATGTGGATGTAAACGTAGACATCAGTGTAAAACTGAAAAAAGAAAACCGCGCTTTTAAAGTAGAAAAATACGAACACAGTTACCCGCATTGCTGGAGAACCGATAAACCCATTTTATACTATCCGCTCGATGCATGGTTTATCAAAACCACAGCGGTTAAGGATCGTATGGTGGAGTTGAATAAAACCATCAACTGGAAGCCCAGATCAACCGGCGAAGGACGCTTTGGTAACTGGCTGGAGAATATGGTTGACTGGAACCTCAGCCGCAGCCGTTATTGGGGAACGCCGTTGCCCGTCTGGAGAACAGAAGATGGCGAAGAAGAAGTTTGTATCGGATCAATCGATGAACTCAACGAAGGTATCCGCAAAGCCAGTGAAGTATTGGGTGGCGATATAAATAAACACTATTTACACGATGGCATTCTAGATCTGCATAAACCATTTGTAGACGATATCATTTTAGTAAGTGCTTCCGGTAAACCGATGAAACGCGTGGCTGATCTGATCGATGTTTGGTTTGACAGCGGTGCCATGCCTTATGCACAATGGCATTATCCTTTTGAGAATAAAGACCTGGTTGATAAAGGCGAGGCCTTCCCCGCAGATTTTATTGCCGGAGGTGTTGATCAAACCCGCGGCTGGTTTTATACCCTGCATGCTTTGGGTGTAATGTTGTTCGACAGCGTTGCCTACAAAGCGGTAGTAAGTAATGGCCTGGTGCTGGATAAAGAGGGTAACAAAATGAGTAAACGCCTCGGCAACGTGGTAAACCCTTTTGAAACCATCGAAAAATATGGCGCCGATGCTACCCGCTGGTACCTCATCACCAATGCATCCCCATGGGATAATTTGAAATTTGATCTTGCCGGTATCCAGGAAGTGCAACGTAAATTCTTTGGAACATTATATAATACCTATCAATTCTTTGCTCTCTATGCCAATGTAGACGGATTTGCTTTTCAAGAAGCAGCTATTCCTTTGCATAAAAGGCCGGAAATCGACAGATGGATTTTGTCTTCGCTGAACACACTGATCAAAAACGTTACACGATCAATGGACGATTTCGAGCCAACACTGGCCGGTCGTGCCATAGAAGAATTTGTAGACGAACACCTGAGTAATTGGTACGTTCGCCTTTGCCGCCGCCGTTTTTGGAAGGGTGAGTATGAGCAGGACAAGATCAGCGCTTACCAAACCTTATATACTTGTTTGGAAACCATCGTTCGTTTGATGGCGCCTATTTCACCTTTCTTCAGCGATGCGGTTTTCGGTAACCTGAATACAGTAACGGGTACATTCAAGGTAGGTTCTATCCACCATACTGATTTCCCGGTTGCAGATGAATTGGTGATCGATACCTTATTGGAAGAAAGGATGCAATTGGCACAGGATACCTGTTCGCTGGTGCTTTCTTTGCGTAAAAAAGTGAATATCAAAGTGCGTCAGCCGCTCCAGAAACTCATGATCCCGGTATTGAATCCGGAGATGAAAAACCAGTTCGAGAAGATCGAAGACCTGATCAAGGCCGAAGTAAATGTGAAGGAACTGGCTTATATCACCGAAACCGAAGGGGTGATCAGTAAAAAGATCAAAGCCAATTTTAAGGCATTGGGTACCCGCCTCGGGCCTAAGATGAAGGCGGTAAGTGCGGCTATCGGCCAGTTCAATCAGCTGGACATTACTAAGCTGGAAAAGGAAGGTACTTACGCATTAGCCATTGACGGAGAAGAAGTTATGATAGGATTGACTGATGTAGATATTATCGCAGAAGACATTCCGGGTTGGAGTGTAGCCAGCAAAGGCAGTCTTACGGTGGCCCTGGATATCACTTTAACTGATGAATTAAAGCAGGAAGGGGAGGCTAGGGAATTTGTAAACCGGGTACAGAATATCAGAAAAGAGAGCGGTTTTGACCTCACAGACCGTATATTCGTGACCGTGCTTGAGGGCCCCCTACTAAAGCCGGCCATTATTAAATATAACGACTATATTTGCCGCGAAATTTTGGCAGATAGCATTGATTGGGTGCCACAAATAGAGAACGGCACTGAAATTGAGATCAATGAGATCCTGTTGAAAGTGGTAGTTACCAAAAAAGGATAAACTTGTATGCCTACTAAGAAACCAGCTCCGAAAAAGGTGGCTCCGGCCAAGAAGGCGCCAGCTAAAAAAGCGGCTCCTGCTAAGAAAGCACCCGCCAAACCTGCGCCCAAGAAGGCTGCCCCGGCTAAAAAAGCGGCCCCTAAACCTGCGCCCAAAAAAGCGGCTCCGGCTAAAGTGGTTGTAAACCCTGCGCCTAACAATCCAGCTCCGGCACCCGCTAAGAAACCGGCCCCTAAACCCGTTCCGGTAAAAGTAGCGCCAAAACCTGTTGCCAAAGCGGCAGTTCCGGCGAAACCGGCTGCTAAGCCTGTGGCCCCTGCTCCGGCTAAACCCGTTGCCGCTCCTGTAAAGCCAAAAGTTGAGGTAAAAGCCCCACCGGCTCCGCCTGTTAAACCCGTAAAAAAACAACCAGAACCCATAAAAGACGTGAAAGTACCTAAGATCAATACGAAGTCAAGTGTGCCTTATAAGCCCGGATATACGCAATTAGAAAAAAGAGTAGCAGAACTGACCGCTAATAATGGAGATCCGCTGGTAAAGTACAATGATTCAGACCTGAACGAGTTCAGGGAACTGATCTCCAAAAAGCTGGATGCGGCTAAAAAAGAATTGGCTTATCTGCAGGGACTCATTACCCGAAAGGATGAAATGGGGGGCGATAACGATGATGCACGTTACATGACCATGGAGGATGGCAGTATGAGCATGGAAAGAGAACAATTAAGCCAGATGGCCAGCAGGCAGATTACTTATATCGATCACCTGGAAAAAGCCATGATGCGAATTGAGAACAAAACTTACGGCATCTGCCGTGTAACCGGTAAGCTGATAGACAAAGCCCGTTTACGCGCCGTACCACACGCCACACTTAGCCTTGAAGCAAAGTTGGGATTGGTGAAGACCTCGGAGCAATAATTAGTTATACCGACTATATAAAAAGGGCCGTAGTAATGCGGCCCTTTTTTCGTCAATGACGTTATTTCACTTCCTGCATATCAACAAGCCGCTTATAAATCCCTCCCTGTGCCAGCAACTGTTCGTGCGTTCCGCGTTCTGCGATTTCTCCTTTCTGGAGAACGATGATCTCATCTGCATGGCGGATGGTAGAAAGTCTGTGAGCAATCACGAGTGAGGTGCGGTTCT
>CAZFKE010000002.1:123616-140576 GCA_964519475.1 uncultured Sediminibacterium sp.
CATATTATTGATCGCATCCTGAACCAATCGTTCGCTTTCTGTTTCTAGCGATGAAGTGGCTTAGTCTAAAATTAAAATGGGCGGGTTTTTCAAAACTGCGCGGGCAATGGTTAATCGTTGTCTTTCCCCGCCACTTAATTTACTTCCCCTGTCGCCGATATTGGAATCAAACCCTTCTTCTTTTTGTTTGATAAAATTGAGCGCATTGGCAACAGCTGCCGCTGCTTCAATTTTTTGTGAAGTAACCTTATCCACACCCAATGCAATATTATTTGCAATCGTATCATTAAACAGGATCGGTTCCTGCGTTACAATACCCATCAGGCTCCTCAAAGAATGCAGGGTATAGTTTTTGATATTCACCCCGTCAATCAATAATTCGCCATCAGATACATCATGGAAACGCGGTACCAGATCAGCTAAAGAACTCTTACCGGCACCGGATGACCCCACTAAGGCAATGGTCTTTCCTTTCTCGATTGTGAGATTGATATTTTTGAGAATGATCTTGTCTTCGTAAGCGAAAGAAACATTCCTGAATTCTATGGAATGGTTAAAGGCAGGTAATATTTTTGCATCTGCCTTATCCGAAACCGTTAAGGGTGCCTGTAAAATTTCTTCAATCCTTTGTATCGCCGAACTGCCACGCTGCGCGTTGTAATAGGCAGTAGATAAGGACTTCGCAGGATTGATGATCTGAGTAAAGATCAAAATATAGGTAATAAAACTACCTGCTTCCAAACCCGCTGTATGGCTTAGAACCAGTTTGCCCCCAAACCATAAAATACAGGATAAAACCAATACCCCTAAAAATTCAGACATAGGAGATGCCAGGTCCCTCCTGAAGTTCATCCTGTTTCGAATATGGTTCAGCTTATTATTGGTATCAAAAAACTTGTTGCGTAAGATCTTTTCTGCATTAAATGCTTTGATCACCCTTAACCCGCCAAGGGTTTCATCCAAAATAGACATCAGGGTTCCGAGTTGCTCCTGCGAAGCAGTGGATTGCTTTTTTAATGAGCGGCTCACTCTCCCGATAATAAATCCTGTTAACGGTAAAAGCACGAGTAAAAACAATGACAAAGCCGGACTGATATACACCAGTGTAACCAGATAGATCAGGATATTTAAGGGATCACGCACCAAACCTTCCAGCGTACTCATCACACTCCATTCCACTTCATTGGCATCATTACTCATGCGGCTGATGATATCCCCTTTGCGTTGTTCTGTAAAAAATCCGATAGGCAATTCCAGTATTTTGGCATACAGATCGGATCGGAGTTTGGTCATTACATAATTGCGCATCGGTGCCAGTACCCGAAATGACAGATAGGTAAATAAATTTTTAAAGAAAACCGATACGACAATGATCACACAGATCGCTCCAAGCGCATACACTTCATTGTGCTGACTGATGAACTGGCTGATCATATATTTCAGATAGTTCACAATACCCGCAGATGAAAAGCTCCATTCGGGTTGTACCGTGGTTAATTTTTCCATCCTGAAGAGCATATACAGGAAAGGCGCCAGCATGGTGAGCGAAACCAGCGAAAATAAAATAGATAAGATATTGAAAACCACATACAGAACAATATTCCGTTTCTGGCTTCTCAGGTAAAAGAGTATGCGTGAAAATCGCTTCATAAAGGATAAAACACTTAAAACGCAGCAAAGTAAGTAAATTTGCAGTCAATCAAATGTTAGAATATGGAGGAGGGAAAACGCCAGCGGCAGGTGGCAGGCGCACTGCAGGAAGAATTGAATGGTATTTTCAGGCGTTTGGGCCTTGGGATGATAGATGGCGGAATGGTATCCATTTCCTCTATAAAAGTTACGCCCGATCTGCTCGAAGCCCGTATTTACCTGAGTCTTTTCCAGGTAAAGGATGCTGCCGCTGTGATGAAAACAATCGAACCGAGAGCCTGGGAGATCAAGAAACAACTAGCCGACAGGGTAAAACATCAATTACGCCGCATCCCTGTTTTGCATTTTTACCACGACGATACCCTGGATTATGTGTTTAAGATGGAAGAGATCTTCAAAAAGATAGAAGGAGATAAAACTCCTGATAAGGAATAATTAACGGATTAATGGATTGCGGATTAACGAATCATGAAAACGCAATCCGCTAATCCGCAATCCGCTAATCCGCTAATCCATGAACCTTCTTTTTGCCTGGCGCTATTTCAGGTCTAATAAATCTACTAATGCTATCAATATCATTGCGTGGATCAGCATACTGGCTATTGGGGTGGGAAGCGCAGCATTGATTATTGTGCTGAGTGTATTTAATGGGTTTGAAGACCTGGTAAAAGGCTTATATGCCGATTTTTATTCTGATATCCGCATTGTTCCTGCACGCGGAAAAACTTTTCATATTTCTCCTGCTGAACTACAAAACATCAAAGCCACAAAAGGCGTTGCTGTTTTCAGTTTTGTGGCAGAAGAAAAAGCGGTATTGAATGGTGCCTTTCAAACCATTGTGTCTATGAAAGGGGTGGATGAAAAATATACCTCACTCAATAACATCAATAGCCCCAAACATATACCCCGCGGTAAATTTGAAGTGGGAACTATCGACGCGCCAAAATTGGTAGTAGGTGCAGGAATAGAGAATGCTGCAGGATTACATGTTGAGCAGGGATTATATCCTGCAACCATTTATTTACCCAACCGGCAGGCGTCAAAGATTATTTCAGATGACGGACTGAATGCGTTTACCGTAACACCCGTAGGTACGTTTGCCGTGCAGCAGGATTTTGATAATAAATATGTTTTCAGCAACCTCGCATTTGTAAAATACATGTTGGGCATGACGACGGACGAGTACAGCGCTATAGAGATCAAAGTAAATGATGCCCCTGATAAAGTGAAAACACGGTTGCAATCTAAACTGGGTAAGTCTTATCTGGTTGAAACCCGTTATGAACAAAACAAGAGCCTATACGCTGTCATGCAGGTTGAAAAATGGGTGATCTATGGCATTCTTTCTTTGATACTGATCGTTGCAGCGTTTAATATGATCGGTGCTTTAACGATGCTGGTATTGGAAAAACAAACAGATATTGCTGTACTGAAAGCAATGGGTGCTGATGAACAAAAAATTCAGCGTATTTTTTTAAATGAAGGGTTATTATTGGCTTCACTAGGTGGCGGTGCTGGCATTATACTGGCAACAATTATTTGCTGGTTGCAGGTGCGTTTTCATTTGATCAAATTAGGCGGCGATACTTTTATCATTGATTACTATCCCGTAAAATTATTAGCCGGCGATTTTTTACTGGTATCCGGTACAGTAGCTTTCATAGCCATTCTTGCCGCATGGATTCCATCGCGTAAAGCCAGTCTTCAATTATTCTCTCTAAAAAGTTAGCCTTTGCTTTGCGGCTTTACCTCTTGGTGTTTTCGCGTGAAAAGGTGCGTACAAAAAAACTCATCACAATTTGTGATGAGTTCCTATAAAGATTGTATCGTATACTGATTAATAATCCCCCAAAGTCTCCGGCAACTGCGCCAATGCTTTCGCCAATTGCTCATCATTGGGAGCAATACCATGCCATTCGTGGCTGCCTTCCATAAAATCTACACCTTTACCCATTTCTGTTTTCATCAAAATACAGATAGGTTTACCCTGGCCTGTCATGGATTTGGCTTTATTCAATGTAGCAACGGTATCATCCATATCATTACCATTCATTTCCAGAACGCTCCAGTTAAAGGCTTCAAATTTGGCATGGAGATTATCTAATCCCATCACTTTTTTGGTAGGTCCGTCAATCTGCTGTCCGTTCCAGTCAATCGTAGAGATCAGGTTATCTACTTTATGGTGTGCGGCAAACATGATGGCTTCCCAGTTCTGCCCTTCATCCAGTTCACCGTCTCCATGTAAAGAAAAAACAAGATGGGCATCGGCATTTAGTTTTTTAGTTAATGCTGCCCCGATAGCAACGCTCATGCCCTGCCCCAGGGATCCGCTTGCCACCCGTATACCGGGTAAATGTTCATGTGTGGTAGGATGCCCCTGTAAACGGGTATTGATCTTACGGAAACTGGCCAGTTCCTTTACTTCAAAATAACCGGCATGGGCCAGTGCTGAATAATATACGGGAGAAATATGTCCGTTGGAGAGAAAGAACAGGTCTTCATTTACGCCATCCATGTTAAAAATGTCTGTCGTGTTTCATGATCTCAAAGAAAAGTGCGGAAAAATAATTGGCACAACCCAATGAACCACCCGTGTGGCCGCTTTGTACGCCATGTACCATGCGAACAATATCGCGTCTCAGCTGGTTGGCTACATCTTTTAACTCCTGTATACTTGCCATAGCAATATTTTTATGGCAGCGAAGATAAGGGTTGTTGGTTTATCGGTTTATGGGTTTACGGGTTTATTTGTACCGCTAATCCATAAACCCATAAACCAGTAAACGGGCTCTCCAAACTATTCATTATTTTCGCCTCAGTTAAAAAAAATCATATGTCGGAAGAATTACAAATGATCATTGAGGATGCTGAAGACAGTATGCGTAAAGGGATCAGTCACCTGGAAGCGGAATTAACCAAGATCAGGGCCGGGAAAGCCAATCCCGGCATGGTAGACGGGATCAATGTGGAATATTATGGCGCCCCAACCCCTATTGCACAGGTAGCGAATATTACCGTTCTGGATGCCCGAACCATCAGTATTCAGCCCTGGGAGAAGAGTATGCTACAGGCCATTGAAAAAGCCATTATGCAGGCCAATATAGGGATCACCCCGCAAAGCGATGGTAGCCAAATCCGCCTTTTTATGCCGCCATTGACAGAAGAAAGAAGAAAAGAGCTTTTCAAGAAAGCCAGTAGTGAAGGAGAGCAATCCAAGGTAGCCATCCGCAATATCCGGCGCGATGCGATTGAACAGATCAAAAAATTAGGCAAAGACGGATTAAGTGAAGATGCTGTAAAAGACGGCGAAAAAAATGTTCAGGAGATCACAGACAGATATATTGTACTGGTTGATAAGCACCTGGCCGCAAAAGAGAAAGAGATGATGTCGGTATAAAGTCCTGGGTTTGCTTTTATCGTTTCGGGTCAAGTTGAATGCCATTAACCCGAAACGATAAACGCAGGGCCCTAACCCCGATTTACTTCCTGTTTACTATATATACTCCTCCAAGAATCATTCCTAAGCAGCCAACCTGCCATACCGTTACCTGTTCTCCATATAAAACACCCCATGCCACAGCAATAAAGGGAATGCCATAGGTAACCATTGAAGCAAATAAAGTGCCGGCTCTTTTTACCAGCTTATAAAAAAGAATGGAAGCAACGGCAGTGCCCATAATGCCCAATACAGCAGAAGCCAGCGTTGACGTCCATACCGTTTTGTTGCCTGGGAGCAATGCAAAATAGCCATTGATATAAAGGATGATCAAGGAAGGGATGATCAGGAAAACAAAAGCCAGCGAAGCTATATTGAGCGAACCCACACCCCGCATATGCCTGCCTACCATATTTACATTGATGCCGTAAAAAACAGTAGCCAGCAATACAAGCAGGATATAGGATACATTGGCAAAATGAATATCGCCGTTGGGGGATACCAGCAGGTAAAGCCCGATAAAACCAATCAGTACACCCAGTATCTTTTTCCAGTCAGCCTTCAATTGAAAGAAACTAAAGCCGATGATAATGGTGAATAAAGGCGTTAAAGCATTTAAGATACCGGCCAGCGAACTGTCGATCCTTGTTTCGGCAACGCAAAAAAGGTAAGCCGGAAAAAAACTGCCCAGTAAACCGGATAGGATCACCAATACCATTTTGTTTTGCGGCACTTGCAGCAATGCTTTACGGGCGAAGGGTATTAGCACCAATCCGGCACTCAACATACGGATAGAAGCCACATCGTAAGGGGTAAGCTGGTCCATGCCCGCTTTCATCAGGATAAAGGAACTGCCCCAGATCAGCGACAGGATTGTGAAAAGCCCCCAGTTAATCAATTTGTCTCTCAAGATGTTAATTTGGCCAAAGTTGCCTTTTTTACAAAAGCAAAAGGATAATTTTATATAAACATACTAACGTGCCAGCCATTTATTTACATAAGATCAGTTCAAGAGCGCCGAAAGGGCTGGATAAAGAAAAAACCAAGGAAAAGACCGCCAAACTGATCGAAGAACTGGATGCGTTACAGAACCTGCTGTATGCGCAATCCAAATATTCGGTGCTGGTAATTATTCAGGGTATGGATGCCAGCGGAAAAGATGGAACCATCCGATCTGTTTTTGGAAAGCTTAATCCACAGGGTGTGATGGTAAGGTCATTCAAAGCACCGGCAGCCGAGGAATTGTCGCATGATTTTTTATGGCGTATTCACCAACATGCACCGGCTAAAGGGTACATACAAATCTTTAACCGGTCGCATTATGAAGATATCCTCATTACAAGGGTTCATAAATGGTGCAATGATAAACTGGCAAAGGAAAGAATGAAAGCCATCAACGATTTTGAGGAATTGCTCACAAGGCATAACCATACACATATCCTCAAATTCTATCTGCATATTTCCCCCGAAGAACAGCAACTGCGGTTAAAAGAAAGGATCGCCAATGCCCAAAAGCAATGGAAATATAATGAGAAGGATTTTGAAGAGGCCAAACTCTGGAAATTGTATATGAAAGCCTATGAGGATTGCTTTCTTCATTGCGGTAAAGTTCCCTGGCACATTATTCCGGCCGATCAGAACTGGTATAAAGAATACCTGGTAGCATCTGCCCTTCATAAATTATTGAAAGAACTGAATATGCAATATCCCGGATTGAAAAAATAAACAGCTTTGATGGGTGAATAGCTTTTAGTATTTTCAACCTCAACCAAACCAATTCCATATGAGCATGCTAAAAGAATTCAAAGAGTTTGCTATGAAGGGTAACCTGGTAGATATTGCCGTTGCCTTTGTAATGGGTGCCTCTTTCGGAAAAATTGTTACTTCTTTTGTAGATGGTATTGTAATGCCGTTGGTAGGCATGATTACCGGTGGTGTAAACTTTAACGATAAAGTTTGGGTACTCAAAGATGCCATACCCGGCGTGAAAGATGCTGCCGGAAAAGTGGTTACCCCTGCGGTTGCCGAAGTGGCCGTAAAATACGGGGCTTTTATTACCAATCTATTTGACTTTATCGTAGTAGCGTTCTCCGTCTTTCTCGTAATCAAAGGCATTAATAAAATGAAGAAGGAAGAACCCGCTGCAGCCCCTAAGCCTGCCGAACCTTCCAATGCCGATAAATTACTAGCAGAGATCAGGGATTCTTTGAAAAGGACGGAAAATAAAGAATGATCCTTTCATCAGACTTGCATCATGAGTCCTGGGTAAAACCTACTCAGGACTCGCGATGCAGGTATCACGAATGCCTGACTCCAGCGTTTAGTGGATAACTATTCTACCCGCACGGGCTATTTTAGCCCTGATTCGGTTTTCTTTGCAGCTAAAGCGATTGACCAGTGAATAATGTGAGTTACCAGATCAAGTTGGATCAGTTTGAGGGCCCCTTCGACCTGCTCTTATTCTTTATTGAAAGGGATGAACTGGATATTTACAATATCCCCATTACCCGGATCATTAATGATTTTCTTGATTTCATCCACCAGGGTGAAAAACTGAATATTGAACTAAGCAGTGAATTTATCCTGTTCGTTTCTACCCTTATGCGTATCAAGGCGAGGTTATTGTTGCCACGTAAAGAAATAGATGCGGAAGGAAATGAAATTGATCCACGCCAGGAACTGATCGATAAAATACTAGAGTACAAACGCTTCAAAGAAGCTGCCGTGCAAATGGCTGAAATGGAAGCGGAGCGGATGCTCATGATCAAACGCGGTAACCTGCAGCGCGAAATTTCCATGATCGGGGAAGAAGCTTCAGAAGGTACAGAAATACAAACCATCACAATGTTCAAACTCATGAAAGCGTTTGAAAAAGTGATGTTGCGTGTGCAGGAACGCCAGAATAAACCGGTTCATACCGTTGTACGTTATAATTATACCATGGAAGGCAGCCGTGATTATATGCTCGGCTTTGTACAAAAAGAAAAAACCGTTTCTTTTGAAAAAGTGTTTGAAGTGTGTACCGACAGGATACATGCCCTTTTCCTTTTCTTATCACTGCTGGAATTATCGCAACAGAAATTTATGAAACTGCTGGTAGGACAAGGGATGAATAATTTTATCGTAGAATGGAACAATCACCGCGAAGAAGACCTTGAAGCCGAAGGTAATGTGGGAGAAAATGATATTATTGAAGAATCATCCTCTCCTCAACCGGAATAAATATATCTCCATCACGTTATTGTAAAAAAAATCCGGCCATAGTGTTTGTGCCGGATTTTTTATTGAAATATATTCTGATCAGTAAAACATTAGCCTGCGATCATTGTACTAACCTTTATTTTATCCTTCATCAGTTCCCTAACTGCATCTGCAATGCCCTGTGCGTCGTAAGCACATTCTCGGTGCAACTCTTTAGGGGTTCCGTGCTCCACCAATCTGTCGGGAATACCTAATATTTTTACTTCTGCATGGTAGTTATGCTTATTCATGAATTCAAGAATGGCAGACCCGAATCCGCCAACCACGGTTCCATCTTCTACCGTTACAATCCTGTTGTATTTTCGGAAAGCTTCGTGTAAAAGGTCTTCATCAATCGGTTTTACAAAACGGAGATCATAATGTGCAGGATTAAGACCTTGTGTTCTTAATTCACGAATGGCGGCCTGGGCAAAATTACCGGGATGCCCGAAACTCAATATGGCAATATCTTCTCCGTCTTTCAGTTTTCTTCCCCTGCCGATAGGCAATACTTCAAATTCTGTTCTCCATTCAGCCATCACACCTTCACCGCGCGGGTAACGGATCACAAACGGGTATGGATTACTTTCAAGTTGTGCCGTATACATCAGGTTACGTAATTCCTGCTCATTCATCGGTGCACTCACAATCAGATTTGGGATACAACGCATATAAGGAATATCATAACAGCCATGGTGTGTAGGCCCGTCTTCACCCACTAATCCCGCTCGGTCTAAACAAAATACAACAGGCAGTTTTTGTATTGCCACATCATGTACCACCTGGTCATAAGCCCTTTGCATAAAGGAAGAATAAATATTGCAGAAGACACGCAGACCTTGTGTTGCTAAACCTGCACTCAGTGTTACAGCATGCTGTTCGCAAATGCCCACATCAAAGGCACGGTGAGGCATTTTTTCCATCATGAATTTCAAGGATGAGCCACTGGGCATGGCCGGTGTAACACCCATCACTTTTTCATTCATTTCTGCCAGCTCTATCATGGTATGGCCAAATACATCCTGGTATTTGGGCGGTTGCGGAGTGTCTGTTTTTTTCTTGAAGATTTCGCCGGTTACTTTATCAAATAAACCCGGGGCATGCCATTTGGTTTGGTCTTTTTCTGCCAGCGAATACCCTTTGCCTTTTACCGTTACAATATGTAACAGTTTTGGGCCGGGAATATTTTTCAGGTCTTTCAGCGTATCTACCAGTTTGGTAATATTATGCCCGTCAATCGGCCCGAAATAGCGGATCTGTAATGCTTCAAACAGGTTACTGCTTTTATTAACCACATGTTTTATACTGGCTTCCATCTTACTCGCCATATCCCTGCTGAAATTCTTACCCACCGGTAATTTACCCATCAGGTTCCAGATCTCATCGCGCACTTTATTGTAAGTAGGGGAAGTGCTGATATCCGTGAGGTATTCTTTCAAAGCGCCCACATTGGGGTCGATGCTCATGCAGTTATCATTCAAAATAATCAGCACATCGCTATCGGCCACTCCTGCATGGTTCATCGCTTCGAAAGCCATACCGGCAGTCATGGAACCATCTCCAATGATAGCAACTGATTTTCTGTTCTCGCCTTTATATTTTGCTGCTATGGCCATACCCAGCGCCGCTGAAATAGAGGTGGAAGAATGCCCTACGCCAAACGTATCAAACTCGCTCTCACTTCTTTTCGGAAAACCACTAAGGCCTTTGTATTTGCGGTTGGTAACAAAATTATCGCGACGGCCGGTTAATATCTTGTGGCCATAAGCCTGGTGACCTACATCCCATACCAGCTGGTCATAAGGCGTGTTATAAACATAATGCAGGGCAACAGACAGTTCTACCACGCCAAGGCTGGCTGCAAAATGGCCGCCATGCACGCTTACTACATCTACAATATATTGTCGAAGCTCATCGCAAACCTGGTGTAATTGGCTGTTGTTGAGCTTTCTAAGGTCATTGGGGTAATTGATGTTCCGTAATAAAGGACCTGCTGTGATTTGCATAGGCTGGTTTATGATGTAAAAATAAGCATTTAGCGGCAAGCCGAATAGCTTCTTAAGATACGAAACATACGGGAAAACGGATAGTTCATCGGTTTGGGACATTAATTTATGCCAGACAGAGGCTGATTTTACCTTTAATCCAATTTAGCAGTGTTTCGGGGGTGCTTTCATTTTATATTTGCTCCAACATGAGAAGCAGATCCTCTTTATACTGGTGTTGCCAGCTGGGCGGCTGGTTATTCTATGGTTTATCCATGGTGTTCTTTGCATATATTTTCGAGAACAAGACCAATCACATCCTTTATCCAAGGATCGCCATTACCATACTTTTTGGATTGATATTCACACATTTATTACGCGAAATGATCGTGCGGCTGAAATTAAGGCCCCCTATCCAGCTGCAGAAATGGTGGCTGCTTACCGCTGTAGTGGTAAGTAGCATTGTGTTGTTTAATCTTGCCAACAGTGCAGTGGTGGAATGGTTACGTTTATATGATCCGAAAAATAAGGTTTCGGTAGAAATGCGGTTCCTGTCAAACCTGATCTTTGATTCGCCGATGGTACTGGTGTGGATCTCTGTGTATTATATCTGGCATTATGTAGAACTAGGCTCCAAAGCCGAGATACAGAAAGTACGTCTGGAAAGCCTGGTTAAAGAGCTGGAACTGAAGACCATTAAATCGCATATCAATCCCCATTTTATATTCAATGCCCTGAACAGTATCCGTGCATTGGTAGATGAGAACCCGGAGCGGGCAAGAACAGCCATTACGGAACTTAGCAATATTCTCCGCAGCAGTATGCAGGCAGAGAAAATGGAAACGGTTCCATTTGAAAGGGAATTGAATATTGTAAAAGACTACCTGGCACTGGAACATATCCGTTTTGAGGACAGGTTACAGATAGAATATGATATTGATGAAGATACCCTAGACCAGCCCGTTCCGCCTATGATGCTACAAACCCTGGTAGAAAATGCCATTAAACACGGCATCGGCAAGCAAAAGAACGGAGGATTGGTGAAAGTGATTTCCGATTACCGTGATGACCATCATGAGCTGATTGTTCAGAATAGCGGCCAGATGAATGACAATAACGGCGATGGCGATGGATTTGGTATCAACAGCACCCGTAACCGTTTAAAGCTTCTTTTCGGCGGGAAAGCCAGTTTTCATATCAGGAACACAAGCAATGATATGGTAGAAGCCATCGTAAAAATGCCGGTACAGCAATTGCATTTATAAAATCTATTTATACATTCGTGATATGGCGATCAAAGCAATTATTATTGATGATGAAAGGCTGGCCCGCAATGAGTTAAAGAAACTCCTGCAGGACCATTCTGATATAGAAGTAATAGAAGAAGCAGCCAATGTGGATGACGGTATCGAAAAAATCGAGACCCTCAATCCCGACCTGATCTTTCTCGACATCCAGATGCCGGGTAAAACCGGGTTCGACCTCTTGGCCGAAGTGGAAAAAGCACCCAAAGTGATCTTTACCACTGCTTATGATGAGTATGCGATCAAAGCTTTTGAAGTGAATGCGCTGGATTACCTGTTAAAACCTATCGAGCCAAAACGTTTGGCAGATGCGATTCAAAAATTACAGGCAGAGATCTTTAAGGAGAATATCGGACTCAATGGCCTGAACCGCGGCCCGCTTACTGAGAACGACCAGGTATTTGTCAAAGACGGCGAACGATGCTGGTTTGTAAAGCTTGGCGAGATCCGCTTGTTTGAAAGCGTAGGTAATTATGCCAAAGTATTCTTCGGTACACATAAACCCCTGATCTTAAAATCGCTGAATGCATTGGAAGAAAGACTGGATGAAAGAATGTTCTTCCGTGCCAACCGTAAACATATTATCAACCTTCGCTGGATAGAAAAGATTGAACCTTATTTCAACGGCGGTTTGCTGGTTGACCTGAAAGGTGGTGAAAAAATTGAAGTAAGCAGAAGGCAGACGGTTAAGTTTAAAGAAATGATGAGCCTGTAACGGCTTTTACGTTTTCTCCGATAGCTGGAATATGAAATAATCGATATCCTCTCTACCGTTCAGGTTGCTTTAACGCCCCGTCCGGGATCAAAACAGTTTCGTATGCAAAAAATCAACCTGGCCTTGTTATTATGTTCCATAACAACATTTTCTTTTGCGCAAAAAGCAGAGAATATGATCAATGCGAAAGAGGTGGAAAGGATTGAAAAAATTTTATCGGCCGATGATATGGAAGGCAGAAGGGCATTTACGCCCGGTATTGATAAAGCCGCTGCCTTTATTGCAGATGAGTTTTCAAAAACCGGATTACAAACCTGGAACAACAGTGGGAATTATCTGCAGTCTTTTGCAATGGTAAAACCAAAGCTTATCAGTGCCAGTTGCACAATCGACGGCGTAGCTGTTGATGCAAAAAATATGATGGTGGTTACAACGCAAGCTGAATTGAAGGTTACAGAGAAATCGGGTTATGAAGAAGTAACCATTGGTAAAGGGGCCAATCTTTTTACAGAAGCACGTAAATATATTAACGGCAACAAGAATTATTTTGTGCGGGTGGATACCTCTTTTTCGAAGGGGTTTAATAATATGACCCGTTTTAAAACGCAATTGTTTAAATCGGATAAAAGTGTAGTGTTTGTTTTAAGCAATATAGATCCTAAGTCTTACACAATTGATGCAAAGCATGAGGTTGCTGAACAGAAATTGGCGAATGTATTGGGCATCCTTCCCGGCAAAAGCAAAAAAAACGAGTATGTAATTTTTTCGGGCCATTACGATCATTTGGGGATGATGGGTAAAGACAGGCAGGGCAATGTGTTAACCGATTCTATTTACAATGGTGCGAATGATGATGCAGCCGGAACTACCGCTGTGATACTGCTGGCAAAATATTTTAAAGAATTAAAGAATAATGAGCGTACGTTAATCTTTGTTGCTTTTACCGCAGAAGAAGTAGGAGGATTTGGTGCACAATACTTCTCCAGGCAATATAATCCGGATGATGTAAAAGCCATGTTCAATATAGAGATGATTGGCACGGAAAGCAAATGGGGTAAAAATTCGGCATACATTACCGGTTATGAAAGGACGGATATGGGAAAAATATTACAGGGCAATCTTGAGGGAAGTGGTTTTACTTTCTATCCTGACCCGTATACAACCCAAAATCTTTTCTTCCGTTCTGATAATGCAACACTTGCCCTGCTGGGCGTTCCGGCACATACCCTCTCCACTTCCAAAATGGATAACGAACCCAACTATCACAAACCCAGTGATGAAATAGGCACATTGGATATGGACAATATGGCCATGATCATAAAGTCCATTGCCCTAAGTTCAAGAGGGATTGTAAGCGGAAAAGAAACCCCGTCAAGAGTAGATGTATCAGACCTGAATAATCCAAGGCCTGCGGCACCTGCAGGCGGGGCGAGGAATCAATAATGCATTTCTGAATGGTCTGTGGTAAGGCCTCGGTCTTGAGTGAAGGATACGAAAAGGTCAGGTGTTTTGCGCCTGACCTTTTCGTATGAAATATGATTGTTCTGATAATGACTTATGATAGACGTATCACGCATTCACCGGTACGCTATGCACTGCATGGCTGATCTCGGTGATCAGGGATGCATCTTTTTCAATCGCATTTCCAACCACGATCACATCTGCTCCGGCTTTGCAGTTACGGTAGGCTTTTTCGGGTTCGGTAATACCGCCGCCAACGATCAGGGGCGCCTCAATATGTTTGGCTACTTTTTCGATCATGGTTTCTGTAATGGCTCTTTTGGCGCCGCTGCCCGCATCCATGTAAATAAGCTTCATGCCAAGCATCTCTCCCGCCATAGCGGTACACATCGCAATTTCATTTTTATCGGCAGGAATAGGTGCGGCATTCGAAATGTACGACACCGTGGTTGGGGCGCCTCCATCAATCACCATATAACCGGTTGGCATAATCTCGAGTCCGCTGTTTTTTACAAACGGCGCACTGATCACATGCTGGCCGATCAATAATTCGGGGTTACGGCCGGATATAAGGGAAAGGTATAAAAGCGCATCGGCATATTTGCTCACCTGTGATGGAGAACCGGGGAAAAGGATCACGGGAATTTTGGAAACCGATTTGATCTGACGGATACATTCATCCAGGTGACTGGAAATAACCAGGCTGCCACCCACAAAAAAATAATCCACCCGGGCATCCGTGGCAAGCGAAAGCAGCTGATCAATTTTTTCATTGTCAACCTTATCGGGATCGATCAGTACAGCAAATGATTTCTTGCCCGATTTTTTCTTTTCAACGAATTGCTGGTATAACGCCTGTTTCATTCAGTATCGGATGGTACTCCTGCAAAAATGCGAAAAAGTTTTTACTTAACCGTTGTAAAGGCCCAAATAGCCCTACGAAACTGAAAGATAGGGCATTATTCATAATAATTTTGTTTGACGGGAGCAGGCTGATGATCCCCTTACTCATTTAAGGAAAATAACTCATTCCACAACCCTTTTTCTCAAAAAATATTTTCTACACCTGTTAACAAACCCGCAAAATCAATGGGGAATTGGGGTGCGAAATAATCCCCATTCCTTATCCACAATGTGTTGATATTTCAGGTCTGGAATTCTGAAAACGGAAAGATATTTTCGTCAACCGCTTAACAATTCGTTAATCCCCGGGGCGATTTAAAATAACCTGTTAAACTTTACCAACTGTATGTCTAACCCACGCGTTAACAAAGGCTTGCAATTCGGCCGCCGATTTACCCAGGAAGGCGTTAGTCCTTATGATATGTTTGAATATGATTACCGCGACAGCGTGATCAAAAATCCAAACGGAGAGAAAGTATTTGAGATGAACAACGTGGAGGTCCCGAAACAATGGAGCCAGATTGCTACCGATATCCTTGCACAGAAATATTTCCGTAAAGCAGGTGTTCCGCAACCCGATGGTTCGGTGGGCCGCGAAACAAGTGTAAAACAGGTAGCACACCGTATGGCCAACTGCTGGCGGGTTTGGGGTGAACGTTATGGTTATTTCGCTGCTGAAAAAGATGCACAGGTTTTTTATGAAGAGCTGGTATACAGCATCCTTAACCAGGCTTGTGTGCCCAATTCGCCACAATGGTTCAATACCGGCCTGCATGAAAGTTATGGCATTACAGGCAAGCCACAGGGGCATTACTATGTTGATCCCAAAGACAGTAAATTAAAAAAATCAACCAATGCATACGAACGTCCTCAGCCACATGCCTGTTTCATTTTAAGTGTGAGTGATGACCTGGTAAATGAAGGGGGCATTATGGACCTCTGGACACGTGAGGCCCGTATCTTCAAATACGGTTCCGGAGTGGGCACCAATTTCTCCCAGATCCGTGGAGGTGGTGAAAAATTAAGCGGTGGGGGAACATCGAGCGGTTTGATGAGCTTCCTGAAAATTGGCGATCGTGCCGCAGGCGCCATCAAAAGCGGCGGAACTACCCGCAGGGCGGCCAAAATGGTTTGTCTCGACCTCGATCACCCCGAGATCATGGAATTCATTAACTGGAAAGTAGGTGAGGAAAAGAAAGTAGCTGCCCTGGTAGCTGCCGGTTATGATAACAGTTATGAAGGGGAAGCATATGCAACGGTATCCGGGCAAAACTCCAATAACTCGGTACGTATCCCTAACTCATTCTTCAAAGCCCTGGAAGAAGATGGCGATTGGGAACTGAAAGCACGTACCGATGGCCGTGTGATGAGCAAAATTCCTGCACGCGAAGTATGGGAGAAAATTTCTTATGCTGCCTGGCGTTGTGCCGATCCGGGAACACAGTATGATACCACCATCAACGAATGGCATACCTGCCCTAAAGGAGGCCGTATCAATGCATCCAACCCATGTTCAGAATACATGTTCCTGGATAATACCGCATGTAACCTGGCTTCTATCAACCTGCGTAAATTTCATACAGAAGAAAACAATGTTTTTGATGTAGAAGGATTTGAATATACCACGCGTTTGTGGACCACTGTATTGGAAGTATCTGTGTTGATGGCGCAATTCCCTTCTAAGGAAGTAGCACAGTTGTCTTACGATTACCGAACACTCGGTTTAGGTTTCGCTAACCTCGGTTCTATGCTGATTGTAAGCGGTATTCCTTATGACAGTGAAGAGGCACGCGGTATTGCGGGTGCGATCTCTGCGATCATGACGGGCGTGGCTTACAAAACCTCGGCAGAGATGGCGAGCTTCCTGGGGGCGTTTGACAAATACGAAGAGAACAAAGAAGATATGCTGCGTGTAATGCGCAACCACCGCGCAGCTGCTTATGATGCAGAAGATGCCTATGTAGGCATCGAAATCAAACCGCAGGGTATCAAAGCACAATATTGCCCGGATGTATTGTTGAAATCTGCTACCAAAGCATGGGATGAAGCGGTACAACTGGGCGAGAAATACGGATACCGTAATGCACAAACCACGGTAATTGCCCCAACCGGAACCATCGGCCTGGTAATGGATTGCGATACTACCGGTGTTGAACCTGATTTTGCCCTGGTAAAGTTTAAAAAATTAGCCGGGGCCGGTATTTAAAAAAGCATCAACCAGGATTTACCCCCGCCATTGCCCTCATTGGGGATTACCCGTCACCGG
>CAZFKE010000002.1:140586-167284 GCA_964519475.1 uncultured Sediminibacterium sp.
CCCAACAAACGGGGGTTCAACCTCATTTTCCCCTGTAAACGTTAAAAAATTAAGCGGGGGCGGATATTTCAAAATCATCAACCAGTCTGTACCACAGGCATTGCGCAACTTAGGCTATAACCCTGAGCAGGCAAATGCCATTGAAAAATATGCTGTAGGGCATGCCAGTTTTGAAGGAGCTCCGTTTGTGAATCCGGCTTCTTTGAAAGAGAAAGGATTTACCGATGCAGAGATCGCAAAACTGAATAGTGTTGCCAAATCCGCTTTTGAGATCGGTTTTATCTTTAACCGCTTTACATTGGGTGATGAGTGTATGCAGCGTTTGGGTTTCTCGGAAGAGCAATACAGCGACTGGAGTTTCAACCTGCTGGAAGAATTGGGCTTTACGGAAGAACAAATTGATGCAGCCAATGATTATGTATGCGGAACCATGACCATTGAAGGTGCTCCATTCCTGAAAGATGAACACCTGCCTGTATTTGACTGCGCAAATAAATGTGGCAAGAAAGGCGAAAGATATATTCATGCTTACGGACATATCCGTATGATGGCCGCCTGCCAGCCATTCCTGAGCGGTGCGATCTCTAAAACCATCAACCTGCCGCATGAAGCAACGGTTGAAGAAATTGCCGATTGCTATTTGCTGAGCTGGCAATTAGGTTTAAAAGCAAATGCTTTATACCGCGATGGTTCTAAACTGAGCCAGCCGCTGAGCAATAAATCAGACAAGAAAAAGAAAACGGAAGAAGAAAGCGATAAAGCAGTAGAAGTGGTTGCAGAAGCAGAACCACAATCACATATTGTAGACCTGAGCAAATTAACGGTTGATGAATTATTGGAAGAAGTGCAGAAACGTATGCAGGCTTCTACCGATACCCAATTCAAACGTGCGTTATCAGGTATTGTGGAGAAGAAATCATTGCCGGCTAAACGCAGAGGCTTTACACAGAAAGCGAAGATTGGCGGACAGGTCATCTTCCTGAGAACCGGCGAATACCAGGATGGAACCCTAGGAGAGATCTTTATTGACCTTGCCAAAGAAGGTTCTACACTGCGAAGTTTCATGAATTGTTTTGCGATTGCTATTTCTGTTGGTTTACAATACGGTGTTCCATTGGAAGAGTTTGTAGAGAAATTTGTGTTCACCAAGTTCGAGCCATCAGGAATGGTAGACCATCCAAATATTAAAACGACCACTTCACTCGTTGACTTTGTATTCCGTGCATTGGCATTTGAATATTTGGGAAGAACGGACCTGGTGCATGTACTGGATAAACCCACTATCGGAAATACCGGTGAAGGAGACGATCAGGGAGAAGCTACTTTTTTAGGAAAGCCCGAACTGAGTAGTGTACGCATTACTGCTCCATCAGCCAATACAACGCCTGCGGCACAACCTCAAAAATTGCAAAGATCGGCGGCTACAGCGTCAAACGGCATGGATGCTGTAAATGCAGCCGCCAAAAGCATGCAAAGCGATGCGCCGGCCTGTAATACCTGCGGCCATATCACTATCCGCAGCGGTACCTGTTACAAGTGCCTGAACTGTGGTAACAGTATGGGTTGTAGCTAAATATTGGCAAGCTGCTCAAAGAGTGGCGTGAAGATGTAAAGAGATTCATCGCTTGCGATAATCAAAAGAGAAGTCAGTAAATGGCTTCTCTTTTTTATGCGCAGGAGACTCTATAATTTTTAAACAGATACCGATATTTTTTTGACATTTATCCAAAAGGCTTTTTGTAGTAAGCGAAATATCTTACATTCATTCTCTCAATCATTACTCTTAAAATACGATTGCCCTATGGGAGAACTCCAGATCAAGAAAGAAGCCAAAAAATATGATGCCGTAATTGTAGGCTCCGGTGCCGGTGGCGGTATGGCTGCTTACGTGTTATCAAAGGCAGGCTTAAAGGTTTGCCTGATTGAAGCAGGCCCCAATTATGACCCTGCTATCCATTCTTCCCAGTTAAAGAATCCATGGGATTCTCCACGCAGGGGAGCCAGTACCAAATTCAGGCCCTTCGGCGATTTTGACGGATGCTACTGGGGTTGGGAAATTGATGGGGAACCTTATACCATGAAAGAAGGCAGTGCCAAATGGGATTGGTGGCGTGCCCGTATGATTGGTGGCCGCACCAATCACTGGGGGCGTATCTCTTTACGTTTTGGCCCTAAAGACTTTAAACGCAGAAGTATTGATGGATTGGGTGATGACTGGCCTATCAGTTATGATGACGTAAAACCGTATTACGATAAGATCGATAAACTGATCGGTGTGTTTGGATCAAACGAAGGATTACCCAATGACCCGGATGGTATTTTCTTACCAGCACCTAAGCCCAGGCTGCATGAGCTGATGATCAAAAAATCGGCAACAGGTTTGGGTATACCGGTAATCCCTTCACGTTTATCCATTCTCACCAAAAAAATTAATGAAGAACGTGGCGCCTGTTTCTTCTGCGCGCAGTGCGGAAGAAGCTGTAAAGTGTATGGCGATTTCTCATCATCTTCTGTATTAATCAAACCTGCAGTCGCAACGGGAAATATTGATGTAATCACCAATGCCATGGCGCGTGAAGTGATTACGAATGCGGATGGTTTGGCAACCGGTGTATCCTTTGTGAACAAGGTAGACAATATGGAATACCAGGTAAGCGGCCGTGTAGTAATACTGGCTGCCAGTACCTGCGAAACAGCACGTTTATTGCTGAACTCAAAATCAACCCGTCACCCGAATGGTTTGGCCAACGATAGCAATGTGGTGGGTAAATACCTGCACGATTCTACCGGTGCGTCTGTTGGTGGCGTATTGCCACAACTCTTTGGCCGTAAGCGTTACAACGAAGATGGCGTAGGTGGTATGCATGTTTACACACCCTGGTGGCTGGATAATAAGAAACTGGATTTTCCACGTGGTTACCATATTGAATATTGGGGTGGCATGGGCCAGCCTGCATACGGATTTGGTATGGGCATTCAAAACCAGAACGGAAAATTTGTGGTGAATGGAAAAACCAAAGAAGCCGGTGGCTATGGCGCAGGTTTGAAAGAAGATGCCCGTTTCTTTTATGGTGCCGGCGTAGGTATGGCGGGAAGGGGAGAAGCTGTGGCCAATATTGATAACTATTGCGAGATAGACCCGAAAGTGGTGGATAAATATGGCATCCCTGTTTTACGTTTCCATACCAACCATTCAGAGTATGAGATCAAACAGGCCAAGCATATGAAGGAAACCTTTAAAGAAATCCTGCATAATATGGGCGCTATTATTACCTGGGGTGGTGATGATACTGAAAAGAACAATTACGGATTAAATAACCCGGGTAATATTATTCATGAAGCCGGAACCGTTCGTATGGGTAACGATAAAAAAACATCGGCCCTTAACAAATGGAGCCAGGCGCATGACTGTAAAACCTTGTTCTGTGTAGATGGCAGCCAGTTTGTATCGCAGGCAGATAAAAATATTACCTGGACAATCCTTGCTTTGTCAATGAGAACATCTGAGTATATTATTGAAGAAATGAAAAAACAAAACATCTGATCACAGATGAATATGATTTAGGTATGATTTCATAGATGGTTATCAGTGAAATCATATTTCAAAATCATACAAGTAAATCTGCGATCATATTTTAAATCATACTAATCCGCGATTATATGGACAGAAGAAAATCGATCAAAGCATTACTGGTAGGTACCGTTGGGGCCGGTGTGCTGGTAGATGCCTGTAAGCATATTGATAAAAAAGCTATGGCTGCATCGCCCGATACCAGCATTGATGCAGACAGGATGCAGGAAGAAAAAGATTACCTGAAAAAACTAAATGGCGGCGACAAATTCTTTACCGAACATGAGATGGCAACGATTACTGTTTTAGGCGATATCATTTTGCCGAAAGATGAAAAAAGCGGCAGTGCGTCTGATGCGAAAGTGCCGGACTTTATTGAATTCATCGTAAAGGATATGCCAAGCCACCAGATACCTCTCCGTGGCGGGTTGCGTTGGTTAGATATGCAATGCCTGCATCGTTATGAAAAGCCATTCAAGGATTGCAGCCAGAAACAACAAATTGAAATGGTAGAAGATATTGCTTATCCTGAAGTAAAAGATGCGATTGCCAAAACAGGCAGGAAAACAAAACCGGGTATGGAACAGGGAATCGCTTTTTTTAGTCGTATGAGAGACCTGGTAATGACCGGTTTCTATACGTCTGAAATGGGTGTAAAAGACCTGGGCTATATGGGTAATACACCCAACCAATGGAACGGCGTACCGGATGATGTATTAAAACAATATGGTTATGCCTATTCTGAAAGAGAGTTGAAAGAGTGTGTGAGTTTTGATAAATAAAACCCTTAATGCAAAACGCTGAACGTAAAACGCTTTATAAAAGGCGTTTTACGTTCAGCGTATATTTAGTTAGCTTACCCCGGCTCCCGGATTAATAGCTACTTCCGGATTTATAAAATGAAGTTTACCATTAGCATCTTCTGCCATTAAAATCATACCATTACTTTCAATACCACGCATTTTTCTCGGCGCAAGGTTTACTACTACCGTAACCTGTTTGCCAACAATGTCTTCGGGTTTAAAATGAAGCGCAATACCGGATACGATGGTCCTGGTTTCAAAACCCAGATCAACAGAGAGTTTCAGGAGTTTATCGGCTTTCTCCACTTTCTCTGCGGCAACGATCTTTCCTACACGCAGATCGATCTTTGCAAAATCATCAAATACGATGGCTGATTTTACCTCAGCAAATTTTGGATTGGTCTCTTCCATCGTTTCTTCTTTTTTCACGACTGACGCCTCACGGTTTACAATCGCCGCTTTTAATTTTTCTACTTGATATTCAATCTCACTGTCTTCTATTTTCCTGAATAATAATTCCGGCGGACGAAGCGAATAACCCACGCTCAGTAATTTTAGTTTACCGGCATTATCCCAATCCAGCATCTTATCTACCACTTTCATCAGGTAACACATTTTCCTGGCGGTGAAGGGAAGGAATGGATTGATCAGAATAGCAAGGTTGGCACAAAGCTGTAAACAGATGTGTAAGGTATTATCAATAGATGCCTGTGCTTCAGGCGTTGGCAATCCATCTTCGCCCAATTGTTTTACTACAATCCATGGTTCCTTTTTCTGCATGTATTGATTACCTGTTCTTGCCAGATTGATTACTTCAAACAATGCATCACGAAATTTATATTGTTCCAATAAGGCTTCAATTTTTTCCTTGGCTGCCTGTATGTCTGCTACAACAGTCTTATCAAGATCTGTCAATGATCCTGCATGTAGTGGGGGAACTTTTCCTTTACACAGTTTGTGCATCAATACCCAGGAACGGTTTACAAAGTTCCCGAAGATGCTTACCAGTTCACTGTTATTGGCATCCTGAAATCCCTGCCAGGTAAATTCACTGTCTTTGGTTTCGGGTGCAATCAGCGTGAGATAATACCGTAACACATCCGCCATCTGGCTTCCGCCGTTCTCTTTGTTGATGAAATCATCAATATAATCCTGTATCTCCACTTTCCAGTTGCGGCTGGTACTCATCTTATCACCTTCTAAATTCATGAACTCGTTGGCAGGAACATTATCCGGTAAAATATCCCCATACAATTTCAGCATAATGGGGAATATGATGCAATGAAATACAATATTATCCTTACCAATAAAGTGAACCAGCTTGGTGCCTTTATCCTGCCAGTATGGTTTCCAGTCCTTATGATTATTCAATGCCCATTGTTTGGTTGCACTGATATAACCAATCGGTGCATCAAACCATACATACAATACTTTGCCTTGCCCGCCTTCCACAGATTCGGGTAAGCTTACGCCCCAATCCAGGTCACGGGTTACGGCACGGGGTTGTAATCCGCCATCAATCCAACTTTTACATTGGCCCACTACTGTTCCGCGCCAGTCATCGGCATGTTCTTTCAAGATCCATTCACGCAGAAAATCCTCATGCCTGTTTAAAGGCAGGTACCAGTGTCTGGTAGCTTTTTTAACAGGCTTGTTACCACTTAAGGTACTAACGGGATTGATTAATTCATCAGGACTCAAACTCTTGCCGCAGCGTTCGCACTGATCTCCATAGGCACTATCATAACTACAATTAGGACAAATACCTTTTATATAACGATCAGCCAAAAAAGTATTGGCTTGTTCATCAAAATATTGTTCGGTTTCTTTTATTTCGAGATCGCCGTTATTATTCAGCTTGGAAAAGAATTCCTTTGCCGTTTCATGATGCAGCGGATCACTGGTGCGGTGATAGATATCGAACTCTATACCCAGATCTTTAAAGTTCTGTTCCATGATGGGATGGTACTTATCAATGATGGCTCGGGCAGTTGTTCCTTCTTTTGTTGCCTGAATGGGAATGGCGGTTCCATGTTCATCGCTACCGCACACAAATACCACATCCCTTTTTTGTGCTTTCAGGTATCGGACATAAATATCTGCCGGCAGGTAAGCGCCGGCCAGGTGTCCAATATGTTTCAGGCCATTGGCATAGGGAAGGGCGGAAGTAATTAAATATCTTTTTGGTGTTTCCATTGTTTCCATCATTTCCTTATTTGGAAAGTCTGCAAAAGTAAGCAATCCTTGTAAGAAGGCAATTTTGTGCCGGAGATCCTTTATAGCAATAATTCGGTGGATCCTGCCAGATGTAAATACAGTTCAGTAATATTGCTGATGATCAAAATCCCTCCCTATCTTAAGAAAGGCGATATGATTGGTATAGTTTGTCCCTCCGGTTATATGCCCGAAGAGAAAGCGGCAACCTGTATGGATGTTTTACAACAATGGGGTTACAAAGTGAAAGTTGGAAAGACTGTAGGTAACCAGTTCCATTATTTTTCCGGAACAGATGCTGAACGATTGGCAGATATGCAAGCGATGCTTGACGATGTGCAGGTGAAAGCTATTTTATGTGGCCGCGGTGGATATGGTATGAGCAGAATCATTGATCAATTGGAGTTTAAAAAATTTAGAAAAAACCCGAAATGGCTGATTGGTTTTAGTGATATCACTGTATTGCATGCACATGTTTACCGGCAATATAAGATTGCTACTTTACATGCACCGATGGCCGCCGCTTTTAATGACGGGGCATACAAGAAGCAATATGTTCAATCGCTTCGTAAAGCTTTAAAAGGGATACGATCGAATTATGTATGTCCCTCACATTCCTTAAACAGGATAGGCAAGGCAGAAGGGGAATTAATAGGGGGCAATCTTTCCCTGGTTGCGCATCTGGTTGGGAGTGTTTCTTCTTTTAAAACGAAAGGCAGAATTTTATTCCTGGAAGATGTGGGTGAATATATTTACCATATAGACAGAATGATGATACAGCTAAAAAGAAATGGTATGCTGCAAAACCTTGCAGGATTGGTGATTGGCGGGTTTACAGACATAAAAGATACTACAACAACCTTTGGTTCAGATGTATTTTCTATTATTCAATCTCATGTTGCAGCGTATAATTTCCCCGTTTGTTTTCATTTCCCCGTAAGCCATGATAAGCATAATTATGCATTAAAAATCGGAGTAAGACATGAACTAACCGTTACTAAAAACAAAGTGGGTTTGAAAGAGGTTAAGTAGTTTTAATCGCCACAGATGCACAGATTAGGCAGGCTGGCAATCTGTGGTAAGAAAGATTTAACGCTTCCATGTATTTCTGATTACCCGTAACCAGTTTCCATGCATGATGTTTTCGCAGTCAGTATCCGAATAGCCTCTTCTCTTTAGCATGGCCGGAATATTCTGCAAATCAGCAATGGTTTCCAGGTCATAAGGGCATTGTTCTTTTCCGAAAGCGCCATCGAGGTCGGTACCAATACCAATATGGAGGGTATTGCCGGCCAGTTGGCAGATATGATCCATATGATCGATCATTTTTTCCAGGTTGCAATGCATCTGTATGGGGTCTGATATTTTTCGTTCCCATCCCGGCACCATCATCCATGCATCCAGTGACGCACCAATCACTGCCCCTTTTTGTATCAATACTTTGATCATCTCATCACTGAACTGCCGGTTATGATCAACCAGTGTTCGGCAGTTATTATGACTGGCCCAAATGGTTCCGTTAAATAATTCCATGGCATCCCAGAATGCGTCATCGCATAAATGCGTAGCATCGAGGATCATATTCAACTGCTGCATTTCTTTTAGTAAGGCTTTGCCCATATCATTCAGTCTTCCCGTAGCATCCGTTCCATTGGCGTACCTGCCGGGGCCATAATGTGCGGGGCCAACTGCGCGCAGCCCATAGCCATATGCCCGATGCAAGTGATCGAGTGTTACAAGTGAATCTGCTCCTTCCAGACTTAAAATATACCCGATAGGTTTTTTATTGTCATTGCTTTCATCCATCCAATTCGCAAGATGTTTTTCTAATGTTGCCAGATGGGTAATCTGTATCATTTCACCCGCTTCTTCCATAGCGCGGTACCATTGCAGTTGCCCCTGTGTTTGTGCCCATGCCTGTTCAGGCGAATGCCAGCCTGGTAATAAACTGCCTTGTTCTACATATCGTGCAATTTGGGTAGCTACTACCAGGCCGGTATTTCCTTTTCTTAATTCGGGAAAGGCTACGGTGCCTTTGGCGCGGTCGGGTTTATCCTTCATTCCTTCCTCTGTTTGCCGGATGGTATGCACAGGTAATCGTAGGTCGCGATTCCATTCCATGGCATTCATACTGAGATCAAGATGGGCGTCGATGATAAACATAGTCTTGTTTTCTTTGCTGCTGCCTTTGTGGTTGGATGATATACCATCCACAAAGAAACAGAGAGCATGCGTTAACTGCAGCGTTAGAGGGTAATTTTCCTGGCCCGCGCAATCACTTTCCAGTTATCGATGATTTCATTATTGTCTACAATGACTGCCGAGTCATACAAAGCTACCGTGGGGCAAATATGCACGGGTACTCCATATAAAACATCGCCAATCCTCCACGTATGCTTACCTGGAAATGTTAATACAAGGTGTTCCTCACTTTGTGAAATGGGTGTTGCATTCGCAGCATTCAGAAAATGTACACGGGGTAAAGGGTTTTCAGCTGCAACGGATTTATGCCCGAGGTCCGTACAAACCGTCTGTTCATCAATCACAGAAATAATTCTGGTGATGACTAATGCTGCATAATCAAAAGGTTCATCGGGCACAATGTGTTTATAACCCCAATCCCAAAAAACAAAAGTACCGGGGCTGTATTGTACCCCTTGTCTTTTGATATGTGTTGGGAAAGAAGGAGATCCGCCAATCACTACCTGTAAATTTGTTTTGGCGATGGATTCGATGTTTGTCTTTAATTTTTCTACCCTGGCAAATGCTTCATCAGATTTTTGTTTGCGGGTGACGAGGTCGGTGTCGCGGATATGACCGTCATACGCGTGTAAACCGATGATACGGATACTCGCTAATGATTGACAGTCTTTAAATAACTGCCAGGCATTTTCCGGAATGATGCCGGAACGGTCCATGCCAATATTTAAATCGATATAGACTTCTATACGCTGTCGGTTTGCTGTAAATAATGCCGAGAGTTCTTTAGCCGTTTCAAAATTGTCTATGATACAGGTAAAATATGTGTTGGGAAAAGTAGTTATCAGTTTCAACAACCTTTCCTGTTTAGGCCCAACGGGCTGGTGGGCAATCAATACATCCGGCGCTTTCACCATGCCCAGCATTTCAGCTTCGGCAATGGTGGCACATTTGAATTTGTTGATACCGGCCTGCAACATCATCGAGCAGACTTCGGCCATCTTATTGGTCTTTACATGTGGCCGAACATTTTCAGTACTGCCTGCCATTTGAATAAAACGGTCAATATTTTCTTTTACCCTTGCCGGATAAACAATCAGGGAAGGGGAGTCTACTTTTTCGATTGAGTTAATAACAAACCATTCTTTCATAAACGGACTATTAGGCTAAGTCAAAAGTAAAAATTAAAAAAGGGTTGCTTTTTAATTTATTAATTTATGCGAGTTCAAACATCGCCTCAATCTCTACCGGAATATTATTCGGCAATGAACCCATACCCACGGCACTTCTCACACCTACACCGTTGTCGATACCCCAGATGGCAGCAAACAATTCGCTGCAGCCATTAATTACATATGGGTGTTTTTCAAAATCGGGTGTGCAGTTTACCATGCCCAATACTTTGATCACGCGTTTTATTTTATCAAGTGAGCCCAGGTTTGCTTTGATAGTGGCAAGAATGGCCAGGCCTACTTGCTGTGCCGCCTGTTTGGCTTCCTCCATGTCCATATCTGAGCCTACACGGCCCATGATGAGGCTGCCATCGTTTTTTACAGTTCCGTGGCCGGAAACAAGGCAATGGGTTCCATCTATCAATAAAGGTTTGTAAACACCCATAGGTTTGGGAGCGGGTGGTAATTGCAGGCCTAGTTTGGCAAAGTTTTCTTCTGCTGTCATAAAAAGGAAGTTATATAAAGTAGTTAATAATAAAAACACCGATTAAACCAATCACAGAAACAATGGTTTCCATAATGCTCCAGGTTTTGATGGTTTCTTTTACCGTAAGATTAAAGTATTCTTTAAACATCCAGAAGCCCGGATCGTTTACGTGAGAGAACATGAGACTGCCGGCGCCCGTTGCCAATACCATTAAGGCAGGGTTTACGCCGGAGGCTGCAATCATGGGTGCTACAATGCCTGCGGCGGTTAAGCCTGCAACGGTTGCTGAACCAATACTTACTCTGATAATGGCCGCAATTGTCCATGCCAATAATAAGGGGTGAACAGATAAATGCGTAAGTGGCTGAATCAATTCGTTACTGATATTCGTATCTGTCAAAATTTGTTTAAAGGCTCCGGCTCCGGCAATGATGAGTAATATGTAGGAAATATCTTTTACAGCATCGCCCATCGGTGCCATAATGGTTTTGATAGGTTTTCCCTGGCGGATCCCCAATGTGTACATCGCGGTCAATAAAGAAACCAGCATGGCAATGGATGGCTCGCCCAGAACATGAATGATCTGTGTTAGTATATTTTTTTGCGGGAAAACTAATTTTACGATCGTATCGGCAGCTATAAACAATACAGGTAAAAATGCTGCAAACAGGCTGGCTGTCATACCCGGCTGATCCTCTTCGGGTACAGCATGATTGGTAAAAACAGCTAATGGTTGGGAAGTATATTTTTTGAGTGTTACAGAAAATACAGGTCCGGCAATAATGATCGCAGGAATCACGATGATCATGCCGTACAACAAAGTCATGCCCATATCTGCATGAAACTGTTCAGACAATGCAACAGGCGATGGATGTGGCGGAAGATAACCATGTGTAACGGAAAGGGCTGCCAATGTGGGTAAACCCAGGTATACGGCCGGTAATGTATATTTATCCGCCACTGCAATTACCAGGGGCACCAATAAAACAAAACCTACGCCATAAAATAACGGGATACCCACAATAAAAGCGGTTAATACCAATGCCCATTGAATATGTTTGATGCCAAATGCTTTGATAAGGCCGGATGCAATTTTATTCGCCGCACCACTATCCGCTACTAATTTACCCAGCATGGCACCGGTGCATAAAATGATTAGCAAAGAACCCATCAGCTCGCCGATGCCTTTTTGCACAGAACCAATCACTTTACCGATTTCCATACCGCGGCTCAGGCCCGTAAGAATACAGACAATCAAAAAAGCAATAAACGGATGGAGTTTGACTGCCGTGATCAGCAGTACCAATACAAGAACAGCAAGCAAGAGGATGATCAATGTCATGGACTGATAAGCGTTAGACAATAAAGATAAAAGAAAAAGCCACTTGCCGGTAAGAATAAATACGCGATACCCGTGTAAGAAATACCTGATTTTCGGATTCCTTATATGGCTTACTTGCATAAGTAAAGGAATATACTGTATGCGCTTATTTTTTCTATTATTATTTCCGGTACTATCGGTAACCTGTTTTTCTCAAACGAATACACGAAATCTTTGGTATGACAGAATATTTGACTCACGCTATGTTCAGCAGGCCTCGGTATTTATTATGGGTGTGGATTCTGCCCGGCATTACTATTTCAATCAGTTTCCCGGCATGGATAGTTTATTATACAAAGCCATTGCCCATGCTGATACCGCAAAATACCTGCGTGTTTATTTTTCTTTTGTGGTCAATAAATATGGTTTGATATCCGGGCCGCATTTTATAAGGATTGCCACCACGCGTTATGCGAAAAGTTATCATGCAAAAACGGTTATATATTTTTTAGAAGATGTGCCGTATTATGAGAAAGCCGTTAAACAAATGCTGCGCAGAATGGAAGGATGGAAACCGGCTATGCAGGATGGGGTTACGGTTAACTGTAGCATGCAAGATTATTTTCAGTTCTGGGTAGGTATTTCTCCGCCTGTTTACCATTAGTGTTAGGCTAATTTTGTAAAAGGCTGTCTAATTTTGCCTGCATCAACGAAAAGGTATTCAGGTTCGTATGTGTGCCGCCTTCGATAGTAATGAATTCATCACCTGGTTTTAGATAATCTTTCAGTCTTTGGGCATTGAAAAAAGGGATCACCCCATCCGATGTTCCATGGAAGATAGTAATGGGAGCGGTTACTTTTTGGAGGTATTGATAGGTAGGTACTTTGTAATGCGACAAAAGTTCCACAGGATACATAAAAAAAGGAATCCTCAACAGTGAAGTAAAACTGTAATAAGGCGTTTCAAGGATCAGTTTTTTACAATCCCTTACCGAAGCCAGTTCCGCGGCAATCCCTGTACCCATTGATTTTCCATAGATCACAATCTGCTCCGGCTTATATTTTATCCGGGCCATTTTATATACCTGCAAGGCTTCGTCATACAATACTTTTTCGCTAAATATGCCGGTAGATTTTCCGAAACCGGGGTAATCAGGCATCCATACTTCATAATGGTTGCGGGTAAAATTATTTGCGAATGACGCATAATGGTTTATGTTTTCACGGTTTCCATGAAAATATAGCACAATCCCTTTTCTCACAGAATCCGGTAGAGTAAACTGTACAACATTGAATTGGGTGTTTGCATCATACTTAATATTGGTTTCGGAAAAGGGTTGTGCAAAATGATAAGTGCTGTTGGCAGATAAGGGTACGGGATGAAACAAGAGAGTATCCTGCAGGTAAAACAAAGCCGTGCCTATCAGGCAATACAGCACAATCACAATCTTGATCCAGCGAAAAATTTTCTTTTTGGTCATTGCTTACAAATGTATGTCCGAAAGCTTAGTACTTTAAAATATCCCTGATGAAGTTATGGTACTCATTAAAAGAAGGCAGGTTATTATGTCCGCCGCCATGTATACGTATCAATGTGATCTTATGTGGGTTTAGCTGCTGCAGTTTCTCGCTATGCCTGATCGGGATCAGCCTGTCGCGGGTGCCATGTAAAATATAGGTATGGCAATTCACTTTTCTGATCCAATGGTCTGTGTGCAGGTGATACCGTAAGAATAAACGATGCGGCAGAAATGGGGTAAACCGTTCCATCAGTTTAATAAAACTGAAATAGGGGGAATCGAGTATCAGGTAACGGGGTGTATTATCGGCAGCGATCCTGGTGGCAAAACCACTGCCCAGGCTTCGGCCATAAACAAGGATATGCTGTTCTTCATACTTTTCTTTTAACCGGTCATACACAAATTGCATATCAGATAACAGGTCTTTCTCTGTTCTTTTACCGGTACTTTTGCCAAAGCCGCGATAATCCACTAATACCACATCGTAACGATACCGGTAAAAATCACGGGCATATTTTGCCCAGCCTTTAATACTTCGTGAATTGCCATGAAAATATAAGATCAATCCCTGTGGCTCTTTACAATAAAAATGTAGCCCGTTAATGCGTACACCGGGAGCAATATCGAAGAAGAGTTCTTCAAAAGGAGCATTGTATTTGTATTCAAAATTCTGCGGTAATTTCTCCGGTTTAAAAATGAATTTCTCCTGCACCAGGTAAACTGCCGCGGCTACCATAAAGTAACCTATCACAATATAGATAATCAAAGAAAGCAAACCTCAGGTTTTGGTTTCCTAAGTTCTGCTTTTTTGAATGAATATGGATGAAAATATAAACACCTCCGAAAGGGAGGTGTTTTGGATAATGTATTTGCTGATCAATACTCAAACTCTTCGGTTCCGTCGTGATAAACACGCTTTAGGTTTAGTTTGGAAACCGGCGCTACGATCAGCGGGAATTTTTCAATGGTTACATTGCTGGGGTCAAGACCAAAGCCCCGCTCTTCGCCAAGGCTGATCTCTTTTAACCAGAAGTATAATTTCATAATCACCCTTTCAAAAAAGGGTAATTCGTTATCCTGGCTCAGGTATTTTTCTAATACAATAAATTGGAAATCGCCTACCACATTATTTCTTTCCAGGCTTTCGTAACGGCTGGTAATGTTCACTTCTTTATTATTTACTAATTCTTCCACCACTCTTCTGAACATCAGGTTAATACGCTGCTCCACGCGGAACCCTACCCTGAACTCAACGCGGATAATATCATTGGGTATGATATGTTCCACCGAGTATTCACAGGTATATGGATCATCCAACACATCTACATGCACAAACCAATAAATATCTGCACGTTTGGGTTTCTTATTCAAGATAGAATAGATGATCTTATGTTCAATTTCTTTCGGGTTATTGGCGCTGGTCATGTACACAAGGTGTGTGGCATATTTACCAATGGTCTTATCATTGCTGAGCTCCTGTATCATGGGTATATAATGTTCCATACGAACAAATTCCACGTACCGGTTCTTGATCTTACGGCTGCGGAACCATATATACATAATGGCAAATAATCCACCACCCACGATCAGGGTTACATAACCGCCATGCAGGAATTTTTCGAGATTGGCAACAAGGAAAGATATTTCAATAGTCAGGTAAACAATGAGGTAGAGATAGATCCAAAAAGAAGCCGTTCTCCGGCTCACCAAAAAATTAGCAAACAGAATGGAAGTGCTGATCATACACATCGTAATGGCCAAAC
The DNA here is from genome assembly GCA_964519475.1 of uncultured Sediminibacterium sp. Classification (GTDB taxonomy): domain Bacteria; phylum Bacteroidota; class Bacteroidia; order Chitinophagales; family Chitinophagaceae; genus Sediminibacterium. The sequence continues at coordinate 155,637 of CAZFKE010000002.1, forward strand.
CATACGCCGCACCCATATTAGCTGATTTCTGGAAAACGAGTACGATACCCACACAACCGATAAATAATAACAAATTGATACCCGGAATATATAGCTGCCCTTTTTCTTCCGAGGGGTAATTGATCTTCATTTTTGGCCAAAGATTCAGTCGAAGTGCTTCGCTGATCAAAGTAAAAGAACCGGATAACAATGCCTGACTGGCAATGATAGCAGCAACCGTGGCAATAATAATACCCGCCAGTTTAAACCATTGCGGCATGGTACCGATAAAAGGGTTAAATCCATCTGCCATCATCTGTGGCGGAATAACCTGGTTATGGTGGTTGGCCAGTAACCAGGCGCCCTGGCCAAGATAATTAAGTACCAGGCAGGTTTTTACAAAGATCCAGGAGATACGGATATTCCCACGGCCACAATGCCCCAGGTCACTATACAATGCTTCGGCCCCGGTAGTACAAAGGAAAACAGAACCCAATAGCCAGAAACCTTTCGGGTATTGGGTTAATAATTCAATCGCGTAATGCGGGCTGAGTGCTTTAAAAATACTCACATCATCCATCAGGTGCGAACAACCCAGTACAGCCAGCATACCAAACCAGATACCCATAATAGGGCCAAATAATTTTCCGATAGAGGCGGAACCAAACTGTTGCATGAAGAATAACAGCGCGATAATACTAATTACAATGGCAATAATGGTAGTCTGTTCTATATCCTTGAACCTAGGTAACTGACGCAACCCTTCAATAGCAGAAGTAATAGAGATGGGCGGGGTAATAATACCATCTGCCAGTAAAGCCGCGCCGCCAATCATGGCAGGGATGACGAGCCATTTTTTTCGCCTGCGCACCAGGGCATACAAGCTGAAAATACCACCTTCCCCTTTGTTATCCGCCTTTAGGGTAAGGATTACATACTTAACGGTGGTTTGTAGGGTTAGGGTCCAGATAATACAGGAAAGCGACCCAAGTATTAATTCTTCAGTAATCGCCCGTCCTGTTATGATCTCATTCAAAACGTACAGGGGAGAAGTACCGATGTCTCCGTAAATGATTCCCAAAGCGATGATCAGACCGGCAGTGGTAACCTTATTAAAATTCTTGCTCACAAACTGGGATTATGATTGAACCGGAAAATTATCCAACAAATGTATACGTAAAATCAATCAACTATTACAAATATTGCTACGGCGGCCAATTGTTGTGGTTTTACTGTTAATTTAGGGCTTCTTAAGCCGCAGTTACCTTACATTTGAATTATAAATGTTGACCAGGAAATGAAAAAAACAATACCGGTACTGTTCGCCTGCTTCCTGCTTGCTTTTTTGAACGGATCAGCCCAGAAAATCACCTATTCCGAGCCGGAAAAGGATGATCCCCGTACCCTCAATTTTGAGGTTCTGGGTAAGATCAGCGGGAAAGTGCTGGTGTATAAGAATTACCGCGACCTGAATTATATCTCCACCTATGATGCCGATATGAAACTGGTAGAAAAAACCCGTCTCGACTATATCAACTACCGGGTTTTGAGTACAGATTTTCTGGCTTATTCAGATTATGCTTACATGATCTATCAATACCAGAAAAGAAGTGCTATGTATTGTATGGCTGTAAAACTGGATGCCTCCGGTAAAAAAATGGGCGAACCCGTGCTGCTGGATTCTACAGAAGATATTCATTATTCATCCAACAACAAGATCTATTCTTTTATTAATAGCGAGGATAAGCAGAAGATCATGGTATTTAAGATCAATACCAAAAATGACAAATCGCATATACTTACCACCTGTCTTTTCAATAAGGAACTAACGTTGTTGAAAAAAACAAAACTCGCGGTAAGCATGCCGCAACGAAACGATTTTTTATCAGAATTTACGCTGGATAATGATGGAGACCTTGCCTGTGTGCGGGCATCGGGTACCGCATCCAATGATAATATCAATAAGATCAGCCTGATGCTTAAAACAGCTTCGTCTGACACGTATACCATTACGGATCTGAAACTGCCCAGTATTTATCTGGATGATATCCGGATCAAAGCGGATAATATCAATAAGCATTATGTGATCACATCTTTCCTCAGTAAACAACGCCGTGGAAATATTGAAGGTTTGTACTATGTGCTTTGGGATAAACTGCAGAACAAAGAAATGCTGAATGCCACTACCCTGTTCTCAGACGAATTCAGGGAAGATGCCAAAGGTGAGGGCGGAAGCAAAACGGCGTTCAATGATTACTTTCTGAAGAACCTGATTATGCGTAAAGATGGCGGGTTTATTGTAGTGGCAGAATCTGCCTACACAAGCTCCCGCGGTAATACATTGAATCGTTGGGATTATTTATATGGGTCACCTTATTGGTCGCCGATAGATTATTATACATGGAGCAGCCCGGTAGGTTATTACCCATGGTGGCGTTCCAGCATTTATAATAACCCGAATACCCTAACCCGTTATTTTGCCGATAACCTGGCGGTTATTTCTTTTGAGCCCAGCGGTAAAATGGAATGGAGTAATGTGATCCGTAAAGCGCAGTACGATGACAATACCGATAATTATATCGGCTTTGGGCTGTTTAATACAGGAGACCAGCTGCATTTTATTTTTAATATTCAGGAAAAAAGATCGATGATCCTTTCGGATCAAACCATTTCGCCGTCAGGACAGGTAGACAGAACCCCCACTTTTAAGAACCTGGATAAAGGATATGATTTTATGCCAAGACATGCCAAACAGATCGGGGTACGCCAGGCCATTGTTCCTTGTCAATATCGTGGATTCACCTGTTTCGCCAAACTTGAATTTTAATATCTAACGCGTGGTCTTCCTTTTCAGAGATAAATCGATCATCAATATCTTTTTTCTGGTTATTCTAAGCATTGCTGTGCACCTTCACTTTTTTGTGAATGTACCCCTGGTGATTTATAATAATAATGACGGGGTTCTTTCCACCCTGTTGCACAATTATATATCTGCCCAGCCACAAAATGTTTTGTTTTTATTTTATCATATGCTGGTGCTCATCCAGGCCATCCGTTTAAATATGGTGCTGAACGATCTGCGTATGTTTCAGCAGAATAACTATACTACAGCCATGGCTTATGTACTGCTTACCGGCATATTTACCCAGTGGTGCAGTATTTCTTCCGCACTGGTGGCTAATTTTCTGTTGCTATGGATCTTTATTAAATTAAGCAGGCTTTACAATCATCCTTCACCCAAAACATTGCTTTTCAATACCGGCCTGATCGTTGGTTTATCGGTGGTTTGTTATCACCCAACCGCAATCTTGATCCTTGTCGTATTGTTTGCATTGGCGGTTGTAAGGCCTTTCAGCCTGGCAGAATGGTTAATCCTGTTAATGGGTGTACTGGTGCCGTATTATTTTTTATTCTCCTGGTTGTTTTTGAATAACCAGGCCAGGAACTTTTCTTCCTTCCTTCCCTCACTTCAGGTAAACCTGCCAGTGGCACATGGGAGCCCGCAGTTGATGGTTAGCTTATCTGTGTTGGCCTTTGTTTTGTTGGCCGGATTGTATTATTGGCAATTATCCAATAAACGGATGATTATCCAGATCCGCAAGAACTGGGGGGTAATGGCGGTAATGCTGTTTATCCTCTTACCCATTCCCTTTATCTTCTTACATGCAGGGTTGGAATCGGCGATGATGGTATTGGTACCTCTGGGCGCTTTTGCCGGAAATGTATTTTCTTATCCCCGCAGGTTAATACTCCCCAATATCCTTTTTTGGATGTGTATATTGGTTATTGCTTACAATAACTGGTTATTCCTCAAAAATTAGCCACCTGTTAACCGGGCAGATATTACCTTTGAAGCCATATCGGATTCTCAGCTATCCAATACAAAAAATAATTATATGAAGTTTGGCGTTGTTGTTTTCCCGGGGTCTAACTGCGATAGAGACATGCAGGATGCCCTGCAGCAGGACTTAGGTAAAGAAGTGGTTATGCTATGGCACAAAGATAAAGACCTGAGTATGTTTACAACCGAGGATTGTATTGTGCTACCGGGTGGTTTTTCTTATGGCGATTATCTCCGTTGCGGTGCCATTGCCCGTTTTAGCCCAATGATGCAAAGTGTGATCGAATTTGCCAATAAAGGCGGTAAAGTATTGGGTGTTTGTAATGGTTTCCAGATCTTATGCGAGAGTGGATTGTTACCAGGCGTTTTATTACAGAATGCCAATCAACAATTTGTGTGTAAGAATGTTTATATAAAGAACCATGAGGGAGAAGCCCTGAAGATTCCTGTTGCTCACGGTGAAGGAAGGTACCATGCAGATGAAGCTACCCTGAATGAACTGGAAGCCAACGGGCAGGTGATCTTCCGTTATTGTAATGAAGATGGAAGTATCAATGATATGGCTAACCCTAACGGAGCCATCCGGAATATTGCGGGCATCCGCAATAAACAGAATAACGTATTTGGTATGATGCCGCATCCGGAGCGCGCTTCTTCGGAAGCCATGAGCAATCTTGATGGAAAAAAAGTATTCGCCTTGTTAGGATTGAGTTAACACATTACTTGTAAGGCAACACATCGTCTCACGTCTACCTATTAAATTGAAATGTTTGTATGAAAAAAACGGCCCTTACTTTTTTGACTGCTTTTATATCTATGATGGCTTTCAGCCAGATGAAGAATCCTGTAAGCTGGAATTACGAAGCCAAAAAAAAATCAGCAGGCACCTATGAATTAATACTTACGGCTACGGTAGAACACCCATGGCATATATATTCTCAGAATACGGGTAAAGGTGGCCCGGTTCCTACAACCATCAGTTTTAAAGCCAATCCACTGGTAACAAAAACAGGTACTGTAAAGGAACAGGGTAAACTGGAAAAAGTATTCGATAAGAATTTTAATACCAATGTTCTCTACTATTCTGAAAAAGTGGTTTTTATACAAACCGTAAAAGTAAAAGGCAATATAAAAACCAGTGTGAGCGGCACGGTTGAATACATGGTTTGCGATGAAAGCCAATGCCTGCCCCCGGTAAAAAAATCATTCGATCTGAAACTTCAATAATCCGGGTACAATGAAAAAAATACTTTTCTCTTTGGTAGCTGTTTTGTCGTGCCTGTTGGTTTTTGCACAAAACGATAGTTTATTAAAATGGCAGGTACAATCCAGAAAAACCGGTAACGGGTTGTATGAACTGACGGCCAAAACAACTATCCCTGCCGGTTGGCATTTGTATGGAAACAATACCGCTGTTGAAGGATTAGAAGCACCCAGGTTTACACCCAATTACGAAAAAGCCTTACCGCAGGCAATGGTTACTTATAATAAAGCGGCAGAGACTATTACCGATGCCATTTTTGATAAAAAGAAAGTAAATGTTTTTACGAATGAGGTTGAAATAAAACAAACAATAAAGATCGATGGATTTATTCCGGGTACCTTAAAAGGAACCCTATCTGCAAACCTGGGTAAAGCCGATGAGTTTGTTCCGCAGGAACAGGTGTTTGAAGTAACGCTTGAAGGAGGTGCCGCAGTTGCTGCAGACAGCAAGCGTATTAAACTAACAACGATAGATCTTAATAAGCCTGTGAAAGATTGTGGCAAGAAGAATGATATTGTAAGCAGTGGCTTATGGTCTATTTTTTTCTTAGGCTTTCTAGGCGGATTGATCGCATTGCTTACGCCCTGTGTATTCCCGATGATACCGGTTACGGTTTCTTTCTTTACAAAAAAAGCCAATAACCGTAAACAGGCTATCCGTAACGGTGTATTATATGGCTTCTTTATCTTTTTAATTTATTTACTGGCCAGCGTTCCTTTTCATATTCTTGGAAATGTGCAGCCGGAGATCTTTAATAATATCTCAACCAATTCATGGCTGAATATTGTATTCTTTATCATCTTCATATTCTTTGCCATTTCTTTCTTTGGCTATTTTGAAATAACACTGCCAAGTAATATTGCCAGTAAAGCAGATTCAAAAAGCGGACTGGGAAGTATTGTCGGTATTTTCTTTATGGCGGTAACACTCGCTATCGTTTCTTTTTCCTGTACCGGCCCGATTCTCGGTTCCTTATTGGTAGGATCGATCAGTGGCGGGGCATGGCAGTTAACATCGGGCCTTGCCGGTTTTGGTTTGGCATTGGCATTGCCCTTTGCTTTGTTTGCAATATTTCCTAACTGGTTGCAATCGCTCCCCAAATCAGGTGGCTGGTTAGATACCGTTAAAAAAGTGCTGGCATTTTTAGAACTTGCCCTCGCTTTCAAATTCTTATCCAATGCCGATCTGGTAATGCATTGGGGTTTATTAAAACGTGAAGTATTTATCGGGATCTGGATACTGATCGGAAGCGGATTAACACTCTATCTTTTCGGAGTCCTTCGTTTGCCACACGATTATAAAGGCATGAAGATAGGTAACGGACGAAAATTGCTTGGCGTAATGGCACTCCTGTTCACTTTATATTTGATTCCCGGCATTACCCAAACCAAATATGCCAATCTGCAATTCTTAAGCGGGTTTCCGCCACCATTCAGTTACAGTATTTATGGAAAAGAGAATGTGCATGGCAAAGGACTGGAAGCCAATGTAATCAATGATTATGAAAAAGCATTCCAGTTAGCCAAAGACCAGCACAAACCTTTATTGATCGATTTCACCGGCTGGGCCTGTGTGAATTGCCGTAAGATGGAAGAGAATGTATGGACAGATCCTGCCGTATATAATTATATCAAAGAGAATTTCATCCTTGTTTCTCTATATGTGGATGATAAAGAAAAATTGCCTGCAGAAAAGCGCTTTACTTATACGTTAAAAGATAACAATACCAAAGATATTATCAGCATCGGTGATAAATGGGCCACGTTCCAGACGGAAAACTTCGGGCAATCTACCCAGCCTTTGTATGTGATTATCGATAACAACGAAAAACTGATGAACAATCCGGTTGGTTATACGCCAGATGTGAAAGAGTATCTGCAATGGTTACAGTGCGGTAAAGAAGCTTTCTCCGCCAATAAGTAATCTGCACTCGTTACGCCTTTGTGTAGTTGCGTGAAAGTTTCTGCAAAGACACAAGGCGCAAATAGTTAGCATATTTTCCAGGCGTAGTCTCTTACAAAGCAATCTGCTTCTCCACCATCATCTTCCGCAAATTGATCAATCCATAGCGCATACGCCCCAAAGCCGTATTGATACTGCAATTGGTGATCAAAGCGATCTCTTTAAAACTCATATCGGCAAAATGGCGTAATACAATGATCTCTCGCTGCTCTTCAGGCAACAGCTCCAGCATTTTGCGAACACGTTCATGGCTCTGTCCCTGCATGATCTTACTATCGGGGCCTTCCTCATATACCTGTAACAATTCAAAAATATCCTGGTTATCGCTGGTCTTAATGGCAGGCGTTCGTTTTACCTTCCTGAAATAATCCACACAAAGGTTATGGGCAATACGCAAGGCCCAAGGCAAAAACTTTCCCTCTTCAGTGTATCGCTTATTCTTAAGGGTATCGATGATCTTGATAAATACATCCTGGAACAGGTCCTCAGCCAAGTAAGTATCTTTCACAAAAAAAAGAATAGATGAGTATACCTTATCCTTATAGCGGTAGATAAGGGTTTCAAAAGCGGCGGTATCGCCGTCCTGGAATGCCCTTATCAAATCTGTATCAGACGCTTGGTCCAATGTTCTCATAATTACTTGTTTGAGTCAGAATTCAGCAAATTCAGAATATGGATAAAACTTTTGGTTGAGTGCCCGTGCACTAACTCATTATAATTCAATAACAAATTATACATCTTTTCATATCTGTACTTTTTTGTGGAAAAGATGATTTTAAGGGGGTGAGGTTATGCACATTTTTGATGTTTCCATGTTCCGCTATCGATACAGCGAAAAGACGTTTTATATGCGAGGTTTCTAAACATAACCGTCAATAATATGTTTAATTTGCTGAACAGTATGGCAACGAAAACGAAGACTCATAAATTAGCATCCGTGATCGAATCGGGTGGCGATATAGTTGTGAAAGGTGCAAGGGTACACAATCTCAAGAATGTTACCGTTAGCTTTCCCCGAAATAAATTGATTGTGGTTACCGGTGTATCGGGCAGTGGTAAATCTTCATTAACCATTGATACACTTTTTGCCGAAGGCCAGCGCCGTTATGCAGAAAGCCTTAGTGCTTATGCAAGACAGTTCATGGCGAGGATGGTGAAGCCGGATGTAGATTATATCAAAGGTCTCTGTCCCGCCATTGCCATAGAACAGAAAGTGATCACCCGCACACCCCGCAGTACGGTAGGTAGTATGACGGAGATCTACGATTACCTGCGTCTTTTGTTTGCCCGTGCCGGAAAAACCATTTCACCCATCAGCGGTAAAGAAGTGAAGAAAGATGATGTAGCGGATGTGGCAGAAGCTATTCAAAAAATGAAAGATGGCACCAAAGTGGTGATCATTGTTCCTTTTAAACAACACGCGAAAAGAGAAACCAGAGAGGAATTGAATATTCTGATGCAGAAAGGTTTTTCTAGAATGTACGTAAGGCAGTCTGGAGTTAAAAGTTTGGAGTCTGGAGTTATTGCGAGAATTGAAGAATTGCTCGAACTGCCGGACAATGAACTTAAAAAACAACTCCAGACTCCAGACTCCAAACTCCAGACTTATGTTTTGATAGACCGTGTAGTAACCAAATCTTTTGAAGAAGACGACCTTCACCGCTTATCCGATTCCATCGGCACAGCGTTTTATGAAGGCGAAGGAGAAATGTATATAGAAGTGGACGGAACCAGGCTTATACATTTCAGTAATAAATTTGAACTTGATGGTATACAGTTTGAAGAGCCGGTTCCCAACTTATTTTCTTTTAACAATCCCTTCGGTGCCTGTCCAACCTGCGAGGGTTTTAGCCAGGTATTGGGTATTGATGCCGACCTGGTGATCCCTGATAAACGTTTAAGTGTTTATGAAGGTGCGGTTGCTCCATGGAAAGGAGAGAAGCTGGGCTGGTGGCGCGAGCAGTTTGTAAAGGGTGCCGGAAAATTTGGGTTTCCTATTCACAAACCCATTATTGATTTGACGAAAGAACAATACGCACAATTATGGACGGGAGAAGGCCATGTACAGGGTATTGATGATTTTTTTAAAGAAGTAGAACAGAATTTATATAAGGTCCAATACCGTGTGCTGTTGAGCCGCTATCGCGGAAGAACGAATTGCCCGGATTGCAAAGGCTATCGTTTACGGAAAGAAGCATTGTATGTAAGAGTAGCCGGAAAACATATTGGCGAGTTATGTGAGTTGCCGGTAAAAGACCTGAAAACATGGTTTAATGAATTACAACTTTCTGAGCACGATAAACAGGTGGCAAAAAGGATCTTGATAGAAATTCATCAACGCCTGCAAACCTTGATAGATGTGGGTTTAGGCTATCTTACGTTGAACCGTTTGGCCAATTCATTAAGTGGCGGGGAGAGCCAGCGGATTCAGCTAACAAGAAGTTTGGGAAGCAACCTTACCAATTCATTATACATATTGGACGAACCTTCAATCGGTTTGCATTCGCGTGATACGGTAAGATTGATCAGCGTATTAAAATCATTACGCGATCTGGGCAATACTGTAGTGGTGGTTGAACATGATGAGATGATGATGCGCGAAGCAGATTATATTATTGATATGGGCCCACTCGCTTCTCATTTAGGTGGGGAAGTAGTAGCCGTAGGAAATTATGATGAGATTGTTGCCAACAAAGAGAGCCTCACCGGGAAATACTTAACGGGTAAACTCAGTATTGACGCACCCAAAACCATTCGTAAATGGAACAGAAGTATACAAGTGGAAGGTGCAAGACAGAATAACCTGAAAGACATCACTGTAGAATTTCCATTAAATACTTTATGCGTGGTAAGTGGTGTTAGCGGAAGTGGTAAGACTACCTTGATCAAGCAGATACTGGTTCCCGCCTTACAGAAAATAAAAGGTGAGTTTTCTGAGAAAGTAGGTCTGCATAAAAACATCAGTGGTGATATAGATTATATTTCACAGATCGAAATGGTAGATCAAAACCCCATTGGTAAATCATCACGCAGTAACCCGGTTACTTATATCAAAGCCTACGATCATATCCGCGATTTGTTTGCGAAGCAAGCCTTATCGAAAACACGGGGCTTTCAACCTAAACATTTTTCTTTTAATGTGGATGGCGGCCGCTGCGACACCTGTAAAGGCGAAGGTGAGCAGGTGGTTGAAATGCAGTTCCTCGCAGATGTACACCTTACCTGTGAATCCTGCGCTGGTAAACGGTTTAAAGAAGAAGTGCTGGAAGTTCAATATAAAGGGAGAAGTGTTTTCGATGTACTGGAGATGAGCGTGGATGAAGCCATTGATTTCTTTGTTGATGAAAAGCCTATCAGAAATGCGATACAACCTTTGCAGGATGTGGGCCTGGGCTACATCAAACTTGGTCAAAGTAGCGACACATTAAGTGGCGGCGAAGCACAACGCGTAAAACTCGCCAGCTTTTTAGGTAAAGGAAAGGGCATCGGGCATATGCTGTTCATTTTTGACGAACCCACTACGGGTTTGCATTTTCATGATATCAAAAAATTACTCGCTTCTTTTAATGCGTTGATTGAGCAAGGGCATTCTCTAATTGTAATTGAACATAATACCGATGTGATCAAATCCGCCGACTGGATCATCGACCTTGGCCCTGAAGCAGGAGATGCAGGCGGTAACCTTGTTTATGCAGGCATACCGGCGGGAATGAAAAAAGTTAAGGAAAGTTATACAGGAAAATTTCTTTCATAAATAAGTAAGCCGCAGATTCGAGATTTATAAATCAATCTGAGAATCTGCGGCTTTTACCTGTGCCAATCTTTGTACACTGTGGCAAAAAGCTATCTTAATCTGTCTACACTCTTTACCAATTTCTCGTCTGTATAGATTCCTCTGATTGCGAATAGCAATACAAAAGGAATGGCAACAGACAGTGAACTGGTCAAATCAAATGACCATTCGCCGGGAACAAAATTCTTTGTTTGTAAATAATACAGAAGAAGGTTCAATAAAGAAACAAAAAGAACAGCAGAGGCAATTTTCAGTTGTAGTTTCCTGTTTTTATATAAGAAGATAGTGATCAAAGAAGCTATGGCAACCGCCACGGTAAGGATCATTAAAATAATACTACTCATAGCTGTGAACTGCTGGTACTGCTTCACATTCTCCACCACGATATTACCGCTGAAAAAAGACAGCTTTAATCCGGCAAATGCCAGTAAAGAAGCCATCAGTAACCAAAGTGTTTGCAAACGTTGTATCATATACTAAAATTGAAAGGTAAAGTTGGTATACGTATACTGATTTAACCGCTTTTAACCTCTTTAACTATTTTATCCCAGCTCTGGATATAAAACAAATTGTGTCATAAAATCATTTACCTCTTTCTTCACGGCATTCAGGATATGGGTGTCGTCTGCGTTCATCAATACTTTGTCGATGGCATTTACTACAAAATCCATATGTTCTTCTTTCATACCCCGAGTGGTAATAGCAGGAACGCCAAGGCGGATGCCTGATGTTACAAACGCGCTCTTATCATCATAAGGCACCATGTTTTTATTGGCGGTAATATCTGCCAACACCAATGCCTGCTCGGC
>CAZFKE010000002.1:167294-271993 GCA_964519475.1 uncultured Sediminibacterium sp.
ACCGCTGAAGTTTTTATTGCGCAGATAAATCAAAACCAAATGGTTATCCGTTCCGCCACTGATGATCTGGTATTCTTTAGCAACCAAAGCTTTGGCCAATGCCTGCGAATTTTTAATTACCTGGTTAGCATAATCCGTAAACGCATCACTTAAAATTTCACCAAAGGCAATGGCTTTGGCCGCAATCACGTGTTCGAGTGGACCGCCTTGTATACCCGGAAATACAGCCATATCCATCAGGTTGCTCATCATCCGAATATTGCCTTTTACATCTTTCAAACCAAACGGGTTCTCAAAATCTTTGCGCATCATAATGATACCGCCACGTGGACCACGCAAAGTTTTATGCGTAGTAGACGTTACAAAATGACAATGATCAAACGGGTCATTTAATAATTTCTTAGCGATCAAACCTGCGGGGTGTGCAATATCTGCCATCACCAATGCGCCTACTTCATCAGCTACTTTTCGGATGCGTGCATAATCCCAATCACGGCTATAAGCACTTGCTCCACAAATGATCATTTTAGGTTTTACTTCACGTGCTTTGGCTTCCAGCATTTCATAATCAACCAAACCCGCTTCACGCGTTACGCCATAAAAATGTGGTTTATATAATTTGCCACTGTAGTTAACGGCCGAACCGTGCGTAAGGTGACCGCCCATGCTAAGGTCAAGCCCTAAAATTGCATCGCCGGGTTGCAGAACGGCCAAAGCTACTGCTGCATTGGCCTGAGCGCCGCTATGCGGTTGCACATTGGCATACGCTATCTGAAAGATCTGTTTTAAACGGTCTATCGCCAATTGCTCGGTCTGGTCTACAATCTCACAACCGGCATAATAACGTCGACCAGGATATCCTTCCGCATACTTATTCGTCATCACCCCACCCATAGCCTGCATTACCTGTAAACTGGTAAAGTTTTCAGAGGCAATCAGTTCAATTCCATGACGTTGTCTTTCCAGTTCCTGTTTGATCAGGTCAAAAACCAGGGTATCTCTTTGCATTATTCGTTGATTTTGCGCAAAGATAAGTCCAAGAAACCAAGGTTCCAGTTTCCAGTCTTAAGATTCAGGAGAGAAGTGTGTGAATAAACCGCAGTTCAAAAAATTAATTTAACCAGCTGATTATCAATAGATAAACATCATTATTCCCGATGATTGGGCCTTGAACCTGGGTTCTTGTATTCTTATGGCTTGAATCTTGTCCCCAAACCTTGCCCTCTAGCCAGATTTTCCTATTTTGCGCCCTCGTGGAAATGTGGTTGACAGGCGCAAAGGCAATGTGAATAAAGAACCGGCACTATTTCCCAAATCAAAGACCCCCATGAAAGCGATTATACCCGTGGCCGGAGCTGGTACTAAATTAAGGCCGCACACTTATACCCAACCCAAGGCATTGATACCGATTGCCGGTAAAACCATTCTTAGTTTTATCGTAGACCAGTTACACGAAGCCGGTATCAATGAATTTATTTTTATTGTGGGCTATTTGGGAGAGAAGATCCAGGACTATGTAAAACAGACCTACCCTGATCTTATTACCCATTTTGTTTTTCAGAACGAACGCCATGGCACCGGGCATGCAATAGAACTTACCCGCAATATTGTTGGTGAAGATGAAGTATTTGTTGCCCTGGGCGATACGATTTGTGAGTATGATGTAAAGGAAGTAGTGAACAGTCCTTATAGCATGTTGGGCATTAAGAAAGTAGATGACCCAAGAAATTTTGGCGTAGCATCTGTTGGTGATGACGGGTTTATTGAACAGGTTGTTGAAAAGCCGGCCATTCCCAAAAGTAATATGGCATTGGTGGGTTTGTATAAGATAAAAGAAACGCATTTTCTTTTTGAATGCCTGCACCACCTATTCACGCAGGATATCAAAACCTTTGGTGAGTATAACCTGACCGATGCTTTGGATTGCATGATCAAACGGGGTGCAAAATTCCAGTCGTTTAAAGTGAAGAACTGGTTCGATTGCGGTAAGAAAGAAACCCTGCTGGAAAGTAATGCCACGCTCTTAAAAAAATTTGGTGGTAATATTACCGGTGAGCACGGTTTTAAAGACACCATCATTATCCCACCCGTAAGTATTGCGCCGGGTTGTGACATATCTAATGCCATCATTGGGCCGCACGTGGCCATTGGCGCCAACACTTCCATCAAACATTCTATTATCCGCGACAGCATTATTGGCTCTTACACCAATTTGTATGAAGTAGTATTAGATAACTCCCTTATCGGCAGTGATGCATCTGTAAAAGGATTGAGCCGGAGTTTGAATATTGGGGATAATACGGAAATTGATTTTGGGTAATTGCTAATATGAAAATACCTGCATCTTCATATTACGTAATTCTGTTAGAATCCTGATGAATAGTAATTAACCGATGCATTCAGGAGAGGGTTGATTATGTGAGGTCCATTTTCAAATTTTCAAATCCTCAAATTTTCAAATTTTCAAATCCTCAAATTTTCAAATTCATGCCTTCCCGCATAACATCACTTTTTAATATACAATACCCAATAGTGCAGGCCGGAATGGTCTGGGCCAGCGGCTGGAAACTGGCCAGTGCCGTTAGCAATGCCGGAGGATTGGGACTAATTGGCGCAGGAAGTATGTACCCCGATGTTTTACGTGAACACATTCGGCAATGCAAAGCAGCAACCGATCAACCGTTTGGCGTGAATGTTCCGTTGATGTATCCCAACATTGAAGAGATCATGAAGATGATTGTGGAAGAAAAAGTGCCGGTTGTTTTTACCAGTGCCGGTAATCCGCAAACATGGACAGGTTTTTTAAAAGAGAAAGGCATAAAAGTAGTGCATGTAGTCAGCAGCAGCAGATTTGCCAAAAAAGCAGAAGATGCCGGATGCGATGCAGTGGTGGCAGAAGGCTTTGAAGCCGGCGGACATAATGGAAGGGAAGAAACCACAACGATGGTTTTGGTTCCTCTGGTAAGGGCTGCCGTGCAAATTCCTTTGATAGCTGCTGGCGGAATTGCTACGGGCAGACAAATGTTGGCTGCGATGGTATTGGGCGCCGAGGCTGTACAGATAGGCAGTCGTTTTGTGTGCACGCCCGAAGCTTCATCACACATGGCTTTTAAAGAGGCGGTGATCAAAGCAGCAGAAGGGGATACTTTATTAAGTATGAAAAAACTGATGCCGGTAAGGTTATTGAAAAATCCATTTTCTGATATTGTACACACCGCAGAATTAGCGGGCGCTGATAAAGAAGAATTAAAACAGATCCTTGGCCACGCACGCGCCAAAAAAGGTATGTTTGAAGGAAACCTTACAGAAGGAGAACTGGAAATAGGACAGGTGAGCGCATTAATAAACGAAATAAAACCGGCAGCAGAAGTAGTGAAAGAGATTTTGGAAGATTATGAAGCCGCTTTGAAAGAGTTAAGAGTTAAAAGTTAGGAGTCTGGAGTAATCATCTTTTTCTACTCCGGACTTCTAACTTCTAACTCCAGACTATTTGTGAAAATAAATCGCATCCGCCTGTGCCGTGCAGGTAACTACCAGGTCGTTAATACAAACATGCTCTGGTAAACTGGCGCAATAGAAAGCGATATCTGCAATATCTTCTGCATACAAAGGCGTATAGCCATCGTAAACCTGTTTGGCTTTTTCTGCATCACCTTTAAAACGTACCAGTGCAAATTCTGTTTCGGCCGCACCGGGATGTATTGCAGTTACTTTAATGCGATGGGGCAACAGATCAATCCGCATAGATTTACTTAAGGCATCTACTGCAAATTTGCTGGCGCAATAACCATTACCATCTTTATACACTTCTTTCCCCGCAACAGATCCCATATTGATGATATGGCCTTTTTTTCTTACGGTCATATAAGGCAACACCGCTTTGGTTACATACATCATACCTTTTACATTGGTATCAATCATGGTATCCCAATCGTCTAAATTGGCATTGTCGAAACTGTCACGGCCTAAAGCCAGCCCTGCATTATTTACCAGTACATCTATATTCCGCCATGCTGCAGGTAATTTTTCCAGTATGGAAAATACTTCTTCTCTTTTTTGTACATCAAATACAAGCGATAAGGTTTGTATGCCATATTGTGTTTGTAAAGAACCTGCCAATATTTCCAGCCTGTCTGCTCTTCGTCCTGTGATAATGCAGTTCCAGCCACCCGCTGCAAATTTTTCTGCCATCGCTTTTCCAAAACCGGAAGTAGCGCCTGTGATGAGTATGATCTTTTCCATAGCTATATAATATTATGCGAATGTACTGTAAGGAGGTTTATATGGTTGGAAAATAAAATGGGTATCGTCAGTTGTGAATCATATATCGATATCTGTTTTCTCATGATTCCCGTAATCACCTGATCAATACCACTGTTCCTTTTTTCAAAATAGCTTTTCCTGTAAAATCTGTTCCAGCCGCCTGGTATACGTATGTGCCTGCCGGCTGTGCGGTTCCGCTAAAATTACCATCCCATCCTTTGTTAACTTCACTGGTCGTAAATACGAGTTGTCCCCAGCGGTTATAAATCGAAAAATAATTCAATCTTACAATACCTAATAAAATCGGTCTGCTTACATCATTCCTGCCGTCGCCATTGGGTGTGAAAGCGGAAGGCACTAGAATATCCGGCCCGTTTTTATATATCCTTACCGTTATTTGATCGGTTGCCATACACTTGCCCTCACTAACTTTTACGGTATAGGTTACAGAATCAATCGTTCCGTCAAAAGTAGCTATGGGATTAGCCTTGGCGGGATCGTTTAAGAAACTGGGCGGATCCCATAAATAACTGCTTCCCCCGCTGGCCATTAGTTGCAGCGGCTGACCGGGAACGGCAACTGTATCAGCCCCTGCATATGCATGTATGGGTTGAATAACCGTAACAATAATGGTATCTGTTTTGGGTTTTGGACAGCCAACCGTATCTGTTGCCGTAAGTATGTAAGCCGTTGTTTTTGTTGGCCCGGCAATAGGTGTTAAGGTATTCTCGTTGATCAGCGAATTGGTTGGGCTCCACGAAAAAACAGAACCGGTACCGCTGCCTTGGATCAGTACACGTGAGCCAAAACAAATGGTTGTATCTGCTCCGGCACTGGCAGCAGGGTACGGGGCTACTTTTACCGTAAAAGCATCTGTAGCCTGGCATTTGCCCAGGTTGGCAATCACTGAATATTTTGTAAGCGATAAAGGCTTTACCAAGGGGTTTTTGATATTCTGTACTTTTTCACCGGTAGAGGCGGTCCAAACATAACTCAGTGCATCACTAACAGGGTGTAAGCGGAATGTATCTGTTTTACAGACGCCACTATCAACGCCCGCTTTTACCGCGATGAATTTTAATACATTCACATTGACCGAATCTGTATTCATACAGCCATTATCATTTACCGAAACATAATACCTTGTTGTGTCTTTAGGGAATACCAATGGTGACGTGCTGTTTGCATTCAGTATCCTCGTTTTATTCGGTCCATTCATGGGTGTCCACAAAACAGACCCGCTGCTGATATTGGCTTGTAAGATTAAAGTATCAATGCTGCATATCAATGTATCTCTGAAAGGGAGTAATAAGGAGGGTTTATCCAATATGGGTATGGATTTGGTAATCGTATCAATACAACCTTTGGTATTGGTTACCACTAGTTTTACGGAGGCATTGGTAGGTGCAGGATATTTCCATGCAGAATCTTTACTGTGTGCCGTATCGGCCAATGTCGTGCTGTCGCCAAAATCCCATGACCAGCTGTTTACCGATCCATATTTGCTTTTTGTAGCATCAAAGAATTTATAGCTGTTGATAAAACAGGTTCCATTTATAGTGAAGTTAGGTATGAAGCCTGGGTAGATTTTTACCTGAGCGGTGGCAGAATCCTGGCAGCCGCTGGACGAAGAAACTTTCAGCTTAACCGTATATGTTCCGCTATCCTTTCCACTCTGCAGATAATCATAAGTAGGTGTTGGACTGGTTGAAGTATCTGTGGTTAGTGAAGGAATACCAAAGTCCCACAAGTAAGAAGAAATATTGGAATTGGATGATTCATTCTGGAATCGCAAACTGGTTCCGTTACAGGTAATATAGGTTGGTTTTAAAGCTGCTGCCGAAATAGAACAGTTGGCTACGGTAACATGAATCTCTTTTTTTGTGGTACCGATTAAAACGCCGTTTCTGAATTCACTCGCACAAACCGAAACAACATAATCGCCCGTTGCCGAAGGAGCAATACCGGAAATAATACCCGTTCGCGAATCAATGCTTACCTGCGAGCCTAAAGGTGACGAACCTGTATAGGTTGGCGTTAAATAGGGAACATTTCCGTAAGGCGGTTTGTCAGGCGGATTGGGCAAGGCGCCTGCAGAAGTATTAGACCCCCCTGTCAGGCCATCACAGAACGCATAGCTTAATTGATCGCCATCAGCATCCGTGGCGCTGAAATCAAAAACAAATGGGGTATTGAAACAGATCAATGCGGTATCCTTTTGTGCAAAAACAGGACTATTGTTTTTAGCATAACTGATGCCATTTATCGTGCCCGGAATTTTGGTTGTATAGCTGATACCAATATCATTGGAATTGCCCGCAAGATTCTGAATACCGATAATCCGGCAGCAACGCTGAACCGTAAGGGTATACCCAGCTGTATTATCCGGAAGTTCGATAGTAGTTGTATAAATATCAATCAGGTAACAAACCTTTGGTGGCGGCTGGGATATACATGGGCTATATGAAGTTTTATTCGGATTATCTGTACCGGATTTTGGAATGGTTACTGTTTTGATTAATTGATTGGAACTGCCATCAAAAATACCCATGAAAACATTCGCATCTCTCTGCGCCGTTGTAGAGTTGCAATCCAGGTATTGACGGATAGTGATCTGGTATTTGGATGTGTTGGCTGATGCTCCCGGCCCGATATAGGCATATTGTATCCATCCTCCTTTCAGGTGATTGGCAAATCCTTGCTGGGTGATTAATACAACTATAAATAAGGCAACAATTTTCTTCATCTTATTTATGCTTCCCAATCAGCATTTTTAGTATCCGGTTCTGGTCAATATTTACAATAATAAGCCGTGAATGTACAATTTGTACTATTATTTAATGTCTTGTAAATCATTATTTAACGGAGCTGCAACAACTATTGATAAGACGAAAGCGACCATGGCATTGCTGCCTCTGTGCGGAAGAAAGATTAAATTTTAACGAATCAGCACGGAGGTTCCCTTCCTGAAAACCGGTTTCCCCAGATAATCGGATCCTTCGGTAACAAATACATAGGTGGCGGCAGGCTGGGCAATACCTCCAAATTTACCATCCCATCCTTTCCCAAATTCAGAAGTTGTGTAAAGCAATTGCCCCCAACGGTTATATACCTTAAAGTAGCTAAGCCTGGAAATCCCGATGGTTATTGGACGAAGTATATCATTTTTCCCGTCGCCATTCGGTGTAAAGGCAGACGGTACTAAAATATCCGGCCCCGTGCGGTAAATCCTTACCAGTAAATCATCTTCTGCATAACAGAACTGGCTGTTGTATACCCTCACTTTATAACGGATAGAATCTACTCCCTCACCAATGGTAGCAACCGGGTTATAAATAGACGGATCGTTCAAAAAGGTTTCCGGGCTCCAGATATATCTCTGCCCGCCACTGGCGACCAATTGTATGGCCTGGCCCGGTAATGCTGAAGTATCCCTTCCGGCATTGGCAATTGCAGGGGGTATTACCACTACGGTTATGGTATCACTTGCGGTTTTAGGGCAACCGAGCGTATCACTAACCGTAATGATATACTGAGTGGTTTTTGAAGGCCCGGCAATAGGCCGAACGGTATTGGGGTTAATCAGGCTATTGGCGGGTGTCCAGAAAACAGAGGAACCCATCATCGTCCCTGCTAACTGAAAACGATTGCCGAAACAAATTGTCGTATCCGGCCCTGCGAAAGCGGTAGGAAGCGGAACCACTTTTACCAGCACCGTATCCTTATCCTGGCATTTACCCAGGTTTGCGGTTACAAAATACTTTGTGTTTACAAGGGGCTTAACAACCGGATATTTTTCAGCGGCAACCACTTCGCCGGAGCTGCTTGTCCACCGGTAACTCAACGCCTGGCTATACGGGTGTAAACGAAGGGTATCGGTTTTACAAATCAGCGTATCATTCCCAAGGGTTACCTTTACAAACGGCAACACATTGACTGTAACTGAATCGCGATTTGAACAGGCATTATCACCTATTGCAACATAATATTTGGAACTGGTTTTCGGAAATACCAATGGCTTTGCCGTATTGGCAAAAAGGATATGCGTATCGGTAGAGGTCCAAACAAAATTACCTGTATTCAAAACCGGGATAGCTAAGGTATCAATGCTGCAGATCAGGGTATCCCTGAAAGGAAGTTGCAGTAAGGGCTTATCACTAACCACAAGGTCTTTATGCAAGCTATCTATACAACCCTTGCTACTGGTTACTACCAGGCTCACATTTTTTGTAGAGGGTGCAAGGTATTTGTATGTAGGATTTTTAATGGAGAAAGTATCCGTATCCGTTCCTTCATCACCCATATTCCAGAACCAGCTGTTTACCTTTCCATATTTGGCTGTAGTGGCATCTGTAAATTGAAAGGGATTTAAAAAACAACTTCCCAGTATAGTAAACGCTGGTGTAAAACCAGGGTATACGATTACGGTTGTGCTGGCGGCACCTACACAGCCTCGTGGTCCTTTTACGGTAAGGGTGGCATTATAGGTTCCGGTATCAGCATACGTATAATTTACTACGGGGTCATTGGAGCGTTTACCTGAAGCATCTCCAAAATTCCATTCATAGGCAGTAATGGCTGAGGAGGTTGACATATTTTCAAAATGCACTTTAAAATCATTACACTGTATTGTTTTCTCGGGTAGTACGGCTTCAATGATATCGCAGTTCTGTACTTTCAGGATAAAATCTTTTCTATGTTCTGAAAAAGCTTTTCCATTCCTCCATTCTGTGATACAAACGTTTACTACATAACTTCCTTCCCCCGGTGCAATCCCGCTAATAACCCCTGTACTCGGATTGATATTCACTTTTGTGCCTAAGGGATAAGCACCGCTAAATGGCGGCGCATAAGGCAGGGACGTCAGATTCAGGCTTGTACCAGGCGGTGTATTATTACTGCCGCTGCTGGCCGTATACGCATCGCATAATGCAAAAGTGAGTACATCATTATCAGGGTCTACCGCGCCAAAATCGAGCTTAAAAGATTTGTTGGCACAAACCAGCGCAGTGTCTTTTACTAAAAATTGCGGACTGCTGTTATGCCCTGTGGGAAGTGTATTCTTTCCGGGGATGCGGGTTACATAGTTACTGCCTACATTGGTCTTTACGGCAAGGTTTGAAATCTGGTCTACACGGCAACAACCAATTCTTGATAAAGTATAGCCCTGGTTATTATCCGATAATAAAACAGTACTCGACCAGGTGCCATACTGGTAACAAACATTTACATTACCCACTAGGCAGGGAAAAGCCGCCGTATTAAGCAATATGGATTGAATACCGCCTACAGGATCGAGGCGCTGGGTAAGTAATAATATATTGTCTGAATAAATGCCTACCGTTACCTGTTCATTCTCTAATAACGGGCCATTTGAGGCACAATCGCGGAATAAACGCAGCGATATTTTATAGACACTCGTATTGGTTACCGATCCCGGGCCAACATACTCATAATACAATTCACCCCCCGCCACATGCCTGGCTAATGCCGGTAATGTGTATATAAAAAGGATAACTATGAAGAATAGCTTCTTCATCAGTTGGGGTTAGGTTTTATTGATAAACGCCAATAAGAGTTCATTCATTTGATCTTTGGCCTCCCACATACCCATATGGCCAATAGCTTGCAGTACATGAATATACGGATTAAGGGGCAGGCGGGATTGTTGCCATACATCTTCCATAGGAGCAGCTACATCTTCTGTTCCGATTACGAATAGAATGGGTAGGTGGTTGCCTTTTAATATATCGCTAGCATCGGGCCTGTTCATCATGGCCCGGTAATATTGTTGCAGCGCTTCTTTGGTGAACGATTCGGAAGCAAGGATAAGTTCGTCTACTTTTTCGGGATGCGTTTCTTTAAAAGCAGCACCAAATAAATTAGGGATGGTTGTTTTGAGAAAAGAATAGGCTCCATACGCTTCTATCAAGGCAATACTGCGCTCCCGGTTCTTCTTTTTTTCATCACTGTCTGCAAAAGCGGTGGAATGTACCAAACCGAATGCATTTAATTGATCAGGATATTTTCCGGCAAAAGCAAGGGTAATATATCCACCCATACTGTGGCCAAGCATTGTGCAGGTTTTGATATTCTCATGTTGAAGTAGCAGCTGTATACAATCTGCATAATTATTTATAGTGATATAATTTGAAGACTGGAGTGTGGGGTCTGGAGTAGCTGTTTGATCAGACTCAAGACTTAACAAACCGGATTTGCCGCTTCCCGGTAAATCCGGAACGATTAATAAACAATGATCTTTTAAATAAGAGATCTGTTCATCCCAAATATGACTGTCCTCGCCAAAACCATGTAATAACACTACCGGCTTTCCTTTTCCTTCTATTCGGTACGAAAGGATGTTTTTAGGATAATATAGCAAGGTTTTTTCCATGAATGCTATTTTCTTAACTGTACAGATCTGAATAACAATAAAAAGGTAACCGGAATGAACGCAGGGTTCAATTGCTGCGGTAACCAGAACCAGGTAATCAGTAATAAAATATAGAGTATACTGCAGGCAGTAAAGTATTTTGTAAAGCGGTTTGGTTTTTTCCAAACAAAAAATGCAGCAATAAAATGTGTGGGTAATGCCCAGAGAAGATTGTAATTAGCAGCGCAGGCTTTATGATCCGTTCCAAACCACATAAACAATATAAAACAACCTAGTAAGCCGGTTAACAGGAACAGCAATGTATCCAATATACGTATCAGGATAATAGCAACGCCAGTACTAATCAATGAAGTACCTATAATAAGTAATGCTACCACACTGAAAATATATAATGGCCAGTTGCGCGCCGGTGTTAATGGCATTCCCTGGTTCAGGATCGTTTTTCTGGCTACCAGCTTATTTGTAGAACTATCTGCGGCTTTCATCAGGTAATCCGGCAAGAACATGGATTCCATTTTGTTTACTTTCCTGTCTATCGGGCTGCCTAATAAAAGATCGATGCCGAGTTTGCTCCAGGGCTGACCGCCTTTGTCGAGGAATTCATGCAGCATGTTACGGATAGTAGTTCCCTCAGGAACCAAGGGTTTTTCTAATTGCAGTCCTGCCAAATTGATCAGTATATCCCTCACGCGTGAGGTACAGTTATTATAAGCAAAATCATATTTGTACATCCTTGCGGGGCTGTTAAGTGTTTCATTCAGCACCCGGCGGATATGTAATTTTGTATTCTCTGTCAGCCTCAGTTCCTGTTCGGTTACGTCTCTTTTATCAACCTGGTATTCATACATGAATTCTGCAAAACCGGATGCGGCCAGGTAATAATCCAATTTACCACGTGTGAATTTTGAGTAGAAATCAGGGTCCTGAAAATCAAAATTACCATAGTTGTAAACAATATCTGTTTGTCTTGCACTATCCACGATCCGGATGGCCGTATGCCCCCAGGTTGAATACAGGTCTTCACCTGCGCCACAGGTAAGTAAACTGATACGCAGATGTGCGGAACTGTCCTGGGCAAAACTTCTTTGAAGTAATAAGCTGATGATGAGTATAAGAAGCAGACTGTTTTTTTTCACTTCCTTTTTTTTGGAAAGGTACAGCAGATTTGTTTTTTAAATGTTATCTCCCTTTACTTGCGATATACATGAGCGTGCTTTGCCATGCCAAGTTTGTGTTGCGGTTGTTGGCGTAAAACGTATAGCGAAAGGTTTGGTAAGAATCGCAAAATGCGCAGCAGGGATCACCGGCTCTGGTATTGTATACAATGTTGAAGAGAGTGACACAACCAAGATACCATCAAAAACAAAAGCCGGCTCTATAACCGGCTTTTGTTAACATATTGCATTTAATACTTTTATTTTCTGCTGTAATTCGGGGATTCTTTTGTGATATGGACATCATGCGCATGGCTCTCGTTCATACCCGCATTGGTAATTTTTACAAAGGTTGATTTTTGTAGTGCCAGAATATCTTTAGCACCGCAATAACCCATGCCTGCGCGTAATCCACCCACATATTGGTAAACGATCTCACTTAGGTTTCCTTTGTAAGCCACACGTCCTTCAATACCTTCGGGTACATATTTTTTTACGTCTTCTTCTACATCCTGAAAATAACGGTCGCCGCTGCCCTGGCTCATCGCACCCATGCTGCCCATACCACGGTATTCTTTGAATTTACGGCCTTCGTAAATAATGGTTTCGCCGGGGCTCTCTTCCACGCCTGCAAATACACTTCCCATCATTACCACATTGGCACCGGCTGCCAATGCTTTTACCATATCACCTGTATAACGGATACCACCATCCGCAATCACCGGAATACCTTTTTCTTTTAAGGCATTGCTTGCTTCAATAATTGCGGTTAATTGAGGAACACCGGCACCGGCAACGATTCTTGTGGTGCAGATGGATCCGGGTCCTATACCTACTTTCACGCAATCGGCGCCCGCTTCTGCCAATGCTTTGGCACCTGCGGCGGTACCTACATTGCCTGCTATGATCTGTAAGTGTTTAAAAGTTTTTCTTAAAGCTTTCAGGGCCTGTATTACGCCTTTGCTATGGCCATGGGCACTATCTAAGGTAACCACATCAACACCTACATTTTGTAAGGCACCGGCACGGTCCATCAGGTCTTTGGTAATGCCTAATGCGGCACCTACCAATAATCTTCCAAGACTGTCTTTTACAGCGTTGGGATAATTCCTGATCTGCAGTATATCACGATAAGTAATCAAGCCAATCAGTTTGCCCTGCCTGTTCACTACCGGTAATTTCTCGATTTTATATTGACGTAAAATTTTTTCTGCTTTTTTGAGATCCGTTCCTTCCGGTGCGGTAACAAGGTTTTCTTTGGTCATTACCTCTTTTACTTTACGGCTCTTGTCATGTTCAAAACGCAGATCTCGGTTGGTAAGGATACCGACCAGTTTCTGGTTGGCATCAACAATGGGTATACCGCCAATCTTATTATCTTTCATCAGCCTCAAAGCATCGCCGATGGTAGCATCTATTAATAAAGTAATGGGGTCGATGATCATGCCGCTCTCGCTTCTCTTCACTTTCCTAACCTGTTCGGCCTGTTTTTCTACGCTCATGTTCTTATGCAGGATACCTAACCCGCCTTCCCTGGCAAGGGCAATGGCTAAACTGGCTTCTGTTACTGTATCCATGGCTGCAGAAAGCATAGGAACATTGAGAATGATATCTTTGGTAAGATGTGAACGGATATCTGTTTCACGCGGAAGTATTTCGCTGAAAGCAGGCACCAACAGTACATCGTCAAACGTAAGGCCTTCGCCGAAGAATCTGGATTGTGCAGGAGAGTTGCGGGGAGAAGTATTTCTTATTGCCATGTGCAAAGATAGTGCGGCGGGCAAATTCGCTCCAAAACTTTTTATCTGGTGCCCCTGGCACCATGGATGTTGGTTATGGATATAAAAAAAGCACGGGCTTCTGTAAAAGGAATAGTCTTTACTTTTGAGTAATGACCCGGCCTTTACCTACTGCAGATACGCCTTATTTTAATTTCCAGTTTGGGTTACTCTGTACGAGTAATTTTTTGTTCAGCACCAGTTTTAGTATGATGATACCGGAACTGCCGGGTTACCTAACCCGGATGGGCGGTGCAAAATATATCGGGTTGATCATTGCCTTATTTACATTAATGGCAGGTATCTCCCGCCCCTTTAGCGGAAAGTTGACCGATACCGTTGGCCGGGTGCCTGTGATGATCTTTGGTTCACTGGTTTGTGTAGTGTGCAGTTTGTTATATCCGGTTATGACTACCATAAGCGGATTTTTGATCCTGCGTTTCTTTCATGGGTTCTCTACCGGCTTTAAGCCAACAGCTACCTCTGCCTATGGTGCAGATGTAGTGCATGAATCCAAAAGGGGAGAAGCCCTGGGTGCCTTGGCAATCGGTTATTCTGTCGGTTCCTCTATCGGACCTTTATTTGGCAGTTACCTGGTAATGGATTTCTCTTACAATACCATGTTTATCGTTTCTTCTGTATGTGCATTGGGCTCGGTAATTATTTTATATAATGTAAGAGAAACCTTGGCCAATCCACAGAAATTTTCACCAAGGCTTTTACTGATCAAAAAATCGGATGTATTCGAAAGAACGGCTGTCCGACCGGCCATTACCATGTTGCTGCTTTGTTTTTCTATTGGTTGTGTGATCACGCTTACACCCGATCTGAGTGAATCTGTGGGACTCCATAACAAAGGTTTTTTTTATGCATGTTATACGGTGGCTTCACTGGTTATCCGTTTGGTTGCCGGCAAGGCATCGGATACATATGGGCGGATAATTGTGCTGATTGTTTCTTCAATTACCATGATCCTGGCTATGATACTTTTATCGTATGCTCACTCAATTATCATGGTTATTATCAGCGCCTCGGTTTTGGGATTTAGTGTGGGCATGAACGGCCCAACTATTATGGCATGGACAGTAGATCTTTGTAAAGTGGAACACCGCGGACGAGCTGTTGCATCTGTTTATATTGCATTGGAATTGGGTATCGGCAGCGGTGCTTTGTTTTCAGGATGGATCTATCAAAATCGTTTGGAAAACCTGAAATATGCTTTTCTGTTTACCGCCGTTCTTGCATTGGTTGCCATGCTGTTGCTGATTATCTGGCGAAAAAAGGAAAAGAAGATCCACACTGATAACCAGGAAGCGCTTTATGATTTTAGTGAGTGATTATTTATCGCCTCATAATAATTTATACATCTTTCCTGGTAAAGAACAGATCACATGCTGCAATTCAAGGGTTAATAGTGAGGCTGCAACGGTACTGCTGCTCAAGCCGCTTTTTATATACAATACATCAACGGGGGTAACTTCCGTGTCTTTTAATAAATTCACAATGATCCTTTCATCTGCACTTAATTCGATAAACAATTCCTTTTGTTTTTTGATGTTTTTTTTCTTCTCCTCCCAACCCATTGTTTCAATGAGTTGATCTGCATCGGTTAATAAGGTGGCTTTATGCTGTCTGATCAGTTTTAAACAACCACTGCTTTTGCTATCCGTAATTTTTCCCGGAACAGCAAACAGGTCTCGGTTATAATTATAGGCAAGTTCTGCCGTTATCATGCTGCCACCCTTCACTGCTGTTTCCATCACAATGGTAGCATCTGCCATGCCGGCCACAATGCGGTTGCGTTTGGGGAAATTGTGTTTATCGGGTTTTGTATTTTTCCTAAACTCGGTGATCAAACCACCCTGCAATAACATTTCTTTCGCCAATGATTTGTGCTGAGGCGGATACAGCGTATCTATTCCATGCGCCAATACACCAATGGTGGGTATTTGGTATTGAAGACTGGTTTTGTGAGCAATCGCATCAATGCCAAATGCAAGGCCGCTTACCACCAGGATATTCTGTGTTTGTAAAGAAGCGATTAATTGTTCTGTAACCTGCCTGCCATACTCGGTATGATTTCTGGTGCCGATAATACTGATTATGCGTTGGCTGTTTACATTCGCATTACCCCGGTAATAGAGAACTGTGGGTGGGTCATAACAATGCAATAAACGTTGCGGGTAATGTTTGTCGGTAATGAATAAAATCTGTAACTGATGTTTTTCTGCAAATGCGATCTCTTCCTCTGCTTCCTGAAAATCATTCCATTCTTTCAAACGCCTTGCACAGAGCTCACCAATGCCTTCAATACAACTGAGTTCTTTTTTCTTTGCGGAAAACACTGCAGCGGCATCGCCAAAATGTTCTATCAACAAGCGTGCTTTTACTGAACCCAGCTCGGGTATCATGGTCAATGCCAAACGGCAAATCAATTCTTCTTTCATGGTTTTCTTTTCTTGGCTAAAACATTTTCCAATGTTCCTGAAAAAAAGAAAACGGCGATTAGGTATTTATACGCTATAAACCGATTATGGTAAACGTAGTTCTCCGGTTCTTTGCCCTGCCGGCTTCCGTAGTATTATCTGCAATAGGCTGTGTAGCGCCATAGCCTTTATAACTTACCCTTCCCAAGGCAATCCCTTTGTTTACAAGGTATTCAACAATGGTTCTGGCCCGGTTGGAGGAAAGCAGCAGGTTATCTTCTGGCTTACCCACATTATCCGTATGCCCGCCAATCTCCACTTGTAAAGAAGGGTTTTCTGTTAATACCTGAACCAGTTTATCCAACTCAATAGAAGCCGAGTGGGGTAATGCATAAGCGTTTGTTGCAAATTGAATATTGTTAAAGGTGGTAACAATGTTCAATTCCAGGGGTTGTAAATAAATATCTTTTTTATACACGCTGTCCGCTTCTTTCTTGCTCAACGCATATTGCTCACTGTAAAACAAATAGCCTTTTCGGTTAACGGTAAACGTATAATCTTTCCCGGTGGGTAAGGTGATAAAATATTCGCCCTGCTCATCTGTCTGTACTTTCATCAATGCTTTGTTATTGGCATTATCTGTAAGTTCTACAGAAGACGGTAACGTTTTATGGGTTTTCTTATCGATCACTTTTCCTTTCACATATAAAGTTCTGTATGGGCGTATATCCGGTCGCAGATCAAATTTGTACAAATCCAATCCCCCACGGCTATCGCTTCTATCGCTTGCATAATAAGCCGTTAACCCATCTGCTGAAACGGCCAGGCTTCCTTCGTTTTCAATCGTATTAATGGGATATCCCAGATTCTCCGGTTTCCCCCATTCTCCATCAATACCCTTGCGTATGACAAAAAGATCCGAACCTCCATATCCCGGTAAGCCATCTGATGTATAATAAAGCGTCTGGTTATCTGCATGAATAAATGGCGCCTGCTCATCACCAGTCGAATTAATTTCCGGCCCCATATTCGTTGCCGGCCCCCATTTGCCATTGGCCTGCCGATAGCATACATAAAGGTCCCTTCCGCCATACCCTCCGGGCCGGTTACTCACAAAGTACAAAGCTCGTTTGTCCGGACTCAAGGTTGGACCGCTTTCATAAAAATCAGTATTCACATTGGGTCCCAGATTTTGCGGTTCACTCCAGCCCTGTGGTGTGTAGTAGGAAATATAGATATCAAAACTTCTATGTCCCTGCGTAGAAAGATCTCCCGCAAACACCATCCATTCTCCATCCTGTGAAACAGACAATGCCCCTTTATTGGTTTCCATATTGATATCGCCATCAATCATCTTCCATTGGCCAAAACCTTTTTTTTCAATCCGGCTTTCCATAAAATCTTCACGGCCCTGTTCTCCCAATCTGGTAAACACCAACAAACTATCTGTAACCGTTACAGATGGATAATATTCTGATTGTGCGGTATTCACACTATCGCCCAGGTTTACCGGTGTAAAATCATATTTTGCGCCTGTATGTTCTGCTGCATATTGTATGGCAAACAAGTAGCAACGTTTGCGGTATTGTGCACTCTTGACGCTTCTGTCATTTAATTTGGGATAGGTCATGAATACATCAACGGCATTCAATGCTTCTTCAAATTTCCCCTGCCCCGCTAAATTGATAGAATAAGGAAGACTATATAAAACGAAATAAGAACTATCCTTACTTCTCGCTTTCTCATATAGTTTTACGGACTGGTCATATTTTTTTAACTGCCCCAATGCGCCCGCCAAAGAAAGATATGCATCTACAAAATTAGAATCCTCTTTGATCGACTGGATAAGAACAGGAATGGCTTCTTTGAGATCCCCATCTTTCAATTGATCCAGGGCTTTTTCATACAATGTAACCGCTTTCGCTTTCACATGCTCAGGATCATATACCTGCGAATAGGATGTTGCAGCCATTAATAAGGTGGTAATCAGAAAGAATAATTTCATATGCTTTATAATACACACAAGTTCGATAAAAAGGAAAAGAAAGGGATGTTAAAGTTCGCGAATGAAAAAGCTTTGCATATTGGATAAGGAATACTGAATTATTCGCTACTTAAAAATTCAGTATTCCTTATTCGGTATTCAATATTCCTATGGTACGTTAATGTATTTATGTACCTGTAAACTCAATTCCCATTGAGGATGATCTTTGATATAATTAATCAATAGCGGCGTTACTTCCGCAGCTTTATCCCACTCCGGCTGCAGGTATAACTTGCAGGTTGCATTTACTTGTGCTGCATAGGTTTCTGCCCATTCAAAATCATGCTTATTATAAACGACTACTTTCAATTCATTTGCTAAGGGAATAATCTCCGGTAAAGGGGCTTTAAATTTTTTAGGAGACAGACAGATCCAGTCCCAATTACCACTGAACGGTGATGAACCGGAAGTTTCAATATTGGTTTCAAAACCGGCTTCCTTTAATTTTCGGGTTAGCGTATCCAGCTCATGCATCAATGGTTCCCCACCGGTGATCACAGCCAACCGGCCCGGGAATTTTTCGGCTGTTACTACAATCTCCTCAATGGTTAACTGCGGGTGTTTCGAAGCATCCCAGCTATCTTTTACATCGCACCAGAAACAACCCACATCACAACCGCCAAGCCTGATAAAATAAGCGGCACGCCCCTGGTGAAAACCTTCTCCCTGCAGGGTATAGAATGCTTCCATTACGGGTAAAGTAGTGGGGTTGGTATCTATCATAAAATGTAAAGGTAGTCAATGATAAATGGTCGAAATGGGTTAGAATCGTTTTATTCATCCATCATTGCCTATTCACGAAAAAAGCTAAAAGCTTTTTTCGTTCTGCTTATAAGCCTGTAATGTATTTTTTAATAATCCGGCGATTGTCATCAACCCAACACCACCCGGAACAGGGGTAATGGCAGATGTTTTCGGGGCTACTTCTGCAAAAGCGACATCCCCTTTGATACGGAATCCTTTTTTGGCGGTAGGATCATCCACCCGGGTAATGCCTACATCGATTACTACCGCACCTTGTTTTACCATGTCTGCTTTTACAAATTCCGGGCGGCCCAGGGCAGCTACCAGTATATCGGCCTGTAAACAGATCTCTTTCAGGTTCGGTGTTTGCGAATGACAGATGGTAACGGTGCAGTTGCCTCTTTGCTGATTGCTGCTCAGTAAAATACTCATGGGCCTTCCCACAATATTGCTGCGGCCAATCACAACTGCGTGCTTGCCTTTTGTTTCAATATTAAATTGCTCCAGCATCAGCATAATACCATAAGGGGTGGCAGGTATAAAAGTGGGTAAACCCTGTACCAATTTACCCGCACTGCTGGGATGGAAGCCATCTACGTCTTTAGCAGGATTGATGGCTTCGATTACTTTTTGTTCACTGATCTGTTTAGGCAATGGCAGCTGAACCAGTATCCCGTCTACTTCCGGGTCATTATTTAATTTTTTGATTTCCGCAAGCAGAACGGATTCTTCCACATCGCTGTTCAGGCGTACCAGGGTTGATTTGATCCCGGTTTCTTCACAATTCTTGATCTTGCTGGCCACATAGGTTTCACTGGCTCCGTTGGTGCCCACTAAAATAGCTGCCAGGTGCGGCGGGCGTTTGCCTGCTAGGGCCAGCGCTGTGGTTTCTGCCTGTAAGGCTGTTTTAACGGCTGCCGAAGCCGTCTTTCCGTCTAGTAATAACATAGGATGGCAAAAGTATCAGAAATGCCATTCCCTCAGCTTTTTTTTTAACCACAACACAGTAATTCAAGTTAATAGATCCCGCCCATCCATTTTGAAGAAAAAATAAAAATAAAAAACAATCATTAGTATTTATTTTTCCATTATGTAATTTGATTATCAATTTATTTAGATATAATAATTTAATTGACATTAACAACATATTTTGTTTTTGCGCAGCATTTCTGATAATAAGGCGGTCTATAGCTGGTTGGTATGTTAACTGATTGTAAAATCTGTTGAATTATAACTTTTTTAACACATTCTATACTTTTGGTTATATTCGCCGACTCAAAGTTTATCCTAAAACTAAAAAACATGAAGAAGATTGTATCTACACTTGTAGTGATGTTGCTATGCTTTTCAATAGCGGTTACTGCACAAATTCGACCTGTTTCAGGAATTCTTACCGATGCAAAAGGAGCACCGGTACCGTTTGCTTCCGTACTGATTAAAGGTACCAAGCAAGGCGTGGTTTCCGACGCAGATGGTCGTTTTATTGTTAAAGCCAAAACAGGCGATTTTTTAGAGATCAGCGCACAAGGTCTTTTCAAAAAAGAAGTGCAGGTTACCAATGCACCGGAGATTGCCGTTATTCTCGAAAGAAATGAGAAAGAAACGCTGGCCGAAGTAATAGTTACAACCGCATTTGAAATCAAGAAAAGTTCCCGTACTACACCGTTCAGTGCGCAGACCATCTCTGCAGACAACCTGAACCTTATCCGCCAGCCTAATCTGAATAATGCCCTCGCCGGTAAAGTGGCAGGTGTGCAATTCAGAGGGCAATCTCCAATTGCATTGGACAGGGATGCAGTTTTACGTATTCGCGGTGGTTCAACGCTGAATGCACCGAATGGAGTTGAATTGGGACCTATATATGTTGTTGATGGTACTATTGTTAATTCAATTGATATCAACCCAGACGATGTAGAAACCCTTACCGTTTTAAAAGGTGCGAATGCTACTGCGCTTTTTGGCGGTCGTGCCGCTAATGGTGCTATTGTTATTACAACACGCAAAAAGAATAGTGGTAAAGGAGTAGGTGTTGAGTTAAACATGGGTGTTAATTTCGACAAAGTCTTTATTTTGCCCAAATACCAGAATTCTTATATGGGTGGCGCTAACCCGGACCTTACAATCTACCACTGGAAAGCAGGTGATCCGGTAGAGTGGAAAGCCCTGGAAGGAAAGGGTTTCCCTGATTATACAGATGACTCAAGCTGGGGCCCTGCAATGAATGGTCAGGAATATGTGCCCTGGTATGCATGGATTCCCGGACATAGCCGCTCTTTTAAGACAGCTTCTCTGGTACCCATGCCCAATAACGTAAGGGATTTCTGGGAAACCGGTATTACAACCAATAATAATATCAGTCTGGCTAAAGGCGGTCAGGGTTATAACTACCGGCTTTCTTATACTAAGCAAACAGTTAAAGGTTTGTTGCCAACTACCAATTCTGACAGAAATAACCTCAATTTCTCTGCTTCTGCAGATATCAACCAGCATTTTTCGGTATCTACCAACATTACCTATACTGCACAGCAGATCAATGGTACGTTTAATGATGGTTATGCTAACCAGTCATCGGGTAATTTTAACCAGTGGTTCCACAGGGACTTGGATTTAAATATCATGAAAGAACTGCGTGGTTTAAAAACACCTATCGGTACGTATGCCAGCTGGAACTTATCATCTAACCCTGACGGGTATGACCCAACCGACCCACTTAATTTCTATGGTGGCAATTATTGGTATAATCACTATACGAAACTTGATCAGCAGCCAATCGGCCAGAACAGGCAACGTTTGTTCGGAGATGCCTCTGTAAAATACAAATTGAATAATCATTTTTATGTAAAAGGAACTTTCCGTCGAAACCAACTGACTACCAATTCCGAAAACATCTTCAAATCAGAACTTGCAGCCAGTGCTACACAAACGGGAGATCTTGCTTCATATTCAACTAAATATACCTCTTACATAGAAGATAACTATGAATTGTTATCTGGCTATACTAAGCGTTTTGGAGATCTGGATGTGACTGCTACTATTGGTGGCAACAAATTATCGATCCGCCAATATGATCTCTCAGCTGCTACCGCTCAGGGCCTAAACGTTCCGGGATTGTATTCTGTATCTAACTCAAAAGCACAGCCCACAATCACGAACAGGAGAGATAATTGGGAAACCAAATCTTTATTTGCTACCGGCGATCTAGAATATAAAAAATTTGTGAGTTTGACCTGGGCACTAAGAAGTGACTGGTATTCAACTTTACCGGCGGGAAACAACCGTCTGGTATCCCCTTCATTAGGCGCTGGTTTTGTATTTAGTGAATTCACTAAGAATTCCCTGCCATGGATGAGTTTTGGTAAATTATTCGGAAGCTGGGGTAAGAAACCCAGAGACCTGAATGTGTATGCCAATAACTTTTTATACAGTGTAAATGCTAACCAGTGGGCTGGTAGTTTCTTAATGACCACTCCTGACCAGCTTATTGATCCAAACCTGAAAGGCTCTTTGATCACTACCTATGAAGCCGGTATCGATCTTCGTTTCCTGAAAAACAAATTGGGTGTAAACATTACTTATTATAATGAAGATAATGATGGTGAGCCGGTAGGTGTTTCCCAGAGCGGGGTAAGCGGCTTTACTTCAAAACTGATCAATGCTGCGAGAATTAAGAAAGAAGGTATTGAAGTATTGATAAATGCTACACCCATTAGTACTAAAGACTTTACCTGGCAGTTAAGCATGAACTATAGCTACCTGATCAAAAATCCGGTTGTTCAATTGGCTCCGGGCCTTACTTCAGGCCAAACACTCTTAGCAGGCGGTGCATTTGGAACAAGGTTTGCACGTGCTTTCCAGGAAGTGGGTTCTGATTGGGGTCAGTTAATCGGTGGCGGTATCGCCCGTAACGCAAATGGCGATATGCTGGTTAACCCAGCTACCGGAAAGTTCGTTGCTGATGCGACGAAACATTGGGGCTCTGTGGTACCAAGAACCAATGGCGGTATTGTAAACAGCTTTACCTATAAGAATTTCACTGTTGGATTTAACCTGGATTACCAGGTAGGTGGCCAATTCTTCTCATTGTCTGAAATGTGGGGTAATTTCTCTGGTATTCTGGCCGAAACGGCTGCCATTAACGACAAAGGTAAAAATGTAAGAGATGACGTAAGTGCCGGTGGTGGGGTACACGTAGTAGCTGTTAGCTCTGTTGACCAAAAAACACCTGTTGATAAATATGTAGCTGCTGATACCTATTACCAACAGTTCTATTTTAATAAAATAGCAGAACCATATATTCATAGTCTGACTTACGTTAAGATGAGAGAAGTAAGTCTAGGCATGAGTTTACCTGTCGCTAAATGGGGTCTTTCAAAAGTAATGTCTGCAGCTAATTTCTCAATTATTGCTCGTAACCCATTCCTGATCTATCGGAAAACAACCAATTTTGATCCATCAGAGATCTCCGGTATTCAAGGTGAAGATGGACAATACCCGGGAACACGTTCAGTTGGGTTTAACCTGAAAATTAGTTTCTAACCTAAAAAACGAATTATTATGAAAACAAGAATCAATAAATACCTTTTGATGGTTAGCTTGGTTACAGCCCTGCTTACTACCTCGGGTTGCTTTAAACATTTAGGTGATTATGGTACTATGAATAATAACCCTAATGCTACAACGGCCCCTATTACCTCAGCTTTGTTGACCAATGCATTGAATGGTTTGAATACGGGTGTATGGGATCAGGGTGGATTTAGAACTGTTAATGGTATCTATGCGCAATATTTTGCAGAAACCCAGTACACAGACATATCCCGTTATGCTCGTACTACTACCAATTTTGATGGTTTTTATTCTGGTGTGATCTATGATCTCCAGAATATCATCAATTATAATTCTGATCCGGCTACGGCAGCTACGGCATCCAGTTTCGGATCCAACAAAAACCAGATCGCAATTGCCCGAATCCTTAAAGCTTTCTATTTCTGGCAGATTACTGATACATGGGGAGATATCCCTTATACTCAGGCGCTGAAAGGAAAAGGAGATATTGCCTATGATACGCAGGATATTATCTATAAAGACCTTTTAAAGGAACTGAAAGAAGCCGTTGCACAATTTGATGCAGGCCTTACTGTTCAGGGAGATATCCTGTATAGCGGCAATACAGCTAAATGGAAAAAATTTGCCAACTCTATGCGCCTGCTGATCTCTTTGCGTATGTCTAAAGTAGATCCTGCTACCGGTAAAACAGAGTTTGCAGCAGCATTGGCTGATGCGGGTGGTGTAATAGATGCTGCCGCTGATAATGCAGCCTTAACCCCTCCGGGCGGAACTTACCAGAATACTTTCTATAACTATTATGTAGTTGTTCAGAGAAAAGATTATGCAGTAGCTAAAACAGTTACCGATGCACTTTCTGCTGTTAACGATGAGCGGATCAATGCATTTGGTTCTTCTAATGTTGGCTTTCCTTTTGGATTAACCCGTGCCGATGCTGTAACTTTTGCAAATGCCAATGTTAACTATGCAAGAATTCTGGAACCAAGCCGTCGTAAAGAAACATCTTCCACTGTTCTGATTGCAGCAGAAGAAGTAAAATTAGCAAGGGCTGAAGCGGCTGCTTTAGGCTGGACTGCTGAGAATGCAGTTACCTTATATGCTGACGGTATTCAGACTAGTTGGACAAGATGGGGAGTGTATGATGCAACCAAATTTGCGGCATATATGGCCCAGCCTGCGATTATATTGGGTACAAATAATATTGCAAAAATCGCTTTACAAGAATGGCTAGCATTTTATCCGGATGGAACCCAGGGCTTTGCTTCATGGCGTAGAACAGGGGTGCCTGCCTTGACACCTGCACCCGGATTGGCTGCTATTCCAAGAAGGACTTCTTATGGTTCTAATGAACCACAATTAAACCCTGCCAACTATTCAACAGCTGCAGCAAGGTATACGGATGCTACCGGGCCTGATTCTCAGTTTGGTAAAGTATGGTGGGATAAATAAAGATTTACCTGCAAATAAAACATAAATACAAGGGGTGCGATATCAGTCGCACCCCTTTGTATTTGAACAGGATTCGGTTAATATATATTACCCAATTCAGGAAGGTGAAAATGAGTTATCAGTAATAAACGGATCTTGTGTATGTAATGACATGGGGTTTTCAATACATTTGTTCCACAAATAATTTATATGGAACAACAACCTACCCAATTAAATATAGAAATCAGTGAAGAAGCGGCAGAAGGCAGTTATGCCAACCTGGCTATTATTACACACAGCAATGCAGAATTTGTCATTGATTTTGTGAATGTGATGCCGAGTACGCCCAAGAGCAAAGTAAAGTCGAGAATCATTTTCACACCCATGCATGCGAAGCGTTTTATGAAAGCACTGGCCGAGAATATTGAACGTTTTGAAGCAGCTAACGGAACCATCAAGGATCTGGAAAACATTGAGATACCCATGAATTTTGGCGGGCCAACAGCGCAGGCGTAGCCTGGGGATTAAAAATGAATTATTAGAAATGAAAGACCTGCCGGTTGTGAGCCTATCTGATTATCTGCAACGCCAATTATTCATTTCTAATTACTATAACATCCCCTCATCCGCAAAGCTGAAATACCCTTCATTACTTACAATAATATGGTCCATGACCAGGATATCGAGAAAGGAGGCAGCCTGTTTGATTTTTTGGGTAAGTAATTCATCTGCTTTACTGGGGCGAAGATTACCGCTGGGGTGATTATGACAGAGTACCAGGGAAGTGGCTTCCTGTTCCAGGGCTTTTTTCAGGATCACTCTAGGGTCTGCAACGGTGCCGGTTAGTCCGCCTTCGCTTACAATTTCAAAATGTGTTACCCGGTTGCCCCTGTTAAGGAATACCACAGCAAAAACTTCCTGTTTCCTGTATTCTAAGGTTGCCCGGAGGTATTCAGCAATGTCGCCGCTTTTGGTAACCTGGTCTTTTTTTCTTCCCGATGCATTTCTTCTCACACCCAACTCCAGCGCAGCAGCAATGGTAATGGCTTTTACCTGGCCAAGGCCTTTGATATGACGTTTTACAAGTTCTTGTGCCGTTTGTGTGCCTAATTTCTGAAGGTCGTTATTTACGGTCTTTAAGAGGTTTTTGGCAACATCTATGGCAGAATACTCACGGGTGCCGTTATAGATAAGAATGGCCAATAGCTCTGAGTTACTGAGGCTATGGGCCCCCAGCTGCAGTAATTTTTTCCTGGGTTGATCTTCTTCTGCCCAATCCTTAATAGAAAATTTGCGCATAGTAAAAATTTTGACAAAATCAAATTACAATTTCTTAACCTTATCTCTATCTTCGCGGCACACCTTACACATTTATGAACCCATCTGTCAAGATATTTTCCGGCACCGGTTCGCAGAAACTGGCTGAGAAAATTGCCCAAAGATTTGGTGCCCCCATCGGTAAGATCAATATTCAAAAATTCAGCGACGGGGAGTTTCAACCCATCTTTCTCGAAAGTATCCGGGGCGATTATGTTTTCCTTGTACAAAGCACCTATGCGCCTACTGAGAACCTGATGGAATTATTACTGATGATTGATGCGGCAAAAAGGGCCAGTGCACATAAGATCATTGCCGTAATTCCGTATTATGGTTTTGCCAGGCAGGACAGGAAAGACAAACCCCGGGTTGCTATCGGCGCCAAACTGATTGCTACCTTATTGGAAGCGGCAGGGGCCGACCGTATAATTACGATGGATTTACACGCACCCCAGATACAGGGTTTTTTTGATGTGCCGGTTGATCACCTGGATAGCTCTGCCATTTTCATTCCTTATATAGAACAATTAAAATTGCCTAATCTTTCTTTTGCCGCTCCGGATGTAGGCAGTACCAACCGGGTTAGGGAGATAGCCAGCTATTTTAATGCGGAAATGGTGATATGCGATAAACACCGCAAACGCGCCAATGAAATTGCGAGTATGGTGGTAATTGGCGATGTAACCAATAAAGACATTGTACTGGTAGATGATATCTGCGATACGGGAGGAACGCTGGCCAAAGCGGCGGGTTTATTAAAAGACAAAGGAGCGAGAAGTGTTCGCGCATTGATCACTCACCCGGTTTTAAGCGGTAAGGCCTACGAAAATATTGAGAACAGCGTATTGGAAGAGCTGGTGGTTTGCGACACTATCCCACTGATGAAACAATCTCCCAAAATAAAGGCGATCTCGGTGGCCGACCTGTTTGCGATCGCTATCCGAAATGCGTATGAAAACAAGAGTATTACCAGCCTGTTTATACACTCTCAGTTGAGGGGAAGGGATAAGTAAGTTTGGGGTTTAGGGTTTGGAGTTGGGAGTTGTGTACACTTAAAATATTATAATCAATTGATAATGAGTATTATACATACTCATTATTTTTTTAGGAGATAGCCGGCTAACTGCTTTAAAATAACCTCAAACCCCAAACTCCAAACTCCAAACTTTCCCCTACCTTTGCCGTCCTAAAATTTTATTATGAAAACAATTACAATCGAAGGTCACCTGAGGACCGAGCATGGCAAAAAAGCCGCCCGCCAGATTCGCTCTCAGGAAAATGTGCCGGGTGTAATTTACGGGGGTGCTCAGGAGGTAAATTTTTACGCTTCTGCAAAGGCTTTCAAGCCTTTAGTGTACACTGGTGAATTTCAGTTGGCCGAAGTTACTGTTGACGGCAAAACGTACAAATGCATTTTGAAAGATCTGCAATTTGACAAAGTAGATGATTCATTGATACACGTAGATCTGCTGGAACTGGTTGGCGATAAAAAAGTGATCGCTACCTTACCCATCAAATTTACCGGTGTTTCTGTAGGTGTGAAAGGTGGGGGTAAACTAATTACCAAGATGAAGTCTCTGAAAGTAAAGGCTTTGCCTAAAGATCTGAGAGAAACGATCACGGTTGATATCACCAATCTTGACCTGAACGGAAATATCCGTGTGGAAGATGTGAAAGTAGCAGGTATGGAGATCTTGAACTCTCCGCGTATTCCTATTGCTTCAGTTGTATTAACCCGTTTGTTGAAACAGGAAGAAGCTACGGCAGCAACTTCTGGTGCCAAAGCTCCTGCAGCCGCTCCTGCGAAAGCAGCCGCTCCCGCAGCCGCAAAAAAATAATATTTTTTGTCAGCACATGTATAAAAAAGCCCGGTATGTATTTGCCGGGCTTTTTATTTGGCTTCAGGTAATGAAATATAAAACACGGTTGCTTTTTGTTCATTGCTTTCTACCCGGATTTGTCTA
The DNA here is from genome assembly GCA_964519475.1 of uncultured Sediminibacterium sp. Classification (GTDB taxonomy): domain Bacteria; phylum Bacteroidota; class Bacteroidia; order Chitinophagales; family Chitinophagaceae; genus Sediminibacterium. Next base: position 195,370 of record CAZFKE010000002.1, read on the forward strand.
TCGTTCTTTTCTATAAATTCTTTACTGAGCTTTTTCGTTCAGGTAATCCATCTGTTCATTTTCAAAACACCCTTGCCGGTATCATCAGAATTAAGGTAAAGGAATATTAAAGACAACCCTTCCATAATTTTCCTGATACCAAGATTAGCAATCCTGATCCTCAATACGTATATCTTATGAAAAATCTCTTGCGGCGCATAACTGAGGTAGATTCATTAATGAAAACAGGCTTTGTACAGGTACAAAAGCTATCTTGAGCCAAAAGGTAATATAGTATAACCACTGGGAATCGTTTGTTGTTAATTCAACTTTTGTTTCTAAGGATTTACCGTTTATTTTTGAAAATGATATGAATAAATTCCTGATCATAGGTTTGGGCAATATAGGAGATGAATACCGGCATACCCGTCACAATATCGGTTTTGATGTGGTCAGTGCTTTTGTATTAAAACATGGCAGTTTCTTTAAAGCAGGCAGGCTGGCGGAAGCTGCAGAAGTTAAATGGAAGGGTAAACTGTTTATCTGCATCAAGCCCACTACTTTTATGAACCTGAGCGGCAAGGCATTTAAATATTGGATGGATAAAGAAAAGATAGAACTGGCCAATACCCTTACAATTGTAGACGAACTGGCATTACCCTTACATAAGATACGTTTGCGCGGGTCTGGCAGCGATGCCGGGCATAATGGGTTAAAGGATATCCAGTTAACATTGGGTACCGATCAATTTCCCAAACTCCGTTTTGGTATCGGCAATGATTTTCCGAAAGGGGGGCAGGTAGGGTTTGTGCTGGGCAGATGGCTGCCTTCAGAGATTCCGCTGGTAGAAAAGAAAATTGCTAAATGCGTAGAAGTGATAGAATCCTTTGCAGCGATCGGCCTGGATAAAACCATGAATATGGCTAATAGCCTGAACTTTGAATAATAAAAAGAGCCTTTTGTAAGTTATAGGGTTGATTATCATATCTATTTTTAAAATCGTATCAAGATGAAGATTTTCTGTGTAGGCCGCAATTATGCCGATCATGCCAAAGAACTGGGAAATGCCGTTCCTGAAGAGCCGGTCATTTTTATGAAGCCCAAGACGGCTTTGATGACATCCAATGCCCCTTTTTATTATCCGGAGTTTACCAATGAGCTGCATTACGAAGCCGAGATCGTTTTACGCATATGCAAAAACGGAAGGTATATTGATGAAGCCGATGCGGAGATGTATTATGATGCATTTACCATTGGCATTGATTTTACGGCAAGGGATATACAGGCTGAGTTGAAGAAGAAAGGCCTGCCATGGGAGAAAGCCAAAGCCTGGGATAATTCTGCGGTAATCGGCAAATGGACAGATCTTACCCCGGAGATACTGGCTAACCCGATACAGTTTTCCTTGCAAAAAAACAAGGAGACGGTACAATCGGGAAACACAAAGGATATGATCTTTTCTTTCAATGAAATTGTATCACATATTTCACAATATTTTTCGATCAATATCGGAGACCTGATCTATACCGGCACGCCCGCCGGCGTAGGCGAATGTGTTACCGATGATATACTGGAAGGATTTTACGGAGAAGAAAAAATGTTCTTCCTCGAGATCAAATAAATGGAAACAGCCCCTATTGCTCAACACCTGCCATATGTAGACCATATGTTGACGCCAAACCGGCTATTACAGGCCTACCGGTTAATGGTTACGGCCAAATCCATGGCGGAAACCTATGATGCCAACCGGCAGGTGTGTAAATATGTTCATTCTACCTCACGGGGGCATGAAGCGATACAGGTTGCCACGGGATTACAATTATTGCCCTGTGATTGGGTAAGTCCGTATTACCGTGATGACAGCCTAATGTTATCGGCAGGTTTTGTTCCTTATGAATTAATGCTGCAATTACTGGCTAAAAAAGAAGATCCTTTTTCAGGTGGCCGTTCCTATTATTGTCACCCAAGTAGCCGTGATCCATTTCGGCCTTCCATTATTCATCAAAGCAGTGCTACCGGGATGCAGGCGATACCTACAACGGGTATTGCACAGGGCATTCGTTTTTTGGAGGCGTCTGGTTCAGCTTTGTTACGTAAAACGGCGGAAGGTAAATTACCTGTGGTCTTGTGTTCATTGGGTGATGGAAGTGTAACCGAAGGAGAGGTAAGCGAGGCGCTGCAGTTTGCTGTATTAAAACAATTACCGATTGTTTACCTGGTACAGGATAATGGCTGGAGCATCAGTGCCTCATCTGATGAAATAAGAACAGGCAATGCGTATGAATATGCTGCGGGTTTTAAAGGGTTAAAACGTTTGCAATGCGATGGCAGTGATTTTATACGCAGTTATGAAACCATGGAGCAGGCAATTGCCTATGCACGTATGGAACGAAAGCCCGTGCTGGTGCATGCAAGAGTGCCATTGCTTGGGCACCATACCAGTGGGGTGCGAAAAGAGTTTTATCGTAACCGGGAAGACCTTTTGAAACATGGTTTGTATGATCCTATCCCTAAACTAAGGTTATTATTAAGTGGAGTAGGTTATAGCGAGCATGAGATAAATCAACTGGAAGCAGATGTATTGGAAAAGGTATTGGCAGATTTTGCATTGGCTCAATCAGCGGCAGAACCGGATGCAGATAATGTATCAGACCATGTATTTGCGCCAACGCCTGTAAAAGAAGAAACCGGCCAGCGGTCGCCCAAAAATGCTGAGCGGGTGATGATGGTGGACGCCGCTTTGCATGCTGTGGAAGAATTGATGGAAGAATATCCCGAAGCGGTTTTGTATGGGCAGGATGTAGGTGCCAGGTTAGGCGGTGTGTTTAGAGAAGCAGCAACACTCGGCGATAAATTCGGATCGCACAGGGTATTTAATACAGCCATACAGGAAGCTTATATTGTAGGATCTGCGGTGGGTCTTTCAGCCCTGGGGATGAAGCCGGTAGTGGAGATACAGTTTGCAGATTATATCTATCCCGGGTTAAACCAGTTGATTACAGAGATCTCTAAATCCTGCTATTTATCCAATGGTAAATTTCCTGTGCAGATGGTTTTACGGGTACCGACGGGTGCTTATGGCGGCGGGGGCCCTTATCATAGCGGAAGTATTGAAAGTATGCTTCTTTCTGTAAAAGGCATCAAAGTGGTGTATCCATCCAATGCGGCGGATATGAAAGGTTTGATGAAGGCTGCTTTTCTGGATCCTAACCCGGTAGTGATGCTTGAACATAAAGGGCTATACTGGAGCAAGGTACCCGGCACGGATGATGCCCGTACCATTGAGCCTGATAAAGAGTATATATTACCGCTTGGCAAAGCCAATACGGTTCTTGCAGCCGGTATATCTAAACAACGTAAAGGAGAAACGATTTGTATCATTACCTACGGGATGGGGGTGTACTGGGCCAAAGCTGCCGCCGAGCAAATGCCCGGCCAGGTAGAAATTATAGACCTCCGTACCCTTTTTCCACTGGATGAAGAAGCAGTGTTTGAAGCGGTGAAAAGACATGGAAAAGTGCTGGTACTGAGTGAGGAGCAGCAGAACAATTCGTTTGCGGAGGCATTATCCCTGAGGATCTCTAATAATTGTTACCATTTTTTAGATGCCAGAGTGGAGGTGATGGGCGCCCTGAACCTGCCCGCAGTTCCCATCAATCTGGCTCTGGAAGCGGCTATGTTGCCCACGGTAGCCAAAGTGATCGGTCGGATTCGTAAACTTTTGGCGTACTAAAAGGGATCATTTTACCCAAACCTCCTATATTTGCAGCCCGTTAGCGAAAAACCGCAACCGGAACTAAACCTGGCGAGGTAGCTCAGTTGGTTAGAGCACAGGATTCATAACCCTGAGGTCACGAGTTCAAATCTCGTTCTCGCTACAAAGCCCATCAGATTCTGATGGGCTTCTTTTATCCCTAAGATTAAGGTTATTATTTACGCTTGAATATCGTCTTTACACCTCTGATTACAGAGAAAACAATTACCAAAAACAAGAAGGTTACAATAACCAATTCCGTAAAACTTAGATTGCCCATGAGAGTTCGATTTGAATGAAAAGATATAAAAGATAAACTAATGGTTCTTCTCAAAAGAATTTTCCTCTTCATGAGTTAAAATCTCGTTCCCGTTACATATTTTAAAAAGCTGAAATGACTGATTAGCAGTTGTTTCAGCTTTTTTGCTTTGATACCCTCTTGTAGCTTTTTTCACCTGGCTAACAAAATGCTTCATTGTAAAAACCCAACTTCAAAACGGTTGTTCCCACAGCCAACTTGCCGTAAATCCAACTTACTGGCAAATTAAAAAACATCGCTAAATCAAAATCGGTTTATCGTTTACAGATTCTATGATCCTTTTCATGTTAAGCGAGTTCATCCAGATATTTTTTCGGAAACGAAAAAGGGATTCAGTCTTCAGTAGGAATTTTTAGTTTTCATCATAGATCAACATTACACCAAAATCAATCACTTCAGCAGCTGCTTTCAGTCTGATGGATACTTATATTGGGTATTCCTTTTTGAATGGTGTTCTTTCCTATATACTTGCTGGAATAACCATCGGTAGCTTTAACTCAAATGCCGGGAAAGCCTGGTGACCATTATTAAGGCTGCTAACCATGAATTGCTGAATTAATCTTCCTCCGATATTTCCTGTACAGGTAATTTCAAAATAGATACCGTTGTTAGTCAGCTTCCTGGCCCATTCGTCTGCATAATTCCATGTAAACAATAGGGTCTGTGCCGCTTTTTTAATTGTTATAGCATTAATTTGGTTATCAAAAGTGTGTTCCCAAAATGTTTGCGTGTTTGTGAATGTTATTACTGCATCTTTCTTTCGCTTGGCTATGCCGTCAGCTGTATAACCTGTCGCATTTCCTGCACCCTAGCGCTGATGATTTTTGGCTTACCATTTCGGCCAATTCCAGTTCTAATAAACGCCTCTACTTGCTACAAACACAGATTTAACCCTTGAAACATTTGTTTTGGTTTTTTTTAGCCCTTTCCCAAAATGCAAAATCCTATCTCAGAGAGCAATGTATCAGTTTAAAAACTGTGAAACATGTAACCGTTATAAAAGAATGTGTAATATAATTCTGCATATAGGTTCGCAACTTAGATTGTTACTAATGCATAAGGGTTAATGAAAATAATATATGGCGTTCCAGTACTGCAAAACCGACAACGTAGCGGTGACTATACTAATATAAAACAGCTTTCATACTATCTGATCATATTGGTTTACGAGGACCTTCGGGAGAATAGATGGTCATGAGAAAACGTATTAAATGGATTGGGATTGTTCTATCAGTTATTTTACTGTTATTGATACTGTTTCTGTTTTTATTACATACGCGTACAGCCAGGAATTTTATCCGGGAAAAAATGGAAGCCTATCTGATTGCTAAAACAAATACATCGTTACATATTTCCGCTATTAACTACCGTCTTCCAAAATGGGTAGAACTGGATGGCGTTTTCCTGAGAGACCGCTCAGGCGATACACTAATATCTGGAGGTAAAATACGGGTTGATATCAATATGCTGACATTGCTGAAAGGACAATATGTGATCAGTAAAGTCGTATTGGAAAATATGCGGGTGAATATTTATCGAAAAGCCAATGATTCAAATTTTAATTACCAGTTCCTGTTAGATGTATTTGCTGGTAAACCGCTGCCGCCCAAAAAAAAATCACCCGTTATGATATCGCTGGATGAAATTGAGATAGTTCATTCAGCGATTGCATGGCATGACAGGTATGGCGGTACGATCATGGATACTAAGATTGGCCGTTTTCATGCAACGATAGACAGCCTCAATATCTTTTCACAAAAATATGCATTTCGCAAAGTAGCTGTTACCGATATGGTTTTTGATCTGCAATTATGGAAGAAGGCTGATAATGCTCCCGTTCTAAGGGTAGTCCAATCATCAGCTGAAGGGCTTTTGCCTATCATAAAAATCAAACAATTAGAAATGGCCAGGTCTCATATTGATTTTGACGGGCAAAATACCGGATTCCATACAGTGAATGATATTAATGAAATGCATGTAACCGGATTTTTAATGGCATCGGCAGAACAGCTATCGGTTGAGCAACTTACCCTTCTCAACTCTTCCTTTTCGCTCGATAGGAAGGATATAAAACCTTCGGATAAAAAGCGGCTGCAAAATGATACATCAATGAATCGAATTAAGTATAAAATATTGCATGCGGTATTGTTTAATAACAGTATTGCGTTTAATGATCTGTCTGTAAAAAGAAAGTCAAATGGACTGGATGCCAATCATATTCAGTTACAGTCTCTCAGTGGTGGGTTTGCAGATTTTGCGTATTCTGGTAATGAGCTGAAAGCGCATATTGATTCTTTTTCGGCAATAGAACAATCCGGTTTTATATTGGATTCTTTGCATGGCGAATTTGCTATGAATGATACACTGGTCATTGCCCGTAATGTTTTGATAAAAACGCCAGTTTCTCATATTTCAGGTAAGGCAATTATTTATCCAAGAAGTATAGATGAGAAATATCGGGGAAACCTGCAGAATCGGTTTCTATTTACCAATGCCGTAATTGCTAAAAAAGACCTGGCATTTTTTTTACCTGCTTTGATAGAAAAATATAAACAGCCATTAGCGGGTGTATCTTTTATTTATCTGACCATGGATATCAACGGCAATGCAAAGCGCTTGGCTATGAAAGCACTTTCTGTACATTCTGATAAGAATGACATCTATATAAACGCGAATGGAGTAGTATACAATGTTTTTTCACCTGGTGGATTACAATATGATCTGTTTATTTCAAAAGCCATTGCTTCAAAAGAGTTGATAGAACCCTTTGTGAATCAGAAAGGAAAGCACACACTTTATCTTCCTCCATCGATAAGTATTGCCGGAAAACTGAAGGGTGATCTGAAGCAGCTAACAAGTGATATCATAATAACCAGTAGCTACGGAACAGCGGCTTTTAAAGGAACGCTTCGGAATTTTAGGAAGCCCGATAAACTCGGATATACTATGAGGGTCCTTGCCAAAGAACTGGAAACCGGAAAATGGATGAACAGGGATTCAACATGGGGTAAAGTAAATGGAACGATCCTGGTTAAAGGTACGGGTATTGACTATAAGACAGCCAGTATACAATCTGACATGGATTTAAATTCTTTCCGGATAGACAAACACGCTTATACAGGTATTCATTTTAATATAATTGGCCATGCAGGAATGTTTGATATCAAAGGAAGAACGACAGATTCGTTGTTGCGCGTAACAATGGATATGCAGGCAAAACTCAATCAACCGTATCCTTCAGGAGAAGGTACCATACGAATTAAGAATGCCGATCTGTTTGCACTTGGTTTATATAAAGAACCATTCAGTTTCCAGACGAAGATGGATATCGGGTTTGCCGATCTAACACCGAAAAATCTGAATGCTTTTATTACATTAGACAGTACCCTGGTTATAAAAAACAAACAAATTCTTCTGGTAGATAGTGTTAAGATAAGGGGGAGAATGGATAGCGGTAAAACACAACTTACGATAAACGCTCCATTTGCCGATGTTTCTATAAAAGGAGAATATGCGTATGATGAATTACCCGGTATTTTTCAAACTTATTTCGCAAAATATACCACAATAGAAAACCAGCCGACGGTTAAAGCCAAGCAGGCAAGTTTGCAGATGCATGCAGAGATTAAACCTGATCCTATGTATGCATTATTGCTGCCCGGATTATTCTTTGATAAAAATATTCATGCATACGGCAGCATACATACCAAACAAAACGATAGTATCTTAACTTTTTATGTAACCGCACCTGTTATAGTTTATAAGAGCAATCGGTTTTCAAATCTCAGATTAAATATAGATGGCACCCATGATTCATTAAAATATGCCATTGATTTAGATACCGTAAAAGCTGCTTCCTTACAGTTATATACAACTTCTGTTTCAGGTGGATTCGCGAATAAATATGCCTCCGCTCATTTTAGTACCTATGATCAAAAGAAAAAAGAGAAATATTCATTGGCGGCAACAGCCGCAATAGACAATGGTGCTTATCGGATACAACTGGACGATAAATTAAAATTAAATTATGCTGAATGGACAGTTGATAAGAAAAACAGTATTCTTTATGGCCCATCCGGTATGAATATAAACCGGTTTATTATTTCAAAAGACAGGGAAAGTATTTCTATCAACAGCCATAGTTCGGAAAATAATGCGCCGCTTGATGTGAAAATCGATCAATTTTCTTTGCAGAATATTACGGGTCTCCTTGATAGAGATTCACTCGAAATCGGCGGTATGCTCAGTGCACAGGTTAAAGTGGATGGCCTGGGTAAGAGTGTTCCTCTTTTTAACGGAACCATAACAGTAGACAGTCTCAGTTACCAGCATACCATTGTTGGAAATATTTCGATAGACGGGACGACGGATAACCAGGAAGCAGCCAGCTTTGCGGGCAAACTTACTGGCAATGGTAATAATGTGGGGCTGAAAGGAAATTATAACCAGGAAAAAATTGACGCCCAAATCATACTCGATCCTATCGAGCTAAAAAGTATTGAGCCTTTCACACAACATTACCTTACCCGATCAACCGGAAAGCTAACAGGGAATATCAATATAAGCGGCAGTGTACAAAACCCTGAATGGAATGGCAATATCCGTTTTGATTCTGCCACTACACAGTTGCGGCCATATGGAACGGTTATGAAAATGGATGGGCAGAAAGTAGACCTTATTTATCCGGCTATTATTTTCAATCAATTCACTGTTAAAGATTCACTTGATCATATAGTAACTGTTAATGGAACAATTAAAAAAGAAACAGACGGGTTGATGGCAGACCTGGCAGCAAAAGCAACTGATTTTATGGCGATTAATAATACGGCAGTCAATAATAGCGAAATTTATGGTAAAGCGCTGATAGATGCCGATGTAACCATCAAGGGGCCCATTGCTACCCCGGAGATTATTGGTAGTCTTAATTTAAAAGATAAATCACAGCTAACCTATGTAAGACAACAAAGTATATCAAGTGCAAAAGATGGATTGGGTATAGTTGAATTTGTAAATATGGATACACTGCATAAGCCTACACATACATCCTCGTTGGCAGCTGCACCGTTAACCCTGGAATTTGATCGTATGATACATTATGATCTGAATATGGATATTAATGAAAATGCAAAATTCAATATTATTATTGACCCGCTAACAAGGGATGAATTGCAGGTGCAGGGCTCGGGCCAATTGAATGCAGGGTTGGCGCCGAATGGAAATATTTTTGCAACCGGTTCATACAATCTGACAAAGGGCACTTACCAGTTAAACACTAAGTTTTTAAAAAGAAAATTTGAACTGCAGGAAGGTAGCACCATTACCCTAAACGGAGATCCTAAAGATGCAGTAGCAGATATTACTGCCATTTATGAGATAGAGGCTTCGCCATACGATCTGCTGTCAAATGAAATTAGTGATAACAGCAATAGCGCGCTGTATAGGCAGAAACTGCCATTTCTGGTTATTTTAAAGATCAAGGGAACTATCATTCAGCCCCGTCTCACATTTGATGTACAATTAAAAGATAAATCGAATGGAGTGAATACGGATATGATTTCCACCATAGATAATAAGTTCTTACAAATGCGCGCGGATCCGTCCAGCATGAACAAACAGGTGTTTACGCTTTTGGTAATGGGCCGATTTATCAGTGAACAGAGTTCAGACTTTTTTGGCGGAAGCAGTGGACTGCAGGCAAACCAGGTGGTGAAAGAAAGTGTAAGCCGTTTTTTGAGTGATGCCCTAAGCCATGTGGCAGCAGACCTGATAAAAGGGGTTGATATTGAACTGAACCTGCGAACTGTTGACAACTATTCTGACGCTACACAAAGAACGGATCTGAACCTGGCTTTGTCAAAACGTTTTCTTGATGACAGGCTAAGTATAACGGTTGGTAAAAATTTTGTTGTTGACGGAGTAGACCCATTAGCGAAGGGGCAGGATCATTCCAATGTGCAATTCCTGCCCGATATTACCACTACGTATCGACTTTCCAAAGATGGCCGTTATATGTTAAAAGCGTATCAAAAAAATGAGTATGAAGCGATACTTGACGGCTATTTTATTGAAACCGGAGTGGCCTTTACACTTACTGTGGATTATAACTCTGTAAAAGAAATGTTCCGTAAGAAGAAAAAATAATATGCGAATAACCCCGGCACGATATCAGGTTTTGACTATTATTTTAATGAGTTTTTCGATGTCATGCAGTGTACGTTCTCACCTGCCTCCGGGAACCCAGTTGTATAAAGGCGCGCAATACGAGATCCTGAAAGAAAAGTTGAATAAAGCGAAGATCAAAACAATCCGGGATCAATTGAAGGGGATTACATCGCCGATGGCTAATAAAACCATTTTTGGATTTCCTTATAAAGTAGCTTTTTGGTTTGCGATTGGCGAACCCAAAAAAGAAAAGGGATTCAGATATTGGCTTCGTGGCAGGCTGGGTGAACCACCTGTTCTCAGTACATCTGTTAATGCAAAAGCGACTGCTGTAAATTTTAAATATTATCTCGAAAACAAAGGCTTTTTTAAAACCGATGTAGGTGGAGATGCAATCGTAAAGGGCTATAAACTAACAGCAAAGTATAAAATTGAGCTGGGGATGCCCTATAGAGTGGATAGGTATACATGGATCGTAGATAGTACTTCTCAATTTGGAAAGGATATGCGCAGCCTGCCTCCAAAAGAAACCCTGATCAAAAAAGGTAGCCAGTACGATCTTGAGAATATCAAAGCAGAAAGAGATAGGGCAGAAGTGTATCTAAAATCAATCGGTTATTATTACTTCAGTGAGGATCATATAAAAGCGTATATAGACAGTTCAAAAGGGGATCATATTGTACAGATCTTTTTTACACTAAAATCAGATATACCTGCAGGGGCAACTTTACCACAAACGATACGGCGGATTACCCTGTTTCCAAACTATACGCTGATAACCCCGCCGCCTGATACTTCGAAGACAGGATTAACAGAAATAAATGGTATTTATATCCGTGATACGATTCATCATATTAAACCATCTGTACTTATCCAACCGGTAACCTACCGGCCCGGAAGCCTGTATAGTATCAAAAGCCAGAACAGAACCCTTAACCGGTTTATTAATTTAGGTATTTTTAAGTTTGCCAAGAATCGCTATGTTGGCGATGGAGATACACTGAATCCGCGGTTTTTAGATGTCTATTATTACCTTACCCCTTTGCCTATAAAATCATTTCAGGCCGAAGTAGGCGCATTTACAAAAAGTAATTCCTTTACCGGTGCACGTGCCAGCCTTACCTGGCGTAACCGGAATCTTTTTAAAGGCGCTGAGCAGTTATATATTAAAACTTATGGTTCATTCGAGTCATCCGGTAACAGCAACTTACAGGCCAATAACAACTTTAGCCTGGGTACAGATCTATCTTTAGTATTTCCCCGTTTTGTTACACCTTTCAAAATAAAAGAGAGTAATTTTTTCCCTCCCAAAACAAAATTTACTATTGGATATGAATGGTTCCGCAGACAGGCTTTGTATACAAAGAATTTTTTCCGTTTTCAATACGACCTTACCTGGAAAGAACAGGTTAATAAAGAACATACCCTTTCACCTGTAAGTATTACCTATAATACAAGTTCGGCGTTCAGTCCGCAATACCAGTTATTGATAAGCCGGGTACCGGTTTTGGCACAAACCAACCTGCCTGAAGTGATTATGGGCTCTGTTTATAATTATAGCTTTCATAGCGGTAACCAAAAAGCGAAAACGATCCTATATGTTAATGGAAATATAGATGCTGCCGGAAATACTATCGGACTTTTTAATAAAACGAACGGCCCGTATAGTTCTAAAATTGCAGGCGCTTATTTTTCTCAGTATGTAAAATTAGAAACGGATCTGCGCTATAGTACCCAACTAAATGACAATACCTGGTGGGCAAACAGGATCATTATCGGAGCTGGTTTCCCTTATGGTAATTCATCTTATCTGCCATTCTCGCGACAGTTTACCATTGGAGGTGCCAGCAGTATACGCGGGTTTCAACCCAGGCAGTTAGGGCCTGGAAGGGCAAGAGCCAATTCATTACAGCAATTATATCTTCCCTTGATTGGAGGGGATTACAAACTGGAACTGAATACAGAAATACGATTTCCCTTGTTTTCTAAATTAAAAGGTGCCGTATTCATCGACGCAGGAAATATCTGGACAAAAGATTCTGTATTATACGGGGCCAATGCGCAATTCAGCAGCCATTTCTTAAATGATATAGCCATCAGTGCCGGATTGGGTTTACGGGTGGATATCAGTATTCTGATTATCCGGCTGGATATTGCTGCCCCGCTTCGCGAACCTTATCTTGAAAAAGGAAAAGAATGGGTGATACGGGATTTTCAGCCATTACTGAGTGCATGGCGAAGACAGAACCTTGTGTATAATATTGCAATCGGTTATCCATTCTAAACAGAAAATACGCCAGTCAGATTTTTAAAAGCAAGAGATTTCAAAACCAGTCAATAGCTGGTTAGATAAGCCTTAATATTTCGTTGTAAAATAATAATAAGGAGTAACCAGTCAATAATTTTCGGTCTGATGATAAAATGGGATACTTGAAAAGATCATGGTGATTACTGCGCAAATATTGCAACATTTACAGGAGGGACATCGGGTTAAAAGTCATTAGATAAATGGTTTCTCTACTAATTCCATTCCACAATTTGGGCATTTACCGGGTTGGCTTGAAATTATTTCCGGGTGTATTGAGCAGGTATAGTTTTTTATCGCCGCCGGACTTTCTGTTATTGCTTCTTTAAAATTCCGGCTTTTCGGATCCGGTTTTTCTTTGTTGAAATCCTCATTGGTTTTTTGATTGATCATGCTTTGTGCATTTTGATCCTTAACTGGCATCTGGTTCATTAGTAAAAGGTAAGAACCTTTGTTACAGTGATTATTATATAGCTATTTAAACAGTTTATAGTATTCACGTTATTTTTTGCCTGAGATGTATGCTGCAGCCTACCCGCTGATCTATATAGCAAACAGTGAATTATATAAATTAAATGCCATAAACTGTAACAGTATCTTTTTTAAATTTATCAACTTTGGTTTATTATTCTTTTTAAAATAGTTACTATAATGAAACCAATTGCAGAACCTGTGGTTAGGCCTATCAGGCAAAAAAGAATTGCCGGGCGTGATATTGTTCTGAATGTAAGTTTCCAGGATAGTATGATCCGGCTGGGTATTCTGTTGCTTTTGCCAGTACTGGTATTGTTGATTGATAAAGATCTTATTATATATACAGCCCCGGTAATCGGGTATCTGTTTGTTACTGCCGTTATCCAGTTTTGTGTCATCAAATATGTCTGGCACCGTTATATCAAACATGATCCCGCTCTGGTATTGCCTGAATATGGAAAAGATCCAAACTATCCTGAAGAATCTATCTAAAAATAATATTGCCAGAATCATCCTGATGTCCCCACTCCTTACTACAACAGGCCTCCTTAATCATTTTCTGTCGATCTAAGAACTGATTGCTTGATTATCAATGTTTCAGGCTTTGTTTTATACCGGTTTTGCCTACGTAAACACCGATATTCTATATAAAACAAATATCTTTTCCTAACTTAAAAGCGGTTTAAGACTATGTCTTTATGTTATTCCCCCGCTGTATCATACCCTTTTTGATGCTTTCGTTTCTTTCGCTGAAAGGGGCGTCGCAAATGCATGAAATTCCGGTACAATTAAAATGGTGGCACCAATTCCAGTTTGCAGGGTATTATGCCGCCATAAAGAAAGGCTATTATGAGAAAGAAGGCCTGCAAATCAGGTTAATACCCGGTGATGCCAAACATGATGCGATTAGTGAAGTGATATCAGGCCATGCAGTTTTTGGTATCACCGGTTGTGATCTCTTGATCGAATTTGCCAAAGGAAAACCCGTTGTAGCTTTGGGTGCCCTTTTTCAACATTCGCCTTATGTGATCATGTCTTTACCAAAGGCGCATATCAATTCTCCTTCAGACCTGGTTGGGAAAACCATTATGGCTTCTGAAAACCAGGGATGGGTTGAACTGAAAGCCTTATTCCTTAAAGAAGGGATCAACCTTAATAAGCTTACCGTAGTTGATCATACCTGGAATAATATAGATCTGCTTCATGGAAAAGTTGATGCGATGACAGGTTACCGGTCGGTAGAACCTTTCCAGTTAAAACAATTGGGCGCCCGCACATCTTTTATATTACCGATTAATTATGGGATTGATTTTTATGGTGATATTCTTTTCTCAACAAAAACATATGCGCAGAATCATCCGCAGGTTGTAGAAAAATTCAGGCAGGCCAGTTTTGAAGGATGGGAATATGCCATCACTCATAAAGAAGAGATCTGTGATTATATATTAACCTTACCCGGTGTTTCAGAAAGGAAAGTGACCAGGGCGGCTTTACTGTTTGAAGCCAATGAAATGGAAAAACTAATCCTTCCTCAATTGATCGAAATAGGGCATATGAACGAAGGTAGGTGGAAGCATATATTAGAGATTCACCAGGAACTTGGGCTTATTCCGCGAAACACTTCTCTTGATCAGTTTTTATATCAGAAAAAGCCAAGCCTCTCAGAATCATTAAAAAATATTGGTTTTGTGGTGCTGGGTAGCGCCGCTTTGTTATTTGTGCTGGTACTTGGCTACGGGGTAATGATCCGTAAGGCGGTGAAAAGAAAAACAGAAGAACAAAGAAAATCGCTGGAAGACCTTGGCAGCTCAGAAGAAAAATACAGAATGCTGGTAGAGCAGGCTTCAGAGGGTATTGTTATCTGTGATCCGGATTTCCGTTTTATGCATGCCAATTCTGCTTTGTTAAACCTGCTTGGATATACAAAGGAGGAACTGTACCAACTACGTTTTCCTGATATCGTAGTGGCAAAAGAGGGAGAACCCGAATTAAGGATTGATGAATTGCAATCGCTAAAATCCTTATTAATGCACCGAACAGCCAAACGCAAAGATGGTACCACATTGATTATTGAGATCCAGTTCAGTGTTTTACCCAACCGTAATTACATGGGTTTTATTCGCGATATCACGAAGAAAAAGGAAGATGATGAACAATTGCTTAAACAGGAAAGGCAACTGGATCTTATTTATAATAAAGTAGCCGACTGTATTTTTGTTTTAAGTGTAAGCGAGGATAAAGATTTTCATTTTATCTCAGTCAACCAGGCTTTTCTTTCTGTTACCGGGCTAAAAGAAGCCGATGTAATCAATAAAAATTTAGCAGAAGTGATCCCTCCGGCTGCGTTGCCGGTTGTACTTGAAAGATATGGTGAAGCCATCATCCAGAAAAAAGCCATACAGTGGGAAGAAGAAACGGATTATCCCTCGGGAAAAAAATCAGGTATTGTTTCTGTAACGCCGGTTTTTTATAATGATACATGCGTTCAGTTGATTGGCTCTGTACATGATGTTACAGAAAAAAAGGAACTGGAAAAAATACTGGACAAAGTATACCGTTTATCCAGGATAGGCATATGGGAGATTGATCTGGCTGTAAACAGGGTAATCTGGTCGCCGGTAACCCGCGAGATCCACGAAGCACCTGCAGATTTTGAAGGTACGCTGGAAGATGGCATCCATTTCTATAAAGAAGGGGAAAGCCGTGAAAGGATCAGGAAAGCTGTTAAGCTGGCTATCGAAGAAGGTATTCCTTTTTCGGAAGAATTGCAGATCATCACAATGGCCGGAAATGAAAAATGGGTGAGGGCCATGGGTGAAGCAGAATGTAAGGATGGCCGGTGCATACGTTTATATGGAAGTTTCCAGGATATAGACGATCGGAAAAGGGCTGAGCTTGCTTTTATCAGTACCCTTACAGAAAGAAATACCATTCTTGAAAGTATTGATGATGCATTTTTTGCATTAGACAAAAACGGCATAGTTACTTATTGGAATGCGGTAGCAGAAAAAATGCTTGCCACGCCCAAAGAAGTTATTCTGAATCATTACCTGTGGGATATTTTCCCAGATAGTATCCATTCTGAATCTTACTATAAATATAATGAGGCAATGGCTTCCGGAAAGGCAGAACATTTTGAGGATTTTTATCCACTGCTTAATAAATGGTTCGATATCAGCGCTTATCCTTCTTCGCAGGGATTATCGGTTTATTTTAAAGATATAACGGAACGAAAAGCCATACAGGAAGATATCCGCATCAGTAATGAACGGTATAATTATGTAGCAAAAGCCACCAATGATTCTATCTGGGACTGGAACCTGCTTACCAATGAAGTCGTCAGGGCAGCAGATAATTTTGAACGCATTTTTGGCTATACTGCGGCTGAGGCCGATAAGAATAATAATTTCTGGGCATCGCTTGTACACCCGGATGACCTTGATAAGATAGTGAGTAAAAGAAACCTGGTTTTTGCAGACCCCGCCAGCGATTTTTGGGAAGATGAATACCGTTTCCGAAAAGCCGACGGAACATACGCATTTGTGTATGATAAAGGATATATCATTCGGGATGCAGAAGGAAAAGCCATACGTATGATCGGGTCTATCTCAGATATCAGTCACCGGAAAGAATATGAAGAATCTTTAAAACGGTTGAATGTGAATCTTGAAAAAACCAATAAAGACCTGGCACTATCAAACCAGGAACTTGAGCAGTTTGCATATGTAGCTTCCCATGACCTGCAAGAACCCCTTCGGATGGTAACCAGTTTTTTAACCCAGCTTGAGAAAAAATACCATACACAGTTAGATGACAAGGCCCGCCAGTATATTCATTTTGCAGTAGATGGTGGAAAACGGATGAGACAGATCATCCTCGAATTACTCGATTATTCAAGGGTAGGCAGGATGGATAATCCTAAAGAAGAGATTGACCTGAACGAACTGGTTCATGAAATCCAACTATTGCAAAGAAAGTCGATAGAAGAAAAGTCTGCTATGATTCAAACGGATGGGTTACCGGTTATTCATAGTTTCCGGGCACCTTTGTTACAGGTTTTTCAAAACCTGATCAATAACGCCATTAAATACAGCCGTGAAAACGTTCCGCCGGTAATAACTATTCATGCCGCTGCATCGGAGGATTGCTGGACATTTACGGTAGAAGATAATGGCATTGGCATAAACGAAGATTATTATGATAAGATATTCATTATTTTTCAACGCTTGCACACACGGAGCGAATACAGTGGAACCGGTATGGGATTAGCCATTGTAAAAAAAATCGTTGACAATATGGGCGGGCATATCTGGGTGAGATCTGAAATAGGGAAAGGGAGCATTTTTACCTTTACCGTACCTAAATAATATAACCGTATACTATTACTGTTAAAGGCCAACCTATAGATTGAAATCTATCTAAGCAAAAATTTATATCGGTAAACCATCATCGTCCCGGATGTTTTCTTATATGCGCAGGCTATTTTTTATAACCCGTTTTCACTTGCTGTGGTTATTTATGGAGTTTATATAGGTAATAGGCTATTCATGTAAATATTTGCCAGATCCCATATCGGGTATATAATTTTTAAAAATAAGCATAGAGTTATGAGATCAATACCTATCCTGTTTTTTGTTTTAACAGCCTTCATATGTAATGACCAATCCACGCTTGTTTCTGGTAAAACCGTTTTTGAATCGAAGTGGTTAAAGAATGAGATTTCAGAAAACCTATGGTTTGGATATAAGGATACGGTTAAAATGGAAATTGGCAAAGTGGTTACAGAGATCAAAAAAGATGGGCAGCATATTATGGTGGTTACCGAAGTGAAAATGAAGAATAGACCGGCACAATGGATTGATTCTACAATCGCAGACATATATACACTGGCTCCTGTTCATCATTCATCATATAATATGCAAAGAGATAGGGTGTTGAACTTTTGAAATCCGGTTACCGGTTTTTATAATGATAAAATAAAAAACCAACTCACCAATATCAGGGATACTATGTATGACGCTTATTTTGACAGTAATTTGTATTCTACTATGATCCGGTGGCTTCCTTTGAGAGATGGGAATATAGCTGATATCCCTGTTTATGATTATAACCCGGCTGGTAAAACAGGTGTGTCGAAGGTTTCTATAACCGAGGTAAAAAGCGCCAGTTATGAAACCGCTATATCAGGTAAAAGAAATATGTGGATCGTAACTGTATCAGCCGCGATGGGTAGTGCGGGAAATAGTGTAAGCACTTATTTTATCGATAAGTCTGACAGGAACCTGTGGCAGCAGGAGATAAATGCGGGCGCCAGGAAAATGTGTATGCAATTCGTTGAGCATTGATTAACCCAGCACCTCATATACACTAACCGGTTTCTGTTTATTCTTAGGCTTACCTCGCCAATGCTATGGCAGTTGAATGATTGTTTTACTTTTTCATAAGCGGCTTCTGAAATTATGATCTGGCCTGCATGTGCAACAGATTGTAAACGGGCTGTTGTATTTACCACATCGCCTACTAAAGTATAATTAAGACGGCGCAGATTTCCAGAGCCAATATTGCCAGAGATCTATTCGCCATTATTAATACCAATAGAGACTTCCGGACTGAAACCAAGATCCGTATCCTCCAAAGCTAGCGATTGGATATTTCGGTTATGCTTCCTTTTGGCCAAAGGAGCCTGAGCTCAGTAGATACTTCTTTCATGAACAATAATTAAAATATGGTATAACGTTTCGACTCATCGCAATGTGCAGGGCTGCAGAAAGGATGCCTGCTGATTCTTGAATTTTTATGCTAATTTGTACACATAAATCGCTGAAGCAGCCAGATTCCTAAATGATTTAATTTTTAGCCAATATGCATTTTGAGAAAGCGCACTCGTTTGTTATCGGAAAATTGGAAAAAGAGATACCCAAATCCCTTGCCTACCATAATGTTCATCATACCAAAGATGTTTTACACAATGCGCGGATACTGGCAGAAGCAGAAGGAGTAAGTGGAGAGGAGCTGACAATCCTGCTTACGGCAGCCCTATATCACGATACAGGCTTTTTTGAAACCTATAAAGGTCATGAAGAAAGCTCCTGTGTTTTTGCGCGTAAAACCTTGCCCGATTTTGGCTATAATGATACGCAGATAGATCGTATCTGTAACCTGATCATGACCACCAAAATCCCGCAAAGCGCGCATGAGATACTCGGACAGATTCTCTGCGATGCGGATTTATTATACATTGGCACAGACGAATATAATAAGCAATCTAAAAAATTATACAAAGAACTGCGCAACTGGGTAATCGTCAAAACCTATGATGAATGGATTCAGTACCAGGTTGATTTTATAGAAAGGCATCACTATTATACTGCTACAGCCAAAGGCGCATACACACTCAAACAAAACCAGAATCTGTACCTGCTAAAAACCAGGGCCCATGAAGAACAGAAAAGAAAGCATGTACACTTTGACCTTGGGTTTATTCAGGATATCGTATTTATTGCCTTCGGCGTATTAACAGCGGCTTTTGCGCTTAAGGGATTTCTTGTGCCGAATAATTTTTTTGACGGGGGGGTTACGGGTATCTCGCTGCTGATACATGAAATCTATCATATTAACCTTGCCCTGGTTATCCTGATTGCCAACCTGCCTTTTATTATCCTTTCCATGTATGGTATTAATTACAGTTTTGCCATCAAAACATTGGTTTGTATCATCCTGCTGGGATTATGCCTGCATTACCTTCCTTATCCACAGATTACAGACGATAAATTACTGGTATCCATTTTTGGCGGCTTCTTCCTGGGTGTGGGTATCGGCCTTACTATGCGGGCCGGTTGTGCTGTAGATGGTATTGAGGTACTGGCGCTTTATGCCTGGCGACGTTCGAGCTTTACCATCAGTGAAATTATTCTGGCCTTAAACATTATCATCTTTGGTATTGCCGCTTTTCATTTTGGATTGCCAACGGCTTTATATTCAATGCTTACATATTTTACCGCATCCAAAACGGTTGACTATGTGGTGGAAGGTATTGAAGCTTACACCGGTGTAACCATTATCTCTTCCAACAGTGAAATTATCAAATACAGGCTGGTAAACGAATTGGGCCGGGGTATTACGGTTTATAAAGGGGAACGCGGATACCTCCCCGGGAAATTTGAAGTGCATGATGATTGTGATATCATTTTTACCGTAATCACCCGTCTCGAGTTACGGAAACTCCGCGACTTGGTAGCCGAAATAGACCCCAAAGCCTTTGTATTTGCCAGCACCATTAAAGAAGCTTCTGGGGGCATCATCAAACGCAGGCACCTGCATTGAGGTGTCTTTTGCAGTAGTCTAAACGGGATCTCTTACTCTTTATTTTTTCGATTAAAAAAAGGTTAAAGAAAAAATCGCAGTCGCCAAGGGTATCGAATCTGTTCATTGTAAACCTCTTTACAACTTTAGTAGTCTCTAAAAAGTTTGTGATTATTAAAAGAAAACCCGTATGTTTAATTGTTAATAATAAGTTAGAACGCATATATTCAGAATATAGCATAGCCAGGAATCTTAATCCAAAGCGTCTTCATTTATTTATTATCTACCCCGGATTTATACGGAAAATGTTTCTTAGACAGTATTGTTAGTTATACAAAGTCCCCCTCTTAAAATCCAGATCCCGGAATAATCGCTTTGTACCCGTGATAATTGCATTTATATAATGCCTGGATCGCGATCTCCAAGTGAACCATTCCGGATTGCCTTTTTCAATCAAGTACTCAGACCAGCAGTTTTATTGGATATCTAAATGCCCTTATTAAAACAGGGCTCTTTTCCGGTTGTTTTCATCAGATGAATGAATTGGCGGAATGAATAGTTATAATAAACGTTTTAATATGCCCTTGCATAAAAAATTGATTCTTGTTTTGTTGCCGGCATTATTGCCAATGGCTTTATATGCGCAGCAATTAAAAATAACTGACTTTGTTTTGTTTGGTGGCAATGGAAGTTGCCCCACAGGACAAGGCCAGAAAGCACCTTTATACCCCGGCTGTTCCGTATCTATTGGCCCATCTTCCCTTATTAAGTCTGGTGCAGTAGGTAGTTATAACCTTATTAAAGGGGGTGCCAATATCAATTTTGGCGGAAACCTCTTTAGTGGTGGTACCATTATATTGGATAATAATATTTCCGTAAATGGAAAAATCACTGCTGCCAATGCTGCAAAGTTTTTGGGCAATGTGGTCACCTTGGGTAACAAAGTATCCATTACCGGCAATATGGATGCAGCTGGCAATATTTCTGTGGGAATGAATGGAACGGTTAAAGGAAAAGTAACACACCCGGCAGGAACCCTATATAACGGTCCAACACCTGCGGGTGGCAATATCATAGGCACTCCCGCTATTCCTGTAATGCCTTCTATGCCTTCTGTTACTGCTTTTCCGGCTGTCGGCACCTCAAATATCATATCAACAAAAACCATTACACCGGGCTCTTACGGTAATATAACATTGAGCGGAAAGCAGACAATCACTTTTGCAGGTCCGGGTGTATATGTATTTAAGCAAATCAAGAACACTGGTAAGAAGAATACTTTTGTGTACGATTTTAAAAATAGCGCAAAAGGCGCTATTTACATTTATGTGTATGGCGATGTGGATTTGAATATTCACTCCGTTAAACTACTCAACGGGGGAAGCGCTTCCCGTATATTTCTGGAAACACATGGAACAGGCAATACTTCTTCCAATGGCTCGTATGCATTTACGACGGGTAACCGTTCTTCATCAGACGACGATGATGACAGAAATGATAATAATAATAATAACAACAATAATAATAATGATGACAAAGATGAGGAAGGAAGGAATGTAAAATGGGCCGGAACTGTCTGGGCGCCTTATGCGGCAATCAATATCGGTACAGGTTCAGACCAATCCTGTATTACAGGGGCATTCTGGAGCGGCACACAAGTAAATGTGGGTACGAATGTTGATATCAACTTTGCTCCTTTTCCTATTTGTGCCACACCAAATGTTAGTGCAGGCACAACAAAAGAGTTGAATTGCACAGTAGGTTCTGTGGTATTGAACGGCTCTTCTTCAACTCCCGGTGTTAGCTTTAGCTGGACAACCGCCAAAGGAAGAATTACTTCCGGAGTCAATACTGCCACACCTTCAGTTGCTGCCAAAGGAACTTATTATTTGACTGTTACTGATCCGAATGGCGGCTGCACTGCCAGTGATTCTGTAACCGTTACTTATGTTCCCTGCATCATACCGTATTATCCGCCACCTGATAGCGGTAAAGTAACCAAATTGATTGGTGCAGAATTAACCCAATTGGCTGTCAGCACCACGCCTGTTCCCGATTCGGTAAAAACCATATTCCGTGTAAATAACGATAGTGTTATGGTGGAAGTGATCGCTCGTACGGGTCAATATGCAACGTTGCAAAGTTTATTGCAAACGGCACCGTATGGCATGACCAATATTATCAATAACGGAACCAATACTTTATTCCTGACCGGAAAAATGCCGATCCGTAACCTGAGGAAATTAGACAGCTTACCAACACTCATTAATTTTTGCAGGCCTGTTTTTCTACCTATCAGTAATACCGGCATTGTAACTACTCAAGGAGATATCTCTCTTACCACAGACAGGGTAAGGAATGGATACAATATCCAGGGGGCAGGAACGCGTATAGGAGTGATTTCTGACAGTTATAATACTTTACCCGGCAATCCGGCACAAACCGATATGGCCAATGGCGATCTGCCAGGCGGTGCCAATGATACCATCAATCCAACGGCAGTGCGTGTATTGCTTGATTATCCATTTGGTGCAGCACACGATGAAGGAAGGGCTATGTTACAGGTTGTGCATGATGTAGCACCCAAAGCCAAACTTTCGTTCCGTACCGGATTTATCAGTCCCGGGGATTTTGCCCAGGGTATACGGGAACTACAGCAGGATAGCTGTAATGTGATTGTAGATGACATGACCTATGTTACCGAGCCTTTCTTCCAGGATGGGGTAATTGCCAGAGCGGTAGATTATGTAACCAGCCAGGGGGTTACTTATATCACTTCTGCCGGTAATTTCGGAAACAAATCTTATGAAAGCATGTTCAACCCCATTCCGCCGCCGCCCGGTTATCTGGGTTCGGCGCATGATTTTGGGGGTGGCAACTATTTCCAGCAGGTAACCTTAAACCCGGGAACCTATACCATCGTATTGCAATGGCAGGATTTTATTTATTCCAACGGAATAGGTGCCGGCAGTACCAATGACCTGGATATTTATATTACCGATAACAACGGGAATACCATTTTCGGATATAACCGGGATAATACAGGTGGAGATCCTATTGAAATTCTTCCTTTCCAGGTAACGACGGCCACACAGGCCAATATCCTGATCACGCGTGCTTCAGGAACTGCTAATGTGAACTTTAAATATATTGTATTCAGAGGCAATATTGGGTTTGGCAATAATTATGCGGGTGCCTCTTCCATTATTGGACAGGCCAATGCAACCGGGGCCATTACCGTGGGCGCAGCGAGGTATAACAATACACCTGCCTATGGTAATATGATAGTACCGGAATCTTTCTCTTCCATGGGAGGAACTTCCATCAATGGTATTGTCAGAAACAAACCCGATTTCCTGGCACCCGATGGCGTAGCAACCACGGTAAACCTGGGCGGAACCCAAACAGGACCTTATCCATTGTTTTATGGAACCTCCTGTGCTGCTCCGCATCTGGCAGCTACTGTGGCATTGCTGATGGAAGGAAAAAAGAAATTTGCCAACCAGACACTAACGTCTACACAGGTTAAATCCCTTTTGCAGTCGTCTGTTACCAACAATGGGCTTAATCTATTACCGGGCCGTAATTTTAATTATATAGCAGGAGCCGGATTGCCACAGGGGTATACGGCCATGAAAACTTTTGCCAAACCCAAACCGCAGATCAGCAAACTGCAGCTGGCAGATTCAACACAAATACCCGGATTACAACCTGTGCTGTTAAGGGTGCAGGGCGATTTTATCAGCGACAGCTCCAAAGTACTCATGAATGGTAATCCTTTGCCAACCACTTTTGTAAGTGATAAGGAATTAACCGCTATTATACCCGTTTTTTCAGGTAATCCATCCATTAAAGTAATCACCAATGGAATAGCGCCTAATGGCAATGATGGCGGAATATCAGACTCGCTGTTTATCTTATCGCAGGCAAGAAGAAAAGTGACCATCAGTGTAAACAACACAACCAAAAAGTATGGAGAACAGTTGCCCAGTTTTACATATACACTTTTGGTGGACAGCATGCCGCTTGCGAATACAGGATTAACCCTGCAAAACCTGAACATTGCTTCGATCGGTTTTACAACAGGAGCCGGCAGCAAAAGCAATATCGGTACCTATACAATCACGCCTTTCATTGTACCGATAGACAATTCAGATACAGCGATGCGAGGAGCCAATTCACGTTACAATTTTATGTTCCGTAATGGCTCTCTCAAAATCAACCGTATGCCTTTGGTGATTACACCCAAGGATATGACTATTACATATGGTGATAAGATAACTGGCATTGATTATATTTATACGTACGATGATTCAAATGTTCCGGCTGCTGAAAAGGCCGGCCTGCTTGATTTTATCCAGCGATCACATAAAGCAGGGATCGTAGATTCTGTTATCGGGTTAACCAATGATCAAACCCTGGTAGGCGGTAAAACACTTACTGCTGCTGATTTGGCGAACCTTGGTTTTATGGCCAGTGGCTATGCGCTGGTAAATGGTTATGCATTGGTAAACGGTTATGCATTGGTAAATGGATCCAATGCTTTAACAAATGGTTATGCCCTGGTGAATGGTTATGCATTGGTTAATAACTATGTGATCAATGTTCCTGCGCAATCTATTTTCGAATACAAAGCCAGCCCAAATTCAACTACACTCACAAATGGTTACGCGTTAGTAAACGGTTATGCCTTAGTAAATGGCTATGCGTTAGTGAACGGTTATGCCTTAGTAAATGGCTATGCATTAGTGAACGGTTATGCCTTAGTAAATGGCTATGCGTTAGTGAACGGTTATGCCTTAGTAAATGGTTATGCCTTAGTGAATGGCTATGCCTTGGTAAATGGCTATGCGTTAGTGAACGGTTACGCCTTGGTAAATGGCTATGCGTTAGTGAATGGTTATGCCTTGGTAAACTCTTCAAATATTGATACATCCAATAACAAGAACCGTGTGGTTATTATGAATGCGTTAGATGGCCATTCAACAGATCCGATAACATTGCAGAGTGTGGCACGTTCAATTAATTTATTAACAGGCCTTTCCGTGGGTAAACATTTTATTGTTCCCGCCGCTTATAGCTCATACAATTTCGATATTACTTATGGGGTAGGTAACTTAACTGTTCAACCGGCCACACTTACCATTAAAGCAAGGGATACTTCAGCCGTATTTGCCGCCCCCATTCCTGTATTCACCAGTACAATATCGGGTATTAAATACAGGGACTCCATACCGGGTATAGTATCAGGCCCGCCTGCTTATTCTATATTGGATGCTCAGAATAATCCCATAACAGCAAATCCTTTGGCACCGGGTGTTTACCAGGTAATGCCCTCATCGGCACCATTAATAATGCCTTCCAATTACACAGTGAATTATCTGCCCGGGCAGTTTACGGTTATCGGCGATCCGCTTACTATCAGGGCCAATGATATACAGATCAGCGCAGGGTCTCCTTTACCCGTATTTACTTCAACCCTTACGGGGTTGAAAAACAGTACGGATGGGGCACAGATTATGCCCGCTATTACTTATACGGTAACACCGGCTTATACAGGTCAACCGGGTATTTATGTAATTACACCGGCTATATCCGTACCCGGTGTGGGTATTAATTACGTGAAAAAATATGTATACGGATTATTGTATGTGAAATAAGGATCGGGTTAGATATATATGAGAGCACAACACGGGATTGTAAAATACAGGTAACCGAAAAGTGAACAAGAAATAAATGTAAGAAGAAGGATGATCTAATGGATACGACTATTGCCGGCCGCAATTGTTTCGAATGAAACGGGTTCCGACTGTGCATTAAAAAATAAATTATGATGCGGATAAGGCTACCATACGGGGGTCTCTTTACAAGGATCAGTTTGTGCCTGGCAATATTGTTTGTTGTTGCCGGCTCGGCAAAGGCACAAGCTTATGTTGTAAATGGAAGCACCTATTCAACGGGTGGTAATTGCTATACCCTTACACCTGATTATAACGGGCAGAATGGTTCTTTGTGGTACCAGAAACGGATTGACCTGCGATACAATTTCGATATTCAGTATTCTGTTTACCTCGGAACCAATCCCAATGGCGCAGATGGAATGGCGTTTGTTTTACAGAGCGTTGGCAACACCATTCAAGGCACAAGTGGAAGCGGTATGGGGTATGGCTATATTTCTCCTTCCATAGAAGTGGAGTATGATACTTATGTAAACAGTGATTTTCAGGCCTCTGATCCGTTGTATGACCATATGTGTATTATGAAGAATGGCGACTTTCACCATAACGTTGGCCAGCTTGTGTCGCCTGTTCCATTAACCAATATATATGGGGGCTCTGTGAAAGATGGTCAATACCATACAAGCAGGATTGTCTGGGATGTTGCCAGCAAAACGATGACCGTTTACTTCGATGGGAATGTCAAATTTGTGTACACAAATGATATCCTCAATTCAATTTTCTTTGGCCAGCCCGCTGTTTATTTTGGCTTTACGGCCAGTACGGGTGGATTGTCTAACCAGCATGCGGTGTGTATCAATGCAAGTGCCAGCACTTTCACTGAATTCAGCAATCTCGCAGCGCCTCAGATCGTTGTTCCTTCTGACGTTGTTGTCAATAATGATGCAGGCCAATGTAGTGCTGTGGTAAACTTTGCAGCTACAGAAACAACCGGTGTGCCTGCTTCTGCCATTTCATATTCCATTGCACCGGGGTCTGCATTCCCGGTAGGAACAACACCGGTAACCGCTACTGCCACCAATTCGGTAGGGTCATCTTCCAAATCATTTAATGTAACGGTTATTGATAATGAAAAACCGAAGTTTGTTGTTATTGCACCCGGTACAGCCAGTGTTGCTATACCGTACTTGCAAACCACGGTAAGTTCTTGGGATGTGACTACCTTCAATTTTACTGACCCATTGCCACCGGGAGCCATCATTACAGGAATTGATCTATCCTATTCGGCGAAGGATCAGGGATGGGGTGGTACCAATGGATTCGCCAGGTTCTATGTTGCCGGAAACTTTATTGGTGGGAATACCATACCTGATCATTCCGTTCATTCACTTAGCTTAAATTATACAGGCCGCATACCCGGCTATGTATATGGAGGAAACAATTCATTCCAGTTTGGTTTTGAAGGCTATCCGGGCTGGCAGGGCTTCTTCTACGGTGGAACCATGACCATTCATTACCAGAGTTCACTGGGGCCGATATCGGTGAATAATGAAACAGGTAAATGTGGTGCTGCAGTAATATTAATCAACCCGTTGATTACAGACAATTGTGGCGTGGCCGGCGTAACCAATAATGCACCGGCATTCTTTCCGGTAGGAACAACTAATGTTACCTGGACAGCCACCGATATTCATAACAACAACAATACAACTATTCAAACCGTAAAGGTTACGGATATCGATCCCCCCCTTGTAAAAACAAAGCCTGCTATTGTATTATTAGTAAATGGTTCTGCCAGCCTGTTACCGTCTGCTGTTGACAATGGCAGTACCGACAATTGCAGTATTGCCTCAATGACTTTGTCTAAAACGAATTTTGATTGTTCAAATAAGGGACCGAATAGTGTAGTGTTTACCGTAACCGATGTTAATGGCAATTCCGCATCTGCCAATGTAGAGATAACAGTAATGGATGCTTCATCTCCTGTACCGAGTATAGCCGCATTGCCGGTGCTTACCGGGCAGTGCGCTGTTTCGGCAACTGCACCCACGGCAACAGATGGTTGCGGGGCAACTATAACCGCTACAACCACCAGGCCGGTAACCTTCAGTACGCAGGGTTATTTTACCATTAACTGGACATATACTGCAGCAAACGGTAAAACCACTTCTCAATTACAACAGGTTATTGTGCACAACACAATTCCACCATCAATACCAACCCTGCCAGATATTACAGGACAATGTTCTGCAGCAGCCACTGCTCCTACAACTACGGATAATTGTGGAGGAACCGTTACAGGAATGACGACTGACCCGCTAACCTATAACCAGCAGGGTAACTATGTGATCCATTGGAGTTTTACTGACGGAAACGGGAATAGTTCAACTGCCACACAAAACGTGATCGTGAAAGACATCACGCCGCCGGTTATAAACAGTGTTGCGAACATAAGTGTATTTGCAACAAGTGCAGCCGGTGCAATTGTAAATTATACGACCCCTATTGGAACGGATAATTGCAGCGTTGCTTCCACGGCATTAACTGCCGGTCTGGCAAGCGGCGCCACTTTCCCTATAGGTATTACTACGGTTACCTATACGGTTACGGATGTGGCAGGGTTAACGACCAGTACATCATTCAAGGTTACCGTATTGGGGCAGGCACCCCAAATAGTTGTTCCTTCAGCCATCAGCGTAAATAATGATGCAGGCCAATGTGGTGCTGTTGTAAACTTTGCAGCCACTGAAACCGCTGGTATACCGGCTTCAATCCTTACCTATTCTGTTGCACCGGGAACTGTATTTCCGGTTGGGACAACAATCGTAACGGCAACAGCAACCAATGCAGTGGGGAAATCTTCTAAAACTTTCACTGTAACCGTAACAGATAATGAGAAACCGAATTTTTTCCTATCGGGTACGGCAAGTGTTTCTATTCCTTATTTACAGACACCGATAAGTTCATCGGCTGCGGTTACCTACAATTTTGCAGATCCGCTTCCGGCAGGAGCCTTGATTACCGGCATTGATCTATCCTATTCTGCGAAGGACCAGGGATGGGGTTATACAGGTGGTTACACCAGGTTTTATGTTTCCGGAACTTTTATTGGCGGGAATGTGATAGCTGATCACCTGATATATTCGCTTAACTTAAATTATAAGGGCGGCATACCGGGATATGTTTATGGCGGAAACAACACATTCCAGTTTGGTTTTGAGGGATATCCTGGCTGGCAGGGATTCTTTTACGGAGGAACCATGACCATTCATTACCAAAAGACAACGATACCTGCGCCAATATCAGTTAAAAATGACCCTGGCAAATGTGGAGCTGCGCTGGTACTTACTTCTCCTCTTACTTCAGATAATTGCGATGTAGCAAATGTAACCAATGATGCTCCTGCATTGTTCCCTGTAGGTACAACAACAGTTACCTGGACGGTAACCGATATACATAATAACAGCAACAGCACTAGCCAAAAAGTAACCGTAACCGATAATGAACCACCTGTAATCACGGCACCGGCTAATTTGATCATTACTACAGACCCCGGTAACAGGGTAGCCACTAATGTGAACCTGGGTTCACCCATAACAAATGACAACTGCGCTGTTGAGGCATCATCTGTTCAAAATGATGCACCGGCTATCTTCCCATTAGGCACTACAACGGTTACCTGGACAGTAAAAGACATTCATGGAAATACAAATACCGCTACCCAAACGGTTACGGTAACCGATAAAGAACCACCTGTTATTGCAACACTTGCTGCGATCACAAAAAACAATGATCCCGGGGTTTGCGGCGCCATCGTTACGTATACTTTACCTGGTGTAACTGATAATGTTTCCACCAACCGAATGATTGTTTCTGCAGGTGGTGAAGATGGAACAGTTGTTTTCAATACACCGTTAACCAATAATGTGAACAGCCTTAGTTTTATCAGTTCCGGCGACTATAATGATATTGTCCATGGTCATGGACTAAACATTACCGTAACCATAGAATTATACAATCCGCTGAATAATACATGGACAACGGTTCAATCCATACAGACGGGTACGGGTGATTACCATTTTGGGGGAACGGCTGTGTATTTCCCGGTTATTTCACAGGTAAGCCAGATCAGGTTTACAGCTGGTCAATATGTAGGCTATGCAGTCCATTTGTACCAGATGGGTATTAACCTGAACAGTATTCCGTTTGTGCAGACAGCCGGTTTACCGAGTGGCTCATTATTCCCTGTAGGAACAACGGTGAATACATTCCAGGCCATCGATGTGGCGGGAAATATTTCTACTCAAAGTTTTACGGTAACGATTAACGATGCAGAAAAACCAAAACTAACCGGCTACCAGGGTTCTGTTCAATTTGCAATGGCCAATTGTTCCTGGACAGGTTCCGGAGGGATGTTTACCGTTACGGATAACTGTTCCGCGCCGCTGGTTGTATCAGAAAAGGATTATGATAGCCTGGGCAATATGATTTATACAGCACAATACCCGGTAACGCAAGGCGGCAATGCTTTGGCAAACAGGACCTTCCCGCTGGGTGTGAATACGGTTCAATTGATTGTAACGGATGCGGCAGGTAATGTATCGGATAGGGCAGTGTTCACGGTAAAGGTTGTTGATAATACCAATCCTTCTATTGTTACTTCCGGTAATATTACCAGAAGTGCCGATCCGGGTATATGCGGTGCTTATATAAGGGTTCCGCAACCGGTTACACAGGATAATTGTTCTGTACAATCAGTAACCAATAGCTTCAACAATAATGTGAGTGCCACCGGTAATTACCCGGTAGGTATAACTGTAGTTACCTGGACCGTAACGGATGGCAGCGGCAATAAAACAACGGCTGTACAAACCATAACGGTGACAGATAATGAACCCCCTGTAATCGTTGGCGTTCCTTCACCTGTTATTCAAACAAATGATATGGGTACGTGCGGAGCGGTAGTAACCTGGACCCCGGTTTGGGCTACGGATAATTGCCGTGTATTATCGTTTACCTCCGATCACCAGTCGGGCGATATCTTCCCGCTGGGTGTAACGACTGTTACTTTTATAGCAAAGGATATTCATAATAATACCAGTACCGCCAGCTTCACGATAACAGTAACAGATAATGAAGCGCCGAAAATAATCACCAAACCAGTAACCATAATGCTGGTTAACGGCGCTGCAAGCATACTCGCAGCGGATATCAATAACGGAACTACGGATAACTGCGGTGGGGTAACACTCTCGGCATCTAAAACCAGTTTCACCTGTGCAGATGCCGGTATTAACAGGGTTACGCTAACGGCAACAGACAGTTACGGAAACACTTCGAGTGCCATTGCATTGGTTACGGTTACCGGTGAGGTTCCTTTGTCTTCTATACTGATCACCCCATCCAGTACCGTATTTACCGGTGGGAATCCTGCCAACCTCTACCTCGGGTATGGTCCGCAAAGCGTAACCTTAACAGCGAATATTACAGGTACGGCACCTATTGTATCTTATGCATGGAGCGGATCAGGGTTAAGCTGTATCAATTGTCAAAGCCCTGTATTTACAGCTTCTGCACCGGGTAGTTATACTTTCAGTGTTGTTGCTACTAATAAATATGGATGCACTACCACTTCTTCAGTTTCTATTTGTGTAAGGGATATCAGGGTTACACCTGTTGCCAACAGTAAGGTGTATGTATGTCATACCGATTTAACAACAGGAGTTATGCAAACGCTTCAATTAGCAACAAACCAGGTAGCTAACCAGCTTACACAAAATCCACAGGATCAGTTGGGGAGTTGCGGAATGCCTGCCTGTGCGGCAACAGCGCTGAATGCTGAAAACCTTGCTGTTACAACAGTCCTTACCAAAACAAGTACCGCAGAAACAACTGTTACAGTAAGCGATACAAAACTGACTGTTAAAGTATCACCGAATCCGTCTAATACCGTATTCACATTTATTGTGGGCAGTGAAAGCAAGATGCCTGTAAATGTGCGGTTGATAGATATATCGGGTAAGGCGGTTGAATACAGGAATGATGCACCAGTGGGCGCTGCGTTCAGAATGGGTGCCAATTTGATCTCAGGAATTTATTTCGCAGAATTTATACAGAGTAAAGAACGTATTGTCATTAAATTAATAAAGGAGAACAGGTAAGATTTCGCAAAATTGGTTAATTAATTTAATGCTTATGTTCAGATCAGGGATTTTTTCATTTTTAATGATGATTTGTTTTTGTTCCGCATCTTTTACGCAGGATAAAATAACAGATAGTCTCAAAACAGTTTTGGGCAAATCGAAACAAGATAGTTCTAAAGTGAATACACTTGTGGCACTTAGTAAAGCCTATGTGAATTCCTCACCTGAACAGGCATTACAATATGCTACACAGGCAAAAGACCTTGCCGAGAAGCTTCAGTTCATCAAAGGTCAGGCTTATGCCTTGAAATATATAGGTATCTATTACTATAACAGCGGCAAAAATGTAGAAACCCTTGATAATTGGCTTAAATCGCTTTCCCTTTTTCGTTCACTGAATGATAAACTGGGTATTTCCAATACACAGAATAATATAGGATCTCTTTATTTTAACCAGGCAGATGATGCCAAAGCATTAGAATATTATCTACAATCGCTTACCATATCAGAAGAACTTGGAGATAAATTGAGAATCGCAACAGCTTTACAGAATATAGGCAATACTTATCTGCGTAAAAAAGCCACTCAACCCAAAGCACTGCAATATCTGTTACGTGCACTTCCAATTGCGGAGGAATTAAAGAACCAGGATGCAATGGTAACAGTTTGTACCAATTTAGGTGAAGTATACCTGACATTGGGAAAGATAGATTCCTCGCTATACTACTATAAAAAAGGTTTGAAATTCAGCAATAATGTAGAGGAAGTAAGCACTACGTTTATTTTAAATGATCTTGGGAAAGCTTATTCGAAAAGCGGCAATTTTGATCTTGCCATCAGCTACCAACAAAAAGCAGTAGCCCTTGCTGAAAAGCTAAAGGCAAAACTGTATTGGGGTAAATCTTTATTGGGACTGGCTGATACTTATTTTGACAAAGGGGATATCAATTCAGCACTCAATACCTATTTACAGGCTGAGCGATTATTGTTGGAAGTGCATGCTGTTGAGGAATTGAAAGACACTTACGCAGGTCTTCATAAAGCCTATGCTAAAAAAAATCAATTCAATAAAGCGTATCAATACCAGAATCTCTATTCCAATTTCAAGGATACTATATATAGTATAGAAACTGATAAGAAATTAGGAAGCCTTCAATTTGATTTTGATATTTTTCATAAGGAATCTGATATCAAACTGCTAAACAAAGAGAAAGCGTTAAAGGAACTCGACCTCAAGCGGCAGAAAGCGACACGAAATGCTTTTGCTGTTGGTTTTGTATTGATTTTGATAATTGCCTTTGTTATCTACCGCGGTTACCGGCAGAAAGTGAAAACCAATATGATACTCGACAAACAGAAAGTGCAGATAGAAAACCTGATGCATAATATTTTGCCGGAAGAAGTAGCGGCTGAATTACAGACGCAGGGGCATGCCACACCGCGTTATTATGAAAGCGTATCGGTTTTGTTTACCGACTTTAAAAGTTTTACTTCCCTTGCTGATAAGATGTCCGCAAAGGAACTAATCGAAGAGCTGAATGATTCTTTTGTTGCTTTTGATGATATCATCGTTAGAAATGATCTTGAAAAAATTAAAACCATCGGTGATTCTTATATGTGTGCCGGTGGTATTCCTACACCCAACCCTAACCATGCTATAAATATGGTTAAAGCGGGCCTTGAGATACAGGAATATATCAAAGACAAAAATCATAGGCGTGCCGCTATGGGCTTACCTCCATGGGAGTTGCGGGTGGGTATACATGTAGGCCCTATTGTAGCAGGGGTGGTTGGTAAGAAAAAATATGCTTATGATATCTGGGGCAATACTGTAAATGTGGCCAGCCGCATGGAAAGCAATGGCGAACCGGGAAGGGTAAATATTTCTGCCAGCACCTATGAATTGGTGAAAGATGTTTATCCATGCACACACCGGGGAAAAATCTCCGCAAAAAACGTTGGAGAAATTGATATGTTTTTTGTTGAATTGAAAAGCTAGTTATCCAGGTATGATTTCCCTAAAATGCGTTACTTTATTTTTTCCAGGGGTTTATCCGGTTTTGCATAACTAAACCTGTCAATCAATTCCGTTGTGTAATATCCATCCAAACCATTACTGCAAACAGTGCCAGCTTTATCAAGATGCAAATAGCCATCATGTGAAGAGGCATTGCCATCTTCCAGGATCACCAATAAAATTCTGCCGATAACCAAAAATGTATGGTTACTTTTAATGGGAATGATCTCTTCCAGTTCTAACGCATATTTAACCTTACTCTCTTTTACAAAAGGGGCAATAATGCCCTCACGCAATTCCGGGGTTAACCCTACTGCATCAAACTCATTTACTTCGGCAGGGTATTTGGCACTGGTTTGATGTGCTTGTTCTATGATGCCGGCATGGATATGATTGATCGTATAAAACCCGGTTTCCTTAATATTGGCAAGGGTATGCGGTGCCGCTTCAATAGGCCGGTTGATATAACCGATATAAGGTGGGTTGGAACCCATATGAACAATACTGCTAAAAATGGCGAGATTGGTATTTCCCTTCGCATCTGTTGTCCCAATCAGGTTTACAGACTTAAAACCGGTAAGACTATTGATAAAATTGGCCCTGAAAAACCTGTCCCAGGTATCGAGGATAGTGGAGGTGATAATTTCCATAAGATCTATAATGCAAAACCGGGCAAAAAGTTCTGTTTCACGATTTGCATATATCGAAACTTGCGAAGATTTTTGGCCCTAAAGCATTTCTGTTCCGATAGAATGAGTTTGTGCATAGAATAAGTAACTTAGCTCACTTAATTATTTATACATGAAACAACGATTGCTTTATCCTACCATGATGACAGCTATATTGCTGATCTCATTCATAACAACAAAATCTCATGCCCAGGCAATGGTAGATACCAAACTGGAAGGAAGATGGGACCTTACTATTCAAAAAGACGGGAAAGAACTGCCTTCCTGGCTGGAAGTAATGCATTCGGGCAGGGCAACTTTGATTGGCCGTTTTGTATATGCTTTTGGCAGTGCCAGGCCTATCTCGCAGGTAAAACCATTAGGTAACCATAAATATACCTTCTCGATTCCTGTTCAATGGGAACCGGGAAATACAGATATGGAATTTGAGATAACACTGGCAGACAGTACCCACATGACCGGCACTATGTTGTATACCGATGGGAAAACATATGAATGGACAGGTGTTCGCGCCCCATCACTTACCAGAAAATCAGCACCCGTTTGGGGAGAGCCCGTAAAACTTTTTAACGGATTGAATATGAAAGGCTGGCATACTACAGGAGAAAATCAGTGGTTAACAGAAGCGGGTATTATGCGCAGCCCGAAATCAGGATCCAATCTTGTGTCTGACAAAACTTTTTCAGACTTTAAATTACATATCGAATTCCGCTACCCCAAAGGAAGCAATAGCGGTGTTTATCTCCGTGGTCGTTATGAAGTGCAGGTGGAAGACAGTTATGGCGAAGAACCTTTACTGGACAGGTTTAGTTCTGTATATGGATTTTTAGTGCCCAACGAAATGTCTATCAAAAAGCCGGGAGAATGGCAATCGTTTGATATTACCTTAGTTGGCCGCACGGTAACTGTGGTTGCCAATGGTAAACCGGTGATCATTAAGCAGGTGATACCCGGTATTACCGGTGGAGCCATTGACAGCAAAGAAGGCGAGCCCGGGCCCATTTATATTCAGGGAGATCATGGCCCGGTGGAGTATCGGAATATTATCATTACACCGGCGAAGTAGTTGGCAGGCTTCAAAATAGTTAGCATGGTAACGGTAGAAGCCGGCCAGGAAAACCGATGACAGGGTGGGGATCAATTCCGTTTTTCCTCCGGAGATGTAGTGATCTCTTCAGGTGTTTACGTATTGCATACTGAGTTTGTGTTCAAGAAAGCGGGAAGGGTTACTGCCGGGTATATGTATTTGCCACTGTTGTTATCGTTGAAAATCATAAGGTTATTAAATGATTGTATTTTATGATCTCCCAATAAATCAAAAGATTTTCTTTATTTACAGATTTTTTGAGGGATATACTCTTTTACAGGCATTCAATTTTGGTAAAAAAAGTACCAGACCAGTTCAAATAATTATTACAAAAGTATATGATACCAATACCGGTTCTATATATGATACATGGACCACAGGCTTCACCGGTTATGTGTTTACCAAAGATGGATTTGTACTTCAGACAACCGTAGGCGGAGACCAGCAACAAGGATTAGGTTCGCTATTTGGTATTACCCGGTTCGAGTATAAGTGTACCCACTAATTACAGTAAAAGCAATTCGGTGGAAACCAGTAACATATCATTACCCAATCCATCTGCATTGCATCAGAATTATCCGAAAGGAACGAGTTTTTTCCGAATGAAAACAAAAAATAATATTCATGAAAAGAAGTACAGCTGTTTTTTTTATACTGTTTATTGTAATACTCATTAAGGCACGGGTTTATGCTGTCGAAAATATGCAGTTTGCACAGCCAACCTTTTCTACTAATGCAGCTTCTCCTTCGTTAGCGGTTGCGAATAACCTGTTACATGTAACCTTCGTGTCATCCGACAGTATTTTTTATGCAGTTTCGGCCAATAAAGGAAAATCATTTTCCTCTCCGGTATTGGTTGCCGTTCTGCCAAAACTTGGAATGGCGGGTGGAAGAGGCCCGCAAATTGTGAGTGCAAAAGAGAATTTGCTGATTGCTGCTGCAGATCATACCGGGAATATATATACCTATATCCAAAATAAAACAGCCAAAACATGGAGAAAAGCTGGTAAGATAAATGATGTGCCAGATGTGGCGAAGGAAGCATTTGTGTCATTGGCTTCCAATACAGCGGGAGAGATCTATGCTATTTGGCTTGACCTTAGGGATGATCATCGAAATAAAATTGTTGGCGCAAAAAGTTTTGATGGGGGAAAAACCTGGTCGAAGAATTCAATCATATACAAGTCGCCCGATAGTACCGTATGTGAATGTTGCAAGCCTTCTGTGGCTATGAAGGGCAGTTTGGTGGCCGTTATGTTCCGTAATTGGTTACATGGAAACAGGGACCTGCATATCATTCAATCAAAAGATGGCGGACGCAATTTTGGCCCTGCGCAGAAATTGGGAGAAGGTAGCTGGAAATTGAATGGCTGCCCGATGGATGGAGGCGGATTGGTAATTCAAAGGAATAATACCATTCAAACCGTTTGGCGCAGGCAGGGAAATATTTACTTGTGCGAAGCCGGGAATAAAGAGATAGTTATCTCGAACGGCCGTCAGTGTGTAATAACCGGTACCGAAGCAAACACGTTTATTGCTTATGTGAATGAAGGGAAAATTTATTGCCGCCTTCCCAGAGGAAACCAACTTTCGTTAGGCAACGGAGCCATCCCAAGATTAGCATCGGTCGATTCTCTTTCTGCCATATGTATGTGGGAGAATAACGGGAAAATTTATCATACCGTATTGGCAAAATAAAATATCATTTCTCCTATGTGCAATATTGATTTAAAGAACGTATCCTATAAAAAATACTTGATTACTTTATGTAGCTGAATCGTATCACTGATAATACAATTGACAAGTGTTTCAATGTTTTGCTTTTCCCTTTCTTTTTTACCAATGGATTCACGTAAGCTCTCTGCAAAAAAACCGGTTGTAACGGCTAAAACAATCATAAAATACTCAAGTAGATATTCTTTCCAGGGTTTTGATGTATGGTTTAACTGAGGGTGATGATGTACTTCCATTGTACGAATAGATTAAGCATAAAACGTATCTGTTTCAATGAAAGCAAACAAATCACTTTTTCTTCTCAATATTTTTCCCGGCTATTGCATTTTTCCATCCCATTGTTTATTTTGTATAGTCCCCCTCTCATTCCCGTCACTAAAATTTTATATACTATGCGCACAAACCCATCATTGCAAACTACCCACCGCCGTGGGTTTCTAGGGGCCCTCTCCAAAGGTGCCGCTGCTTTCGGATTGTCAGGATTCATATTGCCCTTTAACCAGTTGCAAGCCGCTGAAACCGGTAACCGGGAGTACCAGACTTTCCCTGCGGATGATGCTGACCAATGGTTTAACCAGTTGAAAGGAAAACACCGTATTGTGTATGATGCTACACAACCGCATGAGATTTATCCATTCGCCTGGCCAAAAGTATTTTTATTAACCAATCAGAAGACAGGCACAGCGGCCAATGACTGCGGTGTGGTGGTCGTATTACGCCATACGGCCATTGCGTATGCTTTTGACGATTGGGTATGGAGTAAATATAAATTTGGTGAGGTCTTCAATGCGAAAGATCCTAAGACGAAAGCTGCTTCTCTCCGTAACCCATTCTGGAAACCCCAACCCGGCGATTTTAAATTGCCCGGTATCGGCGAAGTACAGATCGGGATTAATGAGTTGCAGGCAGAGGGTGTTATGTTCTGTATATGTGAAATGGCATTAGCCGTATTTACAGGTACCGTTGCCGGAATGATGAATATGAAACAGGAGGATGTGCTGAAAGACTGGATGAAAGGATTCCTCCCGGGCATACAGCCCGTACCCTCTGGCGTTTGGGCCGTAGGCAGGGCACAGGAACATGGCTGTGCTTATTGTTTTGCAGGATAATGATTATTCATCATACTTTTAAAAAGAGTGCTTCTTATGGGGCACTTTTTTATTTGCTGTATAGATGCTTCCCGTTTTACAATTCATATCACAAATAAAAATCCTTTCGTATGAAAAAATGCTGTTATTAATAAACCGATTATATAAAATACCCTCGATACATTGGAGTTTACATATAGCTCGCAAGGAAGCAATTATAAAAGTTCTGCCAAAAAAAATGAACAATACTTCTTACAGGGCTGAGCTGACAGGTATAAACAGGCAATCGGTAAATTGATAGAGATTGCTACAACCGGAACAACAAAGAATATTTTAAAAAATAGATTAGGGCATCATAATTATAAAAAGCAAATTCCTTTATTAAGGACTTGAAAAGGAAAAAAATCGGGTATTCTTACTGATTTATCCATTCATTGCTTTTTCCAGCGCAGCTCTTACCAATTTCAAAAACGGGGGCACGATCTGAAACGGATCCCCCGGGCTTAAGGTTTCAATCGGCAAATAACCACGGTATTCCGATGCATTGATGATACGGCATAACCTGTTCAGGTCCATATCCTCTGACTTACCGTTGTAAGTAAGCTTTTCTTTCACCTGCCAGTTCACCGCATATTTGGTCATCTTTTCAATTTCACTGTAAGGGTCTTCGGTTACAAAACTTCCGGTATCGAGTACAAGGCCAAACCATTCGCTGTTTACTTTTTGAAGAATGCTTTTGGTTTGTTCTGCCGTTTTTAAAAAATCATTATGGTTTTGAATAGCAACGATCACACCGTGTTGATGGCCATAATCCACACATTCTTTGATAGCGGTTACGATCCAATTTTCCACTTCTTCACGGGAATGCCCGGGGGGTAGGGTTTTTCCGGTAAAGATCCTGATCACAGGTGCGCCAAGTTTGGCAGCCACTTCTATCCATTTTTTGGTGAGAGCAATATCAGCCAACCGCTTAGCGGGATCCGGATCTGCAAACTCATTGCGGATACCCGTACCGCTGATATCAAGTCCCAGGCGGTGCGCTTTGTTCTTCAAATGAAAAATGTATTCGTCAGAGGGTATTTCCGGATAACCGGGGAAATAGTACCCTGTTATATCTATGGCATCGAAACCTTCCCTTGCACAAAAATTGAGTACCTCATCAAGGTTTGTTTTTTTTTGAGTCAGTGGATTATTAAAAGAGTAAGCATTCAAACTTATCTTAAAACGGTTGGTATAAGAAACAGCTTGTTTTTTCCCCGCTCCTTTTACAAACGAAAAATTTCCCAGGCCGGTTATTGCGGAAGCAGTAAAAACTGTTTGAATAAATTTTCTTCTTTGAAAAGCTTTCATATAGCGGTTTTAAAATGATCTTGAATCAGCATGCAAATACCCAGCTTTATTTCCGGCAAGTAAAATTATCCATCACTTCCATCGACTGAATGGCATCTGCGGCTGAGCAGGGGTTTTCTGCTTTACCCAGAAAGTATTGAACTATCTTTTCAATCATCGGTTGTTGAATATGTTCCGGTGGCTCAAAATGTAAAACCTGTTTATCAGGCCCTTGCTGAACGGTAATGTCATACCCGAATACAGGGAAAGAAATCTTTCCTTTTGAACCATTGATCTCTACGATGTCCTCCCGCATACCTTCCGCTACCGTATAGCACCATTGGCCTGTGAAGAGAATATCATTTTCCAAACGCATTACACCCGTAACAACATCTTCGGCTTTGTATAATCCCGCCTGGTTTGCCGCTATCCCAAAACTTTCTTTCGAAGGACCAAAAAAATAATGGATTAAGTCAAGCTGGTGCGGGGCCAGATCAAAAAATAAACCGGCGCCGGCTATCTCAGGGTCTACCCGCCAGTTATTACCGGTATGGGCTATTATGGAAGATTGATCGGGCTGCAACATAGAAAGCCTTACAGTTCTTATTTTACCAATGACTTCCTCCTTCAATAATGATTGGATGTGTAAGAACATGGGTAATGCTCTTCTGTAATGGGCAATACATAATTTGGCGCTGGTAAGTTTTGCCGCATCCTGCATGCGTAAGCAGGCGGTAAGACTGGTAGCCATTGGTTTCTCTACATATACCGGCTTACCCGCCTGCATAGCTGCCATCGCATATTCTTCATGATATTTGGGTGGAGTAGCTACATATACCGCATTCACTTCCGGGTCATTGATCAATGCATTGGCATCATCATACCATTTAGGTACAGCATGCCTCGCTGCATAATCCTTTGCTTTGGCAGTATCGCGCCGCATAACCGCAATCAATGTAGAATCGGGTACCTTGTTAAATGCAGGGCCGCTTTTTTTTTCGGTCACATCTCCGCATCCAATAATACCCCAGCGGATTAATGTATGTTCAGTTGAATTCATATGGCACTTAAAGTTATTAAATCGGTGCTTACAAAGCAGGTTGATAAAGCAGTCCCGCTGATGAATGTACTACATCGTTTTCGTAAATTTTCATTGCCCGGTCGGTTGCTTGCTGACAAAAATGAACAAAATTCACACTCGCTATACGAAACGATTGCCTGTATAGGTTGGGTGATGGTTAGTGGTAGCCTGAGCAAACCTAAAAAACATATTATGAAAAAATCAAGAAGAATTTTCCTCAAAAATCTCGCACAGGGATCGGCAGTAGTCGCTGTTGGGGGAATGAGCCATGTATTTGGCGCCAAAAGTTACAACCGCATTATCGGTGCCAATGACCGTATTCATATGGCTGTAATCGGCTGTAATGGAAGAGGTGCTGCTATGGCTCCTATTTTTGCCAAACAGGAAAACACTGAAGTAAATTTTATTTGTGATGTGGATGAAAAGGCACGGGCCAAAGGTATTGAAGCCGTATCGAAAGTGGCTAAAGAAGCGCCAAAAGGCGCAAACGATTTTCGTAAAGTCATTGCCAGTAAAGAAGTAGACGCGGTATATATCGCCACACCCGATCACTGGCATGCGCCCGCTACCATCATCTGTTGCACAGCAGGTAAGCATGTGTATGTAGAAAAGCCTTTATCGCACAATCCACGTGAAGGTGAACTCGCTATTGCTGCTGCCCGAAAATATAACCGTGTGGTACAAATGGGTTCACAGAGAAGGTCCTGGGATCTGTTAACCGAAGGCATCCATGCATTACATGCAGGTGCGATCGGCAAAATTCACCTGGTTAAATGCTGGTACACCAATGGCAGAAAGTCGA
This sequence comes from uncultured Sediminibacterium sp., assembly GCA_964519475.1. GTDB lineage: Bacteria > Bacteroidota > Bacteroidia > Chitinophagales > Chitinophagaceae > Sediminibacterium. Next base: position 237,313 of record CAZFKE010000002.1, read on the forward strand.
TCGGTGTGGGTAAAGAAGCCCCCGTTCCTGCAGGATTGGATTACGATCTCTGGCAGGGCCCCGCTCCCCGTATGCCTTACAAGGATAACCTCATTCACTATAACTGGCATTGGTTCTGGCATTGGGGAACCGGTGAAGCATTAAACAACGGTACACACGAGATTGATGTGGCCCGCTGGGGTTTAGGGGTTGATTATCCGCAAACGGTTAATTCAAGTGGTGGCCGTTATTATTTTAAAGACGATTGGGAAACACCCGATACACAACTCATTACTTTCGATACTGCCGAAGCATCTGTTTTATGGGAAGGAAGAAGCTGCAGTAATTTTAAAGTACAAGGTACTGATCGGGGCGTAATGTTTTATGGCGATAAAGGCATAATGCAAACAGGCCACAATGGTTATACCATCTTTGATGACAAAGGTGTGATCTTAAAAGAGGTAAAATCCAATGCGGTGATCGATGGTCGTAATACAGCCAGTCCTAATGAAGGGTTAGACGCAGTGCATATCGCCAATTTCCTCGAATCCGTCCGTTTAAGCAAGCGCCCGAATGCGGATGTAGAAACGGGGTATAAGAGTACCTTATGGGTGCAGCTCGGTAATATCGCGCAACGCGTAGGCCATACTTTATATATCGATCAAACCAACGGCCATGTAAAAAATGATAACCGGGCCATGCAGCTATGGGGCCGTGAATATGAAAAGGGCTGGGAACCTAAAGTGTAAACAGGAAAATAAATTTTGTAAACCTTATTTCTTCAATTATAAAAACGATCGCATGCCATCCCTCAGTATTTTTTTTCAAAAAGTAATATTGGGTTTAGCGCTATTAGTAGCTATTCCCTTTTTAGGTAAATCAACCGGTACGCATTTAGTAAAAGATGGTACGGCTAACAACGACAAAGGCCTGGCTGTGGGTGTAGCCGGCTTCACTTTTGCAAGATTTGATCTTGACAAATCCATCGCCATGATGAAAAGGATGGGTGTCTATAATCTTTCATTGAAAGAAATACATGTGCCCCTTAACAGCAGCCAGGAAACCATTGATGCTGCCATGGCAAAATTTAAAGAAGCCAATATTAATGTTTATACGGTTGGGGTAATTTATATGAAAACCAAAGAAGCGGTAGACCAGGCTTTTGCCTATGCCAAGAAAGTGGGTGTAAACATGATCGTGGGTGCTCCCTCTTACGACGTGCTGGATTATGCCGAACAAAAAGTAAAAGAATACAATATCAAACTGGCCATTCATAACCACGGACCGGAAGATGCATTGTATCCCGGCCCAAAAGATGTGTATGACAGGATTAAAAACAAAGATCCCCGTATGGGGCTTTGTATCGATATCGGCCACGCTACCCGTGCCGGTGTTGCTGTAGATAAAGCAGTGAAAGAATACAAGGACCGCCTGTTCGACCTGCATATCAAAGATGTAAGCAAAGCCGAAAAAGATGGCAAAGCTATTGAGATCGGAAGGGGTGTGATTGATTTCCCGGCGCTGGTAAAGGCCCTGAATAAGATCGGTTACAAAGGCGTTTGCAGTATAGAATTTGAAAAAGATATGACAGATCCGATGGCCGGTATTGCAGAATCTATCGGTTATTTCAAAGGAGTGATGACAGCAGAAAAATAAGCCCATTTTCAATTTCCTAACCCATTTCAGCCCATAAACGCCTGTTTATGGGCTTTATTTTTGGGTAAATTTGGCCCGAATCATTGCTCGCCCCGACGAAAACCCATATCGAAAAGCAGAAAAACAGCTAAAAACCACTATATTTAAACATTAAACTATAATAATTATGCCTACAGGAGTTGTAAAATGGTTCAATGATTCAAAAGGTTTCGGATTCATCACACCGGATGACGGTGGCGAAGATCTGTTCGCTCATTTCTCTGCCATCAATATGGGCGGATTCAAAACTTTAAAAGAAGGACAAAAAGTATCATTTGAAATAACAGATGGTAAAAAAGGAAAACAAGCGTCTAATATACAGGCTGCCGAATAACCCTTTCTTAAAATTATCCGTACATAATTGTACATCCGATAGCCGAACCAGGTAAGATTTACCACCCGGTTACGATTTATTCCGGACAATCCATTTTGCTCAATACATTCCTTTTATTAAAGGGATGTATTGACAGCAAAAGGTATCCTCCTCCATTTAAAGTCGGGTTTTTTGCCAATAGTCCCAGGTTATGTAGTCCTACCACGAGTGGCCCAAGTTTTACCGCTGCACCTACCCATAATTGTCCCTGCGTATTATATTGAACAGGTAAATAAGCGCCCCATCCAATTGTTTCCCATCTGGGTGTTATCGTTAACAGGTTTAATTCCCTTGTGCGGTATTTTGTATAGCTGGAAGTAGAAAAGAAATTCATAGTAAACTCGCCGTTTACATACAGGTTGTTCCCAAAATTCTTGTCAATATTTACAATCAATCTGGTTGGGCTGGCAATTGAAAACGGGTTTACAAGGTTACCTGTATTTGTAAAAATAGTGGTCAGTGAATCTTTAAAAGCCTTGATACTATTTGCGCCGTTAAATTTTCGATCGATGGTATTATCAGCGATCGAAATATCCGGACTGAATAACTGTACTGAATTCGGACTGGGATTAAATTTATTGGCGCCAATATCCATTAAGCTGATACCTATCTTCCAATCATAGTTCAGGTTATTATTAGCGGCTCCTTCATTATACTCACTGTTATAAAGCATATATTCAATACCCAGGCTTATTCCAAAAGAGGTCAATGCATTTTTATTTGCATCCTTAAAAGAGGTTTGATCCAGCGTACTGGAATATCCAAAAGAGCCACTGCCATCTGTAAAATTGAATATGGTATCGGTACCATTCTTTGATTCGAGATAACTTACTTTATTCATTTTTAAGAAAGCGCCAGATAGCCCTTTCATGATTTGCAATGTAACCCCACCTGTTAATTTAGATCGGTTATTTTCAAGTAATACCTGCGAATAATTAAGATCTGCTTCCAACCAGCCGGTATGCGTGGCAAAGCCTTCTAGGTAAGGGAGTTTATCATTTGTTACGAGAAAGTCATGAAAACTATTGATGTAATCTGTATAACGGAAAGCAGATGTTTTCACGTGATTATAGCTTCTTGCTCTTATACCGAAATTAAATGCATGCGTATTATCGGGTTTATACAGCAGGTTACATAAACTCAGATCCATGTTTGCATGAAAAAATTTACTTCTGGTATTATCCTTCATGGTTAACCCTCCATTAGGGCCACTTTGCATATAAGGTGAATTACTGCTCATTTTAGCCTGAACAGACAATAAACTCAGATCCCATTTATATGCAGAACCTACGGATGCGGCAGGGTTATTAAAAACTGCCGTACTGCCTGCCAAAGCTGAGCCATGCAAGGCCTGGTAACCCTGGGCAAAAACAGTCATGCCGGAAAGCAGAACCCAAAAGGTAAAAAGATATTGTTTCAGGGTTCCGGTCATTCGAGAGTGTTAAATGCCTTTTAGATATTAAATGAATGTTCTGGCTATTTCGGGTTAAATATAAAAGATAAACCACGGATAAAGAGGGAATAGGCAGGTAAAGTTTTTAAAGGATCACTGGCGAAAATCAAGGATCGATTTTTTTTCATTTTGACGAAGGTTTTTGTAGGTTGTAGCGTCTAACGTATTAATAAAGTAATATTTGAACGAAAAGGACTTCATTCTTTCTCTCCAAAAAGGTGATCAGGCGGCGTTTAAAATGCTGGTCGAAACCTGGCAGAACATGGTCTTTAACACCGTACTGGGTATTGTACAAGATACCCAAGAGGCAGAAGATGTTGCCTAGAAAGTGTTTATACAAGTCTTTCAGTCTGTTAACCATTTCCGTGGCGATGCTAAATTATCTACCTGGCTCTACCGGATAGCGCTTACCAAAGCCCTTGATGCAGAAAGAAAAAAAAGTCGAAAAAAAGAATGGCCAACCTGAAATCATGGGTGGGCTTTGGCGAAAAAGCGGAACAGGCAGTTCATTTTCATCATCCCGGCGTTCAGCTGGCTAATAAAGAACAGGCTGCCATACTCTTTGAAGCGATGCAGCAATTGCCCGAGAACCAACGTATTGCTTTTGTACTGATCAAAACAGAAGATTTACGATATAATGAAGTGGCAGACATTATGAACCTGACAATAAAATCCGTAGAAGCCCTGATGCACCGCGCTAAAGAGAACCTGCGGAAACAGTTAAAAAATTATTATTCAGATCGGTCTTAAATAATACACATCAAAAAAAATAATACTGCCCCAGATAATATCGATGATGTACTGAACAGCATTGATGGGATCAGCCGGGTGAGCTATCTCCTTTTTTCTATAGCCGTGTTCAGGCAAACCTGGATATATGTATCTATTCATTCGGTTCCTGCATTTGAATTTATGGATCAGTATGGTGAAATTATTACGGAAAAAACCTTTGAAGGAAAGATCTATGTGGCCGATTTCTTTTTCACTTCCTGCCCGGGAATCTGTAAACGGTTGGCCACACATCTGAAGATTGTGCAGGATTCGTTTAGAACTGATAACCATATACTATTACTGTCGCACAGCGTAACGCCTGAAAGCGATAGTGTTCTCCGCTTAAAACAATATGCCAATGCTTTTGGCGCCATCAGGGGCAAATGGTACCTGGTTACGGGTAAACGCGAAGCATTGTATAGCATTGCTAGGCAGTCATATTTTGCAGATGAGGATATGGGTATGAAAATGAACAGCCGTGATTTCCTGCATACAGAAAATATGTTATTGATCGATAAGCACCGAAGGATTCGTGGTGTATATAAAGGAACTGCTTTGAATGATATCAATAACCTCATCGCAGATATTAAAGTACTGGAGACCGAAGAATGAAAAAATATTTTTACATATTATTCGTATTGGCGGCCTGTCATACTACAAAACAGGATAAGCCTGCCGTTGCTGAAATTAAAGAAGATGAACCCTTTATCCCGGATCTTACGGTCCGGTCTACTGACGCCGGATTGATCTTGGCCAATGGCGTATGGTTGTATCAGCAAAAACCATTGACCGGTTTTATAGAAACCTGTTTCCTTGCTGGCTCTCTCAAATCAAGGCAAAGTTTTTACCAGGGTAAAGAGGAAGGCTTGTTTCTTTCTTATTATGAAGAGGGCAGCAAAGATGCCCGCCGTTTTTACCATAAAGGAGAAAAAGACAGTATTAACCAGGGCTGGTGGCCCAATGGTAATCCCCGGTTTGAATATCATTTCAAAAATGGTGTGTATGAAGGTGATTTTAAGGAATGGTACCAAAGTGGCCAACCATTCAAACAAATCCTTTACCATAATGGAAAGGAGCAAAGCGGCAAAGGCTGGCGCGAGAACGGTAAGGTCTATATGAGTTTTGTAGTCAAAGAGGGCCGTTTGTACGGACTGGTCAATCCTAATCTCTGTTATTCCCTCAAAAATGAACGGGGCCAGTTTGTCAAAAGCTTCCGCTAACAAAAAGTCCCCTGTAGAAACAGGGGACGTCTTCGATTGCTTGCCATATAAGAAAAGAGATAATTAGTATTTGCTTAACCTTAGAAACGCTTCGGTGAACTTGCTTCGCTGTAGCTTTGTTTCTGATGTAAAGATAAGGGTAGAAAATCAATTTTCTAATATTTTTTTTATTAATTCTTACATTTTTTACAATTTCTTAATAGAAAATGATGTTTTAGGCTTAATTGTTTAATATTATTTTTATATTATATATTATATAAAATTTTCACAAAAAAAAAGTAAATATCTTATAAGTAATTGATTTTCAATCTATTTTAGGTTTTTATATTTTATTAACGCCATTTCTAGGCAGTCCATTGCCTTATTTATATCGTTTAAATTTAATACGTAAGCCAGACGTACTTCTTTTTTACCTAAACCGGGTGTTCCATAAAATCCGGTGGCCGGGGCCAGCATAACGGTTTGTCCTTCAAAAGAAAAACTTTCCAGTAACCACTGACAAAATACATCTGCATCATCAATCGGTAATTGTGCCATAGCATAAAAAGCGCCACCGGGGTTAGGACAGAAAACGCCTTCCATCGCATTGAGTCTTTTTACGATGAGGTCTCTACGTGATTTGTATTCAGCTTTCGTAGTATCAAAATAATCAGCCGGCAGATCAATAGCTGCTTCACCCGCAATCTGTGCGAAGCTTGGTGGGCTAAGACGGGCTTGTGCAAATTTCATCACAGCATCCAAAACCGTTTTGTTTTTGGTAATGAACGCACCGATCCTTCCGCCACAGGCACTATAACGCTTGCTGATGGTATCCATGATGATCACATGCTCGTCTACGCCTTCCAGATGCAGGGCGCTGATCTGTTTTCCTTCATAACAAAACTCGCGGTAAGCTTCATCGGAGAAGAGATAGAGATTGTGTTTGAGGATGATCTGCTTTAACTGCTGCATTTCCTCATTACTATATAAATAGCCGGTAGGGTTATTGGGGTTGCAGATCACAATGGCCCTGGTTTTGGGGGTGATCTTTTTTTCAATTTCTTCTATCGGTGGTAAAGCAAAACCCTTCTCAATATATGATGTAACAGGAACCACTTTTACGCCGGCAGCAACGGCAAACCCATTGTAGTTGGCATAGAAAGGTTCGGGAATGATCACTTCATCACCCGCATCCAGGCAGGCCATAAAACCAAATTGTATGGCCTCGCTGCCACCGGTGGTAATAATGATCTGGTTATGGTTTATGTACACACCCACACTTTCATAGTAACCGACCAATTTTCTGCGGTAACTTTCATTACCTGCACTATGACTGTATTCCAGCACTGTAAAATCGCTGTGCCGAACGGCATCGAGCACCATTTTAGGGGTTTCGATATCGGGCTGCCCGATATTCAGGTGATATACTTTGATCCCTTTTTGTTTGGCAGCTTCTGCATAAGGAACCAATTTGCGGATGGGCGAGGCGGGCATGGCCTCACCTCTTTTACTGATCTGTAGCATGCGGCAAAGATAGTTTGAGGGTTAACGACCTCAAAACAAAATACGCAACCGGTTTGGTTGCGCATTGTAAATGTTAAGGGTAACTGTTTATTTTGTTTTGCCCGCGGGTATCACTTCTCCATCGATAGTTAATACGACAGGTAATTGCGTACTAACAAATTTCACATTCACATTCTTTTTAAATGTGCCGGGATTGGCAGCATTATAGGTTACTTTAATATTGCTGGTTTTGCCCTTTAAAATCGGGTCCTTACTATATTCGGGTGTGGTGCAGCCGCATTCTGCATTGGCAAATTCGATTACGGCAGGCTTTGTACCGGTATTGGTAAAACTGAATATATAGGTAACCGGTACATTTTGCTTGATTTTTCCAAAACTATGGGTTGTGGCTTTGAACGTAATATCGGGTACCGATAGTGAAAAAGCGGCTGTAGCTATAAACAGCGAAAGTAGTAGCACAATTTTTTTCATTTGTTTTTATTTGAGGAGGTAAAATTACAGATTAATCCATCTGTTTATATTATACTGATTGCTAAATCCGTGCCATAGCTCTTTTTTAGCAGGAATTTAATAAACTCAAGGTTCCAATACCCGAAAATCAGACAAAAAACGGGATATTTGGCGGTTACTAAATTCCGGTAGCCTATTGGCTGCACAATGTTATTTTTGCTGTATGGAACAAACTGCTTCCCTGGAATATAAAAATGATATGCTTTCTTTTGAAGGCTTTCGCAATACGATATTGGAGGATTACAAGACCGCAGTGGTTAGCCGCGAAGTAAGTTTATTAGGACGCAGGGAAGTACTTACCGGAAAATTCGGCATTTTTGGCGATGGTAAAGAAGTAGCACAGATTGCCATGGCCAAATTTTTCCAGGCAGGTGATTTCCGCAGCGGGTATTACCGCGACCAGACCTTTATGTTCGCATCGGGTCTTGCCAGTGTAGAACAATTCTTCGCACAATTATATGCAGACCCGGATGTAAAGAACGACCCCTTTAGTGCGGGCCGCCAGATGGATGCTCATTTTGCCACCAGATTTGTAGATGAGAATGGTAACTGGTTAGACCTTGCCAATCGTAAAAATATTTCCTCTGATATGGCCCCTACCGCCTCGCAAATGCCGCGGGCTGTGGGTTTGGCATGGGCTTCCAAATGTTTCCGTCAATCAAAGCATGCAGAACAGTTGCATGAGCTGAGCCATAATGGAAATGAGATCTGCTTCTGTACCATTGGGGATGCCAGTACATCTGAAGGCCATTTCTGGGAAGCCATGAATGCAGCCGGAGTGTTACAGATTCCACTAGCCGTATTTGTTTGGGATGATGGCTACGGTATTTCTGTTCCCAAAAATATTCAGACCACCAAAGGCTCTATTTCAGAGGCTTTGCGTGGCCTGGAAAAAGGAGAGCATACCAATGGTATCCGGATCTATAAACTGAAAGCCTGGGATTATGCCGGCATGTGCGAAGTATTTGAAGAAGCACTTCAGCAGGTAAGAGAAACACATGTGCCTGCACTCTTTCATGTAGAAGAAGTAACGCAGCCACAGGGCCATAGTACCAGCGGCAGTCACGAACGTTACAAAACTTCTGAACGGTTGGATTGGGAAAAGGAGTGGGACTGTATCAGAAAAATGCGTGAATGGTTGATTGAGACGGGTTTGACCAATTCTGATGAATTATCCGATATAGAGATCAACGCCAAACAGCTTGTACGTAAGGCAAGGAATGAAGCATGGGATAAATACCATGCACCTATTAAAGCACAGGCGGCAAAAGCTGTGGGCCTGATACGCGAGATGGTGGTAAATGATATGGAGAAATACAATCATTTACAAAAACTTGCCAAAGAACTGGAAGCCAATAAAGAACCTTTGCGCAGGGATGTGCTGCGAGCGGTTTCCATGGCAATAGAAACCGCACCCCATTCTCCTACCATAGAAAGCATCACCTCTCTGTATCATGAATTTGTGATCGACAGCAGGGCAATGTATAATAGCGATCTATATAATGAAGGTCCTAAGAGCGCTTTGAAAGTACCGGAAGTAAAACCGTTAATTCCGTTTGACGCGCCGCAGGTAAATGCATACGAGGTATTGAATAAATATTTTGATGCCTTATTCACTCACAATCCAAAAGTATATGCGTTTGGAGAAGATGTAGGACATATTGGTGATGTGAACCAGGGCTTTGCCGGATTACAGGATAAACATGGTGCAGACAGGATCTCGGATACGGGAATACGGGAGTTAACCATTATGGGACAAGCCATAGGTTTATCACTCCGTGGTTTGCGCCCTATTGCAGAAATTCAATACCTCGATTATTTATTATATGGTTTGCAACCTTTAAGTGATGATGTGGCTACCACTCATTTCAGAACAAAAGGGCAGCAGAGTGTGCCTCTGATTATCCGCACACGTGGCCACAGGCTGGAAGGTATCTGGCATAGCGGATCGCCCATGGGTATGATCATTAATGCCTTGCGGGGAATGTATGTATGTGTTCCGAGAAACATGGTTCAGGCGGTGGGTATGTACAATACTTTATTGCAAAGTAATGATCCCGCTTTAGTGATCGAATGTTTGAACGGGTATCGTTTAAAAGAAAAAGTGCCTGCCAATCTGTTAGAATATACTATTCCATTAGGTATACCTGAAGTGATACGCGAAGGAACGGATATTACCATTGTTTCTTATGGTTCTACTTTACGGATTATACAGGATGCTGTGGAACGGTTACAAAAATTAGATATCAGTTGTGAAATAGTGGATGTACAAACCTTATTACCTTTTGATATCCACCATACAATACTGCATTCATTAAAAAAAACCAGCCGCATTCTATTTGTAGATGAAGATGTACCAGGCGGTGCTGCAGCGTATATGCTGAATAAAGTATTGGAAGAACAGAAAGCATTTCAGTGGCTGGATATAAGCCCAAGAACGATTACCGCACAGGCGCACAGGCCCAGTTATGGAAGCGATGGGGATTATTTTAGTAAACCCAATGCTGAAGAGATTATTGAGGTGATCAGGGAGATGATGAAAGAATAAGTAAAGAGTACAGCTTATTTACCGGGTTCTAAAATCTGTAAAAATACCGGATTGTTTTTTCTGTCAATTACAATTACCCGAATGCCATCCATAGATAACATACTCGTTGAACTTTTTTGCCATATCGGATATAAGCAATGATCCGGTAATATAATTATTGGGTAGGGTAAAACTGAATGTAGCCTGTCCCTGCCAATCTACCCTCAGCGTTATTCCCAGATGATTATAGCCATCATTATTGAATGTAATATTCATCACCAGATTAGGTGCCACTCCATCAGCAAGCTTGTAACAATAATTTAGAGATTGCAATGCATCCAATACAAGCGTAGGTATGGTTTCTCTGGCACCCATCAGGTCTTTGGGGGTGTAACTTGCATCAATATTAATTCTCAGAAGAATCGGACAATAAGTTAATGCCGGATACCGAATGCAGGGATATGTAGCGGGCTTACTATAATAGCTTGTTTTTCTTTGCGGCATACTTGCCAATGCCATAATAAAGAACAGGAAAATAATACCTGCGAAAGGTGAATATGAATGAATGTTTTTCATCTTACCTGTTTAATGCAGGAAAGAATCTGCTAAAAGCTATAATAATAACGCCGTAGATGATAATATCAAACCAATCAAATGTGCCACGAATAATATGGAAGTATTGCGCAGATTCGATAATAAATGGCAATAACAAAATAATTATTTTTTCGCTGGTTTGCAAGCTTTTTCTTTCTGAAAATATCACAGTAATCAGGCATAAGGAACAACACCAGGCTATATCTGAAAAGTAGCCGGTTAAAAAATGGCCAAGCAATCTATCGGAGAAAAATAGAACCCTATGAGAAAGGAAAGGCGTATTAGAAAAAATGAGAATATGGGGTTGAAACAGGTAATAATTGATCAAACCAAGCAATAAGCCTGATAGCGCAGTAAATAACATTTTCAAATGCCTTAAAGACAATCTCATCGCTAATGATTGTATTAAACAGCAGATTAACTTTAATTACAATAAGATCAATGCATTGTGTTACTGAAGGCCTTGTTCAATGAAAAGATCATTTAATTCCGGAGTAGGAATCCAACATGCTTCTTTCTTACCAAACCATCTGTAACGGTTCTTTGCTATCCAGCTATACACACCATTACGGATAAAGGTTGGTACAATGATAAACGCGTACAAAATTGGCCAGCCCCCATTTAATTTTTTGGTTACACGAAGTGCCCCCGAAGATTTTGTATAGATCTTTCCTTCCTCTAATAAAATAAAAGAACCGAATTCAGACGTGGGTAAATCAAACTCCTGCATTACCTGTTGTCCAAATTCACTTTGTAAAGAAGAAAAACGGAACTGATGTTTTCGATCGTGTTTGATCAGAAACTGAACACTACCCGTGCAGAGATTGCATACGCCGTCGAAGAGAATGACGGGGTTGGAGAGTGTTGGCAGTGTTGACATATTGTGAAGGTTGAAATGAAAAGTTTGGGGTTTGGCGTTTGGCGTTTGGGGTTAAACAACTCCAAACCTCAAACCTCAAACTCCAAACCTCCGCTATCCCATATTATGAAACACCTTGTTCACATCTTCATCCTGTTCAAGTCTTTCGATAAGTTTACTTACTTCTTCGGCCTGTTCGTCTGAAACGGGAACCGTGGTAGTGGGTATCCATTCGAGTTCTGAACTGATGGGGCTAAGGCCTTTGTCTTCCAGTGCTTTTTGCAAGTTGCCGAAATCTACAAAGGCGCAACGCAATACGATGATCGGGTTACCCTGGTCATCATTACTTTCTCCTAATTCATCCAGGCCATGGTCTATCAGGTCAAGTTCCAGATCGTCCATGTTCAATCCTTCGGGTTTCAATTTGAATACGCCCATTTTTTTAAACTGGAAACTTACACTTCCGCTGTTCCCCAAAGCACCATGCCCTTTGTTAAAATGGCTTTTCACATTTGCAACTGTACGAACATGGTTATCTGTGGCTGTTTCTACCAACAGGGCTACACCATGCGGGGCATACCCCTCGTATAAAACTTCTTCGTAGTTACTGGTATCTTTGCCCATGGCTCTTTTAATGGCCGCTTCCACACGGTCTTTGGGCATGCCAACACTTTTGGCATTCTGATAGCAACGACGCAGTGCAGGGTTGGTAGCTATATCCGGCCCACTGGCTTTTACGGCAATCACAATTTCTTTCCCTATCCGGGTAAACTGTTTGGCCATTTTATCCCAACGGGCAAACATAGTGGCTTTTCGTACTTCAAATATCCGTCCCATAATAACTGTTTAGTAAAATATGACCTGTCTTGCAGGGCTGGCAAAATTAACATAAGCCGCGTTAGCAGCCAACCTTATATAAAAAAACAGTCAAGCGGTTAGGCTTGACTGTTTTTTTATATAAGGTTACCTACTAACTTTTCAGCTTGCTGTTGGCTTTACTATAACCAAAATAAACCACCAGGCCGATCAGCATCCATACAAAGGCGGTTAATAAGGTCCTGTTATCCAATGAGTAGATCATGGCCGAACACACAACAATACCCAGGATAGGAACCAAGGGAACCAATGGCGTTTTGAAAGGACGAACGCGATCCGGATCGTTTTTCCTCATTACCCAAACACCCACACAAACCAATACAAAGGCGAACAGGGTACCGATACTGGTTAAGTCGCCCGCAACACTGCCCGGAATAAAGGCTGCAAAAGCACCCACAAACAGGAACAGGATCATATTGGATTTATAAGGGGTTCTGAATTTAGGATGCAGGTCAGAGAAGGCTTTTGGTAAAAGACCGTCGGTAGACATGGTGTAGAATACACGGCTTTGTCCCATTAACATCACCAGTATTACCGAAGAGAAACCGGCAAGGATAGCGATGGTAACGGCTTTGGCCAGCCATCCGTAACCCGCCATATAGGTTTCAATCGCATAAGCAACAGATGCTTCTTTACCAGATTTAACGAAATCGGTATAAGGAGCCACACCGGTTAATACATAGGAAAAGAGAATGTACAAAATAGTACAGATGACCAACGATCCCAGGATACCGATAGGCATATCCCTTTTTGGATTTTTTGCTTCCTGTGCGGCAGTAGAAACGGCATCAAAGCCAATAAAGGCAAAAAATACGATGGCCGCACCTGTAAGTACGCCTCCCCATCCATGCCGGAATGTGTCTTTATAACTATAAAAAGTGCCATCCGGTTTGAGGGCATCCGGTGCATTATCAGGGATCAGGTAAGGGCTGTGGTTGGCGCCGTTGATGTATTTCCATCCTACCACAATAAACACCACCACAATGGCTACTTTAATAAAAACGATGATTGAATTTACAAAAGCAGATTCCTGCGTTCCTTTGATCAGTAATAAGGATAATAATAAAAGGATGAATAAAGCGGGAAGGTTCATGATACCTGTATGCATTACATTGGCGGTATCAAGTGCTCTTTCAAAAGGGGAATGGCTCCATTCATAAGGTATCGTACCCAGATTATATTGTAATAGCAGCTTATTTAAGAATTCGCTCCAGGCAATAGATACGGTAGCAGCACCCAGGGCATATTCCAATATAAGGGCCCAACCAATGATCCATGCGATCAATTCGCCCATGGTTGCGTATGCATATGTGTAGGCACTACCGGCGATGGGGATCATGGAAGCAAACTCGGCATAACACAAACCCGCAAACGCACAACCGATAGCGGCAACGATAAAAGATAAGGTAACCGCAGGGCCTGCATGTTCACCAGCGGCGGCAGCTGTTCTCACAAATAAACCGGCACCGATAATGGCACCAATTCCCAGGGCAATCAGGCTTCCGGCGCCTAATGTTCGCTTCAACCCCTTTTCGGAGTCGGCGGCTTGTAACATCAGGCCATCTAAAGACTTTTTTCTGAATAAACTCATAATACAGTTAGTTTGGGTTCTTTAATGAAACGTTTTGGCAAAATAGGCAATTCTTCATTTAGAATTTCAAAACTTTTATAAATGTGGGCATTGGCCGGTAAAGGGGGCCATTTCGCCAGAAATCTTATATTGCGAAACTAATTATCGGCCATCATGCGGAAATCGAATCGGCTTACTATTTATATTGTTATTGCCATGTTAGCGGGTGTTGTTTTAGGCTATATCGTTCACAGCCAGTCTTCTCCGGCTTTTATACAATCCTTTTCCACCAATATAAAATTACTTACTACCGTATTCCTGCGGCTGGTGCAGATGATCATTGCCCCATTGGTATTTTCTACCCTTGTGGTGGGTATTGCCAAACTGGGCGATCTGAAGACCGTGGGCAGGGTAGGCGGCAAAGCCATGTTATGGTTTATATCGGCTTCGCTGGCCAGTTTATTGCTGGGTATGGTGCTGGTGAATTTTTTTAAGCCCGGCGCAGGTATCGATCTCGGTAATGCGGATATCAATGGAGCGAAAGACCTGGTAGGTAAGACACAGGAATTCAATATCCAGAAATTTGTGGAGCATGTATTTCCCAAGAGTGTGATTGATTCGATGGCGAATAATGAGATATTGCAACTGGTGATCTTCAGTATCTTTTTTGGCGTGGCCACGGCCGCATTGGGAGAGAAAGCCAAAGTGGTGGTAAAAGGATTGGATGCCGTTGCCCATGTAATTCTCCGAATGGTGGGCTATGTAATGAATTTTGCGCCGCTGGGTGTATTTGGTGCACTGTCTGCTGTGATTGCTACCAAAGGGTTGGAAGTATTCAGCTTCTATGGTAAATATCTTTTGTACTTTATTATGGGTATTGCCTTATTGTGGGCCTTATTATTGTTTATTGGTTTTATTGTGTTGGGAAGGCGATTACCTGAATTATTAAAACGGATCTTTCCTCCGCTGATCATTGCGTTCAGTACCACAAGCAGTGAAGCGGTATTTCCCAAGCTTACAGATGAACTGGAAAAATTCGGTTGCAAGGATAAAATTGTTGCGTTTATTCTTCCATTAGGTTATTCGTTTAACCTGGATGGAAGTATGATGTACATGACTTTTGCCAGTATTGCCATTGCACAGGCCTATGGGATACCCCTGGATTTTGGTACGCAGCTTACCATGCTTCTAGTGTTAATGTTAACCAGCAAAGGAATTGCCGGTGTGCCTCGTGCCTCACTGGTTGTTGTTACGGCTACCTGTGCCATGTTTCATATTCCGCCGGAAGGCATTGCATTGATATTGCCGATCGATCATTTCTGTGATATGTTCCGCACAGCTACCAATGTTTTAGGAAATGCCCTTGCCACCAGTGTGGTAAGTAAATGGGAAGGATCGCTGGAGCCTGCCGCTAATGAACAAGCCATATGATATTATTAGATACTTTATTGTCTGCCGGTTTTCACTGGAGCCAGTTATTGCAGCCCCAATTCTATATAGAACATGGCGGCTTATGGCTGATCCTGTTTGTGGTGTTTGCCGAAACAGGTTTGTTTGTTGGTTTCTTTTTACCGGGTGATAGTTTGTTGTTTGTAGCGGGCATCTACAGCCACAATCTTGCTAATGCCATCTTTCCAACAGGTAATGAATATATCGATCTGATTTTTCTGGTGGTATTGATATCCGTTGCCGGGGTAGCCGGTAATTCTGTGGGTTATTGGTTTGGCAGAAAAGTTGGGCCCGCTATGTATAGCTGGAAAGAAAACATTCTCTTCAAAAGAAAATACCTGGTGCAGGCACATGATTTTTATGAGAAGCATGGAGGAGGTGCCATTGTGATAGCGAGGTTTATACCGATCATCAGAACCTTTGCGCCCATAGTTGCAGGAATTGTGCAGATGGATAAAAAGAAATTCGCCATTTTTAATGTGATCGGCTGTGTATCCTGGGTATTCAGCATGTTGTTTGGCGGGCATTTTTTACAGAAATGGATCTTATCAGAATTCGGATTTGATCTAAGGGATCATCTGGAAGTAATTGTACTCGGAATTGTTTTTGTTACCACCGCGCCCATATTGTACAAACTCATTTTTGGTAAAGACAAATCCCATTCTCATACTGACCAGGCATGAGCACAACCCAAAAACAATACGGTATTTTTTCCTTGCCTGTAATTGTTGGGGCATTGGGATTTTTTGTGGATGTGTTTGATTTGTTATTGTTCTCCATTATCCGTAAACCCAGTTTGGAATCTTTACACTTATCGCCCGAAGAAGTGTTATCCAAAGGAGAACTCATCATCAGTGTACAAATGATCGGCCTGATGGTGGGCGGTGTAATCTGGGGCATTATGGGCGATAAGAAGGGAAGATTGAGTGTGTTGTTCGGCTCCATCATATTATACTCACTCGCCAATATTGCCAACGGGCTTGTACAAACAGTGCCCCAATATACGTTGATGCGGTTTTTATCAGGCATTGGTTTGGCTGGTGAACTGGGTGCAAGTATTACATTGGTAAGTGAGATGTTGCCAAAAGAAAAAAGAGGAATTGCCGCTTCCATCATCGCCAGTGTGGGCGTATGTGGCGCGGTAACGGCTTTCTTTATATACAATGCATGTAAAGATTGGCGCCTCTGTTATTATATCGGTGGGGGAATGGGGCTATTATTATTATTACTCCGGGCCAATGTAATGGAAAGCGGTTTGTATGGTGAAGTAAAAAAAGCAGGCATTCAACGGGGTAACTTTCTTATGCTGTTTAATAACAGGGAAAGGGCACTCCGCTATCTGAAAGGTGTACTGATTGGGTTACCCGTTTGGTATGTGATCGGTATCCTCATCACTTTCTCGGATAAGTTTGGAAAAGAATTCGGTATTGAAGGAATTGATCCGGGTAAAGCCATCATGTACCAATATATCGCCATCGGCCTCGGCGACCTGAGTGCGGGCTTATTAAGTAATTATTTAAAAAGCCGGAAAAAAGCGCTCTATACTTTCTTCTGCATTCTCAGTTTTTTTGTGATACTCTATTTTATGCAGGGTGGTGGAAGAGGTTCTGTACAAACCATGTACCTGCTCTGCGGTGGATTGGGTTTTGGTGCGGGGTTCTCGGTTTTGTATATCACTATGTCGGCAGAGCAGTTTGGTACAAACCTGCGGGCATCAACAGCCATCTCTATTCCCAATGTAGTAAGGGGTATTTTGCCATTGATCATTTTACTGCATCGCGGTTTACGGAGCCTTACCGGGGATTATGTTACAGGTGGATGGATAACAGGTATTGTGATTATGACAATGGCAGTAATCGCTGCCTATCATACGAAAGAAACTTTTGGAAGAGATATGAATTATCTCGAAGAATAATATTCCTTAACTTACTGTTTACGCTAATAATTGCTTGATATGACAGAAAAAAAATACGGAATCCTTTCCCTTCCCGTTATTGTAGCTGCCCTTGGCTATTTTGTAGACATCTACGACCTGTTGTTATTTACGATCGTTAAGAAACCCAGCATGATGGGCGTGGGAGCCACTGAAGCAAGCCTGCTGGTTGACAGTACCCGGGTGATTAACTGGCAAATGACGGGGCTTTTATTAGGAGGAATTCTTTGGGGTGTATTGGGTGATAAGAAAGGGAGGCTAAGCGTTTTGTTTGGCTCTATTATTTTATATTCCATTGCAAATTTTTTTACAGGATTTGTGCAAACGGTCGATCAATATGCTACCTGCCGTTTTGTAGGTGGGCTTGGATTGGCGGGCGAACTAGGTGCAGGAATTACTTTGGTTAGTGAGCTGTTGCCTAAAAACAAAAGAGGGATAGGAACATCCATGGTGGCAGGGATAGGGTTAAGTGGTGCAGTATGTGCTTATTTTACCTATCAATTTACACTGGACTGGAGACTGTGTTATAAAATAGGTGGTGGACTGGGTATTTGTTTATTATTACTCCGCGTAAGTGTGGCCGAATCCGGTATGTTTAAAGAAGTGAAAGATTCAAATGCGGTAAGAGGTAATTTCTTTATGCTGATTAATAACAGCAAGCGTTTAAAAAAATACGCTTGTGCTATTTTGATCGGATTACCCACCTGGTATGTGATCGGTATTTTAGTAAACCAAAGCGATCGCTTTGCCAAATCGATGTTTGGAAGTACAACATTGGATTCGGGACGTTCCATTATGTTTGCTTATGCCGCTATTGCCATAGGCGATATGTTTGTGGGCCTGGTAAGCCATTTCTTCAAAAGCCGCAAGAAAGCCTTGTTACTGTATTATATACTTTGCATTATATCACTGGTACTTTTCTTCAGCAGTTATAACCAGAGCAATGCATCAATGTATGGAATCTGTGCATTACTTGGATTCAGTACCGGTTTTTGGGCCATTTTTATTACCATGGGTGCAGAGCAGTTTGGAACCAATCTACGTGCAACGGCAGCCACTACCGTTCCCAATATGGTGCGCGGGGCATTGCCTTTGATCAATATGTTATTCCTCGATCTCTTCCAGAAAAGCTGGGGCTGGACATTAATCAAAAGTGGAATTGTAACCGGTGTGGTGGTGATGACGATTACACTGATTGCATTTTATTTTACCGAAGAGACATTTCATAAGGACCTGAATTATGTGGAAACCCCCTAAGCCCCGGAAGAAGGAATCAGGGCCATGCAATCAATACTATCTAGACTAATAAAGATGATCATGAATACTATTCATCAAAAAGAAAGTCTACCTGATTCATCCTTCGGGAAGCCGGGGGGTAAATTCCTGATCATCCGTTTTTCATCCATCGGCGATATTGTTCTTACCACACCGGTAATCCGTTGCCTTAAACAACAGTTACCAGATGCGGTGGTTCATTTTTTAACAAAGGAGGAATACAGGGCAGTGGTTAGCGCTAATCCGTATATAGATAAGATACAGGTATTAGATAGCAGCTGGGATCTGATGATGCACCAGCTGCTGTTTGAGCAATACGATTATATTATTGATCTGCACCATAATCTGCGCACTTTGCGCATCAAACGTGCATTAAAAACGGCGAAAGCCTTTTCTTTCAACAAACTCAATATCCGGAAATGGTTATTGACGGCGCTAAAAATAAACCGCCTGCCGGATACACATATTGTAAACCGGTATATGGATACAATAAAATTCTTCGATGTTACCAATGATGGCAAGGGATTAGATTATTTTTTTCCTTTAAAAGACAAGGTGAAAGACAGCGACCTGCCTGTCTCTCATATGTTTGGGTATGTGGGTATTGTGATTGGAGCGGCGCTGAATACCAAAAAAATGCCTGTTCATAAACTAAAACAATTGTGTGCCGGTATTCACTATCCTATTGTTTTGTTAGGTGGCAAAGAAGATGCGGTTATGGGCGAAGAAATTGCTTTAACAGATCCGATCAAAATATACAATGCCTGTGGTAAATACAGTTTACATGAAAGTGCAGACCTGGTAGTTCGTTCTAAAATAATTGTTTCGAATGATACCGGCTTAATGCATATTGCCGCTGCATTTAAGAAGCCGATTATTAGTGTATGGGGCAATACCGTGCCGGCTTTTGGGATGTACCCTTATTATGGAAACGAAGCTGTCAAAAATTTTATCTCAGAAGTCGGGGGTCTTAACTGCCGCCCATGCAGTAAGATCGGGTATGATCAATGTCCGAAAGGGCATTTTAAATGTATGGAGTTACAGGATGTTGACAAACTGGGGTCTATGGTAAAATCCTTCTTGTAGTTTCTTCCCAAGGATTTGATGATGCCCCTTTCAACCCACTGCCTATATTGGTAGCTGCTTTTTCAGATTTCGTCGCTTTTTTTCTTTCTAATAGCGCAGGTTGCCTAGTTTTAGGTATTGGCTACTTCTATGAATGCACAAACTGAATTGAAAAGCGCCTGGTATAATCGGAAATGGGTTGTTATTGTCCTGCATACGGCGGCATGGCTATTATTGTTCTCATTGCCGGCATTACTAACTTCTTCTCATAACAGCGAAGAGCCGAAAGATCCCAAAGAACATGATCTGCTGAATGCCATATTGGTATGGACCATGAATGGCACCTGGGTAGCTTTTTTCTACCTTAACGCATTGGTGCTGATACCGAGATTTGTTTACAGGAATAAGTATGGCATGTACACCGTTATACTGGCCCTTTTATTGCTTGAATTACTCGCACAAAGCGCTTTCTTATTCGGGTTTATTACCCATTGGCAACATTTTGTTCTGGGCCGTCACATACTCTTCAATTTCTTTATTTATCTTTTCTTTTTATCCTGCAGTACGGCATACCAGGTGGTAAAAGATAAAATTGAGGCAGATAGAATCAATGCCGAAAAAGTAAATGAGAACCTGAAAACAGAATTATCCTTACTCCGTTCGCAGGCCAGCCCGCATTTTATGTTTAATGTGCTGAACAATATGGTGGCATTGGCGAGAAAAAAATCGGATCTGCTGGAGCCTTCTCTTATCAAACTTTCTTCTTTAATGCGGTATATGCTGTATGAATCTGACGAAGAAAAAGTATCACTCGATAATGAGATCGACTACCTGCAGAGTTATATAGACCTGCAGCAACAGCGTTTTGGCAGCAAAGTAAAACTGAATGTGGTATTTCATCCAGCCGATAAACAATACCAGCTGGAGCCAATGCTGTTGATTCCTTTTGTGGAAAATGCTTTCAAACACGGCACCGGGCTGATAGAAGATGCAGAAATCGATATTCATTTACGTGCAGAGAATGGGGTATTGAATTTTACTGTTCAGAATAAATATAATCCTGCTTCAAAGGAAGAAAAAGATGCCACTTCAGGTATCGGACTTACCAATGTGAAACGCAGGCTTAATCTTTTATATGGCAATCAACAGAACCTGATGGTTACAGAAAAAGATAACAGGTTCATGATCTCACTTCAAATTCACCTGAGCTGATGCTTCGTTGTATAGCGATAGACGATGAGCCGCTGGCGCTGGAATTGCTGGAAGATAATATCAGCAAAGTACCTTACCTGAAACTGGTGGCCAGCTGCGATAGTGCATTTGCTGCTATGAAATGGTTACAGGAAGAATCCATTGATCTTATTTTTCTCGATATACAAATGCCCGGGCTTACAGGGCTGCAGTTTATACAAAGCCTTTCCCAGAAACCGATGATCATCCTGATCACCGCCTATGAAAAATTTGCACTGGAAGGGTTTAACCTGGATGTAACCGATTATTTGCTAAAGCCCGTTTCGATCGATCGTTTTATCAAAGCCTGTGGCAAAGCACTGGAATTGCATCAACTGAAAAATAAGCCTAAGGATAAGGAGGCTGCCGGTGCTACTAACCCCGGTTTTTTCTTTGTAAATGTGGATTACAGCATGTTGAAAGTGGTAACCCATGATGTAGTATGGGTAGAAGGATTGAAAGATTATGTAAAGATTCATCTGGCCGGCTCAAACAAACCCATCATTACCCGTATGAGCATGAAAAGTATTGAGGAGCCATTGGCCCCACCGGATTTTATCAGGATCCATAAATCATATATTATATCTGTTGCCCATATTACGGCTATCCGCAAAAACAGTGTATTTCTGGGCACCATGGAACTACCTGTGAGCGAACTTTATAAAGACGCCGTTGCTAATCTTACCGGTAAACAATCCTCCTGATTACCTGCGGTTTCGCCATTTCGTCGCAACATTCTTCCTGCTCATCTCATTTGATAAAATACCCCTTTTTCGCTGCTTAGTTTTACACTATCAAAAAATAGGGTTATGAAAAAGATAATAATGATAGCGCTGATAGTAATGGGTATTAACAGCTTAAATGCCCAAATGCCTGCTGGTATGCCACCCGGCGCCAATATGAAATCAGTTCCCAATATGGGCCATGTATATGGCAAAGTAACCGATGCCTCCAATAAAGCGCTTGCTGATGTATCGGTTGTATTGATGCAGAAAAAATTTGATACCGTTTCCAAAAAAATGAAAGATGTTTTATTGAAGGGAATGATAACCAAAACCAATGGCGATTTTAATTTTGAAGAATTACCGGTAATGGGCCCGCTTGCTTTAAAAATATCCGTATCGGGTTATGATGCTAAAGAACAAACCATCTCTTTTATGCCTGTTATGGCTCCCGGTGCGGCAAAATCTGCAACCCCCAATGGGATACCTTCATTTGATAAAGACCTCGGTAATATTAAATTAGCACTGGCTGTAAAAGAATTGAAGGAAGT
Source organism: uncultured Sediminibacterium sp. (assembly GCA_964519475.1). Taxonomy (GTDB): domain Bacteria; phylum Bacteroidota; class Bacteroidia; order Chitinophagales; family Chitinophagaceae; genus Sediminibacterium. The sequence continues at coordinate 259,468 of CAZFKE010000002.1, forward strand.
AATGGTTACCTCAACCAAACCGTTGATGAAACTGGATGCCGATAAAAAAGTATTCAATGTAGAAAAGAACCTGGTAAGCTCCGGCGGAACAGCGGTGGATATTATGAAGAATGTACCCTCTGTTCAGGTAGATATTGACGGTAATGTCAAATTGCGTAATACGGCACCTCAATTATTTGTTGATGGAAGGCCAACTACTTTAACGCTTGAACAGATTCCTGCCGACGCCATTGAAAGTGTGGAAGTGATCACCAGTCCTTCTGCTAAATACGATGCATCTGGTGGTGGGGCAGGTATCCTGAATATTGTGTTGAAGAAAAACAAGAAGCAGGGATATAATGGAAGTGTTCGCACAGGTGTGGATAGCTATGTAGGTGTGAACGGAGGAATTGACCTGAACCTGCGCCAGGAAAAATTTAATATTAGCGCCAGTTTTAATGGTAATATGATCAGCGATAAAAATACAGGAACCACCAATCGCCTGAACCTCACTACCGTTCCGCAAACGCAGTTATACCAGGTAAATAATGGAACAACCCAAGGGAGTATTCATTTCAGCCGGCTGGGTGTAGATTATTTCTTATCTAACCGAAGCACTCTTTCTGTAACCGGTTTTATGGTAAATGCCAGTTTTAAACCGGGAGATATGGGTGATATTTATACGGATAGTCTCTATACCAGCGGTAAGACCGCTTCTTATAGCCAGCGTATCAGTAATACAGACAGGGGCTTTAACGGCCGTGGTGTTTCACTCGGGTTTAAACATTTATTTCCAAAAGCAGGCGAGGAGTTAACGATGGACGCCAATTATTTCGGAGGAAATAACTCTGGCAGTGCATTGTATACTACAAATTATTACACCGGTAGCAACATCAGCAAAACAGATCTTCAAAAGATTTTGAGTGATGGCAGTGATAAGAACCTGATGTTACAGGCAGATTATACAAAACCCCTAAGCGCTGTAGCCAAACTGGAAACCGGTGTGCGTGCGGCAATCAGATCCAGGATCAACAATAACTATAACTATGTTTTCAATAAAACAACAGGTGCTTATGTTTTGATTCCATCGGCTACCAGTAACTATTCCAATACGGATGATGTTTATGCAGCCTATGCAACTTTTAGCAGCAGCATAAAAGACTTCAGTTATAAAATCGGTTTGCGTGCAGAAAGTTCTGCATATGCAGGTGTGCTGGAAACTACTAAGCAGTCGTATAAGAATCAATACCCGATCAGTTTATTTCCTTCTTTATTTTTCAGCCAGAAACTTAGTCCCGACCAGGATCTGCAGTTCAGTTATACCCGGAGGATCAATCGCCCGAATTTCTTTCAGCTGATACCATTTGCCGATTCTACCGATAAACTCAATATCACTAAAGGAAATCCGAACCTGCTGCCTGAGTTTACACAGTCGTTTGAAGTATCATACATGAAACGTTTTAAAGGAAACAACAGTTTTCTTGCATCGGTATATTATAAACATACAGATAACCTGATTACAAGATATGTTGACCAGGTAACAGATCCCACAACAGGCTCTACAGCTTTGATCAATAGTTATATCAATGCCAATTCCAGCTATTCAACAGGGCTTGAGCTGACCGCTGTTAACTACCTCACTAAATGGTGGGATATCAGTACCAACCTGAATTTTTATAATTCAAAAATCAATTCAAATAATATTGCAGCAGCACAACAGGATGCGATGTGGAGCTGGTTTGGAAAATTCAATAGTAATTTCAAACTGCCTTCTAATTTCAGTATCCAGTTATCGGCTATGTATCAATCGAAGACCAACCTGCCGGTGAATACCAACCAGGGTATGATGGGCCCTCCGGGTATGCAGGCGCAGAGCGCTTCACAGGGATACATCAAATCATCTTATGGCGTAGATATCGCCATAAAGAAAACTTTCCTGAAAGACAATGCAGCATCTATTACCCTGAGTGCAAGTGATATTTTCAGAACAAGACTAAGCGATCAGTATGCTTATTCAGATTATTTTATCCAGGATTACAGCCGTTTACGTAACCCACAGATGTTGCGTTTAACATTTGCATACAGGTTTGGAAAAATTGATATGAACCTGTTTAAGAGAAAAAGTTCGGGTTCAATGAGCGCCGGGGCAGACAGTATGCAACAATAAGAAAAGCATCCACTGTTCGAAAAGGTTGTTGTGATAACTACTTTTCCCGCTGAAAACCGTTTTGAAATTCCATATTATGGTACTACGAAGATGAATGTAAAAGGAAATCAGGTTTCGCCGATAAAAAAAGGGTGTTGAAGGATATTGGATACCACTTATCTGTTTTATGTGATAATTATGCAGAGAAAATGCAGATTTTAGGATCAACTATGTGATCAGTAAGTTCTTAAAAATAACGTTGGATACTTTGTGTTAGTTGAAGGTTATAGCAATCTCGTTCAGTGATACAAAGGTAGCCGCCCGGTTTTGCCGGGTGGCTGCAATCCAACAATTATCTCTACCCCCCCCCGGTTAAAAAATCCCCCCGGTATAACCGGAGGGATTAAACCCAAATCCAACTGTACGATCTTTATTTTATTTGATTCTTTTTGCTTCCGTTTCTAAACCGGTTTGCCTTTGTCTGGCAGCTTTTACCTGGTTACTTCCAAAGCGATACGTAAAGCTTAGGCGCACCGTCTGGCTTTCCCAGCTACCGCTTCCTTTAATATACAATCCACCAAAATCACTGGTTGCCGTCCATGGATTGGTGTGGAAGATATCCGTTACAGAAATTTTGATTGTCGCTTTCTTTTGTATCAGTTGTTTCTGAATACCCAGGTCGATACCACCCTGCGATTTTGTGCGCCAGGTTGCTCCCCATACAGAAGGGCCGCTAAACCACCCACTGAGTTCTGCTGTATAGTCGTTACCCAGCGTAAAACTATGTTGCATATATGCACCAAACATAGGTAGCTCCATATGTACTTTATTGGTACCGATCTCTCCATCGAATACCTGGTAGTTATACCAAACATTCGCATAACCATTCCACCATTTGGCAATAGGTAAAGGAGAACCTATACTAAAACTGAATATCTGTTGGGTAGCCAGGTTCTTCTGCTGAACATAGGTGGCATTATTGGTTGTATCCGTTGTTTGTGTAGCATAATCTTTTACATGGCTGTAACCAACCGTAGTAGTGATAGAGTTTTTGAAGATATGCGAAAGTTCAATATTATCCGTGTATTGCGGACGTAAGAACGCATTGCCTTTTTCATAGGTCAGTTCATCCAGCTTGTTTTCAAACGGGTTAAGGTCCTGGTAGCTGGGCCTGTCAATACGCCGGCTATACGTAAGGTTCCATGTATGCTTATCATTTGCATTCCACGTAAGCGCCGCACTTGGAAATAGATTGATATAATCTTTCTTCACCGTATTATCTGCCTGAAGAACACCATCATCCCTTGTTAAGATGCCTTCACTATTGGTTTGTTCTACGCGTAATCCTGTTTGCAGGCTCCATTTTTTACTAAACTGTCTTTGATAGTTTATATAAGCTGCATTCACATTTTCTTTATAGGTAAAGCGGTTACTCCTGCTCAATTGTTTTATGGTAGTACCGTTTACATCATTAAAGAATTCAAAAGCATTGCTGGTTTTTACATAGGAGAACTTGGCACCGTAGCCCAGTTTGCCTTTCCATTTAGGTAACTCAACGTCTACTTTAGAAGTATAGATATCAATATCGGTGGGTGTATTATTACGGTTGATTACCTGGTATAAAGGCAAGCCATTTTTGTCTAAATAATAATTCGGCTGATAGCTGTTCCCTTTTCCGCGGAACAAACCATAGTCAGCATCAAAATTGATTTCTTTACCACTAGTATCTGCATAGCGGTAATTGATATTCGAATTCATATTGGTTCGTTTACCCGGTATGGTATTGAATGCCTGTAGTGTTTTTATGTATTGGCCGGTTGACCGGTAGAATACATCGGTTCTGCTATTGCTTGCAAAGTCGTTATCGGAAAAATTACTTGTAACCAAAACACCTATCGTGTTTTTACTGTTAATAAAATAATCCGCACCCGCTTTTACATTCAGATTTTTTTCGTTGCTTTTATTGGCACTGCGCTGATCATAAATTGAGTCTTTCTGTATCCTGTATAAGTTTAGGTCGTTCTCATACATGCCGATAACAGCTCCTGCATTCGAAAACAGGTTTACTTTCTTGTCACGGTAATTCAGGTTAACTGAACCGTTTCCTTTGGGTGTGATGCCCTGAACAAAACCGGCAGTTACACTGCCATTGGTACCAAATTTTTTATTCTTTTTTAGTTTGATATTGATGATACCTGCATTACCGCTGGCATCATATTTCGCACTTGGATTGCTGATCATCTCGATCGCTTCCATATCATTACTGTTGATGCTTTTGAGGTAAGCCGCAAGGTCTTTACTGTCTAACTGTGTTATTTTCCCATCTATATAAATCTTTACACCGGTTTTTCCTTTCATGGAAATATTATCATTATTGTCTACCTGAATACCCGGACTTTTCTGCAAAAGCTCCAATGCATTGCTTCCTGTAGCGTTAATACTGCTTTCTACATTAAAAACCGTTTTATCCGCTTTGATCTCGATCATGGGTTTACGGGAAGTGACCGTTACATCCTGTAATTTTTTAATAGCCAATTCCAGACTAACCGGTGCGGCAGTATATGATTGTCCTTTCTGGAGATCAAAGCTTTGTGAGAGTTTTTTCTCAAAACCCATTATCGAGTAACTCAATAAAAATGTACCGCTATTGGCAGGTTCGATCTGGAATTTCCCCTCTGCATCAGAGATGTCTGCTTTTACCAGGCTACTGTCTTTGGCAGCCAGGAGTGAAACCGTTACATGCTGTAAACCCTTTGCAGCGGGGTCTTTTACGATGCCGGATACGCTTGTTTTGTTTTGCGCAAAACTTTGTGTTGTTACAAGAATCCCAATGGCTGCTGAAAATAAAATACGTCTCATCAAGGTTTGTTTTGTTGCTATGAGACGTAAAGGACCTTCAAATGTTACACTTAAAAAATGTGATTAGGGATGAGAAGCATTTATCAGCGTATAAACGGCAGAAAAAAAGTATAAAAAAACCGGCAGATTTTTTCTGCCGGTTCACCGTGTTGTGATTCTATCTTTCGATCACTTATTTATATGTGCATATTACAAAGTCTTCAAAACATCATTCATACTTCTCACGGCTTCTGCGCTCTTATTGAATAATACCTGCTCTTCTGCATTCAATCCAAAGTCAAGAATTTTTTCCCAGCCATTTTTGCCAATGGTAACAGGAACGCCTAAGCAGATATCTTTCTGTCCGTATTCGCCGTCCAGGCTAACGCAGCAGGTAAAGAGTTTCTTCTCATCACGTACAATACTTTCAACCAAGGCAGCTCCTGCAGCACCCGGTGCATACCAGGCAGAAGTGCCAAGCAATTTGGTTAAAGTAGCACCACCTACCATTGTATCAGCAATGATCTGTTTTTGTTGATCAGCCGTTAAGAAATGGGTAACGGGAACGCTGTTCCATGTTGCGAGACGGATCAATGGGATCATGGTAGTATCACCGTGACCGCCAACGACCACTGCATTCAAATCCCCCGGACTGCAACCCAGGTGCTGGCTTAATTGATATTTGAAACGTGCGCTATCCAGGGTGCCGCCCATACCAATAATGCGGTTTTTAGGTAAACCGGTTGATTGTAATGCGAGGTAAGTCATGGTATCCATCGGGTTGCTGATTACGATGATGATCGCATCCGGTGAATATTTTAAAATATTTTCAGTAACGCCTTTTACAATACCTGCATTGGTGCCGATGAGTTCTTCGCGGGTCATACCGGGTTTACGCGGCAGGCCTGAAGTGATCACCACTACATCCGATTTAGCTGTTTTGGAATAGTCATTGGTGCTGCCGCTGATACGGGTATCAAAACCCAATAATGCTGCGGTTTGCATCATATCCTGGGCCTTGCCTTCCGCAAAACCTTCTTTGATATCCAATAATACCAGTTCATCGGCCAGTTCGGCGCGGGCAATATTATCGGCACAGGTAGCACCTACGGCACCGGCACCTACAACAGTTACTTTCATAAAAAAGCGTATTTAGAAATGAGAAATTTTTGTCGCTGCAAAGGTAGGGTTTGGGAGGATGGGAACTGCGGGAAAAAGAGATTAATTCTTTAATCTCACCCTGCGGTTACCCTGCTTCTACCTGTCTATGCGGTTGGAAGGTTTTGCATAGGGTATAGGCTGCTATACAAAGTTCTAGTTAACCGCCGAGGATGATTAGTGCCTGTTCACCAGTTCCACCAATTCAGGCACTTCCATGGAAGGACGGTTTGGCGGATCGTAAACCTGAACCAGCATGCCGATCTTGTTATAAACCGCTACAAAAGGTGTGTATCGTACACGATAAAAGGATGGGATAAAGTACTTCGGATCACGGCCTGATACAATATTCTTAAACTGATCAAGTCCATAATAATTAGCAAAACCTTTAATATCTTCCAATGGTTTATAGGCTGCAAAAATAAAAAATACGTTCTTAAGACTATCCATAGCCTTCACCACATCTTTAGCGGTGTGCTGGCAATGTGAACAATCCGGCGAAAAATAAATGATGGCTGTATAGTCATAGCCCTTGGGAATATTCTCTTTTGTGAAATAAGAACTGTCGGGCAGTAGAATGGTAAAAGCAGGTATTTGATGGTCTCTTTTATACGGAGCAAGTGTATCAACCCCGGATGCAGTATTGGATTGCTTTTGAGATGAGATCGTTTTGGAAGACTGGCCATTTACACAACCGGCGATCAAAAGAAATCCCAATATGATACAACACTTTTTCATTCAATAATGATTCTGGTTAACGGGATGGATGGGCTCCGTTGGCTTCCATCATCCGCATCTGTTTGGCATCCTGTAAGAATTCTGATGCAAAAATAAAATTATTCAATAACTGGTCGTTGCTGAAAATGATCTCTTTATTGGTTCCTTCCCATTGTTTATGACCCTGGTGCAGGTAAACGATATGATCGCCTATTTCCATCACACTATTCATATCATGTGTAACAACAATGGTAGTAATATTATATTCCAGCGTGATCTCTTTGATCAGTTTATCAATCACCAAAGATGTTTGCGGGTCAAGGCCGGAATTGGGTTCGTCGCAAAACAAATATTGCGGATTCAGAACGATGGACCTGGCAATACCCACCCGTTTCTTCATACCGCCACTGATCTCGGATGGATAACGTTTATGTGCGTCTTGAAGGTTCACCCGGTCTAACACTTCATCAACCCGTTTCTTTTTCTCTGCCAATGTCCATTTGGTAAACATATCCAGCGGAAATAAAACATTCTGTTCCACGGTCATCGAATCAAATAGAGCCGTTCCCTGGAAAAGCATACCGATCTGTTGCCTGAGCATTTTGCGGTGCTCATTATCCATGACCAGCATATTTTCTCCGTTGTATAATATCTCACCCTGATTCGGTTCAAACAAACCCACCATACATTTGGTCAATACAGTTTTACCGCTACCGCTGGTACCGATAATCAGGTTGCATTTGCCGGCTTCCATCACCGCACTGATGTTCTCCAGAATTACCCGGTCGCCAAATTGTTTAGATATGTTCTGTATCTCTATCATTTACATGCAATATAAACCTCTTAGCCCTCTGAATCTATCCCGGGTGCCGGGGCTTTTGTTAAAGTTGCGGGAGTTCTATTTGATTTTTTAATAAATCTTCAAAAACATCCCGCTTACCAATCAAATAAGCTTGTCCTTCCCTAACCAAAACCTGTGCCGGTTTGAAACGTGCGTTATAATTACTGCCCATTTCAAAACCATAAGCCCCTGCATTATAGAAAACCAACAGATCGCCTTCCCTGATCTCACTCAGTTCCCTATCTGCCGCAAACGTATCCGTTTCGCAGATATTGCCGGTTACGGTATAATGCTGTTTTGGTGCGGATGGATTACTGATATTTTCTATACGGTGATAAGCATCATAGAACATAGGCCTGATCAGGTGGTTAAACCCGCTGTTCACACCGGCGATGGAAATCTTGCCATTTTCTTTCAGCACATTTACCTGGGTAATAAAATATCCGCATTCGCTTACGATGAATTTACCCGGCTCAAACCATGCCTGGAAATCGCGGTGGTAAGTGTCTTTTAATTTTTGGATCACTTCGCCAACTTTTTGTCCCAGTAAAGGAATATCTGTTCCGGTCTCATTTTCTTTATATGGCACTTTAAACCCGCCACCCAGATCAAGGAACTGTAATTCCGGAAAATGCGGAACCAGGTCAAAGAAAATATCGGCTACTTTCATAAATACTGAAACATCTTTGATCTCGCTGCCTGTATGGATGTGTAAACCGGCAATATGCAGTTTGTGTTTTTCTACCAATGCCAGTATTCGATCCAGTTGCTCGATCGGGATGCCGAATTTGCTTTTCTCATGACCGGTAGAAATCTTCAGATTACCACCAGCCATAATATTGGGACGCAAACGGATACCCACCGGGTAAGCGTGGCCATATTTTGCGCCAAATTTTTCGAGGTTGGATAAACTATCAATATTCACATTCACACCCAGTGAAACCGCTTCTTCAATTTCGCTGAAAGCAATACCATTACTGGTGTAGAGGATATTATTGGTTTTAAAACCGGCAAGTACAGCCAGCTTTACTTCATTAATGGAACTGCAATCAATATGGCAACCGAGCGAACGGATATGTTTAAGGATATTGATATTGGTCAATGCCTTACATGCATAAAAAAAACGGGTATGGCTTTGGTTAAAAGCGGATTGTAATTTTTGATACTGTTCGGTGATTTTTTCAGCATGATAGACATACAACGGTGTGCCATATTCATTGGCGATGCTGATAAGTTGATCTTTAGAAAGTATGGATGGCATATTGCGAAGATAATTGTCTTGGATGGAAAAGATAAACCGCAGATCCGGAGATGAATGGAAACAGTCAATCTGCGAATCTGCGGCTATATGATATGATCGAGTCCGGATCGGATTTATTCAGGAGCCTTTTCAGCGTTGTCTGCATCACCTTTTTTTTCTTCCTCAGGTTTTATGATCAGTTCACCATCTTCATTAACGGTAACTTCTGATACATCGGCTGACTGCATTTCGTCAACTTCTTCTACTTCTAAAGCATCTGCCACCGGCTGGTCTGTAAAGTCTGATGGGTTGATGATAGTGCCTTCCACGATTTGCTCGGCCAGCACTTCTCTGATCTTAGGCAGATCGGCAGGAGAGTTGATGCCGAAATAATCCATAAAGTTTTTAGAAGTAGCATACACCAATGGTTTGCCCGGCATATGCTCATTACGGCCACTGATCAATACCAGTTCCTTCTCTAACAATTTCTGGATGCTGTAATCGCTGTTCACCCCTCGGATGGCCTCAATTTCACCTTTGGTAATGGGTTGTTTATAGGCAATGATGGCCAGTGTTTCAAGGGCTGCATTTGACAGACGCTTCAAAAACTTATCGCCGTTCAGTTGTGCAATGGTTGGGTGAAAAGAAGGCTTGGTTAAAAACTGCCAGCCGCCACCGCTTTGTTTTACCTCAAACGGATAAAATTCAGAATCATATTTTTCACGGATCCCTTCCAGCGCACTCTCCACCTGGTCAAGCATGATCCTTTCTTCGAGAAAACCGAATGTATTGTTGATCAACTCAACAATATCAAGTGAACTCAACGGTTTTTCACTCGCAAAAATAAGAACCTCTATGTGGGGGATGATCTGGCTGATTTCCATGAGAGAAAGAAATTAGAAATTAGTAATTAGTAATTAGTAATTGAGAAATCAATGTTAGCAGTTTTTATTACTAACTATTAATTACGAATTACCAATTAATGCTATCCTTGCAAGGCCGCAGCACCACTCACAATCTCAGTAAGTTCTGTAGTAATGGCTGCCTGTCTTGCACGGTTGTAACTGATCTTCAGGGATTTCAATAATTCGTTGGCATTCTCACTGGCTTTGTCCATCGCCGTCATACGGGCACCGTGTTCGCTGGCATTGCCATCCAATACGGCTTTGTATAATTGTGTGTTTAGTATCTTGGGCATCAGTTCTGCTACCAGTTGATCCTGTGCCGGTTCAAAAATGAAATCAGATTTTTTACCACCTGCTTTCTGCGCCACTTTTGGGATGGGGAGAAAGGGTTCCGCAGCATAACGCTGGGTGGCTGCATTTTTGAATTCACTATAGATCAATTCAACAGCATCAAATTCTTTGTTCTCAAATGCGGTCATGGCAGCTTTGGCGGCAGATTGTACATTTTCAAAGGTCAGGTTCAGGAAAATATCTTTGAAAGCAGCATCGGTTGCAAAGCCTGATTTGCTCATGCTTTCGTATCCTTTCTTGCCAATATTCCAGATGGTTACTTTTCCTTTTTTGAATTGCTCAGGATATTTTTCAGCGATCGTGCTCTTAGCCAGTTTAACAATATTAGCATTATAACCGCCACACAAACCCCTGTCGCTGGTGATCACGATCAGCAATACTTTTTCAACCGCTCTTTCTTCCGCCAGTTTCAGGTTCATACCACCGTCTATATTACTTACGATATTGCTGAGCATTTCCTGCAGTTTCTGGGCATAGGGCCTCATCTGGGTAATGGCGTCCTGTGCACGGCGTAATTTGGCCGCACTCACCATTTTCATCGCTTTGGTGATCTGCTGGGTGCTTTGTACACTTTTTATCCGGTTACGTACCTCTTTTAACTGTCCTGCCATTTTCGTTAAGTTTCAAGTTTTCAAGGATCAAGGTCCAGAAAGCCTGCTTCTTGTTCCCTGATGCTTTATTTTGGCTGCAAAAGTAGCAGAATCGGCCTGAAATTCCATCGTTTCAGGTAAAAATCCTCCAATATCGAATATTGAACAAGGAATATTCATTTATAAAGTAAGCATCCCTTTTCCCATTCAAAATGTATACGCCAACCCCAGCCCATTCGCCGTTGTTCCTATTTGCCACCCGCTCATGCTTTTTTCCAGAATCTTCCCGTTACGGCGGTTTTCGGCGTATTGGATGATATCAAAAACCAATAAAAAACCACCTTGGAGCAAAAGGCTGTTTCCATAACCGGTTGACTGCTGGCTATTGATCCGGGTTCCGTGTTCTTTCAGATATAATCCGGTCATAATGTAAGCGGCATCCAATCCTGTATTCACTAATAGAACTTTCTCTATTTTTTGCTGCTCAGTCCAGTTACGCAGGGCTGTATGAGGGCCGGCCAGTTGTTTTTTGGCAGCATAGAGACCGAGTCCGGCAATGGCCAGGTTTACCGTATTCCAATAAGCATTCATCTGGTGAAAATAATGGTCATTACCGCTGGTATTGCTAGCTGAGATACTTCCCTGCATAATATTTGCCCCGGCCCAGGCTGCCAAAACCCACATATTATTTTTTTGAAGGGTAACTCTGGCAAGGGCTATAGAATCCTGGAAGTTTTGCTGGGCGGCAACTGAAACAGAAATAGAGAAAAGCGTTACAAACAGGATATACTTCATGAATCGTGTTGTTTTTCGTTAACTAATTGATAAAGATGCCTTGATTATGAATAGGCGATTTCGCTGAGTTCAAATTCTTTACCTTTGGCGGCTCTCAATCTGGGTGCCAAATTGGCTTAAAAATGTTTTCCGCACCTTTTTTGACTGTTAATTTTTTTTATATACCAGATCTATTTATATGTTGAATTTTATTTCTAAGTTATTTGGGGGCAATAAAAGTGAGAAAGATGTTAAGCTGATCATGCCCATTGTTCAAAAGACCAATGATTTTTTCAGTCAATATGAAAGCCTAACCAACGATGAATTGCGTAATAAGACCGTTGTGTTCCGTGAGCGGATCAAAGCGTATCTTACAGATATCGATGAGGAGATCGAAAGCCGTAAACAAGCCGCCGAAGATTTACCTGTTACAGATATCCATAGCCGCGATGCGATTTACCAGGAAATAGACAGGCTGAAAAAAGACCGTGATAAAAAGATCGAAGAGATCCTGGCCGAAATTCAGCCCGAAGCTTTTGCTGTGGTGAAAGAAACCGCTCGCCGGTTTTCAACTAATACAGAATTGGTTTCTACTGCAACGCCGCTGGATAGGGAGTTTAGTGTGAAGAAAGACTATGTGGCCATTAATGGTGATCAATCCATCTTTAAAAATACCTGGACAGCCGGTGGCGGAAAAGTTACCTGGAACATGGTGCATTACGATGTACAGCTGATTGGTGGTAGCGTTTTGCATTCAGGTAAGATTGCTGAAATGGCAACGGGTGAGGGTAAAACACTGGTATCTACTTTGCCAGCTTATTTAAATGCATTGGCTGGTGAAGGGGTGCATATTGTAACCGTAAATGATTACCTGGCAAGAAGGGATAGCGAGTGGAACGGAACCATTTTTGAATGGCTGGGATTGAAAGTAGATTGTATTGATAAACACGAGCCCAATAGTGAATCGAGATGGAATGCGTATCTCGC
>CAZFKE010000002.1:272128-273182 GCA_964519475.1 uncultured Sediminibacterium sp.
AAATTCTTATATGAAGCAAAGAAAAAAATAGCCGAGGGCAATGATGATCCCAAAGACGGCGGGCTGGCTTTATTCCGCGCGCACCGTGGGTTGCCTAAGAACAATGCACTGATCAAATATTTGAGCGAGCCGGGTATGCGTGTAAAACTGCAGAAAGCAGAAAACTTCTATCTCGCAGATCAATCCCGCGAGATGCCGACGGCTGACGCTGAATTGTATTTCTATATTGATGAAAAAAATAATTCGGTTGAGTTAACAGATAAAGGTATACAGCTAATTACCCGTTCGGGTGAAGATCCCAATTTCTTTGTATTGCCGGATATCAGTTTGTCATTAGCAGCAACCGATACAGATGCTTCTTTAACGGCAGAAGAAAAACTGCACAGGAAAGAAGCGATCATAAATGAATACTCTGTAAAAGCAGACCGTATTCATACTGTACAGCAATTATTAAAAGCCTATACTTTATTTGATAAGGATGTAGAATATGTGGTAATGGATGGCGGAGTAAAGATTGTGGATGAACAAACGGGCCGTATCCTTGATGGACGCCGTTATTCAGACGGACTACACCAGGCCATCGAAGCAAAGGAAAATGTAAAGATAGAAGCGGCTACACAAACCTATGCAACCGTAACGCTGCAGAACTATTTCCGTATGTACCACAAATTAGCGGGTATGACGGGTACTGCCGAAACCGAAGCAGCAGAGTTGTGGGACATTTATAAACTGGATGTGGTAACCATTCCAACAAATGTGACCGCCATCCGTAAAGATGAGCAGGATCTGGTGTTCAAAACCAAGCGTGAAAAATTTGGGGCGGTAATTGATGAGATCGTAAAATTAACAGAAGCCGGAAGACCGGTACTGGTGGGTACCACTTCCGTTGAAGTAAGTGAATTGCTTAGTCGTATGCTTCGTCAAAAACAGATTGCCCATAATGTACTGAACGCAAAACAACACGCAAGGGAAGCACAGATTGTTGCGGAAGCAGGTTTTGCCGGAGCGGTTACCATTGCAACCAATATGGCCGGTCGTGGTACCGATATTAAAC
>CAZFKE010000002.1:273192-293464 GCA_964519475.1 uncultured Sediminibacterium sp.
AGACAGTTGCGTGGTCGTGCGGGCAGGAAGGGTGATCCCGGATCTTCTTTGTTCTTTGTTTCATTGGAAGATGACCTGATGCGCATGTTCGGTAGTGAGCGTATTGCCAAAGTGATGGACTTTGCCGGTTACAAGGAAGGGGAAGTGATCCAGCATAGCATGATTACCAAATCTATTGAGCGTGCACAGAAAAAAGTAGAAGAGAATAACTTCGGCATCCGGAAACGTTTGCTGGAATATGATGATGTGATGAACAAACAACGTACGGTGATCTATAGCAAACGCAACCACGCATTGTTTGGAGAACGTTTGGCACTGGACCTGGATAATGCTTTGTATTCAGTAGCCGAAGGCCTGGTAAATTCTTTCAAAGAACAGAATGACCATGAAGGGTTCCGTTTGGCAACGATTGTAAATTTTGGTATCGATACAAAGGTCACTGCTGAAGAATTGAATAAATTATCGGAAATGGATTTGGCTGAGAAATTATACAGTGAAGCGGCCGCCAATTACGAGCGTAAGAAAGTTGAGTTGATGGCGCAGTCTGTTCCCGTATTTAAAAATATCCGTAAAGACCAGGGCTCGCGTATTGAAAATGTGATCGTGCCGTTTACGGATGGCCGCCGCGGTATACAGGCTTTATCCAATATGAATAAGACACTGGAAACAAACGGTGCCGAAATGGTCAATGCACTGGAAAGAACCGTAACCCTTGGTTTTATTGATGATGCATGGAAAGAACATTTGCGTTCAATGGATGATCTGAAACAAAGTGTACAAACCGCTACGTACGAACAGAAAGATCCATTGGTGATCTATAAGATGGAAGCGTTTGAACTCTTCAAAAAAATGGATAGCGAAGTGAACCGTGATATTGTTCAGTTCCTTTGCCATGCAAGCATCCCGTTGAATGACGGCGATGAATTAAAAGAAGGCCGTCAGCAAAAAACAGACATGAGCCGGATGAGCGCGAATAAGGAAGATGTGGATGCGCCTCCAACAGAGAATGATTACTACGATCCAACACCTGTTAAACAACAACCGGTTGTAGTGGGGCCAAAGATCGGAAGGAATGATCCTTGTCCTTGTGGAAGCGGGAAGAAGTATAAGGCTTGTCATGGTAAAGACGCTCTTTAATTAGTAATTCATAATTAGTAGTTAGTAATTACTTAAGCGCGTTATTACTTGCGGCTAATACCTGATATTTTGAAAAAGGCATTTACTAGGTTTGATAGTAAATGCCTTTTTTATGTCACGGGATAATATTGTTCTTGATAAAAGCTATCTGTTCGCTCTGAGAATAGTGAAATTGTATGTTTACCTTCGTAAAGAGAAAAAAGAATATCACCTTTCTTCTCAAATTGTAAGATCAGGCACTTCCATTGGTGCTAATATAGAAGAAGCCACAGGCGGTTCATCAAGAAGAGATTTTAAAGCTAAGCTGGGTATAGCCTATAAAGAGGCAAGGGAAACGAGATATTGGATCAGACTTTTCACAGATAGTGATATATTGGATAGTAAACTTGCCGCATCTTTGCTTAAAGATTGTGAAGAACTCATCAAGTTATTGACAGCTATCATCAATACACTTAAATCGGCATAAAACTTATTCAATTACTAACTACTAATTATTAATTACTAATTAATGCAACTCAATCCATACATAGACCATACAATCCTAAAGCCCACCACATTAATAAGTGATATTGAAAAGTTGTGTGCCGAAGCAAAGGAATATGGCTTTGCTGCAGTTTGTGTTCCTCCGAATTTTATTAAGAAAGCAAAAGCTTTAACCTTAGGTAGTAAAACAAAAGTGGCAACAGTCATTGGTTTTCCATTCGGCTATTCAGCTGTTGAGGCAAAAATTGCCGAGATCTTATTAGCCATAGTTGATGGGGCAGATGAGTTGGATGTGGTGATTAATATTTCTGCGATTAAAAATAATGACTGGCAGTTTCTGGCAGACGAGATCAATCATATCATGCCCATCATCCGCAGTAAGGATAAAGTGATTAAGATCATTATTGAAAGTGGTGTATTAACGGATGAAGAGATCATCAAATGCTGTGATATATATGGACTGGCGGGAATAGATTATTTAAAGACATCAACCGGCTATGCTGAAAAAGGGGCCAGTGTGGAAATGGTTCAGTTATTCCGGAAACATTTGCCGGATCATGTCCGGATCAAAGCTTCCGGCGGAATCCGTGATTATGCATTTGCCAAACAACTGGTAGATGCCGGAGCCTCGCGCCTGGGTTGCAGCGCCGGAGTGGCTATTGTTAAGGGCCAGCCTGCAGCGGGAGGCGGGTATTAAGAAAATGGTTAATCGTTTTTCTTTTTATACGAACGCAGACTAGCTTAGTTTTGTGTTCAATTTCTTATCTTACTGAAAATACAGGTATGTTGTTGCGTAGAAGGATTGTCTTGCTGATTTTTGCAATAGTGGCTGCCAGCCATTTAGTGGCCAATGATTCTGTAATTGTAAAGAAAGATGCCAGACTGGATGTATTAACCGCTAAGCAAATATCAATGAACAAACGATTGTCTGTTATGACGCCAAATGGTTTGTATAAAGGATTCCGGATTCAGGTAACCAGCACGCCCAAAAGAGACGATGCATTTAAGTTACGGGCCGAACTGATGTCTCAATTTCCTGAACATAAAACATATGTGATTTTTCAGTCGCCAAGTTTTAAAGTACGGATTGGAAATTTTCTGAAGAGAGAAGATGCGGAAAAACTAAAAGCACAATTAAATAAAATCTATCCCAACGGTGTCTATATTGTTGAAGATGGAGTTGAATACATACCTAAGGAGGTGGAAGAAATCATAACACAATAAACATGTTAGATCAAAAAATTAAAGGATTGGCGAAACAGTATGCAGATGAATTTATTGAGGTCCGTCATCATTTACACGCCCATCCCGAATTGAGTTATAAAGAATTTGAGACGAGCAAGTTTGTTCAATCCAAACTGGCTTCTTTTGGAATCGATTTTGAGGTGATGGCTGTTACTGGTATTGTGGGATTGATAAAAGGTAAGAATCCGGATAGTCGTGTGATTGCTTTGCGCGCAGATATGGATGCATTGCCCATACAGGAAGAGAATGAGGTTGATTATACATCGAAGAACCCCGGCGTAATGCATGCCTGCGGTCATGATGTGCATACAACTATTTTATTAGGTGCCGCAAAAATCCTGCAAGAATTAAAGAATGAGTGGGAAGGAACGGTGAAACTCGTGTTTCAACCCGGAGAAGAAAGAAACCCGGGTGGCGCCAGTTATATGATCAAAGAAGGGGTGCTGGACAATCCGAAGCCACAAGGCATTTTCGGTTTGCATGTGCATCCGGGGCTGGATCTTGGACAGCTAAGCTTTAGAAAAGGCCGTGTAATGGCAAGTGCAGATGAATTATACATTACTATCAGAAGTAAGGGCGGACATGCCGCAGCGCCACATTTAACAGCAGATACAATTTTAGTGGCCTCTCAATTGATCGTCAGTTTACAACAGGTAATCTCAAGAAATAATAATCCTACTTCTCCATCGGTCTTATCCATTTGTTCTATTCAGGGCGGACATACCACGAACGTGATTCCAAGCGAAGTAAAACTGATGGGAACATTCCGTGCGATGGATGAGACATGGAGAAATAAAGCACATGAACTGATCCGTAACCAGGCAAAAGGAATTGCTGAAGCCACCGGCGCAGATATTGACCTGCATATTGATATCGGTTATCCCACCGTTGATAATGATCCTGTGTTAACCGAAACAGGCTGGCAATTAGCGAACACATACATGGGCAAAGAAAATGTGTTGGAAACAGAAATGCGGATGGGTGCGGAAGACTTTGGTTATTACACACAGGTAATACCCGGATGCTTTTACCGCCTTGGTGTTCGCAATAAAGAAAAAGGCATCATTCACAACGTACACACCCCACAATTTAATATTGATGAAAGAGCCATTGAAATGGGTATGGGCATGATGGCCTGGCTGGGTGTTTCTGCCAGGGTGTAAATTCTCATTTCCAGGTAGGCATACCTAATTAGCGAATGTATAAACTTATCCAACAGGAATACAGTTCTCTAAGGTTGCCCTTTGCAGCATTAGAGAAAACGTATACAATAAAAGGCACGGTTGGTTTTCTAAAGACTGGTACGCGCTTTATCCGGGTGCTTAAAATTGCCATTCTGCTATCATTTTAATAAATTGTATTTTTACAGACTTTATGAACGCCATTTGCCGAAAAGCAGACAAGGCGTTGAAGTGAGTGACACAACAGTAGTCGATCCCTGTTATGTTGCCGGTACCCTAAAAAGAATCTATGGCTAAACATACCGATCTGCGCAGAGAACAGGCTTTGGAATACCATTCCAGTGGCCGGCCGGGTAAAATTGAAGTAGTTCCTACCAAAGAAGCAAAAACACAAAGAGACTTATCGTTGGCATATAGCCCGGGCGTGGCCGAGCCTTGTAAAGAGATCGCTGCCAACCCTGAAGATGTTTACAAATACACAGCCAAAGGAAACCTGGTAGCCGTTATTACCAATGGCACTGCGGTATTGGGTTTGGGCGATATTGGCCCCGAAGCCAGTAAACCCGTGATGGAAGGAAAGGGGGTACTCTTCAAAATTTTTGCCGATATAGATGTATTTGATATAGAGATCAATGAGAAAGACCCGGAGAAATTTGTGCAGATTGTAAAGGCATTGGAGCCAACCTTTGGTGGCATCAACCTCGAAGATATTAAAGCACCCGAATGTTTTTATATAGAACAGGAACTGCGTAAGCAGATGAATATTCCGGTGATGCATGATGACCAGCACGGTACGGCAATCATCAGCAGCGCGGCTTTATTGAATGCATTGGAACTGCAGAAAAAGAAAATTGAAAAAGTAAATTTTGTAATCAATGGGGCAGGTGCGGCAGCGATGGCCTGTATACAATTGTATGTGGCATTGGGAGCAAAGTATGAGCATTTTATTTTGTTTGATAAAGATGGGGTATTGCATGAAGGGAGAACGGATCTGGGACCGATTCGCACAAAATTTGCCGTTAAGAAAAGTGACTGGACATTGGATAAAGCCATGAAGAATGCGGATGTATTCTTAGGCCTTAGTGTGGGAAATGTGATTACACAGGATATGGTGAAGAGCATGGCCAGGAATCCGATCGTTTTTGCGATGGCAAATCCCGATCCGGAGATCACTTATGAAGAGGCGACGGCGGTGCGTAAGGATATTATTATGGCAACCGGCAGATCGGATTATCCTAATCAGGTAAATAATGTACTGGGATTCCCTTATATTTTCCGCGGTGCATTGGATGTGCGTGCCAAACAAATTAATGAAGCGATGAAACTGGCGGCGGTAAAGGCTTTGGCAGACCTGGCCAAATCGCCGGTGCCGGATATTGTGAACATGGCCTATAACCAGAACAATATGTCGTTTGGCCCGGAATACATTATTCCAAAACCACTGGACCCGCGTTTACTGGCCACCGTGGCACCAGCCGTAGCAAAAGCGGCTGTAGAAAGTGGCGTTGCACAAAAAACGATTGCCGGCTGGGATGCTTATAAACTGGAGCTGAATAAACGACTTGGACTGGATAACCAGTTGATCCGTGTTATTGGAAACAAAGCACGCAGGGATCCGAAACGATTGGTATTTGCAGAAGCCGATAATCTCAAAATAGTAAAAGCTGCCAGCATTGTGTATGATGATGGTATTGCTTACCCGATATTATTGGGAGATCCTGTTAAGATCAACCGCATTGCGGAAGAAAATAATATTGACCTTGCTGATATCCCCATTATTGATCCGCGTAGTGATGAGATGGAAGAGAAGCGTGAATTTTACAGCGAGATCTTTTTCAAGAAACGCCAACGGAGGGGTATCAATAAATATGAGAGCGGGAAAATCATGAAAGACCGGAATCATTTCGGTTGCATGATGGTGGAAACAGGTGATGCAGATGCAATGTTATCTGGACTTACAAAGAATTATGCAGAAGCCATCCGCCCGGCATTACAGATCATCGGTACGGAAGAGGGCGTAAAAAAGATTGCAGGAATGTATTTGTTGCTTACCAAACAAGGGCCATTATTCCTGGCAGATACAACGGTTAATTTTAATCCAACTGCCGAAGAACTGGCAGATATCACCATGATGGTGGCCAAAGAAGTACGCAACTTCAATCTTACGCCACGGATAGCTATGCTGAGTTACAGTAACTTCGGCAGCAGCGATTCGCCAGAGGCCAGGTTGGTGGCAGAGGCAACTAAGATCTTAAAAATGCGCAACCCCTCTCTTATAGTAGATGGTGAGATGCAGGGTAGTATGGCTTTCAATAAAGAGATCCTGAAAGATAATTACCCTTTCAGCGAACTGGTGGATGAAAATGTGAATGTATTGATGTTTCCTAATTTAACGGCCGGTAACGTAACTTACAACCTTTTAAAAGAGGTAGGGGGCGCCGATGCAATCGGTCCGATATTATTGGGATTGAAAAAGCCGGTACATGTTTTACAATTGGGAAGTACCGTAAGAAGTATCATTAATATGGCATTGGTAGCTGTGGTAGATGCACAATTGAAATGCCGGATGAATACAGATGAAGTGGTGCAGAAGAGTACGTGGTGGAAGAGGCTGAAGAAACGTAAAAAGTAAACCCGGCTCTCTGGTAGGTGCTTAATGGGTAATTAGTAATGAATAATTAGTAATTACCGTTGGCTCACTTTATAAACAATATTTGAATGTAAGTAGCGATTACTAACTACGAATTATTAATTACTCATTACGTATGTCGTTTTTCACACATTTTGGAACCTACTTACTGATGTTAAAGGGCATGCTTACCAAGCCCGAGAACTGGCGTATGTACTGGAAAGAATTTATGCACCAATGTGTGGAGATCGGCGTGGGTGCCCTGCCTATTGTAGTGATCATCTCATTATTCCTGGGTGCAGTAACTACGGTGCAGACAGCATACCAGCTGGTGAGTCCGTTGGTGCCTGCGTCAACCATTGCACAGATCGTTAGGGATAGTATGATATTGGAATTGTCTCCAACCGTTGTCAGTATTGTATTGGCCGGCGTGGTAGGCAGTAAGATTGCCAGCGAACTGGGTAATATGCGCATCAGCGAGCAGATCGATGCATTAGAGATCATGGGTATTAATACCAAGAGTTACCTGGTGCTTCCAAAAATACTGGCCGCTTTACTGGTGATCCCCTGCCTGATCATGATCTCTGCGGTTTTGGGTATCTGGGGTGGGCGTACAGCCGGCTCTATGT
This sequence comes from uncultured Sediminibacterium sp., assembly GCA_964519475.1. GTDB lineage: Bacteria > Bacteroidota > Bacteroidia > Chitinophagales > Chitinophagaceae > Sediminibacterium. Next base: position 280,497 of record CAZFKE010000002.1, read on the forward strand.
CGGGCATTTTGGCTACCGATATCTTTGATATCGGCCTACGGCAAAACCTCAACATATATAATATCAATTTTGCCCTGTATAAATCGTACACATTCGCCTTTATCCTGAGCAGTATTCCTGCGTATTATGGTTACAATGTAAAAGGTGGTTCATTAGAAATTGGCCGGGCCAGTACCAGTGCGGTAGTGGTAAGCTGTATCCTTATTTTGTTTGCCGATTATGCATTGGCGGCATTGCTTCTCTGATTCCTGTATTAAATTTTTTGCAGCAGCTAGTACTTGTTACATTTAGGTGGCAATTGAATTCGTTTGCATAGAAGGATTATGGATCCTTTGTAAATCGCTTATCACCATGAATCCTGCATTCAATGCATTTCAGCAACAAATCACCCACCCGATAAAATTCCGGCTGTTCCTGTTACAGCGTTTACCATCGGCTTTGTTTGCGGGCTTGCGTATAAAGTCATTGGATGATAAGCATGCCGTTGTTACGGTTACCTATAAATGGTTCAATCAGAATCCCTTTAAGTCTATGTACTTTGCTGTACAGTCTATGGCAGCAGAAATGAGTACAGGGCTATTGGCTTCCGGACAGGTATTCAAACGAAATCCCCCGGTAAGCATGCTGGTGGTAGGACTGGAAGCAAAGTTTGTAAAGAAAGCGGTGGATACCGTTTCGTTTACCTGCTTTGATGGTGATGCGATAGATGAAGCGATTGAATCATCCATCAAAACCGGTGAAGGAAAAACAATGCAATGCCATTCCATCGGAACAAATCTTGCCGGAGAAGTGGTTTCTGAGTTTTGGATCACATGGAGTTTTAAAGCGAAAATTCACCCCCTGGTACCCTGAAAAGGGGTTTGTAAGAGGCGGAAAATTCATATTTGTCAATGTTTTTAAAATACTGCCTAAAGCATGAACACTTAGTTACAGCTTCAGGGAAAAGAAAGGATATATGAAAATTGCATTTCATGGCGCGGCCAGAACAGTAACCGGTTCCAAACACCTGATCACATTACAAAACGGGAAACAGGTATTATTTGATTGTGGCCTTTTCCAGGGTATGGGTAAGGATACGGATGTGTTGAACAGCCAGTTTGGTTTTATACCCGCTTCTGTTGATTACCTGATTTTATCACACGCCCATATTGATCACTGTGGCTTGATTCCGAAACTGGTAAAAGAGGGTTTTACAGGCGTAATCTATTCCACACCCGCTACCAAAGAGCTCGGGGGTATTTTACTGGAAGACTCAGCAGAGATACAACGTGATGATACACGATTTATCAATAAGCGAAGAGCGAAACAGGGATTGCCGCCATACGAACCATTGTACGACCTGGAAGACGCTAAAAAGGCAATAGAATTATTTAAGACTGTGAATTATGGCGAGTGGACAAAGATCGAAGAAGGCCTGGAAATTTTATATACTGATGCAGGGCATATTATTGGCAGTGCGGCGGTTCACCTGCGGGTTACTGAAGCTGGTAAGACTACACAGATCAGTTTTAGTGGCGATGTAGGAAGGTATAATGATGCGATACTCCGATCGCCTGATGTGTTTCCACAGGCGGATTATATTTTACTGGAAAGTACTTACGGAAATAAACTGCATGATAAAGTAAATGGAACTGCCGATGGTCTTTTGCACTGGATACAGAAAACCTGTATTGAGAAAAAAGGAAAACTGATCATTCCTGCTTTTAGTGTGGGCCGTACACAGGAAATTTTATATTCATTGAATCAACTCGAACTGGAGAAACGTTTGCCTTCCATACCTGTATATGTAGATAGTCCATTAAGCAGGGAGGCCACAGAGGTCGTAAAGAATTATCCGCAGTATTTTAATAAAAGTATCCGTAAGGTGATGCAGGAAGACAAGGATCCTTTTGATTTTAAAGGGTTGAAGTTTATTAAAACGGTTGATGAAAGCAAGGCTTTAAATGACAACCCACAAGCTTGTGTGATCATTTCCGCGAGTGGTATGGCCGATGCGGGAAGGGTGAAACACCATATCATGAATAATATCAGCGATCAGAAGAATACGATCCTGATGGTGGGGTATTGCGAACCGCATTCTTTGGGTGGCAGGTTAATGAATGGTGCCAAAGAAGTAAAGATCTTTGGTGAGCTATACAAGGTAATGGCCGAAGTGGGTTCCATGAAAAGTATGAGTGCCCATGGCGATTATAATGATCTCTGCCAGTTTCTTGCCTGCCAGAATCCTTTATTGGTAAAAACAGTATTCCTGGTGCATGGCGAATATGATGTACAGCAGGATTTTGCCGAAAGGTTGCGTCATAAACAATTTAAAGAGGTAGTAATACCTGCCATGCATTTTGAAACCCGTTTGCAATAAATCCGCATATATAATCTTAAGTACCGCTAAAAATGTCAGCTACTATTTCATCTCAGGTTAAACAATTATTTCAACAACATTTCGGCACACCAGATTTCATCGTTCGTTCGCCGGGAAGAATCAACCTGATTGGTGAGCATACGGATTATAACCTCGGTTTTGTATTACCTGCTGCAATTGATAAAGCGATCTATCTGGCTATCGGTAAAAGAACCGATGATTATATACATCTCTATGCCGGTGATCTGCATCAATCCTATCAAGCACATGCAGGCTCTTTGCAACCCACAGATCAGCAATGGCCCAACTTTATATTAGGAGTAGCCGATCAATTGATCAAAGAAGGAAAACAAATATCAGGTTTCAATGCAGTAGTGATGGGTGATGTGCCATTAGGTGCCGGGCTCTCTTCTTCTGCGGCAGTGGAATGTGCCACAGCCTTTGCTTTGAATACCCTGTTTGATCTTCGAATGGATAAAAAATTGATGGTGCAGCTTGCACAAAAAGCAGAAAATCAATTTGTAGGATTGCAATGCGGCATTATGGATATGTTTGCCAGTATGTTCGGTAAGAAAGAACAGGTAATACAATTGGACTGCCGATCCCTGGATTATACATACATGCCTTTTCATACAAACGATTATGGAATTGTATTGTTTGATACAGGCGTAAAACATTCGCTTGCATCTTCTGAATATAACCTGCGCAGGCAGGAATGTGAAGCAGGCGTAGCTATCATCGCAGACAAGTATCCGGAAGTAAAAAGTTTGCGGGATGCCCATATCAATATGGTAAACGAATGCCTCTTATCCGGTAACCCGCTTGTGTACAGGCGTTGCAAGTTTATTGTGGAAGAAATTCAACGTTTGCAGGATGCCTGCCAGGACCTGTTACAACAGGATCTGGTTTCTTTCGGAAAAAAAATGTTTCTTACGCATGATGGACTAAGTAAACTATATGAAGTAAGCTGTCCTGAAGCAGATGCTTTGGTTGATATGGTAAGAAATGAACCTTCTGTTTTAGGTGCCAGGATGATGGGTGGCGGTTTTGGCGGATGTACGATCAATATTGTGAAAAAAGACAGTATGGAAGAACTGATCAATAAAATATCCCCTCAATATACTGCGCTGTTTGGGTATGAACCTAAGACCTATCTGGTAACGATTGATAACGGTACCTCACTTGTTGCATAAGGAGTTTGGTAACGGAATTGCCTGCTTATAAAAAGAACATGAAGATCTATACCGATAATGTAAACAGGTTGAGTGAGCAAAAAAAATCATTCACAAAGCAATTATCCAATATCAGCTTTCTAAGACTGTTATTGTTTTTGTTGTTTGTCTGGTTTATCTATGCCGCTATTAAATTGTCATTTAAAGGGTATGATCTTATTTGGTCATTACTGGCCCTTATCACTTTTGTTGCTTCCGTATTCTGGTCTGATTCAGTTAAAAAGAAAAATGAGCTTATCCGGCAATTGATCCTGATCAATGAGAATGAGATCGATAGCAAGAACGGGAAGACTTCCTTTTTAGATAACGGCGCTCTTCTATCCCCCACAAAAGGATTTGCCGTTGATCTTAACCTGTTTGGTAATCATTCATTATATCATTTGCTCAACAGGACAGGAAGTATTTCCGGTAGGCAGCAATTGGCATCCCATTTGTCAAACCCCTTTATTTCTATAACGGATATTCATCAGTATCAATCCTGTGTAGAGGAATTGTCCCACAAAACAGCGTTCAGACAAAACCTGTTGGCACATACACTGCTGTTAAAAGAAGAAGGATCCCTGCAGTGGTTACAAACAAAAAATGAGCAAGGGGAGCCTTCGGTTTTACAAAATAATTTCTGGTCATTGCTGGCTACCTTATGGCCCATACTTGGCGGGTTATTACTGATTTATTCAATCTACAAAGACAGTTATCAACTGTTGCTGGGTTTTTGCATACTTGGGTTACTGCTTTTGTCATTGGTTTTTAAAACTACTTCCTCCGTATACGGACTAATATCCAAACGTGGTTATTTGTTTAACCAGTATGCTGCCTGCTTTACAATTATTTCTAATGAAACATTCGGGGATGGCTATTTGATAAAAAAGCAACAGGATATCATGTATGCATCGGCGGCATTAAAAAGGTTGTCAAAATTGATTAGTTTATTTGATCTGCGGCTTAGCCTGTTCTCTTTTTTTATCAATGGGCTGTTTATGCATGAACTAATCTGTGCAAGAGCATATCTGAAATGGAATAAACAATATCAAGTGGCGATCGATAATTGGTTTGCCACTATGGGTGAGATAGAATTGCTGAACTCGCTGGCAACATTTCATTTTAATCATTCATCTTTTATCTTTCCAAAACCCGATCAAGAAAAGTTATTGATCAAAGCCACTGCCATGGGGCATCCTTTACTGAGAGAACCTGCTGCAGTGGTAAATGATGTGGAAATAGGAGAAAGCGCTAAACTGCACCTGATCACAGGATCCAATATGTCAGGCAAAAGCACCTTTTTACGCACCCTGGGTTTGAACATGGTGCTGGCACAATTGGGGGCGCCGGTATTTGCCAAAACCTTTGTATTCACGCCGGTGAGACTGCTAAGTTCTTTTCACCATATAGATTCACTGGAAGAAAGTACTTCTTATTTTTATGCAGAACTGAAATGTTTGCAGGAGATTATTCAATCTTTATCCGCCCCGGTTCCAGCCCTGGTTTTACTGGATGAAGTAATGCGTGGCACCAATTCAACAGACAAACATGATGGTACAGCTTTGCTGATTAAGAAGATTTTGCAGTTTGATTGCCTTTCTTTCATTGCCACTCACGATACAGAATTAGGTGTGCTCTCAGAACGCTACCCGGGTGCTGTTGAGAATTTCTGTTTTGAAAGTGATTTGACAGATTCCGGATTGCATTTCGATTTTACCATGCGCAAAGGAGTGGCACAAACCAAAAATGCCACTTACTTGATGCAGCAGATGGGAATTATATAAGGGCGTTCTATTCAAGTATCTTAACCACTCTTGTCATCTTACCATCTCCATTCACGCCTTCCAGTACCACTTGTAATTTCTTACTGAAATCATTATTGAAGAACTGTACACGGAACCTCGGATTTTTTTTATTGGTAATGATATAAGGATTCCAATAGAGGGTTGTGCGGATATCCGTTTCAACCGCTTCGGTCGGATTATCATATTGAGGTTGATAAAATTCCTTGAATTTTGAATAGCCGCCCAGGATCGTATTTTCCAGGCCTTTGGCATTGGGATCGGCTTTTCTGCCATCGGTCCCTTTCTTGGTATAAATGGCGATTGCGCCACCGCTTCCGCCACCTATCGAGCCAAAAAAAGGCGGCCTGAATACTTTGATCATAGCAATATCCCGGACATTGGTACTTTGGATCAGGTCTATGCTTGAGCTCATTTCGTTCAAGTACAGATCCGGTGTAGAGCCGCGCCAGCTCATTGACATTTGCGCACCGGAGCCGCTAATGGTTAGCCCGGCTACTTTACCCTGCAAATAGGATAAGATATCCTGAACACCCAATGATGACGGATCATCCAGTAGATCAAAGGTATAACCATCCCCACCCGAAAACAGTCCGGTTGCATATTTTTCTTCCAAAGCCTGTTCTTTCGATTTTACTTTCGATTTCACGATCACTTCCTGTAAAGTGGCAGACGCCATCCTTTTTTTTAACTGCTCCTGCTGCTCAAGAAAATACATCATTTTCGATTTGGCAATACTGTCGTTCCAGGAATAAGGACGCTGCGTATCGTTGTACAATATTTTTTTAGGAACCTGTTTTAATAAGCCATTTTCAAACTGTACTTGGGTAATATCTGTTAGCTTATCATTCCCATTAAAGCTGTAAAATATTCTGGCGGTATCATAAAAAATTCCTTTTTGTTCAAATGTGCCATCTTTCTGAACGGGCACAAACAGGAATCGTTTGCTGCTATCTTTATTGGCAATGATCAGGTTCGATAAAACAGGTGAGGCCATACTAATAGACTTCATGCCAAATACCTTACCACTAATTTTTAATAAGTCTGTTTCAACCGGGTACTTCCATGCGGGTGTTATGCCGGCCTTGATCTTATCCCAATCAAATTTGCGCCAGCCGTTGGTTAGCATCACCAGGTCCAGATTGGCAGTAATACTGTCTGCATCGCTCATTAAATAATAAGCCGGGTTATAGATTTTTCCTTTGATATCACTGCTCAATACAAGATCTGAGTAAATACTGTAAGCATCCGGAGTAACCACACCGGCATCGGTTACAGCTACCGACATATTCGTGAATGCTGTATCTGAAACAGAAATATCAAATACATTCTTTGCTCTTCTTTGCATACTGATCTGGAGCGGTGTTATTTTTGCATTGAACTCGTGCAGCCGGTTATTAATAAAAATGATCCGCTCGGCCACCGGCACCCAATCCGAAGTAAATAGTGAAAACTGTAAAATACCCGTTGGTAATTCGTCTATGGGTACTTGTGCATTCAGTAAAGTTTTTTCAGTAGCGTTCATGCTTACTTTATAAAATAGCGTTTGGTTCATATGAACCAATAAATTCATATTCTTAAAATCTTCACCTACATTTTTGGTTCGCTCTACCTGAACCAGTGCTTTATCGTTGGTGGTTTTGATAGAAAGTCTCACACCTTCTGTTTTTGTAACCGGGATGGGGGTGGTTCCTGTTTTACCATTTTCATCTGTCCAGTTAAGCTGGTATTTTTCTTCGGGTTTGCATGTACAGGTAAAACTGCCCATTCCATCGTGCTGTACTTTCAGGGTATCCAGCACTTTGTTCTTATCATTAACCAAAAAACCTTTGATCATTACCGGAATGCCAAATTGATTGGTGGCTTTAAAAGCAATGCGTGTGGTTAATCCGCCAACCAACGTGCCGCCTTCCGGAAAAGTTTCTACCCTTGTTTTATATATCAACGGTTTGGCAGGCATGGCTTTGGCTGTATTGGTATTGATGGTAAGCTCCCTTTCATATGCAAAAGCAGCATCATCATTCAGCATCCATCTGGTAAAGGCTTTTACATGAATGAAATTGCCTTTATAATCAGCCGGTATCTCAAAAGAGCCTTTCGCTGTGGATTGAAAAAGCGGTGCCACCGTTTGTTTGATCATATTCCCCGTGGTATCATACCATTCTACGTACACATTCTTACTAAGCGGGGAAAGATCGGTACCTGATAAAATATAAATCTTATACCAGATGGTTTCTTCTTTGTTGTAGATAGATTTATCAAAATGAATATGGATCTTTTCGGCAGGAAATTTTTCTGCATAAACCGACATCATGGAGTCGATCACCTGGCCCAGACCCTGCTGGATAGAAAATACGGTGAGAACAGTTACCAGTAAACATAAGAAGCGTTTTTGCATGCCTTTTCTAAATTGTCTTGCAAGATAAATTGTAAGTTGAAAGGACAGGCATATTTTTTCCGAAGAAAAGCCCCGCAGGCTCTTAACTACTCCTTAACAATAGAAGAAGGAAAATCAGATGCAGGCTGTTCGGGTAGGCCTGTAGAATTATTTTGGCATAAGATTCAAATAACCGGGGAAATGCGCATAAACAGGCTGGATTATACAATAGGGGTTGGTAGTCTTGTACTCTCAAATAGCTTTACCATATCCCTTACTGTATTCGCTAAAAAAGTGTAAATTACAAAGAGCCATTCCTTCATTAATCATTCAATCTTTATATATGAAAACCGTTATGATTACCGGCGCCAATGGAAACCTGGGTGAGGCGGTTACCCGGATTTTTCTGGATAAGGGTTATAACGTAGTGGCCACTGTCATTGCAGAATCGATGCGGGCTGCTATGCCGGTGCATACTAACCTCGAAGTACAGGTAGTTGATCTGGGTAATGAAGCAGCTACCGAAATATTTATTTCTGCCATTATTGAAAAGTATCAAACAGTGGATGCTGCTTTAATGCTGGTAGGCGGGTTTGCGATGGGAAACGTAGCGGCAACCACGAGTGCTGATATCCAAAAGCAATTTTCGCTCAATTTTGAAACAGCTTATCATGTAGCACGCCCGCTTTTTCAACACATGATGGAGAAAGACAATGGCCGGTTGGTATTTATTGGAGCACGACCGGCGCTGGAAGCGTCACAGGGCATGAACCTTATCGCTTACGGGTTAAGTAAATCACTTTTATTTAAACTTGCAGAATACCTGAATGCGGCGGCCAAAGGAAAGAATGTAGTAGCAACGGTGGTGGCGCCATCAACTTTAGATACTCCTTTAAACAGAAAAAGTATGCCGGATACCAACCCCGATAGCTGGGTAAAACCATCTGCACTGGCTGATATATTGGAATTTGTTGTGTCCGATGCTTCTTCGGTTTTGCGCGAAACGGTTTTGAAAGTCTATAACAATGCCTGATATGATCACTAAAAACCTTGCTGTATTATTTGAAAGAGATATCCTGCGTGTAAAAGCAGAATTGGGCCTGTACACGGATGAAAAGAAATTATGGCTGACCGCTCCGGGCATCAGTAATGCTGCGGGTAATCTTTGCCTTCATTTATTAGGCAACCTGCAACATTATATAGGTGGGGTTCTTGGTGGTAGTGGTTATGTACGTAACCGCCCGGAAGAATTCAGTCAAAAAAATATCCCGGCAAAACAGATGATGGATGATCTGGATAGGGTAGCTGCTTTGATTGGAAAAACGATACACAATCTGTCGCCAGATCAATTGGAAAAAGAATACCCTGAAAAAATATTTGAACACCCTATGACGGTTGAATACTTTCTGTTGCATTTACTGGCACACCTGAATTATCATTTGGGGCAGATCAATTATCATCGCAGAATGCTGGGGTGAGTTAGGCGTCTGGAATTAAAAGTACTCCAGACTCCTAACTCCAGACTTAATTCGTCAGTTCATTCTGTTTTTCATCCACATTGATCAGTTTATACGATGCGGAATTCTTTGCAAAGGAGATTAAAAATTCGGTGCCGATATATTTACCGCGGTATTCGTACAAAAAAATCTGGTTGCCTTCTTCTTCTACCTGGCCAATAATGGTACTCTCAATATTATTATAACTATAGGTGATTCGCTGTTTCAGATCGGCGAAAGACTTGCTTTTGTGTTTGGTAATATGTTCGAAATTATTTTGTTTCACAGCCAAGGGATTATGATGAAAAATGAGAAATACTTTGCTACAGGCCGTAAATTATACTTCAGGGAAAGTGCCTCTAAAGCTACGAAACTTGTACGAGTTCCTGCTAAATTTGCTTATGAACAATCGTTTTATTTTAATGGCATTTATGCTTAAATTGCATGTAATAGGTTCCATTATTTACCTCTAACCAATGGCATATGGGCGTTGTTTCTTTGATCGCTTTACTCGTGGCTGCCATCGCTTTTTCGGCCGGCGGAATCGTTGTCGGACAAATCCTTGTTAAAAAAAGCCGTAACCCTCAAAAAGGCCAGGCGTATGAGTGTGGCATTCCAACCCTAACCTCACCCTGGCACCAGTTTAATGTAGGGTACTATCTTTTCGCATTGTTATTCCTCATTTTTGATGTAGAGCTTATTTTCCTGTATCCATGGGCTGTAGTGGTGAAAAGGGTAGGTATGCCGGCTCTTTTCGAAATATTGGTATTCATATTTATTTTATTCATGGGCTTTTTATACGCACATAAAAAAGGAGCATTGAAATGGAGTTAGCAAAGCCAGCCGCTGCGAAAGAATTTCCCGGGCATATCCATCAAACCCCGGGCGGGGGTATTGTTGTGAGCAGTTTCGACGGCCTGATCAACTGGGCGCGTTCCAACTCTTTATGGCCGCTCACATTTGCTACCAGCTGTTGCGGTATTGAAATGATGTCGGTTGCTTCTGCCAAATACGATTTCTCACGTTTCGGTTTTGAAGTGGCACGCGCCACACCCCGCCAGGCAGATGTGATCATTATTGCCGGCACCATCGTTAATAAAATGGGTCCTGTGTTAAAAAGGTTGTACGACCAGATGGCCGATCCAAAATACGTAATTGCCATGGGTGCCTGCGCTATCAGCGGCGGGCCATTCTTTTACAATACCTATTCTGTGGTGAAAGGGGCCGACCATATTATTCCGGTAGATGTATATATACCGGGCTGCCCGCCAAGGCCGGAAGCTTTGCTGCATGCGCTGATCACATTACAGGAAAAGATCAAAAGCGGATTAACACGTGAACAAATCAGAGAAGAATCTAAAGCATAGCGGTAGTATATGACCAACGAAGAGATCAAAGCATTTATCGCAGAAGCTTCACCCACAGCCCATTTCGATGAAACAGGTGAATGGCTGAACATTTCCATTGAACCCGGTACCTGGAAAGAACTGGCACCGAAACTGCGCAATGCGGTTTTACCTTTTGATTATTTATTTTGTCTTACCTGTATCGACTGGAAAACGCATCTCACCGTTGTTTATCATTTTTCCGCTACCCAAAACCGTCAGATCAATATAGTTGTGAAAGTTAAACTGGATATTGCCAATCCTGAAATAGAGTCTGTGTGCAATATCTGGCGCACTGCCGAATTTCATGAAAGGGAAGTGTTTGAATTGTTTGGTGTGAAATTCCTGAACCATCCCGACCTCAGGAGATTGATACTGACGGATGATTTTGAAGGGTTCCCCTTGCGTAAAGATTTTGAAGACCCTATCAACATGATAAAACTATAGCCGGTCCATGTACACACAAACAGACATCATAAAAGATACAACCGGCATCGGTTCGGAAGGCGAACTGGTAATTAATGTTGGCCCGCAACACCCGGCCACACATGGTGTATTGCACCTGGTGATCACATTGAATGGAGAGACCATTCAAAAAATTGAACCCCATCTGGGATATATTCATCGCTCAATTGAAAAAATGTGCGAGAGCCTGAATTACCGGCAGTTTATTTATGTTACCAGCCGGATGGATTATCTCTCCTCTCACATCAATAACCAGGCTTGTGCGCTCAGTGTTGAAAAAGGCATGCAGATAGAAGTACCCGATCGTGCTAAAGTGATCAGGGTTTTGATGGCAGAACTAACCCGGATTGCTTCTCATGAATTATGGCTGGGGGCAATGGCCATGGACCTCGGGGCTTTTACACCTTTTTTTTATAGTTTCCGCGAAAGGGAACTGATCACCGACATCATGGAAGAAACCTGCGGTGCTAGGCTTACGATGAATTATATGACACCCGGCGGCGTGACGTATGATATTCATGAGAACTTTCAAAAAAAGGTAAAGGAGTTTATTGCGCAATTCAAACAAAAAGTTACAGAATTTGATGACCTGGTAACCAATAACGTGATCTTTCGTAACCGAACAGAAAAGGTGGGTGTCCTTTCGTATGAAGATGCCATCTCTTATGGTTGCAGCGGTCCTGTGGCCAGAGCGAGTGGTGTAAGCTGTGATATGAGAAAGATCGCTCCGTATGATGCGTATGACAGGGTTGAATTTGATGAAGTATTGGATACGGCGGGTGATTCATTTGCACGATACATTATACGCGTAAAGGAAATGATGCAATCCGTTCGTATCATTGAACAGTTAATCGATAATATTCCCGAAGGCGATTTTCAGGCGAAAACAAAAGCGGTGTTGAAATTGCCTAAAGGTGAGTTTTATACAAGGGTAGAAACAGCCCGGGGAGAATTTGGGGTGTACATTGTAAGTGAAGGAGGAACCACGCCTTATCGTATTAAATTCCGTTCGCCGGGATTTTCGAATCTCTCGGCATTGGAACATATGGCCCGCGGAAGTAAGATCGGCGATCTGATGGCAACCATGGGAACTTTGGATCTGGTGATACCGGACATTGATCGGTAGGGCAGGCACCGTTATTGCGAGGAACGAAGCAATCTGTGCTATATCGTTCAGAGAGTCCGCATTGCGTAGTTCAAGTTCAGATTGCTTCGTTCCTCGCAATGACGATCAAAGAGATGGCGTTGAAGTGTGCGACGCAACAAAAGCTGAATAGAAATACAACAGTTGGTACAATAAATATATCAATGCATGTTTAGTTTAGAAAGCATTACCCGATCGATCCATCATTGGTTATATGGAAATATGGCGCCAACACCTGCGTTATTGACGGAGTGCGGGATTGTGATCTTGCTGGCCATTACATTGTTTGCTTTATTGGGGTTGGTGCTGGTATTGATGGAGAGAAAAGTGGCGGCACATATACAGATCCGCCTGGGACCCAACAGGGTGGGCCCGGGAGGCATATTGCAAACCGCAGCCGATACGTTAAAATTGATATTGAAGGAAGGCCTGATACCGGATAATGCCGATAAATTTTTATTTAACCTTGCCCCTTTTTTAGTGATGATTGTTGCCATGTTATTATTGGCGCCGATCGCTTTTGCCAAAGGGTTTCAGATCTGGGATATTAATATCGGTGTGTTATATGTATCGGCCATTTCTTCCCTGTCGGTGATTGGTATTTTAATGGCAGGATGGGCAAGTAACAATAAATATTCTTTGTTGGGGGCCATGAGAAGCGGGGCACAGATTGTGAGTTATGAATTATCTGCAGGGTTGTCTATTTTATCTATTGTTGTGTTAACGGGT
>CAZFKE010000002.1:293474-294373 GCA_964519475.1 uncultured Sediminibacterium sp.
TCAGATCAGCGATATCATTGCTTCGCAGGAGAATGGCTGGTGGTTGTTTAAAGGGCATATTCCGGTAATGGTTTCTTTTGTGATCTTCATTATTGCAGTAACGGCAGAAACCAACCGAGCGCCTTTTGATCTGGCAGAAGCCGAATCAGAATTAACAGCGGGATTCCATACAGAATATTCGGGAATGCGTTTTGCATTATTCTTTCTGGCTGAGTATATCAATATTTTTATTGTGTGCGGTATAGGCGCCACCTTGTTCCTGGGTGGCTGGATGCCTTTGCATATCGGGCATTGGGAAGGGTTTAACCATATCATGAATTATATACCTTCTTCGGTTTGGTTCTTTGGAAAGACTTTCTTTTTGATCTTTCTGATCATGTGGTTCCGCTGGACCTTTCCGAGGTTGCGTATTGACCAGTTATTGAATCTGGAGTGGAAATACTTATTGCCGATTAGTATGTTCAATTTGATTTTGATAACCATTATAGCGATAATGGGGTGGCATTTTTAGAGTGAAAAGTTAATCGTTAAAACTGAATCCATGTTTTTGAAGGACTATATATCAGATGTATATGCCGGCGTCACTTCTTTACTGAAGGGGATGCGGAAGACCGGTTATTATTTCTTTCATCCGAAAGAGATTATTACGGAACAATATCCTGATAACCGCGCTACACTAAAATTGGCTGATCGCTTTAAAGGAGAAGTGGTGATGCCGCATGATGAAAACAATGAACATACCTGTACCGGTTGTACGGCTTGTGAACTGGCTTGCCCGAACGGTAGCATCAAGATCATTACCAAATTTGATATTACGCCGGAAGGAAAAAAGAAGAAAGCGATCGATACATTCATTTATCACCTGGAATTGTGTACCATGTGTAATTTATGTATTCAAT
>CAZFKE010000002.1:294383-322311 GCA_964519475.1 uncultured Sediminibacterium sp.
GATGCCATCAAGATGGCGCAGAATTTCGAGCATAGTGTATTTGACAGGAGCAAGCTTACCAAAAAATTAAATTTACCCGGATCAAAAGTTAAGGAGGGCATTGAATAATGAGCGCATCAGCTATTATATTTTATATGATCTCCGCGTTTCTGTTAGCAGCAGGGATCCTGGCGGTTACCGCTACTAATATTTTCCGCGCAGCTATCTGGCTGCTCTTTTCACTGGTAGGTATTGCTGCATTGTATTTCTGGATGCAGGTTGAATTTGTGGCTGCCGTTCAGATCATTGTATATGTAGGGGGTATTGTTATTTTAATCATCTTTTCTATATTCTTAACGCAGCAATCCGGCAGGGAAATGCCAAAACCAGCTTTGCAGCGTACGATCTTCTCGGCACTGGCAGCGGCTTTTGGATTGACGCTTACGTATCTTCTGATAGCTCAATATGGATTTACAGACGGTAACGGACAGTTATTCAGAGTTGCGGTTGCGGATATTGGTATGCAAATGCTCAGTACTACGGAACATGGCTATATCCTGCCATTTGAAGTGGTGAGTATGTTATTACTGGCGGCCATGGTAGGTTGTATTGTTATCGCTTTAAAAACAAATCAGAACAATATTCCTTCACCAAAAAATACGGGGGATCTATCATGAGTGGCATACCCTTAACACATATTTTATTTGTAAGCACGGCTTTGTTCTTTATTGGCATGTACGGGTTGTTCACCCGCCGTAATATGATTACCATGCTTATGGCCATAGAACTGATGCTGAATAGTGTGAACATCAATTTTGTGGCGTTTAACAAATATTTGTTCCCGGAAAAACTGGACGGGATCTTTTTTAGCATTTTTATTATTACGATTGCTGCCGCAGAAGCAGCGGTTGCAATAGCCATTATTATTAATGTATACAGAAGCCACCGATCCATAGATGTGGAAGATGCTGCTGAAATGAAATTCTAGATAATGTCTAACTACGCTTACATAATATGGATACCCCTGCTGCCACTGGCCGTTTTTTTTGGGCTGGGGTTATTTGGCAGGAAATATTTCAAGACTATTTCAGGAATGATGGGTACGGCATCTTTGCTGGTATCGGCTGCCCTGTCGATTGTTGCGGCACACCAATATTTTTTTGTAGATGGAAAAGTTAAGGGTGTGTATGAAAAAATTATTGCATTCAAATTTACATGGCTGACTTTCTCACCTGATGTATCTATTGATATGGGTATCATCATAGATCCCATTTCTGTAATGATGCTGGTGCTGGTAACTTTTGTTTCACTGATGGTGCATGTTTTCAGTTTAGGTTATATGAAGGGTGAGGAGCGGTTTGCTACTTATTATGCTTTCCTGTCTTTGTTTACTTTTTCCATGTTGGGATTAATACTGTCCAGTAATATTTTCCAGGTATACGTTTTCTGGGAACTCGTGGGTGTTTCTTCCTTCCTGCTGATTGGTTATTATTTTGATAAACCCTCCGCAGTAGCCGCTTCTAAGAAAGCATTTATTGTAACGCGTTTTGCCGATTTGGGTTTTTTGATCGGTATTTTATTACTCGGGTTTTATGCCGGCACTCTAGATATAGGTGTATTGATACAAAAATTAACGGATGTATCTTCTCCTGAATTCACCGGAATGGCTACTGCCGGTTTCCTCGGGGTATCCGCATTAACCTGGGCATTAACACTGGTATTCATGGGCGGTGCAGGTAAATCAGCCATGTTCCCTTTGCATATCTGGTTACCGGATGCAATGGAAGGCCCAACACCGGTTTCAGCATTGATCCATGCTGCAACCATGGTTGTGGCGGGCGTGTATTTGGTTGCAAGATTGTTTCCTGTTTTCTCAATGGATGCATCAGCGTTGAATGTGGTAATGTACACGGGAGCCTTCTCTGCTTTGCTGGCAGCAGTGATCGCTTGTACACAAACAGATATTAAAAGAGTGCTGGCCTATTCAACCATGTCGCAGATCGGTTATATGATGTTTGCATTGGGTGTATCAAAATATGGTGGTGAGAATGGATTGGGCTATATGGCTTCTATGTTCCACCTGTTTACCCATGCTTTCTTCAAATCCTTATTGTTTCTTGGTGCGGGTGCGATCATTCATATGGTGCATAGTAATGAAATGGAAGATATGGGCGGGTTACGTAAACTGATGCCGGTAACCCATATGGCATTCCTGATCGCATGTTTGGCGATTGCGGGTATTCCACCCTTTGCGGGGTTCTTTAGTAAAGAAGAAATTCTTACCGCTGCATTTCATTCCCATAAACTGATCTACGGTGTGGCGTTGTTTACTTCAGCACTTACGGCTTTTTATATGTTCCGCTTATATTATTCTATTTTCTGGGGAAAAGAAGCGCATTTGCACGATCATCATGGAGAGGGAACGGTTTCTATGAAACTGCCCTTGATCATTTTAACCATTTGCGCCATCGGTGCAGGCTTTGTTCCTTTTTCTTCATGGGTCACGTCTGATGGTTCAGCCTTGGAAACACATGTTGATATGATCTTTTCCATAGCACCGGTAAGTTTGGCAATAGTTGCAATACTTATTGCCACCCGTCTCTATAAAACGCAAAATGAGAAACCTGCCAAGCTTGCGAATGCATTTGGTGGATTTTATCGTGCAGCAAAAAATAAGTTTTATATGGATGAAGTATACCTGTTCCTTACCCGGAAAATTATTTTCCCCTTACTAGGGCAGCCGATCGCCTGGATTGACAGGAATATAGTGGATGGTTTTATGCATTCACTGGCTAATACTATTGCAAAAATATCAGCCCTTATCAAAGGCATACAATCCGGTAAGGTGCAGAATTATGCTTTGTATTTTTTTGGCGGTATAGCAGCGCTGGCGGTAGTCTTTATTTATTTATGGAAATGATCCTTTTATGAACCTGTCATTACTTATTATTTTACCATTAATCACCGCCGTTATGATCCTGTTTTGTAATGGGCTCAAACAGGTTAGGACCGTTGCGCTGACGGGTTCCTTTATCCAATTGTTTCTTTCTGTTCGTTTACTTTCCACTTACTGGCAGCAAAGAACAGCGGGCAACCCATTGCCCATGCTGTTTGAATACAATACAACCTGGTTTACAGCCTTGCATATTAATTACCATATCGGTGTGGATGGCATTTCCATAGCTATGATCCTGCTTACGGCTTCAGTTGTAGTAGCCGGTATCCTGGTTTCATGGACAATGGATACATTGAGTAAAGAATTTTTCTTCCTGCTGATATTGCTGAGTATGGGAGCGTATGGTTTCTTTATTTCGTTGGACCTTTTCACATTGTTCTTTTTCCTCGAAGTAGCCGTAATCCCTAAATTCTTATTAATCGGTATCTGGGGCAGTGGGAAAAAAGAATACAGCGCCATGAAGCTGGCACTGATGTTGATGGCAGGTTCTGCATTGGTATTTGTTGGCTTACTGGGCATATATTATCAGACAAACACTTTCGACATCATGCAGATCGCTAAAATGCATATTTCTTTGGAGGCGCAAAAATTCTTTTTTCCATTTGCCTTTGTTGGGTTTGGCATATTTGCCGCCTTATTCCCTTTTCACACATGGGTGCCTGATGGCCATGCTTCCGCACCCACTGCCGCTTCCATGTTCCTGGCAGGTATTTCGATGAAACTTGGTGGTTATGGTTGTTTGCGTGTAGCCACTTTCCTGATGCCGGATGCAGCACATGCCTATTCATGGCTCATTATCCTATTAGCTACCATCGCTATCATTTATGGTGCATTTGCTACCATGATGCAGACCGACTTGAAATACATCAATGCGTATTCTTCAGTAAGCCATTGTGGGTTTGTGATACTGGGTATTGGGATGCTAACACAGACTTCTATCAACGGGGCCGTGTTACAAATGGTATCGCACGGGTTGATGACGGCTCTTTTCTTTGCTGCCATTGGCATGATCTATAGCAGAACGCACACCAGGATGGTTGCCCAGTTAGGAGGCCTGTTAAAAATTATGCCATTCATCTCTACTGTATTTGTGATCGCCGGTTTGTGTTCTTTGGGATTGCCCGGTTTTAGTGGCTTTGTTGCTGAGATGACGGTGTTTATGGGTTCGTGGCAAAATCCGGGTACCCTGTATCGCCTCGCAACCATCATATCCTGTGCATCTATTGTAGTTACCGCTGTATATATTTTGCGAGCAGCCGGTAAAACGGTGATGGGGCCTATTCCGAATAGTGAATATGTAACATTAACCGATGCAACATGGAATGAAAAATTAGCAGCGGGTATTTTAATTACAGGAATTGTATTGATAGGGGTAGCGCCCTTCCTGATCAATCAACTGATCGGGCCGGGAACAGAACATATTATGAAACAGGTAGGAAATGCAATGATTCTTAAATAGCCAGAATGATGTTAGCCGATTTCTTCATATTGTTAAAACAGGAACTGATGGTTACCGCCATTCTATTTATCCTGTTATTGATTAAACTGGGTAAGGATAGAAGCAATGAAACCCTGCTGGGTATTGTTAACCTCCTGCTATTCCTGAATTTCGCTTCCGGATTTTGCTATGCGCAGGATGGTATGCTGTTTAACGAAATGTTCAAAACCAATTCCTTGATCGTACTCGAAAAAAATATGCTTAACCTGGCAATCTGGTTGATCTCACTACAATCTTACGACTGGCTGAAAACGCATAAGCATGTGATTGAGTTTTACCTTTTATTGCTTTCCACGCTTTTGGGTATGTTCTTTATGATCTCAAGTGGTAATATCTTAATGTTTTACCTGGGGCTGGAAATGTCAACCATTCCTTTGGCAGCCGCCGCAAATTTCGATCTCAGCAAACGCCAGTCTTCAGAAGCAGCTATGAAACTGATTATCTCTTCTGCTTTCTCTTCTTCCTTATTATTATTGGGTATTTCACTGGTGTATGGAACAACGGGTACATTAATATTGTCTGAACTACCTGCCCATTTATCAGCCAATCCATTACAGGTATTTGCTTTTATTTTATTGATATCGGGATTTGCCTTTAAAATATCAGCAGTTCCCTTCCATTTGTGGACTGCGGATGTATATGAAGGATCGCCGGTGGCAGTTACCTCTTATTTATCGGTAGTATCCAAAGCAGCAGTTCTATTTGTGTTTACTTCTGTTTTATATAATGCGTTTAAACCTCTTGCTGATATTTGGTATAATGTCTTGTTTGTCCTTTCACTGTTAACGATCATTATCGGAAACCTGTTTGCATTGCGACAGAATAATTTCAAACGGTTCCTCGCGTTTTCTTCTATTGCACAGGTGGGGTTCATCCTGCTGGGTATTTCGGGTAGTTCACAAACAGGCATGGCATCGGTTATCTATTTTATCCTGGTTTATATATTCTCTAACCTGGGCGCTTTTGGGGTAGTATCCCTGGTAAGTGCTGTTACCGGGAAAGAAAATATTAGCGATTACAAAGCATTCTATACAAACAATCCCATACTGTCATGGGTGATCACGATTGCTCTTTTCTCTTTAGCAGGTGTTCCGCCAACAGCGGGTTTCTTTGGTAAATTCTTTTTAATCATGGCCGGAGCCGCTAAAGGTAATTACGGGTGGATTAGTATTGCAGCATTGAATATGGTCGTTTCCTTTTATTACTATCTGCGGGTGGTAGAAACCATTTTCATGGATAAGAACGAAGAACCGATCGGGAAAATAAGTATACCCGGTTATTCAAAAATTACCCTGATCATTTGTGTGGCAGGCATCCTCATCACCGGTTTGGCAAGTTGTGTGTACGATTATATTTATTCACTCAGTACCGGCTTCTAAAGAATACGTATTATGGCAATCAATAAAAATCATGAATTTGAAGACCTGGACGGTATCAAGTGTTCTGTGGTAGAAAAGAATGTTCTCCCCGAACGTGTAGACTTTCTACAAAAACTTCTTGAATGGAATGGATTTACGGTTATTGTGGTGCCAAGTCCGCCACCCAAAATAACCCCGGCGCCGGCACTTACCGCAGAAGCAGCCCTGGTTGCAGAAACTGCCGCGCAGACCACACTCCCTTCTACATTTACGGTGGGGGTTACCGATGTAATGTTTAACGCCACCAATGCCATTTTCGGTCGTTTATTAAAAACACCGGAGGGGTATGTGGTTTCCCTGAAATACTGGAAACAGGAAGAAACGATTTCACAGGATGAAATCCCTTACTACGAAAACCTGTGATAGTTTTTGAATTCATATTTCATCTTTTGTTATTGTATTACCGGTCTGCACAATGATGCTTTTGCTATGAAATAAAATCATCCTATATTTAGAATACTGTCCTCTATCCATTGAAATATTTTGGTATATTTCTTTCCGTTTCCTTTTCTCTTTAACGTACATTATCATGGCCAGACTTTTATTGGTAGATGATGACCCCACCATCATCAGATTATATCAACTCATTCTTAATACGGATGCGTTTGAGCTTGAGACAGCGGTTTCGGGTAAGGAAATGCTGGCTGCTATTAACCAGCAGCGTCCAGATATCATACTCCTGGATGTGGTATTACCGGATTATTCCGGTCTTGATCTATGCAATAAAATCAAACAGGACCCAGAGTTTAGCAGAACCAAGATCATATTAATATCAGGTGAAGAAATCAGTCCGGTACAGATAGCAGCCGGTATTGAATTGGGAGCCGATGATTACCTGGTAAAACCCTTTCACCCGAAAGAGTTGCTGGCAAGGGTTAAAAATTGCCTGAAACTGAGAAATATAGAAGAAGAGTTAAGGGCCAAGAATGTAGAACTAAAAGATCTGTCGCGTTATTTGCAGAATATCAGGGAAGAAGAAAGAAGACTGATGGCCTATGAAGTGCAGGAAGAGCTGGGACAGTTAACGGCGGCGCTTAAAATGGAGATTGATTGGTTAGCAAGGAGCCTGGAGGGCATACCGCAGGAGATTATAAACAGAATGAACCATGCTTCTGATATTACGAAATTGATCATCAACAGCAGCCGTAAGATTGCATCTTCCTTGCGTCCGAGTATGATTGATGAGCTGAGCCTTCCCGCTTCTTTAGATTGGCAATGCAGGAAATTTTCTTCACAATATGGCATCTCCTGTGAATTTTCTTATGAACAGGCAGATGAAGATATCGAATTATCTACCGAGCGGAGAACGGCTTTCTTTCGTATTTGCCAGGAAGCTTTATTAAATATTGCACAACATGCTGAGGCAACCGAAGTAACTGTGCATTGTAAACAGGATAATACATATACAACGGTAGTGGTAACGGATAATGGGAAAGGATTTATTACTAACCCTAAACAAAAATTATTCGGCCTGATCGGTATGCGGGAAAGGGCTTATTCTTTTAATGGCGAACTGAATATTCGCAGTGAAGTAGGAAAAGGGACAACTATTTCCGTTACGATGCCCTTTGCTTAGTATGGCGTGGTTTAATTTTTTTTTAACGCGGTAATAATTTTAAACAAAATCCATTTTTTTTTGTTTTTACTAAAGCCTTTCTTTGGGCTTCGAAAATCCACTTACATTTAAGATTCGTATATCCAAATTCCAATGATTTATTTTAATACTCGTATAGTAAATTATAGCAATGCATTATTCTCCCCCTATTCCCAAAAATGAAATGGAAAGGATTATCAACCTTTCCGACTTTGATCTTGATTATACAAGCCTGCAGGAAAATTTTAAAGACCTCACAAAATTGGCGGCATTTGTAGCCGGCACAGAGATTTCCCTGGTAAACCTGATCGATTCTTTTACGCAATGGACGGTTGGTAATTTCGGGCATGAAAACCACCAGACCGAGCGGGAAAACACGGTTTGTCAATATACCATTGTAGCCGAAGAGCATTTTGAGGTAAAAGACCTTTCAGCCGATGAGCGCTTTAAGGATAAAGACTATGTAAAAGGAAGCCCGTATTTCCGTTATTATTTTGGGGTGCCCTTAAAAACAGAAGAAGGTTACAATCTTGGAGCGTTATGTGTTCTTGATAAAGTGGGGAAAAAAGAGATCAGCCCTGAAAAGATATTGCTGCTGAAAAGCATTGCTGATGAAATTGTTAACAGGATTGTGGCAATTAAAGTAATTGAAGGATTGAGATACAAAGTAAAAGAAGCTTCGCAAACGCAAAAAAAAGTGGCACATGATATCAGGGGGCCATTGGGTGGTATTATAGGTCTAGCCCGGGTAATCAGCGAACAGGGAGATGATAACCGGCTGGATGAGGTATTGGAGTTTATTAACCTGATTCAGAAAAGCGGTACTTCTTTGCTTGAATTGGCGGAAGAAATACTGGAGGTACACAAGAAAGACGAAGTAATACAAAACTCTCTTAAGGCAAATGAGTTGAATCTGGTTTCTTTCAAAAATAAGCTCCAGGAATTATATGCGCCACAGGCAAAAAATAAACACATACATTTTGCCGTGCATATCAATGCTGAAAATGAAAATCTGTTTTTCTCTAAGAATAAAATTTTACAGATTGCCGGAAACCTTATCTCCAATGCCCTTAAGTTTACACCGCAAAACGGAGCGGTTACCGTTAACCTGGATTTGCTGCTGGAAGAACAGCGCAAAACTTTACATTTGATTGTAAAAGATACCGGTGTTGGTTTGGAAGCACAAGCCATTGAGGCTATTTTGCATGGAACTTCTGCCAGTACGCAGGGAACCAATAACGAAAAAGGATATGGTTTTGGCCTGGCACTGGTAAAACACCTGGTGGATAGTCTTGGTGGAACTTTGGATATTCATTCCCAACCCGGTGAAGGCGCTGTTTTTGAGATAAAGATCCCGCAGCCATAAAGGATATTATTAAGATAGTAAGCAGTAAAAAGAAGCCCCGGGTCAATAGAGCCGGGGCATTTTCTTATTATGGCAAACAACTAGCTTATTTACTCAATACCAAAACCTGGAAAGAACCCATCACCATTTTAGGCCTTGCATTTTTAGGCGCATCTGCCGGCAAAGGTTCATAATCTGCCGTTGGTAAGAATACAGTATGTGTTTTTTCGTCAATGCAAATGGTTCTTGCACCTTTTTTGGTGGGTATATTATCAATCACTTTAAATTGGTCTTTGGAGATTTCCTTGACAATCGTTACCGTTCCTTCTCCGTTGGATGTAAACACCATTTTGGAAGCCGGATCAAAAGCCGCGCCATCACAACCATCTCCAATGGGTAATTTATCAATCACTTTTCCGTTGGTGGCGTCCATGACAACTAATAATTTATCGCAGGTAGAAAAAAGCCTTTTTGTTTTTATATCAATGGCCAGTCCGGTGGGTCCTTCCGCCTCTAATGGCCAGTGGGCCACAACAGCTCCTTTGGCAATATCTACTACCGATATCTCATTCTTATCTTCTGCGTTGATAAATAATTTTCCGGCTTCATCACTAACAATCGTCTCCAGTTTAGCACCGATAATGGTAATGGTGGCCGTTACCTGATCGGTAACCGGATCAATCAATGAAATATCGCCACCACTATGGTTACTCGTCACTACTCTTTTTGAAAAAGGGTCGTACATAATCCAGTCGGGGTTTTTACCTACGGCCACCTGCCCGAGAACTTTAGCTGTTGTAAGGTCAAACACCGTTACATTATTGGTACGGCCATTGCTTGTATAGCCCTTACCTAAGGCGTTTACAAAAGCAATACCATGCACACCGGTTGTATTAGGGATAATACCTACAGAATCGCCGGTGGTTTTGTCAATGATATTTACCTGTGTGCCGTGTGAAAGATACAATTTATTGGAACCCGGATCAGCAGAAGGATAGTCCCATCCCCCCGGACTTGCAATATGAAAAGTTTTGCTAACATGGTAACCAGAACCCTGGGCCTGCGCTGTAACTGAAAGCAAACAGAGTGCTGCCAGTGATAGAAAACCGGTGACTGATTTTTTCATTGTGAAATGATTGAATGATAGAATGAGAGTATCTGGAATCGATTTAGTCTTTTGCCTCTTTGATAAATTTACCATTTGCATCAAAAAGTACGTCTTTTCCTTTTAATTCGGCTTCATAATTGATTGTACCGCCGGCTTTGGTAATTTTTGCAGCCGCCTTAATTAACATGCCTTTGTAATGCTGATGCATATAAGCAGCGGCAGTAGCTGGTAATTCTGAAACAGGGATGGTTATTTCCGATTCCTGCAATGCCCCTTTGGCATCGTAAACGGCGGCCATTTTCTTTCCGCTTAATTCGAAGTCCACTTCAAAAGCGCCATCCTCTTTATCCCATTTACTTTGGCAGCAGCCGGGTAGGCTTTGGCAAAAGCAGCTTTGGCGGCAGCCGGTGCATCGTCTTTTTTCTGGGCGAATGCGGCTGCACTCATAAATAAACTCAATACAAGTAATGTCTTTTTCATAAAATATTTTTTAGTGTATCCAAATGTATCTAAGCATTTTGTAGAGATTCTGGATTGGGCTTAACAAGCCTTTTCTTATACACAAGCCTGATCAGGCTGGGCAGAACGATCAATAATAATGGCAAGGCAATAATAAACCCGCCAATCACTGCAATAGCCAGCGGCTGGTGCAGCTGAGCACCTGTACCAATGCCTAAAGCAATGGGCATTAATGCAATGATGGCGCCCAATGCCGTCATTAGTTTGGGGCGTAAACGGGTGGAGATGGAATAGATGATGGACTGGTCCACATCTCCCGACAGTTTCACCGATTCCTTGAATTGGAGGAAGGTAAAAATGGCATTCTCTCCAATAATACCCACAATCATGATCAGGCCGGTATAGCTGCCTACATTCAATGCTGTATGTGTAAAATACAATCCCATATAGCTTCCGCTGATGCCGAGTACGGCAATTAATAAAATGATAAAGGCAATACTGAAATCTTTGAACAGGAAAAGAATCACCCCAAATACCAGTAAGCTCGAAGTAATTAAGATCATCAGCAATTCTTTGAATGATTGTTGCTGGTTTGCGTATGCACCACCATACACAACCGCATATCCCTGCGGCAGCGTGATATGGGTAGATACTTCTTTTTGAATGTCCCTGATCACACTACCCAGATCTCGGTTTTCCAATCGTGCAGAAACCACGCCCATGGATTGCAGGTCTTCCCTTTCAATTTCCGCATCGCCGGTATTGATTTTTACGGAAGCCAACTGATTGATCGGTTTCAGTTTTCCACTGGGTAAGAATACGGGTGTTTTATCGATATCTGCAATACTTAAGGTTCTGTTGCCGGGATACACCATTCGCAGATTGGTCAATTGATCTTTATCATATACGGTTCCCACCACATTGCCTTCCAGTGAAGATTGTAATTGGTATTGCAGGTTAGCCGGCGTAATACCAAACTGTGCAAGCATTTGGTTATTGGGTTCGATATTGATGGACGGGCCGGCAATCACAATCCCGTCAAACACATCCGCCGTTCCGGCTACTTTGGAAACAATTGCGGCTACTTTTTTTGATAACTCCTGTAGTTTGGCCTGGTCGTTACCGAATATTTTTACTTCTACAGGTTGAACAGAGGTCATCAGGTCGCCAAGCATATCGCCGATCACCTGTCCAAAATCAATACGCAAGGCAGGTTGGGAAGCTTCTACCTGTTTACGGATATCGCTGATCACCTCTTCCGTACGTTTGTTCCTTGATTTTTTTAACTGGATCAGGTAATCGCCGCGGTTAGGCTCGGTAATAAAGAAACCCATTTGTGTGCCGGTTCTTCGGCTATAGGCTTCCACTTCAGGTACTTTTACAATAATCTTTTCCACTTCACGAAGCATACGGTCCGTTTCTTCCAAGGAAGTACCGGGTGGCGAATTGTAATCCAATACAATACTTCCTTCATCCATCTCCGGTAAGAAACCGGTTTCTAATTTCGGGTAGATATAATACACGGAAAACCCAAGCGCCAGAATAATCAGGAAACTAAGTATGGGATTCCTGATAAAGAAACCCACCCAACGCTGGCTTTTTACGGAATGGGGTTTCTGTTTTTTCTTTAATGAGTTTACACTTGCATTCCTGGTAAATACCAGGTATACAACGGGCAATATGATCCATGTAACAAAGAAAGAACAGACCAGGGTGATGATCATCGTTTCCGTCATTACATTAAAATAAGCACCTGCCACACCTGTCATCAGCACAAATGGAAGAAAGATTACGATGGTGCTTAAGGAAGAGCCAACCATTGCGGGCAATAAATAGCTGATCGCTTTCTGTATAAGTGTGTTTGTGGGCTCCTCGGGATGTTCTTCATGGGTTCGGTGGATTTGTTCCACAACAACAATTGCATCATCAATAATTAATCCGATGGCTGCAGCCAAAGCGCCGAGGGTCATAATATTCAATGTCTGGCCAATAGCAGATAAGCAAATGATCGCCAGGCAAAGAATCACCGGGATCGTAATAAGGATAACGGTACTCGCTTTTACCGAACGAAGAAAAATGATGGCTACAAAAATAGCCAGTGCTAAACCTATCCATAAACTGTCGGTTACGCTTTTGATAGAATCTTTTACAAAATCTGCCTGCACATAAAAAGGATGTATGCTTACATCTTTCGGAACGATCTTTTTTAGCTCCTCGATTTTAGCCGACATACGATCACTCAGATCCACTAAATTGGCATTCGGTTGTTTGATCACTGCAAGCAAAATCCCTTCATGGCCATTTGCATTGATCTTAATATATTCTTTGGCTTCCTGTATCTGCACATCGGCAATATCTTTCAGCAATACAATACGCTTGCCATTATTACTCAGTACCAGATTGGCCAATTGATCCCTGGAACTGACAGAGGCGTCGGTTACAGTCAGATACAGCAAACGGTAATCAGAAAGGTATCCGTTTGATTTAATAAAATTGGTCTGGCTTAGTGCGGTATTGATCTGTTCCGGAGTAATACCCAGCGTATTCATTTTCTGGATATTCAACATCAGCCAATACTCTTTTGATTTACCCCCGATCACCCTGATCTCCGAAACACCTTCTACCTGCGATAAAAAGGGTTTGATGGTGTACATGGCCAGTAATTTCATTTCAATAGGAGAGCGGTTTTTACTCTCTAAAGAAAAACCGGTAATGGGCAGGATAGACGGGTTCATCCTTTCTACCGTGATCTGCATATCCGGGGGAAGATTATTCTTTATCTCGTTGATCTTCGATTCAATTCTTTGCTGGCTGATATCAATATTCGCTTTCCAGTCCATGAAGGCAGAGATCTCACAGGTGCCGCGGC
The DNA here is from genome assembly GCA_964519475.1 of uncultured Sediminibacterium sp. Classification (GTDB taxonomy): domain Bacteria; phylum Bacteroidota; class Bacteroidia; order Chitinophagales; family Chitinophagaceae; genus Sediminibacterium. The sequence goes on from CAZFKE010000002.1 coordinate 307,610, forward strand.
TGGTGGTACTTCTGATCATTTTCAGATCGGGTACCTGTTTTACGGCATTCTCTAACTGCCGCGTAACGGTGATCATCATTTTCTTTACCGGTTGCTGCCCGGCATCAGCAATGATCTTGATCTTGGGGAAGGTGATCTCGGGAAATAAAGCCGACTGCATTTTTGAATAAGCAAACAGCCCTCCCATGATAATGATGACTACCATTACCGAAACCGGGTTCTTATAGGTTGTAAAAAAAGCTCGCATAAGGATTATTTGATGATGGCCACTTTTGCTGTATCGGATAATCCGTAATTGCCGGTAAGCAATATTTTATCACCGGCTGATAAAACCGGTGAAAGAATCTCCACTTTATCGCTGGTTTCCATTCCTTTGGTTATGGGTACTTTTACTGCCGTAACGCTATCGATCATTTTCATGATCCAGAATTCGCTTTGTATTTCATTGGTAAGCACAGCAGATTTTAATAAGGATACGGTATGCAATTTTGCTTTTTTTACCAGGGTTACTTTTGCGATCAGGTTCTCCGGTATTTGTTTATCTGAATTTACTTTGATCACATAACTCTGTGTTTGTGATACAGCATCTACCGTTGGCATGGCCATATCCACATGTCCGTTCAGCACAGTTCCATCCGATAATTTTAATAGCAGTTCACGGTTGCCGGATAAATAGGGTCTTAATTCATAAGGCAGATCGAGTATAAATACAAAACTTTTGGTATCGGTAATCACTGCCATCTGTTCGCCATCCTGTACATAATCGCCGGATCGGTAATTAAGCTGCGTGATATAACCGGTGCCGGGGGATTTGATACGGATCACTCCATCAAAATGCAAGGAGCTATCCAATGCGTTGATCGTATTACCCAGGCTTTGCGCTTCTTTGGTTTTCAATACAAACAACTCCTGCCCCTTGGTAACAAATTTCCCCAATGAAGCATCTACGATTTGGAGATAACCATTGGCGGATGATTTAACATAGCTCTTTAAAAGAAATGCAGAAACGGCATTTAGTTCTACTGTCTCTTCCATATCGCCTGTTATAGGAGAAGTTAACGTAATCGGTGTGGAACCGGCTTCTGTTTTTTCTTCGGCAGAAGCCGGTGCTGCAGCTTCTTTATTTGCCGGATCTGATTTGCAGGAAGACAATGCCAGTAATATGCAGCTAATATATAATGTGGGTTTCTGTAAACGCATAAATTCTCTATTTTCTGTTCCAGTAATTGATCTGGTTAATGAGTTGTAATTGAGTAATGGTATTCTGCGTGATAATATTCTTTGCAGTAAGGTAATTGCTGATAGCTATAATATAATCAGCCATCCTGGCATCACCGGTTTCCATCAGTTTGCGATTGGCTTCTATCAAGGTCTCTGTGTATTTTATCTGTGGCGCTGCCTGGCTGATCAGTTTCTGTGTGGCATCCAGTTGCTGTGATAACTGCGCAATCTGCTGCCCGAATTGTTTTTTGAAATAATCCCGGTAGTTCTGCCTTGTTAACTCGGCAATACTATTTTTGTCATGCTGCATTTTTTTTTGCTTACCGTCATAAATCGGCACGGTAATATTTACACCAAAGCTGGTTCCGAAATTTTTATAAGCCTGTTCTGAGAAAGAGGTCAGGTAACCGGCATCGGCATACAGGTTTACTTTGGGTTTATAATTGAATTCAATTAGTGCATCATTATTTTTCAATTTTAGGCTGTCTATCCTGAACTGCTGGTAGAACACAGAACTTTCTGCATCGGGTAAAATAGCCAGTACTACTTCCGGTTTCGATAAGGGAACAGCTACTGTATCCTGTATCCCGCTCAGGTAATTAAGGGTAGAGAACTCATTCTGAAACTGGATCTTTATCTGGCTTATCAATAATTCCTGTTGTTGCAGGGTTACAAGGAAACTCAGGTAATCGGTTTGGCGGTATACGCCTTTCTCGGCCAGTTTCTTTAATACCGTTTCCTGTTTTTTGATCTGTAACAGCAGATCATTGTTGAAGGAGTATTGCTGCCACACGCCATAAGCGGTAATGTACTGGGCGATGATGGATTTTTTCAGGTCCTGTTCGGTTACTCTTCCCGAAATATTCAGTGATTCATTTAATAACCGGATCGCTTCATGCTGATTCTGCAGGTTCTCTTTGCTTACCAGTCTTTTGTTAACCACTATCTGCTCACTGACATTCGCGCCATTGGTAACTGCGCCATCATAGCCCCAGCCTTTAAAAGTAGGAGCATAATTATTCACACTTAGTCCGCTTACCTGGGGTTTATACCCGGCCAGAATCCGCATACTGTCTATCAGGTTAGCGGCTTTCTGGTTAGTGTACTCTTTCAGCAGCGGACTGTTCTGTAGGCCGGCATTGATATAATATTCCAGGTTCCGTTCCTGTGCAAACAGGCAGCCGGCCATAAGCATCAACAAAAAAGAAAATACCAGATTTCTCTTCAACATATACATTACATCATTTAAAATAAATAGTGAATTCGTGTTGGTTATCCCTGTATGTGTAATTTATTCCAAAACCGGCAGAACTGCAGATTTCTTTAATGATGGCCAATCCAAGCCCGGTTCCTTCCTGTGTGTTTTCTGCTTTATAAAAGCGTTCAAATACTTTATCTTTTTGCAAAGCGCCCCTTGTAGCAGAATTAGATATAAACAGCAACGCATGATTTATTTGTATGTTCACTTCACCTCCATCAGGTGTATAACGGATCACATTATTGAGCAGGTTACTTATGAGGATCTCGGCAAGATGATGGTGAAAGGAAAGGATAACCGGTTCGAGACCTGTGATTATTTTTAATCTTTTCGAGGCGAATAGTTCCTGTCTTTCTTCCAGTTTGTTTTGAATGATCGATGTAAGATCAACGTTTTCATTTAACAGGAACTGGCGATTACCCAGTTTGGTAAGTAGTAGTAACGACTGATGAAGCCTTGACAGTTTTAAAGTAGCATCCTCAATCACCAATAATTGCTGAACGCTTTGCGGTTTGCCTTCGGCATCCTGTAAGAGTGATTCTACTTTGGACCGGATAACTGCCAAAGGTGTCTGCATTTCATGCGATGCATTTTCTGTAAACGAACGCAGCGCTGAATAATCCTGGTGTATGCGTTGTGTCATGCTGTTCAGGCTTTCATTTAATAGGTTGATCTCATCAATGGGTTCTTTGGATAAGGATAAGGGATGTTGTGCCGCCACCTGATAATCCCTGATTTTATCAATGGTATGGTAAAAGGGTTGCCAGATGCGGTTAATCAGCCTGCGGTTAATCAGGTAATTGAATAAAAGAATGCATGCGATCATTGCAACCGTTACCAGAATGATCAATTTCAGGAGGTCTTTTGTTTCTATCTCAGATTTATATACATGCACTCTATAAATTTTATCGGCTATGGATACGGAAAATGCCAGTAACCTTACCGGTTCTATTTCATTTTCTTTGGGATTCAATATCCATATCCGCCTGGGCCTTGTTTTGCGCTCCATTACCGATCCGGGTTCTATCGTAATCCATTGGTGCCTTGTATTCTGTATCTCGGGTAATTGATGATGGGCAGTTACATATTCAATCACTTCCTGTTGCTCGGAACGAAGGGTTTCATCTAACTGGCGGATAAGCACATACTGTAACACGAAATAAAAAGCAATACTCCCAATTACGAAAATGAAAATGGTAGCGGCGATATTGATGCGGTTATATCTGGTAAATAGTTTCAAGCAAATTGCATTTTATATCCTTCACCATAAATAGACCGTATGCAATCTTCACTGCCCGCCGCCATTAATTTTTTCCGAAGGTTCTTGATATGTGAATAGATAAAATCATAGTTCGCCGCAAAATCCATATCATCGCCCCATAAATGCTGGGCAATGGCATTTTTAGATAATACACGATTTTTGTTCACCGTAAGAAAAAGCAATAGCTGGAATTCTTTTTGTGTAAGCTCTACTTCCTGACCTTTTACTTTTACCGCTTTGCCGATGGTATCAATGGTAATTTCTCCAATTGACATTAATGATTGCCCGTTAAAACTTTTTCTTCTGATGATGGCCGATATTCTTACGCTGAGTTCCGAAAGGTGAAAAGGTTTGGTGAGGTAATCATCAGCGCCCAATTGCAAACCTTCAATTTTATCATCCAGTGCCCCTTTCGCAGAAATGATGATGACACCATCGTTTTTTCGGTCCTCTTTTAGGAGTTTCAGGAGCGCAAGACCGGAACCATCCGGCAGCATGATATCCAGGATGATACAATCATAGTCGTAGACTTCTATTTTTTCCAATGCCTGACGGAAATCAGATACCGATTCGCACAGGTAGCCCGCCGCCGATAGAAAATCTACGATCGACTGGTTCAGGGAGGCTTCATCTTCTATGATCAGGAGCTTCAAAAGGGGTGTTTTTTCAACAAATTAGCCAAATAATTCTGTAGCAAAACTGGATAGGACAGAATGGGTATAAATCTGCAAAGAATCCGGCCCCAACTATTGCATTTAGCAAATAACTGTCGTAACTTTTTGAAACTAAATTGCTTTCTATGAAACACTATCACATCGTTTCCCGCATTGCCATCTATCTGCTGGCTGTGGTATTGATCTTATTTGGTATCTATCATTTCTTTAATGCACGCGACCTGATTGCTTTTATCCCGTCTTCCATTCCCGGCGGAATTAAATGGGTTTACTTTGTTGGCGCAGCATTTATACTGGTAGGTATCTCATTTATGCTGAACAGAATGGTGAAACTGGCTGCTTACTTACTGGCATTGTTACTGTTCATCTTTATTATCTTCATCCACATCCCTAATTACCTGGATGCGGGTAATAGTGAAACAAGGTCGATGGCATTGATGAACCTGTTGAAAGACACGGCTATTGCCGGGTTTGCACTGCATATTGCTGCCGGTGCTTACCAACAGAAACTGCACCTGGAAGACAGTGATTAGACATGTTGTTCCAGATGCATTACATAATTCATTATAACTGATACCGAACCGGATACCGGCCCGTGATGAGCTATTGTGTTCTTTCATTGAGTGATCAATGACAGGAATTCAATAGCTTTATTTTTTACACCAACGGCCTGTCTGCTATGAAATATGGATCCTTTATTTTTACAATCATTCTGTTAACCGCCTGCAGTCGTGGCGTTTTCAAAGAAAAATGGCTTACACAAAAAGCCCCGGAGCATTTTTCTGTTCTTTTTGAAACCTCCAAAGGAAATTTTGAAGCATCCTTTACACGCGAATGGTCGCCGTTAGCGATTGACAGGGTATATGCACAGTGTAAACATGGTTTTTATGATAACACATTATTTTACCGTGTAAGGCCCAATTATGTAGCACAGTTTGGTGCGGATGATTCTGTAAAAATAAAAGCCTGGTCTCAGTACAAGATACCGGATGAACCCGTTCTCAAAGCCAACGAACGGGGAGCCATCAGTTATGCACGGTCTGGGAAAGATACCAGGGGCAGTAACCTGTTTATCAATATCCGAAACAATTCTCCCCGGCTTGATACGATTATATCCAGCGGTATCAAAGGGTATCCGGTGATGGGTATGATTACAAAAGGGATGGAAGTAGTAGATTCATTATATGCAGGCTATGGTGATGCGGTATTTGCCAAATACGATACACTGCTTCATAACAAAAATGCTTTCCTGGAAAGTTTTCCTAAACTGGATGTATTGAAAAAGGCGGTAATAATAAAAAAATAAACCAGGCAGGTTGGTTAAGCCATGGCAACCGTTGATCCGCGTATGATGAGTTTTGAAGGAATGGTTAGGTTTTGATCCTTTAAACTGAAATTCTTTTTCTCAAGCGCCTTAAAAAGAATGGCAGCCGCAGCTTTCCCCATCTCAAAAGCGGGTTGTGTAACGGTGGTAAGTGATGGATTCAGAATGCTGGCAGAAGAAAGATTGGAGAAGCTGATAATCTTAACATCTTGCGGAATGGACAGCTTTAATTCTTTACAGGTGAGGTATACATCTGTGGTTAGTTTTTCAACAGTAGCAATCATACCATCGGGGCGGCCTTCCCCACTCATTATCGTTTTCAAGAAACGCCTGTGGCTATCTATATCATCGCCACCCAAAACCATATTAACAGGTGAGTAGTTTACCCCGTTATCTTTTAAAGCCTGCTGGTATCCTTCAAATCTTTTATTACTGATCGAAAGATGATTAGAAATAGATAATAATGCAATTTTAGTACAGCCACAATCTATCAGGTGTTGTGTGGCTTTGTAACTGCTTTCAAAATCATCGGTTGTGATCTTTGCGGTATTTACATCATCACAGATCCTGTCGAAAAAAACCAGGGGAATATCTTTTTCATTCAGATCGCAGATATGATGATAACTGGCGGTTTCAGCTGTCAGCGACATAAGCACACCATCCACCCTGCCGCTTTTACAATTTTTGAGTATGGCTTGTTCCCTTGCAAAATTCTCATGTGTGAGATAAATGAGTACATGATAGCCCTTTTCTTCCGCCACCGATTCAATTCCATTAATGGCCAGTGAAAAAAAACTATCTGCCACTTCCGGTAACACAACTGCAATGGTTTTGCTGTTTCTGCATCGCAAACTTCCCGCATAGGCATTGGGGATATAATTCAGCCTGCTCGCTAATTCCTGTACACGCTGCTTGGTGCCCTGACTGATCTCATGGCTGTCTCTCAAAGCTTTCGAGATGGCAGCAGTGGAAAGATTCAACTCTTTGGCTAACATTTTAAGGGTAATGTTGTCCATCCGGCAGGAAGGTTTTTGGTGTAATATAAAGAAATAGATTCTGAGGATTACTTAAACGGTTAAGTAAATATTTTTTGGTCAATATTCAATACCCGGGAAGATTAATCGCATATTTAGGCAATGCTTGCGGCAGAAGAATGATTTGTTGGATTTCTAATATTTATGACAAACATATCAAAATAGCTGCTGCAACCCGATGTAACAATGATTCTGAAAGCTTGCCGGGTTTGAAAGATCTGGCAAACGTTTTATTATTGTGGTAAATCAATAACTTTCATTCCCTTACCGCCAAAACAGATATTTTTTTTGCCAGAAAATAACCACTTAATGAACAGATTGCAAACTGCCGATTACATTGTTTTCTTCGTATACTTTATAATTATTTCCATTTATGGGTATTATGTGTATCGCCGGAAGCGCACGGCCACAACAAGTTCTACAGAATTTTTTCTTGCTGAAGGATCACTTACCTGGTGGGCCATTGGCGCATCGCTGATCGCTTCCAATATTTCAGCTGAACATTTTATTGGTATGTCGGGATCGGGTTTTGCACTCGGACTGGCTATCTCAACCTATGAGTGGATGGCTGCGGCCACACTGATCATTGTGGCTGTTTTTATTATTCCTGTTTACCTCAGGAACAGGATCTTTACCATGCCGCAGTTTTTATCTAAACGCTATAATGATAAAGTAAGTACGATTATGGCGGTATTTTGGTTATTGGTATATGTGTTTGTAAACCTCACGTCCATTATTTACCTCGGTGCACTCGCTATTTCGTCTATCTCCAATATCAGTTTTGAATGGAGTATTGCGGGCCTAAGTTTATTTTCGGTAGTGGTAACTTTAGGAGGCATGAAAGTAATCGGTTATACAGATGTGATACAGGTTTTTGTATTGATCGCCGGTGGATTGGTAACCACCTACCTGGCCATAACACTGCTTTCTGAACATTTTGGTTATGGCGGTAATATCCTGAAAGGGCTGGGTGTATTGCGTCGCGAAGCACCCGCACATTTTCATATGATCTTTGATAAATCCCATAAATATTACCCCGAATTACCCGGGCTTTCTGTGTTGATAGGAGGGATGCTGGTCAACAACCTTGCTTATTGGGGATGTAACCAATACATAGTGCAACGCGCATTGGGAGCTGATCTGAAAACAGCCCGTAAAGGGATCTTATTTGCAGCTTTTCTCAAATTGCTGATTCCTGTGATCGCTGTATTGCCGGGTATTGCCATGTATGTATTGCATAAAAACGGAATGTTTCAAACAGAGATGATGGATAATGGGGTGATTAAACCCGATCATGCCTATCCTACTTTGATGAACCTGTTGCCAGCCGGATTAAAAGGGGTGGCTTTTGCGGCGCTTACGGCAGCCATCGTTGCTTCGCTGGCTGGCAAGGCAAATAGCATCTCTACCATCTTTTCACTGGATATCTATAAAAAATATTTTAATAAAGAAGCGTCAGACAGAAAGCTGGTGTTGATTGGCCGTTGGGCCGTAATCGTTTCTATGCTTATTGCGGCCATTGTAACACCGGCATTACGTTCTCTTGACCAGGCTTATCAATTTATACAGGAATATGTAGGATTTATTTCTCCCGGCGTACTCGCTATTTTCCTGCTGGGCTTTTTCTGGAAAAAAACAACAGCCCATGCAGCTATGGCAGGCGCATTGCTTACCATTCCGATTTCTACTGTCTTAAAGTTTCTGCCTGCCTGGACAAATGGGGCTTTCCCGGATTATCCTTTTCTTGACAGGATGTCGATCGACTTTGTATTGATAATGGTTACCATGATAGTGATGAGTTTTTTGAATCCCAAAAAAGAAAGCGATCAACATGCCATTGAAGTAGACACTTCTATGTTCCGTGTGTCCACAGGATTTGTGATAGGTTCTCTTATTATCTGTGGTATACTGGCTGCTTTGTATACCGTTTTCTGGTAAACACGCAAGGGCTGGGTTATCATGATCTTGTATGTAACCGGTAACAATTTTCCGCTGGGGTTTAACAGCGTTGGGTACTGGCTTATTTACTTAATCGGTTAAGTAAATAAATATCCCAAAATCGTCCCCACTGCTAATTAAAAGCTCCATATTAGTAGAGCAATTTATTCATTAACGAATCATAACTGCTTGTCATGTCAATGAAGTTCAATAATTCCCCTGACGGAGATATTAACCCCCTGTCCAATCTGGATGAATGGGAAAAAGATGTATTGGAACGTTATCCCGATCCGTCTGTTATTGCCCAAAACAAGGGTACCGAAGAATTCAGAAATTATTCAGAACCCCCAAGGGATACTGTAAAGGAATTTTATCGCTTGAATCATACGCATCAGACCTATGATTTTGTGATGCAGAAAAAAGCGGATTTTCTCCGGTTCAATAAAAAAGAAATGCCCATCTGGGAAGCTTTCGATTTTCTGAATGAGCTGGTGGATGATTCGGATCCGGATACCGATCTGGATCAAATGCAGCATTTATTGCAAACTTCTGAAGCTATCCGCTATGATGGCCATCCGGATTGGATGGTATTGGTGGGTTTGATACATGATATGGGGAAAGTATTATGTCTTTTCGGAGAGCCTCAATGGAGCGTGGTAGGCGATACGTTCCCGGTGGGTTGTGCGTATGCTGATAAGCTGGTATTCCCCGAATTTTTTTCCGCCAATCCCGATTATCATGATAAAGTGTTCAGTACGCAGTACGGTGTGTATAAGCCTAATTGCGGGCTTGATAATGTGCATATGTCATGGGGCCATGATGAATATGTGTACCATATGATGAAAGACCATATTCCCGAAAGTGGTTTGTATATGTTACGTTATCATTCTTTTTACGCCCAGCACAGGGAACATGCGTATGATCACCTGATGAATGATCATGATCGTGAAATGTTCAAATGGGTTAAGCTGTTCAATCCCTATGACCTTTATTCAAAAAATCCCAGACAGAAAAGTTGGGAAGAGTTGAAACCCTATTACCAGGACCTTGTAGCAAAATACCTGCCGGCCACGCTAAAGTTTTAATGTACAGATGGATCGGTTGTTAATGGTAAAGTAATACGTGTTTAACAATAGAAAAGGGTTGCCACGATACTGTTACTTTTTGGAAAATATGAAAAGGCCTGGACAGAAAAATCAAGTACAGATAAAGAGAAACGGCTTTCCCTATCCCCGCAAACTGCCATCGACGGGGCGTCTAACCTACCCGGTTACCTGGTACCGAATGCGGGATACTAAATAGGTAAGATTTGGGTTTTAAATGTAGCAAACAAACAATCGCAAACTTCGGGGTCTAAAACCCCGGAGTTTTTTATTACCTTAGGTGCATTAAAATAGATAGTGCCTTCAAAAATGATCCTTCATGTTCTTACCTGCAACAGCAGCGGAATCAGTCGGCAACTATTCAATCAATTGATATGAGAATCGTTTATGCTTTTGTTATCCTGCTATCCGTTTCTCTTTCTTCTCCTGCACAACCAAAAAATGATTTCAAAACCTGGGCAGCCACACCACCTATGGGCTGGAATAGTTATGATGCCTATTACGGAACAATTACCGAAAGCCAGTTTCTTAAAGAAGTAGATGTAATTGCCAAACGGTTACTGCCTTTTGGCTATGAATATGCTGTGATTGATTATTGCTGGTTCAACTCCGGCCCCAAAGGTTGGGATCCTGAAAAATGGGTAACTTTTGATGTAGATCATTTCCGCACCAATGCCAACAGGAATCTGTATGAAGGGTTGTCGATCGATAAATATGGAAGAGCTGTTCCTGCACCCAACCGTTTTCCTTCTTCCCTTAATGGCAAAGGATTTGCAAAGATCGGAGCCTATGTGCATGCGAAAGGAATGAAATTCGGAATACATGTTCAACGCGGTATTCCCCGCGAAGCGGTAGAAAAAAATACACCGGTACTGGGCACAAAATATTTTGCACGAGATATAGTAAGCTTTACAGATACCTGTTTATGGAATGAAAGCATGTATGGTGTTGATGCCACTAAGCCGGGTGCGCAGGAGTATTATAATTCCCTGATGGATCTCTATGCCACATGGGGCGTTGATTTTATTAAAGTAGATGATATTGCTTCGCCTATTTACCGTAAAGGTGAAGTAGATATGATCCGCAAAGCTATTGACCGTTGCGGCAGAAAGATCGTGCTAAGCTTATCACCCGGTGATGCGGTGATCGGTTATGCCCGTGAAATGGATAACAAAACCAATATGTACCGTGTTTCTAATGATGTATGGGACAGGTGGCGTGATATCCTGCATGTATTTGACCTGTTGAATATGTGGAGCCCAATGATTGGTGAGGGATCATGGCCGGATGGGGATATGATCCCGTTTGGAAGATTGTGTTTAACCGGCTACCCTGATGCAAAAACCAATGCAGGCAAAAGAGAACACAATTCATTCTTACAATATGATGAGCAAAAAACAATGATCAGCCTCTGGTGTATGGCCCGTTCTCCTTTGATGTGGGGTGGAGCACCTTCTTTAAGTAGTGATAGTGTTTTTGCCGTACTGAGTAATCGCGAATTACTGGCTATTGATAAGCACAGTACCAATAATCACCAATTGTATCAACCCAATGGCCGCTCAGATAATAGAGATTACCGTATATGGGTAGCCGAGTCTCCCGATAAAAAAATAAAATACCTCGCTTTCTTTAACCTGAAAGATACGCCTGCCAATATTACTTTTACCCTGGGTTGGGAATTTTGGAATGAAACCTATACTGCTACTGAGATCTGGTCAAACCAATCGATAGGAACAGTAAAAGGAAAGATCATAGCCGAAAAAATAAACCCTCACGGGGTTATGGTATATAAACTTGTTCGTCAATAAGTACGTAATGATAGGCAGTTGGAGCAGGACAGTCTTTCTTTGAATAATTACTTACTTGCTTTTGCTGCCGGGAAATGCCTGGTACAAAAGCCCGGATATTTTCATAGTATGATTGTATTGCTAAATGTTTTCTCATGAAAAAATGGTTTGCCCCCGCATTATTATTCGTCTCCATTATTTCTTATTCGCAACAGGACCTAAAGCTCTGGTACCAGAAACCCGCTGAGATCTGGACAGAAGCCTTACCCGTTGGCAATGGCCGTTTAGGCGCGATGGTTTTTGGCAGGGTTGATGAAGAATTGATACAACTGAATGAAGCGACACTATGGAGTGGCGGACCGGTTAAAAAAAATAGTAACCCCGGCGCTTTTGAATATCTTGCCAAAGTAAGGTCTGCATTATCGCGCGAGCAGTTTGATTCCGCTAATCAGTTGGTGAAACATATGCAGGGCAATTACTCGGAGAGTTATATGCCTTTGGGTGATATAAAGATCAAACAGTATTTTTCAGGAAAGAATACCACAAGGTATTACCGCGATCTGAATATTCAGGATGCCATTGCCACTACCCAATTTACTGTGGACGATATTCAATATACCCGTGAAATATTTTCTTCGGCGCCGGGACAGGTAATGGTAATCCGACTTTCGGCCAATAAGGCAAAACAGCTCAATCTCTTTATTTCGGCGAATAGCCAGTTACATTATCATAATGAGGCCGGCCCGGCAGCGTTGCGCGTAAAGGGGAAAGCGCCTGCACATGCCGATCCGAATTATGTGCGATACAATAAAGAACCGATTGTATGGAATGATACATCGGGTTGTAGCGGTATGCGTTTCGAATATATTATCAAAGCCACTGCAAAAGAAGGAACGATAAAAACGGATACATCCGGTATACAGATCAAAGATGCTTCTGAAGTGATCTTACTCGTGTCTGCGGCAACCAGTTTTAATGGCTTCGATAAATGTCCTGATAAAGAGGGTAAAGATGAACAGGCCCTGGCAAAAAGATACCTTGCCAAAAATGCAGGAAAAAAGTATACTGTTTTATTGAAAGAACATTTAGCAGATTTCCATAAATATTTTAATCGTGTTTCATTGAGTTTGCATAACCAGTTAACGAATAAAAACCCGGGAGAGCCCACCGATACCCGCTTAGAAAATTATTTCAATACCAACGACCCGGGATTGGAAGCTTTGTATTTTCAATATGGCCGTTATTTATTGATCTCTTCTTCCCGCACAAAAGATGTTCCTGCCAATTTACAGGGGATTTGGAATAAAGAATTACGCGCGCCATGGAGCAGCAATTACACAAGCAATATCAATGTGCAGATGAATTACTGGCCTGTTGAGTCTACCAATTTATCTGAGTTTCACGAGCCATTGATCGGGTTGATCAAACACCTGGCTGTTACCGGTAAAGAAACCGCTAAAACCTATTATCATGCAAAAGGCTGGGTAGTACATCATAATACCGATATCTGGGCCATGAGCAACCCGGTCGGTGATTTTGGAAAGGGCAGCCCTGTTTGGGCCAATTGGTATATGGGCGCTAATTGGTTAAGCCGTCATTTATGGGAACATTATAGTTATACAGGCGACACCTCTTTTTTGAAAGAAGTATATCCTATAATGAAAGACGCCGCATTGTTCACCCTGGATTGGCTGGTGAAAGACAAGAAGGGTTATCTTGTTACCGCTCCATCCACTTCCCCGGAAAATAATTTTTATTATGATAGTACAAAGAAAGCCGATGTATCAATAGCTACAACTATGGATATCGGTATCATTAAAGACCTCTTTACCAATATGATTGAAGCCGGTAAAGTATTGAATACAGATGAAACATTCAGAAACCGGATCATTGAACAAAAGAAACAGCTCTATCCTTTCCAGGTTGGGGCTCAGGGACAGTTGCAGGAATGGTATAAAGATTTTAAAGAAGTAGATCCGCATCACCGCCATACTTCTCATTTATATGCATTATATCCGGCACATGAAATATCAGCTTTCACAACACCCGAATTGATGCAGGCAGCCAAACGAACACTTGAGTTACGTGGCGATGACGGCACCGGCTGGAGCCTTGGCTGGAAAGTAAATATGTGGGCAAGGTTATTAGATGGGAACCATGCATACACACTGTTTAAAAATTTATTGCGTTTAACCAGAGAGAATAATACCCAATATAATAAGGGAGGAGGAGCGTATCCTAATTTATTGGATGCACATCCTCCCTTCCAGATCGATGGAAATTTTGCTGGTACCGCCGGCGTTGCTGAAATGTTGTTGCAAAGCCAGAATGGAGATGTATACTTATTACCGGCTTTACCGGATGCATGGGAAACCGGGTCTGTAAAAGGGTTGGTGGCCAGGGGCGGATTTGTAACAGATATCAGCTGGGAGAATCATAAACTGGTTGCCGCAAAAATATTTTCCAGGAATGGCGGCAAACTTATTATCAGAACCAATGGCCCTGCTAGGGTAAAAGGCATAGCTGCAAAATGCAAAAAATCTGACATCGGTTATACAATAGCTTTTATAACAGGGAAAGGAAAAAATTATGAATTGAGGATTGCTAATGAATAAGCAATGGCTGGCTAAAAATAATGGCAATAATTTTCTATTATGAGCATACACCTATTCAAATACCTGCTTTTTCTTACCGCCCTATGGAACAGTTTCGATAGCAACGGTCAGGAACAACCTGCTGCTGTAATCAAGATTGATCTATCGAAAGAAAAAGGCCCTATGACTCCGATCTGGGGTTGGTTTGGCCATGATGAACCCAACTATACGTACATGAAGGATGGCAAAAAACTTTTGTCAGAACTTGCTGCACTTAGTACCGGGCCTGTTTTTGTACGTACCCATAATCTTTTGTGCAGCGGTGATGGCACGCCTAATTTAAAATGGGGATCAACCAATGCCTATACAGAAGATGTGAAGGGAAACCCTGTGTATAACTGGCGTATCATCGATAGTATTTTTGATACCTATATACAGCGAGGTATGAAACCATTGGCACAGATAGGGTTTATGCCCGAAGCATTATCAACACATCCCGTCCCTTATC
>CAZFKE010000002.1:322321-409799 GCA_964519475.1 uncultured Sediminibacterium sp.
ATAACTGGAAACCGGGCGATCCTTATAGTAAGATCATCACAGGTTGGGCCTATCCCCCAAAAGATTATAACAAGTGGCGGGAACTGGTGTATCAATGGGTTAAACATGCTGTACAACGGTATGGTGCAAAAGAAGTAGAAACCTGGTATTGGGAAGTATGGAACGAGCCGAATGGCTATTGGAAAGGAACACAGGAAGAATTTTTCAAATTATACGATTATGCTGCAGATGGCGTAAAGAAAGCCTTACCCACTGCAAGGATTGGTGGTTTGGATATTGCAGGAACATCCTCAGCCAATGCAGTAAAATGGATGCAGGCATTTATTACGCATTGCCTTTATGAAACAAATTTTGCTACCGGAAAAACCGGTTCGCCACTGGATGCTTTCCTGTTTCATGCCAAAGGAAATCCTTCGCTGAAAGATGGAGTGGTCTGGATGAATATGGCGCCGCAACTACGCGATATTATGGCCGGTATTAAAATGGCTGTCTCTTTTCCCGGAACCAAAGATCTTCCGTTGATTGTTGGCGAATCAGATCCGGAAGGTTGTGCCGCTTGCGGTATGGCTACCAATCCATCGAATGCTTACCGCAATGGTACCATGTATTCAAGTTATACGGCTGCTTCCTTTGCCCGTAAATATGAATTGGCAGATCAGTATCATGCCAACCTCGTAGGCGCTGTTTCCTGGTCTTTCGAGTTTGAAAACCAACCCTGGTTCTATGGTTTCCGCGACCTGGCTACCAATGGTGTTGATAAACCCGTGCTGAATGTATTCCGAATGTTGGGAATGATGAAGGGAACCCGTATTGCTGCTGAAAGCAACCGTCAGTATGCATTACAGCATATTATCGATTCGGGTATCAGAAAACAAACGGATATCGGTGCCTTAGCCGTAAAAGATAGAAAAACCGTTACGATCATGGTTTGGAATTACCATGACGAAGATAAAACAGGCCTTGATGAATCCATTGGCATAACCATTGGAAAGATACCTGCAAAAAAGATAACGCTTACAGAATTCAGGATCGACCGCGAACATAGTAATGCCTATGAACTATGGAAAAAAATGGGTATGCCGCAGAATCCGGATCAGAACCAGATTGCGGATCTGGAAAAAGCCGGCCTGCTGCAAACAAAAGGCAAACCCAAACAGGTTGCACTTTTATCCGGTGAAGCAGCAATTACCCTATCACTGCCCCGACAAGCAGTTTCTTTATTGAAATTGGATTGGCAATAAGTATATTTAATTATGAAAAAAGCCATTCACCTGCACGAACATGTTTATCGTAAATCCCGGTACCCTAAATGAAAGCCCTAATTTGTAAAGAACCGCATCAGTTTGCTTATGAAGATATTACGGCTCCGCTTTCTGCGCCAGGCCATACCTTACTAAAAATAAAACGCATAGGTATCTGCGGAACAGATCTGCATGCTTTTGAAGGAACACAACCTTATTTTACCTATCCCAGAATATTGGGCCATGAACTCGCTGCAGAAATTGTGGAAACCCGGGCGGAAGGATTTACAGCTGGGGAACAGGTAACTTTTATTCCTTATTTCAATTGTGGCAGATGTATTGCCTGCAGAAGTGGTAAAACCAATTGTTGTGCAGAGCTGAAGGTATCCGGTGTGCATGTAAATGGTGGTATGGTTGAATATCTTTCCATACCCGATAATACTTTGGTGCATGGCAATGGGCTAAGTCTGGATGAACTGGCATTGGTAGAACCACTTTGTATTGGCGCTCACGGCGTCAGAAGAGCAGATGTAAAACCTGGCGAATTTGTATTGGTAATAGGTGCCGGCCCCATAGGACTGGGTACGATGGAGTTTGCAAGAATAGCGGGCGGACAGGTGATTGCCATGGATATCAATGATAGCCGTTTGCAATTCTGTAAAGATAAATCGTTAGCGCATTTTAGTGTAAACCCTGCCAATGAAGATGCCACAGAAAAAATACGGGCTATTACCAGGGGAGATATGCCTTCCATCGTAATAGATGCTACCGGGAATCTGAAAGCGATTAATACGGCTTTTATTTATATGGCACATGGCGGAAGATATGTATTGATTGGTTTACAGAAAGGAGAGATCACGGTAAATCATCCCGAGTTCCATAAACGGGAAGCTGCTTTGCTAAGCAGCCGCAATGCAACCCGTGTAGATTTTGATCATGTGATCCATGCTATAAAAAATAAGCAGGTGGATCCTGCTACCTATATTACGCATCGTACAAGTTTCGATAAAGTAAAAGATGAATTTGAAAGTTGGTTAGATCCTGCCAATGCTGTGATCAAAGCGATGGTTGAATTATAGGGAGCGTGGTTGTTATTACTAAGGGATAATCAATCAAAATCAATCATGTAGCCAGATCCGCTAACCCGGCTCTCTCCGAAATCGTTTTCGTAATTTTTTGGTTTTGTATGCTAAATCCCTTTCCTGGCAACTGATTTTTACCTGAAATAGTATTAATTTCTACCTCTCTAAATACGATTGCAAATGAAAAAAGAAAAAAAAGATTCCATTTCAAGAAGAGATTTTGTTGGCACAACTGCCAAAGCTCTCACCGCATTCATGATTGTTCCGAGATACGTTCTCGGTGGTAAAGGACAGAATGGATTACACTACACTGCCCCCAGCGATATGATCTCATTGGGATTGATCGGTACCGGTAAACAAGGAAAGATACTTTCCTCCTATTTCTTAAAAACAGAACAGATACGCTTTGTAGCTTTAAGTGAAGTATATAAAGCCAAAGCAGATCTGGCGATTAACCAGATTAAAGCCACCTATGCAAAAAGCCCACAGCTGGGTACTTATTCAGATATCGCAGTGTATAACGATTTCAGGGAAGTATTGTCACGAAAAGATGTGGATGCAGTATTGATCGCCCTGCCCGATCACTGGCATGCCGCAGCAGCCGTTCGCGCCGCAGAGGCCGGGAAAGATATTTATTGTGAGAAGCCCATGGCCTTAACCGTAAAAGAAGGCAGGGCTATGGTAAACGCTACACGCAAACACAACCGTATTTTTCAAACCGGAAGTATGCAGCGTTCCTGGAATGAGTTCAGGCAGGCTGCAGAATTGATCCGCAACGGATATATAGGGGATGTTAAATCCATAAAAGTAAATGTGGGTCCGCCACCCAAACCATATGACCTGGCGGCAGAGCCCATTCCGGAAGGGTTGGACTGGAAACAATGGCTCGGGCCCAATGCGCCTGTTAATTTTAATGCCGAGCTGGCACCACCTGTCACCAAAGACGTGTATCCTAACTGGCGTAATTATAAAGAGTTTGGCGGTGGTATGGTAACCGACTGGGGTGCCCATATGTTTGATATTGTACAATGGGCATTGGATATGGATAACAGCGGGCCGGTAGAAGTGATCGCGCCGGACGGGGGAGAGCATCCTTTCCTTACCTATCGTTATGCCAATGGTATTACCATGACCCATGAGAAATGGGAGTGGAATAACGCCATACTTTTTGAAGGAAGCGATGGAAAATGGCTGAAAGTAGCGCGTGGCAAACTGGAAACCAATCCGGCCTCACTAAAAGACAGGGTGATAGGCGAAACAGAAAAGCATGTGTACCGCAGTGAAGACCATTATAAAGATTTTCTGAATGCGATGCGTAAACGTACCCGTCCAATTTGTGATGTGGAAACCGGGCAGCGTACGGCCACCGTTTGTAATATAGGCAATATCGCTTACCAGTTAAAACGCAGATTGGAATGGGATCCTAAAAAGGAAATATTTAAAAACGATGCAGAAGCCAATATGCTGCTGGGACGCCCTATGTTACATGAATGGGCGATCAAAATCTAAAAAGTAGAGGTATATTGAGCGATGAATACCAATGGCTGCGTTCTTTTCGCAGCCATTGGTATAATTGGGAAGGAAATGTGTAAAATTTTTTAGTTGCCGAGTGATCGCTTTAACTACCAGAAATCGCAAAAGATAAAACGGCTATGATAGAGACTATTCAAATAGACAGGAAAAGTAAAACACAGATCTACCTGCAGATCGCTAAACAGATCAGCAGGCAGATAGATAAAGGGGTATTGAAGAAAGAAGAATCCCTTCTTTCCATTAATATGTTCAGTGAAAGGTTTTCGGTAGCCCGCGATACGGTTGAACGTGCTTACAAAGAATTAAAAAAACAAGGATATATCACGGCAGTGAACGGTAAAGGTTATTTTGTAAAGGGTAAAAAAGAAAAAAAGATCAGGATCCTTTTTATCCTCAATAAGATCAGTTCTTACAAACGGATCATCTATTATAGCTTCTTAAAAACATTGGGCAATAAGGCAGTGGTTGACCTGCAGATACATCATTACAATCCCCTGGTGTTGAAAGATATACTCGATACCCATTTGGGTAAATACAATTATTATGTATTAATGCCGCATTTTGAACTGAACCTGAAAAAGGAGTCATGGATGAAACAGGTAAAACGGATACCTGTGAATGAATTAGTGATACTGGACAAATCTATCCCTGAAATGACGGAGAATATATCTGTGTGCCAGGATTTCCACCGGGATATTTATGATGCTTTGATAACAGCCAAAGACCTGTTCAAAAAATATAAAGGCCTTACCCTTGTGCTTCCTGAACACAGTAATCACCCACCTGAAATTAAACAAGGCATTTCGGAGTTCAGTAAAGAGTACCATAAGATTTTTAAAACGATCTCGGATACAGACAACCTGAAGCTTGTTAAAGGAATGGTTTATATGGTGATCACAGATGACCACCTTGCGGTAGTGATGAAACAAGTGAAAAAAACGGGCCTGCGCCCAGGGAAAGATATTGGTATTATTTCTTTTAATGAAACCGAGTTGAAAGACCTTCTCGACATCACAGTGATCAGCACCCATTTTGAACAAATGGGGCATACCGCAGCGGAACTGATTATGAAAAAACAATTCAAACAGATCCGGAATCCATATAAGATTATCAAAAGGGGTTCTTTGTGAGGGTCTTTTGTTGCGAAAAGACCATTCTGCCGAAATCGTTTTCGTAGTTTTTTGATTGCGCTGAAAGGTTTACCAAAAGGATTTGACTATGTTTAAAATATTCTTTCCTGAATAACGGGAAGGTTCAAATAAACTAATATCTCAATACTTTGAAAGTAAAAGCCATGAAAGAAATCAAATTGCTTCTTTTTCTATCAGTTTTCAGCACTGCCATCTTTGCGCAGAACAATGGCTGGAAAAGTTTATTCGATGGTAAATCATTAAAAGGCTGGCACCAGTTGAATGGGAAAGCAACCTATCAGATTGCAAACGGTGCAATAGTTGGAACAACGGTTACCGGCGAACCCAATTCATTTCTGGCCACTGATGTGGCGTATGGAGATTTTATTCTCGAGCTTGAACTGAAAGTAGGCGAGATGAATTCAGGTATCCAGATCAGGAGTGAGTCAACCCCTGAATATAATAACGGAAGGGTGCATGGTTACCAGGTAGAGGTGGATCCATCAGACAGAGGATGGTCTGGTGGTATTTATGATGAGGCCAGGAGAGGGTGGTTATATACCAACGAGATCAATCCTGCCGCCAAAAAAGCATTTAATAAAAAAGGATGGAACAGGTACCACATTGAAGCCATCGGACCAATCATCCGCACATGGATCAATGATATACCCTGTACTTACCTGGTAGACGATATGACGCTGAAAGGTTTTATTGCGTTACAGGTACATGGTATCAAAGACAATAAAGGGGGAGAGCAGGTAATGTGGCGTAATATCCGTATCCAAACCGGGGCAGCAATGAAACCGAAACCAATGGATATTTCAACGCCGGTCGTAAACAATACAGTTAATACCCTTACCGCACAGGAAAAAGCACAGGGATTCAGCTTATTGTTTAATGGTAAAGATCTGAGCGGCTGGCGTTCTGCCGGGTTCCAGACAGCGCCAGAAAAAGGTTGGGTTGCCGAGAGTGATGGTTCTTTGCATGCACTGGATAGTACTCATTCCGGCAAAACCGGTGATATCGTTACTGTGAATCAATACAAAGCTTTTGAACTGAACTTCGATTTCAAGCTAACACCCGGTGCGAATTCCGGCGTTAAATACTTTGTAACTGAAACACCGGGCAGCAGGGCAGGCCTGGGTCTTGAGTTTCAGGTGTTGGACGATGCCTTGCATCCAGATGCAAAAGCAGGTGTGGAAGGAAACAGGACCATGGGTAGTTTATATGATCTGATCCCCTCCATTAAAGTAGAAGCCCGTTTCCAGCGAAAAGTAGGTGAGTGGAACCAGGGAAAGATTATTGTTTATCCGAATAACCATGTTGAACACTGGCTCAATGGATTTAAAGTAGTAGAGTATGAGCGGGGTGGTAATATTTATAAAGTGCTTGTGGCACATAGCAAGTATGCGAAAAGCAAAGGTTTTGGACTGGCAGAACAAGGCCCCATTCTTTTGCAGGAGCATGGCGACAATGTGTTTTACAGAAATATCAAGATTCGTGAACTGAAATAAAACGGATTTTTATAAAGAAATATTTGTAATCAGGTATAAGAGTTTCCTGGCAGTTGGGTTGTAGGTTGGCGGGCGAAAGCTCGCTGACCTTTTTTGTATCGATCAGGTCTTTCCCCGCATTTGTATGATCATTTATATTTATGCCGTTAGCTGTTTTGAAAAAGACATGTATGATCAGGGTACACGACATATCGGGGCCTCGTTATCCGCAATACCGGCTTACCATTGTTCATTTATTGCTTGAGAAACCGGTATATGATTTTGTACGGAAGAGAAGTAAGAATGTGTAGTAAAAAAAAACCGCACCTTTGCACCTTAGTGTGCAAATTTATGGTTCCTATATACGCTATAGGACAGGTTTTTCTGGTCTGAAAAGTCTTTAAACCCTATTTTAGTATGTAGGTTAAAATGAGAAAATATATTCCCCATTCAAACACCAATACTTACAAAGGTTGGTTTATAGCAAATGAACGTAGTAAACATTTTAAGGCTCGATTGTTGTACTTTGGGGTGGTGGTGGCTTCTTTTCTGGGCTATAAAAATCGTTTACGTCACTTCTTGTTAGATTCTTATAACCAATATCTTTCCCCATCTCCAACAATAGTTCAAAAAACACATTCACCCGTTCACCAACTGTAAACAAGTCACCCCTTGTTACATCTAAATATTTGTGCAACAACTCTTTTACTTTTTTATTATTATGAAAAATAATATCAATCAGATTAAGGGCTTTTACAAATTCATCCTCCGAAGCACCTGTATGTCTGTGAGCCATCAAAGCCCCCAATACATATAGTTTATTTTTTCTTTTCTCGGTATTATGCAAAATCCGATTGCAGAGATCAATCAATACCGGTTTTGATGTTACAGCCTTGTCCGGTTTAAACTGATCATAGTAAACCGGGCGAAACTGACCCCCTTTATAGAGACCAATTCTTCTCCATATTTTTTACCAGGCAACAGCAAACAATTTATCCATACAGATCATTAATTGATGCATTGTAATCGAATTAAAGCATTCGTATTGTTATCAATCAATTGATAGTAAAGACAATAAATGGGAAAGCAATTAACGGAAGGAAAATGCGTGTGCTGTTTGTAAATTTGTAATGCTGCAGTATTAGAGTGCAAATACAAAACGCATGTATGAAAACTAATTATACGATCCTTGAAAGTTCAAATCTTTGCCAGCAAAAAAGTAGGTCAGTTTGCGCCGGAATGAGTAGGTCAATTTGATCGGATTGTGCAATTGTAGTCAAAACTTCTTATTCTGGCATAATTGACATCAGTACAAATGAGATTTTAAAAAAAACATTTGGTTCAATTCTGCTGTACTCAATTATAGTAGTGATCTGTATTAATCTATTTATATATCTCATTTATTTTTCGAGAAAAGTTACGAGAGAAATCCCTCATGGCTGGTTAGGGTTTATAAAGGGTAATCCATCTCCTCATTTACTTACAAGAATCGTGTTTGATTTTTTTTCAAAGCAAACATCATATGACGAAAATAATAATTTAGGTAAAATTATACACCCAGGGAGGTATTCATTCTTTTACGAAGATGAGGTAGGGATTTTTGAAAATAAGGAATATTCAATTACAATCGAGGACAGGGTTCTTTTAAGTAAAAGTTATATTGAATTTGAACTTAAAGTACTTATTCATTATAGGATTGTGAATCCGATAGTTTACTTTTCACATGCCCTTGACGCAGTAATTAAGAGAATATCTTCAAAACTTACGGAGTCGATAACCTATGAAAGTTATTTTGACAAAGTTGAAATTTCAGGTATTCAAAGCAAACTAAAGGAGCAGATAGACAACCTGAAGTTATCGATTGTTCAAAATTATGGTTTATACATTTCAGACTGTGTTATTCAATTGAAGCCTATTAGTCAAATTACTGAACAGTTTCAAAAACAATTTTTTGCTAATGGGAATCGGTTCGATGAGATTAAAATGAAAATAATTGAAGAAGAAAAACTTGAGAATATTTTTTCAAAAATTAGTAATAAACATAATATTCCAATACTAAAACTGTATGAATATTATATCATAAAGAATAAGCGCGTTTCTATTTTTATGATTCAAAGTCATTTTGATCTTGATTTGAATGAAGACATTGAAAGTTTAATTTGAGTTGCTGACTTATATCCTCAAATAGATAAAATCGCAGTTTTGCATAAAAAAACCCGATGCAAGTCGGGTTTTTTGTTTTAGTTACTGTATTTGCTGTTTTATTACAATGTGATTTTCATTAACCGCGACATAGCAGAAATCATAACAATAATACGCCATGCCAATAGCCATCTCCTGCATTTGAGTAAAGTAAGAAAAGTAAAAGCCGGCACCAAGTAAGGTGTGACGCGTAACCGTTACTTCCCCTTTGTTCGGATGCAGCAGTGAATACATAATGTTTCTATTTTTTCTCAATATCGAATTAACCTGACGCATATATGGTGTATTAGACACTGACCGCTGGTTATTGTAATAATTTCTACAGTAATCATTGCAGAATTTTTTATCACTTCTTCCTGATAGGACTTTATTGCAATATCGGCATGCAGAGGCGGGAGTCTTCGCAATAGCTAACTGATTTATTTGTTGTTGCATACTATTCAATTTTAAAATGAACAAGATTTATTTCTATTGGCAAGACCAATAGCAGGAACTAAACGCGATCGCGTATTCAATTCAAAGCATTCCCTCGTCAGCAAAGGAGTAATAGCCTTCCAGTGTTACGATAAGGTGATCCATAACAGTGATTTCGAGCAACTTACCTCCTTCTTTAATTTTCTGGGTCAGGAGATGATCTGCGTTACTTGGTGCAACACTACCAGACGGATGATTGTGCGCCAGAATAATACTGGTTGCATTTGCTTTGAGTACAGCAGCGAAAATTAATCGAGGGTCTGCAACCGTTCCTGTCATACCGCCTGTTGAGAGCGTATAGATGCCGAGGACACGATTCGCACGATTTAGTAGAATGATTTTGAATTGTTCGACAAGTTCAATCGTGTGCATATCCCACTGTTGCAATAGCAACGTATAGGCACTGTCAGAGTTTGTAATGACGGGTCGCTCAGAACATTGGATATGACTGCTATACGATAGTGTGATTTCGGCAACCTGTGCTGCCGAGTGTTTGAAGTTTCGTTCCATAATTGTTTGGTTTTGGTGAATTAATTATGGAGTATAGAAGATGAAATAATACCGCTATGGCTCTCCTGAAATTGCACTAAAGCCTTTACTGGCAACCCCATCAATCAACAGTTTTATATAGAATGTGTATCGAGGTAGGTTGATAAAATCTTCAATTTCAATCAAAGGGTAAAATTCATTCTTAAAGAATCGTGCATCACTTGCTCCGAGCCGGAATGTGATGATCGTCCCAACGTTTCCGATAACTGCACTTTTGGTATCCTCCGAAAGCTGATCTAAGTATTGGTGGGTGAGAAATAGGCCAAGTTTGTATTTCCGACATTCTGAAAGCATTTGTGCGAATGACGGCGTGAGGAATGTATGTGCTTCATCTATGAATAGATAAAACGGTCTTCGATTTGCTTCTTTGAGCCTTGCTCTGCGCATTGTTGCCATTTGAATCGTTGTGGTCACTATGCTACCGAGTAACGAGCAGGCTTGCTCTCCAATCAATCCTTTGCTTAAATTCACAATCAAGATTTTTCCAGTATCAACGATATCCGGGATGGATATGCTCTGTTCTCGCTGGCCGAGGATATTTTCTAATACCTTATTGGCAAGGAACATCCCTGACTTGTTCAATATTGAGGCGATGACTTCATTCCGCAATGATGGAGGATACCGATCAAATTCTGTATGCCAAAAGTCAAGAATGACCGAATCGGTAATAAGAGCCAGTTTTTGATCGCGAAAGTCTTTATTAAGCAGGAGGGGTTGAATGTCGAGTAGTGTTGTGCCTGGGCTTTGGAGGAGCGTTAAAATGCAGTACCGAAGAAGATATTCAAGACGCACACCCCAACTGTCTGACCATATCTTTTTGAATATGGAAATGATTTCCGATGCCAAGAGATGTATTTGTTCATGGGAATTGTGTGCTAAAGGGTTAAAGGCAGTAGGATTGGTTGTATTAGAGGCATTGAAATAAACAAGGTCGTATTTGCGATATTTTGGTACGCGTTTGACCAGTATTTCAGCAACATCTCCGTGCGGGTCTATCACAGCCACACCATTGCCGTTTTCCATATCCTGCATAACCATGTGTATGAGTAGGGTACTTTTCCCAACTCCGGTTTTTCCAATGGCATAGATATGCTGTAACCGATCATTGGCTTTGATACCAAAACGTATGTTTTGATTTCGCCATGTTGTTTTCCCGATGTAGGTGACCTGACTTTTCATTCCTATAGTGTAGGAATAATCAATGCCTTAAATAAGTAGGTCAAAAGGGAGTTGCAACGGACATCTGTCAGTCTTTTTTATAAGTTGTTTTTTGAAATAATTACTCTATCAGAATAATTCAATTGATATGAGTAAACTATTAAGCGACCAGGCAATACAGGAATTACGAGAACTTCTCGGAAAGGAAATGAATCCTCAGACAGTCAAAGCAATGACTGATGAAGAAATATCCTACATAGGATTCTTCTTCTTGGAAGTCTTTGTACAAGGGCTTAACACAAGAAACAGAATTTGATATAGTGAAGTCGCCTGACTAAACGATATATTGTCTATAAGTATTTCTTATAGGTGTAATAGGGGTAACAACCCGTTTAGTCAGGCGATTAAATGAGTGTTGCTACCCCTATTTTACGTATGAACGATATACTGCTTCAAAATTTAATACCTGCCATCTATTGCAGAAAATCAACTGAATCAGAAGAACGGCAGATTTTGTCGCTTCCGGCGCAGCGCGATGAGGCACTAAAGTTAGTGTCAGCTTTATCTATCCGTAAGACATTTCAGTATGAAGAAGCGAAGTCGGCAAAGACAAGTGGCCGCCGTACAGAATTTGCGCGAATGATAAAGGATTTAAGAAAAGGTAAGATAAATGCCATTGTTTGCTGGAAATTAGACCGTCTTGCACGCAATATGATCGAAGGCGGCATAATCATAGATTTGCTTCAAAAGGGCATCATTAAAGCTATTCTAACCCCTCATAAGGTTTACTACCCAAATGAGAACGCACTACTGATGGCGGTTGAATTTGGTGCCGCGAACCAATACAGTAGAGACTTATCAACGAATGTAAAGAGAGGTCTTTTAAAGCGTGCAAAGTTGGGGTTTACTCACGGGATTGCACCTATAGGATTTTTAAATACCAGATCATTCGATGATTCAAAATCTATGGTTGTCGATCCTGAACGACTTGAAATAGTCCGACAAATGTTGGAAATGTATTTATACGGAAAATATTCAGGAGGACAAATATATAATTGGGCGAAAGATGTCGCGAAACTTACAACTCCGAAGCATAAGAAAAGTGGAAATCGAATAATTAATCGATCATGGATATATGTAATTCTTCGTAATCCAATATATGCAGGCTTTTTTTATGTCCAAGGAGAACGATTTGAGTTAGCCAAAGAACTGCCGCGTTTAATTACTGAGAGAGAGCACTATCGCATCATAGAAATGCTTGATAATAAGACGCCCGCAAAAACCCAAAAACATCATGTTTTGTTTACCGGATTTATTGAATCTCCGCAATTCGAATTTATCGGCCCCGATATCAAGTATCAAGTTATTTGCGACTGTAAACATAAGTTTGCATATTTGAATAAAACAAATTGTCCAAAATGTCATATTGCTATATCGAATATGGTTTCCCCAACCTATTTACACTATATCTACTATAGAAATGGCGTAAAGAAGAAGCGCGGGGAATCGGTTAAATATCTATCAGAAAAACGAATTGAAAAGGAAATAATCAAACACGTTAATGCCAATTTGGTATTTAGCCAAAATTTTATCGAGTGGTGTCTACGATATTATACAGAGTTGCAAACTATTCAAGATAGTGATGCCATAATTATCCGAGAAAGTCAGAAAAAACGGAAAGCAGAATTAGAGGCAAAGAAAATACGTTATCGTGCATTGCTTGCAGATGGATTTTTTTCAAAGGAAGAATATGCATTTGATATAGCACAAATCAATATCGAGTTAAACAACCTTCCTTTCAGCAATACGCCACATTTATTTCTCAGTGAGGCGGAAAGTATATTTCGATTGGGAAATAATTTTCTAAAGGTGTTTAGTAGGAAGGATTTTGAGGCTAAGCGACGTATTCTTTCACGCTTCGGAGCGAACCTAATATGGGATGAAAAAACACTTATTATTCAAGGCTGTAAACCTATTCAATGCCTTATTGACGGGTTAAATTGGGTTAAGGTTAAAAACCCAACGTTCGAACCTAAAACAACCCTTGCAGATAAAGATGAAACAGGAGTTTTCGAAGCTGCTCGTTTAGATTTGCTGGGTGTCCTCCGCGATGTTCGGAAGAAATGGTTAGAAATAGGAACTGATGAACGGTTGGAGGCTGCATAACTGCACTTGCAACCGCTATTGCTCACTCTTTTTATAAACCATTTTTATCTTAAGCTTAGTATATGAAATACCCGAACAAATTAAAAGAATATCGACTTGCAAGAGAATTATTGCAACAAGATGTTGCAATCTATATGAACTTGAAAAGTACCAGTCGTCTCTCTAAATGGGAGCGTGGTATTGCCATGCCAAGTGTTGCAAATGCGATGAAACTTGCAGCATTTTACAAGGTGCAGGTTTCTGATTTTTACTACTAAATTACATCTCAGGTTTTCCGACATCTTTCAATTTTTGGTTGAAGCCAGCTTTCTTCTGCTGAAACCGGACAGGGCGAACGTAGCAATAATCAATTACATCAAACAAAATTTCCAAATTCCATTCGGCTTCATGTGGTTCAACATCCACGATTTCGCCAGTCGATTTACTTTTTTGAGAATGTGCGGCAAAGTTTCCGATGTTTCGTACAGCACCAAGACCTTCGGCAATTTCAGAAGGTAGCAGTTTGTTGTCTATAACTTCCTGTATTTGATCTGCCAGGTCTTTCTTAGTTGTACCAACCTTGGTTTTAAGAATATATTGTAAACAGCGGCGTGTTAAAGCGGCACTCGATTTCGGACTATCGGAAAGAACTAAACTCGCTTCATTATAATCAGATACAACAACAGCATCATTAACTTCCGATGGCAACGGTTGACTTTGAACCGCTTTAGGAAACACAAATCTGTTATCGATTTGATTCCATCCACGACCATTCCATTGATAGTTTAATAGAGCAATAACTTGCTTCTTGCAATTTGGGCAAACAAATTCGTCAGCTTTCCACTGGTTATTTTCGTAGTTTTCTACAATAGTAACATGATGATGGTTTGGTGAAATCGCATGTAAACAATGGGGACAATTCATACAACTTATTTTAATCTACCAACTAATTTACGATTTTAATACACTTGCTACATATAGCAAATTGCTGGGTGTTCTCCTCGATGTTCGGAAGAAATGGTTAGAAATAGGAAGTGATGAACGGTTAGAAGCTGCATAATTGCACTTACAACCGCCATTGGTCAGCCTTTTTATAAACAGCCTCTGTATTGCAATTGAGAATTTATTGGCTACATAAAACTTCTAATTCAACATCAATAGTTTCTTTTAAATAACTAAAAGTAGCCCCTAAAATTATATTTTGATCCCCTGTAATTGTAGCTTGTGAAAGTCCAGGTTGAGCAATAATTATTTCAGCTTTCACTTCTTTAAATTTACTCAATTTTAGAAATTTATTTACATCATTCGATGAGCCATTAATAAATCGTGTTGGTCTAATAGCTCTTGCTAATCTCTTTTCTCTTGAAATGATATGCCTACATAGGTCATGGAATTTCCACTTCCATTTTGATGAACGAATAGCTTGTGAGCATACTTCAACTACATCTTTAACTCTTTCGCCCGGTTCAGCGGCGGTTGTGAATTTGCAATGAATTAATACCAATCTTATGCAATTATCTTCTTCCCTAAGACATACAAGATCGGCTGCCTCCCCGGCACTATCATCATCAAAAACAACATCAAAATTTTCTGCTAAATAGAATTGAGCAACCTTCCATTGAATCGAATCTTGTCTTTCAACTCCATCCTTCCAGATGGATTCTTTTGTAATATCAATTCCTGTCCAATCCCACGGAGTAATTTGTTCAATAGGAAAAGTAATTTGTTCAGTGTCCTGTGGCTTAATTAATAGATTGCCATCTAATTCTGATAAATCAACGAATCGAATTAGTGGCGGGTAATTCGAGAAAAATTCGGCAACGCTTAGTCGAAGTTTTCCTATTGTAATATTTATCGCCGGCTCATCAATTTGCTCAACTTTAAAGCCATCTTGGGCATTAATGGTCAGAGCAAAGGTTCCCCATATAATATTGTTTTCGGCAAAAATTCTAAATTCAACTCTGTTTGTTTCTTGAATTGATCTCAAATATTCGATACTAACTATGGAGAGAGAGATTTCTTCAGCTTCATTTCGGCTAAGTATTACGCGATCTTCAGTTTGTTTCAGAATTTCAACTGGCCATTCAATATTAATAATAACCTTATCCGGTAGTTCTGTAACTTCTTGCGGGATTAATACGTTTGCAATAATACCATCGGTGTCAATTGTTTCATCAATTACTTTCGAACCAACATTTTTACAAAATTCAACGAGTTCCGGTATAGTTCCGCCATCACGCGACCATATTCTTCCTTTAATGGAACACCCAATTGTTACCGGCATACCGTTTTCCCATCCAGTGCCACTTAAATTAGATTTAACTGATCCACCGCCTCCTTCTGTTAAGGATAGAGCTTGTGCAACATCCGCACCTGTGTACATGGCAAAACTTAGGTTTCTTCTGCCGTGCTTTTTAACACCGACATTTTGAAATATTAGACGGTTAATTTTGCCCAATGATCTAAATATGCTATCACCCTGAATGATTTGTGTTGCGCCAACGGCCTGAGCTAATCCTTCGAATGCTGAACTTTTATCACTTGCCGCGAGATATAAAATTCCTTGTTCTGTATTGTAATGGAGAACAAATAAATTCCATTGACGATCTTTCAGTTCTTTTGATCTACTCCATGTAATTGATGGCTCTCCCTTTGTTACAAAATATAATGTATTTGATTCCCGATGTAGCCATACGCGATGTACTATAACTTCTTTTGAAATTGCGGAGAAAAAATTTTCAGGAGTAAATGTCGCCGCCCTGTACAATAGTGTACTTAACGATGGTTTTAGAAGATGGTGAGAAATTTCAGAAGTGTCATCGTCATGTTCACTCTCTCCTAATTCTACAGATTCGTTTAAAAAGTCTATTAACGCGGAATGTGTTTGTGCGGCATGTGAACTGAACTCACTTAAAAGTTGATTCCAATCTGCATCTTCACTATATAACCTTTCTAATGCGCTTGATACATTTGGATTAGCAATGTTTGCTATGACGGTGGCATCGCCAATATTACTTCCTGCTACTCTTGTAAATCGTCCGGTGAATTGCAGAAGCACGGCTAAACTCTTATGTGTGTCATGAACAGCAGCAATTTTTAATTGTGGTAAATCAAAACCTTCCCCTAACATATCAACACAAACAACAATTCTACTTTGTCGTGCCATTATCCTGTCGAGTGCTGCGGTTACATCTACCTCTGAATGTATAATCACAGGATTCAAATCAGCTGCTAACTCTACATAAATAGCATAGATTAAATTTGCTCTTTCAATATTTTCACAACGAGCCATCATTAGATGGTCATATCCGACTTCAAGATCAGCACGTAATTTAGCGATACCTGCAATTGCTATTTTATGATCACCCAAAACTTCGTCAACTTCATGTACTGATTCAAAAGTTATTGGTTTAAAATAGCCATCGGTTTGTGCACTGTGTAATGGGTAGTTGAATATAACTTTCCCATCAACTAATTTCCCATCTCTGCGATATGGTGTTGCGGTAAATTGTAGAATTTTCTTGTTTTTAAATTCCTCTTTAAATTCCGACCAAGTTTTTGCTGCAACATGATGCGCTTCATCAACAATTAATGTATCAATGCGTGATGCTATTTCTGTCCCTATTCCCGAAGCTGGATCAGAGTATAACGCACTCATTGTGGAAATGAGAACATTACAATCATCTAATATTTGCAAATCTGCAATAGATGTAGGTCTTCTTAGAAGTAAACCAACAATAGGATTTTTTATATCAAATCCAACCGCGCCCAAAAAACGAAGCAGTCCTAAACTTTTAAATTTTTTGGTTGTTTGAACCCTAAGAATTTGTGACGGAACTATTATTAAAACTTTACCGGGTCGAAATGCTACTAAGGTAGCAAGCATCGTTTCTGTCTTGCCCGTACCAGTTGGCATTACAATTGTAGCAGGTTGGTTGTATAAACTCCAATGCGCACCAATTGCGTGCAAACCGCCGATTTGGGGTGGTCGCAACCCTTTTAAAATAATCTCATCGTGTTCATCTTTTCTTTCCTGAACAAATGAAAAAGCATTGATCCAAGAATTAGTAATTTCTTGCGACATCGTTGCCAAATCTTTTTCAGTAACCTCTACGTTAAAAGCGTCAATCAGAATATGTGATACCCATTTTGGATCTTCATCTTGAATATTTAAAATGATCCCTGTAACATTCTCCGGTCTGACAATTTTCTTTCGCGTTGAAATAATTAGCCTCTCGCCATTATCCAAAACATACACAGGCACTTTCATTCTCGGCGAAATTTGCACTTGCTCTATTGCAATAATTTGTGCAGTAATATCTTGTCTTAAAGTGCAGTAAATTATGCCAATTGATCTTTGAATTGGTTGAATTTCAATTGCAGGCAATTTTATTGCGTGTGGAAGATTTTGGTCATTTAATGTAAGATTTATAGACATGCTATATAACTGTTAAACAAAAATTGATTTTTGGCAATACCAATAAAGTAAGAAGCAACGCGCTACAGGAGGATATTAAGATTGGGGGGAGTTTTAAAGGTATAGAATAATACCAAGACGGCGCTTAATTTTTTTTCTTAATATTTCTTCACAAACTCTTTTCCCCACCTAACTATACTTATAACCACACTTCCCCCTATTTTATTGAAGGGTGGTTTGATACTTTTCAGACATGGAAACCGACTGGAGATACATTCCCATTTTACTGAGAAGAAATTTCACTTTTAGAAAAAAAAGCACCAATGCACAGCGTTACTACTGATTGGATTGTGGTAAGAATAATAGTGTTGCCTCGATAATAATCTAAAATATTCCTATGCGATTTTGAATATAAAAGTAAAATCAAAAATAAAATACATAAATAAAATGATGAAAGAAATAAACAGATAATATAATATGATTTATTAATTATTTGCACCTGAGCTGTCTCCCTTCCTATATTGCCAAAAAAGGCTCCTACCATTAGCAATAAGGTTGGAAAAAAATTTGGTAAAAACCATCCCCAGGCTTCTGTTTCAATGCCAATATATCTACCCCCTAAAGTTTGAAAACTGAAGAACAAAAATAATATGGCAGAACCAATAAGCCATAAGTAAATCAACTTTTTTCTCGCTTCAAAAAAATTTATCGTCATTACAGAAAACGTTTTATTAAAGAAAGCTCTGTGAAATGTGTTTTACAATGTCGATCATCTA
Source organism: uncultured Sediminibacterium sp. (assembly GCA_964519475.1). Taxonomy (GTDB): domain Bacteria; phylum Bacteroidota; class Bacteroidia; order Chitinophagales; family Chitinophagaceae; genus Sediminibacterium. The sequence continues at coordinate 340,522 of CAZFKE010000002.1, forward strand.
CTATTTGAACTTTGTTTTCAATGTTTTCGTTTTGCTCAAATTCATATAGCAATGCCAATATTTGTATTTGCTTTTCTAATTTCTTTTTTGAGATTATCTCAGGAAGCCTAAACGCATTTACTTGCGCCCATTGTTCTAAATCATTATAGGTTAATTTTTTACCATTAAAACTGTATAAGTTAGGGGAAACAAGAAAAATAATAGTTCTATAGTATCCTTTCTGCGAAAAGAATAATTCTGTAAAATGGTCAAGCGAAAAAAAGTGCTTAAAGAAAGTACCAGCCGCTGTATTATCTGAAATTTCACTTCTTTTTACAGTTCCATTTTCCGTGATTTCTTCAATTGGTGTCGCAATTGCAAAACCACCACCTTGAATTGCGAGATAGAAATGTTTACTATATCCATTTTTAGCAAATTCATCGGTTAACAGACTATCTGCCTGATGATAGGTACTTAATTTTGAAAATATCTTTTCAGCAACCCTTAAATATGAAGAAGGAATAGGTGGTGGACAAGGGATTAGCGGTAAAAAATTATTAATGTCAGAATTAGTTTTGATTGCTGATAATTGCTCGATCTTGTAATTTAGATCAATAACTTGATTTTGTAATTTATCAAACTGCGTATTAAGTGCTATAAATGAGGAATCTTTTTGTTTGAGTGAAAAGTTAAGTGCCGTTATTTCTTTCTTTTGAATTTTCAAGGCTTGACAGCTACATAAGCAAATTGTAATGCAAAAGACATAGAAGGGGGAGCGATTTTGTATTAAAAAATGATTGTACATATTAAAATTAAATAATATCTTTGAGAAAATTACTAATATTTAAAAGGAGTTATATGTATTTTATGAAAATACGATTTTATTATATAGTTATCATTTCTTGCTGGTATTCAAACATTTATTGTCAAAAAATGGCAGCCCCGGATAACTTGGATAATAGGCTTCATTGGATAACAATGCTTGTCAGTAGTCAACATGGTGGGATTACTTCAAACGGTACTGGTTTCTTTTATATTGATAGTATGAATAAAAAGGATGACCACTGGCATGCAATCAATAAGATGTGGCTTATCACAAATAGACACCTTATTTATTTCAAGGATTCTAAAGGAAGAGAATACTTACCAGATGAATTCACTTTCAATTTGAAAAAATTTGTAAACGATTCAACAGTGGAATGGTTACCTATAAAAGTATCTAATCAAGAAATAAGAAAACGACTTAAACTTTGCCCTGATTCAACTGTAGATATTGTTGCTATTCAAATAAATGATTTGATAAAAGATGATTTATTTCGATCGAAGCTTATGATTTTTTCGCCAATTTTAGAAACTGATTTTCCTGACTCTACAAGTGGTGAGATAAATGTTACTGACAATGTCAATATAGTTGGATATCCAATAGATTTTTATGATAGATATAATTTTTATCCTATAGTTAAATCCGGTAGTATTGCTTCTCGATGGACTTATTTTTTTAATGCTCATCCATACTTTTTAATAGACTCAAAGTTATTTCCAGGATCATCTGGCAGTGTAGTTATTTCAAAACCTTCAAATTTATTAGTTCGTGGAAAGGATATTTATTCGTCCCCACGGAAAGAGTTTATATTTTTAGGAATCTTTTCAGGAGAACTATATAATCCAAGTGTGGAAACATTTGATGCTGGCGATATGATTATTCAAAAAAAACAGAAATATGATATTGGTATTGTTTGGTACTATTTTTTAATTCCAGACATTATTAGAAATGGAGTCAGTGTGAAATAACTCTGAGACTTTATTTTTCCTTTACCACCCCCTCACATTCTTTTCCACAATAGAATATACTTATAACCGCTATTTGCCCCTCTATTTTATTGAGGGGTGGTTTGCTATTTTTTATTCATGGAAGCACATCGGCGGTACTTTTATAATACATTAAGGTATCACCGTGTTTTGATGAATTACAAGAAAAAAGATGTTGCCGCGTTGCTCAATTTGGAGCGGTATCAGCAGGTAGGCATTTGGGAAAAAGGACTAATCCTTCCAAGTACAATCAATCTCTGTAAACTCTGTATTATTTATCGAACATTTCCTCATGAACTGTACCCTGATTTATTTCAAGAGATCACCATTGAAATAGTAGAGCAAGAACAGCAATTGAGCAATCCGCTTCCAGAGCAGTAATTGAAAAACATAGCTGGTATGTGCTTTTTAACTGCGCCTTTATTAGTTCTTTATCTGTTCTACGTTCGTTGCGAACGCAACGCTATTCGTCTAAAAAATGACGAACGAAACGAGAACCATAGTTCCATGACCTCCATAGAAGAATACCTCAAAAACCCCGATGATGTTACGCTTGCGCGACATCTCGCACACACGCTCAGTGACCGGTCTTCCATCGCATACTATCTAACGCTTTCACGATCATATTCCCATGAATTATTGCTTGAAATCTTAGAGAGTGTCATGAAGATACCGGATGAGAAAATCACCACCCGCCGTGCCGCCATATTTGTAGCCAATATCAAACGCTATGTACCGGGACAATAGGCCGATCATCGGCATAAGCCTCGGTACTCGGGCACTTGGCATTGCACTGATTAAAGACGGTACCTTGCTCTATTGGCAAGTAAAGCGGTTTAAAGGCAAATGGTCAGCCAAAAGTGTTGAGAGTGTCATTGCTTTTATCGATCAATTCGTCAAGCGGCATGACGTATGGGCAATGGCGGTCAAGGTACCGCCACGCGGACACCTCTCGAAAGGATTGTCTGAACTCATCTACTCAATCAGTATGTACGCTGCTGATCGCAACCTTGAATTGAAGCCATACCGCATTCAAGAATTGAAGCAATTCCTCTCAACAACAAGCCTGAACCGTACCAAAATGATGCAGCTTGTGTGTGAACAGTTCCCGGTCTTAAAGAAAACCTATCAGCGAGAACTGCAAAATAAACAGGCATATCATGTAAAAATATTCGAAGCAATCCTTGCAGCACTATGCTTGCAAGCAAAACGAAAACGGATGTACGACCATAAATAAACCTTTGTTCTTCACAATTAAATATTCTACTTATGAAACTTAACCTAATGCTTTGCAACCTTAAAGACAATCCTTATTTTGTCTCACCCCCTCAAAACGTATACCTATGGCAATCAAGAAACAAGTAGGGGTATTCATCCGCGTGTCAACGGACATGCAAGTGAAGGAAGAAAGCCCTGAACACCACATCAAACGTGCACAACTCTATGCCGAAGCCAAAGACTGGCAGATCATGGAAATATATCGGTTAGATGGTGTGAGCGGAAAATCCGTTATGGATCACCCTGAAACAAAGCGGATGCTTGCCGACATCAAAAGCGGCCACATCACGGGCTTAGTATTTTCGAAACTTGCCCGCCTTGCTCGAAATACGATTGAACTGCTGCAATTCTCTAAGTTCTTCCAAAACCACAATGCCGATCTAATTTCCCTTTCGGAAAGTATTGACACCAGTACACCCGCAGGAAGGTTCTTCTTTGCTCTTATCTCGTCTCTCGCAGAATGGGAGCGGGAAGAAATTTCGGCAAGGGTTCAGGCTTCGGTACCAATACGAGCCAAGTTAGGCAAATCCCTCGGTGGTGCTGCACCCTTTGGCTATCGGTGGGAGAACAAAGTCTTACTCATTGATGAAAAGGAAGCACCGATTCGGAAACTGATGCATGAGATATTCCTTGAACAAAGGCGTATCAAAACGACTGCGGACATTCTCAACAAAATGGGCTATCGGACACGCAAAAATGAACTGTTTTCGGATAATACCGTAAACAGACTTTTGCGCGATCCGATGGCAAAGGGTGAACGTCGAGCCAACTACACCAAAAGCCTTGGTGCGGGCAAGCAATGGCAATTCAAACCGGCGAGCGAATGGGTAATTATTCCCTGTCCGGCAATTATCTCAGCAGAACTCTGGGACGAATGCAACCGTATACTTGACGAACAGGAGATCAAACGGAAAAAGCCAGGACGGAAAGCAATCTATCTTTTGACCGGCTTTGTAACCTGTCATTGCGGGAAAGGAATGTATATCACCCACGCATCGAAAAACTATGCGTGTAAGAAATGCAAGAACCGAATCCCTGCGGATGATCTGGACGAAATCTACCACGAGTATTTGCAAGGCTATGCGACCGAAACGACACCGGAAATCTACCTCCAAAAAACGGGTGCAGATTTAGCCGAAAAGGAGCAACTTTTTGCCGCGACCGTAACGGAACGTAACAAACTGGCAAAACGAATGGACGAACTGGTACAGATGCGACTCGATGGCGAACTATCAAAAGATACCTTCCCCAGTCACTACAAGCCCCTTGAAGAACGTGTTACCCAATTGGACGAACAAATACCCCAACTGGAGGCAGAAATTGATTTTAAGCGCATACAGCAGCTTTCAGCCGATACCGTACTGACCGAAGCGAAAGCCCTGTATGACCATTGGCCAAAACTACCCTTTGAGGATAGGCGTGCCGTAGTCGAAAAGATTACCGATCAGATCGTTATCGGAAAGGATAGCATCACCATTACGCTTGTCTATGAACCCATCTTTTCCCGAAACGAGGGACATGATCGACAAAACTTCAGGGGTTCATCGATGCGATCAACATAAAATTGGCGGGAAAATCCAAAGCCATTTTTGCTCGGGATATGGTTACCCTTCTTTCTTCCATGGGCTGGCGCATGACTTCGAGAACGGTGCGTTTAAATTCAGGCAATTCATCTAAAAACAAAACGCCGTTATGGGCTAAAGATATTTCACCAGGTTGTGGTGTACCGCCACCACCCACAAGCGCTACATCAGAAATGGTATGATGCGGAGAACGGAATGGCCGTTTACTGATTAAGGCACTGTTCTCAGGCATTTTACCGGCTACACTATGGATCTTGGTGGTTTCTAATGCTTCCTGTAAACTTAATGGTGGAAGTATGGTGGGTAATCGTTTGGCCAGCATCGTTTTCCCCGCACCGGGCGGGCCAATCAATAGGGCATTATGACCACCGGCCGCCGCTATTTCCATGGCGCGTTTGATATTTTCCTGCCCTTTTACTTCACTGAAATCGATATCAAAATCATATTGATTACTAAAAAACTCTTCACGTGTATTTACAATCACCGGTTCTAAAAAAGAGGCATCTGCAAAAAAAGAAACTACATCGGTCAATTGTTCCACACCATATACATCAAGATGATTTACCATTCCCGCTTCCCTTGCATTGGCCGAAGGAACAATCAATCCCCTGAAACCTTCTTTACGTGCCTGTATGGCAATGGGTAAAGCGCCTTTGATGGGTTGAATGGTTCCATCCAGGCTTAACTCGCCCATGATCACAAAATCTTTCAGTCTATCCGGCTCTTGCAGTTGCTCACTCGCACCCAGTATGCCGATAGCGATGGGAAGGTCAAAGGCTGAGCCTGTTTTACGGATATCTGCCGGTGCCAGGTTCACCACCAATTTGGTGCGGGGCATAAAATAGTGATTGGTCTTGATAGCGCTCTCGGTACGCTGCAGGCTTTCCCTTACCGCATTATCAGGTAATCCAACAATTGAGTAAGACTGCCCTGCACTTACATTTACTTCAATCGTAATCGTAATGGCTTCAACACCATACACGGCACTGCCAAAGGTTTTAACCAACATAGGTACCTGTTTTCTTTACTGCAAGGAATGATGAAGATTTACTTTGCAGCGATGCTTGATAATAATGGTAATTCTGTAAGGGGATTACAGTGAATACCTAACCATTTTACAGCAGAAAGATAAGCTGCTGCTTATTACTGAAATAGCGTATTTATACCTGATTTTTACCCGGGGTTTTCAAAAACTCAGTTCCACTGTATGGCAAAATACAAACAAGGCGTTTTGCCTACATTGGTCAGGTTATGTAATACCATCGAGTTAAGGAAAACCAAATCGCCCGGATTGGCTTTTTGGTGGTCGGTGCCGATCTGCATTTCTGCATTGCCATCCAGCATTAAAATGATCTCTTCATTGGTATGGGTATGGGGGTCGTGGCTTTTGAAGCCTTCGTTTAACTGTGTTACATGAATATCGAAGCGATTAAGCATCGCGGTTTGCCTGTCGAAGAACTGGCGAACACCGCCTTTATCCGTAGGTTTGAATGCTACATCTTTCCAATTGATCATAAAAGAGCCACCCGCTTTTTTTCCTCTTTCGGCATCTACTGGCTTAATAGCGTGATAAATCATTTCATAAAACTCGGCGGTATTATCGCTTTTATTATAAATACTTACTTTATCACCTGGCATCACAGATACAACAGAACCTCGATCAAGTATAGCCGTATTGCCATTCAGGGTAATGGTTAATGGCCCCGTCTTAATAATAAAGAAACGCTCTTCGCTGGCGTTATTTTTATACAAAACAGATTTGCCTTTTAAGAGACTGATACCATTGATAGTATGCCCGGCCAATATAGCAGCAGAACCCGACATGAGTTTTCTGGAGCTACCGGTTTTATGGCTAATATTACTGCTGTTATCCCAAACAAATACTTTAGAAGGAATCCGTTCTGCCTGTGCAAAACAGTTCATACCAAGAATAATAAAAAGCAGCGCGGGTATCATTTTCATATAAAGGCTTTAGCAAAGAGTTCGAAAGATAATGATATTTTGCGGGAGTTTTTAAAGCGGTGGCTTTAACGCCGCCGATTCGCCAATTTTAAAATAAGCAATCGATAGCTATAGCGATATTATAATTTCTCCAAAAGCGCTACAACCCCTTCTTTGCGGAGTATTAGGTAACCCAGGCGGTCATTGCTGATGCCCTCTTTTAGCTGATAGCTGAATATAAGCTGGTCGTCCTTAACCGAGGTTTCGAAAAAGTGGAACTGGATATTATCGTATTTCCTGAGGTCGTCGCCAATTTCATATAGATGGGTTGACAGGATAAACAATACATTCTTCATTTTGCGCAACCCTTCAATTACAGTGATACTACATTTTACTGCGTCCTGCTGGTTAGTGCCTTTAAACAGTTCATCAATCAATATGAGCCAGTTCTTTCCATCACTGATTTTTTCGATCGTATTTTTGATTCGCTGTACTTCATTAAAGAAAAAACTTTCTCCTTTAATGATATTATCCACCACCTGTATATTACTCAGCAACCCATCAAAAAAACTCAGCTGCATTTCTTTGGCAGGAACACCCATGCCCAGGTGTGCGAGGTAAGCAGACACCCCCACCGCTTTAATGAATGTACTTTTACCAGCCATATTCGCTCCGGTTAAAAAGAGAAAATTTTTCTCAACAGATAATTCAATATCGGAAGAGACAGGTGTCTCCAGCAACATATGGTGTAGGCCCTTGGCCTTAATATACGGCTCCTTACTTTCTTTGATTTCCGGAAAATTAAACCCATATTTTTTGCAAGACCAGGCTACACTTAAATACGCATCAAATTTTCCATAGAGTTCTACCAGTTCAAAACACTGGTTTTTAAAATGGAAACGAATAAAGCCACCATACCGTAAAACCTGTTCGGGTGTTAACGCTTTTTTATCCTCCCACATCATTTCCTGGATGGTAGCCTTATTCAGCAGCATGGCCATTCGGCTTACCCAGGCAACCAGTTGTTTGCTCAGGGTTTGTTCTTGTAAAAGGGTAACAATCTGCTGCAGGCCTTTCGTAAAATCAATAGCATGTTCCACTGTATAACGGATAAGCGAATAATCGGGCCCATTGATAATCTTATATATGAAACTATTTACCGTATTGGGATGTTGTGAAAAGTCATTGACCTGCGATTCATAAAATCGTTCCATCACCATAATGGTACCATTGGTTACCGTAATGGGCCAGTCTTTGGCTACCAGCATCAGTTGCCGGATGGTTTGCTGGGTATCGAGTATTTCTGAAACGGATTGTAATGGATGGCCTAATAGATACCGGAGATATTCCCTGCCCTCATTGGTCTGTGTATGATTAAGGTGGTGAAAAACAGACTGCTCTTCTTCACTATGAAAGATCGAAAGATCGGCAAGGGTGGTTTTGTCTACCTGCATGGATTAGTTTGGAGTTAGGAGTCTGAAGTTAGGAGTTGTTTGGATAAAATGTGCCCAGACTCCTAACTTCTTACTCCAGACTATTTTTGTCTATCGAATTGAAGTCTTTTACCCATCTGAGATTCATCAAACACCCCGTTTCCATAAACCATGTGGCCGTTTACAAAAGTGTGGGTAATGGATGCGGGGAAATGAAAACCTTCCAAAGGGCTCCAGCCGCATTTATAGAGGATGTTTTCTTTGGATACGGTATAGCCTTGATTCATATCAACCAGAATCAGGTCGGCATGATACCCTTCGCGGATAAATCCGCGGTCCTTTATCTGGAAACAGGTAGCTACTGCATGGCTCATTTTTTCCACTACTTTTTCAATAGAAATATTTCCCTGTTTTACATAGTGCATCATCAATTGAATGGAATGTTGTACCAATGGCAAACCGGCATGGGCATGTTCATAGTCTTCCTGTTTTTCTGCCAAGGTATGCGGAGCATGGTCGGTGGCAATAACATCCAGCCTGTTATCTAATAATGCTTTCCATAATGCTTCTTTGTTTTTAGGGGCTTTGATGGCAGGATTGCATTTGATAAGGTTACCCAGTGTTGCATAATCATTGCTGGTAAAATGTAAATGGTGTACACATACTTCGCAGGTAATGCGTTTATCTTCCAGGGGAATCATGTTAGTGAATAACTGTAATTCTTTTTCTGTGCTGATATGCAGAATATGTAACCGGCTATTATGTTTCTTAGCAAATTGTATGGCACGGAAAGAAGATTCAAAACAACCTTCTTCATTACGGATAACAGGGTGGTCGGATGGTTCCAGCTTTGGTTTCCCTGCTTTTATTTTTTGCAGATTGGCTTTAATGATACTTTCATCTTCGCAATGCGTGGCGATAAGTAATTCAGAACCGGCAAAGATCCTGTCAAGGGTAAGCGAATTATCTACCAATAAATTCCCGGTAGAGGAACCCATGAATATTTTTATGCCACAAATTTCATTCTTCTTATCATTTGTTTTGAGTACTTCCTCAATATTATCATTGGAAGTGCCCATGTAAAATGAATAATTAGCCAGTGAGGTTTTTCTGCCGATCTCATATTTGTCTTCCAGCAAAGCATGGGTAAAAGCGGGTGGTTGGGTATTGGGCATTTCCATAAAAGAAGTGACGCCCCCGGCAATAGCCGCTTTGGCTTCTGTGTAAATGCTGGCTTTATGCGTTAATCCGGGTTCACGAAAATGTACCTGGTCATCAATAGCGCCCGGTAATAGAAATTGATCTTTGCCAACAATCTCGGCACTGTTTTCCTTTGTATTGATGGAATCTGCAATCTTTTCAATTCTTCCATTCTTCAGCAGTACATCGCCATAGGTCTTCTTTCCTTCATTTACAATACAGGTATCCTTAATGATATATTGGTTCATATGCGCTGTTTACAAAAGCCGTTAACGGATGCAATTTATTAAATACATCAGCAGCTTTCTGTATAACAGCCATTAATCTTCAAAATGGATAGAGAAAACCACCATACGCGAGAGGATCTGGCCCAGCACATTCGAGTATTTAAGGCTGGGATCCAACTGGTGCAGGTTGCTGAGCCCATTACTGATCTTGATTTCCGGGGAAACAGTTACAAAGGGCAGGTAAAAATTAAAACCCAGTCCCAGTTCAAAACCAAGATCGTTGGGTTTGAGTTTGATGATCTCTTCTACATTTCTGGCTGCCGAATTGCTCGAAAGGTCGTAATCATATTTTAAACCGGCTAACAGGTAAGTGCGGAAATTGCCAATCCTGTCTGAATTAAATTTAATCTGAAAGGGGAAACTCACCAGCGTAGATGGTAATGTCTGGTTCTGAAAAAGGGCTTCTCCCGGTTTGCCTTTGCTAAGTGTATAGGCAATGTATTTAGATCCGCCAATAATCAATTGCGGGTTAGCCCTTATCTGGAAATGGTCGCTCAAACGTGCCGTTGCCATCAAACCCATGGCAATACCGCCGCTGGAGCCGGGTTCGGCCGACAGTATCGAATCGCTCTGCAAAAAATTAGGTGCTTTTGAAATATGTAAGGTTGAAGTATTATATCCGAGGGTAAGCCCGAAATAATAGACCAGATCGTCGTGATAACGGCGAAAAATCTCTTTTTGTGCATGTATATGCGATGCACAAAATAGGGAGATAATAATGAGCAGGACTACTTGCTTCCGCAGTAAATAGTGCATATTCCGAAACTAAGTTTTTTCAAATGCGTTTGGGTAAATCCTGCTTCATTCATGATGGTTAAAAAGATTTGTCCTTCGGGGAAGGCTTGAACACTATCGTTCAGGTATTGATATGCGTCTCTGTTTTTTGAAAATAATTTTCCAATAGCGGGTGTTATTTTGTTCATATAAAAATTGAACAGTAACGACAAGAATCCTGCATCTGCTTTCGAAAATTCCAACACTACTAATTTACCACCGGGTTTTAATACCCTATACATTTCTTTCAGCCCCTTTTCCAGGTTTTGAAAATTACGTACGCCAAAAGCTACGGTTATGGCATCAAAGTTATTATCATCAAAACGGATTAGCTCACTATCCCCGGAAACCAATTCGATTTGGTTAGTAAGCCCCAGTTTTTCCAGTTTCTTTCTTCCCAGTTCCAGCATACCCTCCGAAATATCGATACCCGTTATTTTTTCGGGTTTCAGCATATGATAGGTAAGAATGGCCACATCGCCGGTTCCTGTTGCCACATCTAGTATTTTCTTAGGCGCCAGTGCTTTCAATTGGCTAATGGCCTTTTTTCTCCACCAGATATCGATACCCGCACTCAGGAAGCGGTTCAGAAAATCATAGCGGTAAGCTATGCTGTTGAACATATCGGCCACCTGTTCTTTCTTATTTAATTCACTACCCTGGTAAGGCACCACTTCATCGTGCGCAAATTTCGCCATAGGCTGCGAAGATATTGATTTTCTCCAGCAGAGAGCCTTAGCGTCAGGCCTTTGTGTGCCGGAGGGCGTTAATATTTCACAAAATTTCTTTCCTAAAGGCCCTTCTTTCTGTAAAAGATAGATAACCTGCGTATTATCTTCGTTGCCATGAAGGCGCGTATTTACAGATCAACCGGTTCCTGGTATTTCGCAAAAGCGGAGGATGGCAAGGTTTACAGGGCTCGTATCAAAGGCGTTTTCAAGATAGACGATATCACTTCTACCAACCCGATTGCCGTAGGGGATGAGGTGGAAATGGAAATTGAAGATATAGCAGAAGAATCGGCCATGATTGATCATATTTACGACCGCCGAAATTATGTGGCAAGGGTATCGCCTCATAATAAATGGCAGCACCATATTATCGCTTCTAACCTCGACCAGAGCATTTTGTTTGCTACTTTAAAAGATCCTAAAACCTCACAGGGGTTTATGGACAGATTTTTGGTCTCCTGCGAATCGTATCATATTCCCGCCATCATTGTGTTTAATAAATCTGATCTCTACCGAAAAAAAGAACTGGAAAAATTTGCGCTGGTAAAAGAAATCTATGAAACGATCGGTTACAAAGTAGTGCTGGTAAGTGTACAGAATAATGAGGGAGTTGAGGAAGTAAAAAATCTCCTGCATAACAAAACCACTTTATTAAGCGGCCATAGTGGTGTAGGCAAATCAACTTTTATCAATGCTATCTTTCCCGGGTTTGACCTGCGTACGCAGGAAGTGAGCGGCTGGAGCGGAAAAGGGCTGCATACCACCACTTTTGCAGAAATGTTTGATTTGCCAACCGGCGGGCATATTATTGATACGCCCGGCGTACGTGAGTTTGGTTTGGTAGATATTGCAAAACAGGAGCTTTCGCATTATTTCCCGGAAATGCAGAAACGGATCAACGATTGCCAGTTTAATAACTGTATGCATATGAATGAGCCTGGCTGCGGGGTGAAAGATGCTGTAAATGCAGGAACCATTTCTGTTGACAGGTATGCCAGCTATCTTACTATTTTGGATACGATGGAGGATAAAAATTATTGATCGGGAAGCTTCGGTCAATTGTAGAAAACCTTGGTTTGTTTATACTTTTTATCGTTTTTCTTAGCGGCTTTTACTGCAACAGGATCTCCTGCCATAATTCTTTCTGCACCGATATTGCTGGTAGTAGGACAACCGTTTTTTCCTTCCCGGTACCTGCCTATATGCAATAAACTGCAGGAGCTAAGCATACCGATGCAAAGACTGATGTGCAGAAAGTTTATTTTGGTATTATTTGACAGGCACTTCATTTGAATCGCTGAACCAGGAAGCGTATTTTATATAATTATTGGCAATACGGTCAATCTCACTATTGATAAGTTCTTTGGAAATATCTTTTACTTTTTTAGCAGGAACACCGGCGTAAATACTGCCCGCTTCTACAACTGTTCCCTCGAGTAAAACGGCACCGGCCGCAACAATGGAATTGCTGTGTACCACACATCTGTCCATGATAATAGAACCCATACCAATCAATACATTATCATGCAAAGTGCATCCGTGCACCAATGCGTTGTGACCGATAGAAACGTTATTGCCTATTTCAGTTGGATTTTTTTGGTAGGTACAATGGATTACAGCGCCATCCTGGATATTTACTTTATTGCCTATTTTGATATAATGCACATCGCCACGAACAACCGTGTTGAACCATATGCTGCATTCATTCCCCATCACCACATCGCCAACGATGGTGGCATTAGGGGCTACAAAACAATTTTCACCAAATTGCGGGTGTTTTCCGAGAACAGGAAGAATGGTTGCCATGGTAAGAAGTTACAGATGTTAGATGATAGTTGACGGATTTGCAGAATGAAGGTAACTTTATTCAAAGAATTTTACAAGGTTGGGTTTAAAAAGAAAAATCAATCACGTGCTGATTTTTTGGAACACACAGGAACAATCGGTTATGACAAAGGAATGATAGCAGATTCTATCCGCCCTTCTTATTTTTCTATGTACCTATGTGTTTTCAAACCATCCGCAAATAAGTCAGGCAGACATTCAATGAATAACAGGCAACTTTTTTTACAACATATGGCCCAAACCTCGCCCGCACCGATAGGTATTGAGATGGTGAAAGCGGAGGGTATTTATTTGTTTGATATCCATGGGAAAAAATATGTAGACATGATCTCAGGGTTTAGTGTCTGTAATATCGGCCACTCACACCCCAAAGTAGTGAAAGCGGTGCAGGAACAGGCTGCAGAATATATGCACCTCATCGTTTATGGCGAATTCATTGAATCTCCGCAAACAGCGTATGCGAAATTATTGACCGATCATTTACCTGCTTCTCTCAACTGTGTCTACTTCACCAATAGCGGCGCAGAAGCTACCGAAGGTGCAATGAAACTGGCCAAGCGGGTAACCGGCCGGTCAAAGATCATCGCTTTTAATAAATCTTATCACGGAAGCACGCAGGGGGCTTTAAGCGTAATGGGGGATGAATACTGGCGTAATGCGTTCCGACCTTTGTTGCCGGATATTTATCATTATGATTATAATAGTTCGGAGGTGATCGACGCCATTGACTCACAAACTGCTTGTGTAATATTAGAAACGGTACAGGCAGAAAGCGGGATCATCGCTCCAACCAAAGAATGGATACAGGCCATCCGTAAAAAATGTGATGCACATTGTGTGTTATTCATATTGGATGAGATCCAGGCAGGCTTTGGCAGAACGGGTTCGCTCTGGGCATTTGAACAGTTTGAGATTGTGCCCGACATACTATTACTCGGAAAAGCTTTGGGTGGCGGTATGCCATTGGGCGCATTTATAGCCAATCAAAGAATGATGAACACATTAACGCATGATCCGGTTCTCGGCCATATCACCACATTTGGCGGCCACCCCGTTTCCTGTGCCGCAGGCAAAGCCGCATTAGAAGTGTTGCTGGAAGGAAAGTATATCGATACTGTAAAAAGAAAAGAAGCCATACTGCTCAAACATCTTGTCCATCCCTCCATCATCTCTCATCGAAGTTTTGGCCTATGGATGTCATTACAATTTGTATCCGATGAATTAAACCGCGCCATCATCCATCAATGCATTCAAAATGGACTGATCACAGATTGGTTCCTCTTCGCCGGCGACAGAATGCGCATTGCCCCGCCATTAATTATCGCTGATGATGAGTTAATTGAAATGTGTGCAGTAATTCTGAAGAGTATTGAAGAAGCAGAACGCTTAACGCTGAATGCTTAACGCAAGGCCAACATTTGTTAAGCAACTACGCACCCAGAAGTAATTATTAATTTCTAATTTTTAATTATTAATTACTTACAAGGCTCCATCCTGCAAAACCTGCTATACAGTTTTTCGTAAATAGGAATGATATTGGTAATATCAAAACGCACTGCCTGTTGATAGGCGGCTTCTTTCATGGTAGCCAGTTTAGTATCATCTTTCAGTAAGTCAATAGCAGATTGACTCATAGATTCTACATCTCCTACATCCGCCAAGAATCCGGTTTGATCCTGGATATTGATCTCGGCCAAACCTCCTGCATTGGTGCTGATTACCACTACTTTTGCAGCCATGGCTTCTAAGGCGGCAAGACCAAAACTTTCATATTCTGAGGGTAATAGAAAGACATCACTAACGGCAAGAATATCTTCCATCTGTTCCTGTTTGCCTAAAAAACGGATATCTTCATCAATACCCAGAACCCTTGCCAGTTCTTCGATTGCGGGCCTTTCGGGCCCATCGCCTACCATCAATAACTTAGCAGGCATTTCTTTGCGAACGGCTGCAAAGATCTTTACTACATCATCCACTCTTTTTACTTTTCTGAAATTGGAAGCGTGTATCAATATCTTTTCCCCATTGGGTGCGATTACCTTTCTGAAAGCATCAATCGGTTTTTTATTAAAGCGTGTTACATCCACAAAATTGTGAATTACTTCTATTTCTTTGTGAATAGCGAAAGATTTATAGGTCTCATCTTTCAGATTATGTGAAACCGCAGTAATGGCATCACTTTCATTGATAGAAAAAGTTACAACCGGTTCATAGGTTTTATCTTTCCCCACCAATGTAATATCTGTTCCATGCAAAGTGGTGATCACCGGCACATTCCTGCCATTTTTTTGTTTTACGATCTGCTTGGCCATATAAGCAGCGGATGCA
Organism: uncultured Sediminibacterium sp.; assembly: GCA_964519475.1. Taxonomy (GTDB): domain Bacteria; phylum Bacteroidota; class Bacteroidia; order Chitinophagales; family Chitinophagaceae; genus Sediminibacterium. Next base: position 355,710 of record CAZFKE010000002.1, read on the forward strand.
TGCGGAATGGCATAGTGCACATGTAAAAGATCCAGATCATGGTTCATGATCACATCTACCATGGTGCTGGCCAATGCCACTTCATAAGGTGGATAATCAAACAAAGGATAGGTAGGCACCCTTACTTCGTGATAAAAAATATTGGCATTGAACACGTTTAGGCGAACGGGTTGCTGGTAAGTAATAAAATGCACCTGGTGGCCCTCATCCGCAAGCGCTTTACCCAATTCCGTGGCCAATACACCGCTTCCACCAAAAGTGGGGTAGCAAACAATCCCTATACGCATAGAACTTCAGTTTGTAGTTTGTAGTCTGTGGTTTGTTGTTGAGGCAATTACAGACCACAGACTACAAACCACAGACCAATTCAGTTGCAAGTAACCATTTTTTCTCCATTCCACAGATTCCGTTCATCCCTCTTGGTCAAACAACACAAATAGTTAACTTTAGTGCTATGAAAAAATTAGTACTCGCGCTTATATGGTTGCCCTTAGTGGCAATGGCACAGCCCGCTGATGATGCGGCTGCCATTAAGAAGATCTCTGATGAAATACTCCGTAATGGCAAAGCATATGACCTGCTTCGCCAGCTTACCAAACAGATTGGTGGCCGTTTGGCCGGTTCTCCGCAGTTTGCAAAAGCCGTGCAATGGGGTAAACTGAGTATGGAGCAGAACGGGGCCGATAAGGTGTACCTGCAGGAATGTATGGTGCCGCATTGGGTTAGAGGCGGACAGGATAAAGCCGTGATTACCGAAATAGACAAAAAGAAAACCGCGCGCACACTGGATGTACTTGCCTTAGGAAATTCATTGGGAAACGGAACCGTTGCTGCCGAAGTGCTGGCCATTGATGATTTTGCCGAACTGGAAAGAAGAAAAGACGAAATAAAAGGTAAGATCGTTTATTATAATCATGGGTTTGACCCTACCAATGTGAAGCCTTTTGTTTCTTATGGGCAAACCGGTCAATACAGAGGTGCGGGCCCAAGCCGAGCCGCTAAATATGGTGCCGTAGGTGTGATGATCCGTTCGCTTACAGAATCTGCCGCCAATGATCCGCATACAGGTGCTACCCGTTATAATGATTCATTTCCTAAAATCCCCTGTATTGCCGTTGGGCCAAGGGATGCCGATTATGTTTGGGAAATGAGTCGCAAATCAAGTTTCCGCATGTCCATGTCTACTTACGGGCATTTTCTGCCGGATACCATCGGGCATAATGTAATTGCAGAAGTAAAAGGAACGGAATTTCCTGATCAGTACATCACGATAGGCGGCCATTTAGACAGCTGGGATGTAAATGAAGGTGCCAGTGATGATGGAACCGGCGTAGTACATACTATTGAGATTATGCGCGCGCTGCAGGCGATCGGCTATAAACCCAGGCACACTTTACGTTTTGTATTATTTGCGAACGAAGAGAATGGATTACGCGGCGGTACTAAATATGCGGCAGAGGCAAAAGCTAAAAATGAGAAACATGTATTTGCTTTAGAAAGTGATGCCGGTGGATTTACACCTCGTGGATTTTCTATGCAAGCAAACAAAGAACAGATGGATAAGCTAAGAAGTTGGATCCCACTTTTATCTCCTTATGGTGTATTTGAATTTACCAATGATGGCGGCGGGGCTGATGTGAGTCCTTTGAACCGGGCATTTGGTATACCTGTTGGCGAACTTGGCCCGGATCAGCAACGTTATTTTGATCTTCACCACGCCAGAAGCGATGTGTTTGAAAATGTAAACAAACGCGAACTATTATTAGGTGCAGTGAACATGGCGGCATTGATCTACCTTGTAGACAAATACGGGTTATAATGAAAAAAATACTTTGGTACATCTCAGCAATATTGATAGTGGTCTTACTCGTTTTTGGGTACTGGCGTTTTTATTTTGTGCTGGCAGAAGGCACACAGGCGGGAACACTGAATATATTCCAGAAGAAAGGCATCCTGTTTAAAACGTATGAAGGAAAGATTATCCTAAGCGGTTTTAAAGCCAATGTGCAGAGTAATGAGTTTTCTTTCAGTGTTACCAAAGAAATGGTAGCAGAACAATTATTGAAAGTGTCGGGCAGGGAAGTAAATGTACATTACAAACAATACTTTGGTTCTCTTCCATGGCGTGGAATGCAGAAATATATTGTGGATAGTATTTATGAAGTGAGGGGATTGCCGGGGGAGACGATTATAAAGCCCAAATAGTTTTTTTGTGAATGGTCAATTGTGAATGAATTCTTCCTATTCACAATTGACCATTCACCATTCACATTATGCGTGAAGCAAAAAGATCGCCAATCTTTTATGAATATCCGGCACTTCCTGTTTCCACCTTTTTACAGATTGCGTTTGGATAGTTTCTGAAGAAGCAGTAATATCAACCGCAATACAGAAACGTGTTTCCTCTTTACAACTGTCTAACACTTCTTTGATCAACGCATTATTTCTGTAAGGCGTTTCGATAAAGATCTGTGTGCAGTTTCTTTTTTGTGAATCAGCTTCCAGTTCCTTGATCTTCTTTTTCCTCTCTAATGAATCGATGGGTAAATAGCCCTGGAACTGAAAACATTGCCCATTCATGCCGCTGGCCATTAAAGCCAGCAGTATAGAACTGGGGCCTGTCAGGGGTTTTACAACAATTTTGTTTTGTTGGGCAGCTTCTACCAGAATTTGTCCGGGATCAGCGACACCGGGACAACCCGCTTCACTAATAATGCCTATGTTCTTTCCTTCTTTCAGTAATTGCAGGAATTGTTTTTTTACTTCTTCTTCCGCCTTATGAATAATGTACCACTGGTAATCATCGATCACCATTTCTCTCCATAGTTTTTTAAGAAAGCGACGTGCAGTCTTATCATTCTCTACAAAAAATACCTGGCAATCTTTTACAGCATCGAGAATATAAGCCGGAATGGTTTCTAAAGCTTCTTCGTGCAATACAGTAGGAATAAGATATAATTTTCCGGAACCCATATTGAAAATTATTTTTCATTGGGTTTGAGAGGATACATGCTGAGAGTGGCGGCTACTACGGAATAAGCGGGTGCTAGTAACCAACCCAGAATAGGAACCAGGTGCATCATATAAAACACCAAACCATTACCCACGGCAAGTCCTTTGTGTGAGCCGATAAAGAAAATACTTTCTGCCGGTGTCTTTTTATGGCGTTCCATACTGTAGTCGAGCATAGAAAAACCATAGTAATAACATTCAACCAAAACAGCCAGCACCGGTGTAAGCCAACCGATAAAGGGAATCAACCCTAATAGTAAAATGGATAACACATATACGGTTTGCCATAAACTATTTCTTGCTGCAATGGCAATACCGCGTTTAATGTCTTTCAGAAACTGGTTGAAATTAAAAGGAAAATTTCTTCCTTCAATGATCGCTTCGGTTCTTTCACTCAGGTAAGCAAATAAAGGAGATCCTACAATCAGGAAAAGATATTTAAAGAGAGAGAAATAAAATAACATCAGGATCAGCCAGAGTAATAAACTACCCATGGTAAACAGAAACCCAAGGAAACTATTGTTGATTGTATCCAGCCATTGCTTTAAACCGGTTTTCAGGATGATCCATTCAATAAAATCACTGGAAGTATGACTGAAGAAATACATGCCGAAGATGAACAGCGTGGTATATAGGATACCGGGTATTAAGATCCATTTCCACAGTTTATGTTTGATGATAAACCGGTGGGCCTGAAAATACGCCTGTATGGCAATGATCATTTCTTTCAGCACGATAAGGGGGAGTTTAGCTTGGCAAAGTTAACATAATCCGTAGTTTTATGTTCATGACAGTTATAACGCTTCTGTGTTCCGATAAATTGCCCAACTCTTTTTACAGGCAAAAAAATGTTTGCGCCGTGGCCAAAGGGTTGATAGGAAAAGTATTGATAACAAATTTTAAAGGTACGATCACTGCCGGCCGTATTGTTGAAACAGAAGCATATAATGGTATTGTAGATAAAGCCTCACATGCATGGAACGGAAGGCGTACACAAAGAACAGAAACCATGTACAGGCAGGGCGGTGTTTCCTATGTATATCTCTGCTATGGCATTCACCACCTGTTTAATGTGGTTACCAATGAAACCGATGTGCCGCATGCAGTTCTGCTAAGAGCGCTGGAACCTGTATGGGGTATAGAAACGATGCTGAAACGAACAGGTAAACCCCAGGCGGATTATACGCTAACAAAAGGCCCGGGTAATTTATCAAAAGCCATGGGCATTCTGGTAAAACACAATGCTTTGGATTTGCAAAAAGATGAAATATCTATTGTGGATGATGGGTTCACGGTAAAGCCTTCGCATATTATTTCCACTCCCCGAATCGGCGTGGATTATGCAGCTGAAGATGCCTTCCTGCCTTTTCGTTTTATCTTAAAAGACAACCCCTATGTTAGCGGTAAGAAATAGAAGAGGATGAAAAAATATATCTGTACAATATTTACATTTTCTTTGTAAATAAATTAACCGACTCGCTGCATATCCCACTTGTTTCGGTGAAGGAAGAAGAAGTGAATGAAATGCTTTTACGTATCAACAACAAAATTTTCATCTTCAGTAAACAGGCACATAATGATGTGATACTTTATAACCGCAACTGGGAGAAGTTTTTACGGAACACACCTTTCAAAAAGTAGGGCATCACAATCTGCGATACCCTACTTTTATTTTAATCATATTAAAATCCGTATGGTAACCTGCGATCAGAATTTAGGACAGTTCACCGGCCTGTCTGTAGAAGGCCGTCTTGTATAGATCAATGAGATCTCAATACCACCGCGGCTTTGCGAAGCAGTTTTTAAAGAAGAATTATTGTAATCGTAAGAGGCGCCAAAACGGAAATCATCAAATTCTAATCCGAGATAAGGAATAATCGCATCATTGAAACGAACCCAGGCGCCAAAATAAAAACTTGTTGATTTAGGCACATCCGGTGTGGCATTCAGTTGTACGGCGCCGCCCAACAAGGTTTCAGAAGCCCCGCCCTGGAACATCTGTAAAGCACTTACATGCAGTGTACTGGTTTCGCCAATTGGGAAATAGCCGCCAGCATGAAAAGTGGTCCTTGGATTAAGTACATACTCCGCACCGGTAAACGATTGTTTTGGCCGGTTGATATGGTACATACTTACGCCCAAATAAAAATTATTACGCTCAGCACTGGTTCCGTTATAAAGCAATCCCGCATTCACATCTATATAGCTGGATTTGAGTGTGGCAGAATTAAATACTTCCGAAGTAACACCTGTAAAACCCGAGCCCGTTAACTGGTCCTCAAACTTCAGGTCGGCTGTATTGATCAGCATATTGGCATAAGTAACCTGGAAGCCTGCACCCAACTGGTTAAAGCCATCCTCGTCCAGGCCTTTATGATATGCTGTAGATAAAGAAGCGTAATTAAATTTTACGGCTCCGTTTGCACTATTGTCGTTATAACCCACCAGCCCTAAGCCCCAGGTGTCGTTACTGGCTATCCTGTTCTGAAGAATATGAAAATCTGCAGAAACAGTGGAAGTGGTAAATGCGTTATTGATGCTAGGCCATTGATTACGGTAATTACCCGCTATGCGGTAACTGCCATAGAACTTACCCGTAAGGGCCGGATTGAGGGTAAGCGGAGATGTGAAGAACTGCGAGAAATGCGGATCCTGTGCATCAGCTTTTGCCAATACAAAACATAAACAGCAGAGCATGATTAGTTTTCGCATAAACATCCGTAACATCGAATTTAAGTGAAACTGCCCAAGTTGACAGTTCATATCACTAAAATTATAGCTGTCTTAACGATTTGCCCGTTACGGGGAGACGGGAAACGGGAAGAGATCAAGCCTGCATTTTGGTACCAAAAGCCAGGTCACCGGCATCACCGAGGCCGGGAACAATATATCCTTTGGCGGTTAATTCATCATCAATATCGCCACACCAGATTTTGATATTCTCGCCACATTCGCGGTGTATGAATTCAATGCCAACGGTGCAGGCAATAGCCACCACTACATGAATCTCCCTTGGCGAGCCTTCATCTTTCATATACTGAATGGTCTTAACCATCGACGCGCCGGTAGCCAGCATGGGATCACTTATGATAAGGATACGATCATCGAGTGAAGGGCAGCTCATGTATTCCAAAGAAATTTCAAAAGTCCCGTCGCGGTGGTGTTTACGGTAGGCCGAGATAAAGGCATTATCAGCCTTATCAAAATAATTGAGCATACCATTGTGCAGGGGCAGACCGGCTCGTAAAATGGTAGCCAAAACAGGTTGAAACGTTAATAATTTACTATCGTGTATACCCAGCGGTGTTGGGGTTTCCACCGTTTTCCAGGGTAGTAATTTGCTGATCTCATACGCGGCGATCTCTCCAATACGCTCCAGGTTGCGGCGAAAACGCATACGGTCACCCTGGATATTCACATCTCTCAGTTCAGAAACCCAGTTACTAACCAGGCTGTGTTGCTCGCTTAAATTAAGGATCATGGCGTCAGGGGATTACAGTTCTTGGATGCCCCAAAACTAAATTCTATCGGTTGGAATGGAAAATTTATGTTTTTTGTTCTTTTTGGGTGATTTTATGCTTGATCGCCTTATAATCATCAATCCTGCTATTGTGCGGGAACCCGGGTCGCTCATGGCCGCTGGGCCCCGTACCTGTTACCGGGCTGCTTTGGCCTCTGTTAAGATAGGCTTCGCAGTATCTTATCTATCATCGCTTCGCTTGATACCGAACCCAAAGAGGACCGTACCATAGGTACTGATTAGGGGCTGAATAGCGGTTTTGCGTCATTTTAAAAAATAAACATGTATTACTTAAGTACAACTAATAAGAAACGGCTTCCGAAAAAAGCGTTAAGAAAATCACGGAATGAAGCGTTAAGCAAAGAACGATGCCCCGCTATGATAAAAAGTTGAAGAGCATATGGATCAATAAATAACTAAACGCCTGGCTTTTGACTTCGTTCTTGGTAGCATAATAAAGTGATGTTTGGCTTTTTCCGGCAGCCTTTACTTTCTTGTTACATTTTTTGTGTCAAGATAAAAAAGTAAATGGAGGAATAGCTATTAATAAGATCCTGAGCAATCAATCTTAACGAAACAGACACAAAATAAATCCTTACTTTAAACACTCAAACATACCCAAATGAAAAAAGTACTCACCATAGCCTGCTTATCAATACTCATCTTCTCCTGCAAGACCGATAAGAAAGACAAAAAATTTGATACTGAGAATTATGAAAAAGTAAAAGAGACTTTGGCTGATAAAGAAAAGAATAATCCTGCCAGTTTTTTATCTGTCAATAATAAAGACCACAAAAACATCATCGGCCAAACCGTAGTAAAGGGAACGATCATAAACAGCGCCACCGTTTGTACGTATAAAGATGTAACGCTCCGTTTATCTTTCTACAGCAAAACCGCCACCAAGCTGGACGAAGTTGTAGAAACCATTTATGAAACCGTGGCACCCGGTAAAACGGTAAAATTTAAAACCAAATATTTTGCACCAAAGGGAACAGATAGTGTAGCAATTAAGGTGATGAAAGCGGTGGGGGATGCGCCGAATACTAAATAATTAAAAATTATGCAAAAGTAAACCTATCCCCATCAAATAACCCCTTATCACTCAATTTTAAATGAGGTATCACCAGTAAAGCCATAAAGCTTAAGGTCATAAACGGCGCGGCAAGTGAAGAACCAAGGGCTTTTGCCATTGCATCCATTTCTGTATAAGCATCGGCAACTGTATAACCATCATCCGCACTCATCAAACCGGCAACAGGCAAGCCCAATACTTTTTCATGGTTTGCATGTACACAACTTATACCGCCCCTTTCTTTGATAACCAGGTTAATGGCTCTGGCCAGGCTTTCATCATCTGTACCAACGGCAACAATATTGTGGCTGTCGTGTGCAACAGAGGAGGCAATAGCCCCTTTTTTGAATCCGAAATTTTTAATAAAACATTTTGCTGCCGGCGCGGTATGGTAGCGGTTAATCACCACCATTTTTAAAATGTCATTGTCAACATCGCTTACCCACTCAGCATCGAGTTCTTTGCCGGATAGTTCCAACCGGTTTGTGATGAGTTGTCCGTCTAACGCTTCTATAACAAGTATCTTTCCTTCAGTGGAAGGGTAGTTTTCTTTTGCAATGATTAAATCTGCTGCAGTAATTTCGTTACAATCAAATTGATTGATGGGCGTTGTGTGTACAGATTTGATAAAAGACTGTCCATCTTCTGCCACCAATGCGCCATCAATATAAGTTTGATGTACACTGAAATTGGTCAGATCATTCGCCAAAATAAAATCTGCCGGATCTCCTTTGCGTAGCATACCGATATCTAGATCGTAATGTAAAACAGGATTTATACAGGCTGCCCGCACTACATTAAAAATATCATGGCCTTTGGCGATGGCTCTTGCGCATAATTGATTTATATGCCCGGCCACCAAACTATCCGGGTGTTTATCGTCGCTGCAGAACATGATCATTCTGGGATGGTCTTCCAGCAATTCGATCAACGCTTCAAAATTCTTGGCGGCGCTTCCTTCCCGTATCAGAATTTTCATGCCGTGTTGCAGTTTGTCAACCGCTTCTTCAGCCGTAAAACATTCATGGTCCGTAGAAATGCCGGCTTCAATATATTCCTTGGCTTTCTCTCCACGTAATCCCGGTGCATGCCCGTCAACCGGTTTCCCCAATGCATGCGCAGCAGCAATCTTTTTCATCACTTCTGTATCCTTACCCAATACGCCGGGGAAATTCATCATTTCACTCAGGTATTTGATCTCATCTGTTTCCAATAATTTTTTTACATCCTCACTATTCAATGCTGCACCGGCTGTTTCAAAAATGGTGGCAGGCACACAACTGGGTGCACCAAAATTGAATTTGAAAGGAACCTGTTTACCATTCTCAATCATAAACTTCACACCTTCCATTCCGCATACATTTGCAATTTCGTGTGGGTCACTTACCGTGCCAACAGAACCATGTACAACAGCCAGTCTTGCAAATTCACTGGGTATCAGCATACTGCTTTCTATGTGAACATGGCTGTCTACGAAACCAGGCATAATAAATTTACCGACTGGATCCAACTCGTCACCGATTTTCGTGATCGATTGTATAACAGCTTTTTCAATGATGATCTCTGCGGGATAAATGGCTTTCTTCCAAACATCTACAAGGTTTCCGCTGATGCTAAATGAACCTTTTTCCATAGGTGGTTTATTGTGTTACATGAATGATAAATGAGAATCCACATCTTGTGGCATCAGTTTAAGCCGTTAAATTTGGTAAATCCAAACGAAAGTAAGTATATGAAAAAAATATTCGCAGGATTGTTTTTACTGCTGGGTGCTGTAACGGCGCCATCACAAACGGTTGAAGAAATTCTTACCAGATACGAAGCTGCTGCCGGTGGCCGCGAAAAACTAGAAGCAGTCCGATACCTGGAAGTAACAGGTACGGTTAAACTGGCGGTTATGGGTCAAAATATTGAAATGCCGGTAACCCTTATCCGTGAAAAAGGGAAACTGTTCCGCAGGCAATTGGGCGGCATCATGGGTATGGGCGATACCTTTACAATGGTTACGGATACTTCAGGTTGCATTTTCATTCCGGCCCAGCGTAATTTTGGGGGCGGTGGCGGTTTTGACAGGGGTGGTGAAAGAGGTGGCGGCTTTGGGGCTGGCCCGCAAACAAACGGTGAGCCTACCATTACCCGCATGAAACCGGAAGAAGTGAGTGCAGAGCAATACGAACTAGATTGTGCCGGTGCTTTTGGCGAACTGGTCAATTATGCAGCTAAAGGGCATACTGCCCAATTGCTGGGAACAGAGAAAGTAACCAAGGTTCCCTGCTATAAGATCAAAATGAAGCTGAAAACAGGTCAGCTAGTAACTTATTATATCGATCAGCAAACCTCATTGGTAAAACAGGTGGAAGCAACCGGCGATATGGCGCTTAACCTAACCGGTTTTGGCCCGATGATGAAAGCATACGGAAGCCGGATTGGCAAAGACCAGAAAGCCACTTTACTGATTAAAGAATACAAAGCATTCAAAGGTGTTCAGTATCCTGTAAAAACAGTACTTAGTTTTGGCCCGGTTGAATCGGAAGTGGAGAACTATAATGTTACCATCAATGAAGGGCTTGATGAAAAATGGTATCATATAAAATAAGAAACGTAAAACCTTACAGAATACACCATGCCTTTATGCCTTTGTAAGTTTTTCAAAGGCATAAAGGCAGTTTTATTTTCTGCCTTTATGGATCAATCTGATTTTTTTTTATGTGAATTGGACAGTAACTTCCCCGTCCAATTCAATACTACATGAGAAAAATTAGCTACCTGCTGGCTGCCGTCTGTTTGTCGCTTTCGGTATTTGCCCAGAAAAAAGAAAAAACAAAAACGGCTGTGCCGGTAACGGATAACAGCGATTCTACTTTTTATTCCAAAATAAAATACCGCCAGGTTGGCCCCTTCCGCGGAGGAAGAAGTGCCGCAGTAACCGGTGCTTATAAAAGCAAGACCACTTTCTATTTTGGTTCTACCGGCGGTGGCGTTTGGAAAACAACGGATGGTGGAAGTAACTGGAAAAATATCACAGATAAATATTTTGGCGGAACCATCGGCTCCGTAGCCGTTGCACCCAGCGATGAAACCGTTCTCTATGTTGGAGAAGGCGAGAACAGTATGCGGGGTAACGTTGCAGAAGGCCTTGCCGGCATCTGGCGCAGCGATGATGGCGGTAAAAGCTGGAAGAACCTGGGTTTGAAAGATGGCCGGCATATCGTCCGCATCATCATTCACCCAAAAGATCCGAATACGGTTTGGGTAGCGGTGATGGGCCATTTATTTGGCCCGAATGAAGAACGGGGTGTATACAAAACAACCGATGGTGGAAAAACATGGAAGAAAACCTTGTATGTAAATAACCAAACCGGTTGTTCAGACCTGGTAATGGAACCCGGTAATCCATCTGTGATGTATGCCGGTATGTGGCATGTGATCAGAACGCCATACAGTATGGAAAGCGGTGGCGATGGCAGCGGCTTATACAAAAGCATGGATGGTGGAGAAACCTGGACCAGCCTCGGTTCTAAAAAAGGTTTACCCAAGGGGACCTGGGGAATTGTAGGTGTGGCGGTTGCCCCATCCAATACAGATAAAATTTATACGATCATTGAAAATGCAGCAGGCGGTTTGTTTATGAGCGCCGATGGTGGCGATACATGGACACTGCAAAGCAATGATAACAATATTCGCCAACGTGCCTGGTATTACAGTAAAGTATTTGTAGACCCGAAGAATGAGAATCTGGTGTATTGTCCAAATGTAGAATTCATGCGCAGCCGCGATGGCGGTAAAACCTTTCAAAGTGTAAACACGCCACATGGTGATCACCATGATTTGTGGATTGATCCGGAAGATGGAAACCGTATGATCGTGGCAGATGATGGTGGTGCACAGGTAAGTTTTGATGCAGCCAATAACTGGAGCAGTTTAAGTAACCAGCCTACTGCACAGTTCTATCGTGTAACAACCGATAATGCGTTTCCTTACAGAATAATAGGAGCACAACAGGATAATACCACCGTTCGTATTAAAAGCCGTACATCCGGTGCCGGTATCACGGAAAGGGATTGGGATATAACAGCCGGCGCGGAAAGCGGTTATGTTGTGGCAGATCCATTGAACCCCGATGTGGTGTATGGTGGTAATTATGGCGGCTATTTATCAAGACTTGATCACAAAACCGGAGAGAACCGTGCCATCAATGTTTGGCCCGATAACCCGATGGGTGCCGGCGCCGATGTATTGAAATATCGTTTTCAATGGAATTTCCCTTTCTTCTTCTCTCCGCATAACCCCAAACGTTTGTATGCCTGCGGCAATCATTTATTTGTAACAGAAAATGAAGGGCAAAGTTGGGAAACCATCAGCCCGGACCTGACAACCAATGATAAATCACGACAGGCTTCCAGCGGGGGGCCCATCACCAAAGACAATACTTCCGTAGAATATTATTGTACCATTTTTACCGCAACAGAATCTAGTTTGGAAAAAGATCTATTGTGGACAGGCAGCGATGATGGATTGATCAACGTAAGTAAGGACGGTGGTAAAACTTGGGAAAACGTAACCCCACCCGAAGCCGGTAAATGGATGATGTGGAACTGTATTGAAACGGATCCGTTCAAAAAAGGAACGGCTTATTTTGCGGGAACAAAATACAAACTTGATGATTTCACACCCTATCTCTTCAAAACAGAAGATTACGGAAAAACATGGAAGCGTATAACCAACGGTATTGATCATATGCATTTCACCCGTGCTATCCGTGCGGATCATAAACGCCCGGGTCTGTTGTATGCAGGAACAGAATATGGCATGTATATCAGTTATGATGATGGTGCCAACTGGAAAAAATTTCAGTTGAACTTACCCGTTGTACCGATTACGGATCTGACCATTAAAGAAAACGACCTCATCGTTGCTACACAGGGGCGTGCTTTTTGGGTGATTGATGATTTGAGCGTGATACAACAGAAAGAGGTAAGTTCTCTTGATAAAAATCTTTTTGTATTTGCAGTGAATGATGCTTACAGAACAGAAGGTGGCGGTGGCCGTCGCGGCCCGCGCGGCGGTGGCGGTGTTCCTCAGAATATGGGTGAGAACCCGGCCAGTGGGGTAGTGTTTAATTATTTTTTGAAAGAAGCCGGTGATTCCGCAAAAGTTTCTATTACCGTTTTTGATAAGCAGAATAAGCCAATCAAAACCTTTAGCAAATCTGCAAAAGAACCCGCCGATAAAATGGATGTCAATGATGGCATGAACCAGTTTGTATGGGATATGAATTATCCGCCCGCTGAAAAAGTAGAAGGATTGATCTTATGGACCGGTGGGGCCGGTTCTCCCAAAGCCGCACCGGGTAAATACAGTGCCCGTTTCCGTTTTGGAAATGATTCAGTAGACGTTCCTTTTGTGATCAAAGCCGATCCGAACTATAAAATGACTGAAGCAGATTATGATGCACAGGTTGGGTTCTTATTACAGGTGAGAGATAAGTTCAGTGATGTGCAGAAAGCCATCAAAAATATCCGTGCCTTAAGAACACAGATCACCGATTTTACGGCAAAGATGGATACGGCAGGTACAAAAGACATCAAGAAGATGGCGGATAGCGTGAACAAACAAATGACGGCGGTTGAAGAATCGCTGTATCAGACCAAATCAAAAAGCGGGCAGGATGTATTGAACTTCCCGATAAGGATCAATGATAAGCTATCCGGTTTGTATGCTGTGGCTGCCAGCGGACAAAACCCACCCAGCAAACAATCTCGCGAAGTATTCGCAGATCTTGGCGGACAAGCCGATATACAACTGGCGAAACTGAAAAAGATCATGGAAAACGATCTGAAAGCATTGAATAAGATGATCAATGATAAGCAGCTGCCCTTGATCAGTGTAAAAAATTAAGCGCTGCACGTTAGGATTAGCGGATCACAGATCAGCGGATTTTATATTCGCGGATCTGTGATCCGCTTTTTTATTAAATATTCAACCAGTAATTCATTTTAAACACAATGGCCCTGCTTTTATTCCTGAATAATGGGTCGGTAAAATAGTTATCGGTATAAACAAGGAAGAAATCGCTCATGGGTTTAAAGCGATACTGCAGCCTGCTGTTAATATTGAAATTATTCCTTTGTGTGTTGTATTGCAAAAAGGTTGTCCAGAAAAGATGGGTGCTAAAATTGATTTCAATCCTTGGGGCTATCAAAAATAATTCGTTACTGCCGTAGGGTGACGGGAAAACGAGTTTATTATATTCAGCATTAAGCGCAATATTCAAATGCGGTTGCTTTCTCAGCGTAATAACAGTTCTTATACTTTGATAGTTGCCATTGTAAAAGCCACCTCCCGCCAGCCGTGCAGAAAAACTAACCGGTTTTCGGTAATCAGATTGATAATAGATGCCTACTTGTTGAAAATGGTAGGTTGCTTTTGGCAAAGCTGTTGCATCTGTAAAAGAAGATGGAAACAAAAGGTGCACTTCATTGGTATTGCCAAATACAGAAAGGAACCCGGTTTTCTTGAATTGCATCGAATACTGAAATTCATGTGAACGCTCATTCGGTGAGTTGTCGGGATTGAATACAATAAAACTGCTAAAGTTGAAACTGTGGTTAGTTATCTTTGTTTTCTTTGGAAATAGTTTGTAACTCACTTCGTTGAATAATTGTTTGAATCCAACACGTATGGTTGTATCCCTTACTGCATCATAGTTATTGATCCTCTCTACAAAGCCCATGTCTGTATAGTAATTGGTGCCCAGGGTACCAATATCAATTAAAAAGTTCAGGTGGCGTCCGTTATAATTAAGTCCTGCGTCGATATAATGATTGTCGCGGGTAATACCGGGTTTGAATGAATGATGATAAGCCGCCCAGGCACCCCAGGTTCCTTTCAGGTTATTATAATTAAATTCCATTCCGGCATTTCTGCCCCAGGCATTCAGCGGGTCTTTTTGTTTTTGTAAGTCATTCAATGAATTTTCCCTGTTAAGGAAATAAGCTTTGAGCACAGAGCGTTTTAATAAACGCTGACTCACACTGGCAGCAGAATAATTTTCCGGCGAATACTCTCCTTTTCTGCCGGTTTGCATATTCATCAATCCTATGCGGGTAGACTTTGTGATATTACCCGAGACCCTTGCTCCAAATAGAATGGGAATTTTGTTTCCGTCTTTATCCAATCCGATCGTTCTTGAATAAAAAGGACGGATGGGTGGAATACCATATTGCGAAAAAAGATCTGAATTCTCCAAAAAGAAAGTCCTTCTTTCCGGGAAGAAAATGCTGAAACGGCTAAGATTGGTTACCTGCTGATCTACTTCCACCTGCGAAAAATCGGGGTTAACGGTCAGGTCAAGATTTAAGGAGGATGATAAGGACACTTTCGCATCAAAACCGGCATTGCCGGAAGATTTGGCAGGTACGCCATTTTCCTGGTCTGAACTGATATCTCCTGTTAGGTAAGGAATGAATACCATATTGCTGCCGGGTTGTGGCGGCGGTTCTTTCCAAACTAAGGCACCTGTATAACCCAGGTCCATCGAACGGAAATTAACAGGTATATGTGTCCAGGTAGAATATTCGTTTGTCTTTGTATCAATGCGCACAAAGTTTAAACCCCATAATAATTTATCACCTGTATATCGTATGCTTTTGAATGGGATGGCAATTTCAGCTGTCCACTTATTCTCGTAACGTTTGGTGGCCGAATACCATTTATTATCCCAGCTCCAGGATGGCCCGTTGTCTGCAAATGGCAGCTGGTCATCGCTTTGGGCATTAAAAGCATTTACCACAAAGAAAAACCCGTTGGTTCTTTGGTTGGTAGGATCAAGCACAATACCAAAACCATCATTGCCATCATGGCCGATATCTCTTTTTAAACTTTGTATATAGGCCTTACCGGAATCGTAAGCGGTAACAGCGAAGTAGAGGAACTTATCATCATACGTTACTTTCACTTCTGTTTTGCGTTGGGGACGGCCTTCATCGTTCGGAAATTTTTTCCAGAAAGGAGAGGTTGATGCCGTATTTGCCCAAACCGCTTCGGTAAACTCAGCATCTATCTTGATGGGTTCCGTGGTTTTTGCAATATGTAATTGATATTCCTTTTGAATACTTTCGCCATTCACCTGTTGTGCATTTGTTTGGATACAAATAAATATACAGTATGCACATAGTAATTGGCTCAGGGATCGAATAGATTGCATTGGCAGACAGATTGCAGCAACAAGGTTCTTTTTTCCCTTGACAAAAAATTGTTAACAAATAAGTTAATGGTTAAATCAATGGATAAGCGGTTAAATAGATGGGCCTATTCATCTTTGAAAAGATCGGGGCGGCGTTCTTTGGTTCGGAGCAGCGATTGCTCATGTCGCCAGTCTTCTACTTTTTTAGGATCGCCCTGTAACAATACTTCGGGTACCTTGTCTCCCCGAAAATCTGCGGGGCGGGTATATACCGGAGGCGCCAATAAATCATCCTGGAAAGAATCGAATAAGGCAGACGTTTCATCATTCAATACGCCGGGTAATAATCTCCCTACTGCATCTACAACAACAGCCGCAGCGAGTTCACCGCCGCTTAATACATAATCACCAATGGAAATCTCTTTGGTTACATATTTCTGTCGGATACGGTCGTCAATGCCCTTATAATGTCCGCAGATAATCAGTATGTTTTCTTTAAGTGATAACTGATTGGCGGTTTTCTGGTTAAAACGTTCGCCATCAGGTGTCATAAAAATAATTTCATCATATTGTTTATCAGCCTGCAATTCATCAATGGCATTGGCTAAGGGTTCGGGCATCATTACCATTCCCGCTCCTCCGCCAAATTGGTAATCATCTACCTGCATATGTTTGTTGATGGCCCATTTGCGGAGGTTATGCGTTTGTATAGAGAGCAGCCCCTTTTCTTTTGCACGTTTCATAATGCTATGGTTAAAAGGGCTTTCCAATAAATCCGGAACAACGGTAATGATATCAATGTTCATACTGCAAACATACAGAATACCTGCACAAGCAGGTTTAGTCGAATGTAAATATGGAGCTTTGTTTTTTCCGGTAGATAGAAGGCCTGCCGTTAAGGGTTGCGGGCGTCCAGTGTGGGCTCTCTCTCAGTAACCTGTAGATCTCATTTCGCAATGCCTGGCTGGCCATCGATATTAATTAATCTGATTGTTCCATCAGGATGATGCTGAATGTGTAAAGCAGGGTTTGTGTTTTGCCAAATCGTTCAAAATCTTTTTTGGTCATGAGGCTGGCCATATATGCTTTATGAAAAACGGTATCGAGATAATGCGTCCATGCTGCATCACCACCGGGGAAGACGGGTGGGGTATCATTTTGTGCTTTTGCTTGAAAGAAACAAAATAAACAACTGATGAAAAAGACTTGCAAAGTTCTTATATACGCTTAATTACTTAAAAGAGTAAGTGATTGTTTGTAGCGATATGGAACCGGGTTGCCTTGGTCATACGCCGGAACCCATTGCTTATTGCTCAATTTTAGTATTCTGATAAACTCTTCGGCTGCACCATAACCCGGGTTAACTTCAATCCTGATATCGCTAACTTTCCCTTCAGTATCTATGAGAAAATTAGCAATAGTTCTATAAGAACCGACAGGGGCACCATGCGAAAGTAATAATGAACGGTTGAGATTATTCTCTAAAAAGCGTAACCAACCGGTAAGTCCTCCTTTGAATTCAGCTTTTTTTTCCGGGTTTAATACACTGGGGAGTGAATCTGGTGCCGGCTGGGCATAACAGCAAAATCCTATACATAGAAATAAAAAAAGGCAAAAAATATTTTTCATGGAGTAATCTTTTACTGTTCCATAAATCCCCCAAGGTCTCGCCTTTCTCTTTTGGTAGGCCGGCCAATTTTACTCTGGCGTTTTCCGGTTTGGAAAGAAGCGGCTTCAAATTTTATCCTGTCTAATTCTTCTACGGGCGTAATATCCTCGTAAAATAAAATTGCTTCTGAATATTGAACACGTTTATGCAATAACCCGGTTACTTTCACGGTCCATTTGCGGGCTTCTGTTTTTGCCTCATACTCATCACCAATGGCCACAAGCCGTGATGCTTTCACAGTAATGCCTTTGCATTTTACTTTCCCTTTGTCACACGCATCTCCAGCCTGGCTCCTCGTTTTATACAAACGGATGGCCCAGAGGTATTTGTCGATGCGGAGTTTTTCTTTTTCGTCTGCCATATAAAAGTATAGCCATAGATTTCACAGGCGAATACTAAAAATCTGTGAAGTCTGTGGCGGAATATTATTTCATTTCTGTATAAAACTTATGGAAATAAGGAATGGTCTCAATGCCTTTATAGAAATTGAACACATCATATTTTTCATTTGGACTATGCAGGTTATCGCTATCCAATCCAAAACCCATGAATACAATTTTTAATCCCAATTCTTTTTCAAACAAAGAACAGATAGGAATACTACCCCCACCACGAACAGGTATGGGTTCTTTTCCAAATGTTGCATAAATGGCTTTGGCTGCAGCTTTATAAGCATCCGAATCAATCGGGGTCATATATGGTTCGCCACCATGGTGTTCTTCTGCTTTAACGGTTACACCGGCAGGAGCAATGCTCTTAAAGTAATTCAATATTTTTTCAGTGATTTTAACAGAAGATTGATTGGGCACTAACCTGCAGGAGATCTTGGCAAATGCTTTGGATGGAAGAACCGTTTTTGCACCTTCGCCTGTATAACCACCCCATATCCCGTTTACTTCCAGTGTGGGACGTATACCCGTTCTTTCATTCGTGGTATATCCTTTCTCTCCCCAAAGACTGCTTACGCCCAAATCTTTTTTGTATTCGCTTTCGCTAAAAGGTGCCTGTGCCATTTTTGCTCTTTCTTCCGTAGTTGATTCCACAACGTCATCATAAAATCCGGGGATAGTGATATGGTTATTCTCATCATGGCAACCCGCAATCATTTTCGCCAGCATGGTAACCGGGTTGGCAACAGCGCCCCCATATACCCCACTGTGCAGATCACGGTTAGGGCCGGTAACTTCTACTTCAATATAACTCAGTCCGCGAACCCCGATATCAATAGAGGGTGTATCCATGCTTATCATAGCCGTATCGCTGATCAAAATCACATCTGCTTTTAACAAAGCTTTATTGGCTTTAACAAATGTTGCGAGATTTGGGCTACCGATTTCTTCTTCTCCCTCAATTACAAACTTAACATTGGCTGGCAAAGTGTGGGTAGCGATCATGGTTTCCAATGCTTTTACATGCATATAGAATTGACCTTTATCATCGCACGAGCCACGGGCAAATATTTTTCCATCAATGATCACCGGTTCAAATGGACCGCTTTTCCAGAGTTCCAGAGGATCGGCCGGTTGCACATCATAATGTCCGTACACCAGGATGGTAGGTTTGGATGCATCAATAATCTTTTCTCCATAGACTACCGGATGCCCGGCTGTAGGATAAATAGTAACCGTATCAGCACCTGCTTCCAGTAATCTTTGTTTTACGGCCTCCGCACAACGTGTCATATCATCTTTATGCTCGCTGCGCGCACTGATACTGGGTATACGGAGGAGTTCCAATAACTCATCCAGAAAACGGTCTTTGTGTTTATCCTGGTAATCTTTCCAAACCTGCATGATCTTTGATTTTTGGGAGGTTGATATTGATATATACGTACTGCGAATTTACGTAGGAAATAGCATTCATTAGCCGTGAGACCTGAATCATGATTGATTTGGTGAATGGTCACTATAGCGCTATTCAGCATTCACAACCTGTGTTTCTCATTCGAAATAATATTTTTCAGCGTCCAGTCCAGCCTCCCTTTCATGGGTTGCTGGCGCACTTCACAATCTGTTTTGGTGCAGATCGTGCAGCTAAAAGGAAGACAGCCATCCGTATGTACAAACAGTTCAATGGCATCGCCAAACTGTTGCTTGATCAATGCCGCTAATGCATCAATCTCCAGATGAGCCTCATGTATATTCAGGTACCAGGGAAGGGTAAAGTGACAGTCAACATGCAATAAACTACCGTATTTGATCACACGCAGGTTGTGCAGGTCTATCCAGTTTTCCCGGCGGTTTTCATTCAGTACTTTTACGAAGCGGTTCAGTAATTGTATATCCGCTTCATCCATAATTCCCGCTAATGAGGAACGGATAATCTTGTACCCATTATAGATTATCAATATGCTCATCCCCAGCGCGATCAGTTTATCCAGCCAATACTGTTGTGTAAACAATATCACCGTCAATCCTGCAATGATGCCGAGGGTTGAATACGTATCTATCTGCAAATGTTTACCACTGGCCTGCAATGCAAGTGAGGTATTTCTTTTGCCGATCTTCCTGCAAATGGTGCCGGCAATAAAATTGATCACTGCGGTGATACCGATGAGGAGTAAACCGGTATCCAGTTTTTGGATAGGGCTTTCCTGTACAAAATTTAAAACCGTTTCATACACGATCATTATACCCGCCGCAACAATCAATCCGCCTTCTATGGCTGCAGATACAAACTCTGCTTTTCCATGCCCGTAAGGATGTTCCAGGTCACGCGGTTTGGCCGCTACATATAAACTGTATAAGCCGATAAAGCCTGCGAGAACATTTACAATACTCTCCAGTGCATCAGAAAGGATTGCCAGTGAATGGGTAAACTGGTATGCAATGATCTTCGTCAGAAACAGGAGCACACTCAAAGAAGTGATCCATACCTGTACAAGGAAATTTTGTTTGGAGGATTGCAGACAAAATGATTTGCAGCAAAGTGGTCAGCTTTGCCTGATATTATATTAATTCAATCGAATAATTAATGGCACAATGCTTGGCTAGCATGGCAGAAACACCACAATATTTTTCCTGTGATAAATTTACCGCTCTTTGTACTTTATCGAGGTATTCGGGTTTCACATCTATTTTATATAACATGTTGATGTACTTAAATACTTTGGGGTGATCTTCTGTCTGTTCAGCTTCTGCTTCTATTTCAAAACGGGTAAAATCGATCCTCATTTTCTTCAGCATCTCTACCACATCCATCCCGCTGCAGCCACATAATGAACCCAGCAACATTTTCTTAGGGTTCATTCCGCTACCTAATCCGCCATCTTCTATAGACGTGTCTATTCTTACCGTATGTCCTGTATCTGACGTTGCATCAAATGCAAGTGCGTTTACCCATTTGGTTACTGTTTTCATGAATCGTATATGAGAAAGTAAAAATTCAAAAATAAAAATTCAAAAAATCAATCTCTTTTGAATTTTTATTTTTGAATTTTAAATTAAATTTTATCCCTGTTCAAAACGTTTTTGCACAAACTCCCAATTCACCACATTCCACCAATTAGCAATATAATCAGGGCGTTTATTCTGGTATTTTAAATAATAAGCATGTTCCCAAACATCCAGGCCTAATAAAGGATACCCTTTGATATCACTGATATCCATCAAGGGATTATCCTGGTTGGCAGTAGAACCGATGATCAGTTTTTTATCTGCATTCAATACCAGCCATGCCCATCCGCTGCCAAAACGGTTTTTGCCGGCATCGGTAAACTGTGTTTTAAATGCATCGAATGAACCAAAAGACTGATCTATTGCTGCCGCCAGTTTTCCTTCCGGTTTGGTAGCGGTTCCCGGCTTCATGCATTGCCAGAATAGTTCGTGGTTATAATGCCCGCCGCCATTGTTTCGCATTTTGGGCGAGTATTTTGAAATAGTACGCAATACATCCACCAGCTTGGCGGTATGGGTATCTACATTTTCAGCAGCGCAGGCATCGGCCAGGTTCTTGGCATAAGTAGCCGCATGCTTACTGTAATGGATTTCCATCGTCATGGCATCGATCACCGGCTCAAGACCTTTGTAATCGTATGATAAAGGTTGTTGCGTAAAGGGGGTGGCGCCTAAAGTAGCGGCTTCTGCCCATGAAGGAAGAACGGTTAAGGCAATACCTGCGGCAACACCTGTGCCGGTTGTTTTTATAAACCTGCGGCGGCCTGGGTTATGATTTGACATACAATAAAGGGTTTAGGATGATTTGTTAGCGGATTTAAAATTAGCCAAAAAGTTCCGCAACTGTTTGAAAGATCTGTAATAGAATTCCTGGTTAAATAATTGCGAATCACGCATGGCTTTATAGATAAGGAATGCCCCGATGGGTATGAGTATAAAAGTAGACAGCCACATACCCATCAACGGGCTGACTGAATCTGATTTTACAAACTTCTCGCCAAAGGTGTTGAAAAGGTGAAATATCACAAAAAAGATAATAGCAAATACCAGCGGCGTGCCTAATCCACCTTTCCGGATAATAGAACCTAACGGTGCACCGATCAGGAACAAGACCAGGCAGGCCGCAGATAAGGTGAATTTCCTATGCCATTCTATTTCATGAAAACGGAGCGATTTGTTGCGTTCTTCCCAATCCGTTGCCAACACTTTTATATTGCCCTTGATACTATTGATCTGGCCGATAGCCGCATCGGTAATCGCCTGTTTGGCCGAATCGGGTATGAGTTTGTCAAAACGTGCTACCCTTTTAAAATCGCAAACCCTATCAATACTTACCCAGCCCGTATCTATGTATTTTGAAAAACGAACATAAGGGTTGATCTCACGCTGGGTTTTCTTCAGGTAAAAAGTGTCAATATTATGTAGTGAATCAATGGTCTCATTCAGCTGGCGGATGCTCAGCATTTTGGGATCATAAAAATTATTATCGCCGGATTCTTTTAATTGAAAACTTTTCAGGTCGAATATTTTTTTATACTCTTTAAACCCCATTCTTGTAAACTGCGTATTGGTAGTAGCGCGTCCACCTTTTTCTTCATAACGCCAGCCATTGTGTAAAACAAATTCCAGGAATTTTTTATCCTTGGAAAGGCGCATAACCCCCTGCTCAGCTATCATCATATTATCCTGTAGTATATTGCCTTTTTCAAAGATTACCACATTATGAATGATGCTGTCATTTTCTTCTTTCTTTCCCAGTTTGATCACATAGCCGCCAATCTTATCATAAAAAACCCCTTCCTTAATATCAAAAGCAGGCTTGGCTACGATAATATCATATTTTAATGCCGATAATTTTTTCTGCGTAACCGGGATGATATTATTCGCGAATAAAAATGCCAGGCTACTTAAGAAAATGGTTACAATCGTTAATGGCCGCATAAAACGTAACAACGGGATACCTGCCGCTTTAATGGCTACCAGCTCAAAACTTTCGCCCAGGTTCCCAAAAGTCATAATGGAAGAAAAAAGAAGCGCCAGGGGCAAAGCAATCGGCACCCAGGATAAAGATACAAGGCCAATCAGTTTTAAAATGGTGAATAGGTCCAGCCCCTTCCCCACCAGGTCGTCAATGTATAACCAGAAGAACTGCATAACCAATACAAAAAGGGAAATGATAAATGCCGCAATAAAAGGCCCGATAAAGGAACGGATAATGAGTATGTCGAGTTTTTTTATCAAGGTATCCTTGCTTAATATTGTTGGATGAGCCCTGCAAAACTAACGCTTTCTGCAAAGGAACTTGAACTGGTAAATGATCCGGCATGGATTTTAACAAAGAATGCCATCATTAAAAAAGTATATTGCCTATTTGGGGAATTGAGTGAAGTGTATGGGGAAATATTAAGCAAGAATGACCATATCTCAAAAGATAATCCGGGTTCCCGCTCCCCAAAGATCTCCAAAGGCGAACAATATGAGAACCTGCCCTGGGTAATGCTTGATCATCCGCGTTATTTTAACGGTGAAAATGTTTTTGCTATTCGCAGTTTTTTCTGGTGGGGACATTTTTGCAGTATCACACTGTTATTATCGGGAAGTTACCGTGAAAAATATGCGGCTGCTATCGAACAATATTTTTTTAAAAACGCAAACGGTTCCTCACCGGAAAATGACTGGTTTGTTTGCGTTAGCGAAGACCCCTGGCAACATCATTTCAGAAAAGACAATTACCAGGCCGTTGCAGAACGGGGCAATAAACCCTTTGCCTCATTGCCTTTTATAAAACTGGCCAAAAAAATATCCCTACAGGATTGGGATAAACTGCATAATTTCTTTGAAGAAAATTATTCGGAAATTTTGAAAATGCTTACGGCTGTATAAAAACTAAGCTCCGCCCAGCCTGTGAAAAAGATCTTTGATCTGATACTGCCATAACTGGCTCTGATCTTTTACTTCATTTTTTTCTGCAAAATCTTTAATTATCAGAATGGTCTGGTTGGAAATCTCTGTTTTCTCTATTCTGAATTCGAAATATTCGTTTTTTTCTGAATGCAGCCAATGGTAACGGATAAATTTATCTTCTTCCTTATCCAATACTTCTGCCTTATCAGGAGTGCCTCCGCCCCATGAAAAGCTGTATACATTTTCCCATTCATCCACTTTATCAGCAAACCATTCCTGTAAACCTGCGGGAGTGGCTAAGAACTCGAATAAAATACCCGGCGAACAGCGAACCGGAAATTCCAACGTAAATAGTTGTTTCTTACTCATTACAATCTCTTTAACCTACAATCTTTCGTAGGTGTGCAATAATATTAAATAATCCCTCGCTTCCAAATGTTTTTTTGAAGATGCAAGCGTATTCAACACCCCAAATTTCTTTTCTACCACGCACCATCTCCTAAAGTGTTGTTTTTCAGCAATTTGCAAAAAATATTTTTTTTGATAAGTTTTGAAAAAATGTTAAATTGCTTAACAACTGATCATGTGACGCCCGATTCGGTTCCCCCACCAACTAACAAGGTTTTATACCATACTAACATACAACCTAAACCTGCTTTATTATGAGTATGCGTCAGCTCAAAATAACCAAATCGATTACCAACCGTGAATCGCAAAGCCTTGAAAAATACCTGCAGGAGATCGGCAAAGTAGACCTGATCAGTCCGGAAGAAGAAGTCGCTTTAGCGATGCGCATTCGTGAAGGCGATCAGTGCGCGCTTGACCGTTTGGTAAAATCCAATCTCCGCTTTGTGGTATCCGTTGCCAAACAATACCAAAACCAGGGGTTAACCCTACCCGATCTGATCAATGAAGGCAATCTCGGACTGATCAAGGCTGCGCTACGTTTTGATGAGACGCGCGGTTTCAAATTTATCTCCTATGCTGTTTGGTGGATTCGCCAGAGCATTCTGCAATCATTGGCAGAACAAAGCCGCATCGTACGGTTACCCTTGAATAAAGTAGGTCTCACAAACCGTATCAGCAAAGCATATCAGCAGCTGGAGCAGGAGTTTGAGCGTGAACCCACACCCGAAGAGCTGGCCGATATGCTGGAATTAAGCATTGATGAAGTGACGGCTACCATGAGTGTGGGCTTCAGGCATGTAAGCATGGATACACCATTATCCGAAGGCGAAGACGGCACCCTCCTGGACCTCATGGAAAACCCCAATGCCGAGCGCACCGATGAAAAACTGGTGCACCATGAATCATTGCGCATGGAAATAGAACGAAGCCTGAGAACGCTTACTGAACGACAGAAAGATGTGGTTTGTTATTTCTTTGGGATAGGTGTAGATCATCCGCTGAGCCTGGAAGATATCGGAGAGCGTTTTCATTTAACAAGGGAAAGAGTGCGGCAGATAAAAGATAAGGCGATCACAAAACTCAGAAGTACGAATAGGAGTAAGCATCTGCGGTTTTATCTCGGATGAGCTTTTGGCTATGATTTTTATATGATTGATATGATTTCTTTCTCATAAGGTGAAATATACTTTTAAATAGATATCTTCTACTGAGTATTTATACAGTTTTCAGTAAAATCATTGGGCTTATCAGTGTTAGAATTTATATTTGCACCCCATGAGTGAATATGACCTTGGTTGTATTCACTTTTTTATTTATTGGTTATGGTAGGTAACTATAAATATTCTGATATTACTGAGAGGATCATTGGTGCCTCAATGACAGTCCATAAAAATCTGGGAGGAGGGAATTTTACGGAAAATATCTTTCATAGAGCTTTATTAATGGAATTATCAGAAAATGGGCTTATTTATGAGAGTAAGAAAGAGCTGCCTGTACATTATAAAGGAAAACTTATCGGAAAGAAAAGAGTAGATGTACTAGTAAACGAAAAAGTTTTGATAGAATTAAAAGTAGTAAGCCAACTTGAGAAAATTCATTTTAATCAGGTAATTAACTACCTGAAAGTTTTTAACCTGGAAGTTGGATTGTTGGTCAATTTTGGAACAGAAAGTCTTCAGGTAAAACGTTTTGTCAATAATAAATTATAGTAGATATCGAATGGATATCCAATCAGCGAAACCATACAAAAAATCGTAATAATCCGTGATCCATGTTTAATTCTTTAAGTGAAAAGCTCGAATCGGCCTTTAAAAACCTCAAAGGCGAAGCGCGTATTAATGACCTCAATATTGCCAATACGGTAAAAGATATCCGCCGTGCATTGATCGATGCGGATGTGAATTTTAAGATTGCCAAAGAATTTACCGATAAGGTTCGTGAAAAAGCTACCGGCGAAAAAGTGCTGAATGCGATCAGTCCGGGCCAGTTAATGGTAAAAATTGTGCAGGATGAATTAACGGAATTAATGGGAGGAACGGAAGCGCCATTCAACGTAACAGGTAACCCGGCTATTATTTTGATCGCAGGTTTACAAGGTAGTGGTAAAACAACTTTTACCGGAAAACTGGCGAATTACCTGAAAACCAAAAAAGGCAAATCAGTTTTATTGGTTGCAGCAGATATTTATCGCCCGGCAGCGATTGACCAGTTAACCGTTCTGGCAGAACAGGTGGGTGTGGATGTATACAGCGAACGTGAAAACAAGAACGCTGTTGAGATTGCACAGAATGCGATCAAAGAAGCGAAATCAAAAAATAAGAATGTGATCATCATAGATACCGCGGGCCGTTTGGCGGTGGATGAAGTGATGATGACAGAAGTAGCCAATATTAAAGCGGCGGTAAATCCGGCAGAGATCCTCTTTGTAGTGGATTCCATGACCGGCCAGGATGCAGTGAATACCGCGAAGGCCTTTAATGATCGTTTGGATTTTACCGGTGTTGTATTAACCAAATTAGATGGTGATACAAGAGGCGGTGCGGCTTTATCTATCAAGTACACGGTAAACAAACCGATCAAGTTTGTAAGCAGTGGCGAGAAAATGGATACACTGGATGTGTTCTATCCCGATCGTATGGCACAGCGGATTTTGGGGATGGGTGATATTACCAGTTTAGTAGAAAAAGCACAGGCACAGTATGATGAGGCAGAGGCAAAAAAACTGGAGAAAAAAATCCGTAAGAATCAATTCGATTTTCAGGATTTTATGAACCAGTTGCAGCAGATCAAAAAAATGGGTAACCTGAAAGACCTGATGGGTATGATACCCGGGGTTGGCAAAGCTATGAAAGATATTGAGATCAAAGACGATGCATTCAAAGGCATTGAAGCGATGATCAGTTCGATGACTCCTTTTGAAAGAACTAACCCCGATTCCTTAACGCCCTCCCGTAAAGCGCGTATTGCAAAGGGAAGCGGAAAAGATATGGCCGAAGTAAATGCTTTCATGAAGCAGTTTGACCAGATGAAACAAATGATGAAGCAGATGAACAATATGCCGATGGGCGGTAGGTTTCCGGGGATGAAACGGTAATCGTTACTGCGAGGAACAAAGCAGTCTATGTTACGGATAACCGACCGAATAAACTTCGCAGCAAAGATTGTTTTGTCATTCCTCCTCAGAATTGACGGTGAAATACACTGCAAAAGCACAAGTGTGCGACGCAAGAGGCGCCCAAATGCCCCCTAAAAGCCTGAAAAACAACAACTCTAACAATTCCTTCATATACAAACTTGGAAAAACTCAATTTTCGTGTTAGTTTTGCCATCCCGCTATTCTTAGTGGGATTAACCAAATTCCTAACGTTAAATTTCTATTTAACATGGCAGTAAAAATGAGACTACAGAGACACGGTAGTAAAAAGCGCCCCTTCTACTTTATAGTAGTAGCCGATGCTCGTGCACCAAGAGATGGTAAGTTTATCCAGAAGGTAGGAACTTACAACCCGCTTACAGTACCCGCAACAATCCAGTTAGACCGTCAAAAGGCATTGGAGTGGCTGAACAAAGGTGCTCAACCCACCGACACTGTACGCCGAATTCTCTCTTTCAAGGGAGTATTGTACCTGAAACACCTGTTAAGAGGTGTTAATCTGGGATTGTTTGACCAGGCCGCAGCTATGACCAAATTCCAGGCATGGCATGAAGAGCACGAAGCCAACATTACCCGTCGTTCCAGTGAGCACAGAAACACACAAAGAGCTAAGAAAGCCTATGTTCCGGTTGTAAAAAAAGTGGAACCCAAGCAGGAAGCAGTGGCTCCGGAAAGTGCATCTGACGCAGCAGAGCCTGCAGCGGAAGCTTAGCAGAACGGCTGACAATATTCTGATTAAAAATCCCGAAACAATTGTTTCGGGATTTTTTTTACGTCATTGCGGGGGAACAAAGCAATCTGTGGTACAAGTAGCAGTCTGGTCGAAGTTTGCTTTGTCGTTCCTCCTCGCAATGACGAATATTATTTTTTACATCACACGAATTGTAATTTGCACCCAATGAATGAATATATCCATATAGGCCGCCTAGTAGCTTCTTTTGGTTTAAAAGGGGAATTAATACTTAAACATGCATTGGGAAAAAAAAGCATACTGAAAGGAATAGAAGCCATTTTTATTGAAGTGAACAAAGGGTCTTACCTGCCCTATTTTGTGGAGGGTTCCAAAGCCAAGGATCATGAAGAAACCTATCTGAAACTGGAAGGGGTGGACACACGTGAATCGGCTAACCATCTTACCACTAAAAATGCATGGTTACTGGAAGAAGATTTTCGCAAGCTGGCGGATAAAACATCGCCTATTTCTTTATTGGGTTATCAACTGATCAGTGACGAAGAGGGTACACTGGGTCCGATTGAAGAAGTGATCGAGCAACCGCACCAGGTGTTACTGCGCATCAGCCTGGATGGCAAAGAAGCACTCATACCTTTACATGAAGAAACCCTTGACGGAATAGATCATAAAAAGAAAGAAGTACATGTAACCTTACCTGATGGGTTACTGGATATCTATCGTTAAAAGATTCCCAACATGCCGATTTCAGATAAAATTTTTGAATACACCATCAAAGTACTACCGGAACATATTGATGAACTGGCGCATGTGAACAATGTGGTGTATGTGCAATTCATGCAGGATGTGGCAGACAGGCACTGGAAATATTTTGTTCCCAAAGAATGGAATGATGGGGTGATATGGGTTGTAAGGAGACATGAAATTGATTATTTGCACCAGGCTTTATTGGGTGATGAATTATTGGTTCGAACCTGGACGGGCGAGCATTCTACCGTTACCTGGGACAGGCATTATGAGATCATCCGTTTATCCGATCAGCAAAAGATCATTACTGCAAAAAGTATTTGGGTATTATTGGATAAATTCAGCGGCCGGCCCAAACGTATTGACAGGGGGATACTGGAAATATTTGCCTAACCCCGGATTTTTCTCTTATTTGATGGATTCATCTGAAATTCTGCGATACCCGGGCAACAATGCCCCACAGAAAAGTATCTGTATCAGGAACAGGTCGGATGTATTTGATATACGGTGCAACCCGCCTACACTTACTACAGGATATTATTATTTCTCGTAGTATGTTTTCGTTATTTTTTGCTCTCTAAAATCCCATATCCTTATCTATGGCCATAGCTGTTAAGGTTACTCCTGCCATTTTGATTACCGGCTTTCGTGCAAAATTTGTGCGCATTTCCATTATGCTATCCCTCTGTTTTCAGATAGCTTATGCCCAACAGGTAAGTACCTGTAGCGGTTCATCGTTCAATTATCTTTTGCCTGGGGCCCCAAACGGAACAACCTATACCTGGACAGCCCCTGTGATCCTGCCAACACCAGGCGCTATTACGGGTGGAACGGCGCAATCAGCTGCACAAAGCGCTGTCGCGCAGGTATTAACCAATACGACAACCGCACAGGCTACTGCTACCTACAATGTTACCCCTTCCACCGGAGCCCCATTTCAATTAGTGGTAACTGTAAATCCGTTACCGGTGCTTAGTTCCAGTAATACACCAGCTGCCATATGCAGTGGTAACAGTTTCAGCTATCAGCCAACAAGTACCACGGGCACAGGCAATACAAGCTTCGCGTGGAGCAGGCTCGCTGTTACAGGTATCAGTAATCCGGGTGGCCAGGGTAGTAATAACCCTAATGAAGTGCTGATCAATACAACCATTAACCCGGTTACCGTAACGTATAATTATACATTAACTGCCAATGGCTGTTCGAACGGTAACCAGGCTGTTTCGGTTGTGGTAAATCCTACGCCTATTTTAAGCAGCACGTTAGCACCTCCGGCAGTTTGCAGTGGTTCTGCTTTTAACTATACGGCCACTTCCTTAAATGCCAGCAGTTTTTCCTGGACAAGGGCTGCGGTGGCAGGGATCAGTAATGGAGCTAGCAGTGGCAATACAAATACCATCAACGAATTATTGATAAATACCACGCTATTGCCCATTACAGTAAGTTATGTATTTACACTAACCAATACTTCCGCAAGCTGCCCATCGGGTTCGCAAATTGTTAGAGTGGTTGTGAATCCCATCCCCAGTATTGCCAACCAACCCGTTACCGCATGCAGCGGTAATACTTTTCTTTCTTCTCCTTCTTCTCCTTCTTCCAATGTACCCAACGGAACCTTGTATACATGGGCCACACCTGTGATGATTAGTTCCGGAACCATAACCGGCGGAACTGCCGTTTCAGTGGGCCAACTGTATATTGGCCAGAAACTAACCAATAACGGCGCAATCAATGAAACCATAGAATATACGGTTACGCCCAGCGCCAATGGTTGTACAGGCGGTAATTTTTTTGTGGATGTTACCGTTACCCCTTCTGCGAATGCTGCCGCAGTACTCAGTAATCCAACGCCACCCGGTATTTGCAGCGGAACAAATTTTATCTATACACCTACCAGTGCCAACAGTACCAGCTTTTCATGGAAGCGGTTTTTTAATACTGCCATCAGCCAGGGTGCCACTAACGGTACGGGTAGTATAAATGAGCCATTATCCAATATCACTTCACTTCCGGTTGTTGTTTCCTATGCTTATACCTTAACCGCAAGCAATGGCTGTACCAATACGCAAACGGTGTCTGTTACGGTAAACCCTCTTGCCTCATTAAGCAGTACCCTAACACCTGTAGCGGTTTGCAGTAATACGGTGTTTAATTACTCACCTACCAGTACCACACCCAATACAAGTTTCAGCTGGACAAGGGCTGTTGTGACAGGTATCAATAATGCTGCTGCCAGCGGTAGCAATAATCCGGGTGAAACACTCATCAACATTACCAGTCAACCGGTGGCGGTTACCTACAACTATTCGCTTACTACGGCTAATGGATGTGTGAACAATCAAAATGTGCTGGTAACGATTAACCCATCCCCTTCTTTAAGCAGTGTATTAAACCCACCGGCCGTTTGCAGCGGATCAATATTTAATTATACGCCTTCATCAAATACCACAGGTGCGGTATTTACCTGGGCAAGGGCAACCGTTCCATCTATCAGTAACGGAGCAGGTTTGGGCTCAAATAATCCTGCAGAGATACTGGTTAGTACTGCTACTACGGTGATCAATGTTCCTTATAATTATCATATTGCTGCTAATGGTTGTTCACTCGATCAGGTGGTAACCGTAGCTGTCAATCCAACACCTAATATCAGCAATCAAACTGCTGTTACCTGCAGTAATACGGCTTTTACCGTAACTCCGGCTTTGGTTCCGCTGGGCACCCAATATACCTGGACCGCGCCTACTGTTAACCCGGCCGGTGCTGTTACAGGTGCGTCTGCGCAAACAAACCTGCAGACTACTATCAGCCAGTTATTAACCAATCAAACGCTAAATTCAGCAATGGTTACCTATACAGTAACCCCTGCTTCGGGAGCCTGCACAGGCGTTTCTTTTACAGTAGCGGTTACGGTTAATCCTGTGCCGGTAATTGCTAACCAATTACTGGCAGCAGTTTGTAGCGGAACCACATTCAGTTATATACCTTCCAATGTACCCACAGGAACTACTTATACTTGGGCTAACCCGCTTCAAAATCCGGTAAATACCTTAATAGGTGGCAGTGCACAACCTATCAGCCAGGCCTCCATCGGTCAAACATTAAGCAGCTCAAATAATGCGATTAATACAGCCATCTATACCATAATTCCTGCTACATCTACCTGTACCGGCAATGCTTTCACGATAACTGTTCCGGTTAACCCGGTACCTGCTATTAATAATGTGACAGACACTATTTGTACCGGCACATCTTTTTCCACTGCACCGGGTCCTGTTCCTTCCAATACCACGTATACCTGGCCAACCCCGGTTAGTTTTCCGTTTGGATCCATTATCGGCGGCACAGCCCAGGTTGCACCGGCATCTACTATTTCACAAACGCTCATCAATACAACCAATGCGGCTGCCCAAACTGTATATACGATTAACCCGGTTGCCGGCAATTGTACCGGCCCTTCTTTTACAATAACAATAACTGTGGGAGTGACTTTGCCATTTACACCTAATCAAACTGCCGTTATCTGCAGCGGCACTTCGTTTAATGCTACACCTGTTACTTCCCGGCCAGGTACCAGTTATACATGGAGTATTCCTACCGTTACACCGGCAGGTTTTGTAACGGGTATCAGTGCTGCCTCAACCCCGCAAACTTCCGTTAGCCAAACGCTTACCAATCTGGGCAGTGTAACCGATACGGTTGTGTATACGGTATTGCCGTATAATACCGGTTGCAGGGGAAATCTTTTTACGGCAACAGTGAGGGTAATTGCATTACCCAAAGCAACCATTACCGGTAATGCTGTTATTTGCCGTTATCCTTTAGATACGCTAACTGTAAGCTTTACCGGAGTGGGCCCCTGGAGTTTTAGTTATTTTAATGATACCATACCCGGTACACGAACAGGGATCACTACCTCACCTTATAAATGGGTTGTACCAAGAGTACCCGGTATACCTTCCAGAACATTGCGGATTACCAATGTGAGAGACTTTGCCTGTTTTAATAGTATAGATACGAGTGTATTTGTTCAAAAAGTAAATCCATTGCCGGTAGGATTGATTACTTCATTACACGGCGCATATATCTGTAATAATATCCAGGATACCTTATTTATAAGCTCTTTTGCTACAGACACCCTTAGTTATCAATGGACAATAAACAGAACACCCATACCGGGTGCGGTTACTGATAGCATAGTCACTTTACGGCAAGGCAGTTATAATGCTATTCTGACGAATCAATATGGTTGCATAGATACCACGGCTTCACCCGTACTCCTGACTTACATCACGCAACCTGTATTGCGTTTCAAGTATGACACTTATTGTATCAACACACTTATGCATCTTACCAATCTAACGGATACGCTTACTACCGGGCCGATAAAATGGTTATGGGATCTGGGTGATAGCACTACTGCCAATACTTACAGCACCACCGATATCTATACCGGCGGTGGCGACAGGCATATACGGCTAAGTGCCACGCAACAGTATTGTCCTGCTTACACTACATTCTCAGATACCACAATCAATATTCAATACCCCATTGCAGCGGTTCGTTTGCCTTCGGTAAGTGCGTATAAAAATGTATTTACGCCGGTAGCGGCCAGAAGTATACCCGGATACCGGTATCGATGGACACCCAGCCGGGGAATAGATCTTCCGGATAGTGCCATGGCAAATTTCAATTACCAGAATACACAGGATTATATAATCAACCTGATCTCGCAGGGGGGATGTGTTACTTACGATTCATTATTGGTAAGGGTATTTGATAAGGGCCTTGTTGATATTATGGTGCCGAAATCTTTTACACCCAATGGAGATGGGGTAAACGATATCTTATATCCTTATCTCTCAGGCATCAAAACGTTTCAGTATTTCAAAGTGTATAACCGGTATGGAAGATTAATGTTTGAAACAACTAATCCCGATGCAGGATGGAATGGTATGTTAAATGGAACACCGCAACCTATGTCTATCTACTTATGGATGGCAGTAGGGATAGACAATAACGGAAGCCCTGTTCAAAAACGCGGAGAAACACTTTTATTACGTTGATTAAATTTTGCACATGAGGCATTCCCTGAAATATACCTACACATGGCTGATCCTTTTTATAACAGGCCCTGCAGCTTTGTATGCACAGGATCCGATCTTTTCACAATTCTATTCCTCTCCATTATATGTGAACCCTGCACTGGCGGGTAATGGCGATGCCAGCTGGCGGCTGGTTGCCAACCATAGAAGCCAATGGATGGGCGAAGGGCTTGATCCGCTTACCACTACTTCTGTTTCGTTTGACGGAAAGCTGGTGAAGCAAAACGGAAAAGAAAGTAATTATATTGGTGGCGGAATTTTATTCCTGCAGGATAAAGGGCTGGGAGGAGCTTATAAAAGCAATTCATTCAGCGGTATAGTAAGTTCGCATGTAAGTCTTGATGAAGATGATCGGAACGGGCTTTCTTTAGGATTAGGCGCCACATATACAAACACCCTGATCGATTTTTCGCAACTTAGTTTTTCACAGCAATTATCTTCTTCCGGCTTTAACAGGTCATTGCCTACCAATGAAACCAATCTCTCCGGTATCAAGCCTTATTTCTCCGTGTTTGCCGGGATGGCTTATACCTATTCTACCGAGAACGACAATTTTGATATAGGTATATCAGGCTACCGTTTTCTGAAAACAAATCAATCTGCATTAAACGATCCCACTCAGGTAAACCCGCCGAGATATAATGTACACGCAGGTTATCAAACCTATATCAGTAATCGAATGGTATTTAACAGTAATGTGCTGTACGTAATGGAAAGCGGTGCTAATTCATATACAGCCGGTATTAACCTTGGCCATATACTTGATGAAACAGAAATGCCTACTGTACTCAATACCGGTTTGTGGTACAGGGGCAATGAAGCGGTCATACCTTACCTGGGGCTCTCATTTCGAAACCTGCAGGCAGGCTTAACCTACGATATCAATACCTCTGCCAATAGCGCTGCAAGTACTTTAAAGACCTTTGAGTTCTCCCTGGTTCTTCGTTCTCCGCAAAGAACAAGCCACCCCATTCCCTGTCCCTGGAAATAATACTGACCTAACCGATTCATCAAAAGGCAATCCGTACATTCGTTGTGGATGAGCCAGCCACAACGCTATATCGCCCATTTCGACCTCGACTCATTTTTTGTGAGTGTGGAAATGTTGCACGATCCTTCGTTAAGAGGAAAGGCTGTTATTGTGGGTGGTTCAAAGGACAGGGGCGTGGTAACCACCTGCAGTTATGAGGCCCGTAAATTTGGCGTACACAGTGCCATGCCGATGAAGCAGGCGATGAAATTATGCCCGCATGCCATTTTGGTCAGGGGTACCCGTGGTGAGTACAGCCGTTATTCGCGTTGGGTAACGGATATTATTGCAGCCAAAGCGCCTTTGTTTGAGAAAGCATCGATCGATGAGTTTTATATTGACCTTACGGGGATGGATAAATTCTTTGATCCGTATCAATGGACCATCGACCTGCGTGCAGAGATCATTGAGAAAACCCAATTGCCGATTTCTTTCGGATTGGCAACAAATAAAATGGTTGCAAAAATTGCCACGGATGAAGCAAAACCCAATGGTTACCTGTTTGTACAACCGGGTATGGAGAAAGAATTCCTGGCAGCTTTACCGGTAAATAAATTTTCCGGCGTGGGCGAGCATATGTTTCAGTCATTAAAAGCGCTGGGTATCCATACCATCCGCGATCTTAGTGAAATGCCGGTGGAACTGCTTGAAAAAAAACTGGGAAAGCACGGGGTAGACCTATGGCAAAAATCACAAGGATGGCATTTTGGGGAAGTACATGCCTACCATGAGGCCAAATCGATCTCAACGGAAAATACATTTGAAGAAAATAAAACCGACCCGGAATTTTTACTGAGCGAACTGGTGCGGATGACAGAAAAAGTGGCCTATGAGTTGCGCCAGGACCAGAAACTGACCGGCTGTATTGCGATAAAGATCCGTTATCCTGATTTTGAGACCACCTCGCGCCAAACCAGCATCGATTATACCCTTCGGGACGATGAGCTGATACCGGTAGCCATGGGCCTGTTTCATAAATTATACCGAAAAGGGCAGGCTGTGCGTCTGCTCGGTGTTAGGTTAAGCGAACTGACAAACCATGCCGTACAGGCCAGTTTGTTTGATGATGCGGAAAAAAAGAATAATTTATACAAGGCAATTGATGAGGTGAAGAATAAATTTGGGAAAACCTCTTTAAAAAAGGCAAGAACGATAACTTCGGTAAAAAGAACCGAAAATTAGGCTATCATCGGTTTGGTCTTAAAAATTTCATAAATCGAAATAAAATTAGTCCACTAATTTAGTGGGAAATACTTATTTTTGACCCTCAAAACCAAAATCTATGAGTTTACGATTAGGGGATATAGCTCCCAACTTTAAAGCACAAACCTCTGTAGGTGAAATTGATTTTTATGAATATTTAGGCACCGGCTGGGGGGTATTGTTCTCACACCCGGCTGATTATACGCCTGTTTGTACCACAGAGCTGGGCAAAACCGCTGCTTTACAGGGCGAGTTTGAAAAAAGAAATGTAAAAGTATTGGCATTAAGCGTAGACAGCCTGGAAAAACACAAAGGCTGGATCAGCGACATTAATGAAACACAACAGGTAACCGTTGGTTTCCCGATCATTGCGGATGAAGACAAGAGTATTGCTCATGCCTACGGTATGATTCATCCGAACGCATCAGAAACCTTTACGGTTCGTTCATTATTCATCATCGGTCCTGATAAAAAAGTAAAACTGATGATTACTTACCCTGCATCAACCGGCCGCAACTTCTTTGAAGTATTGCGTGTGATCGATTCATTGCAATTGACTTCCGGCTTCAGCGTAGCAACACCGGCCGACTGGAAAGAAGGCGAAGATGTGATCGTTGTACCAGCTGTAAGTACAGAAGACGCTATTAAAAAATTCCCTAAAGGTGTGAAGGTGGTAAAACCTTACCTGCGTTATACACCGCAGCCTAACAAATAATTTAAAGCAAGCAGCTGTTTTATTTTTTTGTATTTATTCCGGCCCCGATATTTATCGGGGCTTTTTTCTTTTTATGGGTTTGCAGGTTCTTGTTATCTTACCACAAAATAGACCGTATGAAAAAATTGTTCTTCTTTCTGTTGGCTGCCTGTATAGTATATACACTCCCTGCCCAGCGTACCATTATTCATTGTGGCCAGTTGATTGATGTAAAAGGCCTGCAGGTATTGAAAGAAATGTCTGTTATTATTGAAGGAAGTAAAATTGCCGATGTTCAAAAAGGATTCATAACGGCGTCTGCAGCTGATAAAGTCATTGATCTGAAGAACAAAACCGTAATGCCCGGTTTGATAGATATGCATGTGCATATGGAAAGTGAAACCAATCCTAATAACTACCTAAACGGTTTTACCTGGAACCCTTCTGATTATGCCTTTCAATCCATCGTATTTGCAGAACGTACGCTGATGGCGGGTTTTACAACCGTTAGGGAC
Organism: uncultured Sediminibacterium sp.; assembly: GCA_964519475.1. GTDB lineage: Bacteria > Bacteroidota > Bacteroidia > Chitinophagales > Chitinophagaceae > Sediminibacterium. The sequence goes on from CAZFKE010000002.1 coordinate 393,014, forward strand.
CTGGGTGGCACGGGCGCTAATATTTCTTTAAGGAATGCCATCAATAAAGAATGGGTAAAGGGTCCGCGTATTTACACTGCAGGAAAATCGATTGCTACCACCGGTGGACATGCTGATCCTACGAATAATTATCGCAAAGACCTGATGGGTGATCCTGGCCCGAGAGAAGGCGTAGTAAATGGTGTGGATGATTGTGCCAAAGCCGTTCGTCAGCGTTATAAGGAAGGGTCTGATCTAATCAAAATAACGGCTACCGGTGGTGTATTAAGTATGGCCAAAGATGGCAGCGGTGCACAGTTTACGGAAGCGGAAGTAAAAGCGATCGTGGCTACTGCCAAAGATTATGGTTTTAAAGTAGCGGCCCATGCCCATGGTGCCGAAGGGATGAAACGCGCAGTGCTTGGTGGCGTAAGTTCTATTGAACACGGCACTTATATGAGCGAGGAGGTTATGGAGCTGATGAAAGAAAGGGGTACGTATTTGGTGCCCACCATTATTGCCGGAAAATCTTCTGCTGATTCAGCCAGAAAGCCGGGTTACTATCCTGAGATCGTTCGTGCAAAAGCGTTGGTAGTGGGCAATTTTATTCAAGCCACTTTTGCCAAAGCGTATAAAGCCGGTGTAAAAATAGCCTTTGGTACGGATGCCGGTGTGTATGCACACGGAAAGAACTGGATGGAATTTGTATATATGACCGAAGGCGGAATGCCTATTCTTGAAGCAATACGCGCCGCCACCTTAAGCGCTTCTGATTTATTGGGAGATGATCGGTTAGGACTTATCGCAAAAGATAAGTTAGCCGATATTATTGCGGTTGATGGCGATCCTGCCAAGGATGTAAATAGTATGGGAAGAGTGAAGTTTGTGATGAAGAATGGTGTTGTGTATAAAAATGAATGATTAAATTATTTTGCTTGTTGCCTAATGAATGCTGAATAAAATTATTATATGCCCTGCTTAGCGGGAATTGGTATGTATATATCCTCATTCAATAATCATAAGGCAACATTCAAAATAAACTTACCGTTTCAGTTTTCTTAATTGCTGCAGAACAGCTCTCAGATCCTTTGGTACTGGCGCTTCCAGTTCGAAGGTCTCTCCGTTTAAAGTGAATTTCAATCTGTAAGAATGTAATGCCAGCCTTGAGAGAATCGGTTTCTCTTCTTCTGCTGATTTGGATAGCTTGAAGTTTTTCTTCAGTGCAGATAGTAACATGGGTTTTGGGTCGCCATAAATTTCATCACACACAATAGAATGCCCGATGTGTTGCATGTGAACACGGATCTGGTGGGTGCGGCCGGTATGGATCCTGAATGCTACCCATGAATATAAACGGAACGATTCCAGTACTTCATAATCAGTAGAAGAGACTTTGCCTTTGGCATGTGTCATCATTTTTGTTGCCTTGCCCGGATGCTCCATGATCGGTGCATCAATATTGCCGGAAGGGTTAATCATTTGTCCGTATACTAATCCCTGGTAATATTTTTCCATCTCACGGCCCTCAAATAATTGGGATAGCTGTTTGTGTGCTTCTTCTGTTTTGGCAAATACGATCACACCGCTGGTATCCCTGTCTAATCTGTGTACGGTATAGATTTCTCCCTTTCTTTGTTTCAGGATGTCTTTTAAAGATTCTTCCTGTCCTAACCTGTCCGGTATACTCAATAAACCGGAAGGTTTATTAACAGCGATGAATGTATCGTTCTCGAAAATGATGTCTAATTGCATAATAAATGGATCGGCTGTTTATTCTTCCGCGTCGGCTGTATTTCTTCTGGTGGCTGGGGTATCGGTGTTGGTATTTTTTCTGAGAAAAGATTTGTTCATGAACTTAAGTAAACGAACTTCTTTCTCCTGTAGTAAACGCCATTTACCTCTTTCTACATTTTTCTTGGTAAGGTTACCAAACATAACGCGGTCCAATGATTTTACATCATAACCCAGGTGTTCAAATATGCGTCGCACAATTCGGTTACGGCCGCTGTGTATCTCAATGCCTACAATGGTTTTATCTTTCGCGTCTGTATATCCAACGGCATCTGCTTTTACCAATCCGTCTTCAAGCGTGATGCCTGTTACGATCGATTCAAGGTCTTTTTTAGTAACGGCTTTATCAAGCGTTACTTCGTAAATCTTTTTAACTTCAAAAGAAGGGTGCGTTAATTTTTGTGCAAGCTCGCCATCATTGGTTAACAATAAAACACCGGTAGTGTTTCTATCCAATCTTCCCACTGGGTATACTCTTTCCTGTGTGGCGTGTTTTACTAAATCCAACACTGTTTTTCTTCCCTGCGGATCATTGGATGTGGTGAGGAAATCTTTGGGCTTATTCAATAAAATATAAACGGCATTTCTTTGCAGAAAAACCTGTTTGCCTTTTACGATCACTTTATCAGTGCCGGTTACTTTGTAGCCGGGTTCAAATATCTTATCGCCGTTTACGGTTACTTTACCTTCTTTTACCAACTCAGCCGCTTCACGCCTGCCGCATACGCCGGCATGAGCAATGAATTTGTTAAGAGGCATACGTTCGCTAGGCGCGTTTGTAGTTTGGGGATTGGGATTTGGAGTTGCTGCTTCGTTTTTCGGTTTCAGGGTTCTTTTGTCAAAACGCTTTTTCTTACCACCGGTTTCAGGGGCTGCTTCGCTTTTTTCCCGGGGTTTGCTTTTTGTATCCTTCGGCTTATTTCCCGGCCCTTGTTCTTTGTTCCTTGCATCTTCTTTCTTGAATCTGGGTTCTACAGGTTTGATCTCCTCGCTGGTAATGCCCCGTAGTTTTTCGATTTTCTTTTTTCGCATTTCTTCACCAGCGGCGCGGGCTGCTAATTTGATCTTTTTCTTTTCCTGGCGGAAAGCTTCTTTTACGGCGCTGCCCCTTTTCTGATTGGCAAACTTGTCGAAGTTGTCGGTACGTTGTTTTTTCATGTTCTTTGATTAATGCTGTTTTGCAACAGGAAGGGCAAAGGTAGCTTAAAAAGAAAGAATAGGATTTTGGGTACAGTGATCATAAAAAACCGCAAGTCCGTAACTTATCTTTCAAGTAAGGTTGTAAATAGGCAGAGGCCGGTTGGGTCTATGGAATAGTTGGTTTGAGCGCCATCGCTTCACTTATTTTTTACCCGGAAATACATGATGCAGTATATAAGCGCCTGTATTCAGGATATTAATGAACAGGATAATCAAGGGCGCGGTAAGGATGCAACAGAATAAAAGCAGCTTTTTCATAAGCCTTAATTAAGGGTTGTAAAAGCGGGGGATGCTTTTGATAGATGCGGCATATCATATAAATGCAGCCTAAAGACCGGATTTATATGATTATATCAGAAAGCGCATTAGTGTTTATCCTTATTGGCTAGCTGTCCGCAGGCAGCATCAATGTCTTTGCCACGGCTTCTTCTTAACCGGGCATTCACTTTATTTTTATCGAGAATGTCCATAAAACCCTGGATCCCCTCTTCGGTAGGTTTGGCAAAACGGAAGGCATCGATCGGGTTGTATTCGATGATATTAATGAGGTCTGCGGGAACCTGCCTGTAAATACGGGTAAGGTCCTGCGCATCTTTTTCAGAATCGTTCAGATCCTTGAACAGTATATATTCCAGGGTGATCTCATTACCGGTTTGTTTGTAGAAATAATTCAATGCGTCAATCAGCACTTTAATATTATTGCTTTCATTAATCGGCATGATCTTATCCCTTTTCTCATCGGTAGGAGCATGTAAAGAAAGGGCGAGTTTGAATTTCACTTTATCATCTCCGAGCATCCTGATCTGTTTGGCAACGCCGGCTGTGGAAACGGTGATGCGTTTAGGGCTCATGAACAAACCATCCTCGGCCGTAATCCTTTCGATGGATCTGAGCACATTATTATAATTCATGAGCGGCTCGCCCATACCCATGAAAACAATATTGGTCAGTTTCTTCTCGTAACTCGCTTCGCTTTGTTTGTTGATCATGACTACCTGGTCATAGATCTCATCATAAGTAAGGTTTCGTTTCCTATCCATATAACCGGTTGCACAAAATTTACAACTCAGGCTGCAACCGATCTGCGATGAAACACAGGCGGTCTTTCTTTCGTCAGTAGGAATTAAAACCCCTTCGATCATATGCCCGTCAAAAGTTTTAAAACGGCTTTTAATGGTGCCGTCATCGCTATGTTGGGTGGCGTCTATCCGTAAGGCAGGAAAAGAAAAATCGGAAGCCAGTTTTGCACGCAGGTCCTTGCTAAGGTTACTCATTTCATCAAAACTGTGGGCATGTTTTTGCCATATCCATTCATGCACCTGTTTTACACGGAATTTTTTTTCGTTGATCGATTGAAAATATTCTTCCAGCTCAGGTACGGTTACATGTCGGATGTTGGGTAAAGGGGTGCTCATGCAGCAAAGATACCTCCTAAGCTACTGAAGGGGCAATTTTTGTGTTACAAACTATATCTTGCGCTACTATTTTGATGATTGATACCCATAGATAATATGAAAACCTGTTATGTAATTGATGCCGTAAGAACGCCTGTCGGACGCTACGGTGGTAAATTAAGTTCTATCCGGCCTGACGATCTGCTGGCCCATGCGATCAGCTCTTTATTGCGCCGTAATGATACTATTGACCCTTCTTCCATTGAAGATGTGATTGCGGGTGCAGCCAACCAGGCTGGCGAAGATAACCGTGATGTAGCCCGTATGGCGGCTTTGCTGGCAGGATTGCCGGTCAGTGTGGGCGGCAATACCGTAAACCGTTTATGTGCCAGCGGGTTACAAGCCATTATGGATGCCGCAAGGGCCATTATGTGCGGCGAGGGAATGGTCTATATTGCCGCAGGTGTAGAAAGTATGACAAGGGCGCCCTTTGTTACCGCCAAAAGCGAGGGCGCCTGGAACCGGAAAATAGAAACCTACGATTCCACTATCGGCTGGCGTTTTACCAATAAAAAACTGGCTGAAATGCACTATCCCTTCAATATGGGAGAAACCGCGGAGAATGTGGCGAGAGAATGGAATATCAGTCGGGAAGAACAGGATGCCTTTGCATTGGCCTCGCAACAAAAATATTTCGCAGCGCGGGAAGCGGGTAAATGGGATAATGAGATCGTTGCCGTTGAAATGATCAACGACCGTCTCATCACCTGGTTTAACGAGGATGAACATCCGCGCCAGACATCGCTCGAAAAATTGGCCGGATTAAAACCTGCTTTTGCCAAAGACGGAACCGTAACTGCCGGTAATTCATCTGGTATCAATGATGGCGCCGCTGCCCTACTATTAGCCAGTGAAGAAGCCGTAAAGCAATTCGACCTGCAACCCATTGCCCGAATAGTTAGTATGGGTATTTGTGGTGTGGACCCTGCCATTATGGGAATGGGGCCCGTGCCTGCATCATCGAAAGCCTTGCAGAGAGCGGGTTTAACAGCAGGTGACCTGGGATTGATTGAATTGAATGAAGCGTTTGCATCGCAAAGTCTTGCCTGTATCAAAGAGTTGGATCTTGATATTAGTAAGGTAAATGTAAACGGCGGTTCTATAGCGATTGGACATCCGCTAGGTTGCAGTGGGGCGAGAATTTCTACCACTTTATTGCATGAAATGAATCGTGAAAAAATAAAATATGGCCTGGCAACTATGTGTGTTGGGGTAGGGCAGGGAGCAGCTGTCGTTTATGAAGGGTTGTAAATTATTATTTTGAATGTTGCAATACATTCAAAATACGGCATTCAACATTCAAAATAATAACCATGTGGCAGGATGATGGATTTATAAAAGGAAGCGAAACAGATGTTCTTGCGGCGATGAAGCAACTGGCATGGCTGATGCAAACAGCCACTGAAAAATACCAGTCTTTATCCGCTGAAGAATTAACAAAACAACCCATACCCGGCAAATGGAGCAAACAGCAGGTTTTGGGACATTTGATTGATTCTGCCATCAATAACCTGAAGCGGTTTACGGATGTACAGATTGTGGAACAACCGTATCTCATTACTTCTTATCAGCAGGATGGATTGATGCGGGTAAACCATTACCAGGAATTGCCTATTCAGCATTTGCTTACTTTATGGCAATCGATTAATCAACAGATCATTTTTGTGGCGGAAAAAATACCGGAAACCATATTGTTATACCCCGTAGCCCCTCAATACGAAAAAACAGGTACAAAGACCCTTGCCTGGTTAATCTGCGATTATGTGGCACATATGGAACATCATTTCAGGGCCCTGTCTTTTATTCAATAGACCTATTTACGACTGTTACGGTTAATTGTGTAAACAGATAAATAATTTTTAGGACACGGATCAGCGCGGATTTGACAAATTGTAGTATTTTAAGAGCCTAAAAAATAGCATATGAAAAAATGGTTACTGTTCTTTTGCTTATCCCTTGGCATGGTTGCCGTTTTGCAGGCGCAACAAAGTCCGGCACCCAAAGACTCTACTTTACAACAGTATGTAGGTAAATATAAATTCCCTGAGGGAAGCGTGGTTGCCGAAGTTATTGTTGCCCTTGAAGGAGAGGGCCTCACGATGACCTCATCAGCAGGCACATCTGCACTGGAAAAGAAAAGCGATGACCTGTACACCATTGTACAATTTCAGGGTACTGCCAAGTTTAACCGCAACGCCGATAAAAAAATAATTGGGGTAAGTATAGATGCAATGGGTTATCAGTTAGAAGGAACCAGGTCTGATGCCAGCCCGATAGCACTGGGTAAATTGCAGCGGATCAGTTCGTCATGGCAAAACATTACCGTTAAATAGGAGTGGCATACATAAAGGATAGTAAAGGCCGGAGTTTTCTTCCGGCTTTTTTATTGGTAATAGGTTTCATCTAAATGAAATAGCCCATCCTCTTTTTTCCAGTACCAGAATTTCTTTTTGTACACACAGTAATAACCCCGTGCGGATTTTGATACCAGCCTCTCAGGCACATACAATACCCTTGGTGGCAGCATTTTAAAACGATAGACCAGGTTCTGTTTTTGCGCCGGTGTATACGATCGTGCGATCGCATGATAATCTACTTTGGATGCGATATCCGAGGGAAGCTTATTCCGTGAGCTGATCACCTGCCCAGTTCCATCAATCACGATCAAGGGGCTTGTTACCATTATAGCCGGTGCAACTGTTGGAGGTAAAGCGGCTTCTTTATTAGCCGGCATCTCGACAGGTGTTTCCCTTTTTTTTGTTGATTTTTCAGCAGAAGGGTGGGCCTTTTTACTGCAGGATGTTAAGATCAGTAATACAACGGATGCACATACCACGATTCTTTTCATTATCCCTTTTCTAAAAGGTAGTTGAAAAAATCATGCCAGTAAGGATAAAAATGTTTAAAAATACCATCTTGGACTGGAGATACAATTCCAAAATCACCGTATCTAAAAGCTAAAGCCTGTCAGGTCAGCCTGTTGCAAAGTTTGCTGTTCACCTTTAGCAAGGTTCTTTACTACGCAGGTGCCATTTGTTAATTCTTCGCTGCCGAGAATAATAACGTAAGGAATTTGTTTTTTTTCAGCGTATTTGAATTGTTTGTCAAATTTTGCACTCTCATGAAACAGTTCGCAGGCAATACCTTTTCCACGCAATTGCTGCATCAGTACAAATGCCTGTTTGCTTTCTGCTTCGCCGAGATGGAAAAACAAAACCTGTGTGCCTGACTGAACTTCTTCCGGAAACAATTTCAGCTCTTCCATCACATCGTAGATCCTGTCAACGCCAAAACTGATACCTACGCCGGGTACATTGGGCACACCGAATAAACCGGTAAGGTCATCATATCGCCCGCCACCGCCAATGCTGCCTATTTGTGCACCGATCGCTTTTACTTCGAAGATGATGCCGGTGTAGTAGTTTAATCCGCGTGCAAGAGTGAAGTCAGTTTGGAGTTTGGAGTTTGGAGTTTGGAGTTGATAATTCAGAAGATATTCTATTTCCTCAATGCCTTCTTTGCCGGTGGCATTATTACCAAGCAATGTTTTTAGTGCAGAAAGTTTTTCTGTATTGCTGCCTTCTATCGAAAGATATTTTTCAATGGTACTGATCTGTTCCTCTGTTAAACCTTTTGCGGCAAGTTCTGCTTTTACTTTTTCCAAACCGATCTTATCAAGTTTATCAATGGCAATGGTGATGTCAACCATTTTATCTGCACCACCATTAATCTCTGCGAGTGCCGCAAGTATTTTACGGCTATTGATCTTTATTTCAACACCTACACCTAATTTTTCAAAAACAGTTGCATAAATATTGGCCAATTCTACTTCATTCAATAAACTCTTACTTCCCACTACATCGGCATCACACTGATAGAACTCACGGTAACGGCCTTTCTGAGGTCGGTCGGCCCGCCAAACGGGTTGTATCTGATAGCGTTTGAAAGGCAGTGTCAGCTGGCCATAATTCATCGCAACATATCTTGCAAAAGGGATGGTCAGATCGTAGCGTAATGCTCTTTCCGTAATGCCTTTGGTATTTTTTCCTGATAATACTTTTTCAAAATCTTCTTTTGCCTGTGCATGCTTATCAGAATTATCCAAACCGTTGTTTAATATTTTGAAGATCAGCTTATCCCCTTCCTCACCATATTTACCCATCAAGGTATCCAGGTTTTCCATGGCCGGTGTTTCCAAGGGCTGAAATCCATACAATTCAAATACAGAACGAATGGTATGAAAAATATAATTGCGTTTGCGTACTACTGCCGCACCAAAATCTCTGGTTCCTTGTGGTAAGCCGGGTTTGCTCATCTGAAAATATCGTTGTTACATTCGTTAAAGTGGTAAAAATAGGGATTGGTTGAGGAAGTCGAAAGTCAAAATTTAAAAGTTAAAACACAAATCACCCTCACTCCAGACTTACCGATAGGTATCAATGATCTTCTCGCAAGCCCTGCTTACTATATCAAATACAAAATGATAATCCTGTTCAGTGCCGTACCATGGGTCGGGCACTTCTTTATTTTCTCCCGGATAAATTGCATCCAGCAACAAATGCACTTTTTCATCTTCCCATACATCCCCGCTGATCCTTTTTACTTCAGCATAATTATCCAGGTCCATCACATAGATCCTGTTAAACCGTTGCATATCCTGTTTAACAAACTGCCGGCAACGCTGCTTACGGATATCCACGCCATTCAACAATGCCACTTTTTGTGATAACACATGCGGTTGTTCTCCTATATGATAGCCTGCGGTTCCGGCGCTGTCAACTGTCCAGTCAAGCCCGGCTTCTCTTGCTTTATGTTGTAAGACCCCTTCTGCCAATGGACTCCTGCAGATATTACCCAGGCATACCATCAAAATTTTCATAACATCAAAGATACTGTTCCACAAGGATTCATGCCGAATGCTTCCACAGTCAGCCCTTTCGTACTAACATGTATTAGCATATATAACAATCTAGTTATGGAAATCAGCATTTCGGTGCATCTTCAATAAAGAACAGATGATTTGTTTCAAAATGCAGGTGGCAATTGTGTTCACGAATAAAATTATTACCTAAATTGCCCATCCCTGTTTTAATAGAATGTTAAATGGAAAGCGGTTTTAAAGATAAACAGACCAAAAGTTATAATTTAATGCGGATTGCTTATGACATAACCATGTCCATTTTATTTCTGGGAATGGCGGTTATTATGCTCTTTGCTGTTCAATTACACATTGATCAACTGACTGATAAAGACAATGATCTTTTCAGGTATTTTTTTGGAGGGATCTGTTTGCTTTACGGCGGCTTTCGGTTATACAGGGGTGTTAAGAGAAATTATTAAGATGAGAAACAGTGTGTTATTCGGTGGGTTACTAAGTGTAACGATGTTCTTTGTTTCATGTGATACGAAGGGGAAAAAAGAAGATACCAGGGACACGCCAACGAAAGGTTCTATCCATATCAGCGTAGACGAAAGTTTTAAACCGGTGATCGAAGAGCAATTAAGGGTTCACCATTCTTCTTTTCCCAACACTACCATCCATATTTCTTACAAGTCGGAAGCAGCCTGTTTCAGGGATTTGCAGTCTGATAGTACCAGAATGGTTATTGTAGCCAAAGGGCTTACAGATAAAGAGTCATCGATCTTTGAGAGTATACTTTCTTACAAACCACAATATGGCATTTTAGCGTACGATGCAGTGGTGGCGATTGTGAACAGGGAGTCGAAAGACAGTGTGTTTACGATCGCACAGTTAAAAGATGTCCTGAGTGGCAGGAATAAAATGACTGTCGTAATGGATGGGAAAAATGCGACCAGCACTGTCAGGTATTTACAGGATAGTGTTTTACGTGGTGCAGCATTTGGTGCTAACGTGGTTGCCTCTGAGGGTAGCGATAAGGTGTTGGAGTTGGTATCCAATAACCCGGGCATGATGGGTTTCGTAGGCTTGAGCTGGATAGGCGATAGTTACGATCTAAAACAAAAGGCTTATTTGAAAAAGATACGGACAGTTTTGGTGGAATGTGTTAAATGTGAGGAGAAAGACCTGTTTGCCAAGCCTTCGCAGGCATCCTTGGCATATGGCGAGTACCCTTTGGCACGTCCATTGTATTATATACTGAAGGAAAATGCAGCCGGCCTCGGCACAGGGTTCATGAACTTTATGAGCCTGGAAAGAGGGCAGCTGATTTTCAGAAGGTCTTTTCTGGTACCTGCCAAAATGGGTTTTAACAGCAGGCTGGGAAAAATCAAAGATGCAGATTGACACCCTAATTATAAACAAACGAACAATGAAGAAGACCGTTTCTCTGATGTTAACAGCAATGCTTGCTGCACAGTGTTTGATGGCCCAGTTACCTGAGGTAATCAAATAACTGAATTACGACAAGATCAAAAGTGCAAAAGAAGCATTTCAGAAAGCTTATGATGCCAATCCGAAAGATCCCCAGAATGTGTATTGGCTGGGCCAGGCATTAATGGCAACCGACGGTGGTGACCCATCCAAAGAACAGGTAGCTGCTGCCAAAGCCCTTTACCAAAAAAGCCTGCAGGAATTAGGCAGTGATGCCTGGTTACTGGTAGGCATGGGCCATGTGGAAATACTGGAAGGTGGCGACATGAATGCTGTAAAACAGAAATTTGAGCAGGCCATTACAGCAACAACCGAAACCAAAGGAAAGAACAAAGGCAAACCCAACCCGGCTATTTTAAATGCAATCGGCCGTGCCAATGCGTATGTTAGCAGTAATCTCGGTGACCATGCCTATGCCATAGATAAACTGAAACAGGCGGCCGCTATCGATCTTACCAATCCGGATATTTATATCAATATGGGTATTAACTACCTAAAAATGGGTGGTGAAAATGGAGGAGAAGCCGTAAAAGCATACCAGGAAGCCATCAACCGCGATCCAAAGAATGCGAAAGCAATGTACCGTATCGGCAAGATTTACCAGAGCCAGAATAACAAAGACCTGTTTGAACAATATTTCAATAATGCCATCGCCGCAGACCCTGGTTTTCCACCTGTGTACTATGCATTTTACGAATACTATGCCAACAGGGATGTAGTTAAGGCCAAAGAATACCTGGATAAATTTGTGGCCAATGCAGAGAAAGACCCGGCCAATGATCTATACCTGGCCGATTATCTTTTCCGTGCCGGTAAAAACAATGAGTCACTGGCTAAAGTAAAAGAACTGGATGCAGCCGTAGGCGCTAAGGTATTACCCAAGCTGGATATCCTCTATGCATTGAACTATGACAGGATCGGTGATTCTGTTCAGGCTAAAAACTACCTTCAGAAATATTTTTCAAATTCGCCGGTAGATAAAGTGGTTCCTTCCGATTATGATCTGGCCGTAAAAGTATTTTCCAAATTCCCGGGCAGTGAGACAGAGGCAGTGGGTTACCTGGAGAAAGCCATGAATAATGATACTTCCAAAATAAACAAGATTAACTATGCCAATCAGGCGGCGGACCTGTTTGCAAAAGGGAAAATGTATCCTCAACAACTCCTGTGGATACAAAAAGCGATTGCTTTAAAAGGCAGTATGAGCGAGGCAGACCATTATAGGCTTACCAATGCAGCGTTTTTAGCGAAAGACTATACCCAGACCATTGCTTTGGCAAAAACCTATATGTCTGCTTTTCCCGATAAGCCGCAGCCATATAACTTTTTTAAAAGGGCATCCCTGGCCGCAGATCCGGATACTACCAAAGGAATTGCGATCAATAACCTGATCTACCTGGATTCTGTGTACAGCGTTCTTAGCAAAGACAAATACAAAGTAGATATTTTCAGAAACCAATACTTTATTGTATACACTTATAGTAATCAGATAAATGCGATGAAGCGGAACCCGGAACTGAAACCACCAAGTTCGGCAACCGCACAAAAAACCGAAGTGCTTGACCAGTTCCTGGTACTTTGTCAGAAAGCGATTGATATTACCGATAGTATGCTGGCAGCCTTCCCTGATCCGAACGACGATAACAACAAGTTTGCCACAGGTGCCAGATCTGAATTCCAGAAAAACATTGATTATTACAGCAAACCTCAGGCACCTGTTAAAAAAACAGGAGGCGCAGCCGGAGCAGGCGGTAAAGGATAAAAATAAAAAATACCCGAAAAAACTCCCCATTATCGGGGAGTTTTTCTTTTATATCCTTCACAAGCGTATTTTTGCGCCACATTAATGCTATTCCATGAGCTGGCTTTCTTTTTTATTAGATGCAAGTGCGTCAAATTCAGCAGTTAATTATTTCCCGATTGGGGTGCAATTGATCTTTGCGGCTGGCTTTGTAGCCACCATGATCGGTGTATCTGCCTGGGTAGGCCCCAAACGTAAAACAGCCGATAAATTAGAGAACTTTGCCAGTGGTATTGAAACACATGGTAACGCACGTCAGCCTATGGCCATCAAGTATTTCCTGGTGGCTATTTTGTTTGTATTATTTGATGTAGAGGTGATCTTCTTCTACCCCTACGCAGTCAATTTCCGTGAACTGGGCTGGGGGGGATTCGGTGCCGTATTAATGTTTGTAGCGTTTTTTCTTGTAGGGTTTATATATATCATTAAGAAAGGCGCCCTTAAATGGGAAGACTGAAAACCAATTGATAATTAAAAATCAGTAATTCATAATAGCCAAACATTTAGTAAACACAATGGTTATTCAATTACTAATTACTAATTACTAATTACTAATTACTAATTAAAACATATGTCACGTCCGGTACGATTTAATATTCATCCCAAAGAAGCCAATATCAAGGATGCCGTTGGCGTTGCAGAGGCGCCGGAAGGGTATGCCGGGGAAGGTTTCTTTACGTCCAAACTGAGCGATGTGGTGGGCCTGGCCCGCAAGAATTCTATGTGGCCCCTGCCTTTTGCCACTTCCTGTTGCGGTATTGAATTCATGGCTACCATGGCCCCGCACTATGATATTGCACGGTTCGGTGCCGAAAGGGTAGGCTTCTCTCCCCGCCAGTGCGATCTGCTGATGGTAATGGGAACCATAGCCAAAAAAATGGGCCCGGTATTACGCCAGGTTTACCTGCAAATGGCAGAACCCCGTTGGGTGATCGCTGTGGGTGCGTGTGCTTCCAGTGGCGGTATTTTTGACTCTTACAGCGTTTTACAGGGGATTGACCAAATTATACCGGTTGATGTATATGTACCGGGTTGCCCCCCAAGACCTGAAGCGATCATTGATGGTTTTATGAAGATACAGGAGCTGGTAGGACAGGAAAGTATACGCAGAAGAAATAGTGAGCAGTATAAATTGTTGATGAATGGGTACGGAATAGAATAGATACCCCCTAATCCCCTGAAGGGGAATTAAGGAGTAATCTGAATAAAATTTAGGGAACGAATTATCATTAGGAAAACTAAATTAATAGTCCGCCTGAGGCGGATTTGGGTATGAGTTTAACAAACGAAACAATACAACAGAAACTTACAGCAAAATTCGGCGAAGCGGTTTTCCATTTTGTGGATGATTATGGTATGCTCAGCTTTGAAGCGGCCAAAGACAATAACCTGAAAGTGTTGCAGTACCTGTATGATGAGGAAGAACTGGGGTTCCGTTTTCTGACGGATTTGTGTGCGGTGAATTATCCTGATCAACCCGGCCGCGAACTGGCTGTGGTGTATCACTTGCATAACCTTGCCGCTAATGTGCGTATCCGTTTTAAAGTATTTACAGATATTACTGAACCGGATATTTATACCGCTTCTAAACTGTTTGCAAGTGCCAACTGGATGGAGCGTGAGACCTATGATTTTTACGGAGTAAATTTTGTGGGCCATCCTAACCTGAAGCGAATATTGAATGTAGATGAGATGGATTATTTTCCGATGCGGAAAGAGTACCCGTTGGAAGACCAGACAAGGGTGGATAAGGATGATGAGATGTTTGGACGGGGATAAACCAGTCTGTAGTCTGTCGTTTGTGGTCTGTGGTTGACCGCTGACGATTCACTGCAAACTTTTAACAACAACAGGCCATAGACAACAAACCACAGACCTTACAAAAAGTGGATTAGCAATGACTGAGCAATACCATCACCATATTAAACTGCCGGAAGGCTCGATAGAGAAACAGACCACTACGTTGAACGTGGGCCCTACGCACCCCGCCACCCATGGTGTGTTCCAGAATATTATGGAGCTGGATGGCGAGCGTATTGTGTCTACCGAATCTACGGTAGGTTATATACACCGTGCCTTTGAGAAGATTGCCGAGCGCAGGCCTTTGTACCAGATTACGCCGTTGACAGACCGTTTGAATTATTGCAGCAGCCCTATTAATAATATGGGCTGGCACCTGACTTGTGAGAAATTGCTGAATGTGCAGACACCTAAGCGTGTAGATTATCTCCGTATCATCATTATGGAGCTGGCACGGATCTCAGACCATTTGATCTGTAATTCGATTGTAGGTGTGGATACCGGTGCCTATACCGGCTTTCTGTATGTAATGCAATACCGCGAATTAATCTATGAAATATATGAAGAAGTATGTGGGTCCCGCCTTACTACTAATATTGGGCGTATTGGCGGCTTTGAAAGGAATTTCACAAATACAGCGTTTACGAAACTCGAGAAATTCTTAAAAGAATATCCGTCTGTATTAAAAGAATTTGAGAACCTGTTTACACGCAACCGCATTTTTATGGACCGTACCATTGGCACCGGTGGCATTAGTGCCGAGCGTGCATTGAACTATGGTTTTACCGGCCCAAACCTTCGTGCAACAGGTGTGGATTATGACGTGCGTGTGCACAGCCCGTACAGCAGTTATGAAGATTTCGATTTCAGTATCCCGGTTGGAAAAACAGGTGATAACTATGACCGTTTTTTAGTGCGTAACGAAGAAATGTGGCAGAGCTTAAGCATTATACAACAGGCTTACAGAAAGATCCAGGAATTTAAAGGAGAAGAAGCAGAAGTGTTTCATGCCAATGTTCCGGAATATTATCTTCCTGAAAAAGAAGATGTATACACCAAGATGGAAGCCCTGATCTGGCATTTTAAGATCATTATGGGAGAAGTGGATATGCCCAAGGGAGAAGTATATAAATCGGTTGAAGGCGGTAATGGCGAATTAGGTTTTTACCTGATCAGCGATGGCGGCCGCGCACCGTTCCGACTGCATTTCCGCAGGCCTTGTTTTATTTATTACCAGGCTTATCCCGAATTGGTAACAGGTGGTATGTTAAGTGATGCGATTGTAACGATGAGCAGTTTGAATTTGATTGCGGGGGAGATGGATGCGTAAATACTTAATTTGAAAATGTGGCAATTTGAAAATTTGAAAATGGAAGGTCAAAAACCCAGCTGTTTTCATTTTCAAATTTTCAAATTTTCAAATTTTCAAATTTGAAATATAGTATGACAAAATTTTCAGAAACACAATTAACAGAGTTTAACCGCCTGGTAGCACGCTATCCGGAAGGAAAACAAAAAAGTGCTTTGTTGCCTGTATTACACCTGGCACAGGATTCTTTTGGCGGATGGCTGAGCAGTGAGACCATGGATTATGTGGCAGAGCTCCTGCATATCGCACCCATTGAAGTGTATGAGGTAGCTACTTTTTACAGCATGTACAACCTGAAACCAGTTGGGAGGTATATGTTTGAAGTTTGTCAAACGGGGCCATGTATGTTGCGTGGCAGTGATGATATGATTGCCTATATCGGGGAGAAGTTGAGCATTAAACCCGGCGAGACAAGTACAGATGGATTATTTACTTTAAAAACGGTTGAGTGTTTAGGTGCCTGCGGTTATGCGCCGATGATGCAGTTAGGTAAACACTATCGTGAGCATTTAACAAAAGAGAAAGTAGATGCCATTATAGAAGAGTGTAGAAAAAAAGCAGCAGCAAATAATTAAAAAGTAAAAATTAAAAAGTAAAAAATTAAAGGTTCTGTTTTGACTTTTAACTTTTGACTTTTGACTTTCAAATATGGGTGTAAAATTATTACTAGAAAAAGCACAGGTAGAAGGCATCCGCTCTTATGAGGTGTATCGCCGTGAAGGTGGTTACCGCAGCGTAGAGAAAGCCCTTAAGACCATGAGCCCGGAAACGATTGTTGAAGAAGTGAAAAAAAGCGGATTGCGTGGCCGTGGTGGTGCCGGTTTTCCTGCGGGAATGAAATGGAGCTTTATTGCCAAGCCCGAAGGCGTTCCACGCCACCTGGTTTGTAATGCCGATGAGAGTGAGCCGGGAACTTTTAAAGACAGGTACCTGATGGAATTTCTTCCACACCTGTTGATCGAAGGATTGATCGTTTCTTCTTTTGCATTGGGTAGTAAGGCAACGTATATCTATATCCGCGGAGAATATGCATGGATCGT
>CAZFKE010000003.1:0-4556 GCA_964519475.1 uncultured Sediminibacterium sp.
CTGGGACCCCCTGATTATGAGTCAGGTGCTCTAACCAACTGAGCTATAGGCCCTGAATTCCGGTTGCCCGGAATACATAAGAGGCGCAAAAATAGCTAAATCAATATATTCTCCAACACAAGTTTGGTTTCTATTCTATATTTTGCCTTATGCAACCCATCAAAAACATCATCTTCGACCTCGGCGGCATATTCATGAACCTCAATTTTAAGCTTACCGAACAGGCTTTTATGGCGCTGGGTATTACAGATTTTTCGGAAATGTTTACGCAACACCATTCCAACGACCTGTTCGAAGAACTGGAAACCGGCAAAATAAGCGCAGAAACATTTTATCAAAAATTCAGAGAAGCTACCAACACAGAACTTTCTGACGATCAGATCAAAATCGCCTGGAATGCCTTATTGCTGGATTTCCCCCCAGAAAGGCTGCAATGGCTTGAGAAAATAAGTAAAAACTACAAAGTGTACCTGTTCTCCAACACCAATATCATTCATTATAAAGCGTTTAAGGAGATATTGGCCAGGGAGAATGGATGCATGGATTTTGACAGTTATTTTATCAAGGCCTATTATTCTCATGAGCTGGGTCTGCGTAAACCGTATATAGAATCCTATCAAAAAATACTGGAGGAACAAGGCTTACTTTCGGCAGAAACCTTATTTATAGACGACACTTATAAAAATATAGAAGGCGCCCAAAAAGCAGGATTGCAAACCACCCACCTTGTTTCACCGGTTACGGTACTGGATTTAGACCTGTAAGGGAAATCAGGGTTTTACCTCTTCAAATTCAATATAATCGCCACCGGCTTTCGTTTCAGCCTGTTTTGCCTGCTGCGCCTGTGCGGCTTGCGCCTCATACTGTTGCTGTTGCCGTATTTGCTGCTCCTGCATCTCTTTGATCTTGTCTTTTACCTGGGAGGTGGCTTTACTTACAGGGATCACCAGCTCAAATACAAATTTGTAGAGCAGGTAAAGCAGGATCCCGTAGATAATCAACTTGGTCATAAGCGGGTAAAGGTAAAGAATATCGAATATGGAATTTTGCATGACGAGTGATGAAGGGAAAGATTGTAGAACAATAACAATTTCTTCAACTTTTGTCATTCAATATTCAATATTCCCCTACATTTGCACTATACAAAGACACAAAAGAAGGGAACGACTATCGTTCCCTTCTCCTTTTTTATATGGTGAACGAAACAGCAATATCTACGATAGAAAAGATGCTTACCGGCATGCTGGCAGAAGAGCCGGAATACTTTTTAGTGTCTTTACACATCAAACCCACCCATAATATCAAAGTGTTTATGGATGGCGATAATGGCATCACGATCGAAAAATGTGTTCGCTTCAACAGAAAGCTGTATAAACTGATTGAGGAAGCCGGTATGTATCCCGAAGGCGAGTTTTCACTGGAAGTATCGTCTCCCGGTTTGGATGAGCCAATAAAAATGCACCGTCAATACCTAAAAAATATTGGCCGCGATGTGGAAGTGAATTTTACAGACGACACAAGGAAAGAAGGCAAACTGCTTACTGTAACCGAAGCAGATATCATTATTGAATACACGGAAGGAAAAGGTAAAAAAGCAGTTACCCAACAATTGGTGATTCCATTTAACAACATAAAAACAACAAACGTTCAAATTAAATTTTAAATCTTCATGCGTTTGCGCATGAATGGGAACTTAAACATTCAGATATGGCAAGTATCAACTTAATTGAGGCATTCCAGGAGTTTAAAGATGCAGAGAACATTGATCGTCCCACGATGATGAAAGTCGTGGAAGATGTGTTCAAAACCCTGCTCCGGAAGAAGTTTGGCAGCGATGATAATTTTGATGTAATTGTAAACGCCGAAAAAGGTGATCTCGAGATCATTCGCCGCCGCATGATCGTGGAAGATGGTGAAGTATTGGATCCCCTGGCTGAAGTTGGTTATACCGATGCCGCTAAAATAGAACCCGATTTTGAAGTAGGTGAAGAATTATATGAAGAGATTGATATACTCGATTTCGGACGCCGCGCTATCCTGGCTGCCAAACAAACCCTGGCCAGCCGTATCAGCGACCTGAAGAAAAATGTATTGATTCAAAAATATGGTGCCCGTGTAGGTGATATCATCAGCGCCGAAGTTTACCAGGTTTGGAAGAAAGAAGTTTTATTACTGGATGAAGAAGGCAATGAACTGATCCTTCCTAAATCAGAACAGATCCCGCAGGATTATTTCAAGAAAGGGGAAAATATCCGCGCGGTGGTAGCACGTGTTGACCTGAAAAACAATTCTCCGGTAATTATCCTGTCAAGAACCAGTCCGCTGTTCCTTGCCAAATTGCTCGAGATAGAAGTACCAGAAATATTCGACGGCCTAATCGCTATCAAAAAGATTGTCCGCGATCCGGGAGAAAGGGCAAAAGTAGCGGTGGAATCTTACGACGACCGTATCGATCCCGTTGGCGCCTGCGTAGGTATGAAAGGCAGCCGTATCCATGGCATCGTTCGTGAACTGAAAAATGAGAATATCGATGTGATCAATTTTACAACCAATATTCAGTTGCTGATCCAGCGTTCCTTAACACCGGCTAAGATCAGTTATATGGAATTGGATAATGATAAGAAGCACGCAGAAGTTTACCTTAAAGCCGACCAGGTTTCTCTGGCCATCGGGCGCCGGGGTGTAAACATCAAACTGGCTTGCGAACTCACCGGTTATGAAATTGATGTGTATCGTGAAGACGAAGAAGTGGTGGATGAATTTGATATCGACCTGGATGAATTTGCAGATGAGATTGAACCATGGGTGATTGAGGAATTCAAACGCATCGGTTGCGATACTGCCCGCAGTATTCTGAAACTGACTGCGGAAGAACTGGAAAGAAGAACCGATCTGGAAAAGGAAACCATTGAAGAAGTAAGGAGAATCTTGCAGGAAGAGTTTGATAGAGAAGAATAAGCAGCTATTAAGAGACTATCTTTGTCGAAGCACTTGATAAAACCTTGTTTCACTAAGTAGTTGTACCCATAAAGAATAAAAGAGTCAATAGCTCATGGTCCATAGTCAATGGACCATTAACCATTGACCATGGACTAAAAAACACTGAATGTCAGAACTGAAATTACCTAGACTGTTAGCAGCCGCCAAAGAATTCAATATTGGTCAGGACACCCTTATTGAATTTTTGGTGAAGAAAGGATTTAACCGGGATGACCTGAAGCCTACCGCAAAGCTCCAGGAAGACCAGTACTATGCACTTCAGGCAGAGTTCCAGAGCGATAAAGTAGCCAAGAACAAAGCCGATCAGGTAGAAATACCCAAAGGTGCCCAGGGAGAAAGCAAGAAGAAAAAAGACGAGGAAGAGATTTCATTCCGCAGTAAAGAAGAGAAAAAACCCGTAGCACCCGCCCCGCTACCGGTTAAAGAAGAACTCAAAGCCGCAGAACCCGCCCCAGCTATTATAGTAGAAATACCTCCGGCACCCGTACCTCAGGTAGTAGTGGAAGAGAAAGTAGCAGAAGCAGGGCATATGAAAATAGAAGCGCCGGAACTGGAAGGTACCAAAGTGATCAATAAAATTGATCTTTCTGCTATCGACTCGTCTACCCGGCCTAAGAAGTCGGCCAAGAAGAAAGAGGAAACAACCGAACAACCCAAAGCAGAAGCAAAACCCGTAGCTAAGGCCAAAAAAGCAGAAGAACCGGTTGAAGCACCTACGACCGTCTTTACCCCGGCACCAGTAGCCAGGCCCGAAGAAGAAGCCGGCCCAACCATCGAAAATATTAAAGCGGAAAAATTAGAAGGCCCCAAAATTTTGGGTAAGATCGATCTTCCCGTTAACAGCGATACCCGTCCTAAGCCAATGGGCAGGGATGAAAAACGCAAACGCAAACGTATCCCTGTTGATAAAAAAGGAGATACAACCGCTGCGGGTTCCAACGAACCGCAACGTGATGCGAGCGGCAAACTCACCGGTCCTAACCGCCCAATTGTTCCGGCGAATAACCGTGGCGGTGGTGCAGATCGCGGCGGACAAGGTGGTGGATTTAACCGTGGCGGACAAGGCGGTGGCGGAAACCGTGCTGGTGGAAACCGCGACAGGAATGCGCCGGTACGCCGTGAAGACAAAGAAATTGATCAGAAAGCCATACAGGAAAAGATCCGCGAAACCCAGGCCAAGCTGGCCGGTACGGGTGGACGTGGTAAGAGCCTGAAAGCCAAATACCGTCGTGCAAAACGTGATGAAGCAGCGGAAAATATGGGCGATGAAGAGGTAGACAACAAACTGCAGGTAACCGAATTTGTTACCGTAAGTGAGTTGGCCAACCTGATGGATGTAAGCTTTGCCGATGTGATCGGTAAATGTATGAACCTGGGTATCATGGTATCCATTAACCAGCGTTTGGATGCAGAGGTAATTGAACTGGTGTCAAGTGAGTTTGGTTTTGAAGTAGAATTCATCGGCCTCGAAGAAGTGGATGAAATGGATGATGATGATTATGAAGAGGATGAAGAATCTAAAATCACCAGGCCCCCGATCGTTACCATCATGGGTC
>CAZFKE010000003.1:4779-92285 GCA_964519475.1 uncultured Sediminibacterium sp.
CGGTCACGAAGCGTTTACCGCTATGCGTGGACGGGGTGCGAAAGTGACCGATATCGCCATTATTGTAGTAGCTGCAGACGATGCAGTGATGCCGCAGACCAAAGAAGCCATCAGCCACGCACAGGCAGCAGGCGTACCAATGATCTTTGCGGTAAATAAAATAGATAAAGACGGGGCCAATCCGCAAAAAATATACGAGCAGTTATCACAAATGAATATTTTGGTGGAAGCCTGGGGTGGTAAATTCCAGAACCAGGAATTATCTGCCAAACAAGGCTTGAATGTGGACCTCTTGCTTGAAAAAGTATTGCTCGAAGCTGAAGTACTGGATCTGAAAGCCAACCCGGAAAGGGAAGGTTCAGGAACCATTATTGAAGCATCATTGGATAAAGGCCGTGGATATGTGGCTACTATACTTGTACAAAACGGAACCCTGCACCAGGGCGACCTTATTGTATCGGGCCAGCATTACGGCCGCGTAAAAGCCATGTTCAATGAACGTAACCAGCGTATTGAAGTGGCACCGCCCTCAACACCTGTTGTAATCTTAGGATTGAATGGGGCGCCGCAAGCCGGTGAGAAATTCAAAGTATTTGAAGACGAAGCCGAAGCCAAAGAAACCGCCACCAAACGTGCACAGTTATTGCGTGAGCAGGGATTACGTGCCAGAAAACATATTACGCTGGATGAGATCGGGCGCCGTTTGGCATTGGGTAATTTTAAAGAACTCAATATCATTATCAAAGGTGATGTGGATGGTTCAGTAGAAGCATTGAGCGATTCTTTACAGAAATTATCAACAGAAGAAATTGCGATACGTGTTGTACACAAAGGCGTAGGACAAATTTCTGAAAGTGATGTATTGCTGGCTACCGCATCAGATGCGATCGTGATTGGCTTTAATGTACGTCCGTCTTCCCAAGCAAATAAATTGTCTGAAACAGAAGGGGTGGAGATCAAGTTATACTCCATCATCTACCAGGCTATCGACGAGATCAAGAGCGCAATGGAAGGTATGCTGGAACCAAAATTCCAGGAAAAGATCACCGCCAACGTGGAAGTACGCGAGGTATACAAATTCGATAAAGCCACCGTGGCCGGATGTTTTGTACTGGACGGAAAGATTGCCCGGAACAGCAAGATCCGTATTATCCGCGATGGCATCGTGGAATATCCGAAAGGAGAAGGCCAGGCCGCAGAACTGGGCAGCCTGAAACGCTTTAAAGATGATGCAAAAGAAGTGTCGGCCAATATGGAATGCGGATTAACCATTAAGAATTATAATGATATTAAAGTAGGCGATATCGTAGAAGCATTTGAAGAAGAGGAAGTAAAGCGAACGCTGTAGGTTATTTAAAACAGTAAAGGGTTAAAAGGGTTAAAAAGGTTGAATAGAAAATTTAACGCCTTTAACCTTTTTAACCCTTTTAACTATCTCCTAACCTTTTTAACTTCTTTAACGCTTGCTTTAACGATTCCCTTCTTAGTTTAACTATTTTTGATAGATATTGAAGTTTATGAAGAATCTCTATATAATACTCTTTGCTTTTATGGCCATTGCCGCTTTTTCGGCATCGGCACAGAACAAGAAAATTGTGGCAGACAAGATCGTTGGTCAGGTAGGCGATAAAATTATTTTACGCTCAGATGTATTGAATGCATTGTCGGATCTGAAACGCCAGTCGCAGGGACAGGAAAATGTGATTTTGCCAACGGAGTGCCAGATCCTGGAAGGACAACTGATCCGCAAAGCTTTATTGCTGCAGGCACAAAAAGATTCTCTGAAAATTGGAGAAGACGAGATTGAAGCAACAATGGATAACCGTATCCGCCAGTCGATACAACAGTTTGGTTCAAAAGATGTGTTGGAAGAAATTGCCGGAAAAACTATTTACCAGTTAAAGGAAGATATGCGTGAAAGTTTCCGCGAGCAAAAATTATCTGAGCAGATGCAGAGCAAGATTGTTGACGGAATCAAGATCACGCCCAATGAAGTAAAAGCTTATTTCGCAAAAATTCCGAAAGACAGTTTGCCGTATTATGAAAGTGAGATAGAAGTAAGCCAGATCATTGTTCATCCCAAAGCGAATAAGGATGTGGAAGAGTATGTATCCAAGCAGATGTACGATTACAAAAAACAGGCAGAAGCGGGGGGTGTAAAGAAATTTGACCAGCTGGCCAAACTGTATAGCGAAGATCCGGCGGTAAAAGAAAATGGCGGGCAATATTCATTGAACCGTAATGAAAAAACATGGGACCCGGCTTTTCTGGCAGCTTCATTCCGTTTGAAAGAAGGTCAGATCTCGCCGGTGATCAAATCTAAATTTGGGTTACATATCATTATGATGATCAGCCGTTCGGGCGATGAAGCAGTGGTAAAACATATCCTGCGTATTCCGCCTGTTACAGAAGACGAGATCAAAGAAGCCCAAATGCACCTGGATTCAATCCGTAAAAGATTGCTGGATGGTTCGCTTAGTTTTGGTGCGGCCGTAAATAAATACAGTGACGATGAGAATAGTAAATTCAGCGCGGGTTCGGTTGCTTCTTCCCGGGATGGATCCACGTTTGTGAATATTGACCAGTTAGATAAAGAGATGATCAAGCCTTTGAGCACCCTGAAGCCAGGCGAATTTTCGCAACCACAAGTGTATGTTGATGAGCGTGGCCGTAAAGTGGTAAGACTGATCTATTTAAAGAACAGAACCAATCCGCACCGCGAAAACCTGAAGGAAGACTATAATAAGATTGCACAAAGAGCATTGGAAGAAAAAAAGAATGGCGCACTGGAAAAATGGTTCAAAGAGCATATCCCAACCTATTTTGTATCGATCGATAAAGATTTTGCCAGCTGTGGCGGATTGGATGAGTGGAGAAAAGCAGCAGAAAATGCGGCAAGTGCAAGAAACAATCAGTAATCATTATCACCTTACTATCAATCCATTAACCCGCATATTTTGCGGGTTTTTTGTTGTTGTCATTACCCGTAGCGGACCGTCTATGGACCATGGTCTATCCACTGAAAAAAAATAATTTGGTAAATTAGATGTATGTACATACATTTGTGTTGTGAAATTAGAACAAGCCATACAGAGTACTAAATTTAAAGACGAAGTGCATAAGGCAATTTTGAATACCCTGTACACAGCCTGGTGGTTGAAAACGGTAATGAGTAAGGAATTGAAGGAATTTGGATTAACCCATGAGCAGTACAATGTGTTGCGAATCCTGAAAGGTAAATACCCGGAACAAATGTGTGTTCGCGATGTTGCCTGCCGGATGATAGAGAAAAGCTCTAATGTACCCAGGATCATTGACCGATTGGAAGTAAAGAAGCTGGTAAAGCGATCCACTTCTCACATCGATAAAAGAGAAACCGTGATTACTTTAACCCAAAGCGGCATTGCCATACTAGAAGCCAGTACTGAGACGGTAGCGAAAGTGATGGAAGGCTCCATTGTAATCAGCAATGAAGATGCAGCCATGCTTAACCAGTTATTGGAAAAAGTAAGAACAACCGAGTAAAATTTTTTAAATAAATACGTGTATATACACGTATAAAAAGGAGATTATATGAAAACGATATTGCACAAAGCCAACACAAGAGGCCATGCCAGTTTTGGATGGCTTAACAGTTACCACACATTTAGTTTTGGGGAATACCATGATCCTTCACGTGTTCATTTTGGGACACTGCGTGTTTTAAATGATGATACCGTTGCAGCGGGGATGGGTTTTGGTAAACATCCGCATGATAATATGGAGATCGTATCCATCCCCTTATCCGGCGACCTGCACCATACGGATAGCACGGGCCGGGATAAAATTATCCGGCAAGGGGATGTTCAGATTATGAGCGCCGGAAGCGGTATTGCCCACAGCGAAATGAATGCGAATAAAGACAAAGAAGTCAAATTCTTACAAATCTGGGTATTCCCAAAAGAAAAAAATATTGAGCCCCGCTACGAGCAGAAATCCTTTACACATGAAGACAGGCTTAATAAAATAAAAACAGTGGTAGCGCCGGATGATGAAAATGCAGTATGGATCAACCAGGATGCATGGTTCTCACTTGCAGACCTGACTAATACAACCGCTATCGAATATAAAATACACAAAGAAGGAAATGGTGTTTATGTATTTGTACTGAAAGGAAATGTAACGGTAAATGACCAGGTATTGGAAACAAGAGATGGTTTGGGTGTATATGAAACCGACAAAATCAACATCAAAGCCGATACCGATGTAGAGATTTTATTGATCGATATACCCATGCAAATAGAAAGAGTGTAACTATGAAAACGAACAGAACCATCAAAAGTATTTTATATGCCCAGCCGATGGATATGGGTGGTATGCCCATCCGGCAACCCTTTCCTTCTGCCAAAGCAGAACAAATAGATCCCTTTTTGTTACTGCACCATGCAGATATTAAAGTACCAACGCATATTGATACCAAACATGCAGGGGTAGGGCCCCATCCGCACCGTGGCTTTTCTCCCGTGAGCTTTATTTTCAAAGGGGGTGTTCATCACCGCGACAGCCGTGGCAATGATAATGTGGTATATGCCGGCGGTACGCAATGGATGAATGCTGGCATGGGCGTGATACACAGCGAAAGACCACCGGCAGATATTCATGCAATTGGCGGCAGACAGGAACTCATACAATTATGGGTGAACACACCGGCCAAGCATAAAATGGATGCTCCGTCTTATCAGCCTTTAACGGCAGAACAAACACCCGTACTGAAATCGGAAGATGGATTAACAGAAGTGAATGTGATTGCAGGCGAACTGAATAATGTAAAAGGCCCCATCCATACACTATCTTCCGTAAATACATTTACAGCGAGTATGAAGAAAGGCGCTACATTTTTCTTTGCTATTCCTGAAACACACAATGCGTTTATATATATCACCACCGGAAAATTAAATGTGACCGGTGATGGTGAAGTAGATGAAAAATATGTGGCCGTATTTAATCACGACGGTGAAGGATTTGAACTGGAGGCATTGGAAGATACACATCTCTTCATCGGAACCGGAGAACCATTAAATGAACCCGTTGCTTCACACGGCCCCTTTGTAATGAATAACCAAACAGAATTAATGGAAGCATTCCGCGATTACCAGTTGGGTAAGATGGGTGTTTTGATTGAAGAGTAAAAGAAAATCGTCCATGGACAAAATATAAATCATTCGTTAATACGCAACCTGCCTGTCGGCAGACGGGTCCGCGAATTCGATAATTAAGTAAAACCTAAAACAAATAATCATGTCAACGTACAAAATCGACACAGCACACAGTGAAGTCACTTTTAAAGTGAAACACCTGATGATCACCAATGTAACCGGCAGCTTCACACAGTTTGATGCTACCCTTGAATCCGCAGCCGCTGATTTCAGCGATGCAAAAATTTCTTTTGAAGCGGAGGTAAACAGTATCTCTACCAACAACGAACAACGTGACGGACACCTGAAAAGCGAAGATTTCTTTGCCGCAGATACATTTCCGAAACTCAGTTTCGTTTCTTCATCATTCCAAAAACTGACCGATACTGAATATGCTTTGAATGGCGACCTTACCATCCGTGGTATTACCAAGCCCGTTCAATTAGCAGTAGAATACGGCGGAACGATGACGGATCCTTACGGACAGGTGAAAGCCGGTTTTGAAATTGGCGGAAAGATTAACCGTAAAGATTTTGGCCTGGTTTGGAGTGCCACCACAGAAGCCGGCGGAATAGTTGTAAGTGATGAGGTAAAACTGCATTTAGCCGTACAAATGATCAAACAACCATAATGAGCATATCGGATATTGAACAGGGAATTTTACATAGATAGATCTGTTCGATATCATTCTGTGTAACCGCTTCCTCTCTGCGACGCTGCGGTGAAAAACCTTTCGATAATCGGAAAGACGGATTATGCTGAAATGTTTTCACCCAGCGACCGGGACATACAGCTTTACCAGGTAGAAAATATTTTTTAACATTCTGATATAAAACACATGAAAATCATCAAATCTCTGCCGGTATATTTACTGGCGCTTATCTATCTCGTATTCGGATCCAATTATTTCTTTCACTTCATTGCCATGCCAGCAATGACAGGGAATGCAGGAACTTTTGCAGGCCTGTTGTTTACAACTAAGTTTCTGTTAGTAGTAAAAATACTGGAACTAAGTTTAGCTTTATTAATGTTAGTGCCCAAAACAAGGGCTTTGGCTTTATTGCTCATAGCACCGATTACTGTGAATATTCTTTTATTTGAATTACTGATTGCACAACAACCTGGAATTGGTGTACTGATGCTAATACTGAATGGCCTGGCCATTTATCAGCTAAAGGATACATACATCGGTATTGTAAAAACCCGGTTGGCCACCGTTTAAAAATTTTCAGTATGACAACTGCCAGCATTGCCTCCACACATTACAGTGTAAAGCTCCAGGACGGAAGACACGAATTTGTATCAGATGAACCAATAGGTAAAGGAGGAGGAGATACCGGGCCCGCACCGGATGAGATCCTGGAAGCCTCGCTGGCCAGTTGTACTGCGATTACTTTGCGGATGTATGCCGACAGAAAGGAATGGAAAATAACAGGCATAGATGTAACGGTTAGCCTGGAAAGAATAGATAACAAAACCATTTTTACCCGTTCCATAAAACTGGAAGGTGATCTTGATGAAACACAGCGTAACCGGTTATTGCAAATTGCAAAAGCCTGCCCGGTTTCAAAAACACTAATGGGTGAGATCGGGATCAATAGTCATTTAGCTTAAAAAACATTGTATGCAACACATATTCTATCCCGCAGAAGAAAGAGGCACAAAAGATATTGGCTGGCTGCAGAGTAAATTCTCGTTCAGCTTTTCTTCATACGCAAACCCGGTTAAGAAAGGTTTTGGACTTTTACACACGTTCAATGATGATATAGTAAAACCCAAGGGTGGTTTTGGTTTGCATCCACATGTGAACATGGAGATCATTAGTGTAATGTTACAGGGAAAGATGAATCATAAGGATACGATGGGGTATGCTGAAGTAGTAGAAACAGACTGGGTTCAAATTATGAGTGCGGGAACGGGCCTGAGACATGAAGAATACAATATTGCGGAAGAGGACGTGAAATTTTTGCAGATCTGGATCGAACCCAAATTGGAGAATATTCAACCACGGTATCAAAAAAGATATTTTCCGAAAGAAAAGCGGAAGAATAGTTTGCAAACTATCGTTAGCAATGAGGAAGGGGTTAATCATTGCTGGATCAACCAAAACGCACAACTCAGTTTAGGATGGTTTGAGAAAGGCAAAGCCTTTGACTATACATTTAACCCTGTTAATAAGGCGGTTTACCTGTTTGTACTCGATGGAGAACTTTCAGTTGGCGGAAAAATATTGGGTGTAAGGGATGCTATCGGAATATGGGAAACGGATAGTTTTGCCGTTCATATTGAACAGGAAGCAGAATTTATTGTTATAGAAGTGCCCATTAATCATTAAATGACCGCGTGGCATAAGTACCCGCAAAAAATACGATATATGAATATTGAAATCATATCAGGAAGCCCCAGAAAAGATAGTGTATCGCACAGGGTGGCATTGTTCCTGAAAAAACAGTTAACGGCAACCACGGCCCATACAGTAGATATTATTGATGTGCGCGACTGGAACCTGCCTTTATTGCAACAGGTATTTACCAGTGTAGAAAAAACACCGGATCCATTTAAGCCATTGGCAGAAAGGATATTTGCTGCAGAGGCCTTCATACTGGTAACCCCGGAATATAACGGCAGTTATTCACCAGCCCTGCAGAATCTGCTGGACCATTTTCCCAAACAAAGCCACAAGGCTTTCGGGATTGTAACGGCTTCCCCGGGCCCTATGGGTGGTATGCGCTCCAGCCAGCAATTATTGCTGCTGATACCGGCTTTGTTCGGCATTGCCTCACCGCATATGCTGATTACCCCGATGGTTGACAAGAAATTCGATGCTGAAGGGAACCTTACGGATACCGGTTTTCAGAAGGCAATAGACCAGTTTGTAAGCGAGTTTTTATGGCTGGCCGAGACGGTAAACCCGGAATTGGCAGCAGCCTATAATTAATGTGATAAAATGTGGCGGAGTTGTACCTTCGCCACTTCTTTTTAAACAGCACCATGAGCGACGAGATCAAACACGAATGTGGGCTTGCCTATATTCGATTGAGAAAGCCTTTTTCCTATTATCTCCAGAAACACGGAGCAGTTACGTACGGCCTCAATAAGCTGTACCTCCTCATGGAAAAACAACATAACCGGGGCCAGGATGGCGCGGGGATTGCCGCCGTAAAACTGGATACCGAACCGGGTAATCCTTTCTTACACAGAATGCGCAGCAATGCACAACAACCCATTGCCGATCTTTTCTTCAGAATAGGCCAGGAAATTGCCGAGCTCGAAAAATACCAGCCCGATATTAAACAACACCCCGGATTAATGAAAGGCCACCTGCCTTTTTTGGGAGAGGTATTGTTGGGGCATTTACGGTATGGTACACAGGGTAAGAACAATGTAGAATTTTGTCACCCCTTTATCAAGCGTGATTTGATGCCGGGAAGGAGCATTGCCCTTGCGGGAAATTTTAACCTGGTGAATACAGATGAATTGTTCGATCTGATCAATATGAGCCCGGGCGATTTTCAAAAACAAAGTGACCTGGCAGCCATGATGGAAGTGATACATCATTTCTTAGCCAAAGAAGATGAAGCACATCCGAATGCAGCAGATATTGCCAAGGTATTAAAGAAAGCAACGCCTTTGTTTGATGGCGGATATACGGTTGGTGCCTTATTAGGAAATGGATACAGCTTTATTATGCGAGATGCGCATGGGATCCGCCCGGCATACTATTATATTAATGATGAAGTAATTGTTGCGGCAAGTGAAAGGGCTGCTATCCGCACTACCTTTAATGTAGGTGAGAATGAAGTGCTGGAACTGATGCCTGGCATGGCATTGATTGTGGATGATAAAGGCGGGTATAAAATTGAACAGGTGCTCGAGCCCAAAGAAAGAAGGGCCTGCAGTTTTGAACGTATTTATTTTTCACGCGGCAGTGATGAAAAAATTTATCGGGAAAGAATTGCGCTGGGTCATCATCTCAGCAAAACCGTTCTTGAAAGTATTCATTACGATCTGAAAAATACGATCTTCTCTTATATACCCAATACCGCAGAAGTGGCTTTTTACGGGCTGGTAAAGGGAATGGAAGAATACCTGAATAAAATTAAAGTAGAACGTATCCTAAGCTGGGGTAATGACTTCACACCGGAAAAGCTGGAGGAAATGGTGAACCGGAAGATCCGACAGGAAAAAATTGCTATCAAAGATGTAAAACTTCGCACATTTATTACCGAAGATGCGAACCGTAATGAAATGGTGCAACACGTGTACGATATCACTTATGGCACCGTTCGGAAAAATGAAGATACACTTGTGGTAATAGACGACAGTATTGTACGAGGCACCACTTTGAAAGAAAGTATTATTCGTATGTTATCGAGATTGCAACCGAAAAAGATCATTGTGGTTTCCTCTGCGCCACAAATCCGTTATCCCGATTGTTACGGTATCGATATGAGCAAACTAGGCGATTTCATTGCTTTCCGCGCCGCGATTGCCCTATTGAAAGAAAGAAATATGGAACAGGTGCTTACCGAAGTGCATGAAAAAATAAAAGAACTGCAACGCAATAACCAGTTGCATACAGAAAATGTGGTGCGTCAGGTTTATAAACCCTTTACCACATTAGAGATCTCAGATAAAATTGCACAACTCATTACCCCTGCAGAAGTAGATGTAAAAGTAGAAGCGATCTACCAGACCATCGAAGACCTGCACGACAGCTGTCCTACCAATACCGGAGACTGGTACTTTACCGGCAACTATCCAACACCGGGTGGGAACAAAGTTGTAAACAAAGCATTCCTTAATTTTATGGAAGGGAAGAATGTGCGAGGATACTAGACCTCCCAGCCCCCTGAAGGGGGAGTTAATATTGTTTACTCAAAAAGAAAAGCAGTTCATTTCGTGAACTGCTTTTCTTTTTTAACTCCCCCTTCAGGGGGCTGGGGGGTTAGGTTTTATACTTTATAACATATCGCATTAATATTCATCCCTGCCCCCACAGAAGCAAACATCACCACATCTCCCTTATCCATTGCATGTTCGCCCAGTTCACCGTGTTTTACGAGATCGTATAATGTTGGAATAGTGGCAACAGAACTATTGCCAAGTTTGTGTATACTCATAGGCATGATATCTCCGGGAATCTCTTTTAGACCGTACAATTTGTAAAGCACTTTTACAAAACCCTCATCCATTTTTTCATTGGCCTGGTGGAGGAAGAATTTTTTTACATCGGTTACATGAAGCCCGCATTTGTCCAAACAGGTCTTCATCGCAGCAGGAACATTTTTGATAGCGTATTCATACACTTTTCTTCCCTTCATTTTCATATATCGTACAGATGGATCCGAGCCGGGCAAATTGGATTTGCCATAAGAGAGATAAAATGCTTCATCCACACAATGACTTTGTACGCTGCTGGAAAGTATACCGCTTTGGGTTTCTGCTTCGGAAAAGGCTTCAATAACGGTAGCGCCGGCGCCATCGCTGAAGATCATACTGTCCCGGTCATATTTATCAATTACACGGCTTAAGGTTTCTGTACCGATTACCAGGCATTTTTGAGCAATACCAGCTTTGATGAATGCATCGGCCTGTATCATACCCTGTATCCAACCGGGGCATCCAAACAAGATATCGTATGCCACACAATTGGGATTACGTATCCCTAAAGCCTGTTTTACACGTGAGGCCAATGCAGGTAATACATCTGTTTGAATCGTATCTTTTACAACATTGCCAAAATTATGTGCAAGAATAATCTGGTCCAAAGTTTCAGGATCAATACCGGCATCTTCAATGGCGCGCTTTGCCGCAATAACTGCCATGTCAGAAGCTGTCATATCCGTATCGGCATAACGCCTTTCTTCAATGCCGGTAATGTCTTTAAATTTATCTACAATTTCTGTTGGCGGCGCTACAATCCGCTCATGGTCGTCTGAATAAAATTCCTGGTGAATGAATTCAGCATTGGTCTTAATGTTTGGCGGGATATAACTTCCTGTTCCTGTAATAACTGTTCTTGTCTGGAGCATGCGCAATCAATTAGTGCTGTTTACAAACAACTTGTAATGGACGTTTTTCAAATTTAATAATTTATTCCCTGTGGGAACTGCAATGCTTAAAGAAAAAAGCGACCGGTTGTTAGTTATGGGTCGCTTTTGAATACCTATTTTTGCCCGGCCTATACAGATAGCTACAGAAAGAATCTGTGCACACATATCTAACATCCTGTAATCAGAGATACTTATCGCCCTTATTCCGTTTTACTTCTGCCACATATTCTTTAATGGATTGTTCTTTGTCTTTTTTACAGATCAGCAAAACATCTTTTGTATCTACCACAATAAAATCATCCAAACCCTGCAATACCAGCAGTTTTTTATTAGGCGCCGATACCATGCATTTGGTAGCATCTATCACGATCACATTATCGCCTGCAACGGCATTGCCAAGGTAGTCTTTCTCAAAATTATCGTAAGCGCTGTTCCAGGTACCCAGATCGCTCCAGCCAAATGAGGAAGGGATCACATATACATTATCCGCTTTCTCCATAATGGCAATATCAATAGATACATTGGTGCACAAAGGATAAATACGGTTAATGGCTTCTGTTTCTGATGGGGTATTGAAATGCGCTTTTTCGCCGTCAAACAACTCATACATTTCAGGCTGGTATTGTTCGAAGGCTTTTATTACGTTTTTTATTTTCCACACAAAGATGCCGGCATTCCATAAAAAATCACCACTGGCTAAAAAGGTCTTTGCCAGCTCAAGATTGGGTTTTTCGGTAAAGGTCTTTACCTGGTAAATACCATCGGCTACGGCCATGGGTTCATGTTGAATATACCCATAGCCGGTATTGGGATGAGAAGGTTTAATGCCAAGTGTTACCAATGATTTGATATGGTTGGCAAAATCAAGCGCCTGCATGGTAATCTTGCGAAAGTTTTCATTGTCCAGTATCAGGTGATCACTCGGGGCAACAATCAATGAGGCTTCAGGGTCTTTCTGTAAAAGCTTAAAGGAAATATACGCTACACAAGGGGCGGTATTCTTGCGGCTGGGTTCAGCGAGAATATTGTCGTAACTCATTTCCGGTATCTGCTCCTTTACGATATCGCTGTATTCGGCAGACGTAACTACAAAAATATTTTCAGCAGGAATAAATGCGGTATAACGTTCATAGGTCCAACGGATCAATGATTTACCTGTATTTAAAATATCGAGGAATTGTTTGGGATAACCGGTACGGCTGCTTGGCCAGAAACGGCTGCCAATACCACCGGCCATAATGGCTACATAATCATGTTTGTTCATAGGACTTGCCATGTTAGAGAATTGGGTTGCAAAATTACAGGCTTATGAAACAATCTCATAATAAATAAGCATTTATACAATGCCTTCCTTTATAAGGTCATGTATATGTAAAACACCGAGGTAACTGCCGTTTTCTACCACAAGTAACTGGCTGATATCATGGGTCCTTAATAGATCCAGCGCTTCAACGGCAAGTATTGATGGCGGAACAGTGGTTGGTTTGGGCGTGAGGATATCATTAGCAGTAATCTGTTGGATAGGATCATTTTTTTCCAGCATCCTTCTCAGGTCGCCATCGGTAATAATACCCAGCACCCGGTTCGCGGCATCCACCACAGCGGTTACACCCAATCTTTTTTGGGTAATCTCAACAATCACTTCCCGTAAAGGGGCTGAAGGCAATACGGATGGTTTTTCATTATGCACATACAGGTCGGAAACACGCAGGTACAAACGTTTGCCCAGGTTGCCGCCGGGGTGGTATTTGGCAAAATCCTGCCCGCTGAAACCGTTCAACTGCATCAGGCAAACGGCCAGTACATCGCCCATCACCATTTGTGCAGTAGTACTGCTGGTGGGGGCAAGGTTATTGGGACAGGCTTCTTTACTTACGGTAGTATTCAGTACAATATCTCCCTGACTGGCAAGAAAACTCTCAGTATTGCCTACCATACTAATAAGAATGTTCCCAAAATTCTTGATCAAAGGAACCAATACTTTGATCTCCGGACTTTCGCCGCTTTTACTGAGGATCATTACCACATCTTCTTTCTGAACCATACCCAGATCGCCATGAATGGCATCTGCCGCATGCATAAAAAGAGAAGGCGTACCGGTAGAGTTTAAACTGGAAACGATCTTCTGGGCCACAATGGCGCTTTTGCCAATGCCGCTGATGACCAGCCTGCCCTTTGACGTGTGGATGGCTTCTACAGCTTTCACAAAAGAATCATCAATAAAAGCGGCCAGACCGGCTATGGAAGCCGCTTCCAGTTCAATCGTATGTAAGGCGGTTTGTTGGATGGATGCATTCATGCCCAGCAAAGGTAAAGTTTAACAGCAAACTGACGTTATTGCGGTCATAGTTCATTAACTTCGTGACCCTTTTTAACAAGCTTTCTGCTAAAACACAGGGAATAATAACACTGCCGGCCGCGATTTCCGTAAACCCATCCGTTTAAAAATTTTAAGCGAATATTTCCGGCAAATGAACTAAATTATAGGTTCGTAAGCATTCCTGCCCGGCGGGATGAAAACAGATTTTGATACATGGCTACAAGTACTAAAACAAAAGCCCCCAAAATTTCGGTTGCCAAAGCCAAAACGGCGATAGCACCCAAGGTGGCTGCAAAAAAGAAAGATCCGGTAACGCATGGATATGATATATATGGTGCACTGGAACAATATTTCGGCTTTAGAGAGTTCAAAGGCACCCAGGAACTGGCGATCAACAGCGTTTTAAACGGGAAAGATACATTTGTGATTATGCCCACCGGTGGCGGTAAAAGCCTTTGCTATCAGTTGCCTGCCATGATTATGCCCGGCTGCGCTATTATCGTTTCTCCACTGATCGCTTTGATGAAAAACCAGGTAGACCTGGTACGTGGCTACAGCGAAAATGATGAAGTGGCCCACTTCCTCAATTCATCCTTAAATAAAGGTCAGATAAAAGCAGTGAAGGATGACCTGACCACAGGCAAGACCAAACTATTATATGTAGCCCCTGAAACCCTGACCAAACAGGAAAACCTCGAATACTTTAGTGACCTGCCTATTTCCTTTTTTGCGGTGGATGAAGCGCATTGTATCTCGGAATGGGGGCATGATTTCAGGCCGGAATACAGGCGTTTGCGCGAGATGATGGATATCATCAATCCGGATATACCTGTGGTGGCATTAACAGCTACAGCCACGCCCAAAGTGAAAAGCGATATCGTAAAAAACCTTGGCCTCCGCGATCCGAATATTTACCTGTCTTCTTTTAACAGGTCTAACCTGTATTATGAGATCCAGCCGAAGATTGCGAAAGATCAAACGATAAAAAGTATTGTACGGTTTATCTCCGGCCATAAAGGCAAAAGTGGCATTATCTATACGCTTAATAGAAAAACAACAGAAGAACTGGCTGAAATATTAATGGCAAACGGCATTAAAGCCGTGGCATATCATGCAGGGCTTGATCAAAAGTTAAGGGCAGGCAGGCAGGATCAGTTTTTGAATGAAGATGTACAGGTGATTGTTGCCACCATCGCATTCGGGATGGGGATCGATAAACCGGATATCCGGTTTGTGATCCATTTTAACATACCCAAATCCATCGAAAACTATTACCAGGAAACCGGCCGTGCAGGAAGGGATGGTATGGAAGGTCTTTGTGTATTGTATTACTCACACAAAGATGTTTCCAAACTCGAACACCTGATGCGCGATAAACCCTTGAGTGAAAGAGAAGTGGGTGCGCAGTTGATAGACGAAACGGTAGCTTATGCAGAAAGTGCTGTATGCCGCCGTAAAATACTGCTTCACTATTTTGGCGAAGATTGGGATACACCCAATTGCGGTAACTGCGATAATTGCCTGCACCCCAAAGAAAAAATAGAAGCAAAAGACGATGTAGTAAAAATGCTGAAAGTGATTAAAGCACTGGATGAACGGTTTACCACAGATTATGTAGTGAATGTAGTGATGGGTAAACTAACCCCGCAGATCAATATTTACCGCCATGATGCTTTACCGGTATTTGGTTTGGGTAAAGACAAGGAAAGCCATTTATGGAACAGCTTGATAAGGCAGATGTTGCTGGAGAACCTGATCAAAAAAGATATTGAAGAATATGGTTTGCTGAAGGTGACTGACAAGGGGGAGAAATTTTTAAAGAAACCAGTTTCATTCAAAATTGTGCTCAACAATTTATACGAAGATGCGCAGTTTGATGAGGATGAAGGCGAGAATGCCTCACAAACCGGAGCCGCGGCAGATGAGAAATTGTTTGAGATGCTGAAAGAGCTTCGCCAGAAAGAAGCGAAGAAAAAAAGCCTGCCGCCATTTGTGATCTTCCTGGAAAATTCTTTGCAGGATATGGCTACCATTTATCCTACTACACTGGAAGAAATGGAAAAATGCCAGGGGGTGAGCAAAGGAAAATCCATTAAATATGGCAAGCCCTTTGTAGAGCTGATTGCCAAATACGTTGAAGAAAATGATATTGAAAAGCCGGATGATTTTGTGATGAAGAGCGTGGCTAATAAAGCCAATAACAAAATTTATATCATACAGAATGTAGACAAGAAAATCCCACTTGAAACCATTGCCAAAAACAAAAGCCTGAAACTGGATGAGTTATTGGAAGAGATGGAAACCATCGCCGCCAGTGGTACCAAGCTTAATCTCGATTATGCCATAGATGAATGGCTGGATGAATATGATCAGGAAGAGATTATCGAATATTTTAAAAACTGCCAGACCTCATCATTGCAGATAGCGCAGGAAGAATTGAGTGAGAATAGTTATACCTGGGAACAATTGAAGATTATGCGGATTAAGTTTTTGAGTGTGTTTGGGAATTGATTGCAGGTTATACAGATATTTTCTATGATTTTTATCAGGCCCGCTCTTTTGGAGCGGGCTTTCTATATTCTTTTTCTCTTTTTCTTTTCGCCATGTAACACCAGGGGCTAAAGCCCCGAACAGATTTTCATAGGATCATGCTGCCCCCTGCGCTGAAGAGCAGGGCCATGCAAAAATAAAAGGGAAGAATCCAAAACGAAACCGCATCTTTAGGCTGATGATCAATCTGTTCTATAATAGGTCTATTTACATATTATCATTGCCGCAATCTTTAGGCTGTTGTGGATGAAAAGCCGGCCTGATTTAGGTGTTTGGCACTTTAGCTCCGGGTGTAAAAGAAAAAATGATTGAGTATAAATACGCTATGAAAAAACTGATCTATATTATTTCTTTGTAAGATCATGTCATACACCAAAGTATTCATTCATTATGTATGGTCTACAAAGAAACAACAGCCTTCTCTTATTATGCCTTACCGGCATTTATTATTCGATCATATCCGTCAGAATGCTTTACTGAAAGATATTTATCTCGATAGGATTAATGGGTATACGGACCATGTTCATTGTATTGTTTGGTTAAAGCCGGAACAAACGATAGATAAAGTAGCACAGCTGCTGAAAGGAGAATCTGCTTATTGGTTCAATAATCTTTCAGGGTTTAAAAGGGATAAACTCCAGTGGCAGGATAATTATTTTGCTGTTTCAGTAAGCTTATCACAAATGGAAAAGCTAAGAGAGTATATTGATAATCAGGAAGCACATCATCAAAGAGAGACGTTTGCTAATGAGCAGGATGCATTAATAAAAGAATATCTTTTTACAAAGGATCTTGATAATAGCCTGGCATGTTATAAGCTAAATACCGGGCACTAAAGTGCCATACCCAGTTATAAAATTTTTGTGTATCCAAAGCCTGAAAGCTGCGGTAGTGGAATATGATGGGTAGAAGAGTTAGATGTATAATTTGAATGCCCATATGATGACTGAATAACACAAAGCTATTTTCAAATCAACTTTATAATAATCACTCACAAATCTGTTTTATCAACTCCATGGCCTTATCTGTTGTATAAGCACCTTCTATGGATTTTTGATCAAATACCATGAAGTAATAAAAATCTTTACCCGCTTCTCTGGCCCAGGTATTACCCAATCTGCATTTAGCGGCGCTATCAGAATTATCACGATCATCTCCTTTGGTTTCTACCAAAATTGTCTTTCCTGTTTTGGTAACCACAATAAAGTCAGGGTAATGGTTACTTTTATATCCATTGATAGCAAAGCCTTTTCCTCTTCCCAGGTTTCTGTGCCAGAAGGCTATGTTAGCGATGCTTGCTATATGTGTAATAATTGTCGTCTCAAAATTATTCATCGCGCCTTCTGTTTCATAAAGTGATTTGCTGATAGATGCTCCCGTCATACCGGGTACGATCATCTCGGGAAACTTCCAGACAGGTTCTGTAATTACGCGATGAACTTTAATAAAATCATTAAACTGTTGTTCGGCATAATTATCCGCATGTTCTTTTATTTTTGCTTTTATTTTATCTGCATAACTCAATTTTCTTACGATAATATCCTGAATCTGTTCTGTATTCAGACCGCTTAATATTCGCTCTATATAAGCTCGTATTTCCTGATCAGCAATCGGGTACATCTCACCTACTATTTGTACCAATTGGTGAGCAATATCTTTTACCTGATTTTCTTTGGGCTTAGCCAAAATATATTCCACAACCGGGTCTTTCACCAACTGATCTTCAATCTTAATGATCCTTGCAGCATATTCATCCTTCTGAATTTGTTCAATATCTACTTTGTATAAGTCAGAATTTATTTGTTGAAAATCAATTTCTGATGCTTTATCATTTAAGCGAAATCCCTTTAATAACGATTCCTGGTTTAAGAACCGTTTACTTGTATTGAAAATATCGTGTTGATTACCTGTTACAAAAAACTGCGGTAATACAATAGATGAAGCCAATACCTGGTGGGCCTCAATCATACGATAGCGGTTTACTTTATTTCCCATTTCCTGAAAAATATTTTCGTCAACGGGTTGCTGACTTTGTTCTTTAATAATAGCTTCCATCTCACGGTTCTGTATCTCAGCCATATCTTCAATTTGTGAAACCACAATTGGTTGATCGGATGGTTGCCGGGTTAGATCTGGATTGAATGAAATTCTTTCGGTATCAATTTCTTCTGAAACCGGTTTGTTTTCTTTCTGCTCGGGGAATAAAAAATTTTCCAAGGGCTGCTCAATGATTTGTTTCTTTTCTTCTTCCTGCATCAGGTCATGCTGGCGATAATCCCTTTCACTAAAACCGGATGCCTGTAAACCTTTTACAATATTGGCAAGCGTATCGTTGAATTTGGCAGATGCGGTGAGTACGTACGAAACATTTAAAAGCGGAGCTGTATGCTTCATTACATAAGGCTGCCGTAATACCCTGCCAAGTATTTGCTCTACATCAACAGCCGAAGATTTGTCCGCAAGTGATGCCAATACATAGGCAAAAGGACAATCCCATCCTTCTTTCAGAGCATTAATAGTAATAATATAACGGACAGGACAGGATTTCGACATAAGATCTATTCCTTTCAGCTCGTCTTTTTCCGCTGTTTTAATTTTGATCTGCTCTTCGGGGATGCCCGTTTTTAAAAGTTGCTCCTTAAGTTTTTCAAAAGTGGTATTGTCTTCATTGGTTTTGGATTGTGCCTGGAATAAAACAATCGGACGGATATATTTGCCACCGCCTTTTTCCTGCTCAATCGCCAGCCATTCCAGCTTGCGTTGCAGGTGCAGGGCGCTATTGATTACTTCCGTTTTATCGTGATGGTTGTATACAATCACCGGAAGTTTTACCATGTGCTCCTTCTTCAGTTCTATCGCAGGAACAAGGCTTACTATATTGCTGTTCTCTTTTGGTGTGGCGGTTAGGTCTAAAACAAAAGACGGGTTTAAGGCCCTCAGCATATCAACGCTTAAATCGCTTTCTGCGTTATGGCTTTCATCTACCACTAATACCGGGTGAAGGCTGCGAATCACATTAATCAATGCCGTATCATCGGTATTTTCCAGGATATGTGATTTGTCTTTGTATTGACCGGCAAATGGAGCGAGTTGGCCATTCTCCTGGTATGCTTTTCGATCTTCCTTATTTTTGGCGCGCAGACTCGAAAAACTCATAACAATAATACTGAGTTGCTCTTTTACAACCGAGGGGTTGAAATTGGATCCCTGCAAAAGATCTGCCTTCTCATATACTTCTACCCGGTGGTTAAACAGGCTATCTAATTTTTGTCGATAAGGATGATCAGGGTTACGTAAATTTTTTACAGTTTGATCTAGCAGGTTGCTCCATGGAACCAACCAGATTACGGTTTGCGGCATATCGTTAGGATACGCATTGAAAATTGTATGTAGTGCATTGCAGGCAATAAATGTTTTACCACCGGCTGTGGGAACTTTTATACAAACATGCGCAGCTTTGGGAATGGTATTCTTATAAGGCTGCATACCCTGTTTGGAAATCGGGTTGTATGGGCCGATCCGGTCCTGCCAGAAATGATTAAAAGCCATATCCGTTCTTTTGTACTGCTGTACATAAGAAAGATACGTTTCCAGGTCCTTAATTACTTTATGTTGATAGCTTTTAAGTTCCATGTTAAAAACGGGTTATGTCTCTCGGTATTTTTTTGAAGCTGATATTATTTTCAAGCATAAATTCTTTTGGCAGCAAACAGTTATCCGCATAGAGTATGTATTGACCGGCTTTGGATTCAATAATGCCCAGCATATCAAAATCCAATGTGGTAAGCCTGTCTTTCTCGTAAATGAAATAGTAAGCTGTTTCTTCTTTTTGCCCCAGGTAATATGTGTTATGTTTATTATCCTGGGCTTGGTAAGCGGTTCGGGTTTCGCTGTACCAGATATATTGTTTTATTTTTTCAATCTCAACATGTTCATTCAGGTATTCCTGGTTATCGCCGGTAAATAAGGGTTGCCCTAGGGTATAATAATCAAAACTACCGCCGGTGCCTTCTTTGTCTGAATACCCATTGATTACTCTTTTTACTCTTTCT
This sequence comes from uncultured Sediminibacterium sp., assembly GCA_964519475.1. GTDB lineage: Bacteria > Bacteroidota > Bacteroidia > Chitinophagales > Chitinophagaceae > Sediminibacterium. Next base: position 24,932 of record CAZFKE010000003.1, read on the forward strand.
GCGGTAATGGTTTCGGCGTATTCTTCCATTTCTATTAAAATGAATTTGCGGTTGCCACCATCTTGTTTGTTGAGGTTAAGGACTGCATGGGCGGTTGTGCCCGAACCTGAAAAACTATCGAGAATTAGTGAATCATTTTCAGTTGATAATTGAAGAATCCTTTCCATAAGCTTTACTGGTTTTGGCGTATCAAAAGGCAGGTCGCTTTCTGGGAAGAGCTCTTTAATTTCTTTTTTTGCTTCTTGTGTATGTCCAACTTCTTTATAGGTCCAAACTGTTAAAGGGGTCATTCCATCTTTTACATCCGATTTAAACCTTTTGAATCTTGGCATGTTGCTTCCATCCTCGCCGAACCAAATTCTATTATCATTTCTTAATTCATTAAATCTGTCTTCAGTTACTACCCAACATCGGCCAGAAGGTGGAAGGTATCTTTTTCCATTAGGTGTTTTGATTTCATATAATTTTTCCTTAACAACAGGCCCAACTGTTAAATCACTTGATGTCCAGTCACCGCGGTTATCATTATCTGGATTAGAGTATCGTTTGTCTGCCTCTTCTGTTCTTGGCAAGGTAAATTGTACTAGCTGAATGTTTTTTGCATAGCAAAGTATAAAATCATGATTTGGAGAAAATCGCTTCTTGGTATTAATTGGAGAGAAGGCTCTTTGCCATATAATATTATTTATGAAATTGGAAATACCGAAAATTTCATCCAAAATTAATTTCAAATTTGAATGTTCATAGTCATCAATAGAGCAAAAGAAAACACCATCTTCCTTCAAAAGTTTATGTAAAAGCTTAATACGTGGGTACATCATGCATAACCACTTATCGTCTCTTGCAAGATCTTCCCCTTCTTTACCAATAGTCTTGTAAAACCATTTTTCAATTTGTGGATGGTTTACTTTATCTGTATATAGCCACTCCTCTTTTCCAGTATTATATGGCGGATCAATATAAATGCATTTGATTTTTCCTTCGTATTCCGGCAATAAGGCTTTTAATGCCTCCAGGTTATCTCCATGAATAACCTTATTGCCGCTTTGGGTTTCGGCACTTCCCAGGTTTCCATTAGTAAAACCATACCCATGCTCCAATACCCTAAACGGAACGGCACGGTGATGATTCATCACCTTGTCTTTTCCTATCCAGTGTAAAGTGGGCATCTGTCTGTAAGGGTTGTGTTTTACAATAAACCTGTAGCGAAACGACAGATTTGTACTATAAAGACAGTAAATGTATTTAAAATATAACAAACTGTCCTAATAGGACAGTACAAGAGTTGGCAGTTGAAGAAATTTGAAGAGTGAAAAAAACCATCGGAGAACGCATCAGAGAACTAAGACGCATTAAAGGCTATACCCAGGATAATATGGCTACAGACCTGGAAATCACTGCCGGTGCCTATGCCAAAATTGAGCGCGGAGAAACCGATCCTTCTGCTACTCGTTTATTGAAGATTGCTGAGATACTGGAAGTAGATATAACCCGTTTTTTTAAAGAAACCAGCACTAATAACAACGCCGAAGATCCTACCAACCCCTATGGCTATGCTTCTAAACAGGAACTGGATAACCTGGCACAAATGATTAAACAATTAACCAAAGAATTGGAGAAACTAAAAGGACAGATAGAGCCGGTAAAGAAAGCGGGGATGAAGAAGGGAAGTAAATAGCCAACAAACCATGATTCAAGTAAAACCCTATTTTGGCCGCTTTTTGGGAGCGGTTTTTTTATGTGCAAAACCATTTATGGCTAAAGCCGGGAATCATTCATTTTTCCAATCAGGCCTTAATGCCGGGATTAATGCAGGGTTAGTAGTTTAGGCTGTAGCCCCGAATGGCCTGGTAGTTTTTTGTACTTGCCATATTATCTTTATTGTCATCTCTATTGCCATTTTTATTGCCGCAGCATTCAGGCTGTGGTTGAAGAAACACTCACCATTCTCTCGGGCACTTTAGTACTCCGTGTAAAATACCCCTTAGTTCATGGGGGAAAATCCCGTTTCTGATGGGTTACGTAAATAATTGACACTAAACTTGGGATATTTGAGCAGCGATAAAAAGCTATAAAGTGTCAATAATAAAACCTCCCGGTTGGCTTAAACCTTTTAATGAATAAAAGCAATTTGTATGTATATCCAGAATTTACAACCGGGTATGGTAAACAGCATCAGCTATGTTACCGTTATGGCCGATAAAACCGGAAGGCTTATTCTAAAAGTGCTTGATATAGAAGGCCGGATTGCCAAAACCCTGGAGGCAAATGTTTCGGAAGGCAAGCAACAACTCGAACTTAATTTCAGTGACCTCGTAAGCGGGCGTTATGTAATGAATGCTTTTAGTGGCGGTAACTTTATCAAATCGATACGTTTTATAAAACAATAAAGAGTTGATTTTTGGGGTATGAATAGTAGGGCTCTGCATTTTTGCAGGGCCTGTTTTTTATCAAATAAACAAAACGACTGGTTTAGCTTGCACCCATAGCTTTACGTTGATAAAAATTCGCCGCAAACCCATCTTATCTACACTATCGGATATCTGGACGGCGTTTCGTAATTTTCCAGACTGATATTGACAGCGAATCCATCATTCACGCTAAATCTAATGCATTATGTCTATTCCGGTAGTTGATCTGGCTGATTTCCTGAGCGGAGATCCCAATCGCAAAACTGCATTTGTGCAGTCCCTGGGCAAAGCCTATGAAGAAGTAGGTTTTGTAGCCGTAAAAAACCACGGTATTCCTGATGAACTGATTGCCCATCAATACGAATATGTTCAGCAGTTCTTCTCCCTGCCATTGGAGAAAAAACTTCATTACGAAATACCAGGCCTTGCCGGTCAACGCGGTTATACCAGTTTTGGCCGTGAACATGCAAAAGGCAGTGATGCGCCGGATTTGAAAGAGTTCTTTCAATATGGTCAGGTTGTAGAGGACAATGATCCGTTGAAACCCGAATACCCAGATAATGTTTCCGTTGATGAGGTCAAACCCTTTAACAGTACGTTATTTAATGCCTATCGCAATTTCGAAAAAAGCGGAACAGCATTGTTACAGGCCATTGCACTCTACCTGGGGCTTGACGAGCATTATTTTGACGATTATGTTCAAAGAGGTAATTCAATTTTACGTTGTATACATTACCCCCCCATTACCCACGAACCCAAGAGTGCGATTCGCGCCGAACAGCATGAAGATATTAACCTCATCACCCTGCTGGTAGGTGCTTCTGCAGACGGGTTACAGATATTAACCAAACAGGGTGAATGGGTGAATGTTACTTCCCTGCCCGAACAGATTGTGGTGAACGTGGGCGATATGTTGCAACGCCTAACCAATAACAAATTGCGAAGTACCACCCACCGTGTAGTTAACCCGCCGCGTGAATTATGGCATACCAGCCGTTTTTCCATGCCTTTCTTTTTACATCCGCGCAGTGCAATGAGTCTTGCGTGTTTGGATAGCTGTATTGATGCAGCGCATCCCAAAGCTTATCCCGATGCAACAGCAGGAGAGTACCTGGATGAAAGATTAAGGGAAATAGGGTTGAAGAAATAATCGTCATTGCGGGAAATGAAGCAATCGGTGCTGCAATACCCCGTCATACTGGTATTTGAGACACAGTTAGCGCCGTCCTTCCTATTTCCCATAACGGATTACCCATCATTTTACCTAATTTTCCTTCTCACTCAGTAGCCATTGCCCCATGGTTCTATACAGACATATCCCATTTTTGCGCGCTGTATTTCTGCACAGTATTACTGCTTTTGGCGGGCCGCAGGGACATATAGGGATGATGATGAAGACCTTTGTACACCAACGCAAAGACCTTACCGAAGAAGAGCTGATGGAGTACAATGGGTTTTGCCAGTTATTACCCGGAGCATCTTCTACACAAACCCTTACGCTTATCGGGTATAAAAGAGGGGGAATACCCTTAGCCATTCTTACTTTACTGATCTGGATATTACCTGCATGCATCCTGATGGGCGGCGTTTCTTTCCTGCTGGATTATTTTGATGATATGGGTTTGAAAGTAGGTGTATTCAAGTTTATCCAACCCATGGCTATCGGGTTTATCGTGTATTCCACGTTCCGCATTTATGGGATAGCCGTACATAATACCATCACAACCGTTATTACGATCATAGCTACCGTAGCTACTTTTCTGGCATTTAAATCGCCATGGATCTTTCCTTCACTGATCGTAGCGGCGGGCATTGCCACCAATTTCAGCGACAGGCGAATCCCACAGAAAGGTGTCCCCCCCAAAAAAACAAAATGGGGTAACCTGCTTATTTTTTTCGCTCTTTTTGCGGTGGCCGGTTATTTATCTGAAACCGCAAGCCAGCAAAACTGGCGGATCCGTAAGCCTTTCAACTTATTTGAGAATGCGTATCGTAACGGCAGTCTGGTGTTTGGCGGGGGCGATGTGTTGATGCCCATGATGTATGAGCAATATGTAACCCGCCCGCAAACAAAACGTGTGCAGGCAACCAAAAGAGAGGTATTGAAAATGACCCGGGAAGATTTTTTAACCGGATCGGGTATTTTACGTGCCATACCCGGCCCGGTTTTTTCTATCGGCTCTTTTACCGGCGGTATGGTATTGCGTGACGAGGGCCCTGCCATGCAATTACTAGGTTGCGTAATTGGGATGATCGCTATTTTTCTGCCCAGTGCCCTACTGGTGCTGTTCTTCTTTCCGGTATGGCATAACCTCAAAAAATATGCGGTTATTTACCGGTCGCTGGAAGGTATCAATGCTGCAGTGGTAGGTATCATGGCGGGCGCCACCTGTTATCTTATCAAAGACACATTTTTGGATTCTCTATTTGCAGGCCAGGTAATCGGTATTTTAGATCTATTCATTGTTATCGCCACTTTCCTGCTGCTCAACAGCAATAAAATACCCGCTCCTTTTGTGGTATTGGGCTGTTTATTGTTGGGATGGCTGATTTGAGCGGGTGAAAAAAATTAAAAGGGGTTAAAATAGACTTCATTATGCTTTCACCCATGGTGTCTTTACTTAAAAAAACCATAACCAGTAAAAACCCCGTCTTCATTGCATAATTCCCGAAATCCTGTATATTAGAGTATGGTCACATTAGCACTTTACAACCTGAAAGGTGGTGTAGGCAAAACCGCTGCCACCATAAACCTGGCATATTTAGCTGCCAAAGAAGGCTATAAAACATTGATATGGGATATGGACCCGCAGGGTTCCTCCTCCTTTTATCTCGGGGCCAGTTCGGCCACAAAGAATGAGTCCAAAAAACTACTCAACAGTGAGATGGAACTACTGGATGCCGCTCAAAGTTCGGCCTATGCCAACCTGGATATCATCCCCGCCGATCTTTCTGCCCGCCATGCAGATGTGTTATTGAGCGAAATGAAACAATCCAAACGAAAGATTTCCGCCCTTTTATCTTCTCTGAAAAAAGAATATGATGTGGTAATACTCGATTGCCCACCCGGCATATCTTTATTACACGATGCAATTTTTGCCGGGGTAGATTGGGTACTGATGCCCAATATCCCCACTACTTTATCTATCCGCTCTTATGAAACCGTGGCTGCATATTTTAAAGAGAATGGCCTGGATATGGCCAAGTTAAAATGTTTCTTCAGCATGGTTGATCACCGGAAAAATCTTCATCATGAAGTGATGAATGATTTTTATAAAGACAAGGTATTTCTGAAAAATTATATCCCTTACCTGAGCGATGTAGAAAAAATGGGGATTAAAGAAGCCCCGCTGGAAACCTTTGCTGCCAGCAGTTATGCAGCGCAATGTTACCGTGATCTCTGGAAAGAGATCCGGAAAACCTGTATTGAGTAACTACGTCATTGCCAGGAACGAAATAATCTGTACGGTAATTTTGGTCGCCCTGATTTGTCACGCACAGGTTGCTTCGTCGTTCCTCCCCGCAAAGACGATAAATATATTTTATGAACAGAGAACTAACCTCCTGGTACAGCCCCGCATTGGGAAAAGATATGCCCATCGTTTCTTATGGTCATTATGGTTTTGCTTTATTACTGATACCTACTGCGGCGGCAGATTATCTTGAATACGAACGTTTTCAATTGATAGACGCCTTATCACCGATGATCAACGCCGGAAAACTACGTGTATTCAGTATCAACAGTATGAACAAAGAAAGCTGGATGAATAATGAGATGGTACCCGAACACAAAGCCATCCGCCATAACCAGTTCAACGAATATGTGTTTAATGAAGTGGTCCCTTTTATCCGTAATGCCAGCAGTACTGATACCATGATCTATACCTGTGGCGCTTCGTTTGGAGCCCTGCATGCGATGAATTTATTTTTGAAAAGGCCCGATATTATCAATGGAGTCATCAGTATGAGCGGGGTATACAATCTTACCGAATACACAAAAGGTTTTTTTGATGAACAGGTATATTACAATAGTCCCGAACACTATATGCCCAACCTCAACGATGAATGGTATCTCGAAAAAATAAAATCCAGTCATCATATACATATTTATACGGGTAGTGGCGCTCATGAGGACCCGGAAGCCGGTAAACGCTTTGCCGGTATTCTTTACAATAAAGGTATCTGGTACGATCTGGATGTATGGGGTGCCGATATCACGCACGACTGGCCTACCTGGCGAACCATGCTGCCGTATATTATTGACACAAAATTTTAAACGCTGTTCACCGAAAAAAAAGTTCTTAACCATGGTTCATGGTCTGTCAGCTATCTATACCGTTCTGCAAAAAACTCGTTAATTCCCCGCATATTCCTTGTACTCTGACCGGCCTGCTTTAATATTACAACCTAAATCATGGATTTGAGAAAACGGCTGCTTATTGTAGGATTGGTTTGGGTGATAGGCTCATTATTGCTTCCGGAGAAAGTGAATGCGCAGTTTATTACAATCAGCGGTACCGTGTATGATATTTCTGCAAGACGCCCGCTTGAGGCCGTTGCTGTATACAGTTCTTCCGGCAGGGGCGCCATTACCGATTCTCTGGGAAAATATACGATCGCTGTTTTGAAAAAAGATTCGATCTGGTTTGCATTGATTGGTAAAACTACCATGAAATACCCGGTGGATACGATCTCCAATCTGGATAATTTCAATATCATGATCCATGTGCGAGCTACAGAACTCCCTGATGTAAAAGTGCGTAACAACTATTATAAATATGATTCTGTTCAGAACCGAAAGGATTACGCCAAGATATTCGACTTTAAAAAACCTACACTACGATTAAGCAGTAACCCAAGTTATAATCCGGGTGGGCTAACCGTTGGCTTTGATCTTGACGAGATCATCAACATGTTCCGTGCCAAGCGAAACAGGAGTATACTGAGTTTGCAAAAACGTTTATTGGAACAGGAACAGGAAAAATACATTGCTAACCGTTACAGCAAACAATTTGTAAGAAAGATCACCAAGCTGTTATCACCCGAACTGGATACATTCATGGTTCGCTATCGTCCGGAATATGAAATGATGCTATTGCTCAATGATCTTGAATTAGGCTATTATGTTCAGAAAAGTTTTGAGCAGTATAAAGCGGCGAAGAGTAAAGGGTATTTGAGGAGGAGGGATGAGTAACATGAGAGTAATTGAACGAGGAGCAGGTGAACAAAGAAGGATAAACTTTTTTTGATGGTTACATACTATCCTCGCGTTTAAGCGGAGAAAATAAGTCTTATGGAATAACGGATTTAAAGCCATTTATAAAACACTATCCTTCATCCCAGCTTACCAGCCGGGGTTGGTTGTTGATGCATCAGCTTTTTCCGCCAATAATTGTATCATGGGTAATAAAGCGCCAAAACGGGCATCACGGGTAAGCCCCTGTTTCCATCTATGATAGATCTGTTGTGCAATGACTGCGTTTTTAAAAAGGCCGAATATATAGTAGAAGTTAATGTCAGAAAGATCTCTTCCGCTTTTTTCGGCATAACGTGCTACAATTTGTTTGCGGGAAAAATTGCCGGGAAGCCAGCTGAGGTTATACAATTTGAACATATCTCCTTCGCCATCTTCAAACCAATAAGCGAGTGTGGCACCAAGGTCCATAAGCGGGTCGCCAACAGTTGACATTTCCCAATCCAGTACACCAATGATCTCAGTAAGATCACCAGGGTTTACTAAAAGATTATCGTATTTATAATCGTTGTGCAGGAAAGCAGGTACTTGCTGTTTAGGCTGGTATTGCTGCATCCACTCTGCAACAGCATTCATCGAACCGATCTTGTCTGTTTCGGCAGCATAATATCTTTTGATCCATCCTTCAACCTGTCGTTCTACATAACCTTCGGGTTTACCTAACTGGTCAAGGCCTGTTGCCTTAATATCTAAGCTATGCAGGGCAACCAGGTTATCAACAAGCGCTTCGGAAAGTTTGTGAAACGTTTCCGGCGGAATATTCATTTTAGGGGCATTGCCGGCACGGAGAATAATACCCGGCAATTTTTCCATCACATAAAAAGGAGAGCCAACAATATCGGTTGCTTCGCAATACACAATGGGTGTGGGTACTTTTGCATAATACGGTTTTAATAGAGACAATACCCTGAATTCCCGCCCCATATCATGAGCCGATTTGATATGGGCGCCGGCAGGGGGTTTGCGTAAAACATATTCTTTGTTTTCGGTTTGCAGCAAATAAGTAAGATTAGAGTAGCCTCCTGTAAATCGCCCGATCTCTTTGATCATTCCTGTTTGCGGAGCATATTGCTGCAGGTATTGATTGAGCCGGTCAATATCAATATGCTCTTCTTGTTTTAGGGGAACGGTGTTTGTATCGTAATTCATTACATACTATTTGCAGAAATGTTATTTTGGATAAAGCGATAGCGGAGTGAGAAATCTTTTGGCAACTAAGATGATCAACCATTTGAAAGATTTCTCCTGCTTCTTCGTTGAAATAGCGTTACCCTTTTTTCTTTAGATCCAGCCCATAGCTTTTCAAAATATGCAAAGCCATACTTTGTTTGTGTACCTCATCTGCACCATCCCAGATTCTTGCACCGCGTTCGTGTTGGTATAGACTGGCGAGCAGGGTCTCATCGGTTAATCCCATTCCTCCATGCACTTGTATGGCGCGATCCAATACTTTTAAAACCATATTGGCTACATAAAATTTGATACCGGAGATCTGATCGCGTACTGCTTTGGCACCTGCTTTATCCATATTGTATGCAGTTCGTAAAACGAGTAAACGGCTGGCATCAATCTCAACACGGCTTTCTGCAATAAATCCCTGTATAAACTGTTTCTCGCCCAGCATTACCCCTTCTTCTATTTCTCTGGAAACCGCACGTTGACATAAAAGATCGAATGCTTTTTCTGCAATGCCTACCCAACGCATGCAATGATGTATTCGCCCGGGCCCCAGCCGTTCCTGTGCAAGCCGGAAGCCCATGCCTTCTTCGCCAATTAAATTGGAAAGGGGAACGCGGCAGTTTACATAATTGATTTCTGCATGACTTGCCCAGCCTTCTCCCGTTTCACCAAATACAGGAATATTGCGAACCCTTTCAAATCCCGGTGTATCTGTTGGAACAATGATCATGCTTGCACGTTCGTGAGGTTTCGCATCCGGATGGGTAACAGCCATCACTACGGCAAATGCAGCGCCGTCAGCAGAAGAAGTAAACCATTTATGTCCATTGATCACATACGCATCGCCATCGCGAACAGCTGTGGTAGCAAGCCTTGTGGGATTAGATCCGGCAAACTCAGGCTCCGTCATAGAAAAACAACTTCTGATTCTTCCTTCGAGCAAGGGTTGTAAAAATTTTTCTTTGATAGCCGGCGATGCAAACTTGCTGATAAGTTCTGTATTGCCAATATCCGGCGCCTGACAATTAAATGTATATTGACCGTAATACGGAGCGAGTGATAATACTTCGCTTACCTGCCCAAATTCGCAAAGTGTTAAACCTAGCCCGCCTTCCTCTTTTGGTAAATGGAGGTTCCATAAACCAAGCGCTTTTACTTTCTCTCGTTTTGCCTGTAATAGTTTTTCTGTTTGTTTGAAAGGCCTGCTGCTATGTTCTTTTTCAAGTGGCACCAGTTCCTCCAAAACAAAAGAACGTATGATCGGTAATATTTTTTCTAATCTCTCTGTTGCGAATATGGGTTCCATAAAAAAGTGTTTCAAATATGAATGAGTCATTCAGGAATCAGTTCAATTTTTTTCTTCTGTCGCTCTCTTATGGAAACTGCTATATAAATTTTTGAGAAAAAGGTATTTCCATAAGAGAAGAACGAAAAAGAGCCTAAAATGAAAGGCCTGCTATTATTGAATGTTGCAACAAACTATATAGTCATTCCTCCATCAGCAGTAAAAATGGCGCCAGTGCAATAACCTGATGCATCAGCGGCAAGGAATAGGGCCAGTGCTGCAATTTCTTCCACGGTTCCCATTCGTGCAATGGGTAATTTTTTGATAAAATAATTAAGCGATTTTTCATTTTGCCAGAGGGCTTCAGAAAATTTGGTTTTGATCAGCCCCGGGCAAATGGCATTCACGCGTATATGGTCCGGCCCCCATTCTTTTGCGGTTACTTTGGTAAGCATATTCAGTGCGGCTTTGGAAACAGAATACATTCCCAATCCCGGATCCGGCGTTAATCCTGCAATAGAACTGATATTGATCACACTGCCGCCGCCGCGGACTTTCATAATCGGGTACACAAGTTTTCCCAATTCAAAAGGTGCTTTCACATTTACATTCATGATCTTATCAAATGCCCATTCTTCGCATTCCACAACCGGTCCGTAAACAGGGTTGGATGCGGCATTGTTTACGAGTATATCAATACCACCATGCAGTGTAACCACTTTGTCAATCAGCACTTTACAAGCAGCAATATCGCCTGTATTGGCTGCTATGCCTGTGCAGTTGCCGCCTTCGGCTGTTATACTTTCCGCTACCTTATCAAGATCTTCCTGTTTGCGGGAGTTGATCACTATTTTAGCGCCACAGGCTGCGTAATAGCGGGCAATGGCTTCGCCGATACCTTTACTGGCTCCGGTTATCAAGGCTACTTTCCCTTCTAGACTGAATATTTGGTTGGCTGTCATAGCAATTAATTTTCTCTGTAGTTACCGCTGGTATCTCATGTTCTCTGTGCTGGGTAGCATTGCCCATCACAGAGGCGTAAAGAGGCACAGCGGAAACCTCAGTGTTTTATGATGATCTCCTCATCGCTTTATTCATAGCCGCCATAAATTGCTCTTTTACTTTTTTCCGGAACCAGGTAGGGGCAAGGCGTTTAAAAAACCACATCTTCCTGGCATCTTTTGGCAAAATGATATATAGTTCTTTTTTACCCGCACGGGTCAATATTTCCTTGGCAACTGTATCTGCTTCCAGCCCCGATCTTTCGATAAATATTTTCGTGGCTTTTTTTACCAGCTCACCGCCCCGCGCATGCTGTATCACATTTGTTTTAAAATAGGTAGGCTGTATCACCGATACATCAATATGATGATCCATTAATTCTCCATATAATGTTTCGCTGATAGCTACTACGGCAGCTTTGGTCATATTATAAGCGCCCATAGTGGGTGCACAGCCGATTGCAGCGGCACTGGCGGTATTGAGTATATGCCCGGAGCCCTGTTTTTTCATGGCCGGTATAAAGTAGTAACAGCCATACACAACACCCATCTGGTTAATACCTACTATCCATTCGTAGTTCTCAAGTGCGTAGTCTTCAAATCCACCGCCATCTCCAACACCGGCATTATTAAAAAGCAGGTCTATTCCGCCTGTTTTTGCGAGGAAGCCGGCAGCCACCTGTTTATATTGCTCCTTATCAGATACATCCAGTGGGAGAAGAAGGGTTTTGGCGCCTGCCATTTCCACTTCAGTGGCTGTAATTTCCAGTTCTTTCACATTATTGTCGGCCATGCCGATGGTCCAGCCATCTTTGGCCAGCTCCAGGCAAAAAGCCCTGCCCAGTCCGGAAGCCGCACCGGTAATAAAAGCCCTTTTTTGGGGATGGGTAACCGAAAGTTGGTACATATGGCTTTTTCTGAGATAAGAACAATCCCGCAATCCTATTGTATATAGTTGCTGCAATGAATGTACAGTGGAAATGATTCATACCCGCCATTAGACCGAATTATTTTGAGGGTTAAACCAATCATATATTATCTGCTGTCAGATATAAATAGTTTTTATCTTTAACCGCTTTTAAAATCTTTAGCCTTTGAAACGTTTTTATATTGTCCCGCTCAGTTTACTTTTGATGACTGCCTGCAAAAGTAAGCAGGAAGTTCCCAAGCAAAATAATGGCCCTCAGTCTATTGTAGTAGATGTGATTATTGCCAGTCCCCAGTCTGTCAGCAGTGCCGTTGAGGCCAATGGGAGCGTGGTTGCCAATGAGTATGTAGAACTTCACACCGAAGTAAGCGGTCGCCTCACTTACCTGAATGTTCCGGAAGGAACCAGGATCCAGCAGGGTACGGTAATCGCCAGGATCAATGATGCCGATCTGCAGGCGCAGCTGAACAAAACAAAAGTATTATTGGAAATGGCCACCAAAACAGAGGATCGCCTTCGTAAATTATTAGCGATAAATGGTGTGAACCAGGCAGACTACGATGTAGCGCTAAATGCCGTTAACGGATACAAAGCAGATATGGCTTATACCCAATCGCTGATAGATAAGACAGTGGTAAAAGCCCCTTTTACCGGTGTGATCGGTTTGCGCCAGGTAAGTCCGGGCGCTTTTCTTACTACGGCTAATATCATTGCTACTATGCAGCAGGTAGATAAGATCAAGATTGATTTTACGCTTCCCGAAGAATACAGTTCCATGATCAAAAAAGGCCATACGGTAGATGTGCAGGTAGAGGCCGCTTCGCAAAAAATGAGTAAAGCAGTGATCGTTGCCACAGAACCACAGGTGAATATGGCTACAAGGAATGTAAAGGTGAGGGCGATCCTGCAGGATACCAAAGTGAATCCCGGGGCTTATGTGAAAGTATTCCTGGCTTCCCAAAAAGAGCAAAAAAGCATATTGGTGCCAACCAATTCTATTATTCCGGATGACAAAAACAAACAAGTGGTGATCGTAAAAGCTGGCAAAGCCGCTTTTGTAAATGTAGAAACAGGAGCCAGACAGGCGAATACGATAGAAATCACCAAGGGTGTAAAAGAAGGGGACTCGGTTGTGGTAACAGGACTTTTGTTTGCCAGGCCAAAATCGCAGTTAAAAGTAAAAAGTGTAAAAACACTGGAGCAATTAGCCAATTGATCCCTACCCGAAAATTATTCTAATATCTCTCAAAACAGAACAGCCAGACAGCTATGAATATTTCCGAATTATCGTTGAAGCGGCCGGTATTGGCTACGGTGATGAACCTGCTGATTATTTTGTTTGGTGTGGTAGGATTCACTTTCCTGGCTGTAAGGGATTACCCTGCCATTGATCCTCCTATCATTTCTGTGAATACAAGTTATACCGGTGCCAATTCAGATATTATTGAAAGCCAGATCACCGAACCCCTGGAAAAACAGATCAATGGCATTCCGGGTATACGTACCATTTCTTCTTCCAGTTCTTTGGGTAACAGTAATATAACAGTTGAGTTTAATCTGGGTGTTGACCTGGAAGCCGCTGCCAGCGATGTGCGCGATAAAGTAGGGCAGGCACAAAGAAGTTTGCCACAGGATATTGATGCACCACCGATTGTTTCCAAATCGGATGCCAGCAGCGATTTTATTATGGTGCTGGCTGTGCAAAGCCATTCCAAGAGTTTGATGGAGCTGAGTGATTATGCTGAGAATGTTTTACAACAACAGTTACAAACCATTAAAGATGTAAGTTCTGTAAACATATTTGGCCAGAAGCGTTATGCCATGCGCATCTGGATGGATCCCGACAGGATGAGTGCACATAATGTTGCTTTTACAGATATCAGGTCTGCGATCAATACAGAGAATATTGAATTGCCACCGGGAAAGATCTATGGTAATAATACAGAACTCATCATCCGTGCATTGGGAAGGCTGAAGAGTGAGGACCAGTTCAAGAGCCTCATCATTAAAGAAGATGCCAACGGAATTGTTCGCCTGGGCGATGTAGCCAAAATAGAGCTAGGCCCCGAACAACTGGAGCAATCCTGGAAACTGAACGGCGTAAATGCGATAGGCCTTGCCGTGGTACCTCAACCCGGTGCCAATAATATTGAGATCGCCAATGAATTCAATAAGCGTCTTGAGCAGATCAAAAAAGCAAATAAGTCGGATATAGAAATGAAGGTGATCCTTGATAACACCACCAATATCCGTAAATCATTGGAAGAAGTAAAAGATACGCTGCTGATCTCTTTCAGCCTGGTGGTATTGGTAATCTTCCTGTTCTTCCGTAACTGGCTCATCGCGCTGCGCCCTTTGATCGATATTCCTATTTCACTGGTAGCTACATTCTTTATTATGTATATCTCGGGGTTCTCTATCAATATCCTTACACTCTTAGGTATTGTGTTGGCAACGGGACTGGTGGTGGATGATGGGATTGTGGTAACGGAAAATATTTTCCGAAAACTTGAAGAAGGTCTTCCTATCCGGAAAGCGGCGTTAGAGGGAAGCAGAGAAATTTTCTTTGCGGTTATCTCAACTTCTATTACCCTGGCGGTGGTATTCCTTCCTGTGATCTTCCTTGAAGGCTTTGTAGGAAGGCTGTTCCGCGAGTTTGGTGTAACGTTGGCTGCTGCGGTATTGATCTCAGCTTTTGTATCACTTACCATCACACCGGTACTGAACGTTTACCTGAATACAAAGAATGCACATGAAGGCTGGTTCTATAAAAAAACAGAACCCTTCTTTGCAGGTATGGAAAACGGCTACAAAAGATTGCTGAGTGGATTTATGAAAATACGCTGGACCGCCTGGGTGATTGTTTTGATCTGTGTAGGTATTATTGTAGCTGTTTTGGGTTTATTAAAAAGTGAGATTGCACCCCTGGAAGATAAAAGCAATATTCGTTTTACCGTTACAGCTGCTGAAGGGACGAGTTATAGTGCTACCCAAAGAATTACAGATAATATTGCCAATTACCTGATCGATTCCGTTCCTGAAAAAGATTTTGTGCAGTCCCGAACCCCCGCCGGTTTTGGTCCGGGTGGTTCTGCCAACTCTTCTTCGCCCAGGCTGGCATTGGTTCAGCCAGGTCAGCGTAAACGCAGCCAGAATGAGATAGCCAATGACCTGCAGAAAAAACTGGGCAGGTTTAATGAAGCAAGGATTTTTGCGGTGCAGGAGCAAACCATTTCTGTGGGATTGGGCTCGCGGGGTTCCTTGCCTGTTCAGTTCATTTTGCAGAACCAGGACCTGGCCAAATTAAAAGCAATGCTTCCTAAATTCCTGGATGAAGCAAGAAAGGACAAAACATTTGCCAATGTAGATGTAAACTTAAAATTTAATAAACCGGAAGTACAACTTACGGTTGACAGGATGAAAGTAAAAGATCTTGGTCTTTCCACAGCTGATGTGGTAGGTGCCATACAGTCTGCTTTCAGCGGCGGAAGAATGGCTTACTTTATCATGAATGGTTTTCAGTATTCGGTAGTGGCGCAGGTAGAAAGGGATAAACGGAATAATCCGAATGATATACGAAACCTGTATGTACGAAATAAGAATGGTGATAACATACCGCTGGATGCGGTGGTGCATATTGAGGAAAGCAGTAACACGTCTACACTATATCACTTCAACCGGTATAAATCTGCGAATATATCAGCTTCCCTGGCAGAAGGTAAAACGATAGGCGATGGTATCAAGGCCATGCAGGATATTGCCAACCGGTTACTGGATGAATCTTATCAAACAGCATTGAATGGCCCTTCACGCGACTATTCGGAAAGTTCTTCCAATATTGTATTTGCGTTTGGCCTGGCATTGATATTGATTTACCTGGTATTGGCCGCACAGTTCGAAAGCTTCCTCGATCCGTTCATTATCATGTTAACAGTGCCATTGGCATTGGCAGGCGCTTTATTAAGCCTGTACCTCTTCGATCAAACACTAAATATCTTCTCTGAAATTGGTATGATCATGTTGATTGGCCTGGTAACCAAGAATGGTATCCTGATTGTTGAATTTGCCAACCAGAAACGCAAGTTCGGTTTGCCGAAAAGAGAAGCTGTGGTAGAAGCTGCTGCACAAAGATTACGCCCGATCTTAATGACAAGCTTAGCCACTTCACTGGGTGCCTTACCTATTGCGTTAAGCCTGGGTGCTGCATCTACCAGCCGTATACCACTGGGTATTGTGGTAGTGGGTGGTATCATGTTCTCACTGGTATTAACATTGTTTGTCATTCCTGCCGTGTATACATTTATTTCCGGTAAGCATAAGGCGAAAGAAATAGAGATAACTGAATAAATGAAAAGTATATAGTTGATAATGAAAAGTCCGGGGTTACTGAGTGTGACTCCGGACTTTTTATATTAACGGTTCACTCCTGACTTTTCTCAGCCTTATTCACACAACTCCTCTTTACCTTTGCTTTTATAAACAGGATACTATGAGTCGTGCTATTGCAGATATACGGAAAGAGTATAAACTCCATTCTCTGAATGAAACAGATGTAGCCACAAACCCCGTTGAACAATTTACCCGTTGGTGGGATGATGCGGTGAACAGCCATATTGAAGAAGTGAATGCGATGACACTGGCAACGATTAACCCAGAAGGCCATCCCAATGCAAGGATTGTGCTGTTGAAGGGATATGATGAAAAGGGTTTTACCTTCTTTACGAACTACCAAAGTAGTAAAGGAAAAGAACTGGCACAAAACCCACACGCCTGCCTGGTTTTTTTCTGGAAAGAACTCGAACGCCAGGTTCGAATTGAAGGAGTAGTGGAAAAAATAGCTGCAGCAGAAAGTGAAGCCTATTTCCAATCGCGCCCCGTTGGCAGCCGTATAGGCGCCTGGGCATCTCCCCAAAGCACGGTGATCGGCGGCCGTGAAGTAATTGAACAGAATGTAAGCGATCTCGAAAAAAAATACGCCAACACAGATATACCGCGCCCCGAACATTGGGGAGGCTACATTGTAAAACCCACCCGTATTGAATTCTGGCAGGGAAGAAGCAGCAGGCTGCATGACAGGATTCTATATACTGCACAAAATAATCAACAGTGGAAGATTGAAAGGCTGGCTCCGTAACAAAAATGTATGTTTACATTTTCCCTGCCCGCTAGTAGGGTTGCCTGGCAGCCGGGCGAAAGGCGGAGTGGTAAGGAGTAAAAAATTCCCGATTTCCCTAACCGCGGGTTTCCCAATCCCTTTGTTTTGCATAGGGTAACCAATCCGATAATCGATAAACCTGCTTCATGCGTAATCTGTTAGATAACCGTAATCTCCGTAACCTGCACCGCGACCTTGGGTATTTTTATGTGGGATTGATTATTGCTTTTTCCATCTCAGGCATTGCACAAAACCATCGTAAACAGTGGAAGCCGGACAGGTA
Source organism: uncultured Sediminibacterium sp. (assembly GCA_964519475.1). Taxonomy (GTDB): domain Bacteria; phylum Bacteroidota; class Bacteroidia; order Chitinophagales; family Chitinophagaceae; genus Sediminibacterium. Next base: position 42,428 of record CAZFKE010000003.1, read on the forward strand.
TGTGTATGAATTTAAAAAAGTAGAGACCGGTTTCCATCTGCCCAAAGCATCGGTTACCAAAGACAGTGTAGACGCATTTAATAAACAAAATGGACTGGAAGAAATGCGCCAGTTTGATTTTCGTAAAGACAGCATACTTGTGATAGCCTATAAAGATGCAGAAGCCACTATTCACCTTGCCACAGGCAAAGGCGAAGTAAATGTTTACCGTAAGAGGCCGGTGCTTGCACAATTGACAATGCTTCATAAAAACAACGGCAATCTTTGGTGGATCTGGTATTCGGATATCTTCTCGTTGGGCCTTATCATTATTGCCACAACCGGCATGTTCTTAATGAAAGGAAAGAATAGCTTTCAGGAAAGGGGGTGGAAATTTGCTTTGACGGGATTGATTGTACCTATCATAGTATTGCTATTCCTGTTTTAAGAAAACCTATGTGCGGGGAGCAACAACAAAGCAATCTGTGGCTTAAGCTGTAAACGTAACAATCGTTCGGTCCACAGATTGCTTTGTTCCTGGCGATAACCTTATTACTTACTGCCACTTTATACCTCAACTGCAGGCCATCTGTAAATTCTTCATAATACACATTGTCGGGCGTTATAAAATATTTCCTGCTGTTGATCACAACGGTTTTGTAATCGCCGGGTAATTTATCTGCTACATCGCGATAAAGAGTTTGTTGTTAACAGGTTGTGGAGTTGCTGTAACATTGTTATTCCTGCCTGTATTCAATACATCCTGTTTCCCTTCCACCGCATACCAGATCTCCCCATGAAAAAGTGATGTTACCGATAAGCCAGAATGTGATTGGGAAACAACTCTAGCCTGTACTTTCCTTCAAACATAGCGGAAGGCATTTACAAATTGCTTAGCACAAAGCGGGGTGGTTAGTTCCGTAATTCTTTTTTTAATATTTTACCTGTAGCACTCATAGGCAGCGCTTGCATGAATTCAATATGACGGGGATATTTATAGGAAGCGATTCTTTCTTTTGTCCAGCTGATGAGTTCAATATCGGTTACAGTTTTTCCTTGTTTTAAAACCACACAGGCTTTTATTTCTTCGCCCATTTCTTCACAGGGGATATCGATTACGGCTACAAGGGATACGGCTTCGTGTTTACTCATCACTTCTTCAATCTCTCTGGGATACACATTAAACCCGCCGCGGATGATCATGTCTTTGGTGCGGTCTACAATAAAGAAAAATCCATCTTCATCTTTGATAGCAATATCACCCGAATGCAGCCAGCCATTTTTTAATACTTTGGATGTTTCTTCCGGGTTTTTGTAATAGCCTTTTGTTACATTATGTCCGCGATACAGTAATTCTCCTTTTTCGCCTACCGGCACTTCGTTCCCTTCTGTATCAATTAATTTTACTTCTATACCCCATGCCGGTGTGCCAACAGAGCCGGCTTTACGGCCAATAGCCAATTGGTTAAAAGTTACAACAGGCGACCCTTCCGACATACCATATCCCTCCAGTATGGCAATGCCAAAACGTTTTTCAAACTGTTCTATTACAGTTACCGGTAAAGAAGCGCCACCCGATAAACAGACCTTTAAATTATCGGCGATCTTTTGATAATCAAATTTCGGGTCTGTATAATTCAGTAAACCCCAATACATAGTGGGTACGCCGGCAAAAACAGTTACATTATTTTTTTGCATGTTATCAAATACCGTTTCCGGATCAAACCTTGCACATAAAACATGCGAGCAGCCGCGGTATATACCGGCATTCATCATTACCGACATACCGAAAATATGAAAGAGTGGAAGTACCAGCAAAAGGGTATCTTCTGATCCTGCTTCCATCAGATCGGCAGAAAGAATGGCATTGAGCAAAAGATTGGCATGTGTTAACTCTGCCCCCTTGGGTCTTCCGGTAGTACCGGATGTATAGATGATCACGGCAGTATCATCCGCACCGCTTTGCCAGGTTTCAAAACTGCTGGGCTGATCTTTCATTAAACTGCCCAATGTTTCGGTGCCTTCTATGGAAGAGGGCATTTCCGGTGTAGCCATAATCATGAAAAAATGTGCACAGGCTGAAACATTTGTAAAAGCAGCGAACCCAATTTCACCCATGGGTAATTCCGGTGTTCCTCTGTAACAGAAATAAGCTTTCGCATCGCTGTTGGTTAAATGATATTGGATCTCATCTTGTTTCAACAATACACTTAATGGAACCACGATTGCCCCGGCTTTTAAAATGCCATAATAAATGATCGGAAAAGCAGGCAGGTTTAAACAAGATAAAGCCACTTTATCACCGGGCTGTATGCCTTTTTCCCGTAACCCATTCGCAACCCTGCAGGCAGCATGATGAATCTGCGCATAGCTCAGGGAGCTATCCATAAAAGTAAAAGCCGCTTTGGTTGGATACACCCTTGCACTGTTATCGAGAAGAACAGAGAGATTCAACATAATAAAAATGATTCAGCAATCGGTAAGGTAAAGCTACCGTTTAAATATACTGAATGCGACTCATAAATACAATACAGCCTAGCGTGTATATAAAACAGTTCGGTTGTTTACAGAGAAGGGTACCATAAGAAAAAAAGCAAATAAGGGGGTTATATTTTATTTTTCCTATGAACTGAAATATATTACTTGATCCGGTTATACTTTTTCAAAATATCGATTACGGTTTTATGCGGCAATGCATAGGCCTTATTGCCATTGATCCCTTCTGTGGTTTCTGCGGCTACCATGGCATTGATAATGGCTTCTTCTACTGCCTGAACCGTAGCTTCAAATAAAGGGTTGATCTGGTCGTTAGGCAACGCATCAATGTTGGTAAATTTCTCCCGTTGAAAAGCCGTTGGGTTGGCAGTGGAGAAGGCAATAAAAATATCGCCCGAACCATTTTCTCCACGGCCACCTGCTTTGCCCACACCAATCGGAACCCGTGCCGCAATTCTTTTTAACTGGTGTGGCAATAATGGAGCATCGGTTGCTACTACCACTATAATGGATCCATCCCCTTCCTGACGGTAAGAAACGGGTGCGGCTTTCAATTCAGTCTTTAAAGTATCCATCAGCTCACGGCCAACAGGCACACCGGCAATAATAAGGTTTTTCCTTGCGCCGAAATTGGATTGTACCAATACGCCTATTGTATAAGTAGAGTCTTTTACGGTAAATATCCTCGAAGCTGTTCCGGTACCGCCTTTAAAACCCAAACACATCATGCCGGTACCACCGCCAACATTGCCTTCCTGCACTGGCCCGCTTTTGGCGGTATTGAGCGCTTCGTATGCATGGCTTTCTTTTACATGAAAACCGTAAATATCATTTAAGAAACCATCATAGGTTTCTGCAACTACAGGATATGTGTACCAGAAATTTTCTTTGTACCAATGTTTATCTACAAACCATTTCAAAACAGCATCGCGTACAACACCCACGCTGTTGGTATTGGTGATCATGATTGGTGTTTCGAGAAAACCGGATTCGGTTACCCAGGTGGTACCCGTCATTTCTCCATTACCATTGAGTGAATACCAGTTGGCGAAAACCGGATTGTTATTTCTGCCCCTGGGTAAAATAGCCGTAACGCCAGTGCGTACAGGCCCTTTGCCCAACAATTGCTTACCCTCGCCTGAAATAATGGTACTAAAGCCTACTTCCACACCTGCTACATCAGTAATGGCATTGAATTTTCCGGTAGTGCCTTCAAAGGGAATACCCATATCGCGCGCCCTTGGCTTTTGTGCCATTAGCGAATATTGGATCAGGAGTAAACAGAGGGATGTCAGGAGTTTCATTAGCAGGTGTTTTGCTTATTTTAAATATACAAACAATCCTTTGCGAAGAGGCACTGTTGCCTTCAGTTCTGTGGTGAATAAATCTCTGGTCTGCTAAGCGTGTATGCTTATGCAATTATTTCTTACGGCTATTTACATAATCCAGAAATGCGATCACCTCTTTTTCAGTATTCAGTTTGTTGCCGGATTGCAGTAACCACTGTTCAAGGCCATAGGCAGGATATACCAACGGCAGGATATTGTTTCGGTTTAATGCTTTTACAGGTTGCGTGCTGATACTATCGGTAATGGCATAACTGCTTTTTAAAAAGAAAGAGGATACAGATTTGCCCTGTAAAGCATCGTACTGGGAAGTGTTTATATAAGATCTTCTCATTTCCAATAACCTGAATTTCCCATTGTTGAGCACTTTGTAATAGGCGATCTTGCTTTTATCTTTTATATCAGCAAACGCTTCAAAAACCGATGCGATACGATTCGTATCTTTTTCATTCAGCAAAATCAGCTTTTGCACGCTGCCGGTTTCCGCAGCCCATTCTTTTCCGTCATTGTCCAGGTAATGCACATCATTGGTATAGAGGTTCAGTTTTACATTCTTTAATTTAAGAGTATTACCGGCCCGTAAAAACAGAAAAGCGGGTTTCCATTTATCATCCCAAAAAGGCGAACCAGAAATATCTGCATAGCTAAGCGGCGCGCCTTTCTGGCCAATGGTGCTGGGATCATAATAACGAACCGTACCATAATTGCCCCCTACAGATCCCGGATCGCCAATCTCCATACTTTGCGACTGCGCCCTTGATGAAAAGAACCCAAAAAGGAGAATACAACTTGCGTAGATAGATCGCATATGAATACATGATTTGTTGTAAGTTATAAAAAACGAATGATTAATGAAAGTGATAAAATTCACTTAGAAAAGGACAGAAGAAAGGAAGCATTTTCCATTTCGGGAATTCTTTTTTTCTTCCTTTACCCGGTTTTTTTCAGCGAACAGCGCTATGCAGCATTAGGAGTATTCCTTTTGATATAAAACGCGGGCTGCTACCTAAGAGGTTGAATTTTCAGGCGCGTATCCAAAATGTATTGTAAGATGGTAAGCCAAAAAAAACCGCAGCCCTAAGACTGCGGTAAATACTGTTCGGTAACGTTATGGCGAGGAACGAAGCGATTTGTGCTTCGGTCTTTAGCATATTGACGGTTATAAAGGTTTTTTACATGCGGCCATTCCGAAGGTTAAGACATAGATTGCTTCGTTGTTCCTCCTAGCAATGGCGGTTGCTTATTTCCTGCTCATCACTTTCTCACACGCTGCAACAATAAATGGCGTATCCAAACCATACTTGGTTAACAACTCAGTAGGTTTTCCACTTTCACCAAAAGTATCTTGTGTGCCAATGTATTCGATCGGAATAGGAAGGTGTTTGGCAGCCACCTGTGCAACGGCATCGCCTAATCCGCCAATTACATTATGCTCTTCAACCGTTACAGCGCATTTGGTTTTGCTGATGGATTGGATAATCGCTTCTTCATCCAATGGTTTAATTGTATGTATGTTGATCAGTTCTACGCTGATCCCTTTTTCTTCCAGTATACGGCCGGCTTCAATGGCTTTCCATACCATATGGCCACAGGCAAAAATAGAAACATCTGTTCCTTCACTTAGTTGTTGCGCTTTGCCGATTACAAAATCAGATCCGTCTTCTTTGGTAAAGTTTGGCCATTTAGGACGGCCGAAGCGTAAGTAAACAGGGCCCTGGTAAGAAGCAATGGCTTTTGTTGCGGCTTTGGTCTGGTTAAAATCGCAGGGCACAATAACTGTCATGCCGGGCAGCATTTTCATCAATCCAATATCTTCCAGTATCTGGTGAGTAGCGCCGTCTTCACCCAAAGTTAATCCTGCGTGGGAGGCACAGATTTTTACATTCTTGCCGCTATAAGCCACACTCTGGCGAATCTGGTCGTATACACGGCCCGTGCTGAAATTGGCGAAAGTGGTGGTATATGGTATTTTACCGCCAATGGTCATGCCGGCGGCAATACCAATCATATTGGCTTCTGCAATACCTACCTGCACAAAGCGATCCGGAAATTCTTTAATAAAAGGCGCGATCTTTAATGAGCCGGCAAGGTCGGCAGTGAGTACCACTACATTCTTATTTTCTTTACCAATCTCATACATGCCTTCGCCAAAACCGCCGCGGGTTTCTTTTTCATTGAGTACCTGGATGTCTGTCAGTTTCATACTATCGGTTTGTGTTTCTTATATAGGAGTTGCAAAGTAAAGGAAAACGGGGGAAATATAGGTCGTGAATCGTGAGAGGGCATCGGGGTATAAAGGCAGGAATAGAGTGTAATCGCTACTTATCCAAGCCCTACGACTAATGATTTACGTTTCACAAACCGACTGTTAAGCGTCTGCCACCAAAACATCCTTCACATTCCCTGTACGTTTAAGCACACCCCAATGCTGCAGCTCCCCTTTAATAGCGCGTTTGTAAGAGCGGAAAAGAACGATCATCATTAACCATCGATAGATCAGGCGTTGGGGAATGAGCCAGACCAATTTCCAGGGTTTTTCTCTTTCAAAAGCAAAAGCCAGAGCCGCAATGCAGGCATCGAAGAGGAGGAACACAAGATAATAACCGGCAATTTTGCTGCGGCTCTCTGTAAACAGCCCCAGGATCATGATGGCATCGCCAATGGGACTAAAAAACGGAATAATGTATTTAAACAATAAAATATCCGGTAATGCCACAAAGCCCAGGGATTTATATTTGGGTACGAATAAGGCATCTTTGTGTTTCCAGAAAGTTTGCATTACGCCAAATGTCCAGCGGTAACGTTGTTTGAAGAACATGCCGAGGGTTTCGGGGGCTTCTGTCCAGGCAATCGCTTTGGGTTCATTGGCTACCAGATAACCGGCACGTAAAATGCGAATGGTGATGTCGCAGTCTTCTGCCAGGGTATCGGTAGTAAATCCGCCTACTTCCTCTACTACTTCTTTTTTAAACCCGCCAATAGCGCCCGGCACTACAGTAATGGCATTTATATAAGCAAAACCTTTTCTATCAAAATTCTGGCTTACTGTGTATTCAATGCTTTGCCATTTGGTGAGCAGGTTAACTTCGTTACCTACTTTTACAATACCGGCAACTGCGGCAACCGCTTCATTGGAAAAATTCTTCATTAACTCACTAACAGCATCGGGCATTAGTTTGGTATCGGCATCAATACAAACTACATAAGCGGCATGGGTTTGGGCAATACCAAAATTGAGGGCAGAAGCTTTGCCACCATTAGGTTTTGTATACACATTTACTTTTGGATGATTGCTGAATGCAGCGTTTACGATTTCGTAGGTTTTATCAGAACTCCCATCATCTACAAAAATAATATCGAAATACGGGTAATTGCAACGTAATAAATTTTCGACTGAGCTAACGGCATTTACTTCCTCATTAAATGCGGGAACAATAATGGAAACAGGCGGGTACGATGCAATACGGTGTTTCGCTGCCAACCGCTCTTTTCTTTTCTGCCGGAAGGCTAAGAAACCCAATATTAAAATACGAATAGCACCCAGTGCAAGAAACACCAAGAAGAGGGCATATAAAAAATGACTGAGTATATAACCCGCTTCGGCAATAATATAATTGAAATTGAGTAATGCATAGCCCATACCTTTCTCAACGGCCGGCATCATGTCTTCCGGTTTTTTATTAAGCAGTTTGGCTACAGTAATAAATTCATAACCCTTTGACTGAAAATATCGGATGATTTTTCCGGTAGCTGCAACAGTAGCGCTTCTGTCGCCGCCGGCATCGTGTAATAGAATAATGTTGGAGCTATCATTATTACTTAAGTGCAAATTGTATTCTTTCACCACACGGTTTAAAATACTGTCCCCGTTAAGTGATGGAATATCTGCTTTCTGCCAGTCTTCGGGATCAATGCTTTCGCCGATAGTGATATAATTTCTGGTGCGGCTTAATGCCACCGGCACCATTTCCTCTGATTTCTCAGGATCACTATCCGCATTGTATGGTGCGCGGAACATGATGGTGCTTCTGCCTGTTAAACATTCGATCAATAAACGTGTGGCATCAATTTCCAGTAAGGCCCGCTTCTTACTCACTTCTGCCATATTGGGATGCGTGAATGTGTGGTTACCTATCTCATGTCCTTCGCGCAGTATACGTTTTACAAGTGGTATATTGTTTTCGGCTTCAATACCTACCACAAAAAAAGTGGCCGGCACATGGTAATGGGAAAGCGTATCTAAAATTTGTCTGGTATATAATGGATCGGGGCCATCATCATAAGTAAGTACTAATTTTTTATCTGTGCGTTTGCCATATTTACGCACTACATATGAAGAAGGCAGTTTTTCATAATACTGTTCACTGATCAGCATGTCAATGGAGTCGATCTCTGTACGGATCAAACCATCAGATGGGGTCGCCATCAGATCCAATACCTCGCCTTCGCCAATAAAATCGGGAGTACTCATGCTTTCTACTTTATCGAACTCCTTAAAGTTGAAATCGCTGAGTGCGTCTTTGGTCATAGAGAGATTGTAAAAATCCCATAGCCTGTCATCCTCGCTACCTAAACGCCAGACAGCAGTTCCCGCCAACCCGTATTCGGTAGCAAAACGGATGGTATTGAAATTGGTGCCTGCATCGGTAAAGTATACATCGTGTAAGATGTCTTTGCCATCATAATATTTATAATGGCAATTATAAGTGTCATTGTCAAATTTAACATGGCCATCGCTTTCCCGGGCAAGCGTAAGGGCCTCCTGGTAACTTAAATTAACCGTGGTGTCGGCTCCCCAGTCATAACCATATGCGGCAAGGTTCAAAACAATTTTAGAGGGCGGTACTTTTGCAGAGAGTTTGTTTACTGCATTCTGAATCCAGCGTTGCGCGCAAATCGGGCCGGGCCGGGTACTTTCTGAATGCTGGTCGTAAGCCATCAGGAAAAGATAGTCGTTATACTTAGCCAGTTCTTTATAATTGTAATCATCATTGAACGGCGATACATTCTGCGTTACCAAAAAGCCGTTGCTGTGAAGCGTATTGTATAATTTTTTTTCGAAGTTGGTAAGTACTTCGTTATTCTTTTCCTGCAGTTCTTCAAAGTCTACATTAATGCCTGCGAAATCGTTTTGCTTTAAAAGTTTTACTACATCATGAATGAGACGGTCCATTTTTTTCGGGTCATTCAATATACGGTGTAAAGCCGCTCCGTTAAACTGCGCATTGAAACTGTTTGACAACATCGGCATTACTTTCACGCCGGATTTTTTTATCAGGTCGAAGGCCCTGCGGTCTTTTTCCATGGCAGAAAAAAGGGTGTCTGCTTTTGGATCGATAAAAAACCATTCGGGCAACACCAGGTTCATCTTCGAAATATTCTTTCTAAGCGAGAAGAACGACTGTGCATCCCATGCCACATAAAAAGCTGCGCGGATACCTACCGAATCGCTGAATAGAGAGGAATTGGAAAGGTCAAGAACGGTATTGTTCTGGCCGGTACCTTTTCCTTTGGCCCATTTGTCCTGTATCAGTTTACGAAAGCCACGGTATTTTTTACCCAGTTCGCTGGCACGGTAATCGGGTTGGTCTTCGGTCAATACTTTTTTAATGGCCCGGCTTTCGAGAGGCACATCCGGGTTTTTTAAGGTAGACAAAGCAATGCTGATAACGGCAACCGCTAAGGCCAGAAATACCAGCAATACACGGAACCCCCACTGAACTCTTTGCCAGCGTGTAGGATTATTCGTCTGAAATACCTGGTGGGTAAACTTGTTCATAGTGCTGCTCTGGGCAAATACGGTGCTGCAAAGTAAAAACAAAGGCTGCTATAGTAGAGCAGCCTTTATGAAAAGATTAGTGCGAATGGTTTATGGACTGTTGTCTAATTCTCAAACGTACTATAGAAATAAGGCGTCTTTGCTTCAAACTCAGCGCTACAGGTGTCTACCATTTTGTAAACACGGGTAATGCCCAGGGCTTTTCGTTTTTCATATACCTGTTGATCTGTACAGTCGCCATGCATAATACGTGCGATCTGTGCATCGCCGAAACCATTTTTTTTGGCATCTTTCAGCAGTGCTTCCGGAATGGTATCGATAGAATGTTTGGCAATTTCTTTTTCCATATTACAGATCAGCAGTATCTGGTGGATGAACCAGCGGTCAATACGGGTTGCCTGTACAATGGATTTTACGGTTGAGCCCTGCATCAGGGCATCTTTGATACGGAAGATACGATCCCATTTCGGGGTCTTGATATATTCAACGAGCTCCTCGCTTTTCATCAGGCTCTTGCCATAATAGCCAAGACCGATAGCTTCGTTCTCTAAGCTCTGACAGGCTTTTTGTATCGCTTCGGTAAAGCTTCTGCCGATAGCCATTACTTCACCTACGCTCTTCATCTGTAAGCCAAGTGTATCATTTGCTCCTTTAAATTTATCGAAATTCCAGCGAGGCATTTTAACGATCACATAATCCAGAGCCGGTTCAAAATAAGCAGAGGTTGTGCCGGTGATCTGATTTTTTAATTCATCTAATGAGTAACCAATAGCTAGTTTAGCTGCAATTTTAGCAATGGGGTAACCGGTTGCTTTTGATGCCAGGGCAGAGGAACGGCTTACGCGTGGATTGATTTCCACGGCGATCAGTTCTTCTGTTTCGGGGTTTTGGGCAAACTGTACATTACAACCGCCGGCAAAATTGCCGAGTGATCGCATCATCAGGATGGCTTTGTTGCGCATATCCTGGAATGAGGTATCGCTCAAGGTCATGGCTGGGGCCACAGTGATGGAATCTCCGGTATGCACACCCATCGGGTCTACATTCTCAACGGTACAGATGATCACAACATTATCGTTCTGGTCGCGTAATAATTCCAATTCAAACTCCTTCCATCCCAACACGGCTTTCTCTACCAGTACCTCATGCATAGGCGATGCCTTCAGTCCTCTTTCCAGTGCGGCATCCAGATCGTCTTTACTGTGTACAAAACCACCACCGGTTCCACCCAGGGTAAATGAAGGACGGATTACCAGCGGGAAGCCAATCTCCTGTGCAAATTCTTTTCCTTCCAAAAAGCTGTTGGCCACACGGCTTGGGGCCACGGCTATGCCTATTCTTACCATTAACTGGCGGAATTTTTCTCTATCCTCGGCGGTATCAATGGCTGCCACATCCACGCCGATCATACGGGTATTATATTTTTCCCAAATACCCAGTTCTTCAGCTTCTTTACAGAGGTTAAGGGCTGTTTGCCCACCCATGGTAGGCAGAACGGCATCAATCTGGTTTTCCTGGAGGATCTGTTCTATACTTTCCACGGTAAGTGGCAGCAGGTAAACCTTGTCGGCCATCATCGGGTCGGTCATGATGGTGGCGGGGTTACTATTAATCAGGATTACTTTAATACCTTCTTCCCGCAGGCTACGCGCAGCCTGTGAGCCTGAATAGTCAAATTCACAGGCCTGGCCAATAATAATGGGGCCGGAGCCAACAATCAATACGGATTTTATGGAATGGTCTTTGGGCATGGTTGCTAAAAAATAAATTGTGCAAATGTAAGGCTGGCAGGGCAAAGCCGCGGTTATTTTTTGCCCCGAAAACGCCAAAAAAGGGTAAAACAGGCCAAATAGCGTTATCATTACATATTGAACACGTAAATAAAACACATGGCAGTATTAAAAGAAGGAAGTAAAGCACCCCAGTTTAAAGCACTGGACCAGAACGGAAACCCTATTTCACTGGCGGATTTTAAAGGCAAAAAAGTGATCTTATATTTTTACCCGAAAGACGATACCCCCACCTGTACCATACAAGCCTGTAACCTGAGGGATAATTATGCTTTATTACTCAAAAAAGGATACCAGGTAGTTGGCGTTAGTACGGATGATGTAAAAAGCCACAAAAAATTTGAAAAGAAAAACGACCTGCCTTTTCCATTGGTAGCCGATGAGGATAAGAAGATTGTTGACAAATACAATTTATGGGGCGAGAAGAAATTGATGGGCCATACTTATATGGGCACCACCCGTACCACTTTTTTAATTGACGAAACCGGTAAGATCGTAAAGATCATTGATAAACCGGTGAGTAAAAATCATACGGAAGAGATTCTGGACGCATGGAAAAGTGTGAAATAATTCAAAAGTAAACACACAAAGGCAAAAATAAAAAGGGCAAATCGTTTTAGCGATTTGCCCTTTTGTATTGCAAGAGAAGAAAATTATTTCTTAGTCTCCAATAATTTAAAGAACTGATCCAGCTGCGGCAGGATCACGATACGTGTTCTGCGGTTGGCGGCGCGGCCTTCGCTGGTGCGGTTATCAGCAATAGGGCGGTACTGGCTGCGGCCCGCAGCTGTCATACGTTTTGGATCTAATCCGTAAGTGTCCTGCAAAATACGAACCACGGCGGTAGCCCGTTTTACACTCAGATCCCAGTTATCTGTAATGCCCGGGCTCTTAATAGGAAGAGAATCCGTATGGCCCTCTACCTGGAATTCGATATCGGGTTGTGCATTCAATACTTTGGCTACTTTACCCAGTACTTCTTTGGCGCGGTCGGTTACATCATAGCTTCCGCTTTTGAACAAGAGCTTATCAGAGATATCTACATACACAACTCCTTTATCCACTTTAATATTGATGTCTTTATCATCCAGGTTGCCAATTGCACCTTTCAGGTTCATCACCAATGCCATGTTCAGAGAATCTTTACGTGCAATAGAACCTTGGAGGTCTCTGATATAAATATCTTTGGAACCAATATTATCCAATGATTTTTTAATGCTTTCTGCCTGTGCGCCGGTAACTACAGAAAGATCTTTCAACTGGTTCAATACGGTATTGTTATTGGCTCGCAGGAAGTCGATCTGCTTGTTCAGGTCGCCAATCTGTCCTTCCAACGATGCTTTCTGACTGTTAAGGCTGGCAATGTTTGTGTTGTCTTTATCAACCTGGTTATTGCATTTTTTGAGTTCATCCTGCAGGTCGCGGTATTTCCCCTGCAAAGCAAGGTAGTTACCGCTTAGTTCGGTGTATTTGGCTTTTTCTTCTTCCAGTTTTTTTGGGCTTACACAGGAGAACATTGCCGCGGAAGTGATGGCAACCAGTAAGTAAACTTTTGCTTTCATAGTTGATTCAGTTAGATGATAAAATAGCTCCTTCAGAACGAATGCCGGGGCGATAAAATTGTGCTTATCTTGACGGGAGGCAAAATAAATACAATAAATATTGGGTTTGAATGGAAGTTTTCAACAGAAATAGATAATATTTTAAAACTTGATTTGTCGTGTTTATTACCCTACACGGAAACGGCGGCAAGGGAAAAGTTGTTTGCATAAAATATTATACAAACACAACCGGCTCATTGGCACGGCTCCATTTTTCATAATTCTCTCCAAAACCCGCATCGATCATTTTGCGTTTGATTTTGAGGGTTGGCGTAAGCAATCCATTGGCAATTGTCCACTCTTCGGGTAGCACAATAAGTTTGGATAGTTGCTCGTGGTGCTCCAAATTTTTATTTACGGAACTAATGATCTCTTTTAAAACGGCAGCCAGTGATTCTTTTGCCTGGTTTCTGACTGATTCGGATAGTGTACATAATACCATAGCACTGGGCATACCCGATCCCACCACACAAACCTGCGACAGTTGGGAGTTCTGTAAGAATTTGCTTTCAATGGGGGCGGGCATAATGTACTTGCCCTTGCTGGTCTTGAACTGGTCTTTAATACGGCCGGTGATAGTAAGATAACCATCGGCATCAATCGACCCTTCATCGCCGGTGCGTAAAAAACCATCTTCAAAACATTCGGCAGTAAGCAAGGGTTCTTTATAATAGCCCAGCATATTGGCATCGCTTTTTACCTGTACCTCATTGTCTTTTCCAAGTCGTACTTCTACACCTTCATACGATTGTCCAACGGTACCAAACCGTACAGCTCCTTTTCTATTGGAATGAGAGAGGGCGACATTTTCTGTCATGCCATAGGCTTCCTGTATTATAATACCCAGTTTGGCAAACCAGCGTAACACAGAAGGATTGATAGGCGAGGCACCGGTGAAAACAAATTCGGCCTTATTCAACCCGAGTTTTTTTTGAACTGCTTTTTTGATGATAGATGAAACGATGGGAACAGATAACAAAAGATCCAGTTTTTTTTGTGGTATTTTTTTTAAAACGGCTTCCTGCAGTTTTTCCCAGATCCTGGGAACGGCAAGAAATATAGTGGGTTTGGTATCTGCGAGGTTCTTTGCAAATGTGTCCATCGATTCTACAAAATATACACAGCTGCCGGTAAATACCGCGCCACATTCTACCAGCATTCTTTCTGCTACATGGCAAAGCGGAAGATAAGAGAAGAAGATTTCTTCCCTGATATCCGGGTAGCTTTTCAAAAAAGAATCTACTGCAAAACCTACGGCATGAAAAGTATGCATCACTCCCTTCGGTTGCCCGGTAGTGCCCGAAGTGTAAACGATACAGGCAAGTGATTGAGGATCGATACCGGGTTGCCCTTGCAAGGGTTCAATATCTTTTATCAACTCATCCCAATGCAAACAATCCGGATTCGGGTAAAAAGGAAACGTGATCCGGATCAGCTCATGGGGTACCCCCTTTCTTAATTCTTCAGGGTTATCCAGTTTACCAATAAAGATGGCTTTGCTTTCGCTATGGATAATGATCTCATTCAATGCTTCGGGAGTGATATTGGGATAAAGCGGAACAGAGATGCAGCCTGCCATCGAGATGGCCAGATCGGTTATGATCCAATGCGCGCAGTTCTTACTCAGGATGGCTACTTTATCATCTTTACCCAATCCCATCTGCTTGAGCGCAGCGGCCATGCGCCTTACCTGGTTACCGGCCTGCTGCCAGGTAAAATGCCGGTAAATGCCTTTTACCGGCTCGGCCAGAAACAATTTGCTGGCGCGAGAAGATTCAAATTCGCAGAACTTATCAAGAATGGTCGGGTATTTTCCTGTCATACGAGCAACAGTTTACATAACGGTTTCTAATAAATGCGCCATACCCTGTTCGGGGATCTTTCCGATAATGGGGGCATAAAATTCATAAATATGTTGAAAATCGGCAGCTTCATTACCGGTTGGATAAAGAGGCCCGGAGAATGAAACCTGTTTTCTGGAAAAATCCATCCCCGCCATTATAATGGGTACACCGGCTTTTTGGGCGATATGATAAAAACCTGTTCGTAAACGTTCTACTTTCTTTCGGGTGCCTTCGGGTGATAAGACCAGACGAAAACTGTCTTTCCCTTCAAAAAGCGCTGCGGCCTGGTCAACCATATTGTGTTTTTCGGAACGTTCTACAGGGTAACCACCCAGGCTTCGGAAGAAAAAGCCAAAAGGGCCTTTGAATAATTCGGCTTTACCGAGGTATTTGGCTTGCGTAAGTTGGAGTTTACTGCGGAATGCAATGCCGATCACAAAATCCCAGGCGCTGGTGTGCGGGCCTACTATGACTATACATTTTTTGACATAATACGGGAAAGACCCCTTTACGGTCCAGCCCAATAAACGGAGATAGAGGCTCCAGATCAGTCTCATATAGCGGCAATTGTTCGGATTGACAAGATAATAAGAAAAAGCGTATCCTGAATCGTTGGGCAAAAGTGACAGATACCCGATTACCAGTCAGGCGGCTCCAGTGGCCCGGACAGAAAAATCGGTGTAAATAAGCAATTTTCTATTTCGATTAAGCGTTATGCCATAAATCCAACAGTATGGCTTCTTTCAGGAGTTTTGTTGCCAGTGAATTAATGTCTATCAAACAGAATATTGCTGCGGTGCGTAATATGGTACCCAACAATATTAAGCTGAAACCGAGTGAGCGGAGGAGCATGTTCAAGCTGAATACCAAGCGTCATGCTTTTGTAGAGAAAGCGGTTCAGTTCATGCGCAAGAACCCGAATACGGTGCCTACGTTTGTGGATGTAATGGAGTGCAACAACAATGTTCACCTCTATGCCCAATATTCAGAACTGATAGATGAACTGGAATCGGTTAAGACCAAACTGGAAGATGCCAAACTGGTTATTGGCAACGAGATCATGAAACAAACCCGGGCCTATTTTCAGAATTCCAAGAATGCTTCTGAATCGGGTAATGAATTACTGGGTAAAATTTATAAAGAACTGAAGCCGCATTATGCGGTGGGGAGGAATAGTAAGAAGGATATGGAGAGTTAGGGGGTCTGAAGTTTGGAGTCTGAAGTAGATAAATTATTTTCTAAAATCTCTAATCCTGACTACAGGCTTACAGAAAACCCCGGCAAATATTTACCGGGGCTTTTGTTATGGGAAATTATTTCAAATCTTTTAGTAAAGCCGCAACTGCCGCTTCTAATTGTTGATCTTTTCTTTTGATCACCGCATCATACTCATTCATCAACTGAATATCGGGAACGGTTTGGTGGTTCTCTAAATATTGTCCGGTCATGGCTTTACAACCCAATGGCGGTACACCCCAACGCATACTGTTATCCTGTAAAGATTCCCAACCGGCAAATGTGCAGGTGCCGGGTACGGGCATGCCTACCAGTTTACCGAGTTTCAGTTCCTGGTAAGTGTAAGCATAACAATGTTCATCACTATAATTGGCTTCGTTGACTAAAGAAATACTGGGTTTGGTCCAGCGGAAATTGGGTTCGAAACCGTTGCTCCTGGTATCGGTTGAATAATCCATGAATTTTTTTCCACTCAGAACATGGCAAGATCAGCAACCAGATCCCCTCCTCCATTAAATCTTGTATCGATCACCATTCCTTTTTTACCGGCGTATTTACCCATGACTTCTTCATAAGTGGTTCTGTAAGCGCCATCATTCATGCCGGGTATGTGCACATAACCCAACTGGCCATTGCTTAAACGCGCTACCTCATCCTGGTTCTTTCTTACCCAGCGTTTATACAGCAAAATATTTTCTTCTGCCAGGCTAATGGGTTTGATAATCCATTTTCATAGCAGTATAATAAGTGGTTAAAATAAGAAAGAAGCCCGAAGTACAAAAGCCGGATTGATGAACGAAAGAAATCCTATTTTTAAACCTTATCAACAACTATGAAAACACCTGTTTTGTTTCTTATTATCTTTCTGATGCTGATATTTTCTGTAACAGCACAGCAAAAGAGGCCGCGCGAATTGGGTATCCATATTGGTGTGCTTTCTCCCGGAATGCATAATGCAATTACCGATGTGCCCGGTGTAAAAGTGGGGCAGGTTACTTTAATCAAAGGCGATTCTGTTCGAACCGGAGCAACGGCTATCCTTCCTTTTGATGGGAATATTTTTCAGCATAAAGTACCCGCAGGTGTTTTTGTAGGAAATGGGTTTGGCAAGCTGGCAGGCACCACACAGGTAATGGAATTAGGCAATATTGAATCGCCGATTATTTTAACCAATACACTAAATGTAGCCACTGCTATGGAAGCGGTGATCGAATATACTTTACAGCAAAAAGGGAATGAGCAGGTAATGTCGGTTAATGCAGTAGTGGGAGAAACCAACGACAGTTACCTGAATGATATCCGCGGAAGACATCTGCAGAAAACAGAGGTAATCAATGCAATGAAACAGGCACAAAGCGGTGCCGTGGAAGAAGGCTGTGTAGGCGCAGGTACCGGAACTACTTGTTTCGGATTTAAAGGAGGGATAGGAACGGCTTCGCGAAAACTGCCTGCATCCTTAGGTGGGTATACGATTGGCGTATTGGTGCAAACCAATTTTGGCGGCGTGATGCAGATTGACGGAGTGCCCGTTGGAAAGGAGTTGAATACATATTACCTGAGTGAGCAGCTCAATAAAAAAGAAGACGGCTCCTGCATGATTGTAGTGGCAACGGATGCGCCGTTGGATAGCCGAAACCTTACACGGCTGGCCAAACGGGCTTTTATGGGATTGGCCAAAACAGGCGGTATAGCGCATAACGGCAGTGGTGATTATATCATTGCATTTTCTACGGATAGTACTTTGCGTGTAGCGTATTCTTCGAATGAAAAAAGGCAAACCATTAGCGTTCTGACGAATGATGCGGTTTCTCCTGTATTTATGGGCGCTATTGAAGCAACAGAAGAAGCGATCATCAATTCATTATTTGCTGCGAAAACTACCCAGGGTTTTGGCGGGCATACTTCAGAAGCTTTGCCTAAAGAGAAAGTAATGGAAATTTTAAAAAAGTATAACAGAATCCAGTAATGAGTAATCCCAATTGTTTTTATAACGGACAGTTCATCGCATTGGCAGATGCGGGGCTTCCTGTAACCGACCTGGGCGTGCAAAGAGGCTATGGCATATTTGATTTTTTACGGGTTACTGAAAACAAGCCTTTGTTTATTGATGATCATATTGACCGTTTTTATCATTCAGCCAAAGAAATGCGTTTGCCGATAGCCTATACACAGGCTGAGTTGAAAGAGATCATACAAAAACTTATCAAGCAAAACAATTTGCCTGATTCGGGTATTCGCATGTTACTTTCCGGCGGCACCTCGCCGGATGGATACCAGATCCTTCAGCCTAATCTTGTCATTATACAGCAACCTATCAGTAAACCGGCAGATGAAATTTTTGCCAAAGGATATAAACTGGTAACCTATGCACACCAACGCCAGATGCCGCATGTAAAAACAACCGATTACCTGATGGCAGTCTGGTTGCAGCCCTGGGTAAAAGAGAATGGCGGGGATGATGTATTGTATCATCAAAACGGAATTGTTAGTGAATGCCCGAGGTCTAATTTTTTTATGGTTACAAGATCCGGTACAATTGTCACGCCCGGCAGAAATATTTTAGCTGGCATTACACGCAAGCAGTTACTGGCTATTGCAGCAGTACATGGAATAACAATAGAAGTGCGAGATATTTCACTGGAAGATATCTGGGATGCAAAAGAAGCGTTCATTACCAGCTCCACCAAAAGGCTGATCCCGGTGCATGCCATTGATGACCTTCAGCTGGGTGTATGCAGGGAAGATTCGGTAACAGCGGAGCTTTATCGCATTTTCCTGCAAAAAGAAAAACAGGCCATTCAGGGATGATGTAATTTGTGGCCTATGCCAATTATTTTGGACTATCATATGTACCCTTGCGGCGATCATGCACTTACCATTGAATGGGGTAATGCGATTGATGTTACGGTAAATAAAACCGTGATGGCATTGTTTGTCTTGCTAAAAGAGGCTAATATCAAAGGCGTGAAGGATATTATTCCTGCTTATAACACGATTACCATCGTATATGATACACCCTTATTAAAGAAACAGGTAACAACTGCTACCGTATACGAATGGATGAGCCGGCAGGTAGGAAACCTGATTAACAGTTCGGAGATAGATATTGAAAAAAAAAGCAGGCTGGTGCGTATACCGGTTTGTTATGATTTTTCAATGGCCCCTGATCTTTCCTCACTTGCGGCAGAACATTCGATACATACAGATGAAGTAATCAAACTGCATACAGGTAAAACCTATCGTGTTTACCTGATTGGTTTTATGCCGGGCTTTGCCTATATGGGATCAGTGGATCAAAAAATCAAAACACCGCGAAGATCCAATCCACGAACCCTTGTGCCTGCAGGAAGTGTAGGTATTGCGGGGGAACAAACGGGGATCTATCCATTTGATTCACCGGGTGGCTGGCAATTGATCGGCCAAACACCTGTAAAGATGTTTGATGCAGGCAATGATCAACCCTGTTACC
Source organism: uncultured Sediminibacterium sp. (assembly GCA_964519475.1). Classification (GTDB taxonomy): domain Bacteria; phylum Bacteroidota; class Bacteroidia; order Chitinophagales; family Chitinophagaceae; genus Sediminibacterium. Next base: position 61,968 of record CAZFKE010000003.1, read on the forward strand.
TGCAACCGGGGGATGAAGTGCAGTTTTATCCCATCACAACAAATGAATTTCAAAACATAAAAGCAAATGGCTATCCGCATTCTTAAAGCAGGTTTATTGGATACCATCCAGGATGCGGGCCGTTATGGTTACCAGCACCTGGGTATCAACCCAGGCGGAGCCATGGATAGTACTGCTATGCAATTGGCCAATGCGCTGTTGGGAAACAACTTGCATGAAGCCGTACTTGAAATGCATTTTCCCGCGGCAGAAATGGTATTTGAAGAAACCACTATGATTGCATTGGGTGGCGCAGATTTTGGTGCAGAGATCAGTGGAAAGCCTTTGCCTGTTTTACATCCTGTTATGATACAAAAAAATGCGGTTCTTACATTCAGGAAATATCAAACCGGCGCAAGGGTCTATATGGCTTTGAAAGGAGGGTACACAGCCCAAACATGGTTGCATAGCAACAGCACAAATAGCAAGGTTAAGACAGGTGGTTTTGAAGGAAGGTCTTTGCAAAAAAACGACCGGATTCTTTCTAAACAGAAGGCCCACTATCTATTTCCAGTGAATGAAGTATTATTCAAGGTACTTCATTGGACAATCAATCCCAATGATTTTTATGGGAAGGGGATCATTCGGTTTATCCCGGGAGCTGAATACCATGAATTGAATATACCATCGAAGCAAAAACTGGATACTGCCGCTTTCATCATTTCGCAACAAAGCGACAGGATGGGTTATCGTTTACAAGGAGATGTGCTTTCTCTAATATCACCCAAAGAAATGATCTCAACGGCTGTATCAAGGGGCACCATACAATTATTACCGGATGGGCAGCTGATCATATTGATGGCCGATCACCAAACCACCGGTGGTTATCCAAGAATCGGCCATGTGATCACGGCAGACTTTGCGGCATTGGCGCAAATGCGTGGAGGGGAAAAAATCATTCTTGAAAAAACGGAACTGAAAGAAGCGGAATCGGTATGGCAGCTGCAGGAAAGGAATTTGCAGCAACTGCAAAATGCCTGTAACTTCCGTTTGAATGAATATTTGAATAGCCAGAACAACTAGCGAATGCATACGATAGATCTTAATTGCGATATGGGTGAAGGCCTTACCAATGATGCATTTCTTATGCCTTACATCAGCAGTGCCAATATTGCCTGTGGGTATCATGCCGGTAATACGGATATCATGAAAAGAACGGTTGAACTGGCTTTGTTTCATAAAGTGGCTATTGGTGTACATCCGGGTTTTGATGATAAAGAAAATTTTGGAAGAACAGAAATGCAGCTACCCGCCGCGCAAGTATATAACCTGGTAACGCAGCAAATACACCTGCTGCAGAAAACAGCCATAAACCTCGGTACCGTACTTCATCACGTAAAGCCGCATGGGGCTTTGTATAACATGTCGGCGCGAGATGCGGCTTTGGCCCATACCATTGCCAGGGCCATTTATGATGTAAATCCCAACTTGATTGTATTCGGCTTAAGTGGAAGTTATGCTATTACGGAAGCAGCAAGACTTGGTTTGAAAACGGCCAGCGAGGTATTTGCCGATCGAACTTACCAGGATAACGGAAGCCTTACACCCAGAACAGAATCCGGTGCATTAATTTGTTCAGATGAAAAATGTATTGAACAGGTTTTGCAAATGATAGAACAAAAAACGGTAACCAGTGTTACAGGCAAAACAGTTCCGATAGAAGCGGAAACGATCTGTATTCATGGAGATGGGCAACATGCGGTAAGTTTTGCAGCGTATATTTATCAAACCCTTCAACAAAAGCAGATTGGCATCAAAAGCGTCTAAATATAATTTCTTTGGCGGCGTGGGTTTAGGCGCTGCTTTTCTCATGGCCAATTCATCTATCGGCCCGGGTTTTCTTACACAGACAACGGTATTCACACAAAAATTAATGGCCAGTTTTGGTTTTGTGATACTGGTATCTTTCATACTTGATATTGGTGCGCAACTGAATACCTGGCGCATACTAACGGTAAGTGAATTAAGGGCACAGGATCTGGCGAATAAATTATTACCCGGCCTTGGCTATTTTATTGCAGCGCTTGTTGTTATAGGGGGCTTCTCATTCAATATCGGCAATATTGCCGGTTGTGGTTTGGGTATGAATGTGATTACAGGTGTATCTTTTCAAACAGGCGCCATCATTAGTGGTACAGCCGCTTTGCTCCTTTTTTGGATACGGGAGATGGGTAAGATGCTGGATAATTTTACACGTATTGTAGGAACCATAAAAATTATACTCACGTTAATCATTGCTATCAGTTCGCATCCGCCGGTTTTGCAGGCGTTGCATCATACCATACTACCGCAGCAGTTAAGCTCGCAGGCTATTGTAACCATTGTAGGCGGTACGGTAGGCGGCTATATAACTTTTTCCGGCGCACACCGCTTACTGGATGCCAATATTAAAGGGAAGGAAAGTATTCAGGAAGTGAATAGAAGCGCAATAAGCGGTATTGCCATATCAGGCATCATGCGTTTTATCCTCTTCTTTGCCATACTGGGCACATTAACACATGGTGCTGTATTGGATAATGATAATCCGCTTGCCAGTGTGTTTCGTTTTGCTGCGGGAGAATTTGGTTTTCGCGTGTTTGGTATTGTTTTATGGAGTGCAGCCATTTCTTCCGTAATTGGGGCTTCGTATACGTCTGTTTCTTTCTTAAAAACGTTTCATCCGGTATTAGCCAAATATGAACGCTTGTGTATCTCGTTATTTATTGTGATCACCACGATTATTTTTATTCTGATCGGTAAACCTAAGCAATTGATGTTGATGGCGGGTTTGGTTAATGGATTGATCTTACCATTGGCATTAGGCATTCTGCTCGTAGCCTGTACCAGACGGAAATTAATGAATGGTTATAAACACCCCATATGGATGCAGGCAGCAGGATGGGTAGTTGTATTGGTAATGGGCTGGATGGGATATTTAACGATTGCAGATTGGCTGACTAAATAATGCAAACGGCCTATCTTTGTATAAAATGAGACCTGATGAAAGACCCGAAAGCCCATTGGGAAGCCATTTATCAAACCAAGAAGCCTGACGAGGTAAGCTGGACAGAGGAAGTCCCCAAAACATCACTCGATTTTATTCATAGTTTTCATGTTCCTAAAAATGCCGGTATTATTGACATTGGCGGTGGTGAAAGTAAATTGGTTGATTGCCTGATTAATGAAGGCTATGAGAATATTACCGTACTCGATATTTCAGAAAAAGCATTAGATAAGGTGAAAGAAAGACTTGGTGAAAAAGCAAAGAAAATAAACTGGGTAGTATCTGATATAACTGAATTTAATCCTGAAGCCAAATATGCAGTTTGGCACGACAGGGCAACTTTTCATTTTCTAACCACGACGGAGCAGATAGAGAAATATTTACATATTGCCAGACATGTTGTAAACGGTTTTATGGCGATCGGAACCTTTTCTGATAACGGTCCTGAAAAATGCAGTGGGCTGTCTGTCAAACAATATAATGAAGAACAGTTGCAAGCGCAGTTGAAAGATGGGTTTGATAAGATACGTTGTATTACAGAAGATCATATTACCCCATTTCATACCAAACAGAATTTTCTATTCTGTAGTTTTAAGAAGCATGAAGAGAATTAAAAAGCGATAGCCTCTGGTTTATTTTTCAGCGCTGCATGCGTTAAGTAGTTTTACGGCATTGGCTTCCTCACTTACAGCATCAGACTCAATCTTATGGAATAAGTCGGAAAAATTATCCCTCCCATGTAAGCTCTTCAGGTAAAACTTGTCATAATAAAGAAGCAGTATAGAAAAGCATTCTTTAAGATTATCGTCTATTAAAAAACTGATAGCTGTTTGCGTTTCCAATCCTCCCAGCCTTTTTTTAATACGAATGATCGCATTCACTAACTTTTCTTTTTCAAACTTGCCATAGCCTTTCACAATAAAATCGAGGCGGGCATCAAAAGGGATATTTAGAAAATACACTTTTTTGGCCCGCATGGTTTTGAAGAAAACTGTTGGAATATTTACTTCACCAATACGCTGGCTTTCATCTTCTAACCAGACAGGAGATATGGGTTCGGCGCTGCCAGCTATTTTCTTCAATTCCCTTACCAGTAAATTCTCAAACATTTCCTGTGAAGGCTGTGTGGGCTGCCCCAGGTTTCCAAAAGCAGATCCTTTGTGATGGGCGATTCCTTCGAGGTCGATCGTATGCTCCCCTTTTTTAGCCAAAGCATGTATGATCTCGGTTTTACCACTTCCTGTAAATCCACCGATGATGCGTATGGGGTAATCTTTTTCGAATTGTGCAAGCACCCATTTGCGGTAAGCTTTATACCCCCCCACCAAAGTGTATACTTTAAAACCATACAGATCCAGCAGCCAGGCAACACCTGCACTGCGCATACCACCCCGCCAACAATGAACCAGTACGGTTCTGGAATTTCGGAATTCCGTATTCTCTTCAGCTTGTATACTTTGCTTCTTGCCGGGTGTTTTTGTTATCTCTTCCACCTGCTCTACCATCTTCACCATCTTCACCCCAAAATAATCCAGTCCAAGCTTAATGGCTTTTTGCTGGCTTTCCTGTTTATAGGCCGTGCCTACTACTTTTCTTTCTTCATCTGTAAATAAGGGTAAACTGTGCGCACCGGGAATATGCGCGTGAATAAATTCTCCGGGGCTTCTTACATCCAATAAAGGATGTTCTTTTGCCAGTGCCAGGAATTCTTCAACAGTTAATCGGGTAATCGCCATCCGTACAAATGTAAGCGGAGTTTTTTGTAACTTTTGCGGGTGAAACAAATACTCATTATCCGGCATGCTAAAAGCAGCTGGTCACTGGCCGGCCAGGAAGATTTTGATCGCCCACTTAATGAACGTGGACACGCTGATGCACCCATGATGGCCCGGCGAATAGTGGACCGGGGTATTACCATTAACGCTTTTCTAGCCAGTACCGCTAACCGTGCTTTTACCACTGCCGGTTATTTTGCAGAAGCGTATGGGTTATCAAAAAAGGATATCAAGGGATTAAAACAACTATACCATGCTTACCCGCCTGTTTTTTATGAAGTGATCGGCAGGCTTGCGGAAAGTATTGACACCGTTGCTGTATTTGCACACAATCCGGGTATAACAATGTTTGTAAACCAACTTACCCATACCCGGATCGACAATATGCCTACCTGTGGTGTATTTGCGATACATGCTGATATCGTTAGCTGGAAAGATTTTACAAATGGCAAAAAGCAATTCTGGTTTTTTGATCACCCCAAACGCTGAGCCGTTTCTTTTTTTATATTGGCAAGATAAACACCCGTAAAGATCAGTATGGCAGCAATCAATTTGATCAAACTAAAATGCTCGCCTGTAAAAATGATCGCGATCACTGCAGCAAAAACGGGCTGGGTATAAATATACGCTCCCGTAGAAGAGGCGCCGATAACAGAAATGCCGTACACATTAAGCAAATAAGCCAGGAAAGTAGCGCCCACAGCCACAAAAGCCAATCCGGCCCAATGCGCTGCAGTGAATACGCTCCAATCGGTATGGATAAACTGCTGCATACCAAATGGAAGAATAACAAGGGCGCCAAACGTAAAGATCCACCGCAATACCTGTATGCCGCTATACACAGCCATCAGTGGCCTTACCAGAACAAGATAGAATGCATAGGATATAGCATTAATAAGCACGAGCAAATCACCCAGCAAAATATCGCTTCCGCTATGGCTTGTATCTTTCAAAAGGATAAGCATGGCTGCGCCGCCAATTCCTAGTATCAATCCCATCAGCTTTACCAAAGTAAACCCTTCTCTTAATAGCCAGGCAGCAATCAACGTAATAAAAATGGGCGTTGCCAACGATAATAACGCACTATGAATAGGTGTAGTAAGCGATACGCCTTTGATAAACATGATCTGGTTGATTACCACACCGGTTAATCCACACAAAAGAAATCTTGGAAAATGTTTACGCCGAATCTTTACTTTACCGGGTTTGAAAAGAAACAGGCCCCAGAATAAAAGCAAACTAACCAGTATCCTGACCACATTTAAAGCAAAAGGATGAATGACCGAGGGCGTAATATATTTTACCACAGCATAATTAGCGCCAAAAATAAAATTTGCGCTTAATACAGCTGTATGTGCTTTGGCGTTTTTCGTCATTGATCAGGTAAAGATAACGCTAAGTGTGAAATGGGTTGCTGTGATTCGTGAGTTGGGCTGTGGAAGAGACAAAAATTTTCAGATCTATTCTCACAATTGAATACTCAGAATGACGCTTCTAACAAATTGCTGATCTCTTTTTCACTAAACAATGCAAAATCAGGAAACAGATAGTTAAATTCTTTCGCCATAGCAAAATCCTTCATACAATTCAATTTGGCTTGTGTGGTTGACATACAGATATGATCTTCCATTAAGCGTATGGCTAAATATTCCTGTTCGGTTTGTCCGGGTGTGGGTATGATCAGCATTTTCTTTTTTAGCGATAACAATTCCATGACAGAGGTATAGCCGCCACGACAAATAATGATATCGCTTTGTAACAATACTTTTTGAAGATCTTTGGTTGGTAAATGATTTACAACCGCTACGTTTTCCGGAACCGTTACTATTTCATGGCTTCCCGGTTTACCCCTTACCAGTATTATTTTTCCCGGGATGGACCCGGCATCCGCGAGAAAGCGTTCTTCCAGTATGGTTCTTTGTGGCTCGGGCCCGGAGAGTAGCAGGCAGTAATCGTATTGTTTCGTCTCTTTGTATAATTGAAATCGCGATATCAAACCGATATACACAACAGGTATTTCAGGTAATCTGGCAGGATGTGATAAAATACCAGCTATATTCATTTCCCCGGCCACATCGGGCACCCAAACACAACTGAATTGATGGATGAAATGGTAATTCACTTTTTGTATGATCTTTTCCATCCACGCAAAAGGGGCTTTCACCGTAAGCTGGTGGGTAATAAAAATACAGGGAACTTTTTTTGAGTGAAGGCCAAAACGGTTATCTGCAATAACCAGGTCTATTTTGTGTTCGTCAATCACCGAATCCAGCCAACGGTTCTCTGCTTTAATAACTTTATATACGCGGGGCACCTGTTGTAAAATGGTAAACAAGAAACCCCATTTGGTTTTGCTGTAGTGGATATGATAACCGGCCAGGGGTAACAGCAGAAGTTCAGGAAACTCTACCCTGAGAAGACTGGCCTGAATGCCTTCGGCTGCCAGCACTACGGTATATCCATGGGCCATTAAGGCCCGGATGATAGAGATATCGCGGGTTGCGTGGCCCAGGCCCCAGTCTAGCGGGGCTACCAAAACCTTTTGTATGTTAAAATTCGCTGTCAAAGGCAGGATACTTCTTCAATTAAACTGTAATGTAGTATTTTAGTTTTCAGATTATGAAGCTGAAAATAAACCAAATACTTATTTTGCTGTTATTACTTGTGGTAGCGGGCAGTTCCTGTGGTGTTTTTCAAAAGAACAAATCCACCGCATTTTGTGGCTGTCCCAATCATAAATAAACGACTTTGACATGAATGACTCAAACAGGGATTTGCTGGTATTGTCAAATACGGCTCACCTTAGTCAGGATGCGTTTGACCGGGAGTTGGTATTATTGAACAAAATTTTGTTCCATATAGAGACTTGGGATACATTCAGTACCGTAAATGAAATCATCAATATCAATCGCCACAAAATTATCCGCAAACCTTACCTTGTACAAAAAGTATTGAGCGAGAGAGGTATAAAGCCTTTTGTATTTACTTGTAATAAAAATTAATTTTTTACTCTACGCTCGATGTAGTCCATCCACGGCTAACGCTTACTGATTTTATTCATACTGATATTTCTTTGTAACGCACATCTAAAACGGGCCACATCTTTACTTCTGCGCATCAGGTGTTTGGTTTGCCGGCCAGCCATTCGTTTACGCCACATGCGAAAACTGGAGGGCTTGCTATTGGCCCGCATAAAATCAATCACTTCTTTTTCAGGTAATCCGAATTGCAGTTTAATGGCTTCAAAAGGGGTGCGGTCTTCCCAGGCCATTTCTATGATGCGGTCTTTGTCTTCTGTAGTAAGCATATTTTGTAAACTAGTTAAAGGCAGTCGAGCCCGTTTAAGAAATCAGTGGCGTTACTTAGATGTCGTTCCTGCTTTTCTTTCGACATTTTATCGAATGTGCCAATAAGCATACCCAGGCGTGGGTTTTGCAGGAAGAAATCCCTGTGGGTGTGCATAAAACGCCAGAATAGCCCATCCCAGATCAATTGCCAATCCCCTTTTTTATAATCGCTCATTTTCATTAGGTAATGGCTGCCGCTGATATAAGGTTTTGTCGTCATTAATCCACCATCTGCAAACTGTGTCATTCCATATACATTAGGCACCATTACCCAATCGTATGCATCAATAAATAATTCCATAAACCAACGATATACTTCATCCGGATCAAACTCGCAAAGCAGCATAAAATTACCTAATACCATCAGGCGTTCAATATGATGGCAGTAGCCGGTTGACAGAACTTTCCGGATCGTTATATCTATTGGAGGAATACCTGTTCTGCCTTTCCAGAAACTTTCCGGGATCTTTCGTTTGAATTGCCAGTAATTGGTTGTTCTTTGTTTACCGCCTTCACGTTCATAAACGATACGGATAAACTCGCGCCAACCGATGACTTGTCTTATGAAACCTTCAAGGGAATTTATGGGAATATTTTTTTCAGCTGCTTTACCCAATATTTTATCTACAACCTGCTGTGGGGTAAGTAAACCGATATTCAATATGGGTGAGAGGGCCGAGTGATGCAGTAAGGATTCTTCCGCTACAATTGCATCCTCATAATCGCCAAATTTCCGGAACCGGTTATCTATAAAATCTTCCAGCCATTGTTCTGCCTCCCGGTAGGTAGATACAAAAAAATATATCCCGTCTACCGTACCGTAGTTATCCTGAAAATGGGTGTTCACATATATTCTTGCTTCATCAATAAAGATATTTTTTTTCGGGAAAGAGATAATGGGTATTTTTTCTGTTTTGGGAAATTTTGAACGGTTCTCTGCGTCAAAAGTCCATTTGCCGCCCAGCGGTTTGCCATCCTGGGCAAGCAATATTTTTCTTTGTTTTCTTTGCTGTATATAAAAATCCGTCTGAAAATAAGTTTTGCGTTTATTAAAGTAATCAGATACTTCATCCGGTGTATTTATAAATCCGGGAGAGGGCTCTATCAATAGTTTGAGGGAATGTTGTGCACAGCTTTCTCTGATCCGTTTATATAACCAGTTATCTGCCGGATCTGCTAAGTAAATATGGCTGATTCCCTGCTTTGCCAAAAAATCGATCAGCTGACGTATATCATTTCTTTCATCAGTTGTTTCAATATAGGTAACCTCGTATGCCTGGGTTTCCAGCCATTGATTATAAAACCGCATCGAAGCACGATGCAGTAGCAGCTTTTTTTTATGAAATGAATATTGCCGAAAGAACAACCATTCCTCTACAAGATAAACAGGCCTGTCTTTTACTAAACAAGGATGTTCCTGGAATAGCTGGTGTGGAAATATAAGCGTAACACTATGCATGTGTGATGTAACAATCACTGCGGGCTATTGTTTACACATGCATAAAAACAATTGTTTCAAACGTAAGAAAGGCCTGTTACTTTAATTTTTGAAGCGCATTTTCCAGCTTCGCCAGCATTTCCGGAATTTCCTCTTTCTTACTGGTGCCGGCACTCAATCGATACCAGGCACTTTTACTCCCTGCACCAAAAGCAGAGAAAGGGACAACAGCCAGTTTGGCTTCGTTTAATATATAAGAAGTAACATCTGATTGGGTAGTTAACAGATTTCCTTCGGCAGTGGTTTTGCCAACAAGGTCTATTTTAATAGTCAGATAGATAGCCGCTTGCGGGGCAACGGAATCAACGGAGTAGCCTTTTTCTTTTAATTGAATAAAACCGTTGTGAATATTGCGCAGTCTTGCTTCTATCTCGGATTTAAAATGAGCCAGATATTTTGCAATGGAATCTTTCTCTAATAAATACTTGGCTACTGCTTTCTGTTCTGCCATTGGAGCCCATGCGCCCAGATGACTAAGAAGCGCTTTCATTTTAGCGATCACCGTTTCCGGCCCCAAAGACCAGCCCACGCGTACACCTGTAGCCGCAAACACTTTAGAAATGCCATCTACAAAAATGGTATAGGCTTTCATTTCGGGTCTTAGGGAAACCGGATTGTAGTGTTGTGTCTGGCCAAAAGTGAGGGTCCAGTACATCTGATCAAACATCATGTATAATTTCTTTTCTTCTGCGCCACGGAGTTTGTTCTCTTCTAAAACCAGGTCACATATTTCTTCTAAGGCATTTTTAGAAAGAGTGGTACCCGTTGGATTTTGCGGCGTGCAGATACAGATCAGTGTAGCGCCCTTGATATTTTTTTTAATATCTGCGGGTGTAGGCATAAAATCATTTTCCGGTGTACACTCAATCACACAATGCTCGCCATCGGTCATAAGTACATAGTGGTTATTATTCCATGAGGGAACACCATAGATTACTTTATCGCCCTTATCAACGATTGCTTTAAAAATGGTATAGATCAAAGGTCTGCCACCGGAGGCAATTTGAATTTCATTCGGCGCATAATCCAATCCTTCCCATTCTTTCACAAAAGCACTTACGGATTCACGAAGGTCAAGCACCCCTTCCGCTGCAGGATAACTGGTATTGCGTTGCTGGTAAGATTCAATAATGAGTTGTTCCAGTTCAGCCGGTATCGGAAATACCTGCGGATCAAAATCGCCAATCGTGAAATTGTATATTTTTTCGCCATTGCGGATCCTTTCACTGATCAGGTTACCAAGTTTTACGATTTCACTTCCAATCAGGGTGCCGGCAAGCTGGCTTAATTTGGGCTGAGACATACGCGCTATTTTTCAGCGGCAAAATTAAGTGATTGCACAAAGACGTCCGTCAAATAATTCATTTCCTGAGATGATTATGGCATTTGAATGACAAAAAAAGATGAATACTAACGCTTACCATAGATGGATGGCCCACAGTCAGCTACGTTATTGATAATTTTGTAGCTTTAAAAAGGAATATACCTGATGAAGAAAAAAATCCTGATTATTGACGATGATGGGATGATTACGGTGCAGGATGACCATACATGCATTCCCATAGGTAAAACATATAAATCGGGTATCAATGAATTACTGAAATGCGTATGGCCAGCAACAAAACAGGCCTTCGTAGAAACGAGGCCTGCTCCAAAACAAATTACATTTAAAAAAAGGTAGCGGCCGGAAAAAGATATTGGATCTTAACCGGAATGGGATTGGATATTTACTTAGGGGGCATAATATCTTTATGGTAAGCACTTGCTTAGCTAAAGTTGCCTTCTTTCCCGGCTGTTATAGGATTCCGTTCTGCCAACGTAGCTGTATTTTCTGCGAATGGAAGGGATTTACAGGCAAACGGCTGTCATCGTTCAGGTCGCGCTTGCTCCCCAGCCGATGACAACCATTTGCATTGGGTTGTTGTCATATGACTTGTAAAGTAACCGATCGACTAGTAACCGTTCGGATACCAGCGTAGCCTGAACGGTTACTAGTCGATCGGTTTATAGTCTTTAAACAGTTTAACGGGCGTAGCTTCTGCCAGTGCCCGGTACTGTTTCCATTTACCATCAAAGAAAGTATTAGCTTTTTGTAAAATATCGGCTACCATGTTTTCGGCACTGACCATCAAACGTTCTTCCTGTACACCGGGAACCGTTTTCTTTCCGAGTGCAGAAGAACGTGCTTCAAACAGGATACTGTTTACCGTTAGCTGCGGAATGGTTCCGGTGCCTTGTTTCTCCTGTGGCTTACCGTTCAATTCCTCGCGGATGGATTTAATATTATCTTGCATAGACTTACCTGCCTTGCGAAGCGTATCCACCTGTTTGGGGTCCATACTGCTGAAATTGGCTTCTATTTTTTTGATGATATCATCTGCTTCTGTTAAACGGTCAGCCAGGTCAACCAGTTTTAGAGAACTTTTATCCAGTCTTGTACTGGCTTTACGGATGGCATCGCGCACTTCTTTAGAAACAGGGGCATTGGGGTCATCATTAACAACTACCATCATACTATCACTAAGGTCTTTACCTAAACTGATCACTACTTTATAAGTGCCGGGGTCAACGGGCAATCCGGCGGGTTCATCGCCAGTACGGCCTGCACCACCAAACCTGCCGCCACCACGCCCGGCGCCGCCAGCCTGCCGAATGCCTTTACCTTCCATACCCCAATAAAAACGGTTGAACCCGCTATCAGCTTTGCTGTGAAGCATTCTAACCTGAACGTTGCTGGCATCAAAAATTCTTATAGTTGCGCTATCCGCTAATGTATGCTTACCGGTATCTGTATTGGTTTTGTTTATAAAGAAACTGAGTGCGGTACCGTTTTTTTTATTCTCACCTTCATAACTTCCCCAAATACTGTATTCAATACCTGCTGCATTTTTAATATTCGCCTGGTATCCCTGGGGTGCATCAAAAGCAGTTATTTTTTTACTGAATACCTGTCCTTTGTTTGCAGCCAGTTTTCGTAAAGGGCGAATATCATCCAGTATCCAAATGGCTCTTCCGAAAGTAGCAATGGCAAGATCTGCCTCTCTTTCCTGGATGGCAAAATCATAGGTAGATACAGAAGGGTAGCCGTTCTTGAATTGCTGGTAAGTACTACCGTTATCAAAGCTGATCCATAAGCCCTGTTCTGTTCCCACAAAGATGAGGTTGGGTTCTGTGGGATCCTGTATCATACACAAAGCATAACCGGTTACTTTCTTTTCATCAACCATTCTTGTCCATGTTTTGCCAAAATCGGTTGTGCGGAAAATATAGGGTTTGGCATCACCGCGTCGATAATCATTTGCAACAACAAATGCTTCACCTGCAGCATACCGTGAGGCACGTATCTGCGGAATCCATGCACCCAAAGGAAGCCCTGGAATTTTTCCGCGTAAATTGGTCCATGTTTTTCCGCCATCGGTGGTGAGTTGTACATTACCATCATCTGTTCCTGCCCATATCACACCCTGTTGTTTGGCAGAAGGTTCAATACACAAAACCGTACAATAGTTTTCTGCGCCGGTAATGTCAATAGAAAGGCCACCGTTATTACTTTGATCTATCTTGGCGCTGTCATTAGTGGTAAGATCAGGTGAGATCACTTCCCATGATGCGCCTTTGCTGGTACTCTTGTTTACAAACTGACTTCCGTAATAAATGGTGCTTTTATCAAACGGATCCTGCGCAATCGCTGCATTCCAGTTAAAGCGCTGGCGTGTTTGTAAATTTGGTCTTGGTGGACGAATACCCCATTCTTCTCCTGTCTTCATATTATAACGCGAAACACTTCCACCCTGGCTCATCGTGTATACCCAGTTAGGATCTTCGGCGTCAGGCATTACATCAAAACCATCGCCGCCGCTCACGCCCTGCCAGTAAGCATTCCGGATACCGCTCCTGATCCATACATAAGCGGGGCCATGCCAGCTGCCATTATCCTGCAAACCGCCCATTACATTGTATGGGATCTGGTTATCTGTGTTGATATGATAGAATTGTCCGAGCGGTAATTTCTCATCAAACTGCCAGGTTCTGCCACGGTCGCGGGTTATGGCAATACCGCCATCATTCCCGTCAATGATAAAATTGGGATCATAGGGATGGATCCACCAAGCGTGGTGATCGGGGTGTATGCCGCTATAAGGGATAATAGTTGTTCCAAAACTTTTTCCGCCATCCTCACTCATCGTAATCATCTGGTTAATATTATACACACGGTTCTCATTCTTCGGATCAACCGCTATATCCTGGAAATAAAATGCACGGTTGGTAACCACAGCTGCTTCGCTGTTTATCAGTTGCCATTTAGCACCGCCATCATCAGATCTGTATAAACCATTTTTGGCGGCTTCTACCATCGCATATATCCTGTTGGGTTCATTACGGCTGACAGCAATTCCAATACGGCCATAATCGCCGGCAGGCAGCCCATCTTCTTTACCTAATTTTTTAAAGGTTTTACCTGCGTCGTAGGTAACATATAAACCACTGCCACTACCGCCACCTTTCAAACTCCAGGGTGTGCGTTTGTGCTGGTACATATTTACAATGAGTTTATTGGGATTAACCGGATCCATCACCATATCGCCCACACCACTGGTATCGTTGGTGTGTAAGATAAGTTTCCAGGTATCGCCCCCATCGGTTGTTTTATACAAACCTCTTTCCGCATGTTCTGCAAACGGGTTACCCATTACACCGGCATATACTATATCCGGATTATTGGGATCGATGATGAGGCGGTGGATATTGCGGGTTTTTTGCAAACCCATGCATTTCCAGGTTTTACCGCCGTCAAGACTTTTGTAAATACCTTCTCCCAAACTAACGGAGTTGCGCGGGTTGCCTTCACCCGTTCCTGCCCAAACCACGCTGGGGTTGCTTTGTGTAATAGCAATGGAACCGATATTCTGGATCGGTTGATCATCAAACATGGGCGTCCAGCTGGCGCCGCCATTTTCTGTTTTCCAAACTCCGCCACTGGCCGTGGCTAAGAAAATGGTACTTGGGTTGTTCCACACGGCATCAATGGCTGTCACCCTTCCACTCATACCGGCAGGGCCAATATTGCGGGGCTTCAGGTTTTTGAATTGTTTGGAAAGATCGATCTGCTGGCTGAATGCACTTAACGATACAAGAATTATCGCTACTGACAATAAGGGTCTTCTCATAGTATAGATAGTTTCGGTGTTGGAATTTCTGAAATAAAATGGCAACTTCCAAAAGAGATATATAAATGGGAGGATTTGTGTGCAGGTTATTGTCCTATATTTATTTCTAAACCCTAAACATTGCCAGCACCTGCCAAAAAATATTTCAAAGGGTCTCCCCTGCAAACTGGTATCTATGCAGCAGTTGCCGCTTTTCTTACTTATACCATGATCTTCGGGTTCAGAAAATCATATACGGTTTGCACGTTTGAGGGGTTACGTTATTTCGGACTGAATTATAAAACGATCCTTGTCTTAAGCCAGATGATCGGTTACCTGATGGCTAAATTTTATGGTATTAAATTCATTTCTGAGCTCAAACGATTAGGTCGTTATAAAATTATTTTATTGCTGGTAGGAATTGCGTGGGCGGCATGGTTCTTCTTTGCCATTATTCCGGCGCCGTATAACGCTGTGTTTCTTTTTATCAATGGATTTCCATTGGGCATGTTATGGGGCGTAGTGTTTTCTTATGTTGAAGGAAGAAGAAGTACCGACTTTATCGGGGCTGCACTGGCAGTAAGTTTTATCTTTTCATCAGGGTTTGTAAAATCGGTGGGGGGATGGTTATTGCTGGAATTTCATTTATCCGAATTCTGGGTGCCGTTTGCAACGGGCTTGGTATTTGTGTTGCCGCTTTTATTATTTATTTACCTGATCGAAAAGATACCGCCACCCGATGAAGCGGATATGGCTGCAAGGATGAGCCGGACACCTATGCTTGCTGAAGACAGAAAGAAACTCATTCGTAGTTTATTACCCGGTTTGGCAGCCTGTATTTTTATTTACGGGTTCGCCACCATTTTCCGCGATATACGCGATAATTTCAGTGCCGATATGTGGAAGGAAATGGGCTACCTTAACCAGCCCGCTATCTTTTCAAAAACAGAAACACCCATCACCTTAATTGTATTGGTATTGATCGGCAGTATGGTGTTGATCAAAGACAGCTATAAGGCTTTGATGCTGGCGCACTTATTTATTGCTATCGGTTTTGTATTAGCGGGCATCTGTACTTATTTCTTTGTAAACAAACAACTCGATCCTGTTTGGTGGATGACTGCTGTGGGATTGGGTTTATACATGGTATACATCCCTTTCAATTCCGTTTTCTTTGAGCGGTTGATTGCCGCTTTCCGTTTTACCGGTAATGTAGGGTTTCTTATTTACCTCGCAGATTCATTTGGTTATCTCGGAAGTGTCAGTGTGTTGTTAAGTAAAGAAATCTTCAAAGTAAAACTTAATTGGGTGGATTTCTTTTCCAATAGTGTAATGGCGCTTTCGGTAATTGGGGTGTTTATTACTTTATTCTCTGCATACTACTTTGCAAAAAAAAGAAAAACGGTTCTGTGAGTAAAAAATCAAAATACTATCTTTTTGACTTTTGATTTTTTACTTATTTCTCTCCTCATACTTCTTCTCTGCTTCTTTTGCTTTTTCAAAATCCAGCACCACGCCATTAATGCAATAACGCAAACCGGTAGGTTTCGGGCCATCATCAAACACATGTCCTAAATGCGATTTGCATCGGCCGCATTCAACTTCTGTTCTTGTCATGCCATGCGAATTATCCGGAAGATAAATGATTGAGCTTTTACTAATGGGTTCATAAAAACTGGGCCAACCGCAACCGCTTTCAAATTTGGTATCGCTTTTAAATAAGGGATTGCCACAAACGGCACAATAATACGTACCCGCTTCTTTCAAAGTTTCAAACTTGCTGGAATAAGGGCGTTCGGTTCCTTTTTGACGGGCCACATAATATACATCGGTGGAAAGAATATTTTTCCAGTCCTCCTCTTTCATCACTACTTTATTACTGTCTGTACGGGAATACACCGGGTTCTTCTTTTCGTTATTCATTTTTTCTTTGTTGTTTTTATTGTTTTTACTGTTACAAGCCTGTGCTGCCATCAAAACCCCCAAAAATAACAGGGCATATATTGCATTATATATTTTCATATCTATTAAAATAACCTGAAATGCTTATAAAAACCGTTTGTAATGATGAGGTATGCTGCTCTTTTACCTTACAATTAATTCTTTTCAAAGGTTTTCAGTTAGTGTTAAATGTTTTTTAAAGTCAAGGCCTTATATTTGTTCTTCACTCAAGGTTAGCAAGGACATGTTTAATATTATTCTGTTTGGCCCCCCCGGCAGCGGGAAAGGTACGCAAAGCGAAAAACTGATTGCAACTTACGGATTAAAGCATTTATCAACAGGCGACCTTTTACGAAGTGAGATCTCCAGGCAAACCCCATTAGGCTTAGAAGCCAAAAGCATTATGGACCGTGGCCAGCTGGTACCTGACGAAGTGGTAGTAGGCATGATCCGTTCTGCATTGGAATCGAATCCGCAGGCAAAAGGCTTTTTGTTTGATGGCTTTCCCAGAACAGTGGCGCAGAGTGAGGCGCTGGATAAATTATTAAACCTGAAGAATACAGAAATAGGCGTAGTATTGGCATTGGAAGTGGGAGAAGAAGAGTTGGTTCAACGTTTATTAAACCGTGGCCTTACCAGCGGAAGAAGTGATGATACCAATGAATCTGTGATCCGCGCCCGTATTATTGAATACAAAACCAAAACAACCGTAGTAGCCGATTATTATAGCCGCTTTAATAAGGTGGTACATGTGGCAGGTGAAGGCACAGTAGATGAAATTTTTTCAGGCCTTTGCAGCGAAATTGATAAACGGATGTCTTTATAAGAGAAGTTCTTACAACCAACAACCAACTGCGAATCCCGTCATACCAATGGCGGGATTTTTTTGTGCCGATTTCGGTCGGGTCGCTAAAGCGATCTGAACAATAATCAGTACCCAGACCGATAATCAACGTCCCAACTTTAACAGTAAAAATTTCTTGTTCAATATTCAATATTCCCCCTCCCTATCTTTATTGAATAATTACTTGCCATGACAGATAATCAGTTGCATTTTCTTAAACACGAATACATTCCCCTTCTGTACAAATTAACGGCTGATCAAAAAGGGGTCTGGGGAAAGATGGATGGCCAGCAAATGGTAGAGCATATGCGCGATGTGTGTAAAGTGGCCAACGGAAAAATTGTTTTACCGTTGATGAATACAGATCCGGAAAAATTAGCGAAGGCAAGGGATTTTATGATGTCAAATGAACTTTTTAAAGAAAATACCCGGGTGCCGGTAATGCCCGAAGAACCCCGTGCCCATAAATATGCCAGCCTGGAAGAAGCCATTGCGAAACTGGAGCCCGAATTGAATGATGTTTTTGCCGTGTATGCAGCCGATGCCCATAAAAAACTGATGCACCCCATGTTTGGCGAACTGGATTATGAACAGCAGATCCATTATTTATACAAACATGCCCAGCACCATTTGAGGCAGTTTGGTTTGATTGATTAAATTGTCCCTGACGCGTTTTTAAAACCTACCAATCGTTAGCTTTGTCCTCATACTAAACGATTGATATGGTTACCACAGATAATTATATCCTTGGCCGATGGGTGGCCGGCGATGGTGATGGACAGTCTTTATACAATGCCGTAACCGGTAATGTGATTTCAAAAGCCTCTACCAAAGGCCTGGACTTTGCTGCCATTCTCGATTATGCCCGTACCAAGGGAAACCCCGCTTTGCGCAAAATGAGTTTTCATGAAAGGGGCTTGATGTTGCGTGCATTAGCTATGCATCTTCGTGAACACCTGGATGAATTTTATCGTGTAAGTTACCAGACCGGTGCCACCAAAGCCGATAGCTGGGTAGATATAGAAGGAGGCATCGGTAATTTATTTTCTTATGCATCGCTGCGCAGAAAATTTCCGGACACACCGTATTGTCTGGATGGAGAAAATCATCCCCTGGGTAAGGCGAATACTTTTATGGGCCACCACTTATTAATTCCGAAAGAAGGGGTGGCGGTTCACATCAATGCATTTAATTTTCCGGTTTGGGGTATGCTGGAAAAGATTGCCGTGAATTTATTGGCCGGAATACCCGCTGTGGTAAAGCCTGCAACCCTAACTTCTTATTTAACGGAAGCGGTAGTAAAACAAGTTGCCGCATCCGGCATTTTACCTGAGGGTGCATTGCAGTTGATCTGCGGCAGTGCCGGTGATATGCTGAACCATGTGGGTTCGCAGGATGTGGTAACGTTTACGGGCTCGGCTTCTACAGGGCTTATGCTGAAATCAGGCAAAAGAATACTGGAAGAAAATGTTCCGTTTACGATGGAAGCAGACTCATTGAATTGTATTGTATTGGGCGAAGATGTTACACCGGGCATGCCCGAGTGGGACCTCTTTATCAAAGAAGTAAGGAAAGAGATGACCACTAAATGCGGACAAAAATGTACCGCTATCAGAAGGATCTTTGTTCCAGAAAACACAATAGAAGACGCGCAGATCGCTTTAGGAAAAGCTTTGGCACAAACGGTTATCGGTAATCCATTGAATGAAAAAGTAAGAATGGGTTCCTTAGCCGGAGAATTACAAAGAAAAGAAGTAAAAGAACAGGTGCAGAAATTACTGGCTTCCTCACAAATGATTTATGGCTCATTGGATAGCGTGGAACTGATAGATGCAGATGCAACCAAAGGTGCGTTTATGAGTCCGTTGTTATTGCTGAACACGCAACCCCTTACCAGTAAAGAAGTGCATGAGGTGGAAGCGTTTGGTCCTGTATCTACCCTGATGCCATATTCATCACTGGATGAAGCCATTGCATTGGCGAAGATGGGGAAAGGTTCTTTGGTAAGTTCCATTGTAACCGCGGATAAAAATATAGCCAAACAATATGTGCTGGGTGCAGGTATGTATCACGGCCGCATTCTGATCTTAAATGAACAATGCGCCAAAGAAAATACAGGGCATGGATCGCCTTTGCCTTTACTGGTGCATGGTGGCCCGGGCCGTGCGGGTGGCTGTGAAGAGATGGGTGGCATACGGGGCGTGAAACATTATATGCAACGTGTAGCTATACAAGGCTCGCCGGATATGATCACAGCAGTAAGTAATGTATATCAGCCGGGTGCAACCGGCAACACAGACACGATCCATCCTTTCAAAAAATATTTTGAAGAACTGGTAATCGGGGATCAGCTCATTACTGAAAAAAGATTGATCACATCAGAAGACATTGACAAATTTGCCGATCTGAGCGGTGATCATTTTTATGCTCATCTAGCCCAAACTGATTTTGCAGGAACGATGTTTGAAAGACAGGTAGCGCATGGCTATTTTATTATGAGCGCTGCAGCGGGATTGTTTGTAGACAGTTATGAAAAGAACCCTGTGTTATTGAATTATGGGATTGATGAACTGCGTTTCACAAAACCTGTGTACCCCGGTGCAGAGATCCATATCCGTTTTACCTGCAAGGAAAAAATAAGCCAGGAGAGAAAAGAAGCTACTGATATTGATAAGGGTATTGTGAAATGGTTGATGGAGATGATTGATGAAACAGATGAGATAGTGGGTGTGGCTACGATATTGACCATGGTTGCGAAGAAGGTTCGCTAAGCGAGAAACGAAGAAGAAGAGAGTCTTCTAGAGTTGGAGTTTCTGAGTGATTATGCGCATGCTTTTTTGCGGCAAATACTTAATTGGCGAAATTGATTCTCTGATTAGCTTTGCACTCACAAGACTTTTTTCTTTTCTTCGTTCTTCTCTTATTGTGTGGCTTTGATCTTAATGATGGTGGCGAAGAAGGTTCGCTAAAAGAAAAACGAAGAAAAAAAGAGTCTCTTACATTTAGAGTCTCTTAGTGATTATGCGCATGCTTTTTGCGGTAAATACCTAATTAGCGAAATAGATTCTCTGAGTAGCTTTGCACTCACAAGACTTTTTTCTTCTTTTCTTCGTTCCTCTTTTAGCGAAATGCATGGATACTAAAGATGCAAATATCATTATAGCTCAGATCCTGGATGCATCCATAAAAGTTCATTCCGAATTAGGTCCGGGATTGTTTGAATCTTTATACGAAGAAGTACTATTGTATGAGTTGAACAAACGATCACTCTCAGTTCAAAAGCAAAAAGCTATACCTGTTATATACGACGGAATTAAATTTGAAGATGGGTTTAGAGCTGATTTGATTGTTGAGGGGGTTGTAATTATTGAAATTAAATCAGTTGAAGTGGTTGCACCGGTACATTTCAAACAGTTACACACTTATCTAAAACTTTCGGGTGTTAAAAATGGTGTATTCGTTAACTTCAATGTAAATCTTTTAAAAGAAGGCTTTTACAGACGATTTAATAATTTAGCATAATGACTGAGCAAGTAACAAAAGCCTACGTAAAAACAGAATGCGATAATGGCATTGCTACTATTGAATTCTTTCACCCACAGAGTAATTCTCTGCCCGGGATTATATTGAATGAACTGGCAGCAGCTATTCAAACAGAAGCTGAGAACACAGATACGCAACTGATGATACTGCGCTCTGCCGGTGAAAAAATATTTTGCGCGGGAGCTTCTTTTGATGAGTTAGCTGCTATTACGAATGAAGAACAAGGCTTGCAGTTTTTCTCAGGTTTTGCCAAAGTGATCAATGCCATGCGTAAAGCTCCCAAATTTATCATTGCACGGATACACGGCAAGTGTATTGGCGGTGGTGTGGGATTAGCAGCCGCAGCAGATTATGCTATTGCCGTTGAAGGTTCAGAAATAAAACTGAGTGAACTGGAAGTAGGTATCGGTCCTTTTGTAGTAGGTCCGGCAGTGGAAAGAAAACTGGGTTTATCTGCGTTTTCTCAACTAACCATTGATGCTACCATGTGGCGTTCTGCAGACTGGGCAAGAAGAAAAGGATTGTTTGCAGAACTACATCCGGATGTTGTAGGAATGGACACATCCATCAAACGCTTGGCAAATACCTTGGCCGCATCTTCTCCCGATGCTATGAGTGAGATCAAAAAGATCTTGTGGAAAGGGACTGAGCACTGGGATGAATTGCTGAAAGAACGTGCAGCCATCAGTGGCCGCCTGATATTAAGTGAACACAGTAAGACCTTTATTGAAAAATTCAAATCTGCTAAACCCGCATCTTCCAAATAAGCGCTCTTCTGCAAATGAAAAAAGCAACTTCGTTTGACGAACAGAATTTCCATCGAATATGTAACCAACTGACAAAGAAAGATAGTGTACTCAAACAGATCATCTATCAATACGGCTATCCGCCCTTATGGAGCCGTAAAGCCAGTTTCGAAACCCTGATCCATATTATTTTAGAACAACAGGTTTCCTTAGCTTCTGCAAAAGCAGCACTGATGAAACTGAAAGAGAAGATCGGTAGCATCACACCTGTAAAATTATTAGCGCTATCGGATGCAGAATTAAAAGCCTGTTATTTTAGCCGGCAGAAAACTGTGTATGCAAGGTGTTTAGCACAAGCCATTATTAACAAAGAAATTTCTGTAAATGGACTGGAAAAACTGGACAATGAAACGATCCGGGAACAACTGACTGCCATCAAAGGCATCGGCAACTGGACGGTGGATGTATTTTTAATGATGGTGTTGCACCGCACTGATCTTTTTCCTACCGGTGATATTGCTTTGATGAATAGTTTGAAACACGAAAAGAAATTACCTCCACACACATCAAAAGAAACAATCCTGAATATTGCTGAAGTTTGGCGGCCTTACAGAACAGTGGCGACTTTTTTATTTTGGCATGCGTATATTAAGCGGAAGAATATTAAATACTGATGTTTAAACACATAGGATCATTGGTTAAAAGCAAAGAGCACAATACTATATTGTGCTCTTTGAATATTTCTATGTGTTACAACCTATAGATCATCATATTCGTATAAAGGGTCTATAGGTGTTCCTGCTTTCATTTCAAAAACAGGATTGATGATCCCGTCCTTTAAGCCATATACCCATCCATGCAGATCAGGCCTTTGTTCATTTTTCCAGGCGCGTTGGATGATTGAGGTTTTGGCGAGATGCGTAACCTGTTCCTGTACGTTAAGTTCTACCAGTCGGTCGAATTTTTTTTCTTCATCATGTAAGCCCTCCAGTTCATCGCGATGCAAACGGTACACATCTTTAATATTGCGGAGCCACATATTCAATACCTGCTTGTAATCGGTATTAGTCATAGCAGCTTTGATACCCCCACATCCATAATGTCCGCAAACAATGACATGTTTTACTTTTAAATGCGTTACTGCATAATCCAATACACTCAACAGGTTCACATCGGTATGAATCACAAGGTTAGCCACATTGCGGTGTACAAAGATCTCTCCGGGTTGGGTATTGGTGATCTCGTTGGCTGGTACGCGGCTATCACTGCAACCGATCCATA
Organism: uncultured Sediminibacterium sp.; assembly: GCA_964519475.1. Lineage (GTDB taxonomy): Bacteria > Bacteroidota > Bacteroidia > Chitinophagales > Chitinophagaceae > Sediminibacterium. The sequence goes on from CAZFKE010000003.1 coordinate 85,112, forward strand.
AGAACTCGGGGGTTTGGAGAAGGGAGAGGCGCTTAAAATACTCCGGGTCATCTTCCACTTTTTCGTGGGCCCAGGCTTTGTTTTCCAATAATAATTTTTCGTATGTTTTCATGGTCAAAGAATTTGCGGTTCATTAATTAAACGGTGCATTGATTTTTGTGGATTTTTTTTGATCTCCACACGAATGTTTTTCAAATGGGCGTGACAAAGAAAGTTATTTACTTCGTCAATTACATCTTTATCTATGAAATCGGCCCTTGTGGCATCTATCAGAATAGAAGCGTTCTCGGTTACTTCTTCCAGTTTTTGTTTGATGATGGGTTTGTTGAGAAAGGAAACATCCTTCCTCAAACGGATCAAAAAATTATTTTGATCGTTTACCACTAAAACCGAAGAACGGAAATTGCTTCTTACCATAAAAAACAATCCCACAAAAATACCTACTACAATACCAATGAGCAAGTCTGTAAGCAAGATAGCTAAAATGGTAACCACAAAAGGCACAAATTGGTCCCAACCTTTTCGGAAAAATTCTTTGAACAAAGATATTTTAGCCAGTTTATAACCCGTAAAAATCAGAATAGCTGCCAGGGCACTCAGGGGTATTTTATTGATCAGTGCCGGGATAAACATCACAGATAATAAAAGCAATACACCATGCATTATCGAAGACAGTTTTGTTTTGGCCCCGGAAGATACATTGGCAGAACTGCGCACTACAACCGAAGTTAGCGGCAAACCACCGATAAGTCCCGATACAATATTACCGATGCCTTGCGCTTTCAGTTCGCGGTTGGTGGGTGTTACTCTTTTTAAGGGGTCCAGATTATCAACCGCTTCAATGCCCAATAAAGTTTCCAGGCTGGCAACAATCGCCAGTGTTATTCCTGTGATCCACACATCAGGATTGTTTAAAAATTTAATATCCGGAAAAGTAAAAAATGAAACAAAAGAGTTGATGTCATTGGCTACGGGTAATGATACCAGCTGTTTGGTTTCCAGTGCCAGCGAAGGGCTGCTGCTTTTGAAGTATTCGCTGATGGCTACACCAGCCAGTACAACGATCAATGGACCGGGAACGAGTTTCAAGAGTTTATTCTGTTTGATCGATTTCGTTTCCCAGAAGATCAGGATCAGCAAAGAAACCGCACCGATAATCACAGCAGCAGGCGTAATAAAACCCACTGCCTGTAACATTTCTGAGAAAGTGTTTCTGGCATCTCCCTGGGTAAAGGTCTCATCTCCCACAAAATCTGCATCATAACCTACCAGGTGCGGAAATTGTTTTAGGATCAGGATCAAACCAATGGCGGCTAACATGCCTTTAATAACCGAATTGGGAACATAATCGCCGATCACACCGGCTTTTACAAAACCCAATACCAGTTGCAAAGTGCCGGCAATCACTACCGCGAGTAAAAATGCTTCGTAAACCTGTAGCTTGAGAATGCCGGAAGCTACAATAACAGTAAGCCCTGCGGCGGGGCCACTTACACTTAATTGTGAACCACTTACAATACCAATTACAATACCACCAACAATACCGGCAATAATGCCTGAAAATAACGGGGCTCCGGAGCCAAGGGCAATACCCAAACATAGTGGTAGGGCCACCAGGAATACAACGATGGATGCAGGCAGGTCGCTACCCGCATGCTGAAAATATTTTTTCATAATGATGCGATAAACTTAGTACAAGGAATAGGGTTGCTTACTTAAAAAAGTTTAGCAATTGGGAGGCGGAACATGTATATCGCCCGTATGGTTTTGCGGGATGGCAACGGCTGTATGCAGATGCTTTGGAGAGGAAATGAATGAGGCATGAAAGATCAAATCCTTTGATGATAAAAAATTACTTTTTAAAACGGCTTTGCTCAACGGGCTATCTGTTTCGCATGCATGTGGGATTTCTTCGTTAAACTGGTTACTGAACAGCATACTGCCCATTTGCTGCACGGGCAGTATTTGTATGGTGAGTACCAGTAATAAAAAATATGTACCAATATTTTTCCGCATGTATGGCTGCGAAAATAGGAAAGAGAGATTTCAGAAATTGTTAAATATTTTTAACAGGAAGAATGCTCTGCACCTCTTCGGTGAAATAGTTTTGCCATTCACCGAAGAGACGCAGAAGCAACGCTGGGGCTTCACAGAAAGCGATTAAATATTTAAACCACCGCAGGCGCTTAATACCTGACCGGTTATATAAGAACCCATATCACTTGCGAGGAACAAAGTAGCATCTGCAATCTCTTCTGCTTTGCCAAAGCGGCCCAGCGGTATTTTTTTGAGAAACTCGGTTGCCCCATCACCATCTTTTAAATAATGTGTCATATCTGTTTCAATAAAACCCGGAGCAATGGCATTGCAACGGATATTGCGGCTACCTAATTCTAATGCAACAGATTTCGTAAACCCGATAATGCCTGCTTTACTTGCCGCGTAACTGCTCTGCCCCGCATTGCCACGAACACCTACAATAGAACTCATATTAATGATGCTTCCGCTTTTGGCTTTCATCATAGGGCGGATTACCTGTTTGGTCATATTGAAAATACTTTTCAGGTTGATATCCATTACCTCATCCCATTGTTCCGGTGTCATGCGTAAGAGCAGGTTATCTTTTGAGATACCTGCATTGTTTACGCATATATCTATTTTGCCAAATTCTTTCAGTACATCATTTACCAGTGCTTCACATTCTTCAAATACAGCGGCATTGCTTTTGTATGCTTTGGCTTTTACACCCAATGCAGTTATCTGGGCTTCAAGGTTAGCAGCTTTTTCTGCACTACTATCGCTTACATAAGTAAAAGCGATATCGCTTCCCTGTGCTGCCAATTTTAAAGCAATCGCAGCGCCAATTCCGCGGGCGGCGCCGGTTACGATGGATACTTTTCCTGCAAGTAATTTCATATGAAACGTTTTATGGTGGACAAATGTAATACTTCTCCGCTTGATTGTTATCCTCTGTACAACTGCTATCACCACCGGTTGCCGGATTGCTGGCAATAGCATATAAACTTTTACACTTTGTAATTAAATAGATATTTTAGCAAAAGCACAATGAATACACCCAAAAATATCTGGCAGATACTTATCACGGCCTTCCTGCTTGAGACGGCCTGCGTTACCTACGGCTTGTATATTCCTTCCCTGATTGGATACCTCACTGTCATCCATACTGTATCCGGTTTAGTGGTTGCCTGGGCTTTGTTATGGACAACGCCTTCCCCTACACATTTTACGCTGAAACATTTTGCCGTTAAACCCGTTAACCGCTTCCGTTGGCTGTTAACAGCCATGGTTCTGGTGATGATGATACAACAGTTTAGCCGCTGGAAAGAAGATATCCCGTTAGATTTCCATGATGCGGATATGTTGCCCATCATCCAGAAAATGTGTACCCGTTTTCTTTCAGGCCAGAGAGAACATGTGTATGATATCATTCCTGAAATATGGGGTGGCATACAACCTATTTACCTGCCTGCCATGTGGATGCCGTTTAGTATCCCCATCTGGTTACACCTGGATATGCGCTGGATAACGGTACTGATGTTTTTCTTTGTATTCTGTTTTTTTATCTGGAAGATTGACCCGGTAAAAAAACATGCTGCATCAATTATGTTTGCTACTTTTTTATTGTTTTGGTGGCTGTTTGCAGATAATAAGGCCGGACTGATTCCTTACACAGAAGAAGGGGTAGTGATCTTTTTTTACGTATTGCTGGTTATGGCGCTGCACCGGCAAAATGCATGGCTTACGGGATTGGCTATTTCTATGTGTGTGCTTAGCCGTTATGCGCTGATTGGCTGGATACCTGCCTATCTCTGGTTTCTGCTTTACCGTAAACAGTATAAAGATCTTGTCAAAATCATTACCGTAGGCGCAGTATGTTTTACTTTATTGGTATGGCTCCCTTTTGGTTGGGGAATGATACAGCAGATTTTAGCATTGCCTGCGAAATATATCGATTTTACAAGAAGGATCTGGCACGACTCGCCGCACGTGTTTAGACAAAGTCTTGGCTGGGCAAAATTCTTTAGGCAACAGCGTATCGAAAAAATGCATTACCTGTTGATGATGCTTTCTATCTGTGTACCCATTACCAGTATGATCATCGGGCTTGAGTTACACAAACGATATTCTGTGCCTGTGCAAAACCTGCCGTTGGTAATATTAAAAGTAACGATAGTTATTTTTTACAGCTTTATTGATGTGCCTTATCTCTACCTGTTCTATACCTCTTCTTATGTAAGCCTGATTGCTATTACTTATTTCATTATGCAGGAAGAAGAAAAACCGGCGGTTGTTACGTAAAGATCAATTACAGAAAGAGGTTTCTTTTTTGAGTTTGTATTTCTTTAAGCGCCTGCGGAAAGCTACCATAAAAATAATGGTGTATGTACAGCCAGGACATGAATATAATGGATGGTTTTGTTGGGGTTTCCGCTCATGCAAAAGTTATGGAGTTATTAAGCGCTTGATCTCGTCTATATACTTTCTGTCGTTACTAAGCCGCGGTACTTTATGTTGCCCGCCCAGTTTGCCTTTACTTTTCAGCCATTCCCTGAATACGCCATTGCTTAAAGAGTGCACAATGGGAAGTGTGAGGGCCATGTCTTTATAGCGCTTGGCTTCATAATCACTGTTCAATGATTTGAGTGCACAATCCAATTCGTAGGCAAAGGCTTCTGGATGCTCGGGTAATTGTTCAAACTCTATCAACCATTCATGGGCCCCTTTATTCTGTTCCCCAAAATAAACAGGTGCAGCTGTATAATCGAGAACAACCAATCCTGTTTTTTGAGATGCGATGGCAATTGCCTTGTCTGCATTATCTGCGATCACTTCTTCGCCAAATGCATTGATGTATTGTTTTAAACGTCCGCTTACTTTAATACGGAAAGGATGCGTTGTAGTAAACTGAACCGTATCACCCACAAGGTAGCGCCACAAACCACCATTGGTGCTAATGACCAACGCATAGTTTTCTCCGATCCTGACATCTTTCAAACCAATGGTCTTGGGGTTTTCTTTTCCATATTCTTCCACCGGCATGAACTCGTAAAAAATGCCATGGTTTAAAAACAGTAACATGCCTTCTTCATCCGGGTTATCTTGTGCGGCAAAAAAACCTTCGCTGGCATTATACATTTCGAGATAAGTGCATCCTTCGCCAATTATTTTTTTAAACTGCTCGCGATAGGGCAGAAAAGAAACACCGCCATGAATATATAATGCCAGACTTCTTTTAAGTTTTGTTTACCTGTAAGTTCAAGGATTCTTTTAATGAGGATCATTGTCCAGGTGGGTACACCCGCAATAGAGGTTACATCTTCCTGGATGGTGGACTGTGCCAGCATCTCAATTTTACCTTCCCACTCATCCATCAGTGCAATAGATAATTCCGGTGTCCGTATCCAGTTGGCCCACATAGGTGTGTTTTGCAACAGCACGGCACTCAGGTCGCCATATTGTATCTCTTCATTGATCTGGCTAATCTGGTGGCTGCCACCTATTACCAATCCCTTTCCTGTTAAGAGATCACTTTCTGTATTGTAATTGTAATAAAGCGTTAATACATCCTTGGCTGCCTGAAAATGGCAAGCTTCCAGGCTTTCCTGAGTGATGGGGATGAATTTGCTTTTATCGCTGGTAGTGCCGCTGCTTTTGGCAAACCAGTTAACGGGTGTATTCCAGAGTACATTTTCTTCGCCCTTCATCAGCATGTCTATATAGGGCTTCAGGTCATCATACTCATGAATGGGAATACGTTCCTTAAACGTGCGGATACTAAAGATCTCTTTCAAACCGTATTTGCGTCCGAATTCGGTGTATTGCCCGTGGGTTACCAAATCCTGTAATACCTCGCGTTGCGAATCGATGGGATTATTGATCCATTGTTCAATGCGCCAATGCCTGAAGCGGGCCAAACGGGATATTGCGGGACTAAGCAGTTTCATATTGGGTTGCACAGCAAAATAAGCAATGAAAATGAGAATAGCTAAACCTTCTCGGCAGAAGCCATTTGCGTGGAGATAAGTTCGGATATAAGACCCCAACCGTACTACTAGAGGAAGAAAACCTATGGCTGACCGGAAACGGCTTCCTTTCCCATTTCAATGATCCAGTCCTTCCTTTTCAATTCAAAATTGGTTCCTAGGTAAAGGTTTCTGACTCTTTCATCTTCGGCCAATTCTTCGGCAGTGCCATGCATGAAGATCTTTCCTTCAATCAACAGATAAGCGCGGTCGCAGATGGAGAGGGTTTCGTTTACATTATGGTCGGTAATCAGGATGCCGATGTTCTTATATTTCAATCTGGCTACTACGCCTTGTATGTCTTCAACGGCAATGGGGTCAACGCCGGCAAAGGGTTCATCCAATAAAATAAATTTTGGGTCAACGGCTAAGGCACGGGCAATTTCAGTTCTTCTTCTTTCGCCACCACTCAGGCTATCACCATTGTTCTTGCGAACATGCTGCAGGTTAAATTCATCCAATAATGAATCCAATGTATGCTGTCTTTCCTGTTTGGTCTGGTTCGTCATTTCCAACACCGCCAATATATTATCTTCTACACTCAATTTTCTGAACACACTGGCTTCCTGCGGCAGGTAACCAATACCCATCTGCGCCCTTTTGTACATGGGAAGTTTGGTTATATCCTGGTCGTTCAGAAAAACACGCCCTTCATCGGGCTTGATAAGCCCCACTACCATATAAAATGTGGTGGTCTTGCCGGCGCCGTTAGGCCCCAGTAAACCTACGATCTCGCCTTGTTGTACCTGTACCGATACTTGCTTAACAACCGTGCGGCCCTTATAGCTTTTAACGAGGTCTTTGGTATGGATAGTAAGGTTCAAGCGTGCAATTTTTACAAAAATAGAGTTTATGGGATAGATATTGTATACCTGTCTTTATCTTAACACATGTTTTTCTATCCGACACATCGCTGTATATTGCAGCAATTTTGGATACAGACGGGGGCAATATGGCGCGCTACCGGCTAAAACACAGATAAGCAGATGAAACTGACCCAACACATTCAGCAGGCAACAGATACACTGGTTTCTTTTGAGGTATTACCCCCTTTAAAAGGCAAGACCATTACTAGTTTATATGATCATCTGGACCCATTAATGGAATTTAAGCCTTCCTGGATCAATGTT
>CAZFKE010000003.1:92444-180295 GCA_964519475.1 uncultured Sediminibacterium sp.
CAAAAGAGAAACCGAAGATGCATTGATCGATCTCGACTTTCTGGGAATTGACAATGTGCTGGTATTACGCGGCGATGCCGCCAAGAATGAAGCGGCTTTTGAAGCAGAAAAAGAAGGCAATCATTATGCAATCGACCTGCTGCACCAGGTAAATAATATGAACAACGGTATTTACCTCGATGAAGACATTAAGAACGGTGGTAAAACCAAATTCTGTACCGGTGTGGCCGGTTACCCCGAAAAACATTTTGAAGCACCCAACCTGGAAATCGATTTATTGAAATTAAAAGCAAAAGTAGATGCCGGCGCCTGTTATATCATGACACAAATGTTCTTTGACAACCAGAAATTTTATGATTTTGTAAAAGCTTGCAGAGACATGGGCATCAATGTTCCGATCATACCCGGACTAAAACCGATCACCAATAAAAAGCAATTATCCGTTCTCCCAAGGATATTCCATGTTGATATACCAACGGATCTTTCCAACGAGATAATGAAATGCAAAACCGATGTGGATTGTGAACAGGTAGGAGCCGAATGGCTGATACAACAAAGTAAGGAATTGAAAAAATTTGGTGTGCCTGTTTTGCACTACTATACATTAGGTAAACCGAAAGTAATCTGGAATGTGGTGAAAGAATTGCGGTAAGGCAATTTTGAAATTGAAAATATTCGCTAAAGGTAAAAGCCGCTTAAACTTATGTAAGCGGCTTTTATATACCAACAGGTTTCCCGTTTTTTAAAGTCCTTCCAAAGCCTTTCTCGCCCGCTCATTCCCGGGCCTCAATTTCAACGCCTGCTGAAAACAGGGTTTTGCTTTTTCTTTGTCTCCTTTTACCAAATAAGCATCACCCAGATCATTCCAGGCAACAACGATGTTGGGGAACTCTTTTGTGTATACGGTATATAAGGCAATCGCGGCATCAGCATTTTTATCTTCCAGTAACTGTTTGCCTGCGTATAAAAAATTCATATCATCGTCCATGGGTATATTGGCTTCTTTCAGATCTTTTTGATAATTGGCAACAAAGTATTGCGCACCTTTTTCTTTCAGTAAGGCATAAATAAATTTTGCCGGCGCTACCCGGAAAGGGGCGGGCGCCCTGTTATTAAGTACGGCAGAAATCCGTTGATTCATTTGTTCTGCCGTTCCTTCGTCAAAATTGGAAAGTACAATAACAGCATAATTCTTTTCCCGGTTACATGCGATTACGGCACTGATGCCCGGAGCACCACCTGCCAATGCCAGTCTTCCTTTTTGAAAAAACTCATCCCAGGAAGCATACCTGACAGGGAATAAAGGAGTATTCACAAAACGCAATTTGTCTTCGTTGGAAAGTAACTGTTTATCGTAAAGGAATGATTGCATAAACTTCCACATATCCCCTGTGGTGGAATAGATGCCGCCATCGCCTGCACCAACGATATGCATAGATAAATTGTTTTGCAATGCCCCTGGCTGGTTAGATAAATAACCGATTGCTTTTTCCTTTTCTGCTTTCGCATATGCGTTAAATCCGGAATGATCCATACCCAAAGGCATAAAAATTCTTTCCTTTAAAACAGTACCATAATCCTTACCGGTAACTTTTTCAATAATGGCAGATAATACCACATACCCGGAATTGGAATATTGTTTTCCTTTACCGGGTGTAAACAGTAAAGGCCTTTTTTGGATGAAAGGAAGAATATCAGTAACCGACCGGATGTTCTGATGGGCTTGCATAAAACCATCTTGTTGAGAATAGTCGCCCAGGCCGGATGTGTGATCAACCAATTGCTGAACAGTTACCTGATCGGCTATTTGAGGAGAAAACCCCTCCAGGTAGCTGCCCACTGTAGCAGACAGGATGAGCTTATTCTCTGCAGCCAATTGAAAGATGATTATGCCGGTAAACATTTTAGTAATGGAACCGATGTTAAAAGAAGTGGCTGCAGTATTCTCAATGCCATTAGCTATATCAGCTTTACCGGTAACTCTTTCAAGCAGTACAGTATGGTCGTTAACAATAAGAACATTACCTGAAAAGACCTGCCTGGTAACCGCTTCTGTAACCAGTGCGTCCAGTTTTCCTTTCAATTCGGGTGTTGGCTGGGCGGTAACAAATTGGGGTAATATGAACAGGCTACCCAGTAGTAAATTTTTCATGGCTTGTCATTTATCTTACAAGCTACACATTGCAGTTGTTAATGAATCTTGATTGGTTAATTTAGGTTAAAAAATCCATCCATAAAAAAGCCACAGATCCAAAGATTATGTGTTCTTATACAATCTGCGTATCTATAGCGGTAGTTTTCCATTTCCCGATTTCTATATTCCAAAAGGGGTTATTGCTTTTTCCTTTTGGTTTCAATCAGATCATCAAACTGCTCTAGGCTTAATTGTTTGGCAATAATATGTTTGTCTTTGTCGAGAAGATAGATGGTTGGCGTTTTGTAAATGTCGTATAACTGGCGATAATTGGGCAGCCCCGCTTTTTCGCCCGCCGTTTTGGCTTCTTTGGTTTCATAAGCCTGCACCCATTCTGGAGAAAGCTGCTTTTCCTGCATAAACTTTTTCCAGGCAGGTATCTCATTCTCATAAATATTAACTGAATAAACGGCTACACCATAATTTTTCCATTTGGCTTTGTACATCGAATCCAGTTTAGGGATCTCTTCTTTACAATGGCTGCAGTTAGGATCCCAGAAAGTAACAATGGTAAAAGGCCCGCTGAGATTATAAAGCGGAATGGTTTTACCGGTTGTATCTGTAAGGTTAAGAGGAGGGGCAGCCTGGCCTATCTGGTTGGCCATTAAGCTGTATGCCCGTTCTGTGATCACTTTACGTGATGCCGGGTTTAACAACATCGTATCACCCTTGGCATAAAAATTTTCGAACAGGTATACAAATACCTTATCCTGTCCCATAAACTCGGGGTTCATGTATTTGTTGGTGAACTTGGTAAGCATGTAAGCATAGATCTCTTTACCGGTTCTTGCAGAAAGCAGGATATATTTTACTTCATTAATAATAGAATCCGGATCCTGCACAACCATATTCCGGAAATAATCGTCTAATTTTTTTTCAAAAAACGGAGTGCGTAATAAACGGTTGTCATTAAAACTCACATCATCCCAATAATGATCTTTTACATAACGATAAGGGTATAACGAATCTGCTTTCCCATTCACCATCGGTACAGGCGGTGCAATGGGTACCTTCATGGTGTTGAATAGTGTTGCCAGTAAACTCTTTGGATACCTTTTAACAATATTGGTCTGATAATCTTTTATATCTGTTTCCGTTTTAATGATCTCATTTCTCAACCGGATGGAATCCTGACTTGATTTGGGATGACGGAATTCTGTCAATAGTTGTTCACGTAATTTGCCTTTTACAACAGAAAACTCAGAATAGGTTTTAAAAAGATCATTATCTACGGAACCTGTAATTATCGCTTTATCTTTCTGTGCCGTATCCGCCACAATCGTAAACTGCTGTTGCTCATCCATCAGCAATTCAAATTGAATGGTGAGTTGTGGGGTTACCACAAAATAAATACCACCGGTTAATTTATTGGGCCCTTTAAATACCCCCTGGCTTTTATCGTTCAACATGGTAGAATCTACCAATGCTTTGCCATTACCGTAATGACTGCCCAGGTAAACTTTGCAGTTCTTTAGCGGGGTGAGGGTAATACTGATATTCCTGCCTTTGGATACGGCCGGTCTGGACGCGGCTGTTGTTGTTTTTTGTGTTTGGGCAGATAAACATGCTAACAAACCCATAAAAAAGCCGCTAAGTAATAAATGCCTCATAAGGATCATATTGGCGGTAAATTTAATTAAATACGGCTTCCAAGCCGTTAATCATCTGTAAAAACGCAGATTGGAACTTTTCATTCCAATCCGGGTTACATTTGCACCCGTGAGAAAGCAAAAAAAACAGGTTGTTTTAGAAAATATATTGGTGCAGGATTATGCAGCAGAAGGCAAATCGCTGGCCAGGGTTGACGGTAAAGTGATCTTTATTGAGGGTGCCGTGCCCGGCGATGTGGTAGATGTTCAGCTATCCAAGAGCAAAAACGATTGGGCCGAAGGCCGCGTGGTAAAAAAGCACATACTGTCCCCGGACCGTGTAAACCCTTTCTGCACTCATTTTGGGATTTGCGGCGGCTGTCAATGGCAGATGTTACCCTATCAGAAACAACTTTTTTACAAACAGAAACAGGTTAGTGATAACCTCACGCGTATTGGCAAAGTGGCTTTGCCCGAAATATCATCTATCATAGGCGCCGATCAAACCACTCATTACCGGAATAAACTTGAATTCACTTTTGCAACCGGAAAATTTATCCCTTCAGAAGAGTTCAGGCGCATGAAGGAAGCGGGTATGTTGGAAGCCGAACAGCCCGGTGCTGCAGGATTTCATGCGCGCGGTTTTTTTGACAAAGTGGTAGAAATAGATACCTGTTATTTGCAGGATGAACCCACGAACCTCATCCGCAAAGCGGTAGCCAAATTTGCGATCGGGCATGCTATGTCATTTTATGATCATCGTAAACACGAAGGCTGGCTGCGTAATATGTTTGTACGGAATACAACTACCGGGGAATGGATGATCAATATTGTGTTTGGGTTTGAAGAAGCAGATCTGCGGAAAAAACTTCTCAATCAGTTGCTGGAACAGTTTCCGCAGATCACAACATTACTATACACGATCAATCCTAAGAACAATGATAGCCTTTTCGGGTTGGAGCCAGAGGTGTATTTCGGTGCAGGATATATAACCGAGAAGCTGGAAGATTTTTCTTTTATGATCAGCCCTAAGTCTTTCTTCCAGACCAATACCCGCCAGGCGGAAAAATTATACCGGGTAACCCGCGATTATGCAGAACTAACCGGTAAAGAAGTTGTTTACGACCTGTACTGCGGAACCGGCAGTATCGGCATATTTGTCAGTAAGCAGGCTAAAAAGATTATTGGGGTGGAAGTAGTGAATGAAGCAATTATAGATGCCAGGAAGAATGCAGCGTTGAATAATATTTCTGATGCTGCATTTTTCACCGGGGATGTGATCGATATTTGTGACGATGCCTTCTTTGCCAAACATGGCCGCCCCGATGTAATCATCACCGATCCGCCAAGGGCCGGCATGCACGAAAAATTGGTTAAAAAGTTGTTGGATATTGCTGCACCAACGGTAGTTTATGTAAGTTGCAATCCGGCAACACAGGCAAGGGATCTTGGTTTACTGGATGAAAAATACAGCGTAGAAAAAATTCAACCGGTAGATATGTTTCCACATACATTGCATATTGAAAATGTGGTGCAGTTGAAATTGAAAACCCCCTATTCCCCGGGAAGGGGAATGGATGTGGCAGACTAAATAATATTTAGATTGAGAATGATGATCATGAATACTAATTATAAAAAAATATGCTTATCCAACTCTCCCTTCCGGGGGCTGGTGGGTGAGGTGGCTGTTGCATTTGCCAGGGAGGTTTTTTATGACTGAATTTCGCCCCAGCCGTTTCGAGATACTACCCCCTATCATCAAAAACCTGTTGATCATTAACGGGTTGTTCTTCCTTGCACAGAATACGATTGCCGGGCCATCCGTTTCTTTTTCTTTCGAGAATGTATTTGCCCTGCATGCATGGCAAAGTCCATTGTTCAAACCCTGGCAGCTGATTACGCATATGTTTTTACATGGCGATTTCGGACATATCCTCGGTAATATGTTTGGCCTATGGATGTTTGGCTCTGTGCTGGAAAACCTATGGGGTTCCAAACGCTTTCTTACTTTTTATCTTGTGTGTGGGTTAGGTGCAGCCCTGATACACTTGCTTTTTTTAAGTTGGGAATTTATGCCGATGGTGAAAGAGTATACGGCAATATCTCAGGCGCATACAGGAGGTGCTGCTTCACAGGCAGATGCTATGATTAATTTCATTTATCATTATAACCTGCGTTATGAAGATACGGAAGGAATGATAGCCTATCTGCGCGCTCATCCGGATAATGTTGATCTCACAAGCCGCATTTATACAGATATCACTGCGTATTATCGGAATAATATTGATACTGCCACCATTGGTGCCAGTGGTGCCGTGTTTGGAGTATTGGCTGCGTTTGTCTATCTCTTCCCCAACACATATCTCTATATCTATTTCCTGATCCCGGTAAAAGCCAAATGGATCGGTTTTCTCTATTTTGGATATGAATTGTTCGAAGCCATACGCAACTCAGCCGGCGATCATGTGGCTCGTTGGGCGCATGTTGGCGGTGCGATTGTTGGACTCCTCATCGTAATTACCTGGAACAAAACCAACAAAAAAACGTTCTATTAAGTGTAGTCATTGTAAACAGCCGAAATTATGTCTTCACCATCATACAAAACCAATCGTAAGATCTTATTAGGACAGGATAATAACGCACTTGTATTCCTATTCGCTATAAACGCATTGGTTTTTGTACTCATCAATTTTGTACAGATCATTTATTACCTGTCTGATATTCCGCTGGAATTTTTCTATAAGCAGGTATTGAACTGGTTTACATTACCTGCATCGGCAGATACACTTTCATCAAGGCCATGGACCTTGTTTGTATACATGTTCACGCATCATGGTATCTGGCATCTCATCAGTAGTATGTTATGGTTATGGTGCTTTGGTTATATTCTTCAGGATCTTACCGGTAACGATAAACTCATACCTATTTATCTCTATGGTGGTTTTGTGGGAGGAGTGGTTTTTGTAATCATAAATAATCTTTTCCCCGCATTACAAAGTCATATTGATTCTACACAGCCTTTGTTAGGGGCCGGTCCCGCAATTATGGCTTTGGCTGTGGCTACTACCACCTTAGCACCCGATTACCGAATGTTTCCGATGATCAGCGGTGGTATACCGCTATGGGTGCTTACGCTCATCTTTGTTGCGATCGATTTTGCAACATTGGCAAGCGGTAATGCCGGAAACAGTGTTGGCCATTTACTTGCAGGGGCTACGGGCTATCTTTTTATCAGGCAATTGCGAAGGGGCAGCGATTGGGGTTTGTGGATGAATAATCTGGTTGACTGGCTGGATGATCTGTTCAATCCTGAAAAAAAGCAAAAGAAAAAATCAGCCAAAGATCAACTGCATTATCAGTCTGACAGAAAACCCTACGAAAAAATATCCAATGTAACCCAGCAACGTTTAGATGCGATCCTGGATAAGATCAATCAGCAAGGCTACCAGTTTCTTACCGATGAAGAAAAAGAGTTCCTCAAAAGGGCCAGTTCAGAAGAATTATGATCCGGGTATAACTTATTGCGCCCTGTTCAATAACATTCACAACAGATATTCAACTACACCCCCTGATTTTTAGTAATTTAGAGCATGGCAAAAAGTGTTCTTCGCCGTGTAACTAAAACAATTGTGATATCTATCAATGCGATCATATCACTGTTGTTCTTAACTGCATGCCTTTCTCCTTACCTGAACCCTACCCATTGGTGGGTGATTGGTTTTGCCGGCCTTGGTGTTCCTTATCTGGTATTGGCACTTATCTTTTTTATTATTTTCTGGCTAATGGTAAAACCCTGGATCGCTTTGCTGCCCTTGTTTACATTGGCTATCGGCTGGCAGCAATTAACAGTGATGTTTGCCTGGCACCCCGGCTCAGGCTTCAGTAAAAGACGGCACGATAATATTTTACGGATAGTGGATTGGAACGTGCAAAGCTTTAACGGGCTAAGCAAAAGCAAGGAGGTAAAAAAAATGATCCGTAACGATCTTGCCGCCAGTATTATGAGCCAACATCCCGATCTGATCTGTTTGCAGGAGTTTAATACGGCGGCTAGCGTTGATAATATTTCCCTATTCTCAAAATGGTACCGGTATCATTACTTTTCCAGAGATTATCAGAGAGCGAGTGGTTCATATCAATCTGGCTGTATCATCTTTTCCAAATTCCCCATCATCGATTCAGGTAAAATCAATTACCCGGTAGCAGAAAGCCTGATATATGCCGATATTGTAAAAGGCGGAGATACCATCCGGGTATATACCACCCACCTGCAATCGTTTAAATTTAAAAAAGAAGATTATAACGATATTGAAAAAATACGCGAACAGGAAGATGAAGACCTAACCGCATCCAAAAGCATCTTCCGTAAAATGAAACTGGCTTTTAGCCGTCGAGGCATACAGGCTAATATGGTTAGGGAAGAAATAGACAAAAGTCCTTACCCTTCCGTTATCTGTGGCGATTTTAATGATGTACCTAATTCTTATGCCTATTTCCGCATAAGAGGAGAACGGCGGGATGCTTTCCTGGAAAAAAGCTTTGCCATCGGCCGCAGCTTTATTGCCCTGGCACCCACTTTGCGAATCGATTATATACTCCCCACCCGCCAATTTATCATAAAGCAATTCGATATGGTGGATGAGGGGCTTAGCGACCATATTATGCTGGTATCTGATATTCTTTTGCAAAAATGAAATATCTTCGCAGTCCAATGAAATACCCACACCTATATAGTTGTTGCTGTTAAACAGCCCTTTGTTCCGGCAAAACAATCGCTGGTCCTTTGTAATCCTCATTTCTAATCTGTAATCCTTATAGATCGCATGCCACTTAAAGTATACAATTCGTTAACCCGGCAGAAAGAAACCTTTACACCCATTAATGCTCCTTATGTAGGTATGTACGTGTGCGGGCCTACCGTTAGTGGTGAAAGCCATCTTGGTCACGCAAGGCCTTATGTTACGTTTGATATTCTGTATCGTTACCTGAATCACCTGGGTTATAAAGTACGCTATGTGCGCAACCTTACCGATGCCGGGCATTTTGAAGAAGAGGGCCGGGAGGCAGAAGATAAGATCAGTACAAAAGCAGTACTCGAAAAACTGGAGCCGATGGAGCTGGTGCAGAAATACACCAATCTCTACCATTGGGCCATGGCTTTATTAAATAATCTTCCGCCAAGCATAGAACCTACGGCTACCGGGCATATTGTGGAGCAGATAGAAATGATCAAAAAGATTATTAAAGATGGATATGCTTACGAAGTAAATGGCTCTGTTTATTTTGATGTAGAAAAATACAATACGGATTATTCAAAAAAAAATCAGCCCTACGGAATTTTGAGCGGGCGTGTTCTGGAAGATCAGCTTGATAGTACACGCGACCTTGATAACCAGGATGAAAAACGTAACCGAAGCGATTTTGCTTTGTGGAAGAATGCGCCACCGGAACATATCATGCGCTGGCAAAGCCCATGGGGCGAGGGTTTCCCGGGATGGCACATTGAATGTTCTGCGATGAGTACGAAATATTTAGGTGAAGAATTTGATATACACGGCGGTGGTATGGATTTGCAGTTTCCGCATCACGAATGTGAAATTGCACAAAGCACGGTATGCAATCATAAAATGCCGGCACGTTACTGGATGCACAATAATATGATCACCATTAATGGCCGTAAGATGGGGAAGAGCTATAATAATGTGATCAAGCTAAGCGAACTGTTCAGTGGCGCGCATCCGATATTGGAGCAGGCGTATCATCCGATGACGATCCGTTTCTTCATCTTGCAAAGCCATTACCGCGGTACACTTGATTTTAGTAATGAAGCCCTGCAGGGATCGGAAAAAGCATTCAAACGTTTGTGGGAAGCATTCGACTGGGTAAGCCAGTGGTTGGTAAAAGAAGGGCAGGTTGCTTCTGATAAAGAACTGGATAGCAAAGTACAGAAACTCGTTAATGAATTTACCGAGTTTATGGATGACGACATGAGTACGGCCAAAGTATTGGCCAATATGTTTGAACTGGTATCGATAATCAATTCGATAAGAGACAAGCATATTGATACTGATGCGTTAAGTGCCGAAACGGTAGTATTGCTTCGAAATCAAATGCGTCTTTTTATAGAAGATATCTTTGGCTTAAAAGGAGATCATCGCGCTGATAACAGCGGTAAACTGGACGGCGTCCTTCAATTACTGATCGATATCCGTAAAGAAGCCAAACGCAGAAAAGATTTCGTTACCAGCGACAAAATCCGCAACGAACTCGCCGCCCTGGGGGTACAGTTGAAAGACGAGAAGGATGGGGGGATGAGTTATACGATTGCCTAGTAGTATTATGCATGTTGAATGCTTCTTTCATTTACCATGCAACCTGCATAATAAGCTAATGGTCACAATCATCTGCATGTGCATGATTATGCACCCGACATAAACGGAAATTGATAAAATGAGCGGTTACAATACAGGCTACGGCAGGGATTAAAAACCAATTTCTCCAATCATGCCAATACATTTTGGCCAATAAAAAGGCAATTCCTGCTGCAAACAACACCATGGGTAGCCATCTGTGATGGTGCTTTTTATGCCCGTGATAGAGTGAATAAGCGCCTACGGCAAACGCAATGCCAATCATCAGGTATTCAAACCCACGGTTCTCAATAATATTAATCCCGAATAAAGGCAGGCTGGTGAGGAATAAGGGCAATAGGGCGCAGTGGATGGCGCAGGCGAGGGAAGACGTAATTCCCAATGCATCCCAGTTGATTTTTCTGTTCATCAGTCTGCAAAAATAGGCTAATGCAACAATGTTGCAAAATATTTGTTGAGAGGTTTCCTTTGCTATCCAAAGCCTGTGGAAACGTAACTTTGTCCTTCAATTTTTGGTATGAGTAGAAAGATCTTAGGTTATATCGTGTTTTTTGTGGTATTGGTAGGTGTATTCTATTATTTCCTTTTCCGCGGAACGGATAAATGGAAAACCAAACTACCGGTGATCAGTTATGTAAAACCCTTTCAGTTTACTACACAGGATGGGTTGGCTTATACAGACAGGGATATGCTGGGCAAAGTTTGTGTGATAGAATATTTCTTTACCACCTGTAAAGGCATTTGCCCGAAAATGAATACTCATATGAAAACCATCTATGAAGCATTTAAAGAAGAACCCAATTTCATGATCGTATCACATACCTGTAACCCTGGCACCGATTCTGCCGCCCGGCTGAAAGTGTATGCGGATTCTATGAAGATTGATACAAAGAAATGGGTATTGCTTACCGGACGTAAAGACAGTTTGTACCAAATTGCACGCACTGCCTATCTGTTGGATGACCCTAAGAACAGTGTTGAGAAAATTGAAGACCAGTTTATACACACACAATTTTTTGCATTGGTAGATAAAGATGGTAAAGTACGCGGGCAGGTGTATGACGGCTTAAAACAGGCAGAATTGGACAGGCTGAAAAAAGATATCAAATCCCTGCTGGCAGAAAAAGCCGGTACAGCTAATTTTGTAAACGGGATTTTTAATAACAACCCACAATAAACAGTATGCTGTACGGTATCAACGAAACACTGAAAAAGAGCCAGCTGAGCGTAACAGACAGCCGTAAAAAAATACTCGAACTTTTTATGCGTTCCAGCGGTGCCCTGGCACATGCCGATATAGAACACGAGAGTGGCACCGAGTTCGACCGCGTAACGATTTACAGAACACTGCAAACCTTTGTAGAAAAAGGCATCATTCATACCATACCAACCGCAGATAATTCTGTTCGTTATGCTTTATGCAAGGATGAATGTTCGGAAGGCCGTCATCATGATAACCACGTACATTTTATGTGCGATGATTGTGGAACCACGTATTGCCTGGACCATGTAAGCGCACCTGAATTGGTTTTGCCAGACGGTTTTTCGGCAAGCCGAACTGATGTAGTGGTTAGTGGTAAGTGTAAGAACTGCGCATAGAAAACCCGTATTTATCTCATTTAATCAATTTTATGTGACAGGTTCTGCCTGTCATTTTTTTTGTATCGTATCTTCGTAAAAATCGAGCACATGATCTTAGTAACGGGCGCCACCGGTTTGGTAGGCTCACACCTGTTGAAGCAACTGGTTGCCAATGGTAAAAAAGTAAAGGCGCTCTACCGATCAGCTGTTCCAAACATAGAGGGTACAGAAGGGGTGCAATGGGTTCGGGGAGATATACTCGATGTGATCTCACTGGAAGAAGCCATGCCGGGTGTGAAACAGGTATACCATTGCGCGGCCATGGTAAGCTTTCATCCTAAAAAGAAAGAACAGCTTCATCAAACCAATATAGAAGGAACAGCCAACGTAGTCAATGCCTGCTTAAATGAAGGCGTAGATAAATTATTGTTTGTAAGTTCTGTAGCGGCACTTGGCAGGATACGGGAAGATACACCCATCAATGAAACGATGAACTGGTCAGAAGAAACCAGTAACAGTGAATATGGCAAGAGTAAATATTTTTCGGAAATAGAAGTATGGAGGGGCATTGGTGAAGGATTGAACGCGGTGATCGTAAACCCGGTGATTATTCTGGGTGCGGGCAACTGGACAAAAGGCTCCTCCGAATTATTCAAATCTGCTTACGATGAATTTCCATGGTATACAGAAGGTACAGGTGGGTTTGTAGATGTAATGGATGTGGTAAAAGCAATGATACTGCTGATGGAAAATAATGTTTCAGCAGAAAGGTTTATCCTGAGTGCCGACAATCTTTCTTACAGGGAAGTGTTTACAAGGATTGCAAAGAATTTCGGTAAAAAGCCGCCATATAAAAAAGTAACGCCTTTGTTATCAGCCATTGTATGGAGATGGGAAGCTATAAAAGCCATGTTTACCGGCAAAGATCCCCTGCTAACCAAAGAAACGGCCCGTACCGCTTCTGCCAAAGTGCAGTTTGATAACCAGAAACTGAAATTGTTCTTTCCCGGTTTTCAATATACAGCCATCCCTATATCTCTGCAAAGAATCTGCGAAGAGTTAACTATCAAACATCGCTTATAAAAAACCGATCGGAGTATAAGCACAGGTTTTCCCTTTCCCAATTATTCCATCACCTTCTTCCATAACTCCGGGATCCTTTTTATCCAAACCAATTCCCTTCTTTTAATCGAAGCATCTTCTGCCGGGTATCCAAAATAGGTTTTGCCACCCGCCAGTGAAGAAGGAACACCACTTTGTGCGAGAACCACCGCATTGGCGCCAATGGTTAGTGTTTTACTTACGCCAACCTGTCCCCAAAGGGTTACACCATCTTCGATAATGGTTCCGCCAGCAATACCCACTTATGCGGCAAATAAACAATTTTTACCAATATGGGTATCATGGCCAATATGCACCATATTATCCATTTTGGTTCCCTGGCCAATTCTTGTTTCTGCAGTAACACCGCGATCGATGGTGCAGCCGGCACCAATTTCTACATGGTTCTCTATAATTACATTACCGCAACTCTGCATTCTTTTATACCAAAGCTCACGGTTCTTTTTGGTGTTATAATAAAACGCATCACTACCGATTACTGTACCTGCCTGTATCACTACATGATCACCGATCACTGTATAATCTAGTAATGAAACATTGGGATGTATAACACAATGTTTGCCAATACTCACTTTATGCCCGATAAAAACATTAGGCATAATTACCGAGCCTTCGCCAACGATCGCATCATCGCTGATGGATTGACTGGAAGGAATAAAAGGGCGGAAATGATTGACAATTTTGAGATAAGCTTCAAAGGGATCATTACAAACAAGGATTGCTTTTCCTTCGGGTATGCTAACGTCTTTTGTGTTAATGATGACAAAGCTTGCTTCACTTTGTAAGCAGGTATCATAGTATTTAGGATGATCAACAAAAACAAGATCACCGGTTTCTACTTTGTGTATTTCATTGATTCCGGATGCCTGTGCGTTTGTATTGCCTGCTGCTTCGGCATTGATCAATTCGGCTATCCATTGTACGGAAACGGGTGCTGGAAACTTCATATGGCGGTTTTTTAGAAAAATCAAAGGTAATATTACTCTTTCAGCAGAATTTTTTTTTAACTGTTTTCAGGGCTTTTTTGTTGCCTGCAGAGCTGTTTTTTTCCGATTGCAAAATGATGTGTTGTAAAAAAATTATTTTATGGTGATGTGCTGAAACCCTTTATTCATCAATGTTTCAATAAAGTGAAAAAAATAAAAATGAAAAGCCGCAGCAAAAAAACAAACATAAACTTGTGTATGTACGCCGCGTTTTTAAAGCCAGCTATTCACATATCCCCCCAAAATGTTAATAAAATTGTTTAAATTTTTTTTTGCATTAGTTAAAAGTCTTTTTAATATTGTGTAGGGAAATTTATTTCCCGGTACTTACTAACCCATCCATATACAAAGTCTCGCTTCTGCGGGACTTTTGTTTTTGTATGAACACGTACTTCCTAATTTATAAACCTTACCAGGTATTATCACAATTCTCTCCGCAGAAAGGAAAGCAAACACTTGCCGATTTTTTTACCGTTCCGAAAGATGTTTATCCTGTTGGAAGATTGGATTATGACAGTGAAGGCTTATTACTATTAACAAACGATACGTTGTTAAACAACCGCCTGCTTCATCCAAAGTTTGCACATGAGCGGGAGTATTGGGTGCAGGTGGATGGTGCGATTAACAATGCAGCGATCGATACATTGCAAAAAGGAGTTACCATTACTTTAGATGGAAAAGCGTATCAGACAAAACCCTGTAAAGTTGCTTTGTTTGAAAATAACCCAGCACTACCCGAAAGAAACCCGCCTATCCGTTTTAGAAAGGAAATTCCTGCACCCTGGATCTGTATGATACTGACAGAAGGGAAAAACAGGCAGGTTAGAAAGATGACCGCACAGTCGGGATTTCCTACCTTGCGTTTGGTGCGTTACCGAATAGAAGAACTGATGTTGGGTAACTTGCAACCCGGCGAAATGATCCAATTATCACAAACAGCTATCTACCAAAAACTGTTTCATGGCAAATAACACAGATTTTGAAAAAAATGGATACTCGATCAGTACGGATAATGCTAAACTGGATATGGGATTTATCCATCAGTATCTATCGGAAGAATCTTATTGGGCACAAAACATTCCTTTGGAAGTTGTGCGGCGTTCTATTGAAAACTCTCTTTGCTTCGGTCTATATCATCAAGATAAACAGATTGGATTTGCCAGATTGGTAACCGATAAAGCCACATTTGCTTACCTGGCAGATGTATTTATTATTGAAATGTACCGCGGTAAGGGTTTATCTAAATGGTTAATACAATTTATTCATACCTATCCGGACGTTCAGGGATTACGTCGCTGGCTGTTAGGTACTAAAGATGCGCATGGTTTATACGCCCAATTTGGCTGGAAGCCCATTCCCGAAGACCTGATACATCGCTTTATGCAAATTCATAATCCGGAAGTATATACGCCTAAGGTTTAATGCAGAACGCAGAACGCTTTTTCATAAGCGTTTTGCGTTCTGCGTTTCGCATTTAGCTTAATAAAGCTAAATTTGCGCTCTATTCAAAAAGTTATGAGTCAAACACATTTGTCAGAGCAGGAACTGATCCGCCGTGAGAAACTGGTTAAGCTGCAGGAAGCGGGTATAAATCCTTATCCGGCGCCTTTATACCCTGTTTCGCATTTTTCAACCGATATCAAGGATCATTACACAGAAGAAACCAAGGAACAATTTGCTTCGGTTTGTGTAGCGGGCCGTATCATGAGTATGAATGATAAGGGCAAAGTCTTCTTTATTAAGATCCAGGATAGCAAAGGTATTATCCAGTTATATGTAAAAAGGGATGACCTGTGTCCGGATGAAGACAAATCATTTTGGGATAACGTAGTTAAACACGGATTGGATCTGGGAGATATTATCGGTGTAACGGGTTATGCTTTCATCACCAAAACAGGGGAGACTTCCATTCATACCCAAACAATAACCCTGCTAACCAAATCTTTAAAACCGTTGCCGGTGATTAAAAGAGACGAAGAAGGCAATGTATTTGATGCGGTAACAGACCCCGAATTCCGCTATCGCCAGCGTTATGCAGACCTGATCATCAATCCCGATGTGAAGGATACATTTGTAAAAAGAACGAAACTGATCAACACCATTCGGGAATTTTTAAACGCACAAGGTGCACTGGAAGTAGATACACCTGTTTTACAGGCCATTCCCGGCGGTGCAGCGGCGCGCCCGTTTGTGACACACCATAATGCATTGGATGTTCCCTTCTACCTGCGTATTGCCAATGAGCTGTACTTAAAGCGGTTGATTGTGGGTGGATTCGATTGGGTATATGAGTTCAGCCGTAATTTCAGAAATGAAGGAATGGACAGAACGCATAATCCGGAATTTACGGTGCTTGAGTGGTACACTGCCTACAAAGATTATTTCTGGATGATGGAAACCACCGAGCAGTTATTTGAAAAAATCGCCATGGCTTTACATGGTACAACCGATGTTCCATTGGGAGACAAGGTTATTAATTTTAAAGCACCGTTCAAACGCATCAGTATTCTTGAAGCCATTAAAGAAAATACCGGTATTGACGTAAGTGAAATGGATGAAGCAGGGCTGCGCGCTGTATGTAAGCAATTGAATATTGATGTACCGGGCAATATCGGTAAAGGCAAACTGATTGATGAACTCTTTGGTGCTACCAGTGAGCACACTTATATACAACCCACTTTTATTATGGATTATCCGGTGGAGATGAGCCCGCTTACCAAAAAACACCGCAGTAAACCCGGATTGGTAGAGCGTTTTGAACTGATGGTAAACGGGAAAGAGATTGCCAATGCCTATACAGAATTGAATGATCCGATCGACCAGCGTGAACGTTTTGAAGAACAGGCCAAGCTGATGGAGCGCGGTGATGATGAAGCCATGTTTATTGACCATGATTTTTTACGTGCATTGGAATATGGTATGCCGCCAACTTCTGGCATCGGTATCGGTATCGACCGTTTGTGTATGATGATGACCAATCAGGTTTCGATACAGGATGTACTCCTCTTCCCGCAGATGCGGCCCGAGAAGATGGATTAATGCGGATAAGAATAACTTTAGCCATAAAAATACAGATCACCACAGATACATTCTGTGAGAATCTGTGCTTTCTATGACTTTTTTTATTGCGCT
Source organism: uncultured Sediminibacterium sp. (assembly GCA_964519475.1). GTDB lineage: Bacteria > Bacteroidota > Bacteroidia > Chitinophagales > Chitinophagaceae > Sediminibacterium. Next base: position 109,420 of record CAZFKE010000003.1, read on the forward strand.
CTTGCCCCTTTGCCTGAAATTCGGTTTGGTTTTGTAGATTGCTACACCAAACTAACTCCACAGCGAATGAAATATCTTAAAGTATTGTATGTACAGGTAATCATTGGTATTGCCCTGGGGGTATTGGTAGGCTGGCTTTTCCCTTTTTTTGCGCCTACGGCTAAACTTATCAGCGAATCATTTATCAACATGATCAAAATGGTGATCACGCCGGTGATTTTTCTAACCATCGTTCTCGGAATTACCGGTGCAGGCAGCTTGAAAAAAGTTGGCAGGGTAGGCGGAAAGGGGTTAATCTATTTTGAGGTGGTAACCACTTTTGCGCTAATTCTTGGACTGGTAGTTGCCAATGTAATTAAACCCGGTGCTGGTATTGCAACGGATCATCTACCCAAAGAAAACCTCGATAAATATACATCGGCAGCAAAAGAAATGAATTGGGGAGAGTTCTTCTCACACATCATTCCAACCAATATTATTGACTCATTTGCCAAAGGAGACCTGCTGCAGATCCTATTTTTTGGCGTGCTGTTTAGCATTGCCATTTCTAAAATGGGAGCTGCCGGTACAAAACTGATCTCAATGTTTGAGGGATTGAACAAAGCATTTTTCAATGTGATTCATATCGTGATGAAATTTAGTCCTATCGGCGCTTTCGGAGGTATGGCATACACGATCGGAAAATTCGGATTTGCCAGTCTTTTCGTGTTGGGTAAATTATTACTCGCTTATTATATCACGTCACTCTTGTTCATTTTTGTGGTACTGAACCTGATCGGCAGGTATTATGGGTTTAATGTTTGGAAATTATTGGTCTATATCAAAGAAGAATTATTGATTGTATTAGGTGCCAGCAGCAGTGAGTCGGTATTGCCAAATATTATGGAGAAGCTTGAATCGGCAGGCTGTGAACGAAGTGTGGTAGGGTTGATTATTCCTACAGGCTATAGTTTTAACCTTGATGGAACAACAATTTACCTGAGTATGGCCACTATCTTCCTTGCTCAGGTATTTAATATCGATCTTTCGCTTACACAACAACTTACCATCATCGGCATTCTATTAATTACCAGTAAAGGGGCGGCCGGTGTTACAGGAAGTGGATTTATTGTATTAACATCCACATTAACCATCTTGAAAGTGATCCCGCTTGAAGGACTGGCTTTATTGATCGGTGTTGACCGCTTTATGAGCGAGGGCCGTGCATTGACCAATATGATCGGTAATACGATTGCAACCGTGATCATTGCTAAGAGTGAGAAGGCAATTGATATGGATGTTTATAAAAGAGTGGTGGAGAAGAAATCGTGAATCGTCAATTGTGAAGAAAGCTTGCGCAATTTACTCACGATTGACGATCCACGATTTGGTTAATCTCTGTAATTTAAAGCGGGCTTCCTGTCGCCAAGCAGGGCCTTATATTGATAATCTCCTTTTGATTTTTTGAATTCCTCTTTGGCTTTAATGATCAGATCAGCATCTGTAAAAAGATCAATAGCCGTAAGTGCCATGGTTTTGGCAGCTACCATCATTCCTTTGGTACCTACTTCTGTTCCATCGCAGGCAACGGCCTGCCAGCTGTGCGCAGGCGTGCCAGGTATCCAGGTAGCGGCTTCCATTCCAACGGTGGGTATGGCATAACTAACATCGCCAACATCGGTAGAACCACCGCCTGCGTCAATTACAGATTTTAAGGGTGTAATGGTGGAAGCTCTTTCCATGGCAGGTGGCTGATAAGTAAAAGACGATTGTATTTTTTTACCAAAATCAACTTCAGCAGGTGAATACGAAACCCCACCCACTTTTTGCAGGTTTAGTTGCATGGCTTCTCCTAATGTACGGTTGATCAGCAGGTCATGTGTTCCGCCGATGATCTCGTAGTCAACTTTTGTTTCTGTACCCATGGCTGCCCCTTTGGCTGCTTTCACCAATCGCTCAAAAATACTAGTCACCCATTCTTTTTTAGGATGGCGCACATAATAAAACACTTCTGCAAAATCAGGAACCACATTGGGCGCTTTACCCCCCTGCGTGATCACATAATGAATTCTGGTTTCCTGAGGTACATGTTCACGCATCATGTTTACCATATTATCCATGGCTTCAACGCCGTCAAGAGCAGAACGTCCTTTCTCAGGCGCCATGGATGCATGTGCGGAAAGACCATAAAACCTGAATTTGGCTGAAGTGTTGGCAAGGGCGCTTGTCATAGTAACACCATTCGCGTCTCCGGGGTGCCAGTGTACGGCAACATCCACATCCGAAAACAATCCTGCACGAACCATATACACTTTGCCGCTGCCACCTTCTTCTGCCGGACAACCATATACACGGACAGTACCGGATAGTTTTTTGGTTTCGATCATTTTTTTTATTTCAATACCGGCTGCAGTTGATGCGGTGCCAAAAAGGTTGTGGCCGCAACCATGACCTGCGTCAATACCGGCAACCAATTTTTTTTCAGGAACCGCATCCTGTGATAAACCGGGTAGTGCATCATATTCTGCAAGAATGGCAATAACCGGTTTACCGGTTCCATAACTGGCTACAAATGCAGTTGGCATATCTGCCACACCCGCCTGTACAGTAAAACCATTGTCTTTAAGTGTTTGCTGAAGCAGGGCAGAACTTTTTTGTTCCTTATAACCCACTTCTGCATAGCCCCATATCTGCAAAGCAATTTTTTTGTAAGCATCGTACTTTACATCCATGTTTTTAATGGCCTCTTCTTTTAAAATAGCAATGCCTGGCTTCTGGGCATGCAAGGCAAATAAAACTGCACATAATGATACAGTCAGCAAGATCTTCTTCATAATAAATATTTAATGGATAATTAAACAAACAGGTCTTTATACAGTTCGGCACCCGGAACAACAGAATATTTACTGAGATCAGTAATGCCCTCTGCTGCCATTACTTCCTCATCAATAAAGGTATTGCCGGTGCATTGCTCGGCCGGTTTACGGAGAATATAATAAACGGCATCAGCAATAATATCAGGTGTACGGCTCATCCTGGCTAATGTTTCCCCACCTAATAAGTTTCTGACAGCAGCCGTATCAATGGTGGTTTTTGGCCATAGCGCATTGGATGCAATACCGGCGCCTTTCAATTCAGCTGCCCAACCTAAAGCCAGCATGCTCATGCTGTATTTGGTGATGGTATAGGCAATATGCCCACCCATCCATTTAGGATTAAGATTAATAGGGGGTGATAAAGTAATGATATGCGGATTCTTTCCTTTTCTCAGATGCGGTATGCAATGTTTACCCATTAAAAAAGTGCCGCGCACATTAATACTTTGCATTAGGTCGAAACGTTTGGATTCGGTTTGTTCTGTTGGGGTAAGTTGAATAGCCGATGCATTATTGATTAAAACATCAATACCACCAAATGTATCAACTGCCTGCTGAACAGCAGCCTGTATCTGGTCTTCATGACGGATATCTACCTGCACAGCCAGTGCCTTGCCGCCCGCAGCTTCCACTTCCTGTGCAGCAGAAAAAATGGTGCCGCCCAAGCGGGGGTCTTCTTCCACACTTTTGGCAGCGATCACAATATTGGCACCTTCTTTCGCCAAACGTAAAGCCATGGCTTTACCAATACCGCGGCTTGCGCCGGTAATCAATACGGTTCTGTTCTGAAACGGCATAAAAGGAATGTTAAACGATAAATTTCAGGAAAACAAACTTACCAACCTAAGAAATCTTTGATCACGGCCTCTGTTTCGGCACAGGCTTTATCCAATTCGTCGTTCAGGATGGTTTTGCTGAAGTGGTGGTTAAACGACATTTCATAACTGGCTTTGTTAACCCTTGTTTCCAGGCTTTCGGGTGTTTCGGTACCACGGCTTTCCAGTCGCCGCCTGAGTTCTTCTACAGAGGGCGGCTGAATAAAAATAGAAAGACAATCGCCTGCAAATTGTTGTTGCACATGAATTGCTCCTTTCACATCGATATCCAGCATTGGCACTTTGCCCTCATTCCAGATACGGTCGAGTTCACTTTTTAATGTGCCGTAGTATTTGCCTTCATATACCATTTCCCACTCAATAAAATCATTGGCATCAATACGGCGCCTGAAATCTTCTACACTCATGAAATAATATTCGATACCATTCTGCTCTGTACCCCTTGGAGAACGGGTAGCAGCAGAAATAGAGAAAGACAGTTTCGGATATTTATTAATTAGGAAGCGGGTAATAGAGGTTTTACCCGAGCCGGACGGCGCCGTAAGAATAATCAGTTTACCGTGTGATGCTGGCATGAATGAGATTTAAGCAAAGAAACAATTTAATCGTGATATCAGGCCGGGGCGCTTAAGCAGCCTGACCGGGTATTGTCGCAAATCGTGCATATTTTATTTCAAACTGCGATGGGTGTTTCATGATTCACGATTTCCAAACGATCTTTTCTTCCAAAGGAATATTCCTTTTTCCTGCCGTAACACGGGTATCTGTATATCCCATAAACAATAGCCCCATCACCATATCTTCCGCTCCAAGCCCAAGATAATTTTTTAATGAAGGATGATGCACCATTCCACCGGTACTCCATAAACACGATATATTCAGCGATTCGGCACCCAGTAATATATTTTGGATAGCCGAAGAAACGGCACAAATTTCTTCAATCGCGGGGATAGGATTGGTAACGGTTCTTTTCATATACACCAATATAATATGCGAAACGGATTCTCCGTTCTGAATGATCTTATCATATTTGGCAGTAGTGAATTTTTCAGGGTTGGTATGTGTTTTATATAATTCAGCATGATCAGCACAAAATATTTTTTTGGCATGGCCTTCATATACAATAAAACGCCAGGGTTCTGTGCGGGCATGCGTGGGGGCCCAATCTGCCAGTTCCAGTAATTGCTGAATATCAGCATTCTCTATCTTTTTGCTGTTCATATCAGTAGGCTTGCTGCTACGCCTGCTTTTTATGATCTTACTTACTTGTTCAAATGTATTCATGCCGCAAAGGTATTTGTTCAGCAGTATGATCAGTAGTTGTATTCGTTTATTTTGAATAAATTGTTAGCTCAACAGGATTGAAAGAAAATAATTTTAGTGTCATGCCCTATTCTTTTGCCCATATACTGATCGTATTACTTATTGGAATCAGCCTGATTGTTGTGTTAACGGCCAGGTTACGCCTGCATCCTTTTTTTGCATTACTGATAGCCTCTTTTGTAGTGGGCTTAGGGGTACAGCTGCCGATTATGGATGTATTGAATACCATGAAAGAAGGGTTCGGTAATATTCTAAAATCATTGGGGTTTATAATACTGTTGGGTACTGCATTAGGAGTGGTATTGGAACGAAATGGCAGTACTGGTGTAATGGCCAATTATATTCTGGCAAAAATCGGTAAGCGTTACCCTGCGTTAGCAATGAGTATTACGGGGTTTATGGTAGGCCTGCCTATTTTTTGTGATTCCGGTTTTATTGTACTAAGTGGTTTGAACAGCACATTGGCTAAAAGAACGGGAACGCCGCTGGTGATCATGGCTGTGTCTATGGCAACGGGTTTGTATTCGGTGCATTGTTTAATTCCGCCACATCCCGGTGCAGCGGCTGCGGCAGGTATTATAGGTGTTTCATATGGCAAGCTGATCCTATTGGGAATAGGCATCGCAATTCCTGCCATGCTGGCTGCCTATCTGTATACGGGATATGCCGGAAGAAAAATAGTAACCGGTTCGCTAAATCCTGAAGAGGAAATAATAACGGATGATAGAATACCTCCTTCTGTTCTTAATTCGTTTCTGCCGGTTGTGCTTCCCATTTTGCTGATCGCATTAAAATCGATCTTAACGGGGGAGAGCAATTTGGCAGAGAGAATCTTTACTGTATTGGGGGATCCCGTAATCGCTTTATCTGTGGGTATGGTACTGGCGCTTGTGAGTAGCAGGCCAGGTAAAAACAGACATATCCATCATTGGTTACAGGAATCTGCAGAGAAAGCGGGAGGTATTCTTGTGATCATTGGCGGGGGCGGTGCATTTGGTGCTGTTTTGGCTGCTACAAAAATCGGGCAGCATATGGGTGAGGCTTTGCCTTTGGCAGGGATGGGAATACTGTTTCCTTTTTTGATTACTTCGGTTTTGAAAACGGCACAGGGTTCTTCCACAGTAGCGATCATTACCGCAGCTTCTATTGTTCAACCTTTATTATCTGTATTGGGATTTGTCACACCCGATCAGAAACTGCTTTGTGTACTTGCTATGGGAGCAGGCTCAATGATGATCTCTCATGCCAATGATGCCTATTTCTGGGTGATCGCTAAATTTGAAAAAATTGAGATGACTGCTATGCTGAAAGTATATTCGGTAGCAACGCTGATCATGGGATTGACTTCTTTGCTAATGATATACCTTCTTTCATTCCTTTTATAATCCTATGCATATCCTTGTTTCACCTAATGCTTTTAAGAACAGTATTGATGCGGCAGCTGCGGCAAGCGTTATTGCAGAAGGATTGCGGCAAAGCAGATTGAACTGCACAACTACCTGTTTTCCTGTTGGAGATGGAGGAGATGGGACAGGGAATTTACTAACCAGGATCTTCAACGGTATTTTTATTAATGAAATGGTTCATGACCCATTAGGAAGAAAAATACAGGCGGGTTTCGGGTTGATCGATGACGGACGAACAGCCGTTATTGAAATGACAGCTGCATCAGGATTACGATTATTGCAAAAAGAAGAATTGGATCCTTTACATGCTTCTTCGTATGGTACGGGTGAGTTGATGATAAAAGCATTGGGTAAAGGAGTGAAGAAGTTCCTTTTATGTGTGGGGGGAAGTGCAACGGTTGATGGAGGTTGCGGAATACTGGAAGCATTAGGCATCCGTTTCCTGGATGCAGACGGAAACACTTTAAAAGCTATGCCAGCAAGTCTTGTGCGTCTTACCGCGCTTGATCTCTCGGGATTGGACCAAAGAATTTCGAAAATGGATATTACGATTCTTGCCGATGTAACCAATCCATTATTAGGTGAAAAAGGAGCTGCAAAAATATTCGGTCCGCAAAAAGGGGCGTCTGATACAGATATAAAAAAACTGGAAGCATCGCTAACGCAATTCAATCAGATCGTTCTTCAAAAAACGGGTATTAATATGGCTTCTGTAAAGCATGGGGGCGCTGCGGGTGGAACGGGCGCAGCACTACATGCATTGTTGAATGCAAAACTTGTTAATGGGATCGATCATTTTCTTGCGATCACCCAGTTTACGGATGCTTTACAAAAAGCGGATATCGTGATTACAGGAGAAGGCAGTATTGATCTTCAAACGCTGGAAGGCAAAGCACCCTATGGTGTCGCTTTTCGTGCGAAACAAAAGAACATACCGGTTATCGGTTTTGCTGGTAAACTGCCTGATGCACCTTGCCCGGAACTGGATAACTTTTTTAATCGGTTGATTAATATCAACGGCGAAGAAACAGATCTGACTACTGCCATGCTTGCAGTAAAAGATAACCTGTTTCGTTCTGCTTTTGAACTGGGTAACAGATTAGCTGCTGAACAGACTTAAAATCACCGGGTATGCTATTTGAAGTCTTCATGCAATCATTTTGCCACTCCGGACTTTGTAGCTTAGTTGGTAGAGCAGATGACTATTAGTCATCGGGTTTAGGGTTGGAGTCCTAGCAGGATCACCCAATAGGAATGAAGGGTTTAGTGGATATGCTAAGACCTTTTTTTGTTACTTATTAGAAAAGAAACCGGAAGTATATCAGTCTTCTGGTCTATATCAAAACCGGGAACAATGGATCTCTGCAATTAGACAAGAAACGTGAATTTGATCAACAATTAAAGGGCCTTTAAAAGTACTTTTTCTGAAAAGCAATAAATACTCCGTCCCATAGAAATGAGACGGATAAAATTAAAAAAGTAGGTATTTGTCGGATAAGTAGAAGTCGGATACTTAATCAGTGCATCTGCTTTTCTTTCAGGCTTATACGATTACGATAAATCACCCCCTCTTTAGATTCTGGAACTAGATCAACTCTTTTACCAATGGTTCCCCATTTAATGATACCATGTTGTGAAGACATCTTAATGTTATTTATCCAGAGTGTTGTATCAGTAATTTGATTTAGTTGGGCTTCTCTTTTTTTAAATAATATTCTTGCATTAACCATGTATCCTTCATCGATATTTTTAGATTCTATGGCAACTACTCTGAAATCAGAAGGAATCTTTCCCCTGTATGATGTATCCGCTTTGATATAATCATAGACGGCTGTCATTATATCTTTTTTCGGGTATTTATTTTCAGACTGTTTCACAGGGTCGGAGCAAGCCATCAATAGCAATAGCAGGATAAAATTTAATAACGTGTATTTCATAAGATTGAAAATGTTTTACGATGATAGTGTATGGCTCACTAAACAATTTTACTTTTGCGCTTTTGAAGGAGCTGTTAGTGTCCACCAAATACTACCACCTGTAAACTGCCCATAATCTAAGCTCGTTCCACCACCAGGCTGCAATAAATCAACATATCCGGTGAACGTGGTAACCGTTCCATCGCTTAATGTAAATCCTTTCGCAGAAATAGCAACTTTGTTAATTCCCGACACCTCGAATACTAAAGTACCATTTTGCACGTAAACGGTAAAATTTACACCTATTTGAGTGTATGTAGCTAATGAATAACCAATTATTCCTGATGAAAATGCGGGGGCTCCTACAAAATGGCCGTTGCCATCGGTATTATAATCTATTCTAAAATAGTAATTAGGTGTTGTGCCACTACCCCAGAGGTAATATGTTTTAGAATACTTATATCCACCGCCACTAGTGAAAGGTTCATCATCGGTTGAAGCTACTTTTATATTTTTTTTTTCTGCGGGGAGAAGCTTAGCAAGCTCTTTAATTTTATCTATTTGTTTTTTACTGTCAGAAGCGTTGAACTCAACATTTTTTTTGTTGTCTTCCACAAGACTTTGAATGTGTGAAGATTCATTGTAAACCTTAAGGTCTTGAAGAATGGTTTTCAACTCTTTTAATGAAGACACTTTATAAGTGTTTGGCTGTAAATCCGAAACGGTGTAATTGTACGTGGCGGCAAGTTCTTTAATTTGTCCTTCAGTAATAGCAGACTCTTCTGCATTATCCGTTGATTTGTTACATCCTATCAAAGTAGAAGACATGGTGATTGCGATTAAGGCAAATGCGAATGCAATGCCTGTATTAAATGATTTAAGCATGGTTTGTGTGTTTTATATGATTAAAATAATAAAGTGATTTATAGTATTTTCCGAACGGAAGGGTAAGTGATTTTGCCACTCATAGTTTCCATGAACATTGCATAGCCGTATAGCTATCAGTTATGTATGTTTTTGACTTAGACTCATATCCATTGTCAAATTTTGTATCCAATTCTTTCAAACCCTCCGGAATATTATTTGAATACATGGAAAACTCCGCTATCGAATGAAAATGGTAAAAGCTTGCCAGCTCTTTTTGTATTACTGTGTTGTTTGGATCGACGGCAAGTCTTTTCAGGATCCCAATACTGGCATCAGAGATCTCTCTGGGTGTTCTTGTACCCTTGTACACAATTTTCAGGTACTCAGGATCGAAGCGGTTCATGGGATTGTTCAGCTTCATAAAGCTTTCATCCGCCGCTACCTTTTCGACAAATGAAACGGATTGGCTGTTATGGGTTTGCTCATTTTTACAGGAGTAGATCCCCAGTAAAATAACCAGCACCAAGGACAGCACACTTAAGATGTGTTTTGTTTTCATGGTTTTGAATTTTAGGTTTTTAAATTTTTTTAACAAGATGAAGGTATCATCAGGCTCTTGCAGAAGACGAATTAAAAACACCCTTTTTCATTAGGTATTTATGCGCAGTTTGATAGCTTGATTTCTATCTTTTTTTTCCATAAACACAAAGGCTTTTGTCCTAAACAATGCGAAAACAGTTTATAACACTTCTTATTTTTACTGTGTTTCACCAAACCGAAAAATTTACCGTATGAAAAAAATCCCGTTTGCAAGCCTCTTTTTAAGTCTTGTATCATGAAATGTCTTCCTGTTTTAGGAGCATATTTATTTTTTATGATTTTCTGTCGGGAAAAGTAGACAACACATGAAATTTGTAATAGAAGAGAATGTGAAGAATATCCCGTATGGAAAAGTATATCTAAAGAAAGCTTACTATTGTAGTATTCTTCTTGGCTCAATTGAATGTAGTAACGGGCCTTTTTTTTAAACGAAAAGTTGCTTCTTTTTTACCCCGTCATGGCAATCGCTTTATATCCGCCCCCAAATTTCTCAATCGCTCATCAATAAACTGATAAGCTCTGTCTGATGGCAGGTCTTGTGTCTTCACAAGACCCTACCCGATGTTATTTTTGAGAGTCTGTCATCGTAGTCGAAATAATGATATAAGAAATCAAATTCATTAATGCCTGTTTCATAAAATCTTGCGGAAGAGTATTTATAGGCAATGGGGTCATTTGCTAATCTCCATTTCATATGCAAAGGGTTATTGTGTATATAATTTAGTTTTTGCAAAGTTGTTTTCTGTGTAAACAGCAAAAACCAATCAGGTTCCGGCTGCCAGAAATTATACTTCCGGCAACGCCAGTCAACTTTGTAATTTGCCAGATCATCCGGGTTTGTTTTCAGTAGATGTTGCTCAAAACAGTGGGCAGTAAATTTCATTAGACTGGCTGCCGGACTTTCTCTGCCATTGCGTTTGATCAGCTGCCAGATTATGTGTATATGATTTGGCATGATCACAAATCCATATACCCTGATCACAGCTCTTTTATGTAGAAAAGATAAAGAGTCGGTTATGGATTCATAAAAATCATATTGACTGATCAATGGCCGCCATTGATGTATAGTGCTTGTATAAAAATAAAGCGCACCGTATTCCATACTTTACTTTTTATTCAGTTTGCAAAGTAGGAGAGTGCGGGTAGAAATCATAGGGTATTCATACCTGTAAAATACCGCGGTATTCAAGTGTAGTATTTGTGTTGTGGACTTTATGATATGGTGTTTGTGGTGACACAAACACGGCTACCCTGCGCAGTTCTTGTGAGGACACAAGAACTTTCATGATAATAACAATCAAGACACCCGCTGTATATCTGCTCCCAATTTCCTCAATCGTTCATCAATGAACTGATACCCCCTGTCTATCTGTTCAATATTCTGTATCACACTTTTTCCTTCCGCACTTAATGCAGCGATCAGCAATGCCTGTCCGGCACGTATATCCGGACTGCTCATCGTAATGCCACGTAGACTGTTTTTTCTTCCGAGTCCAATTACAGTTGCACGGTGTGGATCGCAAAGAATAATTTGCGCACCCATATCTATCAACTTATCTGTAAAAAACAAACGGCTCTCAAACATTTTCTGGTGTATTAACACACTGCCTCTTGCCTGTGTGGCTACTACCAAAACAATACTTAACAGATCTGGTGTAAATCCCGGCCAGGGGTGATCATATATGGTTAAGATACCACCATCCATAAAAGTCTGTATCTCATATACATCCTGTGCAGGAATATAAATATCATCACCTTTGATCTGGAATTGAATACCCAGCTGCTGAAACTTTTCCGGGATTACGCCCAGGTGTTCAACACCGGCATGTTTAATAGTGATCTCACTTTGCGTCATAGCCGCCAGGCCAATAAAACTGCCGATCTCGATCATATCGGGTAACATGCGGTGTGTGGTTCCACCTAAAATACTTACCCCTTCAATATTCAGAAGATTACTTCCAATACCTGTAATCTTTGCGCCCATCCGGTTCAGCATTTTACATAACTGCTGCACGTAAGGTTCACAGGCTGCATTATAAATGGTAGTGGTGCCTTCTGCCAATACAGCTGCCATCACAATATTAGCAGTACCGGTTACCGAAGGTTCATCCAGTAACATAAACGTACCGGTTAATTGTGCTGATGATAATTTGAAACAGCCCAATTGATCGTCATATTCATATTTGGCACCCAGTTTTTCAAAACCAATGATATGCGTATCCAGTCTTCTGCGGCCGATCTTATCACCACCCGGCTTGGGAATATAAGCGCGTTTAAATCTTGCGAGCATCGGCCCCGCAAACATCACACTGCCACGCAGCCTTCCGCCTTTTTTCCGAAAATCATCAGAAGCCAGGTAATCTGCATCTATCGTATCTGCCTGGAATGTACAGGTATCTTTTGTTGTGCGGGTAACTTTCACGCCGATATCCTGTAATAATTCGATCAACAGGTTTACATCCAGTATATCCGGAATATTTGAAACGGTAACCGGCGATGCAGTTAATAACACAGCCGATAATATCTGCAAAGCTTCATTCTTCGCGCCCTGCGGAATAATCTCTCCTTTTAATGTATTGCCACCGATCACTTCAAATGAGCTCATGTTGTTTATTGGTTTTGGGTTATCAGTGATTAATCTGATGGCTATCTGCAAGCTAATTAGCACAAATAAAAAAGCATCAGTGTTTTCTGATGCCTAAAAATATCTTTTTACCCGTAAACAAATAAACAAATAAACCGGTAAACGAATAAACTAGTAGCGTTTTTTAAACTGACCGCCTCTTCCTTCCTGTCTGCCGCCATTGTTCCTGTTATCTCCGCCACGGGTATTTCCGTTGCCGGCACCATTGTTGTTTCGGTTATTTCTGCCATCGGTTCTTCCGCCGCCGCTTCGGTTATCTCTTCCGCCGCCGGTTCTTCCACCACTGCGTCCGCCAAAGTTCTGCTGCCAGCGTCCGCCACCGGTGCTGCGTGGATATTCATCACGCTCAAAATTCTGGTTGCGGTGTTTAATGTATGGCGTGTTGCTGAATTCCAATTGCCCGCCGGTAATACTGTTCAACTCGGTACGGATGGTATCATCATGCACCAGTTCCTTATGCCAATTGCTGTAAGCCAGCTTCATGTAATAGGCAATCGCATGTGCAAAGCCCGCTTTTTTCTCCGGATCTTCTTCATGCAATGCTTTATCTATCACCACTTCCAGGTTCTTACCCAGGTGCGCATATTTTGGATGGCGTTTGGGATAAGGTAAGGGATCCGGTTTTTGCTTATAGGTTTCTTTTTGCGGGATCGGATAGGGACTATCCACTTCCAGCTTAAAATCACTGATAAAGAAAAGATGGTCCCAAAGCTTATGCCTGAAGTCTTCTACATTCTTTAAATGCGGGTTCACAAAACCCATTAATTCAATTACACAATGTGCCTGTTGCTGACGTTTTTCCTTGTCCTCAATGGTCAGTAAATACTCCACCATCTTTTGTACATGGCGGCCATATTCTTTCATGCCCAGGTAGTTTCGCTCTGTGTTGTACTCCATATAATTGTTCATCTGCAAGAACAAATGTAAGTAATAAGCGCAGATTTGCAGGATTTAGGGTATGATTGATATAATTTAGGCGGGTATTCGGCCGGCTTTAACAATACGCGATCGCTGAATTCCGCTTATTTACCGGCTTCTGCACACATGGCATCGCCGCTTGTGTCACTCACTTCAGGGTTCCGAACGGCTATCAGCAGCCTGATGAATCCAAATCATACCAATCATACCCCAAAACATATTCAATCAGCGTTTATCTTTGCCCTATGGAACAGTTAGTAAACCAGATTGAGGCATACAGGCAGGAAGTGACTGCATTCGAAGCTGATTCGCCTGATGCCGTAGAAGAATTCCGCATCAAATACCTCGGTACCAAAGGCATCGTAAAAGCCATCATGGGCGAAATGCGCAATGTACCCAACGACCGAAAAAAAGAATTCGGCCAGGCGCTCAACGATTTCAAACTGTTTGTAGAAGGTAAATACGAAAGCCTCAAAGAAAACAACTCCAAACCCCAAACCCCAAACCCCAAACTAACCGACTGGAGCCTCCCCGGCGACCCCGTTCCCGTTGGTACACGCCATCCGTTAAATATTGTACGCAACCAGATCGTGTCTATTTTCAAACGCCTGGGTTTTGCCGTAGCGGAAGGTCCGGAAATAGAAGATGACTGGCACAATTTCGGCGCCATGAATCTGCCGGAAGACCATCCTGCGCGCGATATGCAGGATACTTTCTATATCAGTCAAAACCCATCCTGGCTCCTGCGCACGCATACCAGTAGTGTACAGGCAAGGGTAATGGAAACACAAAAACCGCCGATACGGGTTATCTGTCCGGGACGTGTTTACCGTAATGAAACCATCAGTGCCCGTGCGCATTGCTTCTTTCACCAGGTAGAAGGATTATATATAGATGAGAACGTAAGCTTCGCCGATCTCAAACAAACCCTTTACTTTTTTGTGCAGGAAATGTTTGGGAAAGAGGTGAAAATTCGTTTTCGCCCCAGCTATTTTCCATTCACAGAACCCAGTGCCGAAATGGATATCAGCTGTTTGATTTGTGGCGGCGAGGGTTGTAATATTTGTAAACATACGGGCTGGGTAGAGATACTGGGAAGTGGAATGGTACACCCTAATGTATTGGACAATTTTGGTATCGACTCAAATAAATATACCGGTTTCGCTTTCGGGATGGGTGTAGAAAGAATTACCCAATTAAAATACCAGGTAAATGATTTACGCCTGTACTCACAGAATGATGTTCGCTTTCTGAAACAGTTTACGGGTGTTGTATAACCTTACTATGACATGAATAACAAAAGCCCTAACGCGTGCTTTTTTGTTTAACTGCTATTGGATCAGTTCATCTGATGAAATAAACAATTGTATAACAAGCATTTATTTATCATAAATTGTAACCGGATTTCTTGCAGGTTTGTATTATTCACTTACCTTACCAACTTAACCCCCGCAATCTTTTTTTATGCTTGCTATTTTGTGTTTCTTTTTGGGACATTGGTTCCTGTCTCTGTTTTTCCACTCCTTTTTTTTACACCGTTTCTGTTCCCATAAAATGTATACGACCAGTAAGAACTGGGAGCGTATTTTTTATGTGACCACCTGGCTGGTGCAGGGGTCTTCCTTTTTGATTCCGAGAGCATATGGCGTAATGCACCGCATGCACCATACCTACAGCGATACCGAACAGGATCCGCACTCGCCACATTTTTTTAAAGATGTGTACCGGATGATGCAGAGCACGGTGCTTATCTTCCGAAGTTTTGTAACCGGCGAACGTTTGCCGGATGAACAGTTTACCAAAGAGTACCTGCCCGTTTGGGACCGGCTTGATAAATTTGGGCACCACTGGTTTACCCGTTTGTGTTTTATAGCGGCATACACTGTCTTCTATATTTATTTTGCACCTAATATGTGGTGGTTCCTACTATTGCCCATTCATTATTTAATGGGGCCGATACAGGGCGCAGTTGTAAACTGGTGTGGGCATAAATATGGCTACAGTAATTTTGATAATGGCGATCATTCCAAAAACTCATCGCCCTGGGGTATTTTCATGATGGGCGAGTTATTCCAGAATAACCATCACTATGCTAAGAATGATGCCAACTTTGCCAAGAAATGGTTCGAGTTTGATCTTACTTATTTTATTATGAGAGGATTGAATAAAGTTAGAATCATACAATTGATTCCGGTACCGATAAAGGTGATTACTCCTTTCGAAGATAACCGCAGAGGTGCTTGATAAACCATTAGTCTCTGTACTTTTACAGCAACCCATTTCTCATAATCCATGGTTCACGCAACCAAAGGCATTGTATTAAGGACAGTAAAATATGGTGATACCAGTATCATTACCACAATCTATACCGAGCTGTTTGGTATACAGAGTTATATCGTAAAAGGGGTACGGCAAAGCAGCAAAACTTCTGCCGGCAAAGCAAGCTTTTTTCAACCGGCAGCGATGCTGGATATGGAAGTGTACCATAATGAATTGAAACAATTACAATTCATCAAAGAATACCAATGGGCCTATTTGTACGAGAAGGTTTTGTTTGATGTGGTAAGAAATACAGTTGCCCAGTTTGTAATTGAACTGTTACAGCACAGCCTCAAGCAACCGGAGGCCAATCCTGAATTATTTTATTTGATTGAAGACACGTTAAAACAATTAGACAAAGGCAATGATACCCTAACCGGAAACCTGCCATTATATTTCACACTTCATTTAGGCAGTGAATTGGGTTTTCAATTCCACGGAAATTATAGCGAGCAAACGCCTGTGCTTGATTTGCAGGAAGGTATGTTTATTGCAGAAAAGCCCACACATCCCTATTATTTGGAAAGCAATCATGCTAAAATAACTTCGGACCTTTCCGGCTTGCAATTTTATAATGATCTGGAAACGATCTCACTCAACAGAACAACCAGAAGGGAATTGTTGCAGGCCTATCAAACCTATTTATCACTGCATATTGCAGATTTTGGGGAGATGAGAAGCTTTGAGATTTTGCGGGAAATATTATCGTGAAATGTTAGACATGAGTCAAAATGTATTCACTCACGACTAACGATTCACGAACCACTAAATCAAACGTTTACTAAAGCTCGTTTGCGTTAAGCAATCATTCTCCAATCCGCTTACTAAAACCACGCCCGGTTTCTTACCTTTCTCAAAACTTCCCAGATGATCATCCATTTGGAGGGCTTTAGCACCGTTGAGTGTTGCCCATTGTAATAATTCATTTAATGGAACAGATGGAAAATGTTTGCTGATGGTTTTTAACTCATCCAGCATATTCAGGCTCCAATTGCTGGCAAGGCTGTCTGTACCTATTACAATGCTGCAACCATTCTTTCGTAAAAGATCAATAGGTGGAACAGCATTTTCAATATATTGATTTGCATTAATACAAACACACCAACTTACAACCGACGACTCACGACTCACGAATAACAGATCTTCTTCTTTTGTAAAAGTATTATGAACAAGCAATACTCTTTTTGCATTACTCATTCTTGAAAAATACGATTGTAAACTGCTTTTACCTGTTGGTTTAAAAAAAGAAGTATCCATTTTCATCATACCATACATTCTTGTAAAATCGCCTTCGTTTTTTTGGAAAAGCAAATCCTCGAAATTAGTTTCCTGATTATGAATGGTTACTGTTTTTTCTTTAAAATAAGGTGCTATCATTGCCCACAACTCGTTTGAAACGGAGTACGGGGCATGGGGTGATAAACTATTTTGAATTTTGAATTTTGAATTCTGAATTGAGTTGAAGGATTTGTAAAAGTCTAATGATCTTTCAAATCTCAATTGTGCAACCGAAGGCATCCACCCGCTTACTTCAATAAAATTATAATAAGCCAGGTTTTGTTTTTGTTTCTGCGGAAGGCTTAGTGTGTTATTACAAATATCACCCACAGCTACAATTCCATTTGTAAGCATTTCCGTTTCTGCGTTCGTAAGGGCATCCATTATTTCTTCTTCAGGAAAATGACGTTCGTTAACCACGGCAAAAACAAAATCAACCAAACCGGTAGCTTCAGGTATAAGGCCGCGCATATGGCTGAGTTCAAGATGGCAATGACAATTAATAAAACCGGGGCTTAATAAGCCATCCAGTTGCTGAATACCCTCACCGGCATCTTTTGCAGAAATGATCTCTTCTACTTTGCCTTGTTCATCAGTGATCAATACATGACCCGGGCCGAGTATTCCGGTGCCGGTGAAAATTTGTGTGGGTTGGAATTTTCGGTAACTCAAGTGGATTATATTGATGGCAAATGTATTCAACGTATGGGGTTTTGCCACAGATGGCATAGAAAGTGAAAAAATCTGTACTAATCTTTACCATCCGTGGCAAAAACGCCTGCCCAAACCCCTTGTTACCGCTGAAGCGTGCGACGCAACCATAGCCAAATAGCCCTGTCATTGCTGGTTTCAGTAGCATTATTTTAAAACGTTTCAAAATTATTATTGAAAATCAGTAAGTTACAAAGGTGCGTTGTAAAATACTTTCTTAAATACTTGGAAAATTGCATGGGTGAGGGCTACCTTCGCCGTCCATTAAAATCCGGCGGGATAGCGTCCGGGTTCATTAAAACAGAAATAGTATATGAGTAAACTTCATTTCACCACTAAGCATGCAAACGCGGCTACCGTTCAGCACAACTGGTATGTGGTTGACGGTGCTAATCAAACCGTGGGACGTATTGCCTCTAAAATTGCTGCTGTTCTTCGTGGTAAGAACAAAGCCTATTACACCCCACACGTAGATTGTGGCGATTATGTGATTGTGCTTAACGCAGAAAAAGTTGTTTTTACCGGCAAAAAAGCGGAACAAAAGCAATACATCAACTTCTCTGGTTACCCCGGTGGTAAAAAAGAAGAAGTAGCGGAAGACCTGCTGAGACGTCGTCCGGAAGTAATTATGGAAAGAGCGGTAAAAGGTATGTTGCCTAAAAACCGTCTGGGCCGTAAAATGATCAAGAAATTGTTCGTGTATGCAGGTACGGCACATCCGCACAGTGCACAACAGCCTAAAGAATTAACATTCTAATTCTCAACCTCAACATTCAAATTCCAAATTAATATAAATGGAAAAGCAAAAAAATGCAGTTGGTCGCCGTAAAGAAGCCGTTACCCGCGTATTCGTGAGTAAAGGCGATGGTAAGATCACTGTGAACGACAAAGATTACAAAGCTTATTTTCCACTGGTGTATTTACAGAACCAGGTTGAAGCTCCTCTGAAAACCGCAGATATGATCGGAAAGCTTGATATCGTTATCAATGCCCAGGGTGGTGGTTTAAAAGGACAGGCCGAAGCAGCCAAACTGGGTATTGCACGTGCCTTGCTCGAAGTGAATGCTGAATTCCGTCCTGCCCTGAAAGCAGCCGGCCAGCTGAAACGCGACCCACGTGGTGTTGAACGTAAGAAATTCGGTCATAAGAAAGCACGTAGAAGCTTCCAGTTCAGCAAACGTTAATCGTTGGTCCATGGTCCATAGTCGATGGTCCATGGTATTACAAACACTATGGACCTTGGTCTATGGACTATCGACAGAAAATAAATAATAACAATTTATAATCATACAAATGGAAAATAGCACTTCATTACAACAACAACTCCTGGAGGCCGGCGTACATTTTGGTCACCTGAAAAAGAAGTGGAATCCGAAGATGCTGCCTTACATCTTTGCGGAGAAAAAAGGTATCCACATCATCGACCTGAACAAAACAGTTGATCACCTGAAAGAATCCGCTGCTGCTATTAAGCAGATCGCGAAAAGCGGTAAGAAGATCATGTTTGTGGCTACTAAGAAACAGGCAAAAGAGATTGTTAGCGAATGTGCCAAGCGCGTAAACATGCCGTATGCCACTGAGCGTTGGTTGGGTGGTATGTTAACCAACTTCAATACGGTTCGTAAGAGTGTTAAAAAAATGCAGAGCATTGAAAAAATGCTGGCTGACGGAAGCGCAGAAAGCCTGACCAAAAAAGAGCGTCTGACGTTAACCCGCGATAAAGATAAAATGGAGAAAGTATTGGGCGGTATTGCTCAGCTGGGACGTTTACCGGCAGCTTTGTTCCTGGTGGATATTGGAAATGAGCATATCGCTTTGTCAGAAGCAAAACGTTTAGGCATCACAACGTTTGGTATGGTAGATACCAATTGCGATCCTAACAAAGTAGATTTCCCGATTCCTGCCAATGATGATGCAACCAAGTCAATTGCCATCATTACTAATTATATCATTGCGGCTATCGCAGAAGGTTTGGCCGAGCGCCAGGCTTCTAAAGATGAAGATGAATCAGACGACAGCAACAACGAAAACGAAGCCAAAGCACGCCGCTTGGAAGCTGAAGCACAAGCCGAAGCAGCACGTGGTGGCCGCTCACGCGGTGGCAATACAGCTGGTGGCCCTGGTGCCGGCGGCCCTCCTAAGCGTCGTGTTCCGGGTAACCGTCGCCCTGCGGGTGGTGGTGGAACCGGTGGCGGCAGATAATCTCTGTTTTGAGGTCTTTCTATAGATCGAATTAATAATTAGTAGTTAGTAATTAGTAATATTTATTGCTGGTTCTGGCTGCTAATTATTAATTACTAATTATTAATTACTAATTAAAGAACCATGTCTACTATAACAATAACGGCATCAGATATTAATAAACTACGCCAGGCAACCGGCGCTGGTATGATGGATTGCAGGAAAGCATTAACCGAAACCAATGGCGACTTTGAAGCGGCTATTGACTGGTTACGTAAACAAGGACAGAAAGTGGCGGCTAAACGCAGCGACCGTGAAGCGAAAGAAGGCGTGATCATTGCACAAACTTCTGCAGATAAGAAAACAGGTTTTGTGGTATGTATCAGTTGCGAAACGGATTTCGTATCCAAGAATGCTGAATTTGTTGCTTTTGCACAGAGCATTGCCGATGCAGCGGTTGCCAACAATGTAAAAACTGCTGAAGAACTGAATGAAGTGGTGATCAACGGGGCGAAAGTGTCTGATATGATCAACGATAAATTAGCGTCTATCGGTGAAAAGATCGGTATAGCTAAATTTGAAAGGATTGAAGCGCCTTATGTAGCTTCTTACATCCATGGTTCCTACCGTATGGGTGTGTTGGTTGGCTTAACTACTGCTGCTGAAGAAGCAGGAAAAGATGTAGCTATGCAGATTGCTGCTATGAATCCATTGGCAGTTGATGCAGCCAGCATTCCTGCAGAAACCATTGAAAGGGAAAGGGCGATCGTAGTGGAAACCATGAAAGCAGATCCTAAAATGGCCGGTAAACCTGATGAAATGATCGCTAAGATCGCAGAAGGTAAACTGAATGCATTCTTTAAAGAGAACACTTTATTGGCACAGGCTTTTGTAAAAGACGGTGCTGTTACTGTTGAAGCATACCTGAAATCTGCCGGTAATGTAACGGTTACAGAATTTAAACGTGTGGCTTTAGGATAATCCTTAGGCTGATGAATATGTTAGAAAAGGGTAGCCATGTGCTACCCTTTTTGTTTTCTCCAATATTCTGATGGGTAAGGTAAATGTTCTTGCGAAATATAAATTTTCAATAATTGAATATTTATACCGACGGGATGTTCCGCTAGGAACATATTTTACGGTATAAAAAGGATGAAAACACCTGATTCGTTTGCGGCAAATACGCTACTGATATCTAATCGCTATTTCTATTTTTAAAATATAAAGCAAAGCCATATTTCATGTATCGTCAGGAATATCTGGCAGGGCTTGATAGTACATGTGTTCCATTGGAACGGATTTATCATGAAACCTGTGATTTTCCAGCATAGTAAAACGCCAATATACTATCACTATCCACATTTTACCTTTCATTTTGGCTACTCATTAAAAAATCAGGTTATTTGCATAGAAATCAACTTACTCTATCATGCTTCCTAAGTTCAAACGCATCCTTCTTAAATTATCAGGTGAAGCTTTACTTGGAGACCAGCGAAATGGTGATCCATTCAACCCTAAGATTATTGAACAATATGCGCATGATATTAAGCTGGTAACAGACCTGGGTGTTCAGGTTGCAATTGTGATTGGCGGCGGTAATATTTACCGGGGTATGAATGAAGCCGATAGTGGTATTGAACGAGCCCATGGCGATTATATGGGCATGTTGGCCACCGTAATCAATGCCATGGCTATGCAGGCTATGCTGGAGCGGATTGGTGTGTATACCCGTTTGCAAAGTGCCATCAATATGGAGCAGGTAGCGGAACCCTATATTCGCAGAAAAGCCCTACGTCACCTGGAAAAAGGAAGGGTAGTGATCTTTGGTGCAGGTACCGGTAACCCGTATTTTACAACAGACACTGCAGGATCGCTCCGTGCCATTGAAATGAAAGCAGATGTAATCCTAAAAGGAACCCGGGTGGATGGTGTGTATAGTGCAGACCCCGAAAAAGACCCGGCCGCTGTAAAATTTGATAGGATCAGCTTCCATGAGTGCATCTCGAAAAACCTGAAAGTGATGGATATGACCGCATTTACACTCTGTATGGAGAACAAACTCCCCATCATTGTGTTTGATATGAACAAACCCGGTAACCTATTACAGGTAGTGGAAGGCACCAATGTAGGGACACTGGTTAGCTGATCATCCGCTCATGTAAATTTTTAGATTGCTTATAGCTCTGTTGGTAATTTCATAAAACATGAAAAAAATCGCATTCTTCTTCTTTTGTTCGATCAGCATAGCGGGCTTTGCCCAGCAAAAAATGAGTTTAACGGATGCTATTAATACGGCATTAAAGAACAGTTATGATATAGAGCTGGCCAAGAATAACCTCGAGATCAGTAATACCAATAATTATATAGGAGTAGCGGGTGGTCTGCCGGTAGTAAGCGGTACCGCCAACGATAATGAACAACTTACCAGCATCAATCAGAAATTTGCTGACCCTGCACGTGATACCAAACGTGATAATGTAGGTTCCAATAACCTGGCAGTTGGCATTACCGGAAGCATTTTACTGTATAACGGCTTAAGGGTGGTGGCTACCAAAAAAAGACTGGAAGCATTACAATTGCAGAGCCAGCAATTTTTAAATGCACAGATTCAGGGTACCATTGCGGCGGTAATGACCAAATACTATGACGTGGTTCGCCAGCAGTCTTATCAGAAAACCATCCTTCAATCGATTGATGTTTCCAAAAAAAGACTAGAGATATTACAGATAAGAAAAGATATCGGTGTATCTAATAATGCAGATGTGTTACAGGCACAACTCGACGTGAATGCACTCATTCAATCGCAGCAGAACCAGAACCTTGTGATAAGCCAGGCCAAGACCGATCTGCTGAACCTGATCTTCATGAAACCGGATTCTCCTATTTCTATCATCGATACCATTGTTGTTGACAAGTCTGTGAACCTGGATTCGGTGCGTAACCGTGTTGTAACCCATCCTTTATTAGTCGCTGCGAATAATCAGATACATATTAATGAACTGATTGAAAAAGAAACAGCCGCCCTTCGTTACCCGACCATCCGTGCAACAACCGGTTATAATTTTACCAGCAGCAAAAGTGCAGCAGGTTTTAGTTTGCTTAACCAGAGTTACGGGCCGTTTGTAGGCATTAACCTGGCGGTACCTATTTATAACGGAAATATCAGCAAGCGACAACAGCGGGTTGCTTCTATCAACACTCGCAATGCAGTGATACTGCGCGATAACCTGGCTTTTGATTATGAAACCGGCGTGATACGTACTTTTCAATCTTATGAAAATACATTGATCCAGTTACAAACAGAACAGAAGAACTATGCCTTGTCTACCCAACTGCTTGATCTGGTTTTGCAAAAATTCCAGCTGGGACAGGCAACGATTATTGATGTAAAACAGGCACAACAGAGTTTCGAGAATGAAGGCTACCGTTTGGTAAATCTGAATTATGCTGCAAAAACGGCTGAGATAGAACTGAAACGTTTGGCCAGTCAGCTTACGTACTAATAGTCAGAAACACTCCCCCTTATTTACTGTTTTGGTATGATTTTCTACTTCTGAAAAAGGATAGAATATTTAGTTTACCACAACTAACTGTATTGCTTATGCATGGGAGAAGATTAACACTCATTGTATGCTTGTTGCTAAGTATGGCCGGGCTGGGTAAGGCACAAACCATTGATTCTTTATTGGATCAATATGATGCCAAAGTTCCGCAAGAAAAACTTTATGTGCATTTTGATAATACTGTGTATGTACCCGGACAAACCGTTTGGTATAAAGCCTATCTTTTTAAAGGCAGGGAACTATCTGATATCAGTAAGAATTTTTATCTCAACTGGTTTGATGAAAAAGGGAAAATCATCGGCAGGGTTGTTGCGCCCGTTATTGGATCTACAGCCGCGGGAAGTTTTACGGTTCCTGAAAACTATACCGGCAGCCGTTTACAGGTATTGGCTTATACCAAATGGATGCTGAATTTTGATTCTGCTTTTTTGTTTCACAAGATCATTCCGGTATCGCAACCAACGATGGTGAAAAATAACGAGACTGGAGTAGTTCCAGTTACTTCACTCAGGTTTTTTCCTGAAGGAGGAGATATGGTGGAAGGATTGACTTCTGTCATTGCATTTAAAGCGGTAAATACAGCTGGTTTACCGGTGCAGGTAAACGGCATCATCACTAACCGAAAAATGCAAACGGTTACAGAATTTACTTCTCTGCATGATGGAATGGGTGCCATCAAATTAACACCCGAGCCCGGTGAACAATATACTGCAGAATGGAAAGATGCATGGGGTGTAACACAATATACAAACCTGCCTGCTGCTAAAAGCACAGGAATTGTACTAACAGTAAACAATCAATCGGCTATTCCGCTTTTTTCAATTAATCGGCAATCTGTATCGGAAGATCGGTTTAAAAAATTGAGTATTGTGGCTACTATAAACCAGCAACTGATGTACCGGGCAGTGGCCAATCTTTCTGAAAAACCAACACTTAATGCGAGTTTGCCATCTTCGAATTTTACATCGGGCATCTTACGGTTAACGGTATTTGATGCCAACAGGCAACCGGTGGCAGAAAGAATATTGTTCCTTAATAACAATGAATACCAGTTAGTGGCGGAGGTAAATTTTGATACAGTAAACCTTGGCAGACAAGGTAGAAACCTTTATAATATTGTATTGCCTGATTCTGTACTTGCATCGCTTTCAATAAGCATTACTGATGGGGAGAGCGTGTATGATTCTTCTCAGAATATCATATCACAACTTCTACTTTCGTCTGAGATCAGAGGTAAGATTCATAACCCGGCTTTTTATTTTTCATCAGAAGAAGATAGTGTATCCCATTACCTCGACCTGGTAATGCTTACCAATGGATGGAGAAGATTTGCCTGGGATGATGTAATGAATACAACAACCCCATTATTGAAATATGAACGCGATACCAGTTATGTATCCATTGCCGGAAAAATTGATAAACTAAACGAAAGCAAGATAAAAAAAGCGGAATCAGTGAATCTGATACTGATGGCAAAAGATTCCAGCAAACAATTCATTTTTACATCACTCCGGCCGGATGGTAGTTTTAGTGAAGACAACCTGCTACTCTTTGATACAACCAAATTATTTTATCAACTAAACAAAACAAACATACCTGTTCGCAGTAATATTACGATCCGTAACAGCTTTCTGCCATTCGATACTGCGAAACGGGTACGTATTCTCGAATTGTTTGTACCGGATACAACGGGTCTTGGCCGGCTAAATGCCATTGCCGCAGAACAAAAAAGAATTGAGGAACTGATTAAACAAGCAACATTAAAAGAAGTGGTGGTTCATGCAAAAGTAAAATCACGCCTGGAAGAAATGCATGAACGTTATGCCAGTGGCTTTTTCCAGAGCTGGGATGCATATCAGTTTAATGTTGCTGATGACAGGCTTGCCCATTCACTTCCTTCAGCATTTGAATACTTACTCAGCAAAGTGGCAGGTTTAAAGATCGATAATGCCTATTCTCCAAGTCCGCGAGCCAGTTGGCGTGGAAGTCCTGTAGCGCTTTTTCTTAATGAGTTTCCCGTCAATGCAAGCGTACTTTCTTCTGTTTCCATGTCTAATGTTGCCTATATCCAGGTTTTCCGGCCGCCTTTTATAGGTGCTATAGGTGGTGGTGCGGGTGGTGCTATTGCTGTGTATACACGCAAAGGAGAGGATAGCAAATCGGTAGTTATAGGTCTTGACTTTACTTTGATACCCGGCTATACGCCTGTAAAAGAGTTCTACTCACCCAATTACGCCGAACAACAACAGAATTTTCCACAAAAAGATCTGCGCAGAACGGTATACTGGAAACCGAATATTCTTTCAGACGGCGTGAATAAAAAGATCACGGTCTCTTTTTATAATAACGATATCAGTCATACATTACAGCTGGTAATCGAAGGTGTATCACAGGATGGGAAACTGATCCATGTGAGCCGGTTATTGAAACAATAAGAGCAATATAATAATGAAACCATCACCTATTCAATCCAAACTTCCCGATGTAGGCACAACCATCTTTACCGTTATGAGCCAACTGGCATTGGAGCAAGGTGCGGTAAACCTGGGCCAGGGATTTCCTGATTTTATGATGAGTGAGGAATTGACCTCATTGGTTGATGATGCCATGAAGAAAGGCTATAACCAGTATGTGCATATGAACGGGCTGATGTTGCTGCGGGAAAGGCTGGCGGAAAAATCAGAAAAATTATATCATACAAAAATCAATCCCGATACACAGATCACCGTAACACCGGGTGGAACGTATGCCATCTATACAGCACTTACTACGGTATTACGACCCGGTGATGAAGTGATTGTGTTTGAACCGGCCTACGATAGTTATATTCCTAATATTGAAGTAAACGGTGCAATACCGGTCCGGATCTCTTTACAATTTCCTGATTATTCTATTCCCTGGGAAGAAGTGCGATCGAAACTGAATGCGAGAACAAGAATGATCATGATCAATACCCCGCATAACCCAACCGGCGCGGTATTGCGTGAAAAGGATATGGAAGAATTACAGAAGATAGTAACCGGTACTGATATCCTGATCCTGAGTGATGAAGTGTATGAACACCTGATCTATGATGAGATACCGCACCAAAGTATTCTCCGTTACCCGGATCTGCTGGAAAGAAGCTTTGTCTGTTTCTCTTTCGGCAAAACCTATCACTGTACGGGCTGGAAACTGGGCTATTGCATCAGTACGGCAGAACTGATGAAAGAATTCAGAAAAGTACACCAGTTCAATTGTTTTTGCTGCGATACACCGAAACAGGTTGCCATTGCCGCATATATACAAAACGAAGAAGCCTATCTTTCCTTAGGCGGCTTTCTGCAAAAGAAAAGAGATTTTTTTAGAGAACTGATGAAAGACACGGTTTTCCAATGCATTCCATCCCATGGAAGCTATTTTGAATGTTACAGCTACAGCCATTTTTCTAATGAAGCCGATAAAGACCTTGCTATACGGTTAACCAAAGAATATGGAATTGCTACCATTCCGGTTTCTGCTTTTTATAAAAATGGAGATGATAATAAAGTATTACGTTTTTGTTTTGCCAAGAAAGAGGAGACACTGGAGAAAGCCGTTGCGAAATTGGTGCACCTCAAATAAAGAAGATAGGGTAGGTTATAAACTCCACCAGTAATTAAACTTTAAAACCAGGGCCCTGTTTTTTACAAAGAAAGGGGCTGAGTAATAATTATCGGTATATACCAAAAACAGGTCTGAAGCAGGTTTATAACGCCATTGAAACCTTCCGTTAAAATTGATATTTTTCAGCTGCTCATTGTATTGTATATAGGTTGTGATAAACAATTTGTTGGTTAGTGTTACATCAAGTTTTGGCCCGATTAAAATGAACGATCTGTTTCCCCAGGGTTTAGGCAGATCAAGTTTATTGTAGCTGGTACTGAGCGCGATGCTAACAAAAGGCTGAAATCGATATCCGAGATCGGTAGTAAGGGATAAGCGCCTGCCATCGGCAAAATAACCGCCCTGTCTTAGCGAAAAGGCATATGTAAATAATTTTTGTGGTTGCGATATTAAATCAAAACCCATACTGTTCCATGAATGTCTTGTTCCTTTAGCCAGCGAGTCTTTGCCGGAATTGGTTGGGTCGAATGCCTGCAATAATTCTACATAATCATGCTGCAAGGATGCGGCAATGGTTATCCTGTTCCGGAAAGTGATGAGATAACTGAAATTGTTCTGATCATCCGTCTTACGAAAATTTTCATCAAAGAATATGGTGGAGGTAAATTGGGGGCCATGACTCAGGATATTCCCCTGCTTTGGAAAGAAATTTCTTACAACAGATGGGCTGATCTTTATATAGCCCTGTCGTGGAACATAGCCAACCTCCGCCAGATAGTTGCTTCCTACATATTCATGTTGCCAGAGAATATTCCATTGTTTGCTGTTATAAGAAAGTGTAGCAGCATGTGAGATATCCTTTCCTGATTTGCCCGGACGGAAAGATTTTAAGAAAAAAGTTTTCCCGGTCCAGAGATTATTGGAAGAAGCAAGATTGTATTCCAATCCGATATTCCGGTTATAGGATGCATAAACAGGGTTGGTAGAATCTTTACCGGGCTGATAATTCAGGGAAGTTTTATCGAGGTAAATAAACCCGATACTTGAACGTTTGGCTATTTTTCTTTGCAGCGATATCACTGCAAAATTCTGTGCGGGTAAGGCAATCGCATCATTCGTTTCCGTTTGTATATCCATCATGCCTATCCGCCAGTTCTTATCCAGTTTACCGCTAAGCCTTGCCCCAAAACGAATGGGTACGCCCAGCCCGATACGTCTTGAAAAGAAGGGCCGGATATTGGCATTGCCGAAATTGGCAAATATGTCGTTGTTCTCAAGGAAGAATTGTCTTTTTTCCGGAAAGAACAATTCGAAACGATCCAGATTGGTAACCTGTTTATCTACTTCTACCTGCGAAAAATCAGGGTGCAGGGTAAGATCAAGGTTCATGGAAGAGGTAACGGATATTTTGGCATCTAAACCAATATCCGATTTGTATCGGGTATTCTTTCCGTTGGTATAGTCTTTTGATAATCCGGTAAGTGCATATGGGATCAGGGAGATATTGGGTCCCTGAACCGGCGGTGGCTCATCCCATACCAATACACCGGTATAGGCAAGTGATGCAGTCGGAAACTGTCGCGGAACCGGCGCCCAGCTTGATTTTTCCGTGGTCTTCAGATCATTTCGGCTGAAATTAATTCCCCATTCCCTGATCCCTTTTTTATAACGGATCGTTTTAAAAGGGATAGCCGCTTCAAAGATCCATTTGTCTTCATAATTTTTTACAAAGGAGGTCCACTTATTGTCCCAGTTAAGATCCGCTTTACCGCCCTCATATAAAGTAGCATCCCATTGCGCACCCGCCGCATTGGCTCCGAAGGTGAATCCGTTGGTCTGGTCTTCGAAAGGGTCTATAAAAAAAATGAAATTGTCATTCTTGCCGAAATTGAAATCACGTCTTAACGATTCAACCATGTTGGCGCCCTTTGCCGTTTTATAACAGGTGGCAATGATGTATAGTGCCTGGTCATCATACGTCATACGAACTTCTGTTGGCACTTTTGCTTTGCTGGTATCCATGGGCAATACCATGAAAAAATCTTTAACCGGTTCAGCCTGTTTCCAGGCTTCATCATCAGCAGAACCATCTACCTGAACCGGTAAATGGGTTTTATGGATATGCAGGCGATAAGCGGCATTTTTCTTCTGTGCATCAATAGCATGAGAAAAAAGTAAACATAAAATAACGGCAAGTACAGGTTTCAATCAAAGATATTGTTGGGGCTAAATACGTACAAGATAAAAGATGTTTGCCTATCAATAAAGAATAGCCGCAGGTTTATTTTTAACCGGCAAATCTGCGGCTTGATTTCTCACCATCCGCCATCCCCGTCCAATAAATTTCCCAATCCTCCTAATACGCTGCCTTCTTCTCTTCGGGTGGTGGTAGCATATTGCAAAATGCGTCCTGCCAGTCGGCTGATGGGTAAGGTTTGGATCCAAACCGTACCCGGTCCGCGCAGGGTGGCAAAGAATAATCCTTCTCCGCCAAAAATGGTATTCTTGATACCACCTATAAATTGAATATCATACTCAACGCCACCAGTAAAACCTACAATACAACCGGTATCGATCTTTAATAATTCTCCGGGTTGAAGGTCTTTTCTCAGCACATGTCCACCAGCATGTAAAAAAGCCATACCATCACCTTCCAGTTTTTCCATGATAAAACCTTCACCACCAAATAAACCGGTTCCGAGCTTGCGTTGAAATTCGATACCGATGCTTACGCCTTTGGCTGCACACAAAAAAGCATCTTTCTGGCAAATGATTCTATTACCCAATTGCTGCAGGTTTACGGGAATGATCTTGCCGGGATAGGGCGATGCAAAACTCACATGTTTTTTACCCTGCCCGATATTGGTGAAAGCCGTCATGAATAAATTTTCACCCACCAATACTCTTTTACCGGCATTCAATAATTTCCCCAGCAGTCCGCTGCTGTTTTGCTGCTGGCTGCCATCGCCAAACATGGTTTCCATGGCAATGCCATCATCCATCATCATAAAAGCGCCGGGTTCTGCAATGGCTGTTTCATTTGGATCGAGTTCCACTTCCACATACTGCATCTCCTCACCAAAAATGCGGTAGTCTATTTCGTGATTCTGTATCATGTTATAAAATTTATGATGAAATTATCGAAGAGAAAAGTATCTGAGAAATAAATATAGGATGAGTGGTAAGAGAAATTAGTGCTAAAAATAAAAGCCGTTCCCAAAGAGGAACGGCTTAATTACTAAATCCGAAAATCAATTATACTTTATACTGCCGGCGAATCTTTCATTTTACCCATCCAGACTTTTTTGCCTTGTATTCTTCTTACCAGGAACATAATACCTACCGTGATAAAAAAGAAGGGTCCTAAGAAACCTAAGAGGGCAACAAATTTGGTTCCGTAGAATCTCTCCATTGGTCTTCTTAATCTTTCGCTGATCAGGTACATACTTGGTACCATTACCAGTGTTAAGAAGAATGCGAAGATCAAACCGAAGATAATTGTCCAGCTTAAAGGCCCCCAGAATACCACGCTATCCCCACCAAAGAAAATATGCGGGTTAAAATGGCGGAACAGGGAAACAAAATCAATATTGAACCCGACTGCCAAAGGCAATAGTCCTAACATCGTTGCCAATGCCGTAAGCATAACGGGAATGATACGGATCTTACCCGCTTCAATGGCTGCGGCCCTTGTTTTATAACCACGCCCTCTTAACTCATCTGTGAACTCTATCAACAGGATACCATTCTTAATAACAATACCCGCCAACCCAATTACACCCACACCTACCATGATGGTGGCCATTGTCATACCGGTTACCGCATATCCAATAAATACGCCAATGATTGAGAAGAAGATCTCTGTTAATACAATGAATGGTTTACTCAAACTGTTGAATTGTAATACCAGGATCAGGAAGATCAATAACAAAGCCGTTAACAGTGAGGTTCCCAGGAAACTTAAAGTTTCTGCCTGTTGTTCACTTTCACCGGTTTGCTTGATGGTTACATCAGCCGGAATTTTTGTTTTGCTGGTGAAGTCTGCGATCTTCTTGGCCAATTCTGCATTTACTGGTCCTGTTAACGAAGGATCAGAAACATTGGATTGTAATTGTATGGTACGTTTTACATTCTTTCTTTTTACGCCGCCGGATGTATTGGTATAGTCAACCGTTGCCACTGCATTCAATGGTACCTGCTTAATGGCCATCGTTGCAAAATCGCGGAAAGTTAACCGCATATTCATCAGGTCGTTGATATTGTTGCGTTGTAACATGTTATAACGGATCTGGATTTTATATTCATCCTCACCATCTTTCAATTTGCTCGCTTCTTTTCCAAAAACAGCGGAACGTATTTCCATACCGATCTGTGCGGTACTGATGCCTTCACGCAGGGCTCTTTCACGGTCAATATTGATGGTGATCTCAGGGTTTTGCAGGTCAACATCCATTTTCAGGTTATCGAGGCCGGCAATGCGGTTTGTGTCGAGATGATTCTGAAGGTCATACGCCACTTTAGCGATCTCTTCAAAATTATCTCCGCTGATCTCAATGTTTACAGGCGGATCTGTTGGCGGACCCGCATCTTCCTGCGCTACTTCAATACTGGCGCCAGGTATCCCTTTCATTTGTTCACGAATTGCTTTCATAAAAGGGGCTGTAGATTTTCCATGGCGTTTTTCAAATTCCACAAATGATACCTGTATCCTTCCGAGATTACTTTGTGTACTTCGGTTATTATCACGCGGATTATTAGCGCTTACGGCTACATTGGTAATAATACTTTCCACGATGGAGCCTTCTGTACCTGGTTTTTCTGTTTCCAGTACTTTATGAACCCTTGCTTCCAAAATTTTTGTTACCGAATCGGTAGCCGTTGTTTTTGTTCCGATCGGCATTTTCAGGTACACATAAATAAAATGCGGATCGCCGCTGGGGAAGAAAGGTTTGGGATTATTACGGATCACCAGCATGATCAATGAGATGGGGAACAAAAGGAATAACCATAATAGCAATCTTGCCGGCCTTGCCCCTTTTAATACCCAATGCAGCATTTTTTCATAACGGTTCATCAGGCCGGGTAATATCCTTTCCTGGAACACATGTATAATGCCACGTAATACATAACGGTTCAGCACCATCATTAATGCCATTACCAGAAGAAAATTACCAAACCCATGCCATCCTGCGAGGTTACATAATACACCGAATGCAATCACGGTCCAGAACAAAGGTTTTCTGAAGATGGTATTCTTCTGCTCTTCATATTCCCTTCCCTCGGGACGCATAAAGCTAACCGCGAATACAGGGTTAATGACAAATGCCACGATCAAGGATGCTGCCAATGTAAGGATCAGCATGGTGGGCAGATAGATCATGAACTTACCGATGAGTCCTTTCCATAACAATAGCGGGAAGAAAGGTGCCAGTGTTGTTAAGGTTCCGGCTAATACAGGAATGAATACTTCACCCGCCGCTTCTTTTGCTGCCCTAACCACTCTTACTTTTCCGTTATTATAAATACGGTGCGTATTTTCAATAACCACAATGGCATCATCTACAATAATGCCCAGTCCAAATAAAAGCGCAAACAGTACAATAAAGTTTAGGGTAACATGTGTTCCAACAATAGAGTCTGCGATCGGTAAAAACAGGAAGGAAACGAATACGCTCAATGGCACGCTGAGTGCTACAAAGAAGGCATTGGTTACACCCATAAAAAACATCAACACCAGTAATACCAATATAAAACCGATGATAATCGTATTGACCAGATCGTTAAAAGAGGTTTTGGTAGACACGCTCTGGTCGCCGGTGATCACAATCTTCAGGTCTGGTGGCAACACTTTCTTTTCCTTCATATCCGCCACAATACCCTGGATCTTTTCAGCGGCATTGATCAGGTTTTCCCCACTTCTTTTAATGATGTTCAGCGTAACCACATTCTTGCCATCAAGCCTTGCGAAGCTTTCTGTTTCTTTTACCGTATCTATGATCTGTGCCACATCTTTCAGGTAAATAGGCGCAGCCTGCAGGTTTTTTACAATAATATTCTGCATATCCAGTGCGCTCACAAACTGCCCTTTTACGCGGATCGTTCTTTTCATTTCCCCTACTTCCAGTAAACCGCCGCTAATGTCTTTGTTCTCATAACTAATGGCATTGGCAATATCTGTGAATGATAATTTAGCTACCTGCATTTTAAAAGGATCTACATTAATCTGTATCTCCCTTTGCGGTGCGCCTACAATATCTGCACGGTTGATCTCGGTCAGTTCTTCAAACCTGTCCTGCATCTTATCGGCATACTTCTTCAATGTCATTCCGTCAAAATCTCCGCTCACATTCACATACATAATGGGTTGCTCACTAAAATCAAACTCCTGTACATTGGGTAACTGGGTAAGGTCTGTTGGTAGGTCGGTCTGCGCTTTGTCTATTGCATCTTTTACTTTCTGTTTGGCTATTTCTGTTTTTACATCGGTATCAAACTCTACAATGATGAGCGAGAAATCCTGTTGCGAAGTAGATTGGATATTCCTCACTTTGGCACCGCTGATGCCTTTTAATTGTTTTTCAATGGGCCTTGTTACCAGGTTTTCCATGTCTTTCGGAGAAGTTCCAAAATACACGGTATTTACACTAATGGTAGGCACCACAATATCCGGAAACTGTTCCCTGGGTAAGGTGTTGAATTTGTTCAGCCCGTACAGGGAAATCAGAATGGTAATAATATAAATAGCCGTTCGGTTATCCACAGCCCAACTCGTCGGTTTGAACTGCTTAAATTTTTTGGCTACACCTTCTATAAATGGATGCATAATATATTTTTTTAAGTAATCATCTTTGGTTTTTAATTAGTAATGAGTAGTTAGTAATTACTAATAGAGATCCGGTTTTGCGTTACCTCAATTACTAATTACCAATTATTAATTACTAATTATTTCTTCACGTCTGTCTTCAACAACTGCCCGTCATAAATATTCTGAAATCCTTCTGTGATCAGTTGCTCACCAGCTGTTAAACCGCTTTTTACTTCTACAAACTGATTATACAGTTCACCGATGCTGATAACCCTTTTCCTGGCGATCTGTTTGCCGGCTTCTGTAGTAGCCACATACACGTATTTTCCTTTTTCATCGGTACCCACAATATTCACCGGAATTGCGATCGCGTTTGAGGCTGCATAATCCTGAATTTTAACCATCGCAATCTGGTTAGGGCGAACAGCGCCATCAGATGGCAGTTTCGCTTCTACATGGAAGGAACGGTTATTCTGATCGATGGTTTTACCTGATAAGGAAATACTGGTATGGAAGGTTTTATTAATATCGGGCATGCTCACCACAACCGCAGAACCTATTTTTACTTTGCCGCTGTAATTCTCGGGTACATCCGTAATTACTTTCAGGCTAGACATATTTACAATCTTGATCTGTGGTAAGTTTCCTGAAAAACCGGTAAACAGCTCACCTACTCTTACATTCACTTCATCGGCAATACCATCTACATCGCTGTAAATATTGGATGAGTTTACTTGTTCCTGTATGGTTTTGATATTTTCTTCAGCGCCGGCAATTTGTTTTTCCAGGGTTTCCACATTTGTTCTGGCGGTGAGCAGTTCTATTTCAGACCCAATGCCCTGTTTCCATAAATTGTTACGGCGGTTATATATGTCTTTCGTAAAACTTAGCTGCGTTTTCAGTGCTTCTGTATTCTGTTTGGCAGCAGTAACCTGTTGCTTTACCAGGGCATCATCCAGTTTAACCAGTAACTGGCCTTTCTTTACGTAATCGCCTTTCTTAACATATAGCGCCTTTACCTGCCCGCCACCCATGCGGGGAGAGATATAAGAAATGTTTTCAGCATCCACTCTTCCCTGCAGGTCTATATAATGGACAAAATTCTGTGTGGTAACCGGCGTAGTGCCTACAAGTTTGGCCACGTCTTCTTTGTTTGAAGAAGTATCGAGTTTGGCAATTTCTGTTTCAAGGGCTTTGATTTTATCGCCGATACTGTTTTGCTCTTTTTTCAGTTTTTCTACTTCGGCTTTTTTATCAGCCAGTGATCCACCCCCTTCATTTTTACCGCCGCAGGATATGATTGTGAGGGCTGCTGTCAGAAAAAATACATGTATTATCGTTTGCATAAACTATGTTTTGTTTGGTTGTTGTTATGGATTATAATTTTCCGGTTGCTTTTAAATAATCTACTTTGGCAATGATGGCGCTGTACAAAGCACTGATATAATTGGTTTGCGCCGTTACCAGGTCTGTTTGTGCTGCGGTGATCTCTGTATTGGATCCTGTGCCTGATTCAAATTTCTTTTTGGTCTGGTTGTATACCGTTTCTGCCAGTTTCATATTCTCTTTCTGAAAGCCCATGGTAGCCAGTGATGATTTGAAGTTGATCTTGGCCTGTTCTACTTCACCATCAATCGATATTTTCAGGTTATCCAGCTGGTTCTCAGTCTCTTTCAGTTCTATCCTGGATCTCGCAATCCTTGACGTTCTTGCAAAGCCATTGAAAATAGGGACAGACAGGTTTAGGCCTACGTAAGAAGTAGTGAACCAATCTCCTTTACCAAAAAAGGTAAACTGGTTACGCTGTGCATTTTTACTGTAACTGCCGTTTAGTGACAAAGCGGGCAGACTGCTTAACTGGTAACGTTTGATATTGAACTCATTCAGCTTTTTTGCCAATGACAGATATTGAAAATCTTTTCTGTCGGCATACTGGTATACCGTATCGTTAGAGAAATCTTCTTTTACCTGTTCTTCTGTGATCTGGTCAACCAATACCAAACTGTCTTTTACCGGCATCCCTATCAGGGTTTTTAAACCCAGATAGCCAATAGCGATACTGTTAAGTGCTTTTATTTTTTCTGTTTGCAGGTTTGACAACTGAACAGACACTTTATCGAGGTCCAGTTTTTCTGCAAAACCGTTCTTGTATAATTCATTGGCATCGTGCTTCAGCTTTTCCAAACGTGCAATATTGGCGTCCAGCAAAGCGATCTGTGTTTTGCTCAATACCAGCTGGTAATAGATCTTGTAAATATTGGTTTTAATGGCTTCTTCTGTTACTTCCAGGTTCTTTGTCTGGAACTGGATAGAAGTGGCTCTTGCCTGCAAACCAATAAATACCTGTCCGTCAAACAAAAGCTGTTGTAACTGCAGGCTGGCGGTAGACGTATACTTTGTACCAAACTTCACCGGAATATACGTTCCAGCCGGCTGGCCAAATACCTCTCCCGGTAATAAGGAAGTAGGTATATCAATATAATCGGTTACACCGATGCTGCCGCTGATTGTTGGCAATGCGGCAGCGGTAATTTCTCGATTGGTTTGCTCTTGGCTGCGGATGTTTAATAATGCATTTTTTACCTGGGCATTATTCTTCCGGGCATAATCAACTGCCTGCTGAATCGTAAATTCATGGGTAGTTTTTTGTGCGGCAATATTGCCTGTTATCAATATTAGGCATAGCAGCCATACCAATCTTTCGGGTCCTCTGTTTTTCATGCGGTTATGGTTTTTAGTCTTTGTTGCTTGTATTTCTGAATTAATTTCTGGCCTTTTGCGGTAGCCAATCCGTATAAAAAATTATCTGTCATTTCATTGATAATAGCCAGTAAACCGTATTTTCCATGCGGAAAAAGTTCCTGGTTAAAGAGCAGTAAAGTAGATGCCAGCCTGAACCTTGCCATGATCTCAGAATTGATCTCCGCCCTGTACAACCCTTCAGCTTTACCCAGATCGAGATTTTCCTTCACAATGGCATACAGAAACTTATTCTTAAACTCACTGTGTTTTTTAAAAGCTTTCGGGTGGTATTTCTCCAGGTCAAAAATCACATTCGGGTTGATCTTGTTTAAGACTTCCTGCATCATATCTACCGCCATAAATACTTCGTGGATAGGGTTTTCGCTTTTTTGTTTGTGCTGCTTGCATTCCAGCTGGCTGGCTGCAATCTCCATATCGATCACGTCTTCTACCAGTGCGTCCTTATCGGCATAAAACTGGTAAATGGTCTTCTTACTCATACCCAGGTGATTGGCCACCTCATCCATGCTCACGCTGCGTATACCATACCGCATAAACAATTCATGGGCCTTGATCACGATTCTTTCCTGTGGTTCCATAAATAACATTAAAGGAGGGTAAAACTATGGAAACTTTAATTGTAACCAAAGTTTCCGTATGCATATTTTTATTATTTTTGTGTTAAGCGGTTTATAGGGGGGATAAATGATCGTTGCAGCGATGCTTACTTTTGTTAGTTTTTGTGCGGGCCATTTAGGAATTTGTGAATCGTCAGACCTGGATCGTACCTATGGAAACATTTTACCCACGATCCAGGTCTGACGGCTGACGAAGCAGAAAGCAAAGAAGTGCATTTTCTTATTTATCTTACAGCCTAATTAAGGATGATGAACAGCGAGCAACGAAAATTGACGGTTAAGGCTTACCTGAGAAAATTATTGCAATATTTTTTCCAGGGCTTAATCGTACTCGCACCCATAGGGATCACTATCTGGGTCGTACTTGGGTTGTTCAATTTTGTGGATGATATCCTGCCCAATATGATTCATGCGGTGGCTCCCGACCTGCTTACCAAAGATGCCGCCGGTAACCTGAATAAAATACCCGGACTGGGTTTTATCGTAGTAATCGTTCTGGTATTGTTTGTAGGCTGGGTCTCATCGCTGTTTGTGGTGGGCCGTCTAGTGTCTGTTTTAGATACCGTGCTGGAAAAAACACCCGGCATTAAATTCATCTATTCATCTGTCAAAGATTTTCTCGAAGCTTTTGCCGGTAACAAAAAGAAATTTGATAAACCCGTAATCGTCAATATTGATGCGCCGGATGTTTGGCGAATCGGTTTCATTACCCAGCAAAATGCGCAGGCATTTGGTATGGAAGAGCATGTAACTGTATATGTGCCACATTCTTATGCCATCTCCGGTATTACATATATCGTTCCCAAAGAGCGTGTTCGGCTCTTACCGAATATGAGTGCTGCCGATGCAATGAAGTATACCGTATCAGGTGGGGTTACGGATGTACATGAGTCGTTTTCATGAGTCGTCTGACGCGCATCATGCGTTTTCCTCCTTCAATCAATTACACTTCACGATTCAGCTCTCATCAATTCCTACCGCCTCCATTTCATCGAAATGATTTTACTTTGCCCCTTCAAGTAAGCGTAATGAAACTGCATAATTTTAATTCCGGCCCTTCTATTCTGCCACAACCCGTGCTCGAAGAAGCTGCCAAAGCGATCCTCAATTTTAATGATACCGGTTTATCTGTACTGGAGATAGGCCACCGTACGCCATGGTTCCAGGAAATATTGCAGGAGGCGGTTTCTTCCGTAAAACAGTTAATGCAGCTGGATGATACTTATGAAGTATTGTTTCTTCACGGAGGCGCCACAACCCAATTTATGCAGGTGCCGATGAATTTATTGGATGAAGGCCAAACGGCGGCGTATTGCGATAACGGTATCTGGGGAAGTAAGGCAGCCAAAGAAGCCGCTTTGTTTGGAAACGCAGTGGTCGTATCTGATACATCCGATAAAAAACATACGTATATACAAAAAGATTTTGCCATTCCTTCCAATGCGGCTTACCTGCATATTACCAGTAACAATACAGTGGAAGGAACGCAATGGCATCATTATCCAGATACCCCTGTTCCATTGATTGCTGATATGAGCAGCGATATCTTTAGCAGGCCAGTTGATTTTACAAAATTTTCTTTGATCTATGCCGGTGCCCAAAAAAATATGGGTGCTGCAGGTGTTAATCTTGTAGTGATTAAAAAAGATATATTGGGTAAGGTAAAACGCAAGATCCCTACGATCATGAATTACCAGAAACATATTGAGGCAGGTTCATTAATGAATACGCCCCCCGTGTTTGCCGTATATGTAAGTATGCTTACCCTGCGCTGGATTATTGCAGAAGGAGGTTTAGCGGAAATGGAAAAAAGAAGCACTGAAAAAGCAGCCCTTTTATATAATACATTGGATTCACTACCTGTTTTTACCTCCCCGATTGCTAAAGAAGACCGGAGTCAGATGAATGCGGTGTTTTTTCTCAGTAATCCTTTATTGGAAGCCTCTTTTCTCGACCGCTGTAAACAAGAAGGAATGATTGGCGTAAAAGGGTATCGCACCATCGGTGGTATACGCGTTAGCATGTACAATGCCTTGCCTCTAAGCAGTGTTCAGATCTTCTGCGATCTGATGAAGGATTTCGCACAGAAGAACGGCTAATTTGATAAGCGGCGTTCCCGTAAACGGTTTTTCCCCTATTTTTGGACCAAAATACGATTTTGGTCGAAAAATGCTAATAACAAAGGACGATATTATCAAGGATGAAATCCTGAAAGAGGCTCAGAAATTATTCCAGCAGTTTGGCGTAAAGAAAACCACCATGGAAGATATTGCCAAAGCCATGGGTAAGGGCAAGAGCACACTCTATTATTATTACTGCAGCAAGGAAGACATATTTGATGCCGTAATCCAGAAAGAAATGGATGAGGTATTTCATTTTGTACAACAGGCCGTAGAAAAAGCAGTAACCGCGGAAGAGAAATTAAAAGTATTTACCCTTTCCAAAATCAAAGCCGTACAAAAAAAAGCAAACCTCTATAAGATTGTCAGGGGTGAGATGCAGGATACCCTTCGCTGTATGAAACACCTGCATACAGCATACGATATGCAGGAAACCCGTCTTGTAAAAGAAATTTTACTGTTCGGCATTCAAAATGGCGAGTTTGCGAAAGAGATCAAGAAGGATCTGGATATTCTTCCGTCGGTAATGGTTAGTTCATTGCGGGGGCTGGAAAGGGATCTTTTCACCAATCATAAATACGCCAAACTGGAATCGCGCATGGAATCCATTATGGGTATTATGATGCGGGGTTTGAAAGCGGTACATTACCAGGCGGCACATTAAAACAGCAGGTCCTTTTTTCTGAAAGTATAAAACAAAGTATATGAAAGAGAGCATTCAATCGGCAGAGGGTAAACTGGGTATCTTGCTTCCCGGTCTTGGGGCCGTTGCCACCACTATGATCGCGGGCGTAGCAGCGGTTAAAAAAGGGATTTCACAACCCATTGGGGCTTTAACACAAATGGGTAGTATCCGTTTGGGAAAGCGCACCGAGAACCGTTATCCGTTAATCAAAGATTTTGTGCCTTTGGCAGCACTCAGTGATATCGCCTTTGGCGGATGGGATGTATATGCAGATAATGTATACGACGCGGCTATGAAAGCCCGGGTGCTGGAGCCTTCTTTATTACAATCCATTAAACCGGAACTGGAAGCAATCGTTCCGATGAAAGCGGTGTTTGATACCTCTTATATCAAAAACCTGGATGGAACCCATATCAAAAAAGCAGCCACCAAATATGATCTGGCCTTGGCAGTAATGGAGGACATTGAAAATTTTCGTGATGCCAATGACTGTTCACGTGTGGTAATTGTTTGGTGTGGATCTACCGAAAAATATATTGAAGAATCTGAAGTACATCAAAGCATTGAATTTTTTGAAGAAGGATTACGAAACAATGATCCGGCCATTGCGCCAAGCATGATCTATGCATATGCTGCTTTAAAACTGGGTGTTCCTTTTGCCAATGGCGCCCCCAACTTAACCTGTGATATACCGGCATTGATCCAATTGGCTAAAGAAACCGGTACCCCTATCGGCGGTAAGGATTTCAAAACCGGTCAGACTTTAATGAAAACCATACTGGCGCCGGGTTTAAGTGCACGTGCCCTGGGTATCCGTGGATGGTTCTCTACCAATATCCTGGGTAACCGTGATGGTTTAGTATTGGATGATCCGGATAATTTTAAAACAAAAGAAGTATCCAAGCTGAGTGTATTGGAAGATATTTTACAACCGGACATCAATCCTGAATTATACGGAGATCTTTATCATAAAGTGCGCATCAATTATTATCCGCCGCATGGCGATAATAAAGAAAGCTGGGATAATATCGACATCTTCGGATGGCTTGGCTATTCTATGCAGATCAAGATCAATTTTCTTTGCCGCGATTCTATTTTAGCTGCTCCGATCGTATTGGACCTGGCTTTATTCATGGATCTTGCCAAACGTGCCAATATGAGTGGTATCCAGGAATGGTTATCCTTCTATTTCAAATCGCCGCAAACAGCGCCGGGCTTACGTCCTGAGCACGACATTTTTAAACAACTGATCAAATTACAGAATACCCTAAGGCATATGATGGGTGAAGACCTGATTACGCATCTGGGATTGGATTATTATCAGGATCTGGTTGAAGCCCTTTAATGAACTTCTATAAAACCATAGCATCTATATTCGGTATCGGCTTTATCAAAGGCGGAGGATCTATAGCAGCGGCAGTTACCTGTTTGTTTTGGTTTTGGTTACAACCGGATGGAAAATTTCATCTGTACCTTTTACCTGTAACGCTTCTGATCACAGCATTAGGTGTGTGGGTTTCGAATAAGGTAGAAGCAGATTGGGGCAGTGATAGCAGCAGGGTAGTGATAGATGAGGTGGCGGGTATGTGCATCAGCCTGTTGTTTGTGCCGGTAACCATTAAATATGTGATCATAGGGTTTGTGCTGTTTCGGTTCAATGATATTGTAAAGCCTCTGTTTATCAAAAAAGCAGAAGCATTACCCGGTGGTTGGGGTGTAATGGCAGATGATCTGTTGGCGGGTGTTTATGCCAATGTATTGTTACAGTTGATTATTTATTTAAAATGGGTTTAGATACATGGCTACATTCATCAAAGCGCAGGCAGCATCTTTAACGGCAACGGCTGTTGATTTTACAGTTACGGTTGTGCTGAAAGAGCTGTTGGGTTGCTGGTATTTGCTGGCCAGCGTTTTAGGAACGTTCAGTGGCGGGATTGTTAATTTTTTAATGAACCGTTCCTGGGTATTCAGGGCAAAAGATAAAAAAATCCATTTTCAGGCTATGAAATATATCATGGTGTGGATGGGTAACCTGTTACTGGTATCTGGCGGCGTATTTTTTTTAACGAATTACGGTGGTATCAGTTACCTGATTTCCAAAATAGCCGTATCTGGTATCGTAGGTATGTTTTATAATTATGTGCTTCAAAAGCGCTTTGTGTTTAAATAAAGAATAATGAAAAGAAAAAAGGCAAGTGGCGGATTGGTAGTATTGTTCCTTTTAATAGGGTGGGTTCAGGGCTTGGCACAAACGGTTGTGCAGGGAGAGGTTACCGATATGATCAGTAAACGGCCTTTACAATATGTAAGCGTTGTTTTAAAAGGAGGAAGGGGAACGGTTACCGATAGCCTGGGGAAATTTACCCTTCGCTCTTCCGGTGGGATTGCTGTTATCCAGGTAACATATATAGGCTATAAAACGATCCTGAAAAATATTACACCGGGCATTTCGCAAACGATGAATTTTGAATTGGAAACCGATCCTAAGGCAACTAATAATGTAACGGTTACCACCAATAAAAGAGCCTCGTATAAGAATAAAGGCAATCCTGCAGTAGAACTGATCAGGCGCGTTATCGAAAACAAAGCGATCAACCGAACCGATCATTATGATTATGTGCAGTATGATCAATATGAAAAACTGGAAGTATCACTCAGTAATATAAATGATAAACTTACCAATTCAAAACTGCTTAAAAATTATAAATTTCTTTTTGAGAATAGAGATACCACCAAAGTAGAAGGCAAGTCTTTATTACCCGTTTACCTCGAAGAAACCTTATCCAAAAAATATTTTCGTAAAAAACCTGAAAAGACAAAAACCATTGTAACCGGCGAGAAGCGTGTAAACTTTGGCGAGTATATTGACAATGCCGGTGTAAGCAGTTACCTGAATCGTTTGATTATGGATATTGATATCTATGATAATGATATTCCTTTGTTTACGTACCAGTTTTTAAGCCCGATAGCCGATCTCGCCCCAACATTTTATATGTATTACATCAGGGATACCACTACGGATGCAAGCGGGCAGAAGCTGATCAAATTATATTTCACGCCACGTAATACGAATGATCTTTTGTTCAGGGGCAATATGTGGATCACATTGGATGGTAACTATGCTGTTCGGAAAATGAGTATGTTCCTGAGCAAGAATGCCAACCTCAATTTTGTACGTGAATTACATATTGATCTGGATTTTGAAAAAAGTGAAGACAATCGTTATCACCTGAGTAAGAGTAACGTAATGGCTGATGCAAGCGTGACCAAAAATTCGGGGAGTGGTTTTTTTGGAGAGCGAACGGTTTCGTTTAAAAACTTTAAGATCAACCAGGCAATGCCGGATACAATATACGCAGGCCCGGCAACGGTAAAGCTTGATCAATCGGATACGCATCCGGATAGTTTCTGGCTGGCTAACCGCCATGACACCTTAACCAGGGTAGAAGCCAAAGTATATAGTAATATTGACAGCCTGGAAAAAATGCCTTCTTTCCGCAGAACGATGGCTTTTCTGACTTTCCTGTTGGCAGGTTACACTTCTTTTGGTGGATTTGAACTTGGGCCCGCCGCGGCCTTCTACAGCTTTAATCCCGTGGAAGGTTTTAAATTAAGATTGGGAGGAAGAACCACACCCAAACTCAGTAAAAGCATTTATTTTGAAGGATATGGTGCATATGGTTTTAAAGATGAACGATGGAAATATTTTCTGAGCAGCACATACTCGCTCAATAATAAATCGATCTATGAATACCCCTTAAATTTTATAAGGGTGGGTTATCAACACGACACCAAAATTCCCGGACAGGAATTACAGTTTGTATCGGAAGACAATTTCCTTCTGTCTTTTAAACGCGGTAAGAACGATCGCTGGTTATACAATAGTAATTTCAAATTTGATTATGTACATGAATTACCGAATCATCTTTCATATACATTAGGATTTAAGAACTGGAAACAGGAACCTGCCGGATCTATCGTATATACCAAAGTAGATAATGGTTCTACGGTGAATGTAAATAAACTGATTACCAGTGAATTCTCCGGTGAATTGCGTTGGGCACCGCATGAACAATTCTACCAGGGTAAAGTGTATCGTATCCCGATCATTAATAAATATCCCATTTTTACATTGCGTTTTATTGCCGGTGTAAAAGGGATCTTGAATAGCGAATACAATTACCAGAATATAAGTGCGAGGTTTGAGAAAAGAGCGTTCATGTCGCAGTTGGGTTACAGTGATTTAGTATTGGAAACGGGTTATATCTTCGGCAAACTGCCTTATCCTTTAATGACTATTCACCGTGCTAACCAGACGTATGCGTATCAATTAAATTCGTATAACCTAATGAACTTTCAGGAATTTGTGAGTGATCATTTCTTTGCAATCAATATTGATCACCATTTTAATGGCCTTTTCTTTAATCGTGTACCCTTATTGAAAAAGCTGAAATGGCGCGAAGTAATCTCGCTGAAAATGTTATATGGCGGTGTGCGCGATGAAAATAAACCGTCCAACGACCCATCGTTGATTAAATACCCGGTTATTGATGGCGGGCCAGCTACTTTCTCATTGGATAAAAAGCCATATATAGAAGGTAGTGTAGGCATTACTAATATATTTAAGTTGATACGGGTTGACCTGGTAAAAAGGTTTAACTATCTTGAAAACCCATATGTGGCCAGTTTGGGTATCAGGGCCAGGTTCAAATTTGATTTTTAGTTATTTTATTGTTGATAAAGTATGTTTTAATGGAAAGAGTTCCTCTTAGAATACGATTGCAGAAAGCGATATATATTGTGATTGACCCGTTTGTGAAACTATTGATTAAACTGGGGTTGACCCCGAATGCAGTTACCACTATCGGTTTTGTTTTAAATGTAGGTGTGGCAGTGATTT
The DNA here is from genome assembly GCA_964519475.1 of uncultured Sediminibacterium sp. Classification (GTDB taxonomy): domain Bacteria; phylum Bacteroidota; class Bacteroidia; order Chitinophagales; family Chitinophagaceae; genus Sediminibacterium. The sequence continues at coordinate 154,312 of CAZFKE010000003.1, forward strand.
TTGTGGCAGGCGCAGAAGAAGGCAACCGCGACGATCTTTCTTATGTAGGATGGGCAGGCGCTTTAATATTATTTGCCGGGTTATTTGATATGCTTGACGGACAGGTGGCACGCATTGGCAAAATGGGCTCTTCTTTTGGTGCATTGTACGATTCTGTACTTGACAGGTATAGCGAATTGATTATGTTTCTGGGTATTTGTTATTATCTCGTAGGGCATCATTATTTTCTCAGTTCTCTTTTTGCTTTTATTGCGCTCATCGGTTCAATGATGGTAAGTTATACAAGGGCCAGGGCGGAAGGATTGGGTATTGAATGCAAAGACGGTTTAATGCAAAGGCCCGAACGGATTATACTGATAGGCGTTTCGGCTATTGCCTGTGGGATGACCGGTTATTATATGGGAGGTGATCATAAATGGTATATATCGGGTATTTCTTTTCATGTGCTGGAAACCATGTCCATCTTCACAATCCCGATTGCAGTCATGGCCATATTAACCAATATAACCGCATTAAAAAGATTATTGGGCGCCAAAAAAACACTGGATGCAAGAGATGGCAAACAAAATGCTCCTGAAATTTCATCTCATAAATTAATGATGGGTATTGGCCTGGTTATGTTAACTAGCTTTGCTTTTACCAATAAGCATACATCCGTTACAATAATGCCTGAAACGGTAATGACGGAAGAAAGGGAGGGAGACCCACAGGATAGTTTTCCGGTTCCCAGCGGCAATCTTAACCAGTTATTCTACCTGCAAAGAACCACCAATACCAATACGATCATTTGTGAATTGAATATAGACAGCAAGGGAAAGCTAAATGAAGAATCACCTGTACATGTTTTCTGGATCCGTTACAATGAAGGAGGGATGCACAAAGAACTCAGTTATATACAACGTGTGTTTGCATATGGCATAAAATCACAATCATTGGGTAATGGAACCTATAAACTACATTTTGTTTCTTACAAAAAGCAGTCACTCACGTTAATGACATCGCCTAAAGACAATAAATACCATGTGTATGTCACCATCAATCAAAAGCAGGCATTACTGAACAGGATATTTATAAAAGTAGATGGTGGTTCTTTCTGGGCGCCCAATGTAGTATACATGGAAATGAAAGGAACAGACCCCGTTACTGGTAAAGAGCTGGTAGAAAGATTCAAACCCTGATATGGATAATCCGTCAGCCAAAACAAATTTGCTATTCTCAGCCAATCATATCTGGGCCTGTGCGGCTGTTTCGGCAGGTTACCTGTTGCTGTCTGCTTTCCTGATCGGGTTTAAGACAGAACAGGTTTATTTGGTTGCCATCTTCAACGCAATGTATTTTGCTTCGGGCATTACACGAAAATTTATCACCGGGTTTTCCATCTTTTTTATTTTCTGGATTCTATACGATTATATGAAGGCCTTCCCCAATTATCTCTATCAAACGGTACATATTGAAGACCTTTATCTCACAGAAAAAAGAATATTCGGTATTCACTATGGAGGAACGGTGCTTACGCTGAATGAATATTTTCTGCAACACCCTACAACCCTGTTAGATATCCTTACCGGTATCAGCTATTTATGCTGGATGCCGGTGCCCCTGGCATTTGCGGGCTATTTATTTTTTAAAGAGCGATCTGCTTTTCTCCAGTTCTCCCTGAGTTTCTTTTTAGTTAACATGATGGGTTTTGTTATTTACTACCTGTATCCTGCAGCACCACCATGGTATGTGCAACAACATGGGTTTCAATTTATCGCTTCCACACATGGCAATACTGCCGGGTTAGAAAGATTTGACAGCTATGTTCATTTACCCATTTTCCAGTCATTATATACAAAAGGTTCCAATGTGTTTGCGGCTATGCCTTCATTGCATGCTTCTTACCCGGTGATTGTTTTATATTACGGTTATAGGTTCAGGCTGGGAAAAATAAATAGTTTATTTGCCCTGCTGGTAGCCGGTATCTGGTTTTCGGCCATTTATAACAGCCATCATTATGTATTGGATATTCTTGCCGGAACCGGCTGTGCCATTGCGGGTATTGCCTTGTTTCAATGGGCAATGAAGAAAAATGCAGCCTTCCAACGATTTTTACGAATGTTTGTTAGGGCAATAGAATAAACAGCAACCCGTGGATAGTTGATGATTCATGAACCATGCTCTTTCAACTATGGATGATGATAATGTTTCTTTTATAATTATTTACGGATATTTGCGGCATGGCAATTATCCGACCCTTCAAAGCACTGCGTCCGCAGCCACAACTGGCTAAGCAGGTGGCAAGCCGTCCATACGATGTACTTAGCAGCGCCGAAGCAAAAATGGAAGCACAAGGCAATCATAGTTCCTTTCTGCATATTACTAAAAGTGAAATAGATCTTCCTGATACCGTAGATGTACATGATGCATCTGTGTATGAACAGGCCAAAGAAAACCTGGCGGCTTTTATACAACGCGATATTCTGTTTCGCGAATCAAAAGCGTGTTACTATATCTATCAATTGATCATGAATGGGAGAAGTCAGACAGGGCTTGTGTGTGTAAGCAGTGTGGATGATTATGAGAAAGATATTATTAAAAAGCACGAATTTACCCGTCCGGAAAAAGAGAAAGACAGGATCAACCATATTAAAATTTCCGGTGCACAAACAGGCAATGTATTTCTTGCATACCGGAATCACCCGAAGATTGATCAACTGATCAATCAGTGGCAAGAAACCAAATCGCCTGTCTACGATTTTACTGCCGATGATGGTATTCAACATACGATCTGGATCGTGAATAATGATAAAACAGCAGATCAGATCAGTTCTGTTTTTGAAAAAGAAATTCCCTGTACCTATATAGCAGATGGCCATCACCGTGCAGCATCGGCAGCCAAAGTGCGTAAAGCATTGGGCGCAACGGCTAAAGAAGGGGCAGATTATTTCTTAACCACACTGTTTCCATCTAACCAGTTATATATCATGGATTATAACCGGGTGGTAAAAGACCTCAATGGATTAACGCCCAAAACCTTTATCAAAGAATTAAGCAAACAGTTTACCATAGAATTGGTGAATACCGGCGCTTACCGCCCGGAAAGCCTGCATACATTTGGTTTGTATATTGATAAGAACTGGTATAAACTTACATCCAAACCCGGAACGTTTACAAACGATCCAATGGGCGTGCTGGATGTAACGATCCTGTCTAACAATGTGCTGGATAAATTACTGGGCATTAAAGACCAACGTACAGATAAGCGAATCGATTTTATTGGCGGTATACGGGGGCTGGAAGAGCTGGAGAAAAGAGTAGACAGTGGAGAAATGGCTGCGGCTTTCAGTTTATATCCTGTAACCATTGATCAGCTTTTTGATATTGCCGATAGCGGGAATGTAATGCCACCGAAGAGTACCTGGTTCGAACCTAAATTACGGGATGGATTACTTACGCATCTGATCTATGAATAAATAACCATGCAGTTTACAAAGCCTGCTGGTTACATTTTAGTATGAAACATATTTTCATTGTTCTATTAGCGCTTACCGGATTCTGTGAAATACAGGCACAGGAACAAACGGCAAAGCTTTTGCAGGAAACCGCAAGAACCCTTGTGCAGAAAGGCGATTATGATAATGCCATAGTCATACTGGAACGTGCCAAACAACAGGAGCCGGATAATATTGAGTTGCTTCGTGATCTCTGCTTTGCCCATTACCTGAAAAGAGATTTTGCCAAAGCCATTGAAGCAGGCAAAGAACTTATTGCCAAACCCAACGCAGATCAACAATCTTTCCAAGTGCTGGGGTTTGCATATAAAGCCATCGCTTCTTATACTGATTGCGGCAAATTATACAGAACCGCTTTACGAAAATTTCCCAATAGCGGTGTTATCTATAATGAATATGCCGAATTACTTGCTTTACAGAATGAACTGGAAGAGGCAATCACCCAATGGGAAAAAGGAATTGAACTGGATCCGGGTTACAGCGGCAACTATTATAATGCCACAATGTATTATGCCAAAAAAAGCAACTGGATCCGTGTAGCCTTATATGGCGAATTGTTCCTGAACCTAGAAAGCTATTCTACCCGTACAGAAGAAATCAAAGAAAAATTATTTGATGCGTATAAAAGCCTGATCTCCGCAACGGCTGTTCAACAACTGGCAGATAACAAAAACAATTCTGCTTTTGAAAAAGCGATACTGGATATATTAGGGAAATTAAATGCCGACAATAAACAACCCGCAGGTATAGACAGGCTGATCAGCATCCGCACAAGATGGGTGATCGAATGGTTTCAGGGTAAACAGAAAAACTACCCCTTCCGGTTATTCGACCATCAGCAGTATTTATTAAACCAGGGTTTGTTTGAAGCGTATCATTACTGGTTGCTCAGTCCGGCTATTGGCCAGGAAGCTGTGCAGGCATGGCAGAAAACGCATACCAAAGAAACCGAAGAATACAAAACGTTCCAGCAAAGCCGTGTATTTAAGATCCCGGTGGGTGAATATTATTTTACACACTAACCAGTTTGTGTAAACAGGTAAAGCCGGTGCTTTGGTCACCGGCTTTTTTATTTGTGCTTAATTACCTAAATTGACTGTCCTAAACTCTCCTACTGTATGGAACCAACCAATGACGAAAGGTTATGGCGCATAGCCCGCCGCAGAGCCGCCTTCAAGAAAAGCCTGTTCAGCTACCTCGTAATCAATGCCTTTTTATGGGGTATCTGGTGGTTTACCACCGGCCATAATTCAGGTTTCCATAGCTACCCCTGGCCCATTTGGGTAATGTTGGGATGGGGTGTAGGACTGGGTTTCCAATACTTTGATGCCTACAGTGGAAATAAACAGGATATCGCCATAGAAGAATTCAAGAAATTGAAGAAGGAAGAAGAACAATAGCTATCAGAAACTGTTTTGTTAGAACGATTAACGATTGCCAATGACCATCAAGAGACTTTTTGATTGTATCGATCATCAGCTACAACATTTTCCACGGCCCGATATGCTGGCTGCCAAGGAAAACGGCCAATGGGTGCAGTACAGCACAGAACAGGTAGCGGATACCGTAAACCGTTTAAGCGCAGGATTGATAAAATTAGGTGTTAGCGGAAATGATATGAGTCCGGAAGGAAGCGATAAGATCGCCATCATCAGCAATAACCGGCCGGAATGGGTGTTTACAGATATGGCTGTGCAGCAACTGGGTGCCATACTGGTTCCGGTATATCCCACAACCACCCCTTTGGAACTTGAATTTATTCTGAATGATGCGGCGGTGAAATTCATTTTTGTGAGCAATGAAGAATTGCTGCAGAAAATACAATCCGTCTTACCGAAAGTCCCTTCACTCAAAAATGTGTATACTTTTGACAGAATAGCCGGAGCTGCACACTGGAGCGAGATAACGGGTTTGGCGGATAAGGATTCTTTGCAAAAAGTTGCTGCCATCAAACAAACCATTCCTGCTTCACAGCTTGCAACGATTATTTACACATCAGGTACCACCGGAACACCCAAAGGTGTAATGCTGAGCCATAAGAATATTTATTCCAATGTGCAGTTATCGAAAGAAAGTTTTCCGTTTAATGATGCACCAGGTACCAAGGTGTTAAGCTTTCTGCCTTTGAATCATATTTTCGAAAAAACCTGCACATATATCTATCTCTACAGCGGCATCAGTATCTACTATGCTGAAAGCCTTGAAACCATTGGCGATAACCTGCGTGAAGTGCAGCCTAACGGATTTACCACTGTTCCAAGATTATTGGAAAAAGTATTTGAACGTATCATGTCCAAAGGCAATGAGTTGACCGGCATAAAAAGAAAATTATTTTACTGGGCCGTGGCGCTGGCAGAAAAATATGATAACCGCAAAAGCGGCGGTCTATGGTATACTATGCAATTGGCTATGGCCAATAAACTCATCTTTAGTAAATGGAGGGAGGCGTTGGGTGGTAATGTATCTTTTGTAATAACCGGTGGCGCGGCATGCCAGGTAAAACTGTTGCGTATTTTTAATGCAGCCAAAGTGCCGGTATACGAAGGATATGGCCCAACCGAGAATAGCCCCGTGATCAGCGTTAACCGTCAGGGGAAAGATGGTACCAAATTCGGAACCGTAGGTCCTGTAATCAATGGCATAGAAGTCAAACTGGAAGATGACGGAGAGATCTGTGTTAGCGGCCCATGTGTCATGGAAGGCTATTTTAAACGCCCCGATATTACGGCTGAAACGGTTATCAACGGCTGGTTACATACGGGAGATATTGGCGTATTTGAAGAAGGCAAATTCTTGAAAATCACCGATCGTAAAAAAGAACTCTTTAAAACCAGCGGCGGTAAATATGTAGCACCACAGCCCATCGAGAATAAATTAAAAGAAAGCCCCTTTGTGGAACAGGTGATGGTGGTGGGTTCAGAAAGAAAATTTGTAGGCGCATTGATCGTTCCTTCGTTTCATACACTGCGCGATTGGATGAAAGAAAAAGGGATTACTTATACTACAAATGAAGATGTGATCAATCACCCCAAAGTACTGGAGATGTATCGTGGATTGGTAGAAAGTTTTAATCAATATTTCAATCACGTAGAACAGATCAAGAAATTTGAATTATTACCGCGTGAATGGACCATTGAAACCGGAGAGATGACACCGAAGATGAGCCTGAAACGAAAAGTGGTGATGGAGAAATGTAAAGATGCAATAGAGAGGATCTATGCTTTATAAAAAATCAAACGATAGATACAAAGCCGTAAAGAAACCCTCTTTCCGGCTTTTCTTCTTTCCGGCCAGGCATTAAAAAAGCCTCAGACTAACAGAGATTTTTTTGTGCCAATCTGTGTAATCTGTGGCAAAAAAATAAGTATGTTAAAAACCTGTGCGCATTTATTACTATTTCGTTTTATATTGTGTGTGTCTTGCAAATCCTTCTAGGATATATAAGAAATAACCAAACCTATTTCTGTACTTTAAAATTTTCTGACATGCACAAATCCTTCCCGTTTCTGAAGCGGAAAATGATCAAGGGTTATCTTTCCGGGCTTTTTCTTTTTGTGTTACTCTCTCCAGTTCTCTCACAAACGGCTAAAAAATATGATGCCGCTTTTGTTGAAGCCCTGAAAAAAGAGGCATTAACCTCAGTTTCCGCAAAAGAAAAAGCCGTGCAGGAAATGGTAGATATGGTGTTCAGTTTTGGCGAACTCGGTTTCCAGGAAATTGAGACCTCTAAATACATCACCGGTATCCTTGAAAAAAATGGGTTTACCATCGAACGCGGTATTTCCGGTATCCCAACGGCGTGGATGGCTAAATGGGGTAATGGCAGCCCAGTAATTGCATTGGGCAGTGATATCGATTGTATCCCCAAAGCCTCACAAAAACCAGGAGTAGCTTATAAAGACCCCATTGTGGAAGGGGCACCCGGTCATGGTGAAGGGCATAATTCAGGCCAGGCTGTCATTGTGTTTGCTGCGCTTGCCGCAAAAGAACTGATGCAGAAAAACAATATGCCCGGCACGCTTGTAATCTGGCCCGGTGTGGCGGAAGAACTGGTGGGCAGTAAAGCCTGGTATATACGCGATGGCTATTTTAAAAATGTAGATGCCTGCATTTTTACCCATGTAAGCAGTGAGTTCAAATGCGATTATGGTGATCCGGGTATGAATGGACTTGTATCCGTTCAATTTGCATTTGACGGAGAGGCGGCCCATGCCGCCGGTGCCCCATGGCGCGGCAGAAGTGCATTGGATGCTGTTGAATTGATGGATGTGGGCTGGAACTTTAAACGCGAACATTTAAAACCCACACAACGCTCGCACTATGTAATCACTGATGGCGGTGATCAACCCAATGTGGTTCCTTCCAAAGCCAGTGTATGGTATTATTTCAGGGAGAGAACATATGAAGATATTCAAAGCATGTACGATGCCGGCATTAAAATAGCCAATGGTGCAGCCATGATGACGGATACCAAGATGAGTTATAAAATAGTAGGCACCGCCTGGCCCGGACATTTTAATAAAGTGTTGGCGCAAACCATGACCAGTAATATTAAAAAAGTAGGTTTCCCGCAATGGACGGATGCCGATAATGAAATGGCACGCGCTGTTCAGAAATTAGTAGAAGCGCCCAAAAAAGATCAGATGGGAAAAGAAATCAATGGCCTGAAAACAACGATTGATACAGCCAAAGGGTCGGTGCCTTTTTCATGGGGCGGCGGGTCTGACGATATTGCAGATATTTCATGGAACCTTCCAACCATTGTACTGAATTATCCGGCCAATATACCCGGCACAAAAGGCCATCACTGGGCAGATGCGATTGCGATGGCTACCCCTATTGCACACAAAGGGTCACTGGCCGGGGCCAAAGCAGCAGCATTAACGTTGATCGATCTTTTCACTGATCCGAAAGTGTTGGCCGATGCCAAAGAATATTTTACCAATGTGCAAACCAAAGACGTAAAATACAAACCCTTTATTAAAGCAACGGACCCTCCCGCTATCTATCTCAATAAAGAGATCATGGGAACTTACCGTGAGCAGATGAAGAAATTTTATTACGATCCTTCCAAATACAAAACTTATCTGGAGCAATTGGGTATTCATTATCCAACCATCGAAAAGAAATAAATATCATCCCGCCCGGTTCACCGCGGCGGGATTTTTTTGCTGTTTTTCGTATTTATAAAGCATCATGATCAAACAAATCTTGGATAAAAGCTAAATCTTAACGAAATTAGGAATCTGCGCAGGCATAACGGGATATCATTATATTTGATATCCGGTTTTCGCAGGTTGATTTTCCCATCAAATATCCACAGCAGCTTTATGGTAATTACATCCCTTTATGAAACCTTTTTTGAGACTTCGCTAAATGCCTTGATACTCGCAAAAAAAGATGGGATGATTATAGAAGTCAACCAGGCAGCCTGTGATATTTTTGGGTATACAGAAACAGAAATGAAGGGCCTGGAGAGAAGGGCATATGTTGATATAGAAAATGCTGTTTTCAGGGAGATGATGCGGGAAAGAAACTTTACAAATGGGAAACTGAGCGGGGTTATTACAGCGATAAGAAAGAACGGGGAAAGGTTTCCGCTAAAAATATCTTCGGTAATCATTCAGGGTGAGGATGGCGAAGAGATTATCGGGGCAATTGTGTATGATATTTCGGAGGAGATCCGTCAGGAGCAGCAGCTGAAACAATTACTGGATCAAAGTAAAAAACTGCACCAGCAGGAAGAAGACAGCCGGTTATTACTGGAAAATGTACTGGACAGTATTACCGATGGCTTTTTTATTATTGATAAAAACTGGACCGTTCTTTTCTGGAACAAGGCAGCCGAAAATATCCTGCATAAGAGTGAAGAAGAACTGATCGGAAAAAATTTGTGGGAGGCATTTCCCGATCTTGCTGTACTGAAACAGCATGTAGATTACCAGACACTGGTAGGCAGGAACAAATCTATCCGCTTTCGCGAATATTTCCCACAGTATAAAATATGGGCCGATGTGAGTGTGTATCCTTCGGAAAAAAGCATCTCTGTTTATTTTAAAGATGTGACAGAAGTGAGAACCCTGCGAAGATTGGAAAAGCTTGAAAGAGAAGTCCTGGAAATGAATGCGAGGCCGGAAAGTAACCTTGAAAAAACCCTCGAATTTTATTTAAAACAGGTTGAAGATATTCACCCGGGTATGATCTGTTCCGTACTTAGATTGAAAAACAACCGCTTGTACAACTGGTCATCACCAAGCCTTTCCAAAGAGTTTTGCTCGATCATTGATGGCGCTGAGATAGGGGACGAAAATAAAGGCTCCTGTGGAACGGCCGCTTTTCTAAAAGAGAAAGTGGTTGTATCAGATATTGAAAAGGTTCCGCGTTGGACTTCTTATCTTGATTTGGCAAGAATGGAAGGGGTAAAAGCTTGCTGGTCATTCCCTATTATGGATTCTCACAATGAGGTAATGGGCACTTTTGCGATCTATTATAAGAAAGTAAAATTACCTACGCCAGAGGAAGAGAACACGTTAGAGCGTGCCAAAAACCTGCTGATGATTATCCTGGAAAATAAATTATCTGTTGAATCAGTAAAGTCCATCAATCAGAAATACGATGTGGTAGCGATGGCTACCAATGATGCCATATGGGATTGGCATGTAGATACCAATGAAGTTACCCGCAGCGGCAACGGGTTAAAAACCTTATTTGGTTATGAACTGGAAGAATCGGCGGCAGAACTTGCTTTCTGGAACAAACGAATACATCCGGATGATTTAAGGCGGGTGATGGAAAACCAGGTATTGGTGATTAATGATCCGGGAAAAATGTATTGGGAGGATGAATATAAATTCTTAAAAAAAGACGGCCGGTATGCATATGTTTTTGATAAAGGCTATATCATCCGCGATGAGGAGGGTAAAGCCATACGTGTGATTGGGGCCACAAGGGATATTACAGAAAGAAAAGAAAGCGAAGCGTTATTGCTGGAACTGAATAACCGTTTGAAACAAAGAGCCGATGAACTGGCCGCATCCAATGTGGAACTGGAACGCTTTGCTTATATAGCCTCGCATGATATGCAGGAACCTTTGCGGATGATTACCAGTTTCCTGCAATTGTTCAAGAAAAAATATGAGGATCAGATAGATGAAACAGCAGAACAGTATATCCATTTTGCGGTAGATGGTGCTGAGCGAATGAAAAAACTGATCATGGATCTCCTGGAATACTCAAGGGTGGGCTCTAATAAAGACAATTATGCGTTTATAGAAACCAACACATTGTTGCAGGAAGTGGTAAATGTATTTTACAACCGGATAGAAGAAATGAAGGCAATAATTATTACAGAAAACCTGCCGGATATAAGGGGTAACCGAACCCAGTTATTCCAGTTGTTTCAAAACCTGATCGGTAATGCTTTAAAATACCATAGCGGCCAATCGCCTGAAATACGTATTAGCGGTATTGAAGAAGAAAACCGGTTTGTGTTTATGATAAAAGATAACGGTATCGGTATCAAACCCGTATTCTTTGAAAAGATATTTGTTCTTTTTCAACGCCTGCACCATAAGAATGAATATAGCGGAACAGGGATAGGACTTGCCATCTGTAAAAAAATTGTTGAGAAACATGGTGGAAAAATATGGGTGGAATCAGAACCCAATAAAGGAAGTTGTTTTTCTTTTTCCATCAGTAAAACGCCTGATGAATACAGGCTGCATTAAATCGTTAACCTAAGATAGATGGCAGACAGGTAACTGACTGCATCCGTTAAACAGATACAAAAGCAATGGCCATAACAGAAAACATATTGGCATTATCGGTTTTGATTGTAGAGGATAACCCCGGCGATCTTTTTTTGCTGGAGGAAACCCTGCGCCTGACTAAACTGTATTTTGAAAATGTATACAAAGCTACCAGTGCTGCTGAAGCAATACAGGCATTGAGCCAATACGAAATCAATGTGGTTTTGCTGGATCTTTCCCTGCCCGATAGTTCCGGGTTTAACTCTTATATGCAGGTACATGAGCATGCAGAGGATATTCCTATTATTGTACTTACCGGTTTAGCAGATACAGAGCTGGCCCTGGAAACCATGGCAAAGGGCGCGCAGGATTACCTGGTAAAAGGAGAATACGATGAGCGATTGCTGGCTAAATCCATACAATACAGTATTGAACGTAACCGCATACGTTTAAGCCTGATGGAAAGTAATGAAAGTTATCGGAACCTTTTCTTTAATAACCCGTTGCCGATCTTTATCTGGGATCTGAAAACCCTTCAGATACTGGAAGTAAATGATGTGGCACAGGAAGAATACGGGTACACCCGTGAACAATTATTACAGATGAATATGCTGGATCTTCGTTCCCCGCAATTTCATGAAAAGATAAAAAACTTTGCCAAAGAATTTCTGGAAAACGACATCTCTAAAAAGTCGGATATCTGGGAACATAAAAAAAGAAACGGCGAAACCCTGATACTCGACACCTCTTCCCATAAAATTGATTATAAAGGGAGGGCAGCTGTACTGGCCATACATAATAATATTACCGAGAAAGTAAGATTGGAAGAAAAACTGGAAGAGGAGAGACTGTTAAAGCAAAAAGAGATCAATGAGGCGATGATACAGGTGCAGGAAAAAGAACGTTATGAGATCAGCACCGAATTACACGATAACGTAAACCAGCAGCTAACCGTAGCCATGATGTATATTGCCTCGGCCCAGCAAAAAAGTCCGGAAAGCGAAGAACTGCTGAAACAGTCTTCTGGATTTGTTCTCAATGCCATTGAAGAGATCCGTAAACTTTCGCAAATCCTGGTTACCCCACTGATTAAACATTTTGGCCTGAGTAAAGCGATCGAAAGTTTGCTGGACGATATCTCATTTGTAAACACGTTGCAGATAGACCTGGTGGCAGATTCTTTTTTTGAAGATGATATCAAATACGATTTTAAACTGAATATCTTCCGGATCGTGCAGGAACAGATGAACAATATTATTAAACACGCCCAGGCCACGCATGTAAACATTGAATTGATGCGTAACAGCCATATGGTTTACCTGAAAATTGCCGATAATGGTGTGGGTTTTGATGTGAAGCAGCAAAGAAAGGGGATTGGTATCTACAATATTATCAGCCGCTCCGATCTGTATAATGGCATCGTGGATATCCAGTCTTCTCCCGGTAATGGCTGTGGTATTTATATAACCTTCCCTATCGGTACGGATCTGTTACAGTAATTTCTCAATACATAAGCAGGTAGCGGTGGTATGTTATCTATTACATACCCGGCTGCTTTAACTGCCAACCGGTTTTCTTTTTCTCATCGTCCACCATCTGTTTTACATCCAGCAATAATTTTTTCGCATCATATACGATACCGTCTTTAATGGTGTACAAAACGCCTCCGGTTCGAATTACTTTGTTCTCTTTGGTTAATTCAATGGCACCGGTTCCATAGAGTACCTGTAAATTTTTTATTGGGTTGGCATTAACAATAATAATATCGGCAAGTTTACCCACTTCTACACTACCGATCTCTTTATCCATTCCCAATGCCTGGGCCCCGTATAAAGTAGCGGAACGAATTACTTCCAATGGATGAAACCCTGCTTCACGTAACAATTCCAGTTCACGGATATAACCAAAACCATAGGTCTGGTAAATAAATCCGTTATCAGATCCTGCCGTAACCCGGCCACCCCGGTTTTTGTATTCATTGATAAAGCTCATCCACAAACGATAATTATTTTTCCATTCCACTTCCTGCTCTGTACCCCAGTTATGCCAGTAAGAACCATGCGATTGCTGGCTGGGCTCATAAAATGTCCAGAGAGATGGCAATGTGTACATCTCATGCCATTCGGCACGACGGGTTCTTTGCAAATCGCGGTTGGCATCATAAATGTTGAAAGTAGGGTCTAGGGTAAAATCAAGTGACAGTAATTCGTTCATCACTTTATTCCAATGTTCACTATAGGGTGCGGCTGCCTGTTTCCAGAGTTTACCGGCTTCTTCAAAACGGTTTTGCTCATCACTGTAATTATAATCTAAAGGAAATTGCTGGATGGTTTTGTCTGTAAATAAAGCTTCAGGTAATCCATACCAGTGCTCCATACTGGTCATACCGGCGCGGGCAGAGTTTAATACATTCCATCTTGCCACATCTGTTTGTGCATGGTGACAGCAGGAGCGTAACCCTAATCGCTTATTTTCACGGATCGCTGCATCCATTACTTCCGGTGAAGCGCCAAAAAATTTGATCCCATCTGCACCGTTTTTTGCATTCTGCTGTACCCATACCCTGGCCTGCTCTGCTGTTACGATGGGTGTTTTGCTTCCTTGCCCGAAAGCTGTGTAGGCAAAAAGTCTGGGTGCCGTAATTTCATTCGCGGCACTTTTTTTCTTTTCATCTAATACCCAATCAAGGCCATTACCTGCGGATGGGTCACGTACCGTGGTAATACCATGTGCCATCCATAATTTAAAAACATATTCTGCCGGCGTGCCTTGTGCAACACCGCCTATATGGCCGTGCATATCAATCAGTCCCGGTAAAGCAAACATGCCTTCGCAATTCAGTTCTTTGCCACCGGCTTTCAGTTGCGGCCTTTTTGTGGGATCGATCTTTGCATCGGGGTTACCTAATACGCTTATTTGTACAATACGGTTTTGTTCAATCACAATATCTACCGGGCCTAATGGCGGCGCACCGGTTCCGTTTACCAATATTACTCCGCGGATGATAAGTTGGGTATATGGACCCATGCCTTCTTTCTTTTCCGGCGCTTTGGGGATCTGGGCAGTTGATAATAAGTAAGTAAAAATGATCGCTAAGGCGATAAATAATCTTTTCATTTTTGATGATTGAATATTGAATATAAAAAGAATAATGCGTACAGGAAAACCAAATCATACCATTGCAGAAAATGAAGTTGTACACATCGGCACGGTTACATCCTTACTTGATTTTTAAACCTCTTCGCGTCTTTTGGCGTCGAGGTATTTTTTGCGGATGATGTTTTGTACCGGCTGGCCATGAATTTTACTTTCCAGCCAGGAAATAATATCGAGGTACATAAAGGCGCGGCTTTCGAGGCGGCTTTTTTCGAGTGGCTTTAATTCTGCCAGCAGGGATTCGAATTCAGGTTTCATCTCATTGGGCGTAAGACGGAACGAGTTGCGTAAGAAACGGAATACTTTTTCTTCCACTGTGCTCAGGTTCTGCATTTTGTACATGAAGCGGTAAACGGATTTCAGCAAATATTCAAGCAGATCAAAATTACCCAGTTCGTAATGGGCTATCAGGTGCAGTAGCCTTGCATAACATTGCAGATCGGTTCGCAGGTCAACTTTCCAGTTGATGATCTTGTTGAGGTAATCAATACTCTTATCACAATCACCACTGCCAAAATACAGCGAAGCAATTTTATAGTAGAACACCAATACACGGTGCCTGTCCATATACAATTCATACTCCTGTAATTTCTCTTCAATAAAAGGCACCAGTTCTAATCCTTCACTAAACGTGCCTTCCATAAAGTGTTTGTTCAGTTTGGAAATATTCAGGTAAATAAAAGTTTGTATCAGGTTATTACGGTTGCCCTGTATTACCGGGCTTTCCATGAATTTCTCAAAAACAAAAATGGTTTCGTTGAATTTTTGATAATTGCGCAGGTCAAAATGGGCGCCCATCAGGTTATGCATGCCTTTAATGTAGTGGGCCGTTTCTATTTCAATCATTTTTGGGCAGGCATCAAACAGGTCAACCCATTTCTGGCAATAGCGATAGTATCCTAAAAAATTCTGACTGATAAATGCATGCCAGCAATAACACTGGTATAAATACAATCGCTCATAAAACCCTTTGGCATCCTGTGCTTTCTGAATGGCTTCTGTGTTCAGAAAAGCATCTACCGCTGCGGTATCCTCTTCATTCCTTGCATGTCCGTTCTTGATGTACCAACTATATAATAATAATGACAGATTAGATAAAGCGCCAATCAGCCCCAGACGGTAATTTACTTCTTCCACTTCATCACTCAGTTTTTCGGCGCGGTCCTGCATGCTTCGGGTAATATGAAGGGCCTCGATCTTCTCCTCAAGAAAAAGCACCTGTAAAATATAGGTTACCTGGTTATTGGCGCGGGCAAGGTCTTTTACCTTGTCCAGTATCTTTAAACTCTGCAGGTACAGGCCCTTGTTATACAGGATCCGTGCAAAATCAAGCTGTTCATGCAGCTGGAGATCGATATTTTCCTCCTGGTTCAGCAGCCGGAGACTGGCCAGTATTTCCCGGTATAAATGCGCTTTCAGGTTAGAAAGCTGTTGCTTCTGGATGGAGGGGTTTTTGGTTAACAGCTGTTCTTCATCGTATTGCTTCATTTTATCCAGGGCATCGAACAATTGCACCACTTTCAGATCACCCGAACCCGAGTTTCGGGTCATATAGAGCTTGAAATTTCGTTTTTCCGACCTTTCGAGGGAAAAAATCAGTTGAAATAAACTATCGGTGGAACGGTTGGGCATCGTAATTATTTTGAGCTACAATCCAATACAGGTAAAGGATTTAACCATTTTTATCACTGTTATGGACTGTAAAATACCATCAATTTTGATCATATTTTCGATGTAGACTGAACTATATTCGAAAATGGCAGGCTATCAGGTTTGTTATTAAAGGCAATCGATGACAAAAGTAAATAGCCTGTCTTTTTCATCTGAATGATTGTATAAAAATAAATAATAATGGATAAACAGGTCTTCATATTTGATACCACCCTTCGAGACGGTGAACAGGTACCCGGTTGTAAACTCAATACCAAAGAGAAACTGGAACTGGCACTAAAACTGGAAGCTTTAGGCGTGGATATCATTGAAGCCGGTTTTCCTATCTCCAGTCCGGGTGATTTTGAGTCTGTTGAGCAGATTTCCAAAGCCATTAAAAATGCGACGGTTTGCGGATTAAGCCGTGCGGTACAGAAAGATATTGAAGTAGCGGGTGCCGCATTAAAATATGCCAAACGCCCACGCATACATACCGGGATTGGTACTTCTGATTTTCATATCAAATCTAAATTCAACGCTACAAGGGAAGAAATCCTGGAACGTGCCATTAAAGCTGTTAAATGGGCAAAGAATTTTGTAGATGATGTTGAGTTTTATGCAGAAGATGCCGGCCGCACCGAAAATGAGTATCTCGCACGCGTAACAGAAGCGGTTATCAAAGCCGGTGCCACCGTAGTCAATATTCCGGATACTACCGGCTATTGTTTACCCGATCAGTATGGCGCTAAAATGGCTTACCTGATGAACCATGTTCCAAACATTGATAAGGCCATTCTTTCCTGTCATTGCCATAATGATCTGGGATTGGCAACCGCTAATGCTATTGCAGGCGTAGTAGCGGGTGCAAGACAAATCGAATGCACCATTAACGGATTGGGTGAAAGAGCCGGTAATACTTCACTCGAAGAAGTGGTAATGGTGCTGAAACAACACAAACATTTGGGTTTATATACAGATATCAATACCAAAATGCTGAACCCGATGAGCCGAGAGGTTGCAGAAACCATGCGGGTTCCGGTGCAGGTAAACAAAGCGATTGTAGGTGCAAATGCATTTTCACATTCATCAGGCATCCACCAGGATGGGTTCCTGAAAGATTCTTTAACGTATGAGATTATTAATCCGGAAGAGGTAGGTGCAGACGGAAGTAAAATCGTATTAACTGCCAGAAGCGGCAGAAGTGCCCTGGCACATCGTTTTCATAAATTAGGGTATGCATTCAATCGTAACGATATAGATATTCTATATGAAAAGTTCCTGCAGGTAGCGGACAAGAAGAAAGAGATAGCGGCAGACGACCTGCACATGCTGGCAAAGGCATATAAGCCCGAGCTGGCCATTGCTTAGGATTTTCTCATCAGTATAGTTTTAGTTTGAGTAGCGTGGTGTTTCTACACCACGCTTTAATTAACATTATATGGCAAAGACATTATTTGATAAGATCTGGGACAAACACATAGTACAAAAAATGGAAGACGGTCCATCGGTTTTGTATATTGATAAGCACTTCATTCATGAAGTAACCAGTCCGCAGGCATTTAACGGCATTGAAAAAAGAGGGTTAAAAGTATTTCGTCCGCAACAGGTGGTAGCTACGGCAGATCATAATGTACCCACGATTAACCAGCACCTGCCCATTAAGGATGAACTGTCTAGGTTACAGGTGCAGCAACTTATTGAGAATTGTAAGAAACACAATATCGAATTGTACGGATTGGGCCATCCCTTCCAGGGGATCGTACATGTTATAGGGCCCGAGCTGGGTATTACACAACCAGGGATGACGATTGTTTGCGGCGACAGCCATACTTCTACGCACGGCGCCTTTGGCGCTGTTGCGTTTGGTATCGGAACCAGTGAAGTGGAAATGGTTTTTGCTTCACAATGTTTGTTACAGACCAAACCCAAAGTAATGCGCATCAATATTGAAGGCGAATTACATAAGGGTGTGGTATCAAAAGATATCATCCTCTACATCATTGCACAGATTACGGCCAGTGGCGCTACGGGATATTTTGTTGAGTATGCAGGCTCTGCCATCCGCTCACTTTCCATGGAAGCAAGGATGACGATCTGTAATATGAGTATTGAAATGGGTGCCCGCGGCGGAATGATTGCGCCGGATGAAACCACTTTTGCTTATATAAAAGGCCGCCAGTTTGCACCGGGTAACGGTCAGTGGGAAAAGAAAGTTACTGAATGGAAACAATTATATAGCGATGTAGATGCAGTGTTTGATCATGAGATTAATATCAATGCATCTGATATTGAGCCGATGATCACTTATGGAACCAATCCGGGATTGGGTATTGCGATCAATGGACATATTCCGGTAACGGATACCATTCCTGATGAAGGCGAAAGAAACAATATTATCAAAGCATTAAAATATATGGGTCTTGAATCGGGTAAATCTTTACTAGGCATGCCGATACAACATGTATTCATAGGAAGCTGTACCAATTCGCGTATTGAAGATCTGCGATTGGTGGCTTCTTTGGTAAGGGGAAGAAAAAAGAATGCGCATGTGCAGGTGATGATTGTCCCCGGCTCGCAGCAGGTGGCCAGACAGGCAACCGCAGAAGGCCTGGATAAAATATTTAAAGAAGCCGGTTTTGAGATACGCCAGGCAGGATGCAGTGCATGTTTGGGTATGAACGAAGATAAAATTCCTGCTGGCGAATATTGCATCAGTACCAGCAACCGGAACTTTGAAGGAAGACAGGGTGCAGGCGCGAGAACATTGTTGGCAAGCCCGCTAACAGCGGCAGCTGCGGCGATTACAGGGGTTGTTACGGATGTGAGAGAACTTTATCCCTAGCCCCATGAAGGGGAATTAATGTGGGAATTCTACAGAGAACAGTATAAAAATGATAAGCAGTATTTTTAACAAATCACTAAAATAAATTTCCCCTTCAGGGGGCCAGGGGGTATGACACCACTTCAGAAAATACATAGCCAATTTGTTCCACTTGAAATGGAAAACGTAGATACAGACCAGATCATTCCCGCACGCTTTTTAAAAGCAACTACGCGTGATGGGTTTGGTAAAAACCTTTTCCGAGACTGGCGTTATGAAAATAATGATGAGACAAAACCCAAAGCAGATTTTGTTTTGAATCAACCACAGTTTAGCGGCGAGATCTTAGTAGCAGGTAAAAATTTCGGTTGTGGCTCTTCACGCGAACATGCCGCGTGGGCTTTACAGGATTATGGATTTAAAGCAGTAGTGTCAAGTTTCTTTGCGGATATCTTTAAGAATAATGCTTTGAATAATGGCGTGGTTCCTGTAAAAGTGAGTGATGAGTTTCTGGCACAGATTTTTGCACTCGGTAATGATGCAACCCTCAGCATTGATATCGATAAACAAACCATTACCATTGATGCAACGGGTGTACAGGAAATATTCGATATCAATCATTATAAGAAAACCTGCCTGTTAAACGGGTACGACGATATAGATTATCTCATCGCTAACAAATCGGCTATCGAAGCCTACGAGGAGAAACAGGTATAAGTAGCTCTGTAAGATTATGGAAACATTCCCTCTCTTATACGTAAAAGACCTAACGGTAAAGCTTTCAGGTAAAGCTGTGTTACGGGATGTGTCTTTCACAGTACATAAAGGGGAGCAACTGGCTGTGATCGGACCCTCAGGTAGCGGTAAGACTACTTTAATCAAAACACTGACCGGTAATTATTTCAATAAAGGAAATATCAGTTTTCAAACAGAAAAAGGGCTAAGACCACATATTGAAGTCATCTCTCAGCAACATCAGTTTAAAAATCTTTCCAACCTCAATTCTTTTTATTATCAGCAACGCTTTAATTCAAATGATTCCGAAGACGCAATGACTATACAGGACGCATTGAATGAAACAGGCGCCGATACAACAACCATTGCAGAAACACTTTCTCTTCTTGGCATACCTCATATACAAAACACCCCTTTGATCCAACTGTCAAATGGTGAACATAAAAGATACCAGTTAGCCAAAGCGCTTCTGCAAAAAGCGGAATGGCTGTTGCTGGATAACCCATACACCGGTCTGGATGTATCTGCAAGAAAAATGCTGAATACAATCCTGGATACATTGGCAACCAAAGGCGTGAATCTGTTATTGGTTACTTCTATAACAGATATTCCTGAGTGCATCACACATATAGCGCTGTTAAAAGAAGGCGGGTTGACCTCTGTAAGGGAAAGAAAATCTTTTGAAGCAGACAGGCATACCTTCATCGCTGTTTCTGAAAAGGATATTCATTTTAACGGGCTGCTTCAATCTGTAAAGCCTGCTTACAACTATCCCGATTTTTCTATTGCGATAAAGATGGTGAATGTAAGTGTTAACTACCATAACCGTAACATACTTCATAATATTAATTGGGAAGTAAAACAAGGTGAGTGCTGGAATGTATCCGGGCATAACGGTTCCGGTAAGTCTACTCTGTTGAGTTTGGTGAACGGGGATAACCCACAGGCTTTTGCCAATGAAATTTATTTATTTGATAGAAAAAAAGGATCCGGAGAAAGTATCTGGGATATCAAACAGAAGATCGGGTATGTATCCCCCGAGCTGCATCATTATTTTGATTCGGCTGCTTCCTGTTATGAAGTGGTAGCTTCCGGATTGTTTGATACGATCGGCCTGTTCAGACAATTATCAACAGCACAGAAAGAGATGGTTGATCAGTGGGTATCGATTTTGCAAATAGATCATCTTACTAAAAAATTCTTTGCACAATTATCCAATGGCGAACAGCGTTTGGTTTTATTGGCAAGGGCATTGGTAAAAAATCCGCCCATGTTATTATTGGATGAACCCTGCCAGGGGCTGGATACAGAAGTGGCAGCAAGATTTATCGCACTCATTAATACTATCTGTGTGCAGATGCAGAAAACATTGGTATATGTAAGTCATTACGAAGAAGAAATTCCTTCCTGTGTTACCTATACATTACAATTGGAACAGGGAAGGGTGGCAGCATAACTCAAACGAAATAATTGATAAGTGATGGAAAAAAAGATCGCGGTAATATTAGGAGATGGAATTGGTCCGGAAGTGACCGAACAATCCATGAAAGTATTGAACGCTGTTGGAAAGCGTTTCGGTCATTCTTTTGTATATAGTTATGGCCTGATGGGTGCCGATGCTATTGACAAAACGGGAAACCCTTTGCCTGACGAAACCGTCGCTACTTGTTTGGCAAGCGATGCGATTCTTTTCGGCGCTATCGGACACCCTAAATATGATAACGATCCAACTGCTAAGGTTAGGCCAGAGCAGGGTTTGCTGAAGTTGCGTAAAGAGCTACAGTTATTCGCGAATATAAGGCCTATCAATACCTACCAGGCATTACATCATTTGTCTCCCTTAAAGAGCAAGCAGCTGAAGCATGTGGATTTTGTGATTTTCCGTGAGTTAACCGGGGGTATCTATTTTGGTAAGAAAGAACTGAGTGCAGATCAAAACAGTGCGGTAGATGAGTGTACGTATAGCAGGAGTGAAATAGAACGCGTATCACATCTTGCTTTTCAATATGCGCAGAAACGTAAGAAGAAACTAACATTGGTTGATAAGGCCAATGTATTGGAAACCTCACGTTTGTGGCGTAAAGTGGTACAGGAGATTGCAACACAATACAGTGATGTTACCGTTGATTATATGTTTGTGGATAATGCTGCCATGCAGATCATTTTGAATCCTGCTCAGTTTGACGTTGTATTGACGGAAAACATGTTTGGAGATATTATCAGTGATGAAGCGAGTGTGTTAAGCGGGTCATTAGGTTTATTGCCTTCGGCTTCAGTTGGCAATAAAACAGCGTTGTTTGAACCCATTCATGGTTCTTATCCGCAGGCGGCCGGAAAAGATATTGCCAACCCATTGGGTTCTATTTTATCTGCAGGGATGATGCTGGATTATTTTGGATTAACGGTGGAGGCCAAAGCGGTGCGTGATGCAGTTGCCTGGACATTATCACATGGATTTGTTACCAGAGATATTGACCCGATCAATAATTATGCAACCACGGCTGTAGGCGATCTGATTATTGATCATATTGAGCGGAATGCAGACGGGGAAAGGAGAAGCAATAATGCCAGCCTTAACCAGTCGACGATCATTTAACTAACAAACAGGTGTTTGCAAAAAGCCTGTTTTATAAATAGTAAGAATAGTTCTTTGTTTTTTGAGCAGGTGGGTGTATTTTCGTTCTAACAAATCATCCATGCTAACAGGCAGAATCAATAATGTGAATAAAGCAATAGCAGTCATTACGATTGTGAGTGTCATTATTATTCCTGTACTGCATGGAGGATGAGTTTACTATCTAATAAGAATACTTAGCATAGAAACCCCGCCTCCCAAAAGGCGGGGTTTTCGTTTATAACACCCGTAACAAAGAACTAAAACAAACCATATGGCAAACTATTACAACGAAAACACAGTATTGTATCTCAACGGCGCTTTTGTAAAAGCATCGGAGGCAAAAATGGATTTGTACAGCCAGTCGCTGCACTATGGCTATTCTGTATTTGAAGGCATTCGTTCTTATAAAACCGTGAAGGGGGAAACCAGGATCTTCAAACCCGTGGAACATTTTGAACGTTTGCAGGTATCGGCAGAGGCATTGAATCTGCCATATACATGGTCAGTAGAAGAACTGATAGATGCGACATATGAAGTATTAAAAAGAAATCAATTACAGGATGCCTATATACGCCCCGTGGTATATGCGCCTGCCAATATGAGTTTTAACCTGAATACAGAATCATTGATTGTAATTGAGGCTTGGGAAATGGGTGCTTTTCTGGGAGACAAATTACTACGCATAATGAGTTCCTCTTTTGAAAGGCCGAATCCCAAAGGATTTAAGATACATGCAAAAGCTGCCGGTCATTATGTGAACTCCATCCTGGCAAGCCAGGAGGCCAAGTCAAAAGGCTATGATGAAGCCCTGCTGATGGATATGAATGGTAATGTGGCAGAAGGCCCGGGAGCTAATTTGTTTTATGAGAAAGACGGAAAATTATATACGCCGTCATTAGGCAATATCCTGCCTGGCATTACGCGTGCAACGGTTTTAGAATTGTGTGATCAGTTGCGTATACCCGTTGAAGAAAAATTATTTACGAAAGAAACCGTTTACGGGGCAGATGCTGCGTTTTTCTGTGGCACGGCTGCTGAAGTGATCGGGTTTGCATCCTTGGATGATAAACCCTTTAAACTTGCCTGGAATGATACGGTAAGTAAACTGGTGCAGGACGCGTATAAGAACCTGATTATTGAGAATAAGCGGGAACTGGTGAATGAGATTGTCGGAGTAGAGTAGTGAATGGTTAATGGTGAATAAACTGATTACCCATTCACCATTCACAAAAAAGCTGAAAAGCGAACCGAACGTACAAGTGAGTGACACAACAAGCGTTGAATAAAGATATAAAGCTGGTAAAAGAAATGGCAAACGAAATAAATAAGTACAGTAAAACACTAACCCAGGATATTACACAACCTGCCGCCCAGGCCATGTTATATGGAATAGGCTTAACAGAAGAGGATCTGAAAAAAGCGCAAGTGGGTATCGTAAGTATGGGTTACGATGGTAACACCTGTAATATGCATTTGAATGATCTGGCGCAGTTGGTAAAAAAAGGCGTTTGGGAAAATGATTTGGTGGGACTAACCTTTCACACAATTGGTGTGAGTGATGGTATGAGTAATGGAACGGATGGTATGCGTTATTCACTGGTGAGCCGCGATATTATTGCAGATTCTATTGAAGCGGTTTGTGGTGCACAATACTATGATTCAGTGATTGCTTTGCCGGGTTGTGATAAAAATATGCCGGGATCGGTGATGGCTATGGGCCGTTTGAACAGGCCCTCGATTATGGTGTACGGCGGAACCATTGCGCCGGGCCATTATAAAGGGCAGGACCTGAATATTGTTTCTGCATTTGAAGCGCTCGGACAAAAACTGGCCGGCCAATTAAGCGAAGAAGATTTTAAAGGCATTATACAGCATGCTTGTCCGGGAGCAGGGGCTTGTGGCGGTATGTACACTGCGAACACCATGGCATCGGCCATTGAAGCATTGGGAATGAGCTTGCCGTATTCATCCTCTAACCCTGCATTGAGTGATGAGAAGAAAAAAGAATGCCTCGATGCGGGTAAAGCGATCCGTATTCTGATGGAAAAAGATATCAAGCCCAAAGATATCATGACACGCAAAGCATTTGAGAATGCGATTACGATGGTGATGATCATGGGTGGAAGTACGAATGCAGTATTGCATTTGATTGCGATGGCCAAGAGTGTGGATCTGGAATTAACACAGGATGATTTTCAGGCAATCAGTGACAGAGTGCCTGTGTTGGCTGATTTTAAACCAAGCGGAAAATATTTAATGCAGGATCTGCACCCATATGGCGGGGTACCTGCGGTGATGAAATATTTATTGAGTAAGGGATTGTTGCATGGTGATTGTTTAACCGTAACGGGTAAAACAGTTGCTGAAAATGTTGCAGGCTTTCCTGACCTGGATTTTGATCAGCAGAAAATTATCCTGCCGGTTGAAACACCTGTTAAAGCAACAGGGCATTTACAGATTTTATACGGCAACCTCGCAGAAGGTGGAAGTGTGGCGAAGATCAGTGGAAAAGAAGGAGACAGGTTTGAAGGACCTGCCAGAGTGTTTGACGGTGAGCAGGAATTAATCGCAGGCATCAATTCAGGAAAAATCAAGAAAGGAGATGTGGTCGTTATCAGGCAGGTAGGCCCGAAAGGCGCACCGGGTATGCCTGAAATGTTAAAGCCAACCTCGGCCATTATTGGTGCGGGCTTAGGTAAAAGTGTTGCGCTGATCACCGATGGAAGGTTTAGTGGCGGCACACACGGTTTTGTAGTGGGGCATATTACACCGGAAGCCTATTTAGGCGGGTTGATCGCATTTGTAAAAGATGATGACATCATTGAATTAAGTGTAGCAAGCAAAACCATGACGCTGAAAGTTTCTGAAGAAGAAATTGCGAAACGCAAAGCCAACTGGAAACAACCGGCACCTAAAGCAACCAAGGGGATCTTGTTTAAATATGCGCAGTATGTTAAAGATGCATCACAGGGATGTGTAACTGACGAGGCGTAATTAAAAATTAATAATTAAAAATTGGGATATGGAAACTATTGATCTTACTAAGGAAAAGGTAGCAGAAGCTGCAAAGGAGACGATCTCTCTTTCGGGTTCACAAGCCGTTCTCGAAGCATTGATAGCGGAAGGTGTGGAAACGGTATTTGGTTACCCGGGTGGCGCTATTATGCCGATCTATGATGCCTTGTATGATTATCATGATAAACTGAAACACATACTTGTTCGACATGAACAAGGTGGTATACATGCAGCGCAGGGTTTTGCTCGTACTTCCGGGAGAGTGGGGGTGGTGTTTGCAACAAGCGGTCCGGGTGCAACTAATCTGGTAACCGGTTTGGCAGATGCAATGATCGACAGCACACCATTGATAGCCATTACCGGCCAGGTGTTCGCTCACTTACTCGGAACAGATGCTTTCCAGGAAACAGATGTGGTAAACATTACTACGCCGGTTACCAAATGGAATTACCAGGTTACCGATGCAACAGAGATCCCGGCTGTATTGGCAAAAGCATTTTATATAGCCCGTACCGGAAGGCCGGGACCGGTGTTGATAGACATTACCAAGAATGCACAGATACAGAAATTTGATTACAATGGTTATCAGAAATGTAACCATGTAAGAAGCTATCGTCCAAAACCAATTGTACGAAAAGAATATATTGAGGCGGCTGCAAAGTTGATCAATGAAGCCAAAAAACCATTTGTGATTTTTGGACAAGGCGTGATATTGGGTAAGGCAGAAAAAGAATTTAAAACATTTATC
>CAZFKE010000003.1:180305-187057 GCA_964519475.1 uncultured Sediminibacterium sp.
GGTATGCATGGCAATTATGCACCGAATGTAATGACTAACGAATGTGATGTATTGATCGCAGTAGGTATGCGTTTTGATGATCGTGTAACAGGCAGGTTGGATAAATATGCCAAGCAGGCAAAAGTGGTCCACCTGGATATTGATCCTGCAGAAATTGATAAGAATGTAAAAGCAACCGTTGGCGTATGGGGAGATTGTAAAGAAACCTTACCGATGCTCACCAAACTGGTTGATCAGAAAAAACATACGGAATGGTTGGAAAAATTCAGGGAGATGGATAAGGAAGAAGTGAAAGAAGTAATCTTCGAAGAGCTGCATCCATCAACCGATATTTTAACGATGGGCGAAGTGATCCGTAACCTGAATGAATTAACGAATGGCGATGCAGTAATTGTAACTGATGTGGGTCAGCACCAGATGGTAGCCTGCCGTTATGCAAAATTCAATCAATCAAAAAGCAATGTTACTTCCGGTGGACTGGGAACGATGGGCTTTGGTTTACCTGCAGCTATCGGAGCCAAATACGGCGCGCCGGAACGAACCGTTATTGCCATCATTGGTGATGGTGGTATACAAATGACCATCCAGGAACTGGGTACCATCATGCAGACAGAGATCAATGTAAAGATAATGATCCTCAATAACCAGTTTTTAGGAATGGTACGCCAGTGGCAGCAATTATTCAATGATAAACGCTATTCATTTGTTGATATCGCCAGCCCGGATTATGTAATGGTTGCCAAAGGCTATGGCATAGAAGGGCAAAAAGTATCAGACCGTGCTGACCTGAAAGGGGCGTTGAAAACCATGCTGGAACACGATGGCAGTTATTTGCTGGAAGTGATGGTAGGCAAAGAGAATAATGTATTTCCGATGGTTCCGCAGGGTTGTAGTGTGAGTGAGGTGAGATTGAAGTAATACTTCACCCCCCAGCCCCCTGAAGGGGGAGCAAATATGGGGGTGAAACAAAAAGTTGTTTTAATCACAAAATTAATTCCCCCTTTAGGGGGTTAGGGGGTGCCAGTTATGAAAAAAGAATTTACGATAACCGTTTACACAGAAAACCATATCGGTTTGCTGGTACGTATTGCTACAATCTTTTCGAGAAGAAAAATCAATATTGAAAGCCTGAATACGTCTCCATCAGAAGCAGAAGGTATTCACCGGTTTACGATTGTGATTAATGAAATGGAAGAAGTGGTAAGAAAAATTGCGCGCCAGATAGAAAAGCAGGTAGAAGTATTAAAAGCCTACTATAATACTAATGATGAAATTGTTTGGCAGGAGTTGGCTTTATATAAAGTACCTACAGATGAAATAGCAGAAAAAGTAAAAGTAGAAAGGCTGTTGCGTGAGCATGGGGCAAGAGCTGTTGTGATCAGAAAAGACTATACCATTTTTGAAACCAGCGGCCACCGTGAGGAAACCGATAAACTGGTAGAAGTATTAACGCCGTTTGGTTTGATCGAATTTGTACGTAGTGCACGGGTTGCAATCATTAAAAATAGCAAGGGCTTTCATGAGAAGCTGAAAGAGTTTGATCAGGCAGAACCGGGAGAGGAATTGGTGGAGAATGAATTTTTGGATAAGCAGGATGAAGTGTTTACAATGTGATACCCCGACCCCCTGAAGGGATAGTAAATGAAAACCATTTTTTATAACATAGATAATCATTAATCAAAAACAAATCCCAATCCCCCTTCAATGGGTTAGGGGTAAAACTAAAAAACATGGCAAAGTTAAATTTCGGTGGTGTTGAAGAAAATGTAGTGACTCGTGAAGAATTCCCGCTTGCAAAAGCACAGGAAGTTTTGAAAAATGAAGTAGTGGCTGTAATTGGCTATGGTGTACAAGGACCTGGCCAGGCATTAAACCAGAAAGAGAATGGCATTAATGTGATCATTGGTCAGCGTAAAAATTCTAAAAGCTGGGATAAAGCAGTTCGTGATGGTTTTGTACCGGGCGAAAGCTTATTTGAAATAGAAGAAGCGCTTGAAAAAGGTACCATCATCTGTTACCTGTTGAGCGATGCGGCGCAGATTGCTATGTGGCCAACTGTAAAAAAATATTTAACACCGGGTAAAGCACTATATTTTTCTCATGGCTTTGGTATAACATACAATGAGCAAACAGGTATCATACCTCCTGCTGATGTGGATGTATTCTTAGTTGCCCCTAAAGGTTCAGGAACTTCTTTACGCAGAATGTTTTTGCAGGGCCGTGGATTGAACAGTAGTTACGCCATTTTCCAGGATGCTACCGGCCGCGCGTTTGACCGTGTGGTTTCCCTAGGTATTGCTATCGGAAGTGGTTATCTGTTTGAAACCAATTTCAAAAAAGAAGTGTACAGCGATCTTACCGGTGAACGCGGAACCCTGATGGGCGCGATCCAGGGAATTTTTGCTGCACAATATGAAGTGTTACGTTCTAAAGGACATACGCCTTCTGAAGCTTTCAACGAAACGGTTGAAGAATTAACACAATCACTGATGCCACTGGTTGCAGAGAATGGAATGGACTGGATGTATGCCAACTGTTCCACTACGGCACAACGTGGTGCATTGGATTGGTGGAAAAAATTCCGTGACGCTACTTTGCCTGTATTCAACGATCTCTATGAAAGTGTGGCTGCCGGAAAAGAAGCGGCTAAATCCATCGAAAGTAACAGTAAAGCAGATTACCGCGAGAAACTGGATGCTGAATTGAAAGAATTACACGATAGTGAAATATGGCAGGCTGGCAGGACCGTAAGAAGTTTACGACCGGAGAACCAGGCGCCTAAAAGCTAATACCTTACTCAACCTGATATGGCTTCGCTTGTCGCTCCTCTCTATAAAACAGAGAGGGGTTTACAAGCGAAGCGCAGTTGGGGTTGAGTCAAAAAGTAGATTATGCAGCAGCAACCGACCATGATAACACCTACACTCGATTTTCAATCAGCCACGGAGCGATTGAAAAAAGTAGTGAACAGAACACCGCTTACGTACAATCATAATTTGTCGCGCAAGTACCAATGCGATGTCTTTCTGAAAAGAGAAGACATGCAGGTAGATCGTTCCTACAAACTACGCGGGGCGTATAATATGATGAGTAGCCTTCCTCCGGAACAATTGCAGAAAGGGGTGGTTTGTGCCAGTGCAGGTAACCATGCACAGGGGTTTGCTTATAGTTGTAAAAAACTAAATGTAAAAGGGGTGGTATTTATGCCCATCATTACACCGAACCAAAAAGTAAGCCAGACAAAAATGTTTGGTGACGGGTTTATTGAAGTGGTATTAACCGGCGACACCTTTGACGATTGCGCAGTGGCGGCCAAACAATATACAGAGGAGAATGGGATGACATTTATTCCTCCATTCGATGATATACGTATCATTGAAGGACAGGCTACCGTTGGCCTTGAGATATTAGAAGACCGTTCTGATATTGATTTTATTTTTATCCCCGTTGGTGGCGGCGGATTAAGTGCAGGGGTAGGTTCCTGCTTCAAAACCTTCTCACCCAAAACAAAAGTAATCGGCCTTGAGCCGGAAGGGGCGCCTTCTATGTTTGAAGCATTGAAAGCCGGCCACCCGGTAATATTGGATAATATTGAAAGATTTGTAGATGGCGCTGCTGTAAAAAGAGTAGGTGATATCACCTTCAGTATTTGTAAAGAGGTCCTGGATGATATGCATCTAGTGTCTGAAGGAAAGATCTGTACCACTATTTTAGAATTGTATAATGAAGATGCCATCGTAGTTGAACCTGCGGGCGCATTGTCTATCGCTGCATTGGATGATTATGCGGAAGCCATCAAAGGGAAAACGGTTGTATGCATTGTAAGCGGAAGCAATAATGATATTGACCGCATGCAGGAGATCAAGGAAAGGTCTTTACAGTACGAAGGGCTGAAGCATTATTTCCTGGTACGTTTTGCGCAAAGGCCAGGCGCCTTAAAAGAATTTGTGAACCATGTACTGGGTCCGGGGGATGATATTACCCGTTTTGAATATATGCAGAAGCATAACAAAGAAACCGGTCCGGCATTGGTGGGTATTGAACTGAAATCAAGAGAAGATTACGAAGTGCTGTTAGAGAATATGAACCGTTACCATATCAATTATACAGAACTGAAACAGAACGATAATTTGTTCGGATACTTAGTATGATGAAAAAAATATTTCAGTATCTTCGGACAGCTTCGGCAAAGCATGAAACAACAGCAGTTACATATGACTCCTTCTGTACAAACAGCCATGCTGTTTATCACTGCTATTACGATTATGACAACCCTGTAAAGGGTTATACATTTCTATATTACCATCGGGCCCTCATACGCTGTTATCCAAATAAAGGTGCAGTGAATTCTATTTATAACATTCGTTCAGGATATAAGTTTCAATAATATGCAGGTATTAAAATTTGGCGGAAGCTCAGTAGCCAACGCCGCTAACATACAAAAAGTGATCGCGATCGTTCAGAAAGCTGTTCGGAAAGAACCGGTGGTACTCGTGGTTTCTGCACTGGGGGGTGTTACAGATAGCTTGCTACAGGTAGGACACCTGGCTTCAAAAGCAGATGAATCATATAAAAAACTGTTACAGGAACTGGAAACCCGCCACCTGGAAACGGTGCGGGAACTCCTGCCCATTCAGCAACAAAGCGCCACACTTAGCCTGGTAAAACAACAGTTCAATGAACTGGATGGTATTTGTGATGGGGTATTCTTGTTGTGCGAATTATCGCCAAGAACCAAAGACCGGATTGTGAGTTACGGCGAGTTGTTATCTTCTATGATGATCTCTGCTGCTTTTCAATCGCTGCAAGCAGACCAGTTATGGATCGATTCACGAAAGCTGATCATCACCAATTCAAATCATGGTAATGCAAATGTACATTTTGCTGAAACGGATCTGAATATTCAGAAGCACCTGGCAAAAAATCCATATCGATTATATGTAGCACCCGGATTTATTTCCAGTGATGAGCAAGGTAATACCACAACCCTTGGGCGCGGTGGCTCTGATTATACGGCTGCTATCTATGCATCCGCTGCATCGGCTTCTGTGCTGGAGATCTGGACCGATGTAAGTGGTATGATGACGGCAGACCCGAGATTGGTACAGAATGCAAAACCGATCAATCGTATTTCTTACCAGGAGGCGATGGAACTTTCTCATTTTGGCGCCAAGATCATTTACCCGCCAACCATTCAGCCGGTAATGAGTAGAAATATTCCTGTATGGATTAAAAACACATTTGCACCGGATGAATATGGGACACTGATTGAAAATGAATCGGCTGTAACCGATAGTTTTATCCGGGGTATATCCAGTATTAATAAGATCAGTCTTTTAAGTTTGGAAGGAAGCGGCATGGTAGGTATTCCCGGTTTTTCAAAACGTTTGTTCGAAGCATTGGCGCGTGAAAGTGTGAATGTGATACTGATCACGCAAAGCTCTTCAGAACATTCCATTTGTGTGGGTATTAATGAAGTGGATACAGATAAAGCAAAAAAATCGATCGATCATGCGTTCAGCTATGAAGTATTGAACGGAACGATCGAACCCTTAAAAATCGAATCCGGCTTATCAATTGTAGCATTGGTTGGTGAACAAATGAAGAGTCACCCGGGGGTAAGTGGTAAAATGTTTGGTGCATTGGGAAGAAATGGGATCAATGTACGGGCTATCGCACAAGGATCATCTGAAAAAAATATCTCTGCCGTATTATCCGGAACCGATGTTAAAAAAGCTATTAACGTATTACACGAAGAATTTTTTGAAACAACATATAAGCAGCTCAACGTATTTATTGCCGGAACCGGAAATGTGGGTGGTAAGTTATTAGGGCAGATAAAAAAACAATTTCAATACCTGCAGCACACCCTGCGTTTACAAATACAGGTAATTGGCCTGGCTAACAGTAAAAAAATATTGATCCATGAAGAGGGTATTGATCTTGATAACTGGAAAGAAAGATTACAAGACGGGGAACCCGGTACTATTCATGATTTTGTAAAACGGATCATTGATAAAAATTTACGTAACAGTGTATTTGTTGATGTTACGGCTAATGCAGAAGTAGCAGGCGTCTACAGGGCCTTACTGGGCAAAAGCGTATCGGTAGTGGCCTGCAATAAAATTGCCTGTTCATCAAGCTATCCGTCTTACCAGAAATTAAAATCGCTGGCCCGGGAATACAATGCGCAGTTTTTATTTGAAACCAATGTGGGGGCAGGCTTACCGGTTATCGGTACGCTGAACGACCTGTTGCGCAGTGGCGATAAAGTGAACAAGATACAAGCTGTGTTATCCGGCACACTCAATTTTGTTTTCAATAATTATAACGGAACCAAACCTTTTGCTGAAGTGGTAAAACAGGCACAGGATGAAGGCTACACAGAACCGGACCCACGCCTCGACCTTGGTGGAACGGATGTGATGCGTAAGATCATGATCCTTGCGCGCGAAGCCGGACAGCAGATCGAAATGGATGATATCAGTAACCAATATTTTCTGCCACAATCCTGTTTTGAAGGAAGTGTGGATGATTTTTATAAAGAAATGGCCAGGCAAGAAGCGCATTTCAAATCAATCTATGAAGCAGCCGCAAAAGAAAATTGTAAGTTGAAATTTGTAGCCAGCTATGAAAATGGAAAAGCAGCCGTAGGTTTACGCCATATTCCGGCAGAATCGGATTTCTATCATTTATACGGAAAGGATAACCTGGTATTGTTTTATACAGAACGATACCCGGAACAACCATTG
>CAZFKE010000003.1:187067-280817 GCA_964519475.1 uncultured Sediminibacterium sp.
GTAATCAAAGGCGCAGGCGCAGGTGCAGATGTTACAGCGAGCGGGGTATTTGCAGATATAATCAGGGTAGCAAGATAAGACTCCAGCCCCCGAATGGGAGTTAATACTGAAGGCTGAATAAAAATTTATATATCATTCATGAAACTGCTTTTCAATCATAATTTTTTTTACTCGCCGCTTAGGGGGCTGGGGGGCGAAGCTGCAGGCGTAGTGCGCGTTCATGCACCCGCCACCGTTGCCAATATGGTTTGTGGTTTTGATGTATTGGGTTTTGCCGTAAATGATCCGTATGATGAAATGGAGATTCGTTTTACAGATCAGCCAGGTATCAGGATTATTAATGAAGATGAATATAACCTGCCAACCGTTCCTGAATTAAATGTGGCAGGTGCTGCATTACTGGCGATGCAGGAAGAGATGGTTGATGAGAAACGAGGATTTGAATTGCGTATCTGCAAACATATCAAACCCGGTAGCGGCGTAGGTTCCAGTGCGGCAAGTTCTGCAGGGGCCGTTGTAGCGGCTAACCGTTTATTGGGAAACCCGTTTACCAATGAAGACCTGGTCCGTTTTGCGATGAATGGAGAAAAAGTGGCTTCAGGCGTAAAACATGCAGATAATATTGCACCCTGTATTTATGGCGGGGTTACCTTAATCCGTTCCATTTTTCCATTGGATATTATTCCACTTACGGCACCGGCTTTATTTGTAACCATTGTTCATCCGCAGATTGAAGTGAGGACATCTGATGCGAGAGGAATTTTAAAGCAACAGGTTTTACTAAAAGATGCGATCCGGCAATGGGGAAACATTGCGGGGCTTGTTGCAGGATTATTACAAAGCAACTACGAACTCATCGGCCGATCATTGGAAGATGTATTGATAGAACCGGTAAGAAGTATTTTAATTCCCGGGTTTGATAAGGTTAAACAATTGAGCAAAGAAGCCGGTGCATTGGGTGGAGGTATCTCAGGCTCAGGTCCGTCTATTTTTATGTTGAGTAAAGATGAAGTAACGGCTAAAGAAGTAGAGAAGCAAATGCATGCAGTTTATGAGAAACTCTCATTGGATCATCATACCTATGTAACCACCATTAACCAGCAAGGTGTAAGATTTGTGTAGTCATAAAATCCACCATTGCCCATTCACCCTTTACAATGAAGTATTATAGTCTCAATAAAACAGCCCCTGATGTAAGTTTTCGCGAAGCCACCATCAAAGGGCAGGCACCGGATAAGGGTTTGTATTTTCCGGAAAGTATTCCGGCAATAGACACATCTGTTATTAAGAATATTGATAGCTACTCTAAGGAAGGACTGGCTTTCCTGATCATGGAGCCATATGTTGGAGATACAATCGATAAGAAAAGTTTAGATCGCATTGTTTCCGAAACAATCAATTTCCCGTTTCCCTTGATTCAGGTGAATGATCATATCTCATCCCTTGAATTATTTCATGGGCCTACATTGGCATTTAAAGATGTGGGTGCCAGGTTTATGAGTCGTTGCCTGGGGCATTTTTCACAACAACAGAGCGGAAAGGTTACTGTATTGGTAGCAACATCCGGAGATACCGGTGGAGCCGTTGCCAATGGATTTCTGGGTGTTGAGGGTGTTGAAGTAGTTATTTTATATCCGGCCGGCAAAGTAAGTCCCGTGCAGGAACTGCAGTTAACCACCTGCGGACAAAATATCAAGGCCCTTGAAGTAAACGGAAGTTTTGATGATTGCCAGGCCATGGTAAAAGATGCTTTCATGGATGCTGACCTGAATAAAGCCTTAACGCTTACCTCGGCTAACTCTATTAATGTCGCACGATGGCTGCCGCAGCAATTGTATTATTTCTTTGCATACCAGCAATGGAAAGACAAAGAACACCCACCTGTTATCGCAGTGCCCAGCGGTAATTTTGGAAACATTTGTGCAGGATTACTGGCACATGTAAGCGGACTGCCTGTTGAACATTTTATTGCCGCCTGTAATGTAAATGACGCGGTGCCCGAATATCTGCGCAGCGGTAACTACCAATCTAAAATAGCCATCCCTACTATTTCCAATGCGATGGATGTGGGAAGTCCGAGTAATTTTATCCGCGTGATGGAATTGTTTGGAAGTAATTACGAAGCCATCAAAGAAAAAATAACCGGTTATACAGTGAGTGATGAGATCACCAGGCAAACCATTACAGATGTATATCAACAATTTGGTTATACCTTAGATCCGCATGGGGCGGTAGCGTATGATGCACTGGAACAATATCTTTCACATCATCCCGAAAAGAAAGGAATATTTTTAGAAACGGCGCATCCGGTTAAATTCCCCGATACGGTGGAAGCCATGACAGGTAAGAAAATTGAGGTGCCGGAATCGGCACAACACTTATTTTCTAAAGAGAAGAAAAGTGTGCAAATGAATGCTTCTTTTGCTGATCTTAAACAATGGCTATTGCATAATTGATCCGCTGCCATCACTGCCATAATGCCCCATCGGGCCTACCGCGGCTCTGTAACAAGAAAATACGTTGGGTTTACTGATACCCCCGGGTATATCCATTGCGGATATGGATTGGGTGGATCAGCCCCCATGCGGCATTCATTATTTACTATTTTCCTGCAAACAAGAGGCATAATTCAAAATACAAGTTGTTGTTTGCATAACAATGGTGGTATTACATTAAGCATTTATCCAAATTATCCTAACTTTCAATACCCGTTTAATATTTCTTTTTTATGTATGCTCCATTAAAGAACTTTACCTTTTTCTTTTTTCTTTTTGCATTTTCTGTTGTAAAACTGATTGCACAAACCCACAAGACATTTCAGATGCAAGGCCTCCGGTCACAGGTAGAAGTCTTACGCGATGAATGGGGTGTTAACCATATTTATGCCGTTAACCAGCACGACCTTTTTTTTGTACAGGGATATTGCGCTGCCAAAGACCGCCTATTTCAATTTGAGATCTGGCGCAGGCAGGCAACCGGAACCGTTGCCGAAATACTGGGGCCGGGTGAATTGAAAAGGGATATCGGTACCAGACTGTTTCAGTTTCGGGGTGATATGAAAAAAGAAATGAATCATTATCACCCGCAAGGAGAAGCGATCATTAATGCGTATGTGGAAGGCGTGAACAGGTATATTGATGAAGTGTTACAACATCCGGAACGATTACCCGTTGAATTCAGCATACTTAAGATATTACCGGGTAAGTGGACACCCGAAGTGGTGATATCACGCCACCAGGGGCTTCTGGGAAATATCGTAGATGAACTCAATAATGGAAGAGCAGTTGCGCGGGCAGGTGATGCAAAATTGAAAGAACTGGTATGGTATCACCCCAAAGACCCGCAGTTAAAATTAGATACGAATGTACATGGCCATCTTTTGTTTAAAGACATACTCGAATTATACAATGCGTACAGAAAAGATATGTTGTTCCAGAAAACGGATATCTCTATCTCGGAAGAAGATGCTGATGCCGTAATGAATAATCTGAATAAGCAATTACCGCATGCTTATCATCCAACTGAACAGGGTGTGGAGGGAAGCAATAACTGGATTGTAAGTGGTAGCAGAACAGCAAGCGGACATGCTATGCTTGCCAATGATCCGCATAGAAAAATTGCCGTTCCCTCCTTGCGTTATATGGTTCACCTGGTAGCACCAGGCTGGAATGTAATCGGCGGCGGTGAGCCGGAGATACCGGGCGTATCCATCGGCCATAATGAAGAAGGGGCATGGGGACTAACCATTTATGAAACCGATGGGGAAGATTTGTATGTGTATGATCTTAATCCCGCTAATCTTTCACAATACAAATACAAGGGTAATTGGGTTACAATGAAAGAGATTCCTGAAACCATTAAAATAAAGGGGGGCGGTTCAAAAGAAGTGATATTACGGTACACGCAGCATGGCCCCGTAACGTTTATAGATAGTGCTAATAAAAAAGCGTATGCTGTAAGATGTGCCTGGCTGGAACCTGGCGGTGCGCCTTACCTGGCTTCGCTTAGAATTG
Organism: uncultured Sediminibacterium sp.; assembly: GCA_964519475.1. GTDB lineage: Bacteria > Bacteroidota > Bacteroidia > Chitinophagales > Chitinophagaceae > Sediminibacterium. The sequence continues at coordinate 191,081 of CAZFKE010000003.1, forward strand.
ATCAGGCCAAAACATGGGAAGCTTTTCGCGAAGCTTGCAGTTACAGCCATATACCCGGTGAGAATATGATATGGGCAGATAAAAAAGGAAATATCGGTTGGCAGGCAGTAGGTATCATTCCCATCAGAAAAAATTTTAGCGGACTGGTTCCTGTGCCGGGAGACGGAAGATATGAATGGGCAGGCTTTCTGCCGATTAAAGAAAGGCCACACCAGTTAAATCCTGCCAAAGGTTTTTTGGCCACTGCCAATCAAAATGTAACCCCACCTGATTACACACATTGGGATGCAGTGGGCTATACCTGGGCCGATGCTTTCCGGGGTAATCGTATCAATGAAGTGCTGGGGAAAGATGATAAGATGACCATTGATAAAATGAAATCCCTGCAGACAGATTATTTTTCTATTCCGGCCAGAACCCTGGTGCCTATGTTACCACCTGTGGTTTTTCAAATGCCTTTATCACAGCAGGCAAAGCAAAAACTGGCGAACTGGAATTATGTACTGGATAAGCAATCCGTACCTGCGGCTATCTACGCTATGTGGGAACGTCAATTGATGTTGCTGGCTGCAAAACGGTTTGTACCGGATACACTCAAAGGGTTGGTAACACTACAAATGACAAAACTGATCGGCTGGTTACAAACACCGGATGCGAAATTTGGCACTAACCCCCTGGAAGGAAGAGATGCTTTCTTAAAAGAATCATTTGACATAGCGGTAAATGAACTGAAAAATAAACTGGGCCCGAATATGAATGAATGGATCTATGGCCAGGAGAAGTACAAGCATATAAGCTTGATACATCCTTTAAACGGTATGGTATCAAACACATGGAAACAGAAATTAAATATTGGCCCGGCACCACGCGGTGGCAACAGCTATACACCGGGTGCAACAGGTAGTACCGATAACCAGGTAAGTGGTGCCAGCTTCCGTTTGATTGTTGATACGGGTGATTGGGATCAAGCAGTTATGATCAATACCCCCGGCCAATCAGGTGATGTAACGAGTCCTTATTACAAAAATCTCTTTAGCCTTTGGGCCAATGATCAATATTTTCCTGCCTATTATTCTAAAGAAAAGATAAATAAGGTAACAGCAGAAAAGTTGCTACTTCAGCCTGCGGGTAAATAAAAACTGGCTCTTTTAATAGGAGCAGGACAAGAAGGGGATCTCTGCTTTTTTTCTTCCTTATGTTCTTATTGAACCGGCCGCTTTCCCATTTGGATAAATATTTTTATATTCAGGCATGCATTTACGATCTGCTATCCGTATGAGTTTGCTGCTATTATTCTTTGCGATACAAAAGGATAATTCAGCCCAGCAAAAAACCTATTGTAACCCCATCAATATTGATTACGGCTATTGCCCCATTCCCAATTTTGTTGAACAGGGCAAACATCGCGCAACAGCAGATCCGGTAATCACTGTATTTAAAGGCAATTATTATCTCTTCTCCACCAACCAATGGGGCTATTGGTGGAGCCCGGATATGCTCAAGTGGAATTTTGTTTCCAGGAAGTTCTTAAAACCATGGCATAAAGTATATGATGAATTATGTGCACCGGCTACCTTGGTTTTAGGAGACACACTTTTAGTGATTGGTTCCACACACGATAAAAACTTTCCATTATGGATGAGTACCAACCCGCAAAAAGATGAATGGAAGGAAGCAGTTGACTCTTTTCGGGTTGGTGCATGGGATCCCGGTTTTTTTGTAGATGATGATAAACGTGTTTATCTCTATTGGGGATCCAGTAATTTTTACCCGATGTATGCGCAGGAGATCGATCGTAAAACCTTACAACCCATCGGCGAGATCAAAGAAACATTGCGTTTGCATGATGATATACATGGTTGGGAGCGTTTTGGGGAACATAACGATAATACTTTTCTCAAACCTTTTATGGAAGGTTCGTGGATGAATAAACATAACGGCAAATATTACCTGCAATACGGCGCGCCCGGTACAGAGTTTAGCGGGTATGGCGATGGCGTATATGTTGCTGATAAACCCATGGGTCCATTTACCTATCAATCACACAACCCCTTTTCCTTTAAACCGGGCGGTTTTGCAAAAGGGGCGGGGCATGGCGCTACTTACCGGGATCTGTTCAATGAATACTGGCATGTGTCTACCATAGTGGTCGCTGTAAAAAATAATTTTGAACGCCGTATCGGTATCTGGCCAGCAGACTTTGATAAGGATGATATCCTCTATACAAATACGGCTTATGGAGATTATCCGCATTATCTTCCTCATCCCAATGCGGATCACAGCGCATCCGAGTTCACAGGTTGGATGTTATTGAATTACCAGAAACCAGTAAAAGTATCTTCCAGCTTAGGAGCATTTGCGGCTAACCTGGCTGTTGATGAAGATATCAAAACCTATTGGAGTGCCGCAACAGGTAATAAAGGTGAATGGATACAAACCGATCTGGGCGCAGTTTCTACAATTAACGCGGTACAAATTAATTATGCAGATCAGGATGCGGAACTGATGGGTAAGCAGACTAATCATTATCATCAATACAAATTATATAGTTCCAATGATGGAGTTAACTGGAAGATATTGATTGATAAAAGCATGAATAAAACAGATATCCCGCATGAATATGTTGAATTAACCACACCCGCAAAGGCACGGTACCTGAAGCTGGAGAATATTCATATGCCCACCGGTAAATTTGCGATCAGTGGTTTGCGTGTATTTGGGAAAGGTAACGGTACCGTGCCGGATACAGTTCAGCATTTTGTTGTGCTGAGAGGCGATAGTGAAAGGCGAAACAGCTGGCTCAAATGGCAGGTGAACGAAAAAGCCACAGGCTATATGATCTATACAGGCACAGCGCCTGATAAACTATACACCAGCATTATGGTATATGGTGCCAGCGAATATTACTTTACCGCTATGGAAAAAGATCGGCCTTATTACTTTCAGATAGAGGCTTTTAATGAAAATGGGGTTGGGAAAAAAACGAAAGTACTAAAAGCAGAATAGTTGATAGAAGCCTATTTTAGCTGCTATCGATAAGCGCTCTTTTATGGATGGAAACAGGGTACTATACTTGGTTTACTTTACTCATGTCTACTCTTTAATGCAATTACATCTACTAAATTCAATGTATTATCGACTTCATTATTATTTGTCGTAATTCAATACCTACATTCATCGCCGCAAATGAAATAATTGAATTAAAAATTCAATTTCGGTTAATTTTTCAGACGATTCTTTTATTGTATTTGCCTATTGCTAACTACTTCCCCCTCTTTAGCTCAGCTCAGTGAGTTTACCCTTTCCTGAGAAAATCCATTATCTACGCGTTAGCCAGTATTGGTTTTATTATGCATGCAGGTAATATTCCCCCTATTGCAGAAATATAATAAGGCCAAGAAAATACAAGCGTTTTTATAAAATATAAGCTGTGATAAGCTTATAACTATTAGTAAGAATATATCAACCAAAACCAAACCAGTGTTATGTTAAAACATCTACTCGTCTTCATGCTTGTCTGCGTATCAGCCAGTTCTTTATTTGCCCAACCTTCCCCGGTTTCAGCCGAGGTTATTTACAAAGAATGGCAGGTACTGCCCAATAGTAAAAATATGGTTGAGATTTTTTATTCTATTGTAAAATGCGGCAATGAGAATAAGGTTAACCTGATGATCTTTAATGATAGTACCAGTGATCAGGATATTCAGTTTACATTAGATATTATCAATACAGCCGATAATCAGCATTTTACTGTTACAAAAAGTTTTTCTGCAAAGAAGGGAGTGTTTCACAAAGCAGTCTGCGATAATGATGCATTGCCCGAATTAAAAATATTGCTGCCCGATACCTATACTCCCTCAGGTATTTCCATAAAGCAGACATTATAAAGTATACCCGGATTTCAAAGTCATTTTTTATTGTCAATCATTTGCCAAAACAGTTGTTATGAAAAAATTTTTACTCATTGTTGCATTGTTTTTTGTAACAATATGTTCTTTTGCACACGTTTATGAAATACGGGTTAATCAGGCTCAGGACGGTTCCTTAACCTGGTATTTGATAACTTATCACGCAGTTAATCAATGCGGGCATGCGAATGCTGGCCTTACCATCAATGGCATTAACTATCCTATTGATGCTGAGTATGGAGGAGATGGCGCTTTGCTTAGTCCGAACGTTTTTGCTACAGTGGGCTTTTCATTTGCGCATGCAAGCTATGCAACAGTACACACGCCTTTCTTAGGCACTACTTTATCTGTAGCGCCTTATTCAAATAATGTCTGTTGGGCATTTTCCGTAGGTGGGTCAGGTAATTTTACTCCGCCGCCGCCACCGGTTTGTACTTCATGCCCGATAACAGGATGGAGTAATGTTATGGCCCCTTCCGGCAATAACAATGGTACTATCTGTAACACCAGTGATGATATTACCACAACAACTATTAAAGTAAATCACCTTTCCTGTGCTTCCATAACCGGAACAGGAAAGTTTAGTGTTATATATGACCTGGGTGGCACCAATATTTCTTATGGTCCGTATGCTTATACCTCTGGTGGGGTGGAAACGGATGTAACCATTAATGTTCCCTATGGCGCAACCAATACTACGCCGGTACAGGTGATTGATTATTCATACCCCTGTAATATTACACATGGTTTAACGATTCCCGGAGGGCAATATGTAGGTGAAAAAGAAACTATACCTCCTTCTATCACTTGCCCTGCGGCACAAACTATTTGTGCGACTATCCTTCCTGATTATCGATCCAGTGCTGTGGTTTCTGATAACTGTACGGCATCTAATAATATCGTGGTTACACAAAGTCCTGCGGCTGGTTCAATAGTTTCGGGCATAGTAACCGTTACCCTTACGGCAACAGATGCAGCAGGTAACCAAAGCTCTTGCAATTTTACGGTAACAGCCGGCGACACAGAAAAACCTGCTATTGCCTGTCCTGCTAATCAAACACTTAATCTGGATGCGAGTTGCAGTGCCACACTTCCCGATTACAGGAACCTGTTAACAGTTAGTGATAATTGCACGGCCACGGGATCATTAGTGATCACACAAAACCCTGTTGCCGGAACAGTGGTAACTACCAAAGGTGCCGTTATCGTAACATTTACTGTTACGGATGCAGCGGGTAATTTCAATACCTGTAGTATTTCTGTAGATAAAAAAGATGTAACAGCCCCGGTGATTAATTGCCCTGCCAGTCAAACGGTAAATAACAATACCAATGTTTGCGGTGCGGTAGTTAGTTTCTCAATGCCAACAGCAACGGATAATTGCAGCGGCTCTGCTTTTAACTTCTTCAATCCTGGAGAGCCTAATAATTACAATGGTGTGCAAGAAGACTATATACAATTATACAATAACGGAACATGGAATGATCTTCCTGAAGGGAACAATAACCGTTCTATTGTTGAGTTCAATGCCGTTATCACTACATCGTTTGCCAACTATTCTTATATAGGAACATTTGGTGGTCATACCTATTATATTTCTAATTTCTATGCCGGCTGGAATAGTTCACGTGCATCGGCTCAGGCTATTGGCGGCGATCTCGCTTCTATTAATACCCTTGCTGAAGATAATTTCCTTGCTCCTTATGGTGGCAATACATGGGTAGGTGGATACCAGGATCACAACGATCCATCGTATGTAGAACCCGGAAATGCTGCTCAGAATTTTGGCGGATGGAAATGGGTAGATGGTACCAAACTAGGTGCCGGACAAATTACCATTACACAGATAGGTGGACTGGCTTCTGGATCTACTTTCCCTATAGGCATCACTACCAATACTTTCAAAGCCACGGATGAATCAGGCAATTCTTCTACCTGTAGCTTTACAGTAACAGTAACGGACAATGAGATCCCTATTATCACCACCGATGGTGATAAATCAGTAAATAATACTCCGGGTAAATGTGAAGCTTCAGTAACAGTAAATGCGGGTGCAAAAGATAATTGTTATGTAGTGGCACCGGTTGGTGTACGTGATGATGCACAGCCTCTGAATGCTGCCTATCCTGTAGGAACGACAAAAATTACCTGGAATGTAACCGATATACATGGTAACAATGCAACACCTGTTATACAGACCATTGTAGTAACAGATAATGAAATACCTGTGATCACAACCAATGGCGATAAGTCAGTCAATAATGATGCAGGTACATGTGGAGCAGCCGTAGCAGTAAGTGCGGGTGCAAAAGATAATTGTTATGTAGTGGCACCAACAGGAGTACGAAATGATGCGTTAGCATTAACCGATCCATATCCTGTAGGAACCACAACGATTACCTGGAACGTTACCGATATCCATAGTAATGCTGCATTACCGGTTGTACAAACAATCGTGGTAACGGATACGGAGAGCCCAACCATTCTATCTGCTGCCAATCAAACGCAAGTAAATGATCTCAGAGATTGCGGTGCTAACGTAACCGTGGCAGGCCCGTCCACAAAAGATAATTGTGCGGTTCTCTCTGTAACCAATAGTTATACAGGTACATCAGATGCAAGTGGCCATTACCCTATTGGAACAACCACGATTACATGGACAGTAAATGATATCCATGGTAATACAAATACAGCAACACAGAAGATCACCGTAACAGACAATGAGAACCCTGTGATTACCGGCGTACCAGCCAATATCAATGTTAACAATGATAAAGGCGTATGTGGTGCGAAAGTTAGCTGGACAGATGCTACGGCTTCGGACAATTGTCCTGGCGTAGTGATTGCGTCTAATTATCATTCAGGCGACTTGTTCCCAGTAGGTACCACAACGGTAACCTATACGGCTACAGATGCATACAGCCATACCGTTACATCAAGCTTTACGATTACAGTAACGGATAATGAAAAACCTGTGATCACATCTAATGGTGACAAATCAGTAAATAATGATCCGGGTAAATGCGGAGCTACCGTAATGGTAAGCGCTTCTGCAAAAGACAATTGCAGTGTAGGCGCCCCGGCAGGTGTACGTAGCGATAATAAAGCATTGACGGACCTTTACCCTGTAGGAACGACAACAATTACCTGGACAGTAACAGATGCATATACCAATGCAGCGATACCGGTAATACAAACGATTATGGTAACCGATAATGAGAAGCCGGTGATTACCTGTCCTGGAGATGTGGTATTCTGCGCTAACTACGGCGGTATAACCAATTACACAATCAATCCATTGATCGCCAGCGATAACTGTGCCATACTCTCAACAACCTATGCGGTAACCAATGCTTCCGGTGTAATTACCAGAAGTGGAACAGGCAATAATGCGAGTGGTGTATTTGCAGTAGGTGTATCAACCATAACGTGGACGGTAAAAGATACCCATGGTAATGTAAGTGTATGCAGTACAAAAGTTACCATCAATCCATTACCGGTAGCCAGTTATGTAAGTACGAATGCCGATGTATTCTGTAATAAACTAACCTTAACAGCATCGTCAAGCATAAGCGGATCATCATACAGCTGGACATCAGGAACCACAGCGGGCAGCTTTAGCAGCAATCCACAGTTGATACTGGGACAAACCAGCGGAGATGGTATCTATAATGTATTTGTGAAAGTAGTTGCCACAGGTTGTATCAGTGAGTTCCCGGCTGCATATAACTTCCAGAAACAAAACCTTGCCAGCAGCTATACTATCATTGCGTATAAAGAGGTAGAAATGAAACATTATAATATCGTTGCTTCGGGTAGCGTGGGTGTATTAAGCAGCAAAGGAGAAGCTGAGTTTGGCGATTATACGAAAGTAAATTCACCGGGTTCATTTGTAAAAGCAGCAAGGATTGATGCAGACAAAACAGCGATCATTGCGCAGAAGATCTATGCGCCTGCCACACCGGTATTGCCAACGATGATCTATAATACGGCTAATACCAAATCCTTACCTAATTATGAGGTGAAGAGCGGTACGGTAACCTTGAGTGGTAATTACGGTAACCTGAATATTAAGAAAGGATCTATAGTAACCTTAAGTGGAACAACCTTTGGAACCATCCATATGGAACAGGGTACACAGCTTACCTTTATACAATCTCAGGTAAACATAGACCAGTTACAGACGGATAATAATTCAGACGGGGAGAATAACAAGGTTTTGCCGTCACCGGTTTATACGTATGTTCACTTTGCGGCCAATAGTAAGATCTTGGTGAGTAAGAGTGTTAAGATCGGCGACCGTACCTACCTGAACCCGGAAAACAATAAGGTAAGCTTCTATGTAGGAACCACAGCTGATCCAAAGAAGAATGATGATGACTGGGATGATGAAGCTAAATTCAGTGTTAACGGAAAGGATATTAAAGTAACCGTGAATGTGATGATGCCAAACGGCAAACTGAAAGTGGGTGGCGGAGATGATGGTAATGACAATAATAAAGTGTTCACCTACATCAACATGACCGGACTGTTTATCGCATCAGAAGTAGAGTCAGAAGGGAAGAATGTGATCTGGAACAGTTTTGATTGTGGAACAGCAGCAGTAACCACGACAAGTACACAGGCAGTAGCCCAGTCAAATGCTGTAGAAAAAGCAGTAGTCACATCTGAAGAGGAACTGAAAGTAACGGTTATGCCAAATCCAAGCAGTACTTACTTCACATTGAAACTGGAGAGCAAGTATGAAACACCGGTGAATATGCGGGTAATGGATGCGCAGGGCAGGGTAGTAGATGCGAAATCGAAGATCGGCTCGAACAGTACGATCCAGATAGGACAGAGCTACAGCAGCGGAACCTATTATGCCGAAATGATACAGGGTACCAAACGTAAAGTGGTACAGTTGATCAAAATAAAGTGATAGTTCTGATGTAAGAATTAGGAATAAATTATCAGGAGGCCTGCTCAACAATGAGCGGGCCTTTTTGTTTTTCGGGATTAGAGAGTATTTTTATGCAGCGGGGAGCAAACCTAACAAAACGGTATGTTAAATGTTAAACATACACAAACATCCTGGCCAATCGTAAGTCTTATAAAATACGTACGTCTATCATACAAAGTATATCTATTATGAACTATTTACACAAATACCCTTTTCTGATGTTGATGGCAATGGCCCTGTTCAGCCTGCATTTTGGCATGGCTCAATCTAAAAAATACCCGGATCCACCGATGGCTAATGCCAAAACGGTCTTTCCAATGCAGTTAACCGAAGCAGAATGGAAAGCCCGTTTAACACCGGAACAATTTTATATTTTGAGGGAAGAAGGAACCGAAAGGGCAGGAACCGGCAAGTATGATCATTTTTATCAAAAAGGAACCTATTATTCGGCAGCTACTTTGCAGCCCCTGTTCAGTTCAGAAACCAAGTTCAATTCCGGAACCGGATGGCCTAGTTTTTATGCGCCCATTACACCGGATGCGGTAAGATTGGTAAGGGATGAAAGTTATGGCACGGTGCGACTGGCGGTTGTGGATAGTAAGAGTGGTTCTCATTTAGGACATGTATTTGATGATGGTCCGGCCCCAACAGGCAAAAGGTATTGCATGAACTCGGCCGCACTCATCTTTGTTCCGGAAGGAGGGAAACCACCCACCTCTGCTAAGAATTAAAGAAGAGAGATATTTCGCTAAAAGAGGAACGAAGCAAAGAAGACAGGATGCAGAAGCGAAGACATTTTCCTTCTTCGTTTTTCTTTTATGGAAAGGATTTGAACTAACAAAATCTATAAGATATGAAATCAATGATCATTGCCCTTACAGGCATCATTTTATTTACTTCCTGTGTACAATCGCAGTCGGTTAAAATTCCTTTGCCTGATAAACAGAAACCTTCCCCCAATGAAGCCGTAGCTACATTTGCCGAAGGCTGTTTCTGGCATGCAGAGATCGTATTTCAAAGCCTGGTAGGCGTGCGTGATGCCGTATCCGGCTATGCCGGTGGTAATGTAAAGAACCCGGATTATGAAACCGTTTGTTCAGGAAGCACGGGCCATGCAGAAAGCGTGCAGGTATATTATGACCCGTCGAAAATTTCTTATGAAACCCTGGTGCAGGCTTTTTTTGCCAGTATGGATCCTACTGAGTTGAACAGACAGGGAAATGATCAGGGCACTCAATATCGTTCCGTTGCTTTTTATCGCAATGAAAAAGAAAAAGCCATCATCGAATCAACGATCAGGCAAATACAGTCTCAATACAAACTAAAAGTAGTTACACAGGTAGTGCCTTTTACACAATTCTATACTGCGGAAGATTATCATCAGGAGTATATTCATTACCATCCCGGCAATGGCTATGTTGCCAATGTCTCTATCCCTGATTTTCTTGCGTTCAAAAAGAATTTTAAAGGCAATTTTAAATATTAATAGTCTTTCTGCATCCTTGAGATAGGGGCCAAGTATTGAACACGGGAGCGGTATGGATGAAGAATGTAAGAAGCTGATGGCATGCAAAAGTATTTTCTGCTGCCCCACTTTATTTGTGAATGCATTTGTAGCCGAAGGCCGTGCCAAATTAGGTAGCCCCATCAATTTATATTTTCAGCAAACCATACCGGATATTTTTAAACGTGCCATTAAAGCAGGTGTAAAACTTACTTATGGCACTGATATCGTCGGCTACGACTGGAACCTGCCACAGGCCAAAGACTTTACGTATTTTGTTGACTGGGGGCTAACACCCATACAAGCTATACAAACGGCTACCATAACCGCTGCTAAGTTATTGGAGATGGAGGGAAAAATAGGAGAGATCAAAACCGGTTCTTTTGCAGATATTATTGCTTTTAAAAAAGACCCCACTAAAAATATTGAAGCATTACAGGAGGTGAACTGGGTAATGAAGGATGGGAAGATTATGAAAAAATAAAATCCTTTCGCGAAAAGAAGAAGGAAGAAAAATCCGTGTTTGCTAGCAGAGACGTATTTTTCTTCCTTCTTCTCTTAGCGAATTTTTTTCTTAAATATTCCGAAATAAATATCTGATCTTATCTCAAACCCCAATCGCTCATACATTTTAATCGCACGATCATTATCACTTCTCACATGCAGGATGGGCGTCTTCCCTTCCTGAAAAATCATTTCGGCAATCTTCGAAACCAGGCATGCCGCATATCCTTTTCCTGCCTGATCGGGATGGGTACAAACGGCACTCAACTCGGTAAAGGCATCGAGATGTAATCGTTCACCTGTCATAGCTGCTAGTTCATCATTCACAAAAATGCCATGGTAATTTCCAAACTCAATAGTCCTTTCTCCAAAGGGGCCAGGCTTAGTGAGCGCTGTTAAGGCAAGCATAGCAGGCACGTGCGAAGAATTGAGTGGGCGGCAATCTATATTATCCATTGCAACAGGAATCGGTTTATGGCAGATCATCTGGTATAATACTGTTGTAAAGGTTAATTCCCATTTATCAGAAAAGATGACTTTCTCTTTTAACATGGCTGACCAGGAGCGGCCATCAGGTAAACGATCGTAAAGAATGGATTGATTTTCGTTGGTCCATTCAGGTAAGGCTGCAAAAGGAGACACTTCTGCCGGTAAATAACCAACCAGGCTGTCGCCTAAATTAAAACGGCTGTCGGCACTATTGAGTGCCTGCCAAACAGGGTTATCTAATATCTCCGTCAATTCAAATCTGGTTTTATGAATACAAAAATACCAAGAAGCTTCCATTTGCTTACCGGTACAGCATAAAAGATTAGACAGGAAAAAGAAAAGCTTTACTACAGATCATCGAACTTAGCGGGATCAACGGAAGGAAATTCTTTTTGATTTGACTAGAAAAATTAACCCTCAAAAGAATCATGCCAGTTTATCACATACACATAAATGGAAGGCTGCAGGGCGTTGGCTTTCGGCCATTCGTGCATAAACTGGCGGTGCATATGGAGATAGATGGCTGGATAAGTAATGGATCAGACGGGTTTCATATTATCTGTAGCTGCAAAGAAGAAAACATATACCGGTTTTACGAGCAGATATTGGAGAACCCGCCAACACCCGCTATCATAACCGAACATACCATACGTTTAACCGATGTATCGGTAGGTAAAGGGTTTTTTATCAAACCCGGTAATACCGGTAATCAAATGCAAATGCCAATTACTCCGGATATAGCCATTTGCGATGATTGTAAAAGAGAGATACGCGATCCGGATAACAGGCGGTATCAGTATCCTTTTACTACCTGTATCAATTGTGGGCCACGGTATTCGATTACAACAGCTTTACCGTATGACCGTTTGCATTCTACAATGCACAATCTCTACCAATGTTTGCACTGCATCCAGGAATACAACGATATAAAAGATGCCCGTTACCACAGCCAAACCAATAGCTGTCCGGATTGTGCGATTGCTTTGCATTTGTATGAGAGCGCTGGAAAAGAGATCCTTATTCATAAGGATAATTATTTGCAAAAGATAAAAACAATACTGCAGCAAGGCGGGATCGTTGCCGTGAAAGACATCGGTGGTTATGTACTGTTATGTGATGCAACAAATGAAAGTTCCATCGTTTTGTTACGTAATAGAAAAAAATCCTCTTCAAAACCTTTTGCCCTATTATATGCCGATCTTGAAATGTTGTATGCCGATACCGACATACGGCCGATAGAAGTGGCGGCTTTAAAAGATAAGTCTGCGCCTATTGTTTTGTGCCGTTTAAAGAAGCATCCGGAAAATAATATCTGTGTACCGCATATAGCACCCGGACTAAATACTATCGGTGCGATGTTACCCTCTTCTCCTTTATTGCAATTGATTGCCGACCGGTTTGGCAAACCATTAATTGCCACCAGCGCCAATCTCAGCGGGTCGCCGATCATTTACAAAGATGAAGAAGCGCGGAACAGGCTCAGCGATATAGCAGAGTATATACTTACGTACGACAGGAACATAGTAGCTCCACAGGAGGATAGTGTGCTGCAGTTTACGAGCCGCGGGCAAAAGATCATCCTCCGCCGAGGGCGTGGATTAGCGCCGACTTATTATCCATTGTCTTTTGCAGCTATGCCCAATCATACATTGGCTATGGGTACTGACCTAAAAAGCGCTTTTGCCGTTTCGCATAATGATTATTTGTTTATCAGCCAGTTTTTAGGCGATCAGCAATCAGCAGAATCGCAAAAAAATTATGATGCTTCTTTGCATCATGTGTCAACCATACTGGGCTTTAAGGCTAACCATATTATTACAGATAACCATCCGCATTGCCATGTATCGGAGCGGGGCAGGGAAATCTCAGCAGCAGCGCATAGCTCCTTCACACAGGTACAGCGCCATAAAGCACATTTTGCGGCGGTAATGGCAGAAAACCATTTGCTGGAACAGAAAGAACCGGTTCTGGGCATCATATGGGACGGGGGTGGTTATGGCAATGATGAAAAGGTATGGGGCGGAGAAATATTTATATATGACCAGGGTGAGATCAGGCGAACAGCACATCTTGCGAATTTCCCGCAATTATCGGGTGAAAACATGAACAGGGAACCACGGCTGAGTGCGATGAGTTTACTAAGTAATTATCCTGCTTCACAAAGATTATTGCAAAAACATTTTACAGATAAAGAGTGGGTGCATTACCTGCAACTGTTGCAACAACCGCAAACGGTAATGACCAGCAGTATGGGCCGTTTGATAGATGGAGTAGCCTGTTTGCTTGGTATAGCGCCTGTTACCAGTTATGACGATGAAGCCTCTGTGCAACTGGAAGCACTGGCCCAAAAATGTACCTATCATTCTTATGATTATTATAACCTGCCCTTAGTGGATGGAATCATTGAGTGGTGACAACTGATAAGTGAATTAATAGAAGACTGGTCACAAAAAGAATCGAATGATGTGATCGCGTGGAAATTCTTTTATTCATTGGCCAAAGCCATCTCACGCATCAGTGATCATTACTTTATTGATAAAATTGCATTCAGCGGTTCGGTGTTTCAGCGCAGTTTACTGATCGATATGATAATTGAAATGATGCAACAAAAACGGCATTTGTTTTTCCATAAGCAGGTAAGCCCAAACGATGAGTGTATTAGCCTGGGCCAAATAGCCTGGTACGGTAAGTTCGGAAACAGCCACACATGAAACAAGTCCTTTTTAATAGGCGTGATTAGGCGGGGATCCGCTTTTTTTCAAAAAAAGTCAGTAAAAATTTTGATACTTAACAGTGTTAAGTATATTTGTGCCGTCAAGCACAACACATGGGAATAGCAGAAAGAAAGGAAAAGCAGAAGATTGAGATCAGGAAAATGATCCTAGATGCTTCTATGAAACTCTTTGTGGAAGAGGGGTACGACCATGTGACCATCCGTAAGATAGCAGAGCAGATAGAGTACAGTCCCACTACCGTTTATCTCTATTTCAAGGATAAGGACGAGATCTTTTTCCACCTGCATGAAATGGGTTTTGCCAAAATGCTGGAACTGAACCAGAACCTGGCCGATATTCCCAATCCCTTGATGCGTTTATATAAAATGGGAGAGAATTATATTCATTTTGGCCTTACGCATCCTGAGTTCTACGATGTGATGTTTATTCAACGGGCACCGATGAATGTGCTGAATACGATGGAAGAATGCGATTGGTCGCTGGGTGATAATGCTTTGGGGGCTTTGCAAAACCTGTTAAAAGAATGTATGGATAAAGGCATGATCAAAGAAGCGCCTGTAGAAGTGGTGGCGATGTCTATCTGGGGGCTGGTACACGGATTGGTTTCTTTAGCCATCAGGGAAAGGCTGGGTAAACTGGTGCCAGGCCAGGATGTAAACCGGATGATGCACCAATCTTTAAACTGGCTATTGGGAACTATCGATAGATCTATTTAGTCTATATTTTTTTACTGATTACTTAACATTGTTAATTTATTTGACATAATTTATAAAAGACACACATGCAAACAAAAACTTTATACCTGCTGTTCTTGAGTCTGTTTATCAGCCTGGCAGCTTCTACGCAGCCTGCTTTGGATACCTATATTCAAATGGGGATCGATTCCAATCTGGCATTGCGGCAGTATAATTTTGATATCCGAACCGCTAAGCTCGAGTTGGACAGGGCGAAGACATTATTTTTTCCGCAGTTGAACCTGAATGCACAATACACCGTAGCCACGGGGGGGAGGACACAGGAACTTCCGATTGGCGACCTGTTGAATAATGTATATAAAACACTGAACCAGCTAACGGCTTCCAATTCTTTTCCGCAGATCAACAACCAGACCATCCATTTTTTGCCGAACGATTTTCATGATACCAGGGCAGAAATATTGTACCCCGTTTTCAATTCCGATATCCGTTACAACAAACAACTGAAAGAAGAGCAGATCAAAGAGAAACAGGCAGATAAAGAAATTTATCGCCGGGAACTGGTAAAACAGATCAAGCTGGCTTATTACCAGTTATTGCAGACGGGCCGTTCAGTAGAAATCTATAAAAATGCAGAAGGCCTTGTGCAGGAAAATCTGCGGGTAGCAGAAAAATTGGTAGCCAATAATATGGCTACCAAAGAAGTTACGCTAAAAGCTAAAACACAGCTAAGCCAGGTAAATGCCTTGCGGACAGATGCGGAACAGAACCGAAAAAATGCATTGGCATATTTCAATTTTTTGCTCAACAGGCCTTTCGAAGCACCAGTTATAATGGCGTATGAGGCATTGGATGCGATTCAGCCGCCTACAGTTTCATCAGTAGAAAGCACGGTTAACCGCGAAGAATTAACGAAACTGAGAAGCGGTTCACAACAATTACGGATTAGCCAAAAATTAAATGAGGGTGGAGAATTACCCAAACTGAATGCATTCTACAACGCCGGTTTCCAGGGGTATGGTTACAAATTCAACGACAAACAGTTTTACCAGTTGGCCGGTTTGCAATTACAATGGAGCCTGTTCAAAGGGTATGAGAATAAAATCAAGATCAAAGAAACCCGTGTGGCAATAGATGCATTGCAGAACAAGCAGGTTGATGTACAAAACCAATTGGATCTTCAGGTGGCTACTGCTTTCAATAGTTATCTCAGTGCCTGGGAGTCATTACAAAGTAATCGGGATGAAATGCAGGGCACAGCTGAAGTATACCGTATTGTAGAAAAACGCTGGCGTGAAGGACAAGCATTACAGATTGAGCTGATTGATGCCCGCACACAGATGACGAATGCCGGCATTAAATACTCGCTTGCACAACTCAATGTATTAAACAGGCAGGCCGAACTAGAAAGGGCCAATGCATCTTATTCATTTAAATAAACCGGAAAATTTTTGTTATGAAAATAGTTAAACCACTGCTCCTGCTTTCCACGATCGTATGGGCATCCTGCGGGCAGAAAGAAAAGCCAACAGAAAACAATACAGCGGATGAAGTGATTTCGGTAAGTACTTCGCCGATTGTATTAACCGATCATGTGGCCACTTTCCAGTATTCCGGATTGATGGCTTCTGCAACCGAATCAAGACCATCCTTTAAAATCGGCGGTATTATTTCAAAGATCTATGTAAAAGAGGGCGATAAAGTGGTGAAGGGGCAGTTACTCGCTTCACTGGACCTGACCGAGATCAATGCGCAAATTGACCAGGCGGGTAAAGGCATAGATAAGATTAAACGCGACCTGGGCCGTATAAAAAATCTTTATGCAGATACCGCTGCCACACTGGAGCAGTTACAGAATGTGCAAACGCAATTAGATGTATCTGATGAAAATATGCGCATTGCCCAATTCAATAAACAATATGCGCAGATCAGGGCATCTGAGAATGGAACGGTAATTAGGAAACTTATGAATGAAGGGGAAATTGCCGGCCCGGGTACACCGGTATTTTTTATAACCGGTAATACCCCTAATGATTGGGTAGTTCGTTTTGGCTCATCCGATAAAGACTGGGCCGCTTTAAAACTTGGCGATATGGCTTCCGTACACATTGATGCCTATCCTGATAAGCTTTTCAAAGGCGTGATTACTAAAATGGCAGCGGCTGCAGACCCATATAGCAATACCTATGAAGTGGAAGTAAAAATATTACCGGGCGCTGAACGTTTTGCAGCCGGGTTATTTTCTAAAATAGAATTACATCCTGCTAAAAAGCAAAAGGTAATGCTTGTACCTATTGAAGCGATTACGGAAGGTGATGGCAAGCATGCATTTGTGTATACACTGAATGCCGATGGAAAGAGTGTACAAAAACATGCTGTACAGATCGCATTTATAGAAAATGAACAGGTAGGTGTAAACAGTGGATTGGATAATGTACAGGAAGTGATCACCACAGGTGTTGGCTACCTCACAGAAAAAGCTGTTGTAAAAAAAATCCAAACAAAACTAAATAACAAAATATGAAAAAGATAGTATACCTGGTTATGATGACCTTCGGCTTAAACCTTACTACCCAGGCGCAAACCCAGTCAGATGCCATTATGGGTGTTTGGTTAACGGCACCCAAAGACGGAAAGATTGAGATCTACAAAGAATCCGACCGTTTTTTCGGAAAGATTGTTTGGGGAAAAGAGCCCGGAAGAAAAGATGAAAAGAATCCGGATGCCTCTTTACGCAGCCACGAACTGATGGGTACCGTGATCCTGAAGAATTTCAAATTTAACGGTAAGGATAAATGGGAGGGTGGTACCATCTATGACCCTAATAATGGGAAGACGTATTCCTGTAATATGAAATTAAAAGATAAAAACACACTGGAAGTAAGGGGGTATATCGGTTTCTCGTTATTGGGAAGGACAGAAGTGTGGACAAGGCCATAAGTCTTATGAATAATACATTATACATGTTGAAGGAGGTACAACTGTATAAGTGAGTGACACAACGAAGACGAGATATGTACAGAAGCCGGTAAGCAAAAAATAATCAGCAGTAGCTACTGCTTAAAATAACTGTTATGAGAATAACCGATTTTTCAGTAAAGAATTACCAGTTCACACTCATCGTGTTTGTGATGCTGATAGCCATTGGGGTGAACTCGTTGCTGCATATGCCACGTGGAGAGGACCCTGATTTTCAGGCGCCGCAGTTTAATGCGATAGTGGTGTATCCGGGCACCAGTCCTAAAGATATGGAAACCCTTGTGATTGACCCGATGGAGAAAAAGCTTAATGAGATGGATGATATCAAACGCATCATTACCCGCATTGATGATGGTTTGGCGGTGATACGTATTGATTTTAAATATTCAACAAATCCGGATAAAAAATACCAGGACCTCGTTCGTGAAATAGATGCGCTACGAAGTTCGTTGCCAAAAGATATCCTGAGCATTGAGATTATGAAATTTTCACCAAGCGATGTGAACATTTCACAGATTGCGCTGATGAGTGAAACCACTCCTTTCAAAGACCTTGAAGAATGGAGTAAGAAATTAAAAGAACAACTGGAGAAAGTAAAAACCCTTAAGAACGTAGATAACTGGGCTTTCCCACATCAGCAGGTAAGGGTTTCGATCAACCTTGAAAAAATGTCGCAGGCGCGCATACCGCTTAACCGTGTGATGGGGGAGATACAGGCCGAGAACGTAAATATCCCTGCCGGTAGTATTGATATGGGCAGTAAACGGTTTAATGTAAAAACAAGCGGTGATTACAAATCGATTGATGAAATCAGGCATACCATTGTAAGCAGTAGTAATGGCAAAATGGTGTATGTAAAAGATATTGCCGAAGTAAGTTTTAACTATGAAGACCCCAGTTATATGGCACGCCTGAACGGTAAGCGTGCTGTGTTTGTAACTGCCAGCCGTAAAATGGGCACCAATATTTTTGATGTAGAAGCACAAATGCAACCCGTGCTGGATAAATTTAAAGCCAGCTTGCCGCCTTCTATTCAATACGAACAGAGTTTTAATAATGCGGAAAGTGTGCACCATAGGCTTGGTGGCTTTACCAGAGATTTTGCGATTGCGATATTTCTTGTACTGCTTACCCTGCTGCCATTGGGTGTAAGGGCTTCTATAGTGGTAATGGTTTCCATACCGCTTTCATTGGCCATCGGTTTGTTTATGCTGGATATATTTGGTTTTACCATTAACCAGTTAAGTATTGTTGGATTGGTAGTAGCCCTGGGTTTATTGGTGGATGACAGTATTGTAGTAGTAGAAAATATTGAACGTTACCTGAGAATGGGTTACAGCAAGCGTGAAGCGGCTATGGCTGCCACCAAACAGATCGGGCTTGCTGTATTAGGCTGTACGGCCACTTTAATATTTGCCTTTCTTCCCTTGTTATTTTTGCCGGAAGGGGCAGGAGATTTTATCCGTAGTTTGCCGGCTGCGGTTGTTTGTACGGTATTGGCCTCTTTATTCGTATCGCTTACCATTGTTCCTTTTTTATCAAGCAGGATCCTAAGCGGCCATGAGCGCCCGGATGGAAATATATTTTTACGTGGATTAAAAAAGCTGATCAGCGGTTCTTACCGCCGTTTATTGCACAATGCCATTGCAAGGCCATACACAACCCTACTGGTAGCCATTGCAATTTTTGCAGGAAGTATTTCCTTAATACCGGTAGTCGGTTTTAGTTTGTTTCCTTCGTCAGAGAAGCCTATGTTCCTGATCAATATTGAAACACCACTGGGCAGTAATTTGGAAACAACGGATAAAGTAACCCGTTATGTTGAGCAACAGATCAAAACGATACCTGGCCTGCGTAACTATGCAAGCAATATTGGCCACGGTAACCCACGTATTTATTATAATGTGATTCCTAAAAGCGCGCAGGCTAGCTATGCACAATTATTTGTTCAGTTAAAAGATACGCCGCCACTGGAAAAAAGAAAACTGATCGACTCGTTACGGAGGATATTCAATCATTACCCAGATGCTAAAATTGAAGTAAAGGATTTTGAACAGGGTCCGCCGGTAGAGGCGCCGATTGCGATCCGGTTGTTTAGTGAGGATCTGGATACTTTGCGTGCATTGAGTTTTCGCGTAGAATCTTTGCTGAAGCAGACCGAAGGAACCATGTATGTGAACAATGAACTGACCACTTTAAAAACAGATATTACCATAAAAGTAAACAAAGAGAAAGCGGCATTATTGGGTGTGCCGGTTGCAGATATTGACCGCACAATCCGCATGGCAGTAACCGGTGTAAACATCGGTACATTCAGAAAAGATAATGGGGATGATTATTATATTACAGTAACCTTACCGAGAGAAGGTAAGCAGAATGTTGATGTGTTCCGTAAGATCTATGTGAGTTCGTATAATGGTGTATCTGTTCCATTAAGCCAGCTGGCAGATGTACAGCTTCAGGGGTCACCTACAGCAATCAATCACTATGATAAAGATAGATTTACGGTGGTAACCGCATTTGTAAGGAATGGATATAATACTGCAAAACTTACCACAGCCATCATTAAACAATTGGATCAGATGAAATTGCCTAAAGACGCGCATTACAAAGCTGCGGGTGATGTAGAAGCCAGCCAGGAAAGTTTTGGGGGATTAGGCACGATCATACTCATTACTGTTTTTGGGATTTTAGGAATTCTGATACTCGAATTCAAAACCTTTAAAGGAACCTTGATTGTATTGTCTGTGGTTCCGTTAGGTATTATCGGAGCTGTATTGATGTTATGGGCAACGGGTAATACCTTTTCTTTTGTGGCTATTATTGGTGTGATTGCACTTACAGGAATTGAAGTGAAAAATTCTATATTACTGGTAGATTATACCGACCAGTTACGCCGTAACGGCGCCAGTTTAGATGATGCCATACAGGAAGCGGGGGAAACGCGTTTTATCCCCATCATTCTAACTACCCTAACAGCCATCGGTGGTTTAATACCCCTTGTGATGGAACATAATCCATTGTATTCGCCATTGGCATTGGTTATTATTGGAGGACTGATCAGTTCTACTTTATTAACAAGAGTGGTAACACCGGTGTTATATAAATTATTGGCACCGAAAGTGATTCACAGCTAAATGGCATCACCTGGGTATATAAAAAATACAAATTTGCAAATGGATTAGCCATTTACAAATTTGTATTTTTTAGCATGCTATCTTGTTAGAAACCTGACCATACTTTTGTTACAGGAATTCCGGTTTAACGCAGTTGTTTACAGCGGCCTTCTTCCCTCAATCACTCGTAGAATAATGGCAATAATGGCGATCACCAGCAGGATATGAATGATACCCCCTGTATTATAGCCAACGAATCCGATCAGCCAGCCAATAATCAGTATGACTGCAATAATGTATAAGATGTTTCCCATTTTGATATGTTTTAAGGATGAATGAATAATACATTTTATAAAGAAGCAATGATTTTATGGATCTCCTCTTTTGTTTTTCCGAGCTTTACCTGAAGTTTTCCCAGCATCTCGTCCTGCTTCCCTTCTACCAGTAACAAATCATTGTCTGTAAGCATGGCAAACTTCTGTTTCAGTTTTCCTTTGGTTTCGTTCCAGTTGCCCTTTAATTCTGTCAAGTTATTCATGATTGATTTTATTATAGTGAATGTATTATCACTATGTAAAGATGAAGTAATGTTAATGGTTTCGCTTACACGTTTCGGTCAATGACTTACATGATTCACAGCCATTCTGAAAAAGAAAACCACTTTTATTTACATAAAAATGGTTTCTGCTTTATTCAGGATACTATATTATTTATGGTCATGATTATCTCCATGTTCCCTGCGTCCATTATCATGTCCATTTTCTTTATCTTTTTTATCCTTGCCCTTACCATTGCCATTATTGTCATTGTTTCCTTTCCATTTATTATGTTCCGGATGCTCCCTGCTTTCGAAATACTTTTCTTCATGGCTGTTACGGATCACCTGCTGACTGTGGTTATTTTTATAACCGGCATATTGGTTTCTGTAACGATCGGCATAACGGTATGGGCGATCTTCATTTACCACAACTTTATACCCACTATATAGATCATAGTTGCGGTAACGGGCAGGTAAAGAATTTGAAAACATCCAGCGCTCACCTTCCTGGTAAGCATATTGACGGCTTGGAATATTGTAGAATACATCAAGATCCGGCAGGTAATAATTGTCTGCACGATCGTATCCGACCGGCCCCCAGATAGGTTGCGATCCGATGTTAATATTTATACCTGCGCGAACCTGTGCATCAGCCGGTTTCGTAACAAAGCTGCCAAGTAAAACGGTTAGTAGTAAAATAATCTTTTTCATTCAGTAGTATTTTATATGGGTAAAAGAAGCTAGTGAAAAGGGCTAGCATAAAGCTTAAACCCTAGAAATGGAAAAATAGTTGCTATGTAAAAATGGATGTATTTGAGAAGATATATGTTACACCCGAATGGGAATAACTTGCATATTTCACTGATGAAAAGTGGTTATATCAGTGTTTGGGTGTTCAGAAGCTTTTGTAGCGTTTACGCTCATTACATTCTTTCCATATACCAGTTAAGTTGTTTTTCTACTTTTGTATGTTCCATCATTCTGGTAATGATCTTTTGCAGCCGTAAAAAAGCAGTTTCACTTTTCACAACATAATCAAATGCTTTGTGGTGCATACAATCAACAGCTACTTCAATCTTATCCTGTGACGAGAGCATAACAACCGGTATATCGCTATTGATCTTTTTTATAGTATCCAAGGTTTGTATGCCGTTCATGGCTTTTTTGTCAATACCGTCTAATTGGTAGTCCAGGATAACCATATCGGGTTTATCTGATAAACCGGCAATACATAATTCACCGGTTGCAAATGTTCGGACGCTGAACTCGGGAAACTCTTGAAACTCTATTTCCAGCAGTTTCAGAAATACAGCATCATCATCAACAAGAAACAATTTGATTTTTTGGTTATTTTTCATTTGCTTGATCTTTAATCTGTTTAAACATTTCTTTTAATTCTGTACAGGCCTGGTTGCAAACATTTTCCAGTTGTACTATAAAATCACTGATTGCCGGTTCGTGTTGTTGTAAGCCGGCATATTCCTTTACCTGTATGGCCATTTTTTCAAAATTGGTATGGATCCCCATGATCGAAAATGAGGGTATCATTTTATGAACAGTTGCCTGTAATGTTTCCCAGTTTTTGGAAGCAAAACTTTCTTTCATACTGCTGATCAAAGGCGGTGTTTGTTCCAGGTACAACGCAATCATTTCCATCATCAATGCCGGATTTGATTTTGTGCGGCGGGTTAGGTAAGCCAGGTCGGTATACCTTTCTTTAGCAAGAAAACTATCCGGGGTAATTTTTTTTTCGACAGGTGTTACAGGAGGGGATTTTTTTGCCAGTCCAATGATCTTGCTATACAAAAGGCGTTCATCTACGGGTTTGGCTATATAATCATTCATGCCTACTGCCTTGCATTTGGCGAGATCGACTGTCGTTACATCGGCTGTTAATGCAATAATAGGAATATCGGATTTCATCGTTTTCCGGATGTACTCGGTAGCTTCAAACCCATTCATCTCGGGCATCTGCAGATCCATCAGGATAATATCATAGGATTGTGTTTCCAATTTTTCAATGGCTATTTTTCCGTTACCGGCAATATCCCTTTCAAACCCGAAATCATCCAGCAAGGTTTTCATCAGTAACTGGTTCAGCGCCATATCTTCTACTACCAGCACTTTTATATTTTTAACAATGGTATCCGGTACCGCCAGTAATATTTCTGCTTCAGCCGCAGCTTTTGTTTTTTGAAAATGTAAAACAAAGCTGAAAGTAGAACCCTCATCTACTTTGCTGGTAACCGTTATATGCCCTCCCTGTGGCTCTACCAGTTGTTTTACGATAGCCAGCCCTAAACCGGTTCCTCCGTATATTCTTGACGTACCACTGGATGCCTGTTGAAAATTTTCAAAAATCTTATCCATTTTATTTTCAGGTATACCGATGCCTGTATCTTTTACGGCAAACTCGATACTCACTTTTTCCTCGTCTTCAGTCAGCAGTCTAACACTAACCGTAATTTTTCCTTTGTTAGTAAACTTAACGGCATTGCTTACGAGGTTTAGTATGATCTGGTGCAGGCGAACGGGATCGCCTGATAGTACTTCCGGTATTCGATTATCATACTCTTTGATCAACTCCAGGTTCTTCTCCTGTATCTTGGTCTCAAATAAATGCAACATGGCAGAAATGGAAGATGCCATTTTAAACGGTGTTTGCTCAAATGTCATCTTACCTGCATCTACTTTTGCCAGATCAAGTATATCATTGATCAAAACAATTAATGCGTCGCCACTCATTTTTATCGCGGTCAGGTATTCTTTTTGTTTGGCAGTTAATTCTGTTTTCAAAACCACTTTGGTAAAACCGATAATGGCATTCATGGGCGTACGTATCTCGTGGCTCATGTTTGACAGGAATTGCTGTTTTGCTTTTACCGCGTCTATGGCAATACGTGTGGCGGTTTCTGCCTTGCTTTGGGCCTCTTCTGCAATGGCTGTGGCCAGTTCGGCAAATACTTTGGCTTCTATAAATTCTTTTTCTATTCTTTTCAGTTCGGTAATATCCCTTGCTACTACTACGGCGCCCAGTACATTTCCCTGGTCGTCTTTATAAATAGAACCATTAAACAATACATCTGTTAATTTGTGATCGCGCATGGTAAGCGGATAGTCTGCCACAAAGCCCTTTTCAAAAATATCCTGGTATACTTCTCTTGCTTTTTGCGGTTCGGTAAAATATTCAAAGAAATCGGTGCCGACCAGGTCCTTCCGCTGCACGCCTGTTATCGTTACAGTAGCTTCATTCATATCCATGATCTTTCCTTCTGTGCTGATGGTTACAAGTGGGTCGAGGCTTGCTTCAATAAGGCTTCTTGCATATTCTGATTGATGCCTGATGTTTGTCATTTTTTCATTTTTAATTCTTCTTCAATAATTCACTGTTGCCAATATCTTCTATCGGATTACGCGTTTTCTGTTTCAGTTGTTTATAATGCGTGGGTGATAGCCCGGTTATTTTTTTAAACTGGTTAGATAAATGGGCTACACTGCTATAATTCAGTTTCCAGGCTATTTCAGTGATATTCATCTCATCGTAAATGATCAATTCTTTTATTTTTTCTACTTTATGCACGATAATGAATTGCTGGATGGTCATTCCCTTCACTTCAGAAAAAAGATTAGATAAATAGGTATAATCGTACTGAAGTTTTTCGCTGATATGATTCGAATAGTTCATAATCGGTAATTCATCAGATCCATGTATCATTTCTGTTATCACATTACCGATACGTTCTATTAAGATAGCACGCTTATCATCCATCAGTTCAAGGCCTGAAATCAATAAACCTTTTTTTAAAGCCTCTCTTTGTTCCTGCACCAGTTCTTCCATGATCTCTACCTCGCCCAGGTCTACAACAATAAAATGAAGGCCGAGTTTTTTTAACTCTTCTTTCACTGCCATTTTGCAGCGCAAACTCACCATGAATTTTATATATAGTTTCATAAAGTTTTATTAAACCCCATAAAAAAGGGGGGTTGAATATGCATAGTTTGCATACCTATACTTTCTTTATAAAGCAGAAATGGTTTCAGTACTACCAGAAAGGTTAATCCGGTTCCTTAATAAAACCAATGTATAAGAAGCGCAACAATTGGTTTTATAGTTATACGGAGACTTTGATGGGGTTGATAAATCAAATATTTTTTCAATGCCCAAGATAGGCTATATAACTTGTAAACCCGTTTATATTAATGATTCCCTTATAGCTGTTATGTCAAAAAGGCCCGCAGTATATTACTGCAGGCCTTTCTGTTTTATAGGCTATTAATAGAGCGTAAATTCAACTCGTCTGTTCTTTTGTCTTCCGGCCTCTGTTTTATTGGTAGCGATCGGTTGTGATTTACCATAACCGGCTGCTTCAATACGGGCACTGGAAGCGCCTTGAGAAACCAGGTAGTTTTTAACTGATTCGGCCCTGTCTTTAGAAAGACGCAGGTTAGCTGCATCAGAACCTACCCAATCCGTATGTCCGGCTAGTTTAAGGCTAAAGCCTTTTTTTGCCAACACTTCTGCAACCCTGTTCAGGTAAGGGAGTGATCTTGCACGGATAGTTGCTTTCGCAAATTCAAATTCAAGATTGTGAACGGCCTCACTTACTATTTTTTTATCTTCTTCGGTAATAACATAGGTATTATTATACACTTTTACAACGGTATCCTTAGCCGGAGCTGGTGGAACAGGTAATGGACAACCGGCGCCATCTACTTTCACAGCACGCGGGGTATTCGGACATTTATCAAAATAATCAGATACGCCATCACCATCAGAATCCATCTTCATTTTATTCAGCTCATCACGCAAAGCGTTGATCTCTGCAAGACGTTGGTTATACCTTTCTTCGCTGGCACGTAATGAAGCACTTAACGCATCATCAGCATCTTTCATATTCTGCGCTAATTGAGCAGGAGGGTTATGCCTGGCCAATTGTGGCTTATGGGCTTTGCCTAACATAAACTCAAGGCCAATATGTGCATACGAGAATTTGTCTCCGTTATAAGGAGATTTTACATAGCCATCTAAATTATCCGCATCTACATAAGCCATGGTATAACCCAGATCGAGATTTACACTTTGTGACAAATTGGCTTTCATACCGAAGCCGATAGGAATATAAAACTCCGTATTGCTTCCATTGGGATTATAACTTACGCTAGTACCTGAATTGCTTACAGTGGTAGCATTAAAATTAACGGCACCTGCACCTAATGAAATGTAAGGCTGGATAGAGGTATGCAACTGAGACCAGTTGATATTACCCAATGTAACCACACCACTTAAACTGGTTGCCCAATGCAGCTCTGTTTCAAATGAATAGAAAGGGCCGGGAGGTGGTAAGCCTGCCCAAAGTTTTTCGTTATTACCTTTTAATTTACCACGCATTACATCCAGTTGTAAACCCAATACATGTGATATTTGGTATTTAATATAAGCGCCATAACCCAGTGAGGTTTGCCAGTTAGAGAAATCATTTCTTCCGCCTGCAGCAGAAAATGGCGCCATAGCACCGGCATGAAACCCGATAGACCATGTCTTAAATCCTTCGTTGCCCGTAAAAAGTGGTGGGGCTACTAGGGTAGCGCTTCTTGAACTTGTATCCTGGGCTATCATCCCAGTAGTACTGATCAGTACCAGAGAAAGTGCACATGCGATTTGTAAAAGCTGTTTTTTCATAAACGATTTTTGTGTGATAGATTTTGTCCTTTATTGGGCAAAAATTTATCATACAAAAGTCTGTACATCGATCATGAGGATTGTTACAGCATGAGCAGGAAAACTTATATCATTCACACATTTATGCTAAAAAAGGCAGTTTTACATCATTCATAACAGTTAAAACGGTAAAACCCGTACCTGCTCATATGCCGGTTTTATTGTTATGTTGCGTTATTGTTGATAGCCCGAACATACATGCCCCCATACTTCACATATAATAAACAAAAACCTAGTAAATTATCGGTTATTTAATTAGAAATTTGTAAAGCATATCATTTAAGTATTTTATCTAACCTATAAAAATTATTCCGGGGGGTAATGATCATGAACGGCATCAACACACTTAACAGGTTTAAAAATTTTGCGGAAGGCCTGGAACCCAGGGAATACCTGATGCCTGTATTGTTTGTGGGTCATGGTTCTCCCATGAATGGCATTGAGGACAATGATTTTAGCAGAAGGTGGTCGTTGATTGCTGAAGAAATTCCTACCCCTGCCGCAGTGCTGGTAGTTTCGGCACACTGGTTTACCAAAGGCACACATATTACAGAAATGGATGCACCACCTACTATTCACGATTTTGGAGGTTTTCCTAAAGCATTATATGATGTACAATACCCGGCACCCGGCAATCCATGGCTGGCCAGGGAAACAGCAGCTATGATCCATTCTGCAGAAGTGGGCCTGGCCCATGACTGGGGATTGGATCATGGCACATGGTCAGTCGTTCGACATATGTACCCGCTTGCAAATATTCCCGTTTTACAATTGAGTATTGATTATACCAAAGATGCCCAATTTCATTATGATCTTGCCAAAGAGATCTATGCATTACGCAAAAAGGGGGTATTGATCATTGGCAGTGGTAATATGGTACACAACTTACGAATGGTTGCCTGGGACAAACTGGATAAGCCTGAATACGGATACGATTGGGCTGTACAGATGAATGAGTCATTTAAAAAAATGATTAGTGAAGGCGCTCATGATAAACTTATCCATTATCAAAGTCTGGGCAAAGAAGCTATGCTGGCCATTCCAACGCCGGAACATTATCTGCCGTTGATTTATACATTAGGTTTAAAAGGGAAAGAAGAGGCTGTATCATTTTTTAACGATAAAGCTGTTGGCGGGTCATTGACGATGACATCAGTTAAATTCGGATAACCGCATACCGGATAGTAAACAATACCCGGGTAATCAATGGACATGATTGAACCTGGCTAAGACGGAAATGATACCCTGTACCTGGCCGCTAAACACCCGGGAATGATCTTAGCGTAAAAAGCCATTGGTAAGAAAAGGCATACAATTTTGGTAAACCTGGTGAGAATGCTTCCCGCAAAAGAGTGGTTACCAATGATGATCTGCTACGTTTTCAGATAAACCCAGAAAGAAGGTTGGCGATGGGCTTGAGATATAGAATAAATAGTTTATATTTAATCTGCTATCATTATCTAAAATGCATACATGAGAAAAGCCCTCATCTTTTCATTACTTTTTTTTGTGGGCGTCAGTTTATTTGCCCAGACCGGTCATACCATTAAAAACCTTAAGATCACCATACTCAGTACCATGCTGGCAGATCAAGGAATGGGTGAATGGGGTTTCTCTGCATTGGTAGAGGCCGATTCGGTAAAAATATTATTCGATGCAGGCAGTCATGAAAGAACGGTACTGGATAACAGTAAAGCAATGAAGATCGATCTGTCAACGATACCCTGTTTTGTATTAAGCCATAACCATTGGGATCATACCATTGGCTGGATGCCTGTAAGAAATGAAATCAGCAGTCGCCATAAAGATGCTTTGTCTGTTACCCATGTTGCAAGTGGAATTTTTGATACCCGTATAAATAGTGCAGGTGCCGAAGACACTAAACTAAAAAAAGATTCAGCCTTATACGTGCAGTCCGGTGGAAAAATAATTATACACAATACATTCGAAGAGATCTTTCCCGGTATGTATGTAACAGGGCCTGTTGCCAGAAAATATCCAGAAAAAAATTATGACCAGAGAGGCAAAAAGAAAGATGATTCTGGTAAAACAGTAGCCGATGATCTTCCGGAAGACATGTCGTTGATTATTCGCACGGATAAGGGGTTGATATTGCTTTCCGGGTGCGGGCATTCCGGAATCATCAACACCATTACACAGGCAAGGGAAAACCTGCACCAGGAGCCGGTATATGCGGCTATTGGCGGGTTTCATCTGTTTCAAAATACAGATGAACAGATCCGGTGGACAGCCGGTCAGTTACAAAAGGCAGGAATCCATTATTTTATGGGCGCACATTGTACAGGCATAGAACCGGTATACCAAATAAGGGAATGGGCAGGCTTGAAGCGCGGAGATTGTGTGGTAGGTTCGGTAGGTGCCACATTCGATTTGGCTAAAGGGTTTAATCCAGGTGCCCTGGCAAAATAAAACCAACATTTATAAAGCAATGGGTAATTCAACCCCAAACTCCAAACCCCAAACTCTCCAATGGAAGTCCACCACCACCCACACATAGAAAAGAAAAGTTTTAAAGAATACCTGCTGGAAGGATTAATGATATTCTTAGCTGTTACCATGGGATTTATTGCAGAAAACATCAGAGAGTATTTTGGAGACAAAGCAAAAGAAAAAGAATACATAGAAAATATCAAAAAAGATCTTGTACGAGACACGGTTAACTTAAATGTATGGACAGTCGCTTTATATAAACGATCAGAGTCTTTTGACTCTTTAATCACAATACTTGAACAACCAGGTCCAACCGAGAGAGGGCAAGACCTATACTATTTTGCAAGGGTAGCAACCCGCAGCGGAAGTTTTGAAGCCAGCCTGAATTCATTTAAAGAAATGAAGAACTCGGGAAGTACCCGATTAATCCGGGACCGTGAAGTGACGCATAGCCTGTTGGATTATGAAAAAACCGTTTATAAGTATGAACAGTTAGCATCAATGGAAGTAAAGGAAAATGAAATGGTATATCCGCTGATCGGGTTATTATTCGATGCAACTATTCTTGATAAAATGTTTGTGCGTTCAAGCGAGTTACGAAATCAGATAAGTGAGAAAGATTTTGCCACCGGCTCTCGGTTTTATATTAAGCGTCCGGAAGGGAACCCCCAATTGCGAAGCAGAAATCCCGATCAGATTAATCAATTGATCTATTTTATTCACCAACGGAAAGCTACTTTTTTTGGAGAGACAACTATTCTGCGTAATCAAAAAAGGCAAGCCATTAATCTGATTGAATTACTTAATAAGCAATACCATTTGGCAAATGAATAACGAAATTTTAAACTTTTAAAGAATGAATATTATTTAAAAGAAGAATAATCTTAAAACGCTATGGCAATACTTATTACTATACTGGGTATTCTTGTATTGGTGTTGCTGATATCTTATGTTCGGCTCAATACTTTCTTGTCTTTCCTGATTGTAACACTCACAATGGGCCTCGTTTTAGGAATGAAGCCGGAGAAATTAATCTTGTCTGTACAAAACGGTATGGGTAGCACACTTGGTTCGCTGGCAGGCATCATTGCATTGGGCGCTATGCTGGGGAAATTAATCGGTGTAAGCGGTGCCGCACAGCAGATCTCGGCTAAAATGACGGAATGGTTTGGGATCAGGCATATCCGATGGGCATTTATGGTAACCGGTTTTATAGTGGGACTCCCATTGTTTTACTCAGTGGGTTTTATCTTGCTTGTACCGATTGCTATTACCGTTGCCTTTCGAAATAATCTCTCTGCCGTATATGTAAGCCTTCCTTTACTCGCGTCTTTATCTGTAACACAGGGATACCTGCCACCACATCCTGCACCTTTATTCCTGGTAAAGCAGTTGCATGCAAACATGGGACTCACTTTATTTTATGGTATCATCATCTCGATACCTGCCATCCTTCTCTCAGGCGCCTTATATGGATTAACAGCGAAAGGATATAAGACCCAACCCAATCTTTCTTTTATTGCTCCACAGGTAGTAGCTGAAAAATTGCCGCCCGTGCACGTGTGTTTGATTACTGTCTTACTTCCAATTGTATTAATTGGATTAAGTGCAATTGCATCCCCTTTTCTTGCAGATGGGTTTATAAAAGATGCCATAACATTTGTAGGAGATGCTACCGTTAGTTTGCTGATCACTGTTTTATTTGCACTTTTCTCATTGGGTATTATCAGGCATAACTCGCGCAAAGAGATCAATCAATACCTGGTAGATGCCATAAAAGATATCTCTTCTATCTTGTTGATCTTTGGTGGTGCAGGCGCATTAAAACAGATACTTACCGACGGAGGTGTTTCGCAGATCATTGCCGGCCAGTTACAGCTAACACACCTCAATCCCTATATCCTCGGCTGGACCATCGCTGCCATCATACGAGTATTTGTAGGCTCTTCAACCGTTTCGGGCATTACCACAGCGGGCTTTATGGCCCCTATGATGCTTGCCACATATAGTAACCCCAACCTCATGGTGCTCAGTATTGGTGCCGGCAGTATGATGTTTTCGCATGTGAACGATACCGGCTTCTGGTTATTTCGTGAATACTTTCAGCTTTCTTTAAAAGATACGATTAAAACATGGTCAGTAATGGATACGCTTGTATCTATTACAGGGCTGTTGGGTGTATTAGCGTTATCGTTTTTTGTGTAATCAATCAGGGTATCCATTTCGATCGCACTACTAATACTCATCAATTTTTGATAATCCCTTTTGCATCGCATCCAATACTTTCTCATATTCTGTAGCAGAAATTTTTTTCGATTTCCTTATTTCAATGGCCTTGGTTTCCAAAGTAACCGCAACATCCTTATGATTGGTTTTGTATAAAAGTCTTGCATAGGTGTCCATGATCTCTGGTTGATCTATAAACTCATTGGCCCTTTTTGCCCACAGCAATGCTTTGCCAAGATATTCAGTTTTTTTGGTGTAATTATAGATCGTCCGGGCACCATCATTGAAAGCGCCGGCATAATAGGAAGCTAGCGGGGCAAAGCCAATCATTGGTGTACCCTGTTCAACAATCATAGGACCGTTGGAACTGCCGGGTATGTTTTTGAACATGCCTGCTTTTTTTATCGAATCAACCCTTAAAACACTATCTACTGTAACCGTCATAAAATACGTCTCATAAAACCGGGTAGCAGCTGTTACATAGTTAGCGCTTTCATGTATCCCTTTATAATATTGTAAAAAGGTTTCCTGACCAGCCTGTTGCATTCTTTCCGGTTACGACTGAAAATTGCTTAACCGGATAACAATGAAAATTGTACCTCTTGGGTTCGCGGAAAGATTTGAGATAGCGCGTTGATGATTTTACTTAGCTGTTGAATGAACTGCCAGGTTAGAAATAATATCCCACTGAAAACGTAAAAACTTGTGAAGGGCTTCTTCTAAAATTCTTTCCTGGTCGCTATGGGCGCCAAAACCTTTCGGGCCATCTTCACTGTCTGTCATCGGCCCAATGCCATAACATGCCACACCCTTTGCACGGATAAAAGCCATATCGGTGGCCCCGGTAAGCATTGTGGGTAAGGTTAAGGTGTTGTAAGTACGCTTGATAGCGCCTTCTATTACATGAAATGCCTCAGAATTCAGACTGGAGGGTTGCCCCGGTGGTCGCGTTGATTTACTATTACTGATAATTTCCACCTGCGGGTCGTTGATAACCT
This sequence comes from uncultured Sediminibacterium sp., assembly GCA_964519475.1. GTDB lineage: Bacteria > Bacteroidota > Bacteroidia > Chitinophagales > Chitinophagaceae > Sediminibacterium. Next base: position 223,885 of record CAZFKE010000003.1, read on the forward strand.
CGCGCATGGCATCCAATAGTTTGGGCATATCTTCATCCGGCAGCGCGCGGATATCAAGCGTGGCTTCTGCTTCAGAGGGAATCACATTGCTTCGATACCCGCCTTTTATCATATTCGGCGAGATAGAGGTCCGCAACATGGAATAGTACCGCGGCTCATTCACCGCCAAAAATTCCTGCACGGGTTCCGTATTTTTGCCACTAAGCAATACCTGGTAACGGGCAGCCTGTTCCGGGGTACTTATTTCAGCCAATCGCTTTAAAAAAGCCTGGGTGGTTTCATTTAAGCGCATGGGGGTTTGCCAGGCCGCAATTTTTGCTACAGCCTGCGACAGGTGTACAACGGCATTGCTTCTTAACGGAACTGATCCATGCCCCGATATGCCACGTGCCACAAGCCTTACACCACGCGGAACTTTTTCGGTAGTGGCCACAGCGGCATATTGCACTTTTCCGTCAGTACGGGTTACACCACCTCCCTCCGCAAAACAATATTCGGCTTCTATTTCAGGCCAATGCTCTTTTACCATAAACTCTATCCCATACGCACTGTTTCCCTCCTCTCCGGCTTCGGCTAAAAAGATCACGTCCCTGTCTAATACAAGATTCATCCTTTTTAACAGCAGCATCAGCATTAAGCCTGTGGAAGCGTTGTCTTTGTCATCTACCGCACCCCGGCCATATACGTAACCATCTTTTCGGGTAGCAGAGAACGGTGGATAGGTCCATTTGGTTGAATCAACATTCACCACATCGGTATGCCCCATAATTAAAATAGGTTTTTTCTTGCCGTTGCCTCTTAAACGGGCTACCAGATTGGGGCGTTTGGGATCGAGCGAAAATGTTTTCACTTCAATTCCTTCCTGTTCAAGCAGGGATTTCATGTACGCAACTGCCGGTAATTCAATTCCGGGAGGGTCACTGGTATTCATCCGAAGCAGGGCCTGGAAATGTTGCATGGTTTCTTCCTCAACGGCTTTCCAATCCGGCTGTTTTATTTGTGCATTTACAACAGAAAAAGGCGGAAAAAGAATAATAAACAAAATGCGAAATGGAATTCTCATAGTATCATTGTTTTAAATTTAATGCATAATAATTAACGCGTTGTGCTCCTATGTTTACAAAGTAATAAAATGATATAGTACCCTAGTTCGTTTATCCAATCTCAAGCGGTTCTTTGCCCATCCCATAGTCAACTATTTACCTTAGAGAAGATACACCTCAGAAAACAGGCTACCCACTTAGACTATTTATATTTCCCTGATCGCACATTCATCTAAAGATCATGAATTAAATAAAAATAGTATATTATCAAATTAATGATAATCAATCAGATAAAAATATAATGACAAATTAAATATAATAAATTTTGTTAAAATTGTTAATTTTTAATAGCTTTAAATAATGATTTAATCTTATTATAATTAATAATATATTTTAATTATAATTACACGGCTCCTTTTGTTCCACGTTTTCCAGTTGTGTATGCCTGGATAGATGTCTATCGGTACATGAATTTAGGCTTTGCACGCTTTTTCGATTGCTCCCGCCATTTAATCGTTTCTCTAGGGGTTAGAAATCCGGGTTGGATTTTATTACCGGATTGCCATAGAAAAGTTTATCAGTTTGCCATCTGTTTTGCAGGAACCCGTTTCACGGATTTATATCATACAATAAATAATCAATACACCATGAGAAAATGCAACTCGAATTTACTGCCGGCTAATTTAGGTTTGATGGTAGGGAAAAAATGGAAGAAGGGAGAAGTGTTCTTAGTGCAGGAATGTTTCCATATACCCCTGTTGATCTCTCAATCGAAAAAAATAATTAGCCTGTTGTTCTTTCTATTTGTCTGTGCTTTTGTACAGGCGCAGAACAGGATTATTTCCGGGAAAGTTTTATCAGCCACGGATGGAACGCCGGTTCCGAGTGTTTCCGTTTCTGTAAAAGACACTAAAATAACTACACTTACAGATAATAGCGGTAATTACAAAATCAAACTCGGTAAATCAACCGGTGTCTTGCATTTCTCATCCATTGGTTATAGCGATATAGATATTCCGGTGGGCAGCGATGATATGATCACTGTAAAGCTGGAAGAAAAAGCGAGTGAACTTACCCAGGTGGTGGTTAGCGCCCTGGGGTTTAAAGAAAATTCAGACAGGCTGGGATCAACCGCATCTAAATTATCTCCGAAAGACATTGTCAGATCAGGAGAAACGGGTGTTATCAATGGTATGTCGGGAAAAGCATCCGGGCTTATTGTCTCGCGTTCTGCAGGCGATCCCGGTGCGGGGTCTTACATTCAGATCAGGGGTCAGAATACCATCACCGGTTCAAATCAGCCTTTGATCATTGTAGATGGAATTCCCATTAGTAATTCCACTATCGGCGATCAGGCCGCCGGCGTAACCCAGCAATCCAGGTTAAATGATATCAACCCCGATGATATTGCTTCGATGCAGATATTAAAAGGGGCGTCTGCCGCAGCTTTATGGGGCTCGCGGGCTGCCAATGGTGTTATTGTTATCACAACTAAAAAAGGAGCCAAAGACAATAAAGTAAATATATCATTCAGCTCTACCTATTCTTTCGATTCTCCCACCCGTTTGCATCCTTTACAGAGTGTGTACGGACAGGGTTCCGGTGGCCTGTACGACCCCAATGCCTCTTTTTCATGGGGCGATAAAATAGCTAAACGGTCTGGAGCGGCCGACCTGTTGAATACAACCGGAGAACGTTTTGAAGCATATAACGGGATGATTTTTTATCCGATCCTCCAAAAAAATTCTACAGAAACCTTTCAGGATACCAGAAAAAATGCTGTGTTCAGAACGGGAACGTACCTGGATAATAACCTTTCCATAAGTGGCGGCAATGATAAAGGAACCTATTATTTCAGCCTCGGCGATTTGAGACAAAAAGGAATTTTGAATGGTCAAAGTGATTATAACAGAACCAGTATGCGGTTCAATAATGAAAAGAAATTTAATGATTTTATAAGAATGTCTTCCAACGCCACTTATATAAGAACAACTTCAAACCGGGTGCAAAGAAGTAATAGTGTGAATGGCCTGTACATCGGTATGCTGCGTACCCCACCCGATTTTGACAGTAGGGGATACAAGGGAAATTATTATGCATCTCCTACGGCAAGCCCTATCACCAACCGTCAAAGGGCTTATCGGCGCTACCTGGGCAATAATGCCAATCCTATTTACAATGACCCGCTGTGGGCGATTAATGAATTAACCAACTCAACTGAAGTAGACAGGTTTATTTTAAGTACAGAGCTGGTGGTTAGTCCGACAAACTGGATCAATTTTACCGCACGAGGAGGTATTGATAATTATAGTGACCTGCGTATTACCAATTTTCCTGTTTCGTCGGCTGTACAGGGTGGAGCCGGGCAGTATACAGAAGAAATATTGAAAGAAACAGAAATGAACCTGGACCTGATTGGTAAGATGAATAAAAATTTTGGGAAGGACATCACCAGTACCCTGATTGTAGGGTTTAATATAAACGATAGAAAGTCTAATAGTTTAGGGGGACAGATGTCTAATTTTATTATTCCGGATGCCCCGCCAAATTTTACCAATTCTTCTTTACAGAATAATTTTCCTTTCGATTCCAGATCACATAGAAGAATGGCGCGTGCTTATTCAACCGTGAACCTGGGTTTTTATAATCAGCTATATGTAAATATTTCGGCAGCGGGTGAAGCAGGTTCTACTTTTGGAAGTGAAGCCAAATCCACTTTTTATTATCCTTCGGCCGATGTTGCCTGGCAATTTAGTGACCTGGGTATCTTTAAAAACAGCTTTATTAGTTTTGGAAAATTACGCGCTTCCTATGGTGTAGTAGGCGTTCAGCCGGATGCTTACAGAAATACAACCTCTTTTGTTACGGCTTCTTATGGCAGTTGGGGCGGGCCTGTTAGTGGTTCGGGTTATGGAAATGGGGCTTTTGTACAAAGCAGCCGGCAGGGAGATCCGAATCTGAAACCTGAAAGAAAAACAGAATGGGAGCTGGGTGCCGATGTAAGAATGCTGCATAACAGTCTTACCGTAGGGTTTACGTATTATCAAAACAAAATTGTTGACCTTCTATTAAATATCTCTGCAGCGGGGTCAACAGGCTTTACGGAAAAATATACCAATGCGGGCATCATGGAAAACAAGGGCCTGGAATTAGATGTTAAATATGCCATAGTAAAAGACCACAGAGACTTTAATTGGGATATCTACGCAAACTGGAGCCGTAATATTAACCGGGTAATTAACCTAGCTGGAACAGATATTATCACGTTGGGGGGCTTCTCTTCAACCGCCAGTACGGTAGCCAAAACAGGCTATGCGCTCTCTACCTTATATGGCGGGGTGTACCTGAGAGATGGAAAAGGAAATTTATCGCTGAATGCGAACGGCTTCCCTCAAATAGCCAGTTCATTTGATGTATTAGGCGACCCCAACCCAAAATGGCATGGAGGATTTGGAACCAATCTCTCTTATAAAAACTTTACCCTTAACGTATTGTTTGAAACTTCTCAGGGCGGACAGTTTTATACGGGAACACAAGGCGTATTGTATCATTTTGGTACGCACCAGGATGTTGCCAATGAAGTAACCCTGACACAGGATTTAAAAAATTATGCCGGTAAAATAATTCCCTCGGGCAGTACGGTTCGTGGAAATATTAAAGACTTTGGAGGGGGCCCTGTATTATTGGATCAATCTTATTACACTTCAATTGGCGGTGGTTTCAGTACCCTTATTGAGCAATTTATCCATGATGCAAGCTGGACACGTTTGCGTGAAGTTACGCTGGGCTATTCTTTAAATTCCAAGGGGTTTCGGTCAAAAACCAAGCTGCAGTCAGTTGATTTTTCCGTTACAGCCCGCAACCCGGTTTTATGGACAAAACTGGTTGGATTAGATCCTGAAACAAGTTTAAACGGAGCAGGTAACTCACGTGGACAGGATTACTTTAATAGTCCTAACACAAAGTCAATTGTATTGAGTTTAAAAATTAATTATTAATCAGTAAACCTCCGAACAAATGAAAATACTATATAGAACGCTTATTTTATTATTGCTGTTTGTGTATAATACGGGTTGTAAAAAAATTGTTGAAAATTTAAATGTAGATCCTAATAATCCTACAGATGCGCCTGCCAGTCTCACTTTTACAGGAACAGAATTAGCCAATATAGCCGTACAGGAAGGGATGGCCAGCAGGTTGGGTACTATCTGGAGTGGCTACTTAACCGGTGCTGACAGGCAGTGGCGCGATTACTATTCCTATAATGTTACATTAGGGGTATTTGATGGCGATTGGAATAATGTGTTTCAGGGCGTTGTTGAAAATGCAATCATAACGATCAGGAAAGCCAATACGTTAAACAATAAAAAAATGGTTGGCATTATGAAGATTGTAGAAGCAAATGCATTGATAACGGCAACAGAACTTTGGGGAGATATACCGGTTGATGAAGCGGGCCAGATTGCTTTGTATCCCAATCCGAAATTTGAAAGTCAGGTTACTGCGGTTTATCCGAAAATATTGTCAATGCTCAATGATGCGCTGGCTAATCTTCAAACAGGCGTAGGATCAGTAAGTGCGGAAGACATTTATTTAGGCGGGGATGCCACAAAATGGAAACAGGTGGCCTATACACTGAAAAGTCGGTTATTTACAGACCTGAAACAATACGATTCTGCTTATGCTGCAGCGCAAAATGGCATTAGTGTGTATGCAAATTCATTATATGCGCCCCATGGCACTACTTCGGGTGTAAATCTTAATCTCTTTAATGATTTTCTTACTAACCAGCGTACCGGCGATATCAATGCGGTTGGGGCGTATACGGTAAGCATTTTAAATCCGGCTGCACCTGCTTACAGGGGGAATGTGAAAACCAATGAAACAGCCCGCTTTAAATTTTATTACCTGGAAAACGGTGTAAACACACCGGGGAAAATAGAGCCCAATACAACGTCTACAACATCGGCAAGTGGTTTTTTTGCAAAAGATGCAAAATTTCCGTTGGTTACTTATCAGGAAAATATGCTTACGCTGGCAGAAATGGCTTTACGTTCCGGGAAAGGGTTTGATGTTGCCCTGGGTAATCTTAATACCTACCGCAGTTTCTTAAACACCGGCGGTTATACACATTCAACATTCCTTGTGGCAGGGTCTTATAAATACGACCCTTATATCATCGCCGATTTTAGTGCAGGGGGAATAAAAAACCCTGATGGAATCTCTGCCAGCAATGCCCTGCTGAGAGAAATATTGCAGGAACGTTATATTAGCTTTTATGGTACACATTTAGGTTGGAATGATGAACGCAGAACCAGGAGTGAAGCCTATGGTATCAAGTTAACGCCTAACAACGGTACACAGTTGCCCTGGCATTTTCTGTATTCCCAAAATGAAATAAACTCTAATTCAAACGCGCCGAAAACAATCCCTACCATATTTGAACCTTTAGCCATTTATAAATAAAATATACAGGGTACAGAGAAGCTGCCCAAGGTTCTTGTGGCTTCTTTGTACCCTTTTTATGTGAATGAAACAAAAAAATGGAACAGCTCGTATACTTTTGGAAAGCATTGTAAACGCATGCTAACGAGTGAATATCAGAAATGCGAACAAATCAAAAAAGATAGCCATACCTACCATACATTTATAAATTATTTTGAATGGATAAGAATCATGCGAATACGGGCAACTTACAAATGGCGCTCTTCTTGTTTTTTTCCATTGCGTTCATTCAACTTACCGCACAAAAAAATCAAAATATTTCCATTCGTGTTACAGAAGGCACCAATATGGCTATTGCCGTTTCGCCTGATGGAAAAACCATTGCCATGGATCTGCAGGGTACCATACACACGCTTCCGGTTAATGGCGGCCTGGCTAAACCATTAACGGATGGCTTAGGAGATGAAAGACAGCCAACCTGGTCGCCTGACGGAAAAAAAATTGCTTTTCAATCTTACCGCGATGGCTCATATCATATCTGGATGATCAATAAAGATGGGTCGGGGTTACAGCAGGTAAGTTTTGGTGTATATGATGATAGGGAACCGCAATGGTCGGCAGACGGGGCGAAGATGATATTTTCTTCCGACCGCTCAGGTAATTACGATATATGGGAGATAAGGCTGGCGGATGGTATATTGCATCAACTGACAAAAGACCCAGCGGATGATTATAATCCGGCATGGTCGGCGGATGGGTCACAATTTACTTTTGTGTCAAACAGAAAAGAGGGCGGATTGTATCTCAGCAATGCAAACGGTAAAGAACAATGGATAGTGCCGTTTACAGGCGGTGCTTTTGCTGCCCCGTCTTTTAGCCCTGATGGAAAGTCGATTAGTTTTAATGCCTTGTATGGCAGTAAAAGTTTACTGCAACTGGTTAGCTTAACTGATTTTAAAATAAATACCCTGAGTGATACTGCAGAGGATGTATTTCCCTTTCGTTCAGCATGGTTGCCGGGTAATACAATGATCTATACTTCCAGTGGTAAAATTCAAAAAAGGGTTCTTGATAAAAAACAATTTTCTTCCATACCCTTCTCGGTAAATTTAACTTTACAGCATCCACAGTATACCCATAAATTCAGAGATTTCGATACGGATGCATTGCATACCTGCATGGGTATTTTAGGCCCTGTTATTTCTCCTGACGGAAATGATGTGGCATTTGCCGCTGCCGGTAATATATGGTTATTAAAAAAAGGGAATAAAAAACCTGTTCAACTTACCAACGATGCGGCTGTTGATATAGATCCGGCATTTTCACCTGATGGTAAAAAACTTGCTTTTGTATCAGACAGGGATGGAAGAACCATGGCAGTTTGGATTCGGGATTTACGAACGGGGGTAGAAAAGCGATTAACGGATATTGATAAAGATGTGCTATATCCTTCCTGGTCTCCGGATGGTACCCGCATAGCCTTTCTTATCAATGATGCTTCCAATGTTTGGGGTAACAGTACGGTAAATATTGTACAGGTAAGTACGGGCGAAATAAAGCAGGTGCATACTGCCCTTTTTGTTCCGGGAAAACCTTCCTGGTCTGCAGACGGTAAAACCATTGCCCTTTCTGCACTTGAGCATTCTTCTGCACGGTTTCGGGAAGGGATAAGCCGTATTTTATTAATATCCCTAGATGGGAAACCGGATACATTTATTTCACCGGATCCGGACAGAACCCTGGCCACAAGAGAAAAGAATGGCCCTGTTTGGTCGCCTGATGGCCAAAAGATGGCCTATATTCAAAATGGCGTATTATGGACAGTTGATGTATCTGTTACTGGTGAAATAACAGGTAAGCCCAAAAAACTAACCAGTGATTTGGCGGATGTTCCCACCTGGTCGGGCGACTCAAAAACAATCCTGTTTATAGCTACCAATCAGTTGAAAAAAATTCATTTGTCTGATGGCGTAACAGAAAATGTTCCTGTAGATCTTTTATGGAAAACAGAAAAGCCCGCAGGCGAAAAAATCATTCATGCCGGTAAATTATTTAATGGCCGTTCACCGGGATATCAAACAAATGTTGATATCATCTTAAAAGGCAACCGGATTATAAAAGTTGAACCTCATCAACCCGGGAGAATTAATGAAATCGATGCCTCAGATAAAGTGGTGATCCCCGGCTTGTTTGAAATGCATACGCATCAATATGCAGGAACAGGTGAAGTGCAGGGACGCAACTGGCTTTCATTCGGTATTACTTCTGTTAGGGAAACGGGGGCAGACCCTTATGATGCACTGGAACGCAAAGAAGCCTGGAGCAGTGGGGTACGTGCCGGACCCAGAGAATTTTTTGCCGGCGACCTGCTGGATGGCAAAAGGGTTTATTATGGAATGTCTAATAGTATCGCCACCCAGTCTCAACTCGATCTTGAGTTACAGCGGGCTGTGACATTAGGGTATGACTTTATTAAAACGTATGTCCGGTTTCCTGATCATTTTCAAAAAAGAGTTACCACCTTCGCGCACCGGCATGGCATTACGGTTTCTTCTCATGAAATTTATCCCGCCACTTCCTACGGAGTGGATTGTGTAGAACATATTAAAGCAACCAGCCGGAGAGGGTATTCGACAAAACAATCAAACATCAACGCGAGTTATGATGATGTTATGCAGATCGTGTCGAAGTCTGGTATGAATATGACGCCAACCATTTCTTTATTTGGCGGGTTTTATTTAAAGGCAGAAAGCGATTCTGCTATTCTGAACAACAAACAAATTAATGCTTTGTATTCTAAAAAAGTTGTTTCCGCGATAGCCGATATGACAAGACAGCGTTTACTACTATCACCTTCCATAAGAGATACGTATATGGAGACCAATAAGGTGATACGAAAACTGGTAGATGCAGGAGCCCATATCACACCAGGCACCGATTCGCCTTTTACACCCTACGGATTAAGCCTGCATGTAGAATTACAATGCTTTGTGTGGGCGGGATTGTCTCCTTTTGAAGCGTTAAGATCAGCAACCCTTTGGTCGGCCCAGGCAGTAGGCGTGGAAAAGGATTTAGGCACTATTGAGCCCGGGAAATTGGCAGATATGGTAGTGGTTGATGGAGATCCCTTAAGCAATATAAAAGATGCATGGAATGTAAAAAAAGTATTTAAAAACGGGATAGAATATACCATTGATGATCTTTTAAAAGCTAAGGCAAGAACAGCTATCCCTGTAAAGTAAAACCAGGGTTCATTCGAAACATATAAGGTAGTTATATAACGAAACAGGGTATCAAATGCTCGATACTATCGGATTTTGCACAAAAACCGTACAATGCAATCAATTTTGTTTTTCAAAAAAAAGACAGAAAATATAATTAACGGGCGTATTGTTTTAACACTAGGAAAGTACTGTGTAAGCATTATTTCAATTAACTTTAAAGATTATCCTCAATTAATCAGAAAATGTGCGAACGTATACTTTTAAACTTACCCTCTTTTTATCGGTCGTTGTTTTTTTTAACAACCCACTTCATTCCCAATATAAAAATATTGACTCAGCCAGGCACCCTTACAAAGTAAATTATTGGGTAAGCGGCGGCATTGCACTCGCAGGAGGAATAACCAACTATTTGGGCATCCCCCCTATTATCAATAAACAGGAGATAAGTGTTGCGGAGTTTAATGCATTAAACAGGAATGCGATAAGTGGTTTTGACAAATCGGCACTGAACCAGGATGCATCAAAAGCAGAGCGGTACAATAAGGATGCGGCCATTGTGCTGGCAACTTCGGTTAGTTTGCCGGTGATACTTGTTTTTGATAAATATATAAGCAAAGACTGGTCAAAGATGCTGGTGATGTATTTAGAAACCATTTCTGTCGTATCGAATATTTATACGTACAGTTTTATAGGCCCTTCCAATCAAAACCGGTTCCGGCCGGTTACGTATTATACCGATCTTCCGGTAAGCGAAAGAAATGATGGCAATAACCGGAATTCATTTTACAGCGGGCATGTTGCTTCTACTGCGGCTGCCTCTTTTTTTATGGCTAAGGTTTATGCAGATTATCACCCCGAATTAGGCGGGAAAAAATACCTTCTATATGCAGCGGCAGCAATTCCACCCCTCCTGATCGGATACTTAAGGGTAAAAGGATTAAGGCATTTCCCGTCTGATGCACTGGTGGGGCTGGGTGTTGGTGCATGTGTGGGTATTTTAATCCCGGAGATCCACCGCATCAAATTAAAAAATAAAAACCTGACAGTTGGATTAACTACTACAGGTGAATCGGCTGGCATCGGCTTAAAATGGCAACCGGCATCGGGCAAATAAAAGATGTTTTTGAACAGCACAAAATCAGCTGGTATTAACCACCTGATTCAGGTTTAAACAAAAAAAGTCATTTATTGAAATGTAAAAGATACCGGCACAATCGGTGCCTTTCCAGAAAATTTGTGGTCCCGACAAGAATCGAATGTATTTATATTCGATTCTGTAAATCAATATTTTACAAGGGCGTCAAAAAACTGGACACCTTTTTGTTCACCTGTATTGAGTAAAAGAACTGTACAATAAATTTACGAATAAACTAAGGACAAGTAGAGTAAATTTTTATAAAGTCGCTGGAATTGTCCTCAGCTAAAACGCAGAAAAATGAAAATGAATTCTTAAAAAATAACAGGCTGCCCTATAGTATGGCGATGTACTTATAAATTGTGTCCAGAAGTTCATCGAACTCTGGTTGTCCCTTATAGTATAGACCGGCGGTTTCTATGTACCTTTTTTTAAACGTATCTCTTTGTGCCTGGTCGGATAGCAGAAAAGCTTGATTCTCTTTTATGGGTATTTCGTAATCTTTTTTAGGAAACCTTCTTAGTTTATGCTCATGGTAAGGTGCGGTTCCAATAAAATTTAGAACAGATGGATTTTTTAATAGACAGTGTATATCATAATATTGACGCATATAGTTTTTTCGTAACACGCCATCAGTCTGTTCCTGACGATATTTTGTGGCGACAGTTTGAAGTTTCTCCACAAGGGTGTAGCCAGGATCATAACATATAATATCTACTGCAGTATTATCTTTTATCTTGATGTTTGGTGACAGTTTCGCTCTGTCAAGGGCCCATGAACTGATGTTAAGCATGGAATTGGGCGTAACTGTGTCGAAGCCAGCTTCCAATAAGATTCCTTCTTTTACTCCTTTTACCTTGTCTACTTTATTGTCATAGTACAAGCGTATTCCTCCGCTTGTAAAAACTTCATTGTCAAACTCATGATCCCTTACCTGTTCAATTATACCATCTATCTTGATGTTCTCGACAAGCGATTTATAAAAGTTCTTTCTTGATTCAATATGGCTGTCTTTGATCTTGCGAGGATCCTCTACAATTTCCATAGAAGGATCTGGTGTGATATGAATATCTATGTCTTCGGAGAATCGATCGATAATCCGATATCCCTTTGATAAGGAAGTACCTCCTTTAAGCTCAAAATGAAACCCCTGTTTTTTCAAACCGTACAGGATATGCATGATCCAGTAATCTTTTTCTACCAATCCCGCTTCAATACTCATTTCTTCTGCAACGATTTCGAGAAGCGATTTGAAGTCTTTATGTTCGTGTAAGTAGGACATTACATGTTCAGATGTAAAAGTGGTTCAAATATTTTTTTGGTGGCTACATTTCCATAACGACCAACGGCCTGACTTAATTTAGACTTATCTAATACGGAAACTTTTTCTGCTACTCTCGTCAATACCTGTTCACGATCTTCTGCCAGTGTGTCCAGATTATTTACCAGATCAACCATCAGAAATTCTTTTGTAACAGATTTTGGAAAATCTGGTTTAAAATGAAAATGATATTTTCGGGTACCTAATTTAAAAACACCATGTCGTTTGGTATTATACACGGTTTTCTGATTATATAATTGCGTAGTACCCACTCCCAGACTATTGTAAAGATTAGGTGAAGTGACAAGAAAACGAGTGGTTTTCAAAAAGCCTTTCAGCAATTCTTGCTCATCGGGAGGTGTTTTACCAAAAGCGCTTAGTCTAGGATAATAGTATAGCCCTTGAGACAACTTTTCCAAGGTCCCTTCATGTAGGAGTTCTTCCAGGTGTCTATCTACAGAGGTTGTCCATTTCATCAACTGTTCCCTCCGGTAGATTTTACCTGGTTTCAAGTACTTTTTAAATTGATCCAGCTTCGACATATCAGTATCTCTTTTTGTAAAGTTAATGATTATTCAATTAAATTGAATGGTTTTTAATTTAAAATTCATTCAAAATATAATTAAATAATATTATAATGTAATGATAATTAATCTTTTATAAATTCATACAGTGATACTATGGTTATGATATCATACTCTGGTTTTGAACGTGTCACAGGATAAGGGTAATATTAAGTCCGGATATCTAATTTACCGTGTCCGAATATTGGGAGAGGGTCATTCCTGAGTAGTTTTTAAAATAGATGATATTTACTTTATCGATTATAAGGAACCCACCCCAATTCCTTCTCTATTATCCTTCTATATTTTGTATTTATTTGTTTTGGAGCTTTACAGATGTATTGCTTTGCTAATATCTTAGATTTACTGTTTAAAGTTGACAAATGATTGATTACTTCCCTAATAGTTGGCTTTCTTTCAATCTTGTTGAATCTGCAAGAAAGACCTGTCCAAATTGCAACGTCAATATTTTTTTCTATTAACCACTTTTGAATTTTAAGTTTTATAGGGTCTGTTACTTTATCATTTGCTGTCACAAAATGTATATTATTCAAAGTTGTTCCTTCCCTATCTTGTAAAGACTTAATTGAAGTATTTAATATTCTTGTACTCATGAAGCTCCACAAAGTTTGTACTGGTTTAGCCGAAGTGTCAATCACAAGTGTAATTCTATTATCATTTGATTGTCGGGCAAATTCTATTGGTATAATTGGCCCATCCTTTTGCCACTCTCCCTTTAGTTTCAATTTACCTGGATTCCAAATTAAAGAACCCCACCCAATACATACTATTTTCATATAACAAGCTGGTATTTATGTCACGAATTATTGTTGCTTTTGAAGGGTATACTATACGTTATGCATAATCATATATTTCGAGAGGTCTATCCATTATATATTTTCAAATCAGTTTCTTTTATAATTATATTACTTATACTCCATTGTCAAATAGTCAAGATTCCTTGTATTTAAGCCCCAAAGAGTTTTGTTATAAAGTACAGTAAAGCAAAACATTTCTGGCTTAAAATCCCATGCTTTATTGCTATTTAAATTAAAATTTTCCAAAAGAAATGAATGAAAAGTAGTAGTATGAGTAATAATAATTTTAGGCTCAGGATTTCGCAAACTAAAATCTATAATTCGCTTTCTAACCATGTTAATATTTTCACCATCTATAAACGAAATATCTCCAGGTCTTTTACACCACATATCAAATTCTTCAGGAAATTTTTTTCTAATCTCGGCATTAGTTAACCCCTCCCATAACGGCCTTTTAATATTTCTGAGAAGAGGCGTTTTAATCACATGAAGCCCTGTAGCTTCACCTAATAAAGTACCTGTTTGAAATGCTTGAAAGCTATCAGAAGTGTAAATATTTTTTATCGGGATTCTTTCAATAAATAGTTTTAGTTGTTTCGATAAATTGTCAATTTCACGTGATGACTCTTCGAGGATTGGCAATGTGCTTACTGTTGCAGAAACCTTGTCTTCGATTTCATCTAGAGTAGGAAAATGTCTAATGAGAATAATAGGGTTACTAGTGATCATTTAATATTATATCAATTATTCAATATGGTATTCTCTTATAAGTTTTGTCCATGCGGAAGGCTTATTTTCTTCATTGATGAAAAGCAATATTTTTTTTGCGCACTCTTCTGAAGATTGATAATCAGTATTTACTTCAATATCATAAATACAACTGGAATGTACCTTATTAAACTGTAAAGCTGCAAGTCCAATCGACCTGTCACCACGCTTTATCTCTCTTTCAGTAAGAATATCAAGGCTAGTATATACTCCGACCATGTAAACTTTTTCGTCTTTTAAAACAGATAGACATTCGACTAGCCAATTGGATTCTTGTAATACATGATCAATAACTATATTATTACCAGATTTTACCATTGAAGCAAAGCATTGATGAAAACCCGATATTAATTTATTACAGTTCTCATTTACACCATCTATTGCCTCACAGTCTATATGCTTAAAAGCAATCATTCCTAAAAAAGCATCAATCTCTAAATGTATAAATGGCAAATGACTTAACTCTTGGATTTTTATAGCAATGCTACTCTTCCCAGAGCTTGAGGTTCCATTTAAGAAAATTATTAAGGGTTTGCTATCAATCATAATAGGCTAATGCTTTAAAGACACTTTCATTGGTAACTCTTTATGATAGGTGTCTAGAAGTTCTAGCAAATGGTTTTCAGACTTGAGTGCATCTTCTCCACAGTGAATAAAATATGGCAAATAAATATTAAAGTAAATGAAGTATATTATATCAACTACTTCGGTTTTATTCAAATTCAAAGTAATGGAACAATCCTTGTAAAGCGAAACATACATCAAAACTAGTGGAAGATCTGCGGTGGTGTCTCTATTATCAATCTTAATTTGTGGTTGAATATAATTGCAATCGATTTCATAAGCACAATGTCCTCTCGATTTTGTAGAACTTTTGAAAAGCCTAATCCTTGCTTTCCTTTCATTATTAACTTCTTCTGTTTTTGATGCGTCAATATCCTCTACTTCAAAGATTATACCCTTACATTTTGAAAATTTCTTTTTAAGTATTTTTTCAATGTACTCGATCATTGTTGCGGAAGCCAACTCTCTTGCTTTCAAATCTTTTTTATCAATGGCATAATATGCAATAAAAAGTAAATGATATTCCCAGCTATAAATTACTTTTAAAAAACCAACTACAGCAGACCCTCTTTTACAAACAAAATGATAATGAGAAACCGTTTTAATGTCTGCATGTTGGTTATCAATATCAATCCAATTTGCGAACTGTTCAGATGATATGCGTACCTCTTCTCGAAAAACACTTTCATACAAGTCATAAAATTTATATAAATCCTTATCTTTTGAATTTTTTATTCGCTTAATTCTAAGTCTAATTTTCCATTGATCTCTTATATAATTACCTATCAGCATGGCAATTATTGAACAAAAGACAGCTAGAAATATTTTTTGCGTTACAGACTCAGTTGCATTACGGGCGATATTTGTTAGTGAATCAGGCATTATTCATGAAAATCTCCTAACATGGGTCTTACTGTTAATTCTTCTACAACTGCTTGCGGGCTTAAAGTTAAAATTACATTTATAAGTTTTCCAATATCTGAAGGCTCAAGCAGTCTGTTTGGAGGAAGATCTTCTCCTTCCCATAAATCGGTTAAAGTACCTCCTGGGTTTATTAGTGTTACTCCAATATTATCGTTCATTAACTCCTTTCTTAAGTTAATAGCATAACCCCTCAATCCCCATTTTGCAACACCATACAAAGCCCCAATAGGATATGCTTCTAAGCTAGCAGTAGATCCGATAAGTATTACTTTAGACATTTTTTGTTGTTTCAGAGTTGGAAGAAATTTTTTTACACAATGATAAATGTGATATAAATCGACATTCATCGTTTCGTAAAAATCTTCAGACTTAGAGTTAGTCAATGATCCTTCGATAAAAATACCAGCATCTAGTATTAATACAGACGGCTCAAACTTTATTCTCTCTGAATAATCGAATAATTTATTGATTTCCTTTTCTTTTCCTAAATCACATGCAAAAATTTCAACAGAGGATTTTTTTGATGGCATGACATTTTTCGTGACTTCTAATTTTTCAATATTCTTAGAAACTAAAAGTAAATCATGCCCACCTTTATTCAATTCTAAAGCAATTGCTTTTCCTATTCCTCGGCTTCCGCCTGTAATCAAAATTTTCATTTTATAATTCTTTTATTCTTTTTAAAATAAATGGTGAGAAGTGTTGTCCGTATGCCTCATGAAGTTCCTTTATTTTCCAGTCATTCCCAGTAATGCTTTTTCTGCAATTTGATGCTTTACAATAACAAGGATTTTTCATTATATAATCCTCACTGATTATTTCAATTGCATAATCAAAAGTTAGCTCTTCATTGGCCTCAATATCCCTCATTGCAGACAAAGTAACTTCGTCGTCAAGCCATAAATTTGGATTACAACTATGATTCATAAAATCGTCAATCGACATTTCATCATCATTCGCTGTAACTAGATATAAGTTATCACTTATGCCAACATTAGTATGTTTTAAGCCGATGCCATTTTTGAATTCTTCAACTGACACCACTTCACCACCCCAAATTGTAACAATCTCACCTTTTAAAATCTTGTCTTTAGTGAAAACGCCTTTGCCATGTATAGTAGAATCCCTTGTTTCAAGTTTATTAGAAATCCAAGATTTTTTATTGTACATTTTTTGAATTGGTTAACGTATTTATTAATTTCATTTAACTCAGATATCTTGAACCAAATAAATTGATTCAGAATTGTTTGTCAAATCAAACGAGCTTAAACGCTTAAATTAATAAACAAGCAATATTTGTAAAACGGGGAAAACCCCGTATTTGGTATCCAAAAAGGTACCCATTCTCAATAAAAAGGTGACTTCAAAACATAACTAATTGATTTAGAATACGTAATCATAATCAGGGGGTCCCAGGATCATGCCCTGGTGGGCCCACTTGAAAATCAAGCACTTACACGGATTTTCCCGAGTAGGTGCTTTTTTCTTGCAAACAACTTGCAAACAAAAATGTAAGAATTAAACTGAAAACCCCGTTGTCGCCGATTCGACCCCGGCCCACACCACAACTAAAACCCCCAGAACCCTCGTCCCGCGGGCGTTCTGGGGGTTTTTTAATTGGTCGAAAAGGGGGCTGGTAGCCGCCGTGGTAGCCGCGACGACTAAAATCGAATATCATTCGATTTATTCTTGAATTATTAAAGGTGAAAATTAGCTCTTAACAATATTATTTTAGATTGAATTCAGAACCTTGTGCGCAGCGCTGCGGAAAAGTGGTCGCTTTAACATCGCATCAAACTGATCCATTGCTCTGAGCACATATTTGCGGTTGAGCGGTAATGTTTCATACAACCCATTATAGCAGCCGATCAAAATTTTAACGGGCTCGCTGCCTTCGTAGTAAGGTCCGGTAAAATGATTAGGCTCATTGTATTTACTGGAATGTGTTAACAGGCCTAGGCATTCCACCGGGTGCAGTTTGCAGCACTTGATCAGGTAATCGTAAAAGTAATGTGGGTCTTTTTTAGCCACTTTGGATTTACTGAATTTTTTGATCAGCGGATAGTACAGCGTAAAGTCCTGCGGTCTCAAATGCAGCAGTGCAGAAGTATATTCATGTACCACATCTTTTGCTTCATCATTTAAGAACTTGATAAAGAGCCATTCGCTTCTGCGTTTGGTTTCAGAGTCATCATCCTTGTAATTGTGAATTGCCACATCAACCATTTTGGATCTTGCTTTGTCACTTTTCTTCCACAGCGCTGCCAGTAACGGGAAAGCTTCTTTTTCATTGTTCATCCATGCCATCGCCAAGAGAATCGCCACATTGCCTTTGAGCGATTCTTCCTCATCTTCAATTTCAACAGCCGCTTTGAAATACGGTATCATACCTTTGAAATTATACTTCGCAAGGTATTGGGCAGCATCGATACTAGCTTTGTATAAATTTGGATCAGTTATACCGCATGTATAACACAGGAATAACTGCAGCGTTCTTTCTTTATCAACATGCATCAGAAAAGCGATGTGTCGCATGGCAGATAAACGAACGCTGATCACAGGATCGGTTGCCATCTTTTCCAATATCTCGAATATTTTTTCGGAAAAATCGGGATTGTACCAGCAACGCGCTACGGCATCTGCCGCGGCACCGCGGTTGGTATTGAGCATATCGAATTGCGGATTATCCGGGTTTAATGCGGTGGCGGGGTGAGCATCGTTGAGCGCTGTGTTGCAGGCGTGGTCAAAGATTTCCTGGTCAACCATGCGGTGATGGCTTAAATAATGGATCATCCACATGGTTCTGAGTACATCAAAGCGTTCCAGTGGGAGTTTGATCAGTTTTTTATACAGGTCAAATACGATTTTGGGATCATGCTTGGCTTTGATTAATCCGTCAATGCCTGCGATCATGTATTCGATCTTTACTTTATTTTCTATGAAGATCTTATCGATGAAGGTGGCAAAAAAGTCAGCGCGCTTGGCAACTTGTTCCTCAAAAGCGCGATAGTGTTCAGTCAGTCCGCCTTTGAAACCGTCTTCGTGAAAGTCGCGTTCCTTATCATATTTTAAAAAAGAATTTTCCCATTGATCCAGTGACATGGATTCATAAGCATTGGTGGTTAACGGTGCGCCGATCACATGAGCAGCGAAAGAACAATCGCGTCTGTTCTCGGCCTGTTTGAACCTGCGTTTGAGTTCGCTGAATTTCTTATACGCTGCGGGAAATGCTTTCAGTTCGTTTTCAGGAATAGAGGAGAGGTATTCAAACTGTAGGTAACCGTACCAGCTTACCATTTTGGTTTTGCCGTCTATTTCCCGTTTGAACATTTCTTTCTCTGATTTGATCGCCATGATCATATCTACCAATGCCTGTTTGTGCGATGGGTCGAGAGAGGCAAATGCATTCAGTATCAGGTTGCTGATATGGTACTTTGGCCCCTCACGGAATGCGCCAGCTTTGTATAACCTTTTCAGCAGCGTAAAAATTTCATTGTGGTAAGCGGCGGGATTGCCCCGGAGGGAGAAGAGCATAATTTTAATGATACCAATGGAGTTTTCCGTTGGCGCATCTTTAATGAAACTGTCAAAATGAATGGCCTTTTCCGCTGCCAGTTCTTTAGCAGTGTCCATGCAGTCATTGTAGAGTTTATCCGGGAAACTTCCGTTTTCGCTTCTGTCTTCATCGTGCATCATAAAGACAATGTCATGGTATAAATCTGTTGTATCGAGATTGTACTCTTCTGCCTTTTTATTGATAATGGATCGGATGGATCGAAGCGCAAACAAAAAAGTTTCATCACGATTGACCGCAAATAATTTTTTAGTCACTGCGTTTTTGTGAAAAGCGATCATGGTGGGATCATGGTACTGTCCTTCCACTGCATAATCAAAGCAGATTTTTTCAAACCAGTTCAAACACCAGTTATACTGGTGCTTTACAGCGTTTTCCATGATGTGATCGAACTCCGACCAGGAATTGATGTTATGGGTGTAATGCACATCGAAAAGTTTAGAGGCCAGTGGTTCATCCCATTTTTCTACAAACGAAAGCAGTCTTACAATGATCCCGCTTTTGTTGGGAAACTCACCAGTGGCATCTAAATACTGAAGCGCAGTAGCGGGTTCTTTGACTAATGCGTGCCGCATCAACTGGTACCACATATTGCCCTGTGATTCAATGCGCTGATGGTAGGCATGTTGTGCCACATAATCACTAAGGCCGATTTTGGCTGCGAACTTTTTTACTTTTTCTTTTTCACAGAACGATTCAAGTTTTGTCGGTGCTGTGATGATAAGAGTATCGAGCACACCGCAGGTTTGCAGCGTATCAAACCAGCCACTTGCAGGAGCCGATTCCAAAAATGGGAATTTGTATTTTTCGCTTGCCAGAATGCGTTTTGTCACAAGCTCCTTTTCTGCTGCCACCGGGTTTGCTTCAAAACTCAAATTGTTTAACACCAATAGTTGAATATGTAACCTGACTGAACCGGAAAACAACAGCTCGGTGATTGTCTGTATATAACGTGCGGTGTCCTGTGCCCGTAGTGCAGTCAGGATCATTTTCAAAGCAGGCCTGATATAGAGGCTTTGGTTTTCCGCCTTAATGTAATTCATAACAGACTGTTTCTTTTCTGTGAAATGCCTTGCAAAAACATAGTCCCTGAAACTCTGATGGAAGAATTGGAGATCGTTTTCCTGTGCGTCAATTAATCCACTGCTGGTAAGATAGGCCAGGCGATTCTTTGTTTTCTCCGATAAATGTTCGGAAGAAATGATAAGCGTCTGGTTGGCGTATAGTTTTTCACTGATCTCAAAAAGCGCATCCCTGTTTTCATCTGCGCTGCCTGCAGTAGATCCGCTTACTTTTTGTTTCCATAACTCATCGTAGAGATCCTGCAGTGTTGCGATCTGGTCCGTATTGAAACCGTGGCTGAAAATCTTGCAGAAAATATCGAGGTGGTTAGGTACTGATATAAGCGAAACAAGGTTTTCCGAAAGTGAGTCGATGTTGATCCCAAGTTTGGTTAACACAGTTGTTAACTGTGTTCTGGAGAGAGGTTGTACGCTTACTTTTTTAAATTTCTGGTAATGTGTAAATTCATAATCATAGGTCAGGTCAAAAGTGCGGATGGATATAACAATCCTTACGCGGGGGATACGCTGCAGTTCATGCAATATCTTGTTATACGTATCGATATAATCCCGTTTAGTGGTAACAGCTTGTGATAACGAATCGATCTGGTCGATCAGGATCACGACCGTTGCATAGGTTTCTACCAGTTTTTTTGCGAGGTCGATGATGGAATGATCGAAGTTCATCTTCTCACTTAGTTCACTGATGGAACTAACATAGTAGCGATCTGATTTAATGCCTACTACCGGAATACCATCTTTTACCAGTTGGTCGTACACATCTTTTAAGATGACGGATTTGCCATAGCCCGGATTACCTTCGAGCAGCAATACTGGGTCCTGTTTAGCCGGCACGGGCGCAGCGATCCACGATAGAATTTCTTTTGCTTCCGTTCTTTCAATATGACTGTCGGGCAGGTTGGAGAGTTCTGCCTTGTAAGTGGAGAGTTGTAGGGACGCCGTTTCAAATTTCTGCACGATCTCTTCATCGCTTAAGCTAACCTTGTTTTGTGCAAGGGTTTCCAGCAACTGATCCACCGTGCGGCTGTCCATTACCGTTCTTACTTCAAAGAAAAGGGTGATGATTTCTTTTGCATAAGCCTGGTTTAGTTCGATATCAAGGTCACGCGGGATAATGCGCTCAACCTTCAGCGAGCCAAGCGTTTTTTTTAACGCTGTTTCGATGTTGGTGTAAACAAGACCGGTAAAGGCTTTGTATTGTTTGATCACTTCTTCGGTCCATTTCTGCAGGTCTGTTTCTGCCAAAATGTTTTTCGCGAAATCATCCAGCAGAGTAGATGCGGGTCCGGAGAAATCAGCAGAAGCGACAAAATAATACGTGAAATCATTTAGGTTTGGTAAAAGAGTTTTGTCCAGCATCGAGAAGAGCACAAACTTGATGATCTCCGTTGCGCATTCAGGTCTTGAAATACGTGCATTGTATTTTTTACACTGTATTGTGCCATTGGCAATACTGTTTTTGTACAGCACGCAATCGCGCCCGCTTTCACCCACGCCCTGCATCAATTTGATCGCATCATGCTTTGCTGCGTAAATGGTATCATTTTCTGATTTCTTTTTGTAGATGGTATAGATCAGTTCCTCGAATCTTCGGTCGGAAGAGACGTTGTGATAAGGGTATGGTTGGTTCGCCAACGCCATTGGCTTTGGCGCCGTTGTATCGTCTCCTATGGTCGGAGTTTCATATGTAATCTTTGTACTCATATATGCAAAATTATCGTAAAGCAGGCGGTGTAAGTATGTGACAGTTGATGATGGTTGATTATGAGTGACTTATGATATCCTTCAAGAAATCGGCAACTTCTTTTCCTTAAAGTATGCTTTTATGGTGCAGGACGGACGAGTAAGCCTGATGGCATCTTCATAAAAATCGGCTAGAGAGTGTCCAATACCTTCTAATCATTTATGTATCCTTTCCGGTTGTTTGGAAAATAATTTTTAGTCCATATCGCTTATAGCGATCAATTAAGAATATTTATTTAAGGTCCTAAATGCACTATTTTTTACTCGTTATTTTATTTTTACCTGGAGGTTGATAGTCAACAGCTAAATTTTGGTTGTATGTTCTGATTATAATTAAGAAAAAACGCGGCTGATTTGCGTAATGGATTTGCTTTTCTCGTCATCCATGCTTAATATAGGTGGTATCATCTGGCTGGAAAAAAAGCCGGGTATCAAATTTATGGCAAAACAGAAGAGGAATACTAAAAAGGCGGCACCGAAGAAAGTGTTTTACAAAGACATGGAGAATAAGAAGATCCAGCGTCGTGGTAATCGTGCCTTGGAAGAGGCTATCGATAACCTGGACAAAGTATTCGAAGATTTTTATTGGACGCCGCGGCCACAGGAAGATCAAAATGATAAAGGAATTGATTTTGAATACGAGCTTACCGATAAGCAATCTAGGAAGACACTGATCATTTTTAAAATACAGAACAAAGGAACCGCCGAGGGAATGGAGGTATTGAGGACAACTCAAAACAAGGGATTGATATCTTTCCCAATCAAGACCAGGCATGTTCATTATTATCGCAATGAACTTAATCTGCCGGTGCTTTTTACTGTTTGTGATCTGAAGGCGGGTAAAGTTTACTGGCATTCGATCCAACTTGATGACCTGATCGATCAGCGTTCCGAAGAGGCGGAAAAGAAAGGCCAGGAATACACTACAATATATCTACATCCTGATAATTATTTAAGCAATGAATCTGCTAAAAAGTTTGTTCAGGATATCAAGGATTCCGGTGACCAGCAGGTAGAACGGTTACGCGAGAAACCAATACACGAGGTTTTTGAAAAACCGGAAAAACCTTTTATCGACCGAAACAAACACATACTGGATCAGCTATATGATTTTATAAAATTGTATAATGATAATTTTCGACATATCCCGATTTCGATATTAAAGAAACATTATCCGTTTAAAAACAGTGAGAGTTTTTATCCTCTGCGGGATGAATTCAAATTATCGACAGATAATGCTGCCCTGATTGAGCTTACCCAACAACTTGAATTTAAGGATCACCAAACTGTGGCGTTGAAGGATCCGGCATTCTTTGAAGGTGTAACCAATGCAGAGGAAAAGGCTCAGTTTGTTTTTACAGCTTTGTCCGTTAACCTCATTTTCGATATTGCAGACAGAAATCTCCACAAAAGCATCCATACGCACCTGCGCTACCAGGGATCATTAGGAACAGCTGCCGATGAGCATTACGAAACCTTTGATTATGGCGGTGTTCTCAGTTCTATGCGAAAAAGGGATGTGACGGTTCGCGAAAGGATGAGTAAGGCATACCTTCATTACCGGCTTGGTAATTTTGTAAAAGCGGGCCAGTTGTTTGAGGAAATTTCTACATCTGCACTAAAAAGCAATAACCAAGGTTTGTATTTCATCTGCCAGTTTAATATGAATAAACTGGCAAGGTTTATCCGGTCAAGATATGATGATCCTGATAAAAAGGCAATGGCACAGCGCTGGCTTTCCATTGATTTGGCGGCGCTTGCCAGGAAGAACAAACTTCCTTTTGTTGATTTATTGGATGATTTGGCAACCAGCAATTTTTATCGTGACATTCGGTATGAGCTCGATGAGGTGGTGACGAAAATCGACAATCATTATCATAGCCAACTGGGGGGCGGCTGGACCTCCCAAAAAAGCATTTATTCTTTGCTGACAACTTTTGCCGATCTCGATCAGTTGCTAGAAATGGATTACCTGGTCTTTAATCGGTTTTCGGATTTCCAGCAGGTTTTTGAACCTTTCGCAGAAAGTTTGTTTGCACTTCATGCCATGAATGACGAGCAACCAGGTAAACTGGGTGCATTTGATGATTGGATGTTGCACAGGCTGATTCTTCTGGGCAGTCCGAAGTTTATCATCCGTTGTTTCAATAAATACCATTTCCAACAGATCAAATACAAAACCTCGGATCCCTCGATCCAGTTTGCAAAACTGGTCAGGAATGTGTTAACGCTACCCCGAAATTTCAAAAAACGGATCAATGCTGTGTGTGAGAATATATTCGATGAATTCTGGAATAGCTATAATGATCAGTTTGGCAATATCATGGTGCTTATGGGGTTGGTTGAGCTTGACGAGGGGTTTGTGAATGAAGTTGCAGACAAACTTATTAAGTTCCTGCAAAAAGAAGATGTCATATTCCCTGTTAAGTATGATCATATCACCACTTTTCTAGAGCAAAAGAAAAAAATGATCAGTCAGAAAAACCGGCTTAAGTTTCTCCGATTAACATTCACAAGCAAGAAAACGCATTCCAGGGATTGGTTTGAAATGCTGTTGAATTTATTAAATGCAGAGCAGGAAGGTTTTGTTTTGCAGGCCAGTGATTTTTCATCACTGACCGCTATACTGTTTGATAAATGCCCTGTGTGTGGGCAACAGCATGATGTTGAACTGTTACCCAATTTATGGAGCGCACTTAAGGATACAGCGCAAAAGGTAGTGGTCACTCATCAAATACATAAGATCCTCGTTAAAGAATTCAATGCCGAACTGGTTTATTATTCGGTAATCATGGATGCTATCCCAATGAAAGAAGAATGGCGGCAGCGCTTCATTGAGCTCGCGAAACCGCGTCCTAACCGGGTTACTTTTAAAAGCATGTTTGGCGGCGAATCTGATATGCACCTTTATGCGCTGGATATTCTGATTAACATCGGTTTTAAGCTCGGGTGGGATTTTACGAGTCCTGATTTTGATTCATTAAGGGGCATACACGATTATTATGACTGGTTGCTGAACATGGAGTCATTTGATTATGCCAGATTTAACCCGCGTTGGGTCAAAGAATACGGAACTTATTACTATTATAATGAGTTCAGAAAATACCCCGTCATCCGGGAAAAGCTGGTAGCCTATCTGAATAATCATCATGATCCCCAACTATTAAGGGTGTTCTTTATCCTTTACAAAGAAGGGTAATTACTGCCACCGATGTGCTGAAGACCGCTGCAAAGGCAGCCCCGTCATTCGGAACGGGTGCTGCGAAGGGCGTTAACCAGGTAGAGTTTATTCAGGTAAAACTCCTCGGTGGTAGGTAAAAGTGTAATGGAATCGTGGCAGTCGTAGCAAAGTAAGTCCCAGGAGTTGATGGGATATCCTTCCTGATCATTTTTGGCGCTAACGCCGATCTGTTTCCCTCCAAATACCACCCTGGTAAAACAGCAGTCCTCCTGGACCCTGTAAACCGCGTTTTCTGCTGGGGCGTAATAAAACTTAGCCATATTATTATCGAGGGCTGATTTAGTTCCCCCTCAATATAATAAAGGGATAATTATTGACCTGATCAAATATTTTTACTTGTATTTCAACAGTTTACGACAATATAGTTATTATTATATGGCTATTTTTTGACGAAAGTTTTTAGGAATCTGGTGGGTGCCCCAAAACGTCTGTTTCTGCTAAAATTTCCTATAGGCGGTTCAACCGCCAAAGCTGTACTTTGTATCGGCCCCAATAAAGGGACAAACCTCATGAGAACACTTGAATATCTATCCTCTCTAACGCTGGCACCGATGTTCTCGGTCTGGATATTGTATGATGACGAGAGCAATTCTGCCCAGCCGTTGCTGCGGGCAGACATTGAGGATATTACTGCGGAAGAGGTGGCACTATATGAGCAGAATGAAGAGTTGGGTTATTTTATACGGGAAGAGAAGACTCTCATAGGAAAAAAATTGGTTCTGTTCACAGATAGGCTTGAAAAAGCCATTGCAAAGCGGCGGATGGATAAGTTATGCAGTGATGAGGAGCGGCCAGCACCCTATGATCGTCCTTCTTTGCAGGATGTTGAACTGGATAACCGGAGAATGGTCAAATGCACGGACATTGGCATAATTCGTAACGGCTTTCACCGCAATGGTGAGGCATTTATGATGCTACCCAGCATACCTGCTACCAATTCCTGTTACTGGCTATATCAGCACTTAGGGGCCATTGGTCGTCGCGATCTAATCAAGATAAGGTTAGACCCTTTAATCCATGAGCCCGTTGAAACCTTTAACCCGATGGAGCTGCGGATGCAGGTGTACGGCACTGCGCTGGACTGGGAAAGAGTCAAAACACTAAGTACAATAGAGCATACCGAGTTTATACCGGATGTACGTTCGAATAGGGATATTCATAAAACAGATCTGTTTTGGAAGCCTGTGGGTGATGAAATTCACTTCACCTGTGAAGAGCTTCCAAAGCAGGAATTTATTGATCAGCGGGGCAGCCGTTATTTTCATGCCATCTTCCAAAAGCAAACAGGTAATATCAAACATTGTGATGGAGCCATCCGTTTTTTTACTGAAGATGAATACGTGCAGCGTTTGGCATGGCACATTAAATCAAACGAGGTAACCCGTATCGGCAAGCGTATAAAAGTTTTCCAGGTGGATGTTCCTAAGGAGGAAGTTGAGCAGGAGCCAGTAAAACATCGGGACTTTGTAAACTTGGTTACTAGTTTTTTTGTTTGGAACCAAGATATCCGAAATTATTTCTGTCCCCGAAGTTAAATTTTTACCAATGATTGAATGCGCTGACTGTTACCAGAACTTATCTGAAAACCAAAGCCCATGTCCAAATTGCGGCAGTGAGAGGCGGAATATACTAACACCCATACAAGATATTTTGTCATTTGGGCAGCATGTTCAATTATCTATTGTGCAATACAACCCTGTCTGGACAGTTTTTGCCGATGGCTTGCAGTATTTGATGAACCACCTGGAGGAAGATCCATTTAAAAAGTTTGAACAGGGTTTTTCGATGCAGGCAATGGTCAATACCGCAATGCTGGTTGAAGGTATCTTAACTGATTGCCTTGAAGAAGAAATCGGAGGCCGTGATAATAACGGAACAGAAAGGGCTATCGGAGAACGTGAAATGGAATATGCCACATGGGAGAAAAAGAAACAATACACCAAAGACCTGTTTGGAATAGATGTGTCCGAATTTCCGCAATCAGATATACTCAATACTTTGTTCCTGGTGCGGAATAATATCAGTCATGGTCGTTCTTACCGGGTAGCGCACAATACAACCATACGAAGCAGACGGGAAGATCATTCCAATGATATTGAAATTAAGAACAAGACTTATTCAAGAGTTTATGCCGAATTGGAAAAGCATCAGCTTCTGCCGCCACTACAACAACAGTCCGTTCTGAATATTGATTTTCTTTTCAAGGCAACCATCGCAAAATACTTGTACGATGCAGCCATTCTTTTTTTGCGTGCATGGTTGGATCAACCCCAGATGAAAAAGTTTGATAAAATCCAGCGTGACTTCAATAGTATTTTCGGAGGTTAACTAAAAAATCATGTATAAAGCGATTATGCCATGCCTTCCAAACTAACTGCACCGAGAGAACGCAATTTTTTATTACCGGGTAATCGGTTGTATCATTATTGTAGTTGGGAAACGGCTGTTTCAAAGATATTACCTGCCTATCAACTGTTGTTAAACCCGATTGAAAAAACGAATGATCCGAGGGAGAACCAGCGTTTCATGTTCAGCCACCGCACTTACAAACAGATTGAAATCGCAGGCATGGATGTTGCTGATAAACATATCAGTAAAAGAATCGGTGAAGGTGTGAAGGTTTGCTGTTTTTCAGAGGATCGTGAGAATTATTGGCGTTGCCTGCTATCGAAGATGTGGGCGCATTATGGCGGCAATCATAAAGGAGTTTGCCTTGAACTTGATAAACAAAAATTTATCGAAGAAAATGGTACTTGTTATGATATGAAACTTTCACAGCCGATGACCTATTTTGCTTTTGACCGCAATAATCCACCAGATCATCCTCTTCATAATCATGTACTAATGGACGAGTTGGGTGAAGATGCCTATGTCAAGAAGTTTCGCCAGGACGACCTGGATTATTTTTTTCTTTACAAAAACAAAGAGTGGGAATTTGAATGTGAGGCTAGGTTATTGCATATCGGGCAAAATGAAAACAATGAATATTGCTCTATTCAAAACAGCTTAAGTAATATTTACATTGGCCTTAACTTCCCGATCGAAAACGTACGAGCAATCGAAGACTGCATTTCAGATACAGATGTAAAGATTGTCTTTTTAAGCTATGGCGATATTGGTTTACAGTTTGACTTTAGTAGCGAGAAATAATTATTTAAGTATTAATTTTAGATTTCCCCCTATGCCTACTTATTAGTACGTAATTCGAAATTTTCTGGTTATGACAATGATAGCCTGCACTTTGAATAAAGCCATGCCAGTTCTGTTAGGCGATCTATTAATCTCAAGTTCTAACAGGCCACCCGCTTTTGAACTACCCGTGTTAACTGATGATGTCGTTCAATACCTATCGTCTGGTGCTTCAGACCATCCAATCCGTCTGGATCAAAAAATTTATATTTTGAAAGAAAACGTATGCATTGCGTTTGCGGGCGATGTTGCTGATATAAAAAAATTCCTGATTGATATTAGAATCTACTGCAAAGCAAAGGAAGAGATAACAACGATGGATATGCAATATTTTTTGCAGCAGCATGTTGGTTCCGATACATGGAGAGAAATTTCATTTGTAATACTAGTCGCTGATCGGCTGACGCATGAGATTGGAATAGGAAAATTTCTGCATGGACAATGGCTTAGAGCAGACACCGAACTGTATGGTGAAGTATGGGCAACCGGTTCCGGTGCGGAGGATTTTCTGATAGAAGCATCAGTTAAAATGGATTTTTTCGGGACTTATAAACCCGAGGATGCAGAACATGCAATTCAAGCGAATCTGATAATGATTTGCAGGCTGTTGGCACAGGAACGAAAGACACTTAATTCAGTAAAGAACCATTGGGGCGCAGGATTTGAAATGATTTATTACGACGGCCGTCAGTTTAAGAAAGTAGATGAGATAACTTATGTGATCAATTATGGAAATTATACTGATACAGGAGATATTCCGCAGGTTCCGATACCTGCTATAATTCTTCATTATAAATATTTTGAGGAACTGTTGGTTATTTCAGTTATCAGAGCATTTTCAGGCAATACTATTGAGAATGACACGACCTATACAATTAAGAGTGATGATATACTAAAGAGACAGTTTGTTGTAGCTCCGTTTGATTATACCGGAGATGAAGATTTTAGTAAACTCGGCGAAGATTATTCATTTACGAGTAATATAAACATTATGAGTTATATCCTTGAAACCGAAGGTTATTATTATATTCCTGCAAGTATTAATCTTGGCAAAGAACTGGAAGTCCAATTTATTCATCCCAACTCAGTTATCGTTACCATGCTCAAGCCAATCAACGACAGGTTAAGAGAAAAGGTTAAAAATATTCTCTCTCAATCAAAATAATTGTAAAGATCGCCGAATGGTTTTACATCAATTTTATAAGATTTTCTTCTCAATCACACACGTTCATGCCAGTTAATTTAGTTTACGGATTAGATGCAAACAAAAGGATGGTGCATATCAGTAAGGTTCCTAACGGGCTGGATTGTAAATGTATCTGTGCTAATTGCGGGCAACGGCTCATCGCAAAAAACAATCCAGAGAATATAATTGCTGAACACTTTGCCCATTACTCCGGAAATGAATGTGCCGGAGCGTTAGAAACAATGTTACATCGCCTTTCAAAACAAATTATTTGTGATAATAATTATATAACACTTCCAGGCGGGACAGTATTCAATTATAATTCAACCCAAGCCGAATCAACATTTGATAAGTACAGGGCAGATGTACTACTTAAAAACGAAAAACAATTACTTTATGTAGAAGTTGTTGTTACTAATGGACTGAGTTTGGAGAAAAAATGGCATTTGAGTCGCGGCGTAATTAATACATTAATTATTGATTTGAAAAATACCGACAGAGAAATTGCAGAGTCGAGTCTGAAGAAAATCCTCTTAGATGAATTAGCTAATAAAGAGCTTATGGTGCCAGAATACAGGAACACTCTTGCCAAAGGAGAATCAGATAGCTGGATCGATTATATTCTCTATGGTGTTCTTGTCTATGTCGGCTATCGGGTTTTGAAATGGTTCTGGAAGAAACTGGTTGACTAAGTAGTTTTTTTCGTGCAGTATTAATATCAGTAATGTAGTTATCTTAAGAATGGCCAATGAAATGCTGGTACATAAATAATACGAAGCGGCGTTAATGCATATTACGGCGGCAACCTGCACCTAACCAATCGGCAAAAATGGTTGAAACGCAATAATACGAGTCAGTGTTCCATTGCGATTGTGGTTGAGGCTGGGATAGAACTTCAATCAACATAATGTCTGATGTGAATCTTAATAATTCTTACACGAGCCCTTGTCATTTCCAAGATTATCAATGACTTAGGGGCTAAATCGGATTAAAACCGAAATTTATTTTTCATATTTTGATTCTGGCTTAATAAATTCTCCTTTAAGGAAGTCTCTGCGCTTAATAGTGTTTCCGGGCCAACTATTATTCATTCCTGATGGAAAATCTAAACAAAGGGGGATTTACTTTTAGGCTGTTATTGTTTATTTTGAATTAAGTAATTCTAGAACGGGAACCCCTAAGGTCTCACTTATTTTAAAAAGTGTTTCAACGGATGGCTGATTGTCGTTTGTACACCATTTTGATACTGTTGTTCTACTAACCCCCAACTTTTCTGCAAGCCAAATGTTTGTCTTCTCTTGTTCAAGGAGAACGATTTTGATTCTGTTATACCGTCGTTTCTGCTGAGCCATAAGAACAATTAGGCTACTAACTAACAAAAAGTCAACTATATATAAATTTTTTAGAAAAGGAGATGCATATTATGTACATTTAAGTGATTTTATATACATTTATGATATCTTATCTTTATCAAATTAAGTAATATGTATGCTTTTTAATGACACATAGTGTTTAATTAACTTGCGAACACTTACATAAATTATTTTAAGCGTGTTTGCTTTATTTCTGGTTCTGAAAACTACGACCTTTCGAACGACTCCAGAAGAATAAGGTAAATCGCTCACGTTTTGGCGTGGGCGTTCTTATTTGGAGTCGGGGTGTCGTAGCCCATCAGAACCGGTAAGGACTAACCCACGTCTCTTTTTTTGCCTACACTCCAGAGTTACTCCCTTCAAACACGCCAGTCACATTTTTAACCACACTAAGTAGGCAGCAATAAAAAATTGTTTCACATGAAAAAACAATTAAAGCAGAGCCTATTGGCTGAATATCCCGAACGGCATAATCAGCCATTAAGCTTAACAGCCTCAGAAATAGAAGACCCCAGATCGGTTTTGTCTTTCTTTTTTACTTGCTATGACCTACCGGATATCCGTGCTTGCTTAAAAGAATTACTACATGATTCTTTACGCGCAAAAGGGGCTAATGCTGCCAGTCACGTTTCTACCCATCAGGATATTGAGAAGTTGATCGAAGCAGCCTGGGTCATTTATCAGGAAAAAGAATCTGGTAGGCATCGACCGGATAATAAGAGAGTGCAGGAGCCAACCCACACTAAAACCGTAGTTATTGAAAATAACAAATCCCCCAAGTACTATGAATCAATCCATATCTTTTTTGATTCATTTACATTACCATTCGCACGTAGTTATTTATTGTCTTCCATTAAAGCAGCTGAGGGATCTGGTATTTGGAAAAAGAACGCACCTACGGATCTTTTGTTCTTTTTTGAAAGCCTGGAAAAAATGGTCAACTCGGTATATAAAATTGTTGAAGCCGACAGTAACATCGGGAAGTTGGTTATTAATAAAAAGAAAAACCTAATTGATCTTACTGATTGCCGGTTGTTCTGTGGCACCTATGACCAACACCAGTCCTGGGACTATTTTCCACGCAGCCTTAGTGCCAAAGAGTATTTCGACCCTAACAAAGCATTGCAAAAATTTACATGCGGTGCATCCAAAAAGGAATGGAAGGAGAATTTGCGCTACATATTAAGCTATGCGCTCGGCGCAAGCAGTCTCTCAGAATTGGGTGTTAATCTGGAACTGGTCAGAATGTCCGAACTGCTGCAAAAAATGTTGGACGCCTGCCATTTGATTGATGTTAGGACACAATTAGACAAACCTCATTCTGAAACTAAAAATTGAGGGTATGTTCCAGACCGATGAATATGTCAGGCTGTCAAGGCAGATTCTCAAAGTAGCTCCGGCAGTGAGGATATTCCTGTTGGGTACCTGTTCGATAAAGTATCGCACGGTAAGCGCATTTGCCCCAGAATCTTTGACGAATGAAACGACGGATCACTATTACCTGTTGGTATTAGTCAAACGAAACCATGAAGCCAGTTACAACAGCATACAGGATAAGATAGAAACAACCTGTCATTCGATAGTCCCGGTATCGGCAATTGTCCTGGATTTTGAACAGTTTAATCAGTGGCTACAGGAAGGGCACGAATTTGCGTATCTGGTTAGTACAAAAGCCACCCCATTATTTGAGGATTTGAGCGTAACATTTGGGAATGCAAAAGAGCTTGATGCCGACACCATTCAAGCATCCCGGAAAACAGCCTATACAAAAGGGATAAATTTGATGCAGGAGTTTTTGGCGGGTGCTGACCTTTATAGAATCCGGCAGCAAAACAAAATGTCGGCTTTTATGCTACACCAGGCTGCGGAATTTGGGCTACACGCCATTTTAAAACTATCGATTGGACTATGTGTAAATTCGCACAACCTTGATAAACTGATCAGGTATTGTTCGCTCGCAAATAACAGTGTAACAAACTTGTTTAATCGAAATATAGAATATGAAAACCGGTTGCTTCATTTACTGCAACGGGCCTATATTGAAACGCGCTATAAAGACACCTATCACATTAACTATTTCGATTTGCAGGATATCAGTAATAAAATTGGACAGTTACGGGAAATTTTAGTTTCCTATAAATGTTAAACTTGTTGTTTATCTGAGTTTATGCTAACGATATCAATCCTAACCAGTCAGAAAATATTCTTTCTCGAACTTTACCTTATTTAACATGGATGAACGTTTTTGACTTCATCCTAACCGGTGACTGTTAAAGCATTGGTGCTTTTGTTGAGTAATGTTGATCCGCGTCAACTATTTGCATACGTAACCTTACTACTTTTGTTGTGATAGGTTGTTTTGTGAAAACGAATCGTGTATTATGAAAAGAATAAAATCAGTATTGAGCCATTCTCGATTATTTCAGTATCCAACTTCTTTCCCTTCTTTCATTACCTGATACTTTTTTTACTACGACTACGAATGCGACTATGAAGCCGGTATTCGGGCTGAACGTAGTTTTACTTAAAATAAAGAAATTCAATTGTGAACACGCAAATGAAGACGTATGCAAGAAACACCGATGTTGTTCCCTATGAGCTCAGTTGAGTTCTGGAAACAAATGAAGACGATGATGGAAGAAGTGGTAGAACAGAAATTAAATGCTTCGATACGAAAAGATTTAACTCCTTCCCACCTGCCGGAAAAGGCACTCCTAAAAGCAACAGAAGTCTGTCAGATATTCCAGGTCTCCAAACCCACTTTATATGAGTGGATGAAACAGGACAAACTGAAAAGTTTCAAAATCAAATCCCGCCGCTATTTTTCCCGGGCAGACATTGAAGCGGTAATTAAACAAACCGATATCGTTAACCCTTAAAAATTGTGTAGATATGAATTGTGAGCAAGCCAATCAAATTGACCTTGTGGATTATCTATCTTCAATAGGATTTTCACCGGCTAAAATAAAGGGAGAAAACTATTGGTACCTGTCCCCTTTACGTTCGGAAAGAACCCCATCATTTAAAATAAACAAGCGGGAAAATATCTGGTATGATCACGGAATCGGGAAAGGCGGTAAACTGATAGATTTTGTATGCCGCTTTTTGAATTGTGATATACCGACAGCTTTGCAAAAAATTGACGATTCAAAATTGTCTGCAAATGTTTCAATTCAAAAGCTATTCAATTCCGCAGCTTATCCAGAAAATGGAGCTATTCAGGTTTTGGCCATTAAAAACCCCATTGTAAATCCTACCCTTGTCACTTACCTAAAGCAAAGAAACATTGCCATAGAAGTAGCCAATAAATTCTGCCGGGAAATTTTGTACAAAACCGGACAGTATACTTTTAGTGCCATTGGATTTAAAAATAACTCCGGGGGATATGAATTACGGTCACCAACTTTTAACGGTGCAGTGTCACCCAAATATGTAACCTGGTTCGACAATAAAGCTGACACTATTTCTGTGTTTGAGGGCTTCTTCGATTTCCTGTCGTTTAGATCAATGGAAGGAATCAGAAAAACTCATTCGAATATCCTCGTCTTAAACTCCCTTTCTTTTTTCACCCGCAGCCTTTTACTGATGGAAAAACATGAAAGGATTCATCTCTACCTGGACAATGATCAGGCTGGAAAAAAATGCCTAAAACAGGCCTTGCAGCGGACCAATAAAGTAGTTGACAAGAGCAGTTTATATAAAGGCTATAAGGATCTGAATGAATGGCTGATTAGCATTTCAGCAGCTCCCAAACTGAAACAGTCGCGAGTTTTAAGACGCTAAATATTATGCTTAGCGAGCGGTGTTTTTGTTGCACAAAAACGCTGGCTCGCTTTTGCTCCCGTTGGTCGCAAAAGAAAGATTCAAGAAGGTATCAAACAAAATGAAAGAGGAAAAGCATACCGGAGGGAGGCCAAAGAAAGCAATCAAACGAGAGGCTGCTACCGGCGTAAGATTTACGAAAGCGGAGTATTTTATTGTGAAACAAAAGGCAAAGAAAGCCGGCTATAAGATTACACAATATATAAGAGTAATGTCTGTAGAAGGCCAGGTAATTGCCATGTTAAGTCCGGTAGAAAAAGAGATGATTCCTCAATTGATCGGGATGGCTAATAATCTCAACCAACTCGCCAAAAAAGCACACCAGGCCGGGATGCTTACCGCTATGTTTCAATTTGAAAAAAACCGGGATGATCTCGACCGGATATTAAATCGCCTGAAGTATGATCAGTAAGATAATTTCTGGTAAATCTTTCAAACGGCTTTGCGAATATTTATGCAAAGACCAAGGACGCGCTTTGGTGATCGGGTCGGATGGTATCAGAGATTATAATTACGGGTTAATGGCCACAGATTTTGAGCGCCAGAGAGGAATGAATAGGTATGTAAAATCTCCGGTTCTGCACATGATCTTGTCATACTATCCCGGAGAACAGATTTCCGATGAAACGATGGCAAAAATTGCCAAAGAGTATCTGGGGTTGCACGGAATTAAAAACACGCAATATGCACTTATAAAGCATAGCGACCGAAACCATCCTCATACCCACATTATTGTTAACCGGATAGATAATGACGGCAAAACAATAAAGGATGGCTGGATTGGATATAAAGGCAAAAAAATTGCGCAACATCTGACTTTGAAATATGGGCTCAAAAAAGCTGAGAAAAAGACTCCTGAATTAACGCAACTGGAACGACGAAATGAGTATGAATCCATCCGTTTCAAAATCTACCAAACTATTCATGAAATTCTGCCAAAATGCAGAGACTTGAATGAACTGAATTTTCGCCTTGAAAGGCAGAATATCGAAATGCTTTACAAGTATAAAGGTTCAACAACGGAAATCCAAGGAGTGAGTTTTCAGGTCGGGAATTTTAAATATAAAGGAAGTGAGATAGACAGGCAGTTTTCTTGTCGGAATCTTGAAAAAGCAATTGCCCGGAATCTGGCATTGCAAGAACAAGATAAACAGCTTGGACATTTAAGTAAAAGTCAGCTTGAAACAATTGATAAAATGCTGGAAAGATCATATTCTCAAAAAACCAGTTTACTTGAAGAGTTGATGCGCCCAGAACAAACCGATAACTACCTGCCTTTTGAATTGAGAAGAAAGAAAAGAAAGCTGAAACGCTAAAATAAATTTTTAGTCAATTACTATATAACCATGTATTGGTATGAGCGAGTTATTATTACAGACAATTGTTGAAAAACTGGAATCCCTGGAGCTGGCGTGGAAAGTTTCCGGCGATCCTGAAAAGGAAACGGTAGTGCAATTGAAAAACGAGATTGAATTTTTACGAAGTGACTTAAAAAAATTACCTACGCAGATTTTACCGTCAACTGCTAAACTTTGCGAACTTTCAATGTGCATTGACAGTATAAGCAGACAGCTACAAGTTCCATTACAAAATCGTATTGAGCATAAACATGAATTACATAAAGGATTTCTGATCAGCATTTCGCTTTTCCTTTTGTTAGTCATTCTGATTTGGGCATTGATCAACTTTTACCAAAATAATAAGCAGTACAAAGCCAACGACTTAAAGTACAGGTATTTAAAAATTGCAGATAATACCGCAATTCTGAAACTCTGCAGCATTACAGATAGGCTTTACCAAAAGAATGAAGATTCATTCAGAATCGGGGTTGAACAAGAAGAGCAGCGATTGATTCGGCAAGCCGAGGATCTTCGTCTTGCCGGTGAAAAGGAAAAGGAGGCAAAATCTTTACGAAATCGGGCTGGCCGACAATAATTAGTTAAGCCTTGTTTGGATCAAGCTGGTTTGCGGAGAATAATAGTCTTATTCTCCGCAAAAGATGCAGTCGAACGACCAGTTTTAGTCCTTACTGGAAAAGCCTCCAATATAGTACCCTTGAATCGCTTAAATAATATCTGAAAATTTGCAAATAAAAAAAGCGGTTATGAATTTTATTTAATAACTGCTTAAGTATCAGACTTCCCCTACTTGTCCGGAATTAAACCCTTTATACGCCAGTTTGATCTAAGGATTTAGTTAAAACCGGAACACCCCGCATTGCTGATTACCGCCCACATTTGTTTTTTGCCTTGAGAAATATTGAGTGGTTTAATCGGTCGCTGCAGACTGAGGGCTGGCATACTTATTCTTTCTGAAATTTACATTGGCAGTTGGATTGAAATGGATAACTCAAACCCGGAATCAGGTGGTCAATGCAATCGGAAATGCACCTGTATTCACAATATTAAAAAAATATTATGATGAAAAATCTTAATTTAAGCTCTGAAAACACAAATTCATCAATTAACAGGGTGCATTAGATTGGCAATTTTGCAGTTTTACTGAATTTAGTCAGCATTATCGTTTATTAAATTTACGAACACCTCTATTATAACAATGAAACCAGGAAACTGCAGCATCTCGTTCATTTGGAATGAGAATCTTCTGATACGATGCATGCTGGCAGTGTGGTGCCTGTTTTATGTATCGGAAATGGCATGGGCAGGTACTAACGATACATCGCCTGCGAAAGCGTTGTTGCAGGATACATTAAAAGTTATCAGAGGAAAAGTTTTTGATTCTTTATTGAACAAGCCCATCCCATTTGCCAGTATCACTTATTATAGGGACGATTCCGTTAGCGTAACAATCCTGTCTAATCAGAAAGGTGAATTCTCAGTCAGGACGAACAAGTCAGCTTTAAATGTACAAATATCGGCAGTCGGGTATCAAGAGACAATTCTTTATTTGGCAGGTGATCGTAACAATCTTCTGCGTCTGGTAGTGGCTACCGTCTCATTGCCTAATGTTATTGTGTCTAGCAAGGCCAGGAAAAAAGCCGATGCCGACTGGATCATCAAAAGGTTTAATAAACGATTTAAGGAAAACTATGGCGATCTTTCTTTTGATCAAAAATTCAAGGTCAATTGGGAGGGGCATAACTATGATACTACAAAATTTGAAATGACCGCTCAGCTTTTTTACATTACGACAAGGATAACAAATCTATAAAAGCAAAAAGTTGGCGCGAAGACACTATTCATTTCGATGCAGCCTTTTGGAATTACATAGGGGGCGGCCACCTTATTGTAGGAGATCTTATCACTAATAGCGATATGTTACGGCGTGGATTGATGATAAATGAAAAGCAGATCAAAAACTTTGATTTAAAAATTTTAGCCCATTACCAGGACGAGAAAAATGGATCCGTATACCTTGTTAGTTTCAAACCTCACAATGTTTATACAGGTTTTATGGGTGGACATACCATAGGAGATCTGGAACACGGTTTTTTGAAGGGCGAACTGCTAATCAGGGAGGACGATTTCGCAGTGGTAGCCCTGAAATATACTTTTGAATTGAAAGTTGATCTTCTCAACCGGTCATTAGAAGAGAGTTTTCATAACGGCGCCTGGAAAGCAGATAGGCTTAGTAAAATCATGTCGAACTTGCTTATTTTTAAGCACGAATATTCTTATCGTAAAGATTCCGTTACTGGCAAATATTTTGTTGAGACCATAAAGTTAGATTGCAACAACACGGGATACCATGTAGCCAATCACAGGAACGTACAATTATATTTTCAATGCGATGCTTCGAGTTCAGGTATTGAAGGTGTTATAGAATAATTTTTTTTCGTTTCTTTCAATGTGCCCCATCCTGCAATTTACCATTCTTACGCTTTAAAGTATGTTCGTCATCTGCAATGCTGGTAACTCATGCTGGTTTTCCGACAAAAAAAGGAATTGGAATAAGAAAACCAGTCAAAAAAAAGAACGAATTCACTTTTAACAGCACTTTTTTTCGCTATCCATTCCTATGCCCTACAGTATGCGTGCCAACAAATAAAATAAAAACAGTTCTTACTTTAAATATGATGAGAACTATCACCCTGTATTGGTTTCCTTTGATATTAAATACATACCGATCACTGCCAACTGCATCAACCGTATTAAATGTTTGTCGCATTTGTGAAAAGTTCTTCCAGTCAGCGGTTTCAATCAAATCGTACCAAAGCTGCAAGGCCGTTTCACAATCGGTGTGTTTTTCACTATACGCTTTAAGCGTAGTCTTTGAAATGATTACCATGACAAATGAAGAATAAAATTTGTTAAATTAGATTTAAGTTCTAAAATATAGAACTATTGGTTTGCACTCAAAGCAGGAACTGCGGCTTCAATTTGAGCCTCCAGTTTGTCTTTCAGTGCTTTCATATTATTGCTGACCTTCTTTTGCGTCACTTTAGCATATAACTGAGTAGTCTTAATGCTTCTATGGCCTAGCATCTGACTAACCGTTTCAATCGGGACATCATTTTCAAGCGTTACCGTGGTTGCAAACGTGTGCCGGGCAATATGTGTCGTCAGGTATTTGTTGACTTCGCAGATAGTCGCTATTTCTTTCAGGTAGGCATTGTAGCACTGGTTGGTATTAACCGGCAACAGACAACCTTTCTCTCGGCAATAGAGATCGTTTTTATATCTGTCGAGTATTTCGAGTGGGATAGGAAGCAAAGGAACTCTTTCATCTGTTCCCGTTTTCTCCCTGTCTTTTGCAATCCACTTACCGCCATCAATACCGGTAACTATATTTTCCGGGGTCAACTTATAAAGATCAATATATCCAAAACCTGTAAAGCAGCAGAAAACAAAAACATCCCTTACTTCAGCCAGACGGGTTGATAAATCCTTATTATACAATTTCATTATTTCTTCCATCGTTAAACGTTCGCGTTGGGGTGGATGATAGGTACACCTGAATTGCGAAACAGGGCTTTTTTCTAGCCATTCCTGATCAACCGCAAACTTGATGATGCGTTTGAACGTGTGTATATACTTCATGGCTGAGTTATTGGATAGTTTATCTTTTGTAACCAAGTAATGTTCAAGTTCGGTGATGAAGGATAGTCTGATCTCCGAAAGATTCATATCAGAAACCTTGAACCTGTACTTGATAAAGGCTTTTATTTTATCATTGCTCGTATTGATACATTTAAGCGTATTGGCCGATTTCTTTCCTATCAAAACTTTTTCCTTAAACCTACTATGATAAAAATCCAGAAGTTCTTTTAAAGTCTTCTGTTTCTCTCTGATGCCGAGGTATTCATTTTTGATTAATTCGGCAGTAATAATTTTATCAAGGGCAAGCATCCGATCATAATGTTTCAGAATATCTGCCCTAGTGATCGAGAGTTGTTGGTTGATTTCCTTTGCACTTTCTGTGTCCCCGATAACATTTTGTTGTTTCTGATTCCACTGCCTGGGAAGTACGCGAAATCGGGTTGCCAACTCTGTCCTTTTATTATCTACTGTGATGCGGACATTGATAACGTTGCTTCCATTTTTACTGCGTTGCGTGTTCAATCTAAAATTGATTGAGAAGACAACAGGTCTTGTGTTTGCCATACATTCGATTCTTTTGCTCACCGTTTTAAGGGGTGATTGGTTAAAAAATAATACCAATTCTTTCCTACCCTCGATCTTTGTAATCCCTCTACAGTAAAGGGTTTTAGCCGAAAAAGTGAACAAATTGCCGCAAAAATAATGCTCACCTTTTTGCTCACCTTTTCAGGCGGTAAAATGAGGTAAACATGATGCAACTAAGGAAGCGTTAAAATGACAAAACCCGCGTAAACATTGAGTTTCACGCGGGTTTCTTACTTCGGAGGCTATTTTTTAACCTTGAAAAGTGGTCCCGACAAGAATCGAACTTGTATCTAAAGTTTAGGAAACTTCTATTCTATCCATTGAACTACGGGACCGGAAAAGTTAGAAATCTGGAGTTAGAAGTCTGGAATTAATCACAACTCCAGACTTCTAATTCCCAACTTCAGACTTTCATCAAGGGTTGCAAAAATAATAGTTTATCCCATTCGGGCTGCAATAGATTCATTTAAAGCGTTAATTGGGCATTCTTCCCTATTTTCAGTCCATAAATTCAAGCCATGAAACTTTTTCGATTTGTTTTTGCCACTATTGCAATCATTTTTACCGTTCTAACCCCATCCGCTGTTTCTGCCCAGATCAAGGCCAAATCCGTTCTCAACCATGTAGCCATCTATGTGGTAGATATTGAAAAGACCAGAAGCTTTTATGATGCCCTCTTCGGTTTCGACACCCTGGCGGAACCATTTCACGATGGTAAACATATCTGGTATTCCATAGCCCCCGGCGTTGCTATGCATGTAATTCAAGGGGCTGAAAAACCCAAAGAATACTTCCTTAACCAGCATACCTGTTTTAGTGTGCCTAATACAGAGGCTTTTGTGCAAAAACTAAAAGCTAACAGTGTTTCTTATTATAACGCAAAAGGCGTAAAGGGGGAGATCACTAACCGCATAGACGGTGTTAAACAGGTATGGGTAACCGATCCGGATGGGTATTGGATAGAGGTGAACGATGCGAAGAATTAAAGGCCCGTCCATTGTGCATGGTCAATAGTCTATAACAGATTCCTGCTATGGACTATCGGCTATAGACTTTTCCCATCATTAACTCCTAACCCAAACTTTCCTCTATCTTTGCCCCCTCTCAAAAAAGACCTATGAAGTTTTATAGTATACTGATCAAGTATCGTTTCTGGTTGGGGCTTTTAGCCATCGCATTAGCCGTTCTTGTGAATATCATGAGTGGGTTCTGGCCTTCTTTTATACTCTACTTTATCGGCGTGATTGCTATTGCCAGTCATTTCTTTATCGGGCCCATGCGCCTTATCCAGGAGCCAATGGAAGCGGGAAATATTGAAGAAGTGGAGAAGATCCTGAATACCATATGGTATCCCGGGCTCTTATACAAACCGGTACGTTCCACTTATTATACCATCAAAGGCAATCTTGCCATGATGAAGCAGGATTTTGATACGGCCGAAAAACACCTCAAAAAAAGTTCCGAACTGGGCTCACCCATGCCGGAAGCCGAGGGCGCCAACAAACTTCAATTGGGTATGATGTCTATGCAGCGCGGCGATCTGAAACAGGGCGAGAATTATATCCGTGCTGCTATCCGCGCCGGTATTTCTGATAAAGAAAGTGAAGCTGTGGCCTACCTAAGCATGTGCCAGATCTTTATGAATAAAAGAGAATTCCGCGCGGCAAAAGAATTCTTCCGTAAGGCAAAAGCCTGCAAACCCAAAACCAAACAGGTGCTTGACCAGGTGAAAGAAATTGAAAAATATATTTCAAGAATGCCCGGATAGCCGCCTGAACACGCTACACGAGAAGGACTTTATAAAGAATAAAACCGGCATATGAAAAATAACATGGGCAACCTCGATCGCATTGTTCGCGCAATTGCCGCTATTATCTTTTCTGCACTTTATTTTACAGGTACAATAACCGGAACATTCGCAACCGTTTTGCTACTACTGGGCGCTATGTTACTCACCACATCTTTTATCAGTTTTTGTCCGTTATATAGACTAATAGGCGTACATACTTCTTCCAGGAAATAGTAAGTAATAAATTGTCATCAATAAAAAATGTTTCATAAAAAAGCACCAGGTATAATGATGGCCAGTGCTTTTTTATAGCGGATCAGATATACTTACAACTGAGGCCTCACGATTCACGAATTACTTCAGGGCCTGGTAAACCGCCACTTTAAACTTCTCCGCAAGATCACCATGACTATACGGATAATGCTGTAAAACAAATTGCGCCACAATCTTTTCCTTGGGATCGATCCAGTAAGAAGAAGCAAACATGCCACCCCAGCTAAACGTGCCCGTAGAGGCTGTATTCTTTGCTGCATCAGCATCTGTAACAACCTGGAAACCCAGGCCAAATGTAATACCCAGGGTATTGGTCTGGCTACTGGTCATTAAACGAATGGTATTCTTACTCAGAATATGTTTGCCGTTATAATCGCCGCCGTTTAACAACATTTGCATAAAAATGGCATAATCGTATGCAGTAGAAACCAATCCGCCGCCTCCTGAATAAAAACTGCCGCCATCCAATATTGGGTAATCGCGATAAAAAATTCCATTAACGGTGATTACTTCATCTGTATTCACAACATGTTTGCTTTTATCATCCGAATGCAGCATGGCCAGACGATTTTGTTTTTCCTTAGGGATATAGAAATAAGTATCCTTCATCCCTAACGGATCAAAAATATTTTTACGGAAGAACTGATCGAGGCTTAGTCCGCTCACCACTTCTACCAGATAGCCAAGGATATCTGTGTTTAAACCATACGTAAATTTTTCGCCGGGCTGATGCACCAAGGGAAGGCTGCCGAGTTTTTTAATATTGTCGGCCAGTAACCCCCCTTTCAAACCAATACCCCCAACCACACCGGCTTTCGAATAAATCGCATTCATGGTTTCACTGCCTATCTGCGCATAACCAACACCGGATGTGTGTGTGAGCAGATCGCGTATGGTGATCTCTCTTTTGGCAGGGATGGTTGTATAAGTAGAATCCGCTTTATTGAATTTATCCAATACTACCGGCTTCTTAAATTCAGGAATGTATTTAGAGATCGGCTCATCCAGTAATATTTTTCCATCTTCAAACAACATCATTACTGCTACGCTGGTAACCGCTTTTGTTTGCGAAGCAATCCGCCAGATGGCATCTTTCTGTAACAATTTGTTTTTCTCTTTATTATCATAACCGATAGCTTTATGATACACAATATGGCCATCATGCGCCACAATAGCGATCGCGCCGGCAATCCAGTTACTGTCGATATACTGTTGCACCAGTTTATCAATTCTCTGTAAACGTTCAGCGGAAAAATGATTCTGGTCCGGCAAGCCTGGTTTTAAGACCTGGGCCTGCAAAAAAATGACATTCAAAAGGGAGATAACAAAAAGGAAGGAAACTATTTTTCTCATAAGGGCATAATTGAGCATTTAAGTTCCCAAACAAAAAAGAGAGCACAAAATTTATATTTGAAAATATCTTAACACTCCCGCAGGGGTCTGTGGATTATTCATCCTCCCATATCTCAGAATGTTTTGCAAAATACGGTAACGCGAAAGTGCCCATCAGGCCGGTAATGATTTCAAGGCCAACCGTTAAGCCCCTTGCACTTGGCGGCATGGCCTGTCCGGTAGGCAGCATATTAGGCCCTAAAGGA
Source organism: uncultured Sediminibacterium sp. (assembly GCA_964519475.1). Lineage (GTDB taxonomy): Bacteria > Bacteroidota > Bacteroidia > Chitinophagales > Chitinophagaceae > Sediminibacterium. Next base: position 268,145 of record CAZFKE010000003.1, read on the forward strand.
ATAAAAGCAACAACCGTTGTAAGGATAAGGCACAATACAATATAAACCGTTAATCCGTTTTTCAGGTATTGTAATAATAAAGAATAAACAATACCACCAACCACCAGGGTGGGTATACAGAAGAAAATAATAGAGTTGATATTAACATACTCGGCAAATTCATAACCGGTTATCTTACGGTAGGCAAAATCGAAAGCAAGGCCGATCACAGCAGTGGCGATCCCTACAAATAAGCCACCCAGAATGCCGCGGGTAGGAAGAGAGTCTTTGAAGGAAAGGGAATAGTGTTTCATACATATTTTTTTTGAAGGTGAGGGGCGAACTAAAAACGACTTTCCTGGTATCCGTTCTGATATATTTCCTTACATAAAGAGCTGCCAACTGTAAAATTTACACTTTTATTCCGATAATGCAATAGGTGAGATGGATATATTGAGAGAAGCGCCACCCTGAATTTCCCCTCTTCGCTTGCGGGGAGGGGTGGCCAAGCGGACCGGCGAAGGACGGGATGCTGGCGGGCATGCGGGGTAACATTTTGTTTACCGGATACCACTAACCACTCTTTCTACCACTTCCGGAAAATGCCTATGCTCCAGTTCATGTATCTTCTGTGCCAGACGTTCGGGGGTATCTCCTCCGTCAATCATGCATTTTGCCTGGAAAATAGGCTCTCCCTCATCAAAATGCTCATTCACATAATGAATGGTAATACCGCTTTCTTTCTCTCCTGCGGCAATCACCGCTTCATGTACTTTCATTCCATACATGCCTTTTCCGCCATATTTGGGTAATAAGGCAGGGTGTATATTGATGATTTGATCGGGATACTCGGCAATTAACACCTCAGGTATTTTCCATAAGAAACCGGCCAGTACAATAAAATCAATACCCCTGTTTTTTAGTTCCGGTATATAACTGTCTCCCCTGAAAAAGGGTTCCTTTTCTATTAATAAAACCGGAATACCCTGATTTTCTGCAATGGAAATTACCCCGGCACCGGGTTTATTGCATACGATTAAAGCTACTTTAATAGAAGAATGACCTTTCAGGTATTGAATGATCTTCTCCGCATTGGAACCGGCACCCGAAGCAAAAATGGCAATGTTCTTAATCTGGAGTTTGGAGCCTGGCGCTTGAAGTTTATTTGCAGTTGGCTGATTTGGGTGCTCATCAACTCCCAGCCCCCAACTCCCAACTCCCAACTTCTTCAATAGCTTCTTCTCATATTTCCAGAAAAACGCCCATTGCCCCAACAAAGCTCCATATCCTAATAGGATACCCTGGTAGCCAAAAACCAGCATTCCAATACGCAATAATATTTTCCAAACCCAATATGTGTTGGTACCCATACCTAACCAGACAGTTATATAACGGGTAATAATAGCTGTGGTACAGCCTGTAAGACCAAAAACTATGAAAAGGATCCAGAATTGACGGGTACTTACTCCCCATTTTTCCTGCAGGTGTTTAAACATGCTTCAAAAATGAGATAAATATTTGAGTTATCTTTTAGGAAACATGTAAGCGCTTTGATCAAATAAGTATGCAAAAGCATGACATGTTTTTAAACAATATCGTCCCAATCCGCTGAAACGCAGGCCAGATAAGGCTAAAAAAATTTTAACAAGCTTGCGTTTTTGTCAGCATCCTGTCATATTTTTGCGTCCGTTCACGGATATTTTTCCACACCAAGAACCACAGTTTGTGAATATGATATCTTTTAGACGTTTAGCCAAAACCTGTATCACCGGAACCATCCTTTCCCTTAGTTTAGTATTGGGTACTTCAGCAAATGCACAAGACGGGAAAACCCTGTTCCAGACCAATTGTGCCTCTTGTCATAATGTAAATAAAAAAGCTACTGGTCCCGCCCTCGCTGGTGTAGAAGACCGCTGGCCGGATAAAGCCAAGTTGCATGCCTGGATCAGGAATAGTGCTGCTTTTCTGAAAACGGGCGACGCTTATGCTAATAACCTTTACCAGGAGTACAATAAAACAGCGATGAACCTGTTTCCTAACTTCACGGATAAGGAAATAGATGCCATTCTGGGTTATATCAAATCCGTTCCTGCACCGGGCGCAGGCCCCGCTGCTGCAGCTAATCCTGCCGATGCAAAAGGACAGGAAGGAGATAATACCTTATTATTCGGCATACTTACCCTGATCCTCGCGGTAGTTGCCCTTACTTTATTACAGGTAAATGCCAATCTGAAGAAACTGGCCGATGAACGTGAAGGACAACCTTCTGTTGAGCCCGTTGCTTTCTGGAAGAACAAAAGCTATATCGCACTGGTTACCGTGGTTTTATTTGTGATCGGCGGTTACCTTACCTCGAAAGGGGCCATGGGACTGGGCCGCAGCAAAGACTACCAGCCGGAGCAGCCCATCTATTACTCTCATAAAGTTCATGCCGGTATCAACCAGATCAATTGCCAGTATTGCCATGTTGGTGTTTACCAGGGCAAACAGGCTACCATTCCTTCTGTAAATATTTGTATGAATTGCCATATGGCCATCAACGAATATAAAGGAGAGAAGATCTACAATGAAGAAGGCCAGGAAGTGAATGCTAATGCAGAGATCAAGAAATTATACAAATATGCCGGCTTTGAAGAAGGCAAACCCTGGGATGCTTCCAAAGCCAAGCCGGTTGAATGGGCGCGTATCCACAACCTGCCAGATCACGTTTACTTTAACCATGCACAACACGTAAAAGCCGGCCAGGTTGCCTGTCAGACCTGCCATGGTGAGATCCAGAAATTGGACGAAGTAAAACAGTTTGCCGACCTGAGTATGGGTTGGTGTATCAACTGTCACCGCAATACAAAGGTGCAGTTTAAAGACAATGGTTTCTACAGTATTTATGAGAAATACCACCAGGACCTGAAAAGCGGCAAGATCGATAGTGCCAAAGGAATTACAGTAGCAAAGATTGGCGGTACAGAGTGCCAGAAATGTCACTATTGATAATTTGAAAGTTTGAGAATTTGAAAATTTGAAAATGATTTTCAGACCTCGGTTTCAAATGATTTTTTTCAAAAGCAGTATATAATAGTAGTATAAAAGAAAGAGAGATTTTTTGAGAAGCTGTTCGGCATTTTCAAATTCTCAAATTCTCAAATTTTCAAATCAGTATATGGAGCAAAAAAAGCACTGGCAAAGTTTTGGAGAGCTGAATCAGTCTGAGGCCTACAATAAAGACGTTAAAGACGAATTCAAAGAAGAACTTCCTTTTGTGTCTGACGAAAGCGCAAGCTTTTTAAGTACAAAAGCGCCACGGAGGGACTTTTTAAAATATCTCGGTTTCAGTACGGCTGCAGCAGCCGTAGCGGCAAGTTGCGAAATGCCTGTAAAAAGGGCAATTCCTTTTGCCAATAAACCAGAAGATGTGGTGCCCGGTATTTCCAAATACTATGCAACTACTTATGTGCAGGATGGAGATGTGGTAAGTGTTTTAGCGAAAGTGCGTGATGGCCGCCCTATAAAAATTGAAGGGAATGAGCTGAGCCCGCTCACCAAAGGTGGTACTTCTGCCCGTGTGCAGGCTTCTGTGTTGGATTTATATGATACTGCGCGTTTACGTTTCCCAACCATCGAGGGTAAAGAAACAACGTTTGAAGCAATTGATAAAGCCGTGGCTGCTTCATTAAGCGGTCCGGTGGTTATTCTTACAAGCACGATCACCTCTCCTTCTACCAAAGAAGCGATCAGCCAGTTTCTGGCAAAATATCCCGGTAGCCGCCATGTAACGTATGATGCAATTTCTTACAGCGGTATGTTATTGGCTAATGAAGCTACCTATGGTAAAAAAGCTATCCCTTCTTATCATTTCGAAAATGCAAAATCGATCGTAAGTATCGGCGCTGATTTTCTGGGTACCTGGCTGAGCCCGGTAGAATTTGCCAAACAATACGCAACAGGAAAAAAATTAGACGAGAAGCATCCTGAAATGAGCAAGCACATTCATTTTGAAAGTGTAGCCAGCTTAACAGGCTCTAATGCTGATGAAAAATATTTACACCGCCCCTCTGAAACGGCAGCAGTAGTAGCTGCTTTATTAAGTGCCGTAAACGGTCAGGGTGCTGCTGGTATCAGCGATGCAAAGCTGAAAGCCGGTATCGAAAAAGCTGCCAAAACATTGAATGCTAACAAAGGCGCTGCCTTGGTAGTGGCCGGTAGCAATGATGTAAATATTCAGATCGCTGTAAATGCGATCAATGAAGCGATTGGCGCGGGTGGTAAAACCATTGATTGGTCTGTAACTTCTCATATCCGCCAGGGAGTGGATGCTGATTTTGCCAAGTTGGTAGACGAGATGAACACAGGTGCTGTTAGTACATTACTCATCCATGGTGCGAATCCTGCCTATAGCTGGTATGATGCCGATAAATTTAAAACAGCACTCAAAAAAGTAAAAACAACGGTTTCCTTTAATACAAAAATGGATGAGACAACTGAGCTTTGCAAATTTGTGATCCCTGATCATAATTACCTCGAAAGCTGGGGTGATGCAGAAGCAAAAGCGGGTTATTTCTCTTTCCAGCAACCGACTATTTACCCTTTATTCAAAACCCGCCAGTGGCAGGACAGCCTCCTCAAATGGGCAGGTAATCCTTCTGACTACCTCGCTTTCCTGAAAACTTTCTGGGGTGCGAAACTGGGTGGTGAATCAGGATGGAATAAAGCCTTGCAGGATGGTGTGGTTAATCCATCATCTGGCGAAATTGTAAGTGGTGCATCTTTCAACAGTAGCGCTGTTCCTAATGCGCTTGCTGCTTTAAACGCCGGTAAAAAAGGCGGAGAGGTGGAACTGGTTTTATATGAGAAGATCGGTATTGGTGCCGGACAGGGCGCTTCCAACCCATGGTTACAGGAATTACCGGATCCGGTAACCCGTGCAACCTGGGATAACTATGTAATCGTTTCTCCTGCAATGGCCAAAACCTTGCTGGGTATAGATATTACCAATGGGGGTCAGGCGGATTCTTACGAGGTAAATCCTCCTAAGAAAGTGGTGAAAGTTACTGTTAATGGTAAATCTATTGAACTACCTGCATTGATCATTCCGGGAACTCAAGCCAATACCATTGGTATTGCAGTTGGATATGGCCGTTCTGAAAAATTAGGTAAATCAGTGGTAGGTACAGGTAAGAATGCATTTCCCTTTGCTTCACTGAATGGTGCTTCTGTAAGCTTTGTAAACACAAACGTTACAGTTGCAGCAACCGGCGAAAAATATCCTGTTGCCTTAACACAAACCCATAGCCGTTACGATACTGCACAAGGTAACCGTACCGAGGTAATGAAAGAATTAACCCTCGCTGCTTATAAAGAAAATCCAACCGAGATCCGTGATGAGAGGGAAGAAGAACTGAAACCATGGGGTGGCCTGGAAAAATTTGAAAGCCAGGGTACGATCTATCCTGTATACGACAGACCGGGTATCAAATGGGGTATGAGTGTTGATCTCAACACCTGTACCGGTTGCGGTGCCTGCGTGGTTGCCTGTAATGCTGAGAATAATGTATCCGTAGTAGGTAAACCGGAAGTATTGCGTGGGCATGAAATGCATTGGTTACGTATTGATCGCTATTACAGTGGTGATATGGATAATCCAAACGTTGTGTTCCAACCATTGATGTGCCAGCATTGTGATAACGCTCCTTGTGAGAACGTTTGTCCGGTAGCGGCAACCAACCACAGCTCGGAAGGTTTAAACCAGATGACTTATAACCGTTGTATCGGTACAAGGTATTGTGCCAACAACTGTCCATATAAAGTACGCCGCTTTAACTGGGCTGATTATACGGGAGCCGACAGCTTCCCTGATAACCAGCGCGAAACAGCGAACGATGTAGTTATGGATATGAACGATGATCTTACACGCATGGTGTTGAACCCGGATGTAACCGTTCGTTCTCGTGGTGTGATCGAAAAATGTTCTTTCTGCGTGCAACGTTTACAGGAAGCAAAACTGAAAGCCAAGAAAGACAGCAGACCCATGGTTGACAGCGATATTAAAGTGGCATGCCAGCAGGCCTGCCCTACCAACGCCATCAATTTTGGTAATGCCAACGATAAAGAAAGTACTATTTCCAAAACGCGCAAAGAGAATCCTAACCGCCAGTTCTATGTGTTAGAGCAACTGCACGTATTACCGAATGTTACTTACATGGCTAAAGTGCGTAATGCAGAGGAAGCACATGAGGGTGGCAAGGAAAAGAAAGGCGCTGAGAAAAAAGAAGAAAAGAAAGAGCACGCATAAGAACGTAACTGCGAGGAATGAAGCAGCCTGTGTTTCAATAAAGAGATGCAGGTATTGATGAGAGGGCTTCGCCGTTACTCCTCGCAATGAAGATGAACTGAAAGCTGAAGAGTGCGACGCAACGAAGCTGAACAGAGAATAAAAGTTGATTCAATAAAAATACTATGGGCCATTGACCATGGGCCATGGACTAATAAATAAGACCAGATGCATTTAAAGTACGAATCACAGCTTAGGGAACCATTGGTGTATGGGGAAAAAACCTATCACCAGGTAACAGAAGATATCGTTCGCCCGATTGAAGCAAAACCCAGCCGCTTATGGTATATAGGGTTTTATATTGCGGTGGCGTTATTGTTATTTGGGGTATGAGTTATTTACCGGGATGTAACCTACGGTATTGGCCAGTGGAACCTGAATAAGACCATCGGATGGGGCTGGGATATTACCAACTTCGTATGGTGGGTTGGTATCGGTCACGCGGGTACCTTGATCTCTGCGATCCTGTTGCTGTTCCGCCAGGGATGGAGAACCGGTGTAAACCGTGCGGCAGAAGCGATGACGATCTTTGCGGTTATGTGTGCGGGCCAGTTCCCGATCTGGCATATGGGCCGAGTGTGGATGGCGTTCTTTGTATTACCTTATCCCAATACACGTGGCCCCTTGTGGGTGAATTTTAACTCGCCCTTGTTATGGGATGTATTTGCGATCTCTACTTATTTTACCGTATCTCTTTTATTCTGGTATAGTGGTTTATTACCCGATCTGGCAACGGTGCGTGACCGTGCTTTCACCAAACTGCGTAAGCGTTTGTATGGCGTAGCTTCTTTTGGCTGGAACGGTTCAACCAAACATTGGCAGCGACATGAGAGTCTTTCACTGGTTTTGGCCGGTTTAAGTACGCCGTTGGTATTGTCTGTGCATACCATTGTATCCTTCGACTTCGCCACATCGGTAATTCCGGGTTGGCATACAACCATCTTCCCTCCCTACTTCGTTGCCGGTGCGATCTTCTCAGGTTTTGCGATGGTGCAAACCCTGATGGTGATTATCCGCAAAGTATTTGAAATGGAAGATTATATCACCCTCGGCCATATTGAGGCGATGAATAAAGTAATTGTATTAACCGGTTCTATTGTAGGTATTGCCTACTTAACAGAACTGTTTATGGGTTGGTATAGCCAGAACAAATTTGAAGGGTATACATTCTGGTATAGCCGTGCTTACCTGTTCAGTCCTTATGGATGGAGCTACTGGGGTATGATGGCTTGTAACGTATTAAGCCCACAGATTTTCTGGTTCCGTAAAATGAGGAGGAATTTATTTGTTACCTTCTTCATGAGTATTATCGTAAATATCGGTATGTGGTTTGAGCGTTTTGTGATCATCGTTACATCCCTGTATCGTGATTATCTTCCTTCAAGCTGGTCTGTTTACTACAGCCCAACCATTTGGGAGATTGGTTTCTATGCAGGTACCTTTGGCTTGTTCTTTACCTGCTTTTTCCTTTTCGCTAAATACTTCCCGGTAATTGCTATTGCAGAAATCAAATATGTATTAAAAACAACCGGAGAAAGCTATAAAGATAATATGGGCAGTATTGAAGAGCAGAAGCTCGAGGCGTTTGTTCATGAACATGCACATTAAACCCCCGGGCCCCTCTGAGAGGGGATAGGGATTTGTGAATAAAGTAAAAAAGCTAGCGGCTTACAGGCTAATGGCTAAAAGCTAATAAAAATGGCAAAAAAGAAATTCGTAGTTGGCTGTTTTGATGATGAAGCAGTTCTGTTTCCTGCGGTGAAAAAGGTTCGCACGGCGGGTTATAAAATCCATGATGTGTATACGCCGTTTGCAGTACACGGCCTGGACCATGCACTGGGTTTAAGAGAAACCAGTTTGCATACTGCCGGATTCATCTACGGTATTACCGGCACTTCTACTGCCTTAGGCTGTATCAGCTGGATATTGGCGAAAGACTGGCCGCTGAACTTTGGCGGTAAACCACACTTCGCTTTACCTGCCTGGATACCGATCACTTTCGAGTTAACGGTATTGTTTGCAGCGGTAGGCATGGTATTGACCTTCTGTTATCTTTGCCAGATGGCGCCTTTTGTGAAGAAGCATCATTTTCATGCACGTGCTACAGATGACCTGTTTGTGATGGTGATTGAGTGTACAGAAAAAACCAATGCAGAAGACCTGAAAGCATTCTTAGCAAGCAATGGCGCTGTTGAAACCGATATACAGGTGGCAGAAGAAGGCTGGTGGTTAGGGCGTTACGACCAGGACGAAGTACCTTTTGAAAACAAGCAAATTGTTGCTGCTTAATTATTATTAGAATAGACTCATGATGAATAAATTAGCAATCATAACTGTTTTATCAGCCGCCGCAGTAATCGTTAGCTGCAGCGATGTAAAACGCAAGCCGGGTAGTGTGTATATGCCGGATATGGCTTACAGCCGCGCGTATGAAACCTATGCTGATCACAGCAACCTGAAAGAGGCCGGTATCAATTATACCAATATGCCTGTGGCCGGAACCATTTCACGCGAAGAAGAAATGCCTTTCCCCTATGCGAAAGACAAAGCGGGAGATACCAGTAATTATTTTGCTTCTAAACAGGTAAAAAGCCCGATCGATTCTTTATCTGCTAAAGATGAAGCAGAAGCGGAACGTTTATACCTGATCAATTGTGGCATCTGTCATGGATCAAAACTGGATGGGAATGGCCCGTTGTATAACGACGGAAAAGGACCTTACCCGGTTGCACCCAAAAACCTGCTGGCTGATGCGGTGGTTTCTGTAATGCCTGAAGGACAGATGTTCTATTCCGTAGCCTATGGAAAAAACACGATGGGTTCTTATGCATCACAATTGAGCCGCAAACAGCGCTGGATGGTGATCCGTTACATTAAGAATAAACAAAAAGCAAAAGCAGCTGCAGCCGCAACGCCGGCAGCGAAATAATCAATTTATTTTTCTCTGCTGATTGGTGGGGAAAAGAGATCGTAATAACTGATATAAAAGAGATTAACAATGGCATCTATCAGAGAGCAATTTGAGATTCCCGGAAAGATGAAGACCTGGTCAATGGCCTTGATAGGCGTAGGATTGGTCGCATTTGCAATAGGCCTGTTTACCAAAGGTTTCAGCTCGAATGAGCATGAGCAGGCACATTTCTGGGGTACACTTATGTACAATACCATCTTCTGGACTTTGGTATGTAATGCCAGTATGTTTTTTATCTGTGTAACTACATTGGCTATGGGTGGCTGGCAGGTATCCTTTCGCCGTGTAACTGAAGCGATTTCTGCTTTGGTACCTATTTTTGGTTCTATCACTTTTGTGGTTCTGATCTATGTAGTGGTAAGCGACAAACATTTTATTTATCATTGGCTGGATACAGAAGCCGTTGCCAAAGACCCGATCCTTTCCGGTAAAGCAGGGTTCTTAAATCCTAAATTCTTTATCATCTGGACAACATTGGCTATCGGCTTATGGAGTGTACTTGGCTGGAGAATGCGCCAGATCAGCCGCGAAGCGGATGAAGCAATGGATCAGGAAACCGGAGCCAAATTCATTTTAAGAAATACCGTGCGCGCCGCCTTATTCACGGTATGGTTTGGTTTAACCGTAGGGTCTACCATTCCATGGTTGTGGATGATGAGTATTGATGCACACTGGTATTCTACCATGTATAGCTGGTACACATTTGCCAGTTCCTTCGTATCCGGCATGTCATTGATCGCTTTATGGGTGATCTACCTGAAGAACAAAGGATACCTCGAATACACCAATCAGGAGCATTTACAGGATATCGGTAAATTTATGTTTGCCTTCTCCATCTTCTGGACATACCTGTGGTTCTCCCAGTATATGCTGATCTGGTATGCAAACATTCCGGAAGAAACTGTTTATTTCAAGCATAGGGTACAAGGCCCATACAAAGGCATTTTCTTCCTGAACCTGATCATCAACTTTATTTGTCCTTTGCTGATCCTGATGAAACGGTCAGCCAAAAGAAATTATACACTGGTTACTTTCATGGCGGTATTGATCCTTTTCGGACACTGGATCGATTTCTACCAGATGGTAATGGGCAGTTTATCTAAAGACTATGTAACACTCGGATGGCTGGACTTTGGTATCCTTAGTTTGTTTGTAGGATTGATGATATTATTTGTTGGACGCTCATTGGCCAGTAAACCGCTGATCGTTAAACACCACCCTTTCCTGAAAGAAAGTATTATACACCAGGTATAATCTTTTTGAAAGAATAATTGTTAGATAAGATAATATTGATAGCGTTATGACAATGTTTTTAACCATAGCAGTAATTGTGCTGATCTTCTTAGTGATCTTCCAGATCGCTAAAGCCAGTGAGTATGTATCCGTTCTCAAAGGTGAAGATGTAAGTCGCCGGCAGCAAAATAAGATAAACGGGTTTCTGATGGTATCCTTTCTGGTACTCGGAATGATCGGTGTTTGGTATTGCAATAAATTGTATTTCGGCAAAACCTTGCTGGCAGTAGATGCGGCAAGTGTGGAAGGCGCACGCGTGGATTCCATGCTGTGGGTAACCATTGGAATTACCGGTAGTGTTTTTATTGCTACACAAGCTGTCTTATTCTGGTTTGCTTATAAATACCAGGAGAAGGAGAACAATAAAGTTTTCTATTTCGCGCATAGTAATAAACTGGAGGCTTTATGGACAATCGTTCCGGCTATTGTATTGACCGTATTGGTAATTATTGGTCTTCGTAACTGGTTCTTGTTCACAGGCGAGCCTCCCAAAGATGCGATGGTAGTAGAAGTTACCGGAAAGCAATTCGGATGGATTTTCCGCTATCCGGGTAAGGACGGCGCTTTCGGAAAAAAATATTTTAAGAACATTGACCCCGCTACCAATACACTCGGTTTATTATGGGATGATCAATTGGGCCATGATGATGTGGTAGCAGAACAAACCATGTACCTCGTAAAAGGCAAACCCGTAAAACTGATCATCGGGTCAAGGGATGTGATACATGATGTGGGCCTGACTCATTTCCGTTTAAAGATGGATGCCGTTCCGGGTATTCCCACTACTTTATGGTTTACCCCCAAATACACCACGAAAGAAATGAAGGAAATGACAAATAATCCGAACTTTGTTTATGAAATCAGTTGCGACCAGATGTGCGGTAACGGCCATTTTTCTATGAAAGGAATTATTGAAGTGGTGGAACAGGAAGAGTATGATCTCTGGCTGGCAAAACAAAAGCCACAATACCTGGTGGCGTTTCCGGACAAAGACCCGTCTAATGCCAAGGCAGACAGTACCAAAGCAACTGTAAAAACGGTAACGGGTATGGAAACAAAACCGGTAGTAAAAATGTAATAAGTATGTCTTGCGGAGAGATTCCGCCAGATCCTATGTTGAAAGAACTAATTAAAGAAACAGATTATGAGTAACGAAGCTGTTTTGCACGCACATTCAGAAGCGGCAACACATGAGGGACACGGTGATCATCATCATGAACACCAGCATCATGAAACATTCATCACCAAATATGTGTTTAGCCAGGATCACAAAATGATCGCTAAACAGTTCCTGATCACTGGTATGTTCTGGGCTGTATTGGGTGGATTGATGAGCGTGTTTTTCCGTTTACAATTAGGATACCCCGATTCAACCTTTCCCTGGCTGGAAGACCTGTTGGGTAAATGGGCCAAAGGCGGGCATATTACTCCCGAAGCATACTATGCTTTGGTAACTACACACGGTACGGTATTGGTATTTTTCGTATTAACAGCGGGTCTTAGCGGTACATTTGCCAATTTCTTAATTCCCTTACAGATCGGTGCACGAGATATGGCGTCGCCTTTTCTGAATATGCTTAGCTATTGGTTCTTCTTTGCAGCCGGTGTGGTTATGTTATCTTCCTTGTTTGTAGAAACAGGGCCATTCAGCGGTGGTTGGACAGCCTATCCTCCGTTAAGCGCTTTGGGTGATGCTTCCCCGGGTTCGAAAACCGGTATGGATCTCTGGATCGTTTCTATGGCATTATTCGTTGTGTCTTCCTTATTAGGCGGTTTGAATTATATTGCTACCATCCTGAATATGCGTACCAAGGGGATGAGTATGACACGTTTGCCATTAACCATCTGGGCATTGTTTTTTACTGCTGTATTGGGTGTATTGTCATTCCCTGTACTGTTCTCCGGATTTATCTTATTGATTTTCGACAGAAATTTTGGAACCAGCTTCTATTTATCAGACATATTTGTGAATGGCGTAGGTGCTTTGCCTAATGAAGGCGGTAGCGCTATCCTCTATCAACACTTATTCTGGTTCTTAGGCCACCCCGAAGTATATATTATTCTCTTGCCAGCCATGGGTAAGGTATCAGAGATCTTATCTGTGC
>CAZFKE010000003.1:280827-281154 GCA_964519475.1 uncultured Sediminibacterium sp.
TATATGGCCATGATCGGTTCTTTATTTGCGATCGCTATCCTGGCTTTCCTAGTATGGGCGCACCATATGTTTGTAACAGGATTGAATCCGTTCCTCGGGTCTATCTTCGTATTATTAACCCTGTTAATCGCGGTTCCATCTGCCATTAAAGTGTTTAACTGGTTAACCACTTTATGGAGAGGTAATATTCGTTTCACACCGGGTATGATGTTCGCAATCGGTTTTGTAAGCTTATTTATTTCGGGTGGATTAACCGGTATCTGGTTAGGTAACTCTGCGCTGGATATTCACCTGCACGATACCTATTTTGTAATTGCACACTTCCAT
>CAZFKE010000004.1:0-193368 GCA_964519475.1 uncultured Sediminibacterium sp.
GATGCAGAAAGTGTACAAAATTTTAGTGTTGGCTTTAGTAACATCGCTCGTGAGTTTCTCGGCCCAGTCGCAACAGACTTCAAGATCTGATACCAGCATTACTTCTATTGAGGCCGACCTGGTGAATATCTTTAACCAGAAAACGCCTAAGAAATATAAAATTTCTTCCGTTAAAGTTGTGGGTAACAAGTTCTTCGATGAGAACCTGCTGATCTCTATTGCCAATATCAATGTAGGCGATGAAGTAACCATTCCGGGTGGCGATAATTTTTCAAAAGCCATTACCAAACTCTGGGGACAGAATTATTTCTCCAATGTAGAGATCTATATCACCAAACTGGAAGGGAAAAATATCGAGATTGAGATCGCCGTTACTGAAAGGCCGAGGTTATCAAAATTCTTTTTCAAAGGGATAAGAAAAGGTGAAGCAGATGATCTTTCCGGTAAAACGGGCTTGGTTCCCAACCGCGTGATCACCGAGAACATGAAGATCTCTGCAATAGAAGCCATCAAAAAATTCTATGCAGAAAAAGGTTTCCGCGATTCTAAAGTAAAAATTGTTGAAAGAAAAGATACCACTTTTGCCAATACACTGGCGTTGGATTTTATAGTGGATAAAGGGCCAAAAGTAAAGATCAACAATATCAGCTTCGGCGGTAATACCGTTGACGATGGCAAACTGAAGAAACAACTGAAGGATACAAAAGAAAGATCAAGGTTAACCCTTCACCCCGCTTTTGATAAAGGCGGGCTGGTTCCGCACAAGACGTATAATTTCCAGCAGTACATGCGCGAAACCGGGTTCCTGTATTACAGCAAAACCAAAAAAGTGCTGGATCCCTATATCCGTTTAAAATTAAGCGGGGCAAAATTTGATGAGAAAAAATATATCGAGGATAAAGACAATATCCTCGACTACTATAATACACTCGGTTTCCGTGATGCAATGATCGAAAAAGATTCGGTTTACCATACGCCCGGCGGTTTGAATATTGACATGAAAATCAACGAGGGCCACCGTTACTATTTCGGGAACATTGCCTGGAGGGGGAATACCAAATATTCAGATTCTGTTTTAACCGCGATACTGGGTATCCGCAAAGGCGATATTTATAACCTTGGTACCCTGAACAAAAAATTAGGTAAATCCTCTTCTCCGGATGGAGGCGATGTAAGCGGTCTTTACCAGGATGATGGTTATCTCTTCTTCAGAACAGACCCCGTGGAAACAGCGGTATATAACGATACGATCGATTTTGAGATCCGCATTGTGGAAGGTCCGCAGGCAACCATTAAAAATGTACGCATTAGCGGGAACGACCGTACCAAAGAATATGTGATCCGAAGGGAACTGAGAACCATTCCCGGCGAAAAATTCAGCCGTAGCGACCTGATCCGCTCCGTTCGTGAGATTGGCCAGCTGAACTATTTTAACCAGGAAAAGATTACCCCCAACCCGGTGCCCAATCCGGATGATGGTACCGTTGATATAAACTACAGCGTAGAAGAAAAATCAAGCGACCAGCTTGAGCTGAGTGCCGGCTGGGGTGGTGCCATCGGTTTAACGGGAACATTGGGGGTATCCTTCAATAACTTCTCTATCCGCAATATCTTTAAGAAATCGGCATGGGATCCATTACCGATGGGGGATGGACAGAAATTAAGTTTACGCATACAGAGCAACGGTAAAGCATTCCGTTCGTATAACTTCTCCTTTACCGAACCCTGGTTAGGAGGAAAGAAAAGAAACGCATTAACAGTAAGTGTATACAATACCAAGTACGGCCAAACCTATGATCCGCTTACCGGTTTGTATGATCCGAGTGTGGCAGATTCAAGATATATTTCTACCACCGGTGCAACCGTAAGTTTAGCCCGGCAGCTGAAATGGCCGGATGACTATTTCTCATTATCAATGGGTCTTAACTATACCCGTTATAAATTGAGTAATTACCTTATCGATCCAACCAACCTACCGGGTTTTGAAAATGGAGTGGTAAACAATATCAACTTCAGGGTGGCATTGCAGCGCTCTTCTGTGGATGCCCCGTTGTTTCCGCGTTCGGGTTCAACTTTCCTGTTAAGTTTACAGGTAACACCGCCCTATTCATTGTTCGATAAAGGCATTGCTGCTTCAGCCAATCCCTATAAATTTATTGAATACCATAAATGGAGGTTTAACGGAGAATGGTATGTGCCATTGGGCAAGCCAACCGGAGATGACAGGAACAAACAGTTTGTGTTGAAGGCCGCTGCTAAATTCGGGTTCCTCGGCCGTTTTAGCCAGGACCTGAAAATATCACCGTTTGAACGTTTCCAGGTGGGTGATGCGGGTTTAAGTAACCAGTTTGCGTTATTAGGGTACGATATCATTGCCCACCGCGGTTATCCGGTATATGATAATTCAAACCCAAGGGTTAACCCAGATAAACAGAACGCCAGTCAGTACTTTACCATCTTTAATAAATACACCCTTGAAATGCGTTACCCGCTTAGCCTGAACCCAAGCAGCACCATTTATGCGCTGGGTTTCTTTGAAGCGGCCAATGGCTGGTATACATTCAATGATTATAATCCTTTTAAGCTAAGGCGCTCGGTAGGTATAGGTATGCGGTTCTTCCTGCCCATGTTTGGTTTGCTTGGATTTGATTATGGCATAGGATTAGATAGGTTTACGCCAAATGGCTCGCTTAAAGATGCAGCGAGGTTTACCTTTATGCTTGGTTTTGAGCCAGAATAACCCCTCAAAAACCTAAAACCCTTTGTATGAAAAAGATTTTACTCTTATCGGTTCTGTTTCTCACCGCTACACTGGTAACCAATGCACAGGCGCGTTATGCGGTTATTGATACCAAGTATATCCTGAACAAGATACCTGAATACAAGGATGCCGATAAAAAACTGGCGGCCATTGGCGAACAATGGCAGAAAGAAATAGACGATAAGCAGGCCACCCTTGACAAAATGTATAAAAATTACGAAGCCGAACAGTTTATGCTTACTGATGAGTTGAAAAAGAAAAGAGAAGATGAGCTGTTTGTAAAGGAAAAAGAGATCCGCGAACTGCAAAAAAGACGTTTTGGTTACGAGGGCGACCTTTTTAAAGAAAGACAAAGGCAAGTTAAACCTATACAGGATAAAGTATTCAACGCCATACAGAAAATAGCCATTGCCAGATCTTATGATTTTGTACTGGATAAAAGTGAAGGAATTACCATTATATTTGCCGACCCCAAACTGGATAAAAGCGACGAGATTTTGAAAGAACTGGGTATTAAAAATTAGTCTAAACCAAACCAATTATAAATTCACAACGATGAAGAAATTATTACTTGTGTGTGTAGCTTTTGCAGCATGCTTCCTTTTCACAAACACTACTAAGGCACAATCGCAGAAAATAGGATATTTTGACGAGCAATTGACCTTGTCCCTGTTTCCCGGTATACAAAAAGTAGATACCCTGTTAAACAGCTACCAGAACGATTCCCTGCGGGTTGAATATGAATACAGGGTAGGCGATTTTACCCGTCGCGATAGTATCTTCAAAAAAGATTCTGCCACGATGCCTGTTAAAGCAAGGGAACTGGCCGTGAGGGAACTGAATCAGTTAAAATATAACCTGATTAACTGGCAGACCTATGCGCAACAAATGGTTGAAGCTAAAACAGAACAATTACTCAGTCCATACAAACAAAGGATGTTTGAAGCATTGAAAACCGTTATTGCCGAGCAGAAATACACCTATGTATTGAATGCACAGGCTTTATCAATATATGCACAGCCACCATTACTGGATAATTTATCTATCCGGGTAGCCATGAAGCTGAAACTGCCTTTGACAAAAGAGATCGAAGATGCATGGAAAGCCGCTTCAGGCGCAGGTGCTGCTCCGGCAGGTGCTAAGAAATAATTTCCAGACAGAAATACATTTCAACTATTTAGAACCCCGTCCTTGCGATGGGGTTCTTATTTTTGTTCTATGCAGGCAACAAAACCCATTGGTGTTTTTGACAGCGGTTATGGCGGGCTTACGGTTTTAAAAGAGATCGTAAAAGAACTGCCGCAATACGATTATCTCTACATGGGCGATAATGCCCGTGCACCGTATGGCCCCCGTTCTTTTGATACGGTTTACCATTACACGTGGGAATGCGTGCAATGGTTTTTTTCGCAGGGATGCGAACTGGTGATTTTGGCCTGTAATACGGCATCTGCCAAAGCATTGCGAACCATTCAGCAAAAAGACCTGCCGGGCATTGATCCCAACAAACGTGTGTTGGGCGTGATCAGGCCTACCACCGAAGTCATCGGTCAATATTCCAAAACAGGCGAAGTAGGTGTGCTGGGAACCACAGGAACCGTACAAAGCGATAGTTACCGGATAGAGATTGCCAAGTTCTTCCCGCAGGTAAAAGTATACCAGGAAGCCTGCCCTATGTGGGTGCCTTTAATTGAGAATAATGAATACGATAAGCCCGGTGCGGATTATTATGTAAAACAACACCTTAACAGTATTTTGAATGCTCATTCCGGCATTGATACGCTTTTGCTGGCCTGTACCCATTATCCTTTACTGCTGGATAAGATCAGGCAGTTTGTGCCTAAAGCTGTATCCATTATTTCGCAGGGAGACATCGTGGCAAAAAGCCTGGTAGATTACCTAGACAAACACAAAGAACTGGCGGATAGATGTAGCAAAAATGGCCAGATCAGCTTTTATACTACGGATTCAATTACAGATTTTGATAACCATGCGACGATATTTTTTGGCCGGCCGGTAACCTCTACGCATTTGGATCTGGACGTTGCATAGGGTGAAAATGGGTTAAAAATGGAAAAATCAGCAAAAAAAGCCTATGGCAAGGCTTCAATTATGAGTGGATTTCCCTACTTTTGCCGTCCTTTCACAAGCAGCAGTATGGTGACTGCAGGCATGAAACGAAACAATATTACCGGGTTAGTAAAAAAACAAACATGAAACGTACATTCCAACCACACAAACGTCGCCGTAAAACCGTACATGGTTTTCGTAAGCGTATGGAATCTGCTAACGGCCGTAAAGTATTGGCAAGCCGCAGAGCGAAAGGACGCAAGAAACTGACCGTTTCCAGCGAAAAAGGATTAAAATAATCTCCATCCCCCGTGAGGGGCATACGATAAAAAATATAGCCTCATCTTTTGATGAGGCTTTTTTAGTTTAGCAGTTATATCATGCCGGCAACCTGCACATACAATACAAAAGAAAAACTCAAAAGCCGTAAACTGCTGGACCAGTTGTTTACCAAAGGGAAATCTGTTTCTGTTTTCCCGTTGAAAGTTTTTTATGGGGTATTGCCTGCAGACACAGCAGTAACCGTTCAGGCGGGCGTAGGCGTGAGTGCAAGAAATTTTTCGAAAGCAGTAGATAGAAACCGGATTAAGCGTTTATTGCGTGAAGCATATCGTTTGAATAAACCGATACTGCATGATGCATTACATGCAGATCAAAAAAAAGTGGCCTTATTTTTTTTATATGTTGGAAAAGAGAAACCTGAGTTTGCTGCGCTGAATGAAAGTATGCCATGGGTATTACAAAAATTAATTGCCGCTCTTGCCAAATCCTGATCCCATACAAAAACGTTCTCTCATAACCTGGTTAGCCATCATCATCATCAGCTATCCGTTTATTTTGTTGATCAAGATTTACCAATATGTGATCTCACCTGCTATCGGCCCCAAATGCCGCTTCACGCCAACCTGCTCGCAGTATGCCGAACAGGCATTACAAAAACATGGATTGATAAAGGGTGGATGGCTTTCTGTAAAACGTATCAGCAAGTGCAGGCCGGGTGGCGGGCATGGGTATGATCCGGTTCCCTGAAAGAATTTTGAAATTAAAAGAATTACTTATTGTGTAAATCAAATTCCAAAATGGCTTTATTTCTTCTCTGCCACAGTTAAGGCCTGCATCTTGGCAATGTTTTCTCTGATTTCTTTGATGCTGAAGAAGCGGTACACTTCAGGATCTTTTCCATCTACTTTTTCCATAGATCGTATGCGATGGTATGGACCAACAACCATCGACTTTGTATTATTTGAAATCTTGGCTGCATGATTTGGAAGAATATAAAAATTGCGGTTGGCTTCAGTTACATTTTTTCCTTCAGACAATAATTGCAATGAGTCGATCTGTTTTTTCAGCGCTTCCTGTGTAACCATAGTGGTAGCCATTTTCGGATCGCTGTATTTTTGGTAACTGCCGATGATGGTATCGTTTTTTACATTTACGATATATAAACCATTGTCTAATAATTCAACGGTTGCCTCACCTGCCGGTGTATTCAGTTTGAAAATGATCTTGCCGCCGCCAAGTGTAAATTCTTTTTCATCGTGACCGGCACCATCAATTGCTTTAATGGTTTTGTTATCGGTATTTACTTCGGCAGGGCCTTTACTCATTACCACCATTTTCTTGTCGCTGCAGGCAGTGAATAAAAACACAGCACTCAAAAAAACTATTATTTTTTTCATAAGCATAGTTAATAAAAAGGCCCCGCTAAATTAGCAGAGCCTAAAATAATACTATTTATTGAGAGCGTTTATTTTGCTGTGTTAAAACGTTCTGCCACTTTGCTCCAGTTAACTACATTCCAGAAAGCAGCTAAATAATCTGCGCGGCGGTTCTGGTATTTGAGGTAATAAGCATGCTCCCATACATCAGCTCCAAGAATAGGTGTTCCTTTTACTTCTGCAACATCCATCAAAGGGTTATCCTGGTTAGGGGTTGACGAAACTTCCAGTTTACCCTCTTTTACCAGTAACCATGCCCAGCCACTTCCGAAGCGGGTCATACCGGCTGCTGCAAATTTTTCTTTGAATGCATCAAAAGAACCAAAAGCCGCATTAATAGCATCAGCCAAAGCGCCTGATGGGGTACCGCCTGCATTAGGCGCTAAACTTTCCCAGAAGAAAGTATGGTTCCAATGTCCGCCGCCGTTGTTACGAACAGCAGGGCTGATAGTGCCTGCAACAGCAACCAGTTCGGCTAATGATTTTCCCTCATTAGGCGTACCGGCAACAGCTTTGTTCAGGTTGTCTACATAAGCCTGGTGGTGCTTACCATGGTGGATCTGCATGGTAGTGGTATCGATATGTGGTTCCAGTGCATCATGTGTGTAAGGTAAAGGGGCAAGTGTAAATGACATGGCGTATTTTTTTAGAAGATGAAATATTTTTCGAATGGATGACAAATTTATGATTGTTCGGTTGATATTACTGTGGCAAAACCGATTTGTTTCTTAAATCGAAAAGGAAGGGTAGATTATGTAAGAACCTGTGGTAAAACATGTCACTAAAAGAAAAACGAAGAAAAAAAGAGGCTTCGAAATTCAGAAACCCTGCTTTTCTTCCGGTAAAATCATTTATCTCTTGGATTGGAAGAAAGACCGCATTAGCTGTGCACATTCATCTTCCATCACCCCTTTTACCAGTTCTGTTTTGGGATGGAATGGCCAGTTTTCTTTGGTAATATGTTTAAATCCGTTCTTCTCATCAGAAGCGCCGTACACAATCCTGCCGATTTTGCTCCAGTACAAAGCGCCGCAACACATCAGGCAGGGTTCTACGGTAACGTATAAGGTGGCTTCGGGTAAATACTTTGCTCCCAGATAATTAAATGCTGAGGTTAAAGCAAGTATTTCTGCATGGGCAGTTGTATCGGTAAGCAACTCTACCTGGTTGTGTCCGCGTGAAATGATCTTGTTATTGATTACCACCACTGCGCCCACCGGAACTTCGTCTGCTTCATAGGCAGCAACGGCTTCTTTCAGGGCCTGTTGCATGAAATAGGTATCGTCGAATTGAATCATGAGCGAAAATAGTAATTGGGAAAATGCGAAAATGCGAAATTTTGGCAGGCAGAGAGAAAAGAGAATTGTGAGATCATTTCAAAACAAAGGGCATATAGATTGAATGCTATATGCCCTTTGCGGAAACGATGAAAGCTATAGGTATAAAAAAATTATAGTTTCTTGATCATGATATTTCTGAACCAAACATCATTGCCATGGTTCTGTAAAGCAAAATGTCCCTTGAATTGGGTTCCGAAATCAGCCCATTGTTTGAATTTACTTCCAGCTACCATCTGTTTCCAGTTATCATCACCATAGGTGGTTGATACAACGGTAACGCCATTCAATATCAGGTCAAGCTTTCCTTTATTGCTGATGATCTCGGCTGTGTTCCATTCGCCTACCGGTTTTACTACCCCTTCTGTTCCTGCAATCATATCGTACAGGTTACCAGCCCGGTGTTTCAGAATCTTTCCATCAGGATGGCCGTCATTATCCAGTACCTGCATTTCCGGTCCGGTATGATAGGTTTCTTTGTATTTGGCGCTGTCTTCCTGCACCCAGAAAATAATACCGCTGTTTCCCTTTGGCGATATTTTCCAGTCGATCTTGAAATGAAAATTTTCGTAGGCTTTATCACTTACCAGGTCGTTGGAGCGGCCTCTCAGCATCCCCTCGTGGTTTGATCCATTCAGGAAGATGGTTCCATCTTCCACTTTTACATTTGGGGTTACGGGCCTGTTACCGTAAGTGTGCCATCCTTTGAGGGTCTTGCCATCAAATAAGGATGTCCAACCTTTTTCTTTCTTAACAGGTACGGGTAAACCGGCAGCAGTACTTTGTTGAACTGCAACGGTATTGAATAGTGCAGATAAAACGGCAACAGCAAGCAGTGATCGCATATGGGGATTATTTATTTACGGAGTAAAAGAACGTATTTAACCATTTGTTTGGCATCAGCCTCGCTTAATTGTGGGTGTGGTGTCATGGGGATAGTGCCCCAGTTACCGGATCCGCCTTTAATTACTTTACCGGCAAGCATGGCTACATTCTCTTCGGTATTTTCATATTTGGCGGCTACCTCTTTGTAAGCCGGCCCCGTTAATTTTTCACTCACTTTATGACAGGTAAGACAATCTGATTTTGCGATCAGTTCAAGTCCTTTCTGATAATCAGGGTTAGAACTGGGGGAAGAGGTTTCTGATGTGGCAGGTGCGGCAGCAGGTGCTGCTTTCTTTTCTGTGTTACCGCCACAGGCTGCCATAAAGGCCAATACTGTGAGGGCTGCAAAATACTTTTTCAAGGCAATTTATTTTTTAGCGTTACAAAATGATCATAGGTCTTTGTTTTTTAGACCATGTACCATCAACTATGGACGACGTGAAGTTATTAATCAATTCCTAAAATACGACGATTAAAATTTTCGTCCGACCCGGTTCCGGCAAAATCATCAAAAGCTTTTTCGGTTACTTTAATGATATGCTGCTTAATAAAGGGCGCACCTTCTGCTGCGCCGGTTGCGGCATCTTTAATAGCGCATTCCCATTCCATTACCGCCCAGCCTTTGTAATTATACGCAGCCAGCTTACTAAAGATGGATTTGAAATCTACCTGCCCATCCCCCAATGAACGGAAACGTCCGGCCCTGTCAACCCAATTCTGAAAACCGCCATACACACCTTGTTTGCCGGTCGGGTTAAATTCTGCATCCTTTACATGGAACATTTTAATGCGCTCATGGTAATTATCTATATAGCTAAGATAATCCAGGCACTGTAAAACAAAATGTGAAGGGTCATATAATAAACAAGCCCTTTTATGATTGTTTACCTTTTCAAGAAACATTTCATAGCTGATACCATCGTGCAAATCTTCGCCGGGATGTATCTCATAACAAAGATCTACACCCGCTTGGTCAAATACATCTAAAATCGGCATCCAGCGTTTGGCCAGTTCGGTAAAACCGGTTTCTACCAAACCGGCGGGGCGTTGCGGCCAGGGGTAAACCGTATGCCATAACAAAGCACCACTGAAAGTTGCATGCGCATCCAATCCTAAATTCTGTGAAGCTTTGGCAGCATATTTCAATTGCTGCACGGCCCATTCGGTACGGGCTTTGGGGTTATTGCGCACATTTTCTGGTGCAAAGCCGTCAAACAAAGCATCATAAGCAGGGTTAACAGCAACAAGTTGCCCTTGTAAATGTGTAGACAGTTCTGTGATCTGCATACCTGCGGCATTCACAATGCCTTTGATTTCATCGGCATACGTTTTACTCTCGGCTGCTTTTTGCAAATCGATACAGCGGCTGTCCCAGGTAGGGATCTGCACACCCGTAAAACCTAAGGCAGCAGCCCATTTACAAATAGATGCCAGTGAATTATACGGCGCAGCATCACCCATAAATTGTGCGAGGAAGATGCCGGGGCCTTTGATAGTTGTCATAGGTAAGCAATGTTTAAAATTCGAAAACAGGGTTATTGAAAAGAAAGATTTGTGAAATATAGGCGCGAATCGTGGGAAAGAATCCTTTTTATGTATACCCCACGATTCACGCCTTATAAAAACTAAAGTTCATATTTCGTCCACTTTGCATCGCTCTGTGCAGAAGCAACAACGTTATCAATAAATGCCATACCGCGGATGCCGTCTTCGAAAGAAGGGAAGTCGAGCATTTCGGGTGTTGGGGTTTTGCCATCTATTTTAGCGCTAAGGGTTAATGCAAAATTGCGGTAGATATTACCGAATGCTTCAAGATAGCCTTCCGGGTGGCCACCCGGTGTGCGACAGTTATGTGTGGCAAAGCTGGATAAACGATCTCCGTAGTTACCGCCGGCACGTAAGATCTGTGTGGGTTGGTCAAGCCATTTAACTAATAATGTGTTTGGCTCGTGCTGCGCCCATTCCAGTCCGCCTTTTTCTCCATAGATACGGATCTTCAAAGCATTCTCTTCGCCGGCTGCTACCTGCGATGCCATCAAAACACCGGCAGCGCCGTTATCAAATTTTAATAACACATTGCCGTCATCATCCAAGGCGCGGCCTTCTACCAATATATTTAGATCGGCACAGAGATGTGTGATCTTTGCCCCGGTAATATATTCCGACAGATGCGCGGCATGCGTTCCAATATCGCCCATACAACCGGCTTTTCCCGATTTTTTAGGATCGGTGCGCCAGGCTGCCTGTGCATTGCCTTCTCTTTCGGAAAGTTTGCTCAGCCATCCCTGGGGGTATTCTACCCAAACCTTTCTGATCTTGCCCAATACACCACCCTGCACCATGGCTTTGGCCTGTTTTACCATCGGGTAACCGGAATAGGTATGCGTGAGGCAGAGCGTTAAGCCGGTTTCTTCTACTTTCTTTTTTAATTGCTTGGCTTCATCCAGCGTGAAGGTCATCGGTTTTTCGATCACTACATTAAACCCGTGGTCCAATGCCATCATGGCCGGGGCAAAATGTGCGAAGTTGGGCGTAACAATGGTTACAAAATCCATACGCTTACCGGCGGGCAGCTGGCTTTCTTTGGTAATCATCTCTTCGAATGTGAGATAGGTCCTGTCCGGAGAAAGAAATAGCATCTCACCCGAGTCTTTCGCTATTTCAGGGTTGATACTTAAGGCGCCACATACGATTTCAATAAGGCCGTCCATATTGGCGGCAAGACGGTGTATAGCTCCGATAAAGGCATCCTTGCCCCCACCTACCATACCCATTCTGAGTTTACGATTCATGGATTTGTACTTTTTTGTTAATTTCCAATATTATTTTGATAGCATGCGTCTGAAAGACACAATGGATGTAAAGCTTATAAAAAATTTTGATGTTCAGATGATTTTATCAATCCCGGTTTAAAAATAAAAAATTACATTTAACCACTGATTGTTTTCCATATTAACTCTAACGACATGCAGACTACCCCACAACGTAGCCAATTATTTGTTGCCAGTTGCCTGGCTTTATTAGTAACTTCTCTTTCTTTCGGCATCAGGGCCGGCATTCTCGGACGCTTAGGTGTCCAGTTTCATTTAGATGCCTCCGAACTCGCAACCATTACTTCCACTGCATTCTGGGGTTTCCCATTAGCAGTGATTGCCGGTGGCTTTGTCGTTGATGTGATCGGAATGAAAAGATTGCTCATTGTTGCATTTGTATTTCACCTGGTCGGTATCGTGCTTACTGTTTTTGCAGGCGGTTACTGGAGCCTGTTTATTTCTACATTATGTATTGGTATTGCCAATGGCACGGTAGAAGCAGCCTGTAACCCATTGGTAGCAACGATCTATTCAGATAATAAGACTACTAAGCTCAACCACTTTCACCTTTGGTTTCCCGGCGGTATTGTAATTGGCACTTTATTGGTTTATTTCCTTGATAAGGCCGGTATTGGCTGGCAGGTGCAGGTTGGCTTAATGGCCGTTCCTACATTAATCTATGGTTTTCTTTTCAGCAAACTCAGTTTTCCTGTTACCGAAAGGGTGGCCAGCGGGGTTTCTTCTGCAGGGATGTATAAAGCATTATTCAATCCCTTATTCCTTTGTATGATCATCCTTATGTTCGGAACAGCGATCACAGAATTGTTTACCGGGCAGTGGATTGATGTATTATTAAAGAATGTATCAGACAATGCTATTTTATTATTAACCATCGAAACCGGTATCATGGTCATAGGCCGTGGATTTGCAGGCCCGGTGGTACACAGATTATCGCCCACCGGTGTATTGCTGATCTCTGCGATACTGGCTGCTGCAGGATTATATCTTTTAGGACATAGTTCCGGCAATATGCTTTTTGTTGGTGCCATAATATTTGGTATGGGCGTATGTTATTTCTGGCCAACTATGCTCGGATTTGTTTCTGAGAACCTCCCCAAAACAGGAGCGGTGGGTATGAACCTGATGGGCGGGGCGGGTATGTTGGCGGTTTCTGTATATACTTTCTTTATGGGAGGATATTACGATAAACTGGTAGCAGCAAGAACGCCAGCCGGCAATACCACAGAAGAGGCTATGAACGAAGCCAAGAAGCTGGCCGGGCCGGAGGTATTAAATGCTACATTGATCATCCCCATGGTGCTGGTTGTAGCTTTTACTATTCTTCTGTTTTATATGCGTGGTAAGAAAAATACAAATTCTTCATCATCAGCTGCTGCGTAAGCAAGATAAGAGTATATTTATAAGACCAATTATTATGACGAATTCATCTAACAGAAGGCATGCCATTAAAAGCATCATTGCAGGATCTGCTGCACTGGCTGCAGGATCCGCGTTACCCTCTTTTGCCGCTGCAGAAAAAGCCGATAAAAAAGCGTATATGCTGAAAGGAAATATCCAGCACTCGGTTTGCCGTTGGTGCTTCAATGGATTAACATTGGACGAGCTTTGTATGGCTGCCAATGATATCGGTTTAAAAGGGATTGACCTGGTTCCGCCAAAAGACTGGCCCACACTTAAAAAATACAATCTCGTTTCTACCATGTGTAACGGCGCCGAAATAGGCCTTACCAAAGGATGGAACGATAAGCAATATCATTCCACTTTAATTAAGAACTATACCGAGCATATTGATTTAGTTGCGAATGCCGGCTATAAAAATCTGTTTACCGCAAGCGGTAACCGTAATGGTATGGATGATGAAACCGGTTTAAGAAATTGTGTGGAAGGAATTAAACAGATCCTTTCTCAGGCAGAAAAACGGGGGGTTGTTATTGTTATGGAATTGCTGAACAGTAAGATTAATCACAAAGATTATATGTGTGACAGAACACAATGGGGTGTAGAACTGTGTAAGCGTTTGGGCTCTCCAAACTTCAAACTGTTGTATGATATCTATCACATGCAGATTGATGAAGGTGATGTGATCCGCACTATCCGCGATAACAATACCTATATCGGCCATTACCATACAGCAGGTGTTCCCGGCAGGAACGAGATTGATGAAACGCAGGAGCTCTATTATCCCGCTATCATGAAAGCCATTCTGGCCACAGGATTTAATGATTATGTAGCCCAGGAATTTATTCCTTTAGCAACCGACAAAATAGGATCACTGAGAAAAGCGGTGGAGATATGTGACGTATAATGAGCGTGAATTCTGAGGCCTGGGTCGTGAGTGAAAAACGTTTACTTACGTTTTACGCCTCAGGTGTAACAATAAAAAAAGAAAACCAAAAACCAATAAACAAACCATTATGTCCGATCAAAATTACGACGCAATTGTTGTCGGCTCCGGGATCAGTGGAGGCTGGGCGGCAAAAGAACTTACCGAAAAAGGCTTAAAGGTTCTGATGCTAGAGCGTGGCCGCAACATTGAACACATCAAAGATTATGTGAACGCCAACAAAGAAGCATGGGATTATCCGCACCGCGGAAGAAGAACACAGCAGATGATCAATGATTATCCTGTGTTGAAACGGGATTATCCTTTGAACGAAACCAATCTCGATTATTGGGCTAGCGATAAAGAGAGCCCGTATACCGAGATCAAACGTTACGACTGGTTCCGTGGTTACCATGTAGGTGGACGTTCGTTGATGTGGGGAAGACAATCTTACCGCTGGAGTGATTTTGATTTTGAAGCCAATGCAAAAGATGGGATTGCTGTTGACTGGCCTGTTCGGTATAAAGAAATTGAACCCTGGTACGACCATGTAGAAAAATTTGCGGGCATCAGCGGTAACCGCGATGGCTTGGCACAATTGCCCGATGGACAGTTTCTCCCTCCCATGGATATGACCTGTGTGGAGAAAGACGTATCTGCCAGATTAAAAGAATATTACAAAGGCGCACGTGCCATGATCATTGGCCGTACCGCTAACCTTACCCAGGCAATAGAAGGCCGTACTGCCTGCCAGTTCAGAAACAAATGCTGGCTGGGTTGTCCGTTTGGCGGTTATTTCAGTACGCAGTCATCTACTTTGCCTGCGGCAATGAAAACGGGTAATCTTACCTTACGTCCATGGTCGATCGTTACAAAAGTCCTGTATGATAAGGATAAAAAAAGAGCTACGGGCGTAGAAGTATTGGATGCAGAGACCAATAAGACATACACATTCAATGCAAAGATCGTTTTCTTAAATGCATCTACTTTTAATACGGCATGGATATTAATGAACTCGGCAACCGATGTATGGCCCGATGGTTTGGGCAGCAGCAGCGGAGAGTTGGGACATAATATCATGGACCACCACTTAGGTGTAGGTGCGGGCGGACGTGTAGAAGGTTACGAAGACAAATATTATTTCGGACGCCGTGCAAACGGGATCTATGTACCCCGTTACCGTAACCTGTTTGGCGATAAGCGTGATTATATCCGTGGCTTTGGTTACCAGGGTGGTGCCAGCCGTCAGGGTTATAACCATGAAATTGCGGAATTAACGATCGGCGGTGAATATAAAGATGCACTGACTGAACCGGGCAGTTGGACCATGAATATGGGCGGCTTTGGTGAGATCATTCCGGATCATGCCAATAAGATCACGCTTGATAAAACCAAGAAAGATAAATGGGGGCTGAATGTATTGGCTTTTGACGCAGAACTGAAAGAGAATGAACTGAAGATGCGTAAAGATATGAAGCAGGATGCCATTGAAATGCTGGAAGCTGTCGGTGTAAAAGATGTAAAAGGGTATGATGCCAATGGCATACCAGGCCGTGGTATCCACGAAATGGGTGCTGCACGTATGGGTGCCGATCCAAAAACATCTGTGGTAAATAAATTCAACCAGGTTTGGGATGCACCAAACGTTTATGTGACAGATGGTGCGTTTATGGCCTCTGCTGCCTGCGTTAACCCATCACTCACTTACATGGCCTTTACTGCGAGAGCGGTGGATCATGCAGTGTCTGAATTAAAGAAACAAAATTTATAATCTCGAATCGTAATTCGTCAGTAAGAAGATAATTACCAGCGATTCACATCTCACAACTGACGAATTACAACTTCAATCATTTTAAAAAATAAATCTCATGAATAGAAGAGAAGCCATATCCAGTGTAGCCTTGCTCCTGGGTGGAACTATTTTGGGTGCCGAAGCCTTCTTGTCGGGTTGCAAAACCAAAACAGAAGCCGGTGTAAGTTTTTCGGCAACTGATATTTCTTTCTTAGATGAAGTAGCCGAAACAATTTTACCTGCCACCAGCACACCCGGCGCGAAAGCGGCCAAAGTGGGTGAGTTTATGACTGTAATGGTAAAAGACTGCTACGAAGCAAAAGACCAGACCATATTTATGGAAGGCATGAAAAAACTCGACGAAGCCAGCAAAGCCAAGAACGGTAAATCTTTCATGGAAAGCACGCCTGCACAACGCCACGATCTGTTAGTTGCGCTCGATGCCGAAGCCAAAGCCTACCAGAAAAACAAAAAGAAAGAAGATCCCAACCATTATTTCCGCATGATGAAAGAATTGACCTTAACCGGTTACTTCACATCTGAAATAGGTGCAACCAAAGCCTTACGTTATGTAGCGGTTCCCGGGAAATATGAAGGTTGTATTGATTACAAAAAGGGAGATAAAGCATGGGCAACTTAGAGTAATTAATAATCGGGAATTAATAATTAAAAATGGGTATGGCTTTGTTTCGGAGCCATTCCCATTTTTAAATACTCACTACTCACCATTCACGTCTTACGACCTAGGATGATTTGGAAATGATTATTTGTGTCCTGTTTCTAAATATTTTAAAAATTACCAATCATGTCAACCAACAGAAGAGAATTTTTACGTGGCGGTGCTTTTGCGGCACTGGGTTTGGCTTTACCGTTTGGCGGGAAGTCGTCGTTAATAGAAGAGTTTGCAAGGTTTAAAAGTATCCCGAAGTTTGGTATACAGTTATGGACAGTAAAAGAAGACATGACGGCAAATGCGAAAGACACATTGAAAAAATTGTCTGATGATGGTTACAAACTGATCGAAAGTTTTGAAGGGGGCAAAGGCATGTTCTGGGGTTGGAAAAACACCGAGTTTAAAAAGTATATGGATGATCTGGGTATGAGTATTATTTCATCACACTGTAATAACACGGTTGATTTTGAACGAAAGGCTGCAGAAGCTGCAGAGATTGGAATGAAATATTTGATCTGTCCATACAAAGGCCCGCAAAAATCGATTGATGATTTTAAAAGGTTTGCAGACGAGTTCAACAAATCCGGCGAGATCTGTAAAAAGAACGGGATCCGTTTTGCATATCATAATCATGATTACTCCTTCAAAGCGATTAACGGGGAAGTGCCGCAGGAAGTGATGATGAACAATACAGACAAAAGCCTGGTTGATTTTGAAATGGATATTTACTGGGTAGTAGCTGCAGGCGAAGACCCCAAAGCCTGGTTTAAAAAGTACCCCGGCCGTTTTAAACTCTGTCATATAAAAGACCTTGGCAAAACCAGCAGCAAAGAAGGTCACGAATCTGTACAGATAGGCAAAGGCACGATTGATTTTGCCTCTATACTAAAAGTAGCCAGAGCCAATGGGTTAAAATACCATATCATAGAACAGGAAGCATTTACTGGAAGCAATCCTTTGGAAAGTGCGGCGGCGGATGCGAAGTATATGAAGACATTTAATTACTAGCCCCCCAGACCCCTGATGGGGGAGTTTCTATTGTTTACTATTAAAAAAGCAGTTCATTATTTATGAACTGCTTTTTTAATAGTAACTATTTATAGTTTCATAAATAAAAAACTGCGGTATAGTCTATACCGCAGTTTTTTATTTGAAACCCACATTAGCTCCCCCTTCAGGGTGGGGGTTTACACACCCAGACTATACCCATCCCTATACGTTCTTTTCACAAACTGATTGGCTTCATCAAAATTCGTGATGCGCATATTCGGACCATCCCATAACAATTTGATATTGCGGCCCGGATAAACGTTCTTGCCTTTATCATCTTTTCTTGAAATATGATAACTGCGTATGGCCAGGTTGCCCATGAGTACGCTTTCTGTAAGAGGCCCGGCAATATCAAAATTAGAGCTGAGGTTTTTGGCTTTCTCAGATCCATATCCGGCAATGGCGCCTTCTACCCATGCGGCATAGTGACCTGCATCACCCCTTGGAACACGGGCAAGGGTTTTTGGAATGCTAACCTCATCTGTGCGGGAAGTTGGCAAAAGTTTTGGTTTGATACCATATGTGCCACACATCATTTTTCCTTTTGTTCCAATGAAGATAGCGCCGTTACCGCCATCACCCATTTCTTCGTTAGGACCCAGTTCATCCGGGCGGGTAGGTTGAATACCACCATCCATCCAATGCAGTTTTACATCGGGCTTGCCGTTCTGTCCTTTAAAGGTTAGGGTGATAGAAGAAGACACAGGCCCTGACTCAGGATACACACCGCGTGTCCAGTTCTCAATGTATGGTGTTGCAATGCTGCATTCCGCACCCGTAGGGTAACCGAGGCCCATTACAGCAAAAGCAGGGGCCATAATATGGCAAGCCATATCGCCCAAAGCACCCGTTCCAAAATCCCACCAGCCTCGCCAGTTAAACGGGATCAGTTTTTCTACATAATCCCTGTTCTGTGCAGTACCCAGCCATAAATTCCAATCGAGTTCGGCAGGAACCGGCGGTTTTTCTTTTGACCAGGGGATGCCCTGTGGCCAAACAGGCCTGTCTGTGTAACAATAAATGGTATGTACGTCACCGATAGTGCCGGCATTATACCATTCCTGCAATTGACGAACACCATCGCCGGAGGCGCCCTGGTTACCCATCTGCGTTACCACTTTATAATCGTGTGCCGCTTTGGTAAGCATACGGGCTTCGTAAATATCGTGGGTTAGGGGTTTTTGAACGTACACGTGCTTGTTATGCTGCATGGCGGCCATGGCAATTACGGCGTGCATATGATCCGGTGTAGAAACAGAGCATGCATCAAAGTTCTTATGCTCTTTTTCGATCATCTCGCGGTAGTCTTTATAAATTTTTGCTTTGGGGTAGCGCTCCACGCTTTTTTTCATCTGGCGCGAGTCTACATCGCAGAGGAATGCGATCTCGGCTTTGCCGCTCTGGAAGAAATTCCAGAGATCGCTTTCGCCTTTACCGCCGGCGCCGATACCGGCAATGATCAATTTATCGCTGGGGGCAGTAAAACCGCGGCCCAGGACATGGCGGGGAACAATGTAAAAACCAGCGGCAGCCAGGGCTGCATTGCGGATAAAACCGCGCCGGGTGTTGTTAACGGGTTCTTTCTTTTTCATGCTTGTCAATCGTTATGGTTAGAGAAAAATATAGAGAGTTCAATTTATTACAAAAAATTCAATTAATAAAGAAGGGATTGACGGATGGGGGATTATGTATGAACAAATTTGTGCAAAGCCAATAACAGCAAGTATCTGTGGCCTGAATTTTTTAATAGACATATTACGGTAGACTTAAAACCAGCTTTGTGTTACTGCGCTTAGCCCCATAAAGGGTTCATCTGCCAATTGGGGGAGACTTACATAATTCACAGGTGTGTTTGTTAAATAATGGCAGACTGCAGCCTATAAAAGGTTAAACCGGCCTGTTCAGCGGTTGAAATGTTGATGTGGTACGGTATTGGCATAACCCATATATCTGCCATAAGGCAAATAATTAAAACAACACACTTAACATGAAAAAATTATTACTCTTCGCTTTTACAGCATTAATGATAAGCGGAACCGCAATGGCACAAACAGAAAAGCAGCAGGAAAAGAAAGAACTGCGCAAAGCCGTAGAAATTAAACGCGACGAGCAAAAGAAAATGGCTGATGATGCAGCGCATTTACGTTTAAAATCGGCACACCAACACAAAGAAGCAGCGGATGATGCCCGTAAAAAGCAACATGCTGAAGCCGAAGCTTTGCGTGATAAAGGTGTAAAGCACCCGGTAAAAGCGGTACGCAAAAAACTGCATGCAGAACATGAGGCAGCTGAGATCAAAAAAGGCTAGATATAAGTATAACCATAACAGCTATCTTTATCTTTCGTTTACAATCCAATGCAAGCTGCCTGTCTGTTATAGACGGGCAGCTTTGTTTTTGTAGACCCTCTTGTATCTGCGTTATGAGTGAAGTAGCCGGGGTTACCACAAAGTATAAGATTTGTTTACCATTCAAAAAAAAATCATGAAAAAATTATTCATATTTATCTTCAGCGCGGTTTTGTTGTCCGCTTCGGCAATAGCGCAGCCACCAGCGCCGCCAAAGTCGGGAGACAAGCGAGCTCCTGCATCAGAATTAAAAGCACAGGGTGCGCATGTATCATCGAGCTTAAATGACCTGGCTCATTTCCGATTTAAGAAAGCACACGAAAAACATCTGGCAGAAGCCCGGCGCAGGAACAAAGGGATTGTAAAAGATGTGAAAGCGATAGGTGCTGACGTGCCAAAGCCGCCTGCTCCCAGGAGGCACTAACAAAAGATACGTGCGTTGTCTGAACTACTCATGAATGTGAGTGGCTGAGTCGATTACATTTTACCGGCAGTCGAAGCAAACACTCTTTTCCATTACTTGCACGTTCGTCGTGTCAAATCTTTATTGCTGTTCTGTTAGACCTTCCTGAGATGGATGGTCTATCTCATTATATACGTTAAGCTAAAAACAATTCTTATCTTGTATTGAATAAAATGCCTGTCATATGCAGAATGCGATTATAATGAAGTTAACGGCTATGCGCAGCTATTTTAACAGTGGCGTCACCCGGCCTTATGCATTCCGCAAACAACAATTACTGCTTTTAAAGGAGGCGGTGATTGCGCAGGAAGAGGAGGTTTATGCGGCTTTATATGCCGATTTAAAAAAAAGTAAAGAAGAATGCTGGGCTACGGAAAATGGATTTTTTCTTGCCGAACTGAATGATGCGCTCCGCCATTTACAAGAATGGATGCAACCAGAAGCGGTACCTACCAATTTATTAAACCTTCCCTCAAGCAGCCGTGTAGAGAAAGAACCGTTGGGGGTGGTGCTTGCTATCGGTCCATGGAATTATCCTTTTCAATTATTGTTTACGCCATTGCTGGGTGCGATAGCTGCAGGTAATTGTGTGGTATTAAAACCCAGTGAGTTTGCACCGGCTACTGCAGCGGTCATGCAGAAAATCATAGAGTCGGTTTTCCCGCAAGAATATGTTCTGTATATGCCCGGTGATGGCGCTACCGTTATTCCTGAAATGATGAACCATTTTACATTTGATCATATTTTCTATACGGGCAGTACAGCGGTTGGTAAAGTCATTTATAAAATGGCCGCAGAAAGATTGGTGCCGGTTACTTTGGAATTGGGCGGAAAAAGCCCCTGTGTGGTAGAAGAAGATGCAAACATCCATGTAGCCGCAAAGCGTATTGTAATGACCAAATTCTCGAATGCCGGACAAATGTGTGTGGCACCGGATTATGTATTGGTGCATGCATCTAAAAAAAATGAATTGGTGAAGGCGCTGAAAAATAAGATTACACAATTTTTTGGTGAGAAACCGGAAGAAAGCGAGAACTATGGGAAACTGATCAACGAACGCCAGTTTAACCGGGTAACAGGTTACCTGATGCAGGGTAATAAGCTGCATGGCGGAAGATATAACGCAGCGAAACTTTTCATAGAACCAACCCTCCTGGATAATGTACAGGTAGATGCACCCATAATGAAAGAAGAGATCTTCGGACCTGTTTTACCGATACTTAGTTTTCATACAAAACAGGAGGCGCTGGAGATCATTGCACACAATCCAAACCCTTTGGCTTTTTATGTGTTTACCTCCAGTACGGATAAAGAAAAACAATGGCTGGATGCGGTGCCTTCAGGCGGTGCCTGTGTAAATAATGCAAGCTGGCACCTTACGAATCCTTCGCTGCCCTTTGGAGGAAGAGGTTTTAGCGGAACGGGGGCGTATCATGGGAAATATTCATTCGAAACATTCAGTCATAAAAAAGCGGTGATGAAAACACCTACCTGGTTTGATCCGGCGTTGAAGTATCCGCCATTGAAAGGGAAGTTGGGGATTTTTAAGTGGATTATCAGGTAGTTTTTTTATCGCGGACACAGGCAGAAGCAGCGTTATTATTGAAACACTCACACAATGAAAAAAGGATCACTCATCATCCTGGTTATCGTACTCATACTATTCCTGATCAAACGAAAAGACATGAGCTGGCGACAATCTATCCTCAAAACGATTTACCCATTCATCATGCTGAAAGGAAAATGGTTTCCCGGCAGTAAAGATGTGCAGGTAAACAAAGAGGGTAAACAACCGGTTCATTCTTTTTATGGATTAAAAGCAGTAAATAACCACGGAGACACAATTGATTTCAATCGGTTCAGTGGCAAGAAGGTATTGATCGTCAATACAGCAAGTGATTGTGGATTTACAGGACAATATGAAGAACTGGAAAAACTATACCAGCAATACAAAGACAAACTGGTAATGATCGCATTCCCCGCGAATGATTTTAAAGAGCAGGAAAAGAAAGATGATGCAGCTATTGCGGAATTCTGTAAAGTAAATTACGGCATTACGTTTATGCTGATGCAGAAAAGCCACGTTATAAAAGGCTTGCAACAAAACCCGGTGTTTCAATGGTTAAGTTATTCAGAACAAAATGGCTGGTGTGAGCAGGATCCGGTTTGGAATTTTAGTAAATACCTGATAGATGAACAGGGTATTCTAACGCATTTCTTTTCACAGAGGGTATCTCCGTTAAGTAAGGAAGTGGAAGAAGGATTAGCGAATTAACGGATTGCGGATTATTATCGAATTAGTAAATTAATTCGATAATTACTAAACTGGACATTTTTCGTGATAGTTGATCAACTCGATAGGTGTACGCTCAATCTCGTAACCCTTATAATGGAGTTTTACTTCATCCAAAACAGCCTCCACTTCTTCCATGGTTGTAAGCGTAACCAATTTGTTCCGGAACTCTTTAATATTGGGTAAGCCTTTTAAATAGTTAGCATAATGCCTGCGCATTTCATTGATACCAACAACCGGGCCTTTCCATTCGAGTGATTTGCGTAGATGTTTGCGGGCTACTTCTACACGTTCTTCCAATGTGGGGAAAGGAAGCAGTTCTCCCGTTGCAAGATAATGTTTGATCTCGCGGAAGATCCAAGGGTAACCAATGGCGGCACGACCAATCATGATGCCGTCAATACCATAGCGGTTTTTATATTCCAATGCTTTCTGTGGGCTGTCAATATCTCCATTACCAAAAATGGGGATCTGTATGCGTGGGTTATTTTTTACTTTAGCAATCAATGTCCAGTCGGCCTCGCCTTTATACATCTGAGAACGGGTACGCCCATGGATGGCAAGGGCTTTGATGCCTGCATCCTGCAAGCGCTCGGCAACCTCTTCAATGTTCTTTGTATGATCATCCCAACCCAATCTTGTTTTAACGGTAACGGGAAGCCGGGTGCTTTTTACAACGGCTTCTGTAAGGCGAACCATCAGGTCAATATCTTTCAATACACCGGCGCCGGCACCTTTGGTTACTACTTTTTTAACCGGGCATCCGAAATTAATATCGAGCAGATCAGGGTTAACGGTTTCTACAATTTTGGCGCTGAGCGACATGGCTTCTTCATCCCCCCCAAAAATCTGTATACCTACCGGGCGTTCGTAATCGAAAATATCCAGCTTCTGGCGGCTTTTTATTGCATCGCGTATCAGCCCTTCGCTACTGATGAATTCTGTGTACATCAGGTCGGCGCCATTGTCTTTGCAAACGGCACGGAAAGGCGGGTCGCTCACATCCTCCATAGGTGCCAGCAATAAAGGGAAATCGGGTAATGCTATCTCGCCTATTTTAACCATATTGTGCTTCTAACGGGCCGGGTCTGCAGAATATTGGGCAATTTGCCTTTTATCCAATACCCGGGCTTTATTTTTAAAGAAGTTGCAAATTTACAACCTTATTTTCCAATCGCATGAATCAAAAGAAATCCCTCAATTATCCCATGCAATTTGCCCTTTTGATAGGATCAATGGGCGTTTTTGTCATAATAAGTGGGATTCTAGTTGCTTTTCTGGGCAGTTTGCTTATGCATGTTCCTTTTAGCCAGGTACCCGGATTGATTAATAAACCTGAAAATGTAAATATTTCCCGGTTTCTCAATACCCTTGCTTCGGTATTGGCCTTTCTGTTGCCGGCCTGGATACTGGCAAGAAACTTGAGTAAAAACCCATTTGAACAACTGCGCTTTCATACAGGTTTCGGGATCCGGCAACTGATACCGCTTCTGCTTATTATGGCAGCGGGCATTATGTTAAGCGGTGCATTGGGAGAATTGAATGAAAGAATTCCGTTACCCCCGGCTTTATATGCCAAAGCCAAAGCCTTGGAAGATGAATACAAAGCCTCTATGATGGCCATGGCAAAAATGAACACGGTGGCAGATTACCTGCTCGCATTATTGGTATTGGCTGCAGCGCCGGCACTGTGCGAAGAAGTATTGTTCCGCGGCGGATTTCAACAGGTGTTTATTGGCTGGACGAAAAATAAATGGGCCGGTATCATTATCACAAGCATTATCTTCAGCGCCTTTCATTTTTCTTATTTTGGATTTCTGCCAAGACTGGCATTGGGTATGATTTTAGGATTGGTCTTTTTCTACAGCAAAAATATCTGGCTTAATATCTTTCTCCATTTTCTGAACAATGCGATGGTGGTAACCCAATTATACATTGCTTCGCGGCTTGGAAAATCTGTAGACAAAACCATGGATGAAAATATACCCATGTGGGTAGGCCTGATTGCATTGGCCCTGCTGATCATTTTCTTCCGTACATTTAAAAAAGAAAGCGAAGCTGTTTTGCTGGCAAAAGAAAAAAATATCTACTCGTCTCCTGAAAATATGTTGTCCTGATGCTCCCCTGGCAAAAAGTGTATGCAACCCGTAACCCCGCAGAAGCCAGTATTATACAAGGCATGCTGGAGGAAAACCATGTACCTGTTCAGATAATGAATAAGCAGGACAGCAGCTATCTCAATTTTGGTGACATCGAACTGTTTGTACCCGGCCACCTTGCCGAAACCGCGAAACAATTGGTTAGCCAGAATCTCCTTAATTAATTTTTTAACATACATAGCATTTTTTGAAAAGCCGGTAGGAAACAGAGGATACCCTCTTTCCCTACCAATGTTCCTATGTGTTGAAATCCTTTCCGGAAATGGGCGTTTCAAAGTTTTTGTTTATCTCCCACAATCCCTCGTACTTCGTACTTCTAAATTCGGGTTTACAATATGGCTTTTAACTTTCAAACCTTCTATACACGCGCGTTAACCGCCGTTGTTTTTGTATGTGTGATGTTAACAGGCCTGTTATGGAATCATTGGAGTTTCCTGATTCTGTTTTCGGTAATTCATTTTGGTTGCTGGATAGAATACCAGAAGCTGGTTGGTTTCATTGATGAAGAGTATAAAGAGATCAATCGGGTTCATCAATATGGTATTATGCTGGCGGGCTGGGGATTTATGTTATGGATGGCGGATGATAGTTATCAAATAGATGATGTTAACCTGAATGCAATAGGCTGGTGGTTGTTCTCCATCGGGTTTATTGTTTTTATCGTGAGTGATTTTTTGTTGAGTAAAAAAATGAGCCCGCGTTTATGGGCACATTCTTTTATGGGCTTTCTATACATCTCTATCAGTTGGGGGTTGATGATGCGTTTACATACAAACATGCATCAAACGGTTCTTACCGGCGAGGATTGGTTATTACCTGTATTGCTGATCGCGTCTATCTGGATCAATGATACCATGGCGTATCTGGTTGGGTCGTTTATCGGTAAAACAGCTTTATCACCCATCTCTCCTAAAAAAACCTGGGAAGGAACGATTGGCGGTGCTTTGCTGGCGGTTCTCATTGTGGTATTGGTTGGTTATTATTCATTTCATTTTCCTGTTAAACCGCTTTTATTCATTTCATTAACCGGTGCTATAGTGGGAACCCTGGGCGATCTGCTGGAAAGTAAACTAAAGCGATTGGCCAATGTAAAAGACAGCGGCCATTTCATGCCGGGCCATGGAGGGTTTCTGGATAGATTTGATTCTCTGCTATTGGCTACTTCTGTTCTTTGGCTGATTCTTTTTATATATTATTAAACCCTTTTTTTACGCAAAGACACAAAGTAATTAAGACACAAAGGCTTTTCTTTACTTCTTTGCTTGAAAAAATATTTAGATAAAAGGGCTACGAAAAGGCTATCCTATTCTCAAGTTTCCGTTTTACATTTGTCTTTTAAACCATGCCCATGACCATTCACAGAGAAGGATATAAGACCATTGCCATTACTGCTTTACTATTCGGGCTGTTTAATGTGCTCTCTTTTACATTTTTGAGTGCTTCCCTTCCCTGGCTGGCAATGGTTTTGTTTGTGGTTACGCTGGGATTATTCCTGTTCATCATTTCTTTCTTCCGGATCCCTAACCGGCAGCTTACGATGAATGATAAACAGATCATTTGTCCGGCAGATGGCAAAGTGGTGGTCATTGAAGAAGTGACCGAGGTGGAATACTTTAAAGACAAACGCATCCAGGTAAGCATATTCATGAGTCCTGCCAATGTACACGTAAACCGCAACCCCATCAGTGGTGAGGTTTTGTATAACCAATACCATACAGGTAAATATTTAGTGGCCTGGCATCCCAAATCTTCTACTGAAAATGAAAGATGGAGTGTGGTAACCAGAAATGCACATGGAGAGATTTTATATAAGCAGATTGCCGGTGCATTAGCCAAACGTATTTGTAATTATACCAAGGTGGGTCAGCAGGTAAACCAGTGTGATGAGTATGGTTTTATCAAATTTGGCAGTCGTGTGGATGTATTATTGCCGCTGAATGCCCAAATAAGCGTGCAACTTAACCAGGTGGTAAAAGGTGGGGTAACAGTGTTGGCCAGCTGGTAAAAGCTGCCGCTGGTCACATTTTAACAGGTCGGAGCATGGGAAAATCAATAATTGTCCTATTTTAGTAGAGAACATTCAACAAAAAATAACGAGTATGAAAAAAGTATTCATGTTAGCTACGGCCGCCTTCCTGTTTACAGGTATGGCTTTTGCAAATGGCGGGGATGGTAAAAAATGCACGAAAGACTGCAAAGACAAGGCGTGCTGTAAGAAAGATGCGAAAGCTGAAACAAAAACAACAGCCAAAGCAGGAGTTAAAAAAGCTTAATGCTTTCTCAGATGAAATATAAGCCTCGTTTTTGCGGGGCTTTTTTGTGAGCGTGTCTTAGAGGATGTTTTTCAGTTCTTTTAGATGATACACTATATAAGTAGGCTGTACCGTAGGCTCAACATTTAAATGATTTACAAAAATGGTATCCAATCCTGCATTAATGCCACCCTGTATATCCGCATCCAGGTTATCGCCGATCATAATGCTTTCCGCTGCAGACGCTCCTGCCTTATTCATAGCATAATCAAAAATTTCTTTATTGGGTTTGAGGCTTCCACTGGCTTCAGAAGTAATTACCTGGTTGAAGAAGGTATCGATCTTTGCATGCTGAATTTTTCCGTATTGCACTTTTTCAAAACCATTGGTTACGAGGTGCATTTTGTAATCCTTTGCCTGCAGATATTGCAGTATTTCAACTGTATAGGGAAATAGGGTATTCCGGGTTGGCAGGAGATCCAAGAACTGCACACTCATTTGTCGTGACAGGGGCTCGTCTGCCAGTTTAAAATCAAGCAGGGCCAGCCACATGCGTTTCCATCTTAATTCATCCTGTTTGATAAAGCCTTTGGTATAACGGTCCCAGAGGCGGTGGTTGTGGTAGCTGTATCGTTCAAAGAACTGATCAAAATCAGGAACGCCTCTGGCTTTCAGATCGTTGGTTTCAAAAAGTTGGGTAAGGGTTTGTTTGGCATTGGTTTCAAAATCCCATAATGTATGATCGAGGTCAAAAAAAAGATGTGTATACTTCATGCTGCAAAGTACGAAACGGATTAATAAAAAAAGTTCGTACTTCGTACCTCTAACTTTGTACTCATGAATATCA
The DNA here is from genome assembly GCA_964519475.1 of uncultured Sediminibacterium sp. Lineage (GTDB taxonomy): Bacteria > Bacteroidota > Bacteroidia > Chitinophagales > Chitinophagaceae > Sediminibacterium. The sequence continues at coordinate 27,805 of CAZFKE010000004.1, forward strand.
TCATCACCGGCGCATCCAAAGGAATCGGTAAAGCCATTGCAGAACAGTTTGCCGCTGCCGCACATACACTCATCCTCTGCAGCCGCGGTGAAAAGCAATTGTATGATACGGTTGCTTTCCTGCAAACGAATTATCCGCAGTGCACTGTTAAAGCAAAGGTTGTAGACATGAGCAATAAAGAACAGGTAAAAGAGTTTGGGGTTTGGAGTTTGGGGTTTGGCGTTCCGGGTATTGTTATTAATAACGCAGGACAGTTTATTCCCGGAAGTATTCATGAAGAAGCAGAAGGAGCTTTGGAACAAATGATAGAAACGAATGTATATAGTGCGTATCATGTTAAGATAGTTGTTTTGCCATCAATGATACAGGTAAAATCCGGGCTTATTTTTAATATCTGTTCCTTTGCTTCATTACATGCATACCCTAATGGCGGCAGTTACGGTATTAGTAAATTTGCTTTACTCGGGTTCAGTAAAAATCTGCGTGAAGAAATGAAACCCTATGGTATTAAAGTAACGGCAGTTTGTCCCGGCGCCACTATGAGTGCAAGTTGGGATGGATTTGAGATAGACCCTAAACGCATTATGGAAGCGGATGATATAGCTAAAATGGTTTTTGCAGCCGCACAGCTTTCTCCACAGGCGGTTGTGGAAGATATTATTATGCGGCCCCAGCTTGGGGATTTGTAGGACGATTAACGGATTACGGATTAATGAATGGAAGAGAATCTCAAAATAAATAATTCGCGAATTACATAACAATTTCTTCATAAACAAATCATATTCGCATAACACTACCCTAACATTGAGTTCATATCCCTTGGAGAATTTTGCTAAACCTCCAGAATGGAAAGACGAACTGTAGATGTTGTAGTAATGAGCGACCTGCACCTTGGCACGTATGGCTGTCACGCCCAGGAGATCGTTAACTACCTCAAGAGTATTCAGCCACAGATCCTGGTATTGAATGGCGATGTGATCGATATCTGGCAATTCAACAAAAGATATTTCCCGGTAGCACACATGCAGGTATTCAAAGAAATTATGAACCTGCTAAGCAAAGGAACCCGTGTGATCTATATTACCGGCAATCACGATGAAGTACTGCGCAGATATAGTGACCTGGAGATGGGGAATTTTCAATTAACGGATAAAGTAGTCATGGAGATCAATGGTAAGATGACATGGATCTTTCATGGCGATGTATTTGATGCTACAACAAAAGGCAGCGCCAAACTATTGGCGAAGCTTGGCGGACATGGTTACGACCTCCTGATTCATGTGAACAGTTTTATTAACTGGTGTTTGAAAGCAATGGGCAGGGAGAAAATGAGTTTCAGTAAAAAAGTGAAGAACAGTGTAAAGAAAGCGGTAGCCTGGATTGGCGATTTTGAACAGACGGCTGCTGAGTTAGCTATTGAAAAAAAGTATGATTATGTGATCTGCGGGCATATTCATCAACCACAGAAAAGAGAAGTAGTTACAAAGAACGGAAGTGTCATGTACCTGAACAGTGGCGATTGGATTGAGAACTTAACCGCTCTGGAATACAACAATAACGACTGGTCTATCTATCATTATGACGAAAAGCAATTTGCCTCAGCAGCTACACCGGTAGTATCGATGGATAAAAAATTACCCACCTTAAATGTGGTAACAGATGAGATTGCCCTGTTTCTTCACTCTTTAGCTATGCCATCATGAAAATATTATATTCAGTTCAGGCAACAGGTAACGGTCATATAGCCCGCGCCATGGAATTGATACCGTATTTACAACAGTATGGCGAGGTGGATGTTTTTTTAAGTGGCAGCAATAGTCATCTGAATCCGCAGTTGCCCGTAAAATATCGGAGTAAAGGGTTGAGTTTGTTTTATGGAAACACAGGCGGGCTTGATTACTGGCGTATGTGGAAAGAACTTAGCCTGAAAAGGATCTGGAATGAGGCCAAACAATTACCCGTAGAAAAATACGATATAGTGTTAAACGATTTTGAAAGTATAACTACGATGGCTTGTCGTTTTAAGAAAGTACCGAGTATCGGGTTTGGTCACCAGGCAAGTTTTCAGAGTAAGCATACACCCAGAGGTAATAAAAAAGATATCACCGGAGAGATCATACTAAAGCAATATGCAACCGCTACCAGTTATATTGGTCTTCATTTTAAACAGTATGATGATTTTATTTTTTCACCGGTGATCAAGCAGGACATACTTCAGGCGGAACCAACGGACAAAGGACATATCACTGTTTATCTTTCACATTACAGTGATGAAGTGGTATTGAAAGCCCTGCATAAAGTAAAAGATATCCGCTTTGAGGTATTCTCTAAAAAGGTACAACAACCTACCCTATCTGCAAATGTTACTTTGTTGCCCATCAGTAATGAAGCGTTTACCCAAAGTGTAATTCATTCGCATGGTGTAATAACCGGCGCAGGCTTTGAAACACCGGCTGAAACTTTGTATCTCGGAAAAAAATTATTGGTACTGCCAATCAAAGGTCAGTACGAGCAGTTATGCAATGCAGCTGCGCTAAAAGAGTTTAATGCTGAAGTGGTGGATACGTTGGGTGAGGATTTTTATATAAAAATCAGTCAATGGCTAAATACGTCGGCAACCATTCCACTGGTCTTATCTCAGGATACCTATCAAATTGTACAGATGGCTATTGAAAAGGGAAGGGCATTGCAAAAAAGCACCTCTTTTGCCGATCAATTGCTTACGGAGGAAGATCTAATGGCAATGTACTAAATATTTTCCCCGGATAGTAAGACCTGCCAGGCTTCGGCAACTTTTCCCTGATTCAACAATTCAGCTGCGTAGATGTGCAGCTCTTTCTCCATTTCTGCCGGGCTGATAGAATAATATTGAATAATATTTTTCAAACGGTCATCACTGAATGCGGGATTGATCGCAGGCACTTCTTTTACATTTCCTAACTGACCCAAATGATTACCTGTTAATATCTTGCTGTTGCGAATACCTTCCGGTAATATATTTACACCAACCCCCACCTGAGTATTCGGTTTGTCTACACGAAAAAGATTGTTCTCATCCACTTTACAATACCAGTCACCACCAAGCCTTGCAACCAGATGTAACTTACGTTGATCTATTTTTCCGTCTGCGCCTAAAATGCTTTCATTTACATGCATGCATAATATTTCGGCAATCACCAGTTGGCCGGCGCCGCCCTCTTCACCTAAGCTTTTTACTTCATTTACCCGGCACTCAAATTTTATTTTTGCCTCTTTAACCATTGGAGGCTTTACCCTTGTGGCCGCTTCTTTCGTAAACCCTGTTTTAATAAATTCGTCTATGCCTTTCGGAAACTCACAGCTTGACAGGCTTACCTGCTGTACCATATCATAATCTACCATATTGATCACACATTCGGGAACTTCCAGTATATTTTCCAGTGTATGCTTTGTGGTATTATCCCTGCTTCTTCTGGCAGGAGAAAAAATAACGATGGGCGGATTTGAGCTGAAAACGTTGAAAAAACTAAAGGGGCTCAGGTTTGTATTGCCGGCTTTATCTATTGTACTGGCAAAGCAGATAGGCCTGGGGGCAATAGCGTTGTTGAGCCATTGTTGCTTTTCTAAAATTGATATTTTTGAAAAATCTATATACATATCTTTACCACTCCCTGTCTCCGAGCTTGGATGCGTTAAGCGTTAACAGCGTGCTAATCTAAACAAAAGAATTTTTTAAAAGCAATACATTAATACGCTAACATTACCCGTTAAAACACTATTTCTTCCTGGCCAAAATAGAAAAATCATTCTCCTCTTTCACAATGGTATTACTTAATTTGCCTAACGCCTCAATTTCCATTTCAATAATGTCCCCCTCCTGTAGCCATTGTTCCTTATAATTGGGATCATTCAGCTTACCCGTACCATTTAATTCTAAAAAGCAACCGGTACCCACAGTACCGCTGCCAATAATATCGCCGGGATGTATATCTGCACCATAGGCACAACGTTCTATGATCTCGGCAAAGGTCCAGTCCATCTGGTTAACATTGCCGCTGCTTACCTGTGTACCGTTTACTGAGCAACTCATGGGTAAATTCCAGCTCTTACCGGTATGTCCTTCTTTACAGGGAACTTCATAAGACCTGAGTTCATCTAAGGTAACCAGGCATGGCCCGATAACTGTTGCAAAATCTTTTCCTTTTGCAGGGCCGAGGTTAAGCAGCATTTCTTCCATCTGCAATCTGCGGGCACTCATATCATTCATGATCATCAATCCACCGATATATTGGTCGGCTTGCTCTGCAGGAATATTTCTTCCCTGTTTGTTGATTACGATAGCTACTTCAAGTTCAAAATCTAATTTTTCAAAATGATCAGGCATGCATTTGATCTCGCCGGGCCCCTGTATGCTGTGATGATTGGTAAAATAAAAAACCGGATACTGATCAAACTCCGGTATCATATCTACTTTACGGTTTCTTCTTGCTGCAACCACATGTTGGCGGAAAGCATAACCATCTCTGCATGAAGTTGGAAATGGAACCGGCGCCAGCATATGACTATCTTCCATCGGTATACCCTGTTCCTTACTGATGCGTCCGCTTTTAATGGCTGCGTCTACCTGCTGTGCAATGGGGTACATATCGTCCCAATAATGCAGGAACATATTCATACTGTTGGGAAGCTCGGGATGTAAGAGGTCGCAGTCGAATAATAATCCATCAACCAAAAATGCCAGTTGGTCGCGGCCATCAATGAGGTAAGAAACAAGTTTCATGGGGCAAACAAGATTAGGTGGCGAAAATAGATCAAAAAGATGAGGCCAGCAGTGCTGCATAGTATCTTTACAATAATTTCGGGCTATGAAGAAAAGGTTGTTTGGATTGTTTTTGGGCATATTAGTTTGTGCGGTTATTCTATCTGCACAGGAAGGCGCCTGGATACGTATCAATCAACTCGGGTATACACCATTTGGAATAAAAGTGGCTGTATGGTGCAGTAAAGAAAACGGTAAACTGGTTGATTTTGAATTGGTAGACGACAGGGACCACATGTCGATGCGCATACCCAAGGAAGATCTCTATTATGGAAAAGGATTGATGAACTTTTGAAGTACCCCTCTGCGCAAACGCTGGTGCTCCGCGGCTTTGCGGTGAAAGAAGAATATAAACAATCGCAACCCGTATGCAATAGAGGTTTGCTATTAACCGCAGAGGCAGGGAGCCAAATGAGGTAACCGCAGCGTTACCATTTATCTTCTTCGGGAATTTCCCCCTCCTGCTTAAACATTTCCTTTGATTTTTTTTTCTGCAATTGTCTTTCAATGATCATTGCTGCAATGATCCTTCCCGCATCTTCATTAGGAATGTCTTCCAGTAATTTTCTGAGTTTGTTCTCATTAATATCCAGACGATACAAAAGATTCAGTAACCCGTTGAAATCGCGGTCGATCATATCATTAACCCAGGCTGATAATTCCTCAACAGAAAGGTTCTCCCAGGGTTGTATTTCGGTTGACATAGTATAAAGGTATGGAACTAATACTTTTCCATTACCCCCAGTCCAAACAAAGCGAAATCATATTTAACAGGGTCAAGCGGATCTAGTATTCGGAGATAATCGGTTAATTCAACAGCAGCCTGCCAATCTACCTGTTTTCTTTCCAGCAGGCCAAAACGTTTGGCTACACGGGCTACATGTAAATCTATCGGACAGATCAGTTCGGCTGGTCGTATCTTTTTCCAAATGCCAAAGTCAACACCTTGTTTATCTTTTCGCACCATCCATCGTAAATACATATTGAGGCGTTTACAGGCAGAGCCTTTGTAAGGCGTAGCAATATGTTTTTTGGTACGGTTGGGGACGTGTTCGAGGGAGAAGAAATAATTGTGAAAATTAGTTAGCGCGTGCTCAACGCCACCCCCGATGCTATTGCCTGAGCCTTTCGCATCTGCCCCTTCCCGAAGAGGCGGAGAAATTATTTTTTTGATATCTTTTATAAATGCATTTTCCAGGCTTTTATGTTTTGTGTAGTGGTATTTCAAAAATTCGATAAAGTATAAAAGATCCGTTGTGTTGAATGTGCGGTATTTGAAATGAATTAAACCTTGCAGATCCCGATCAGAATGATTGAGACAGAAATCGTGAGGGGTATTGCCCATTAACTGCATCAGCTCTTTTGATTTCTGTATGATGGTGGTGCGGTTACCCCAGGCAAATGTTGCGGCGAACAGGCCGGCAATCTCTATATCCGCTTTTTTAGTGAAGAGATGGGGGATGCAAACAGGATCCTCCTTGATAAAAGATAAACGATTGTACCGGTTTACCTTCTCATCAAAAAATTCTTTAAGCGATCTTTGCTCTTTTGTATGCATGAGTGATAATAAAATTGCCACAGATTACGCAGATTCGTACAGATTTTATTTCTGTGCTAATCTGCGTAATCTGTGGCAAGATACTATAGGCAGTTTAACCGATGGCCGTATTCAGATCTTCTATCAGGTCATCAGCATCTTCCACACCTACGCTTAAACGGATCAGGCTATCGCTTAAACCATTCTTTGTCCTTTCTTCTCTGGGAATAGAAGCGTGTGTCATAGAAGCCGGGTGATTGATCAATGATTCCACGCCACCCAGGCTTTCCGCCAAGGCAAAAATTTTGGTAGAGGATAATACGCGTTTGGCGTTATCGATACTGTCGTCTTTCAGTTCAAAACTCATCATACCGCCAAAGCCACGCATTTGTTTTCTGGCAATGGCATAATTATGATGATCTTCAAAACCACACCAATACACTTTTCCAACTTTAGGATGATTGCGCAGGAACTTTGCGATCTTCTCACCATTCTCGCAATGGCGTTGCATACGCAGGTGTAAGGTTTTAATACCCCGCAATACCAAAAAGCAATCCATAGGACCAGGCACGGCGCCACAACTTTTCTGGATAAAATATAATTGTTCACGAAGGGTGGCATCATTCATCATCAAACATCCCTGGATCACATCACTATGCCCGCCGAGGTATTTGGTTGCAGAGTGCATTACAATATCAGCACCAAAATCCAATGGGTTCTGTAAATAAGGAGAAGCGAAAGTATTATCAACGCAAAGCAAAGCCTTAGCTGCTTTGGCTACTTTAGCTACCGCTTCAATATCCGTAATATTCATTAATGGATTGGTTGGTGTTTCTATCCAGATGAGCCTGGTATTGGCGGTAACAGCTTTTTGAATATTAGCAGTATCCGTTGTATCCACATACATAAATTTGATACCATACTTCGCAAATATCTTTGTAAAGAGGCGATAGGTTCCGCCATACATATCATTTGCGGCAATCACTTCATCGCCGGGGGATAATAATTTGATCACTGCGTCTGTTGCCGCTACGCCACTTCCGAATGCCAATCCGAATTTACCATTCTCAATCTGGGCATACGCCTCTTCCAATGCTTTCCTGGTTGGGTTTTGGCTGCGCGCATATTCAAAGCCCTTGTTCACACCCGGTGCTTCCTGCACATAGGTGGATGTTTGATAAATAGGCGTCATGATGGCACCGGTAGAAGGATCGGGTTCTGTACCGGCATGAATATATTTGGTAGCAAGTTTCATGTGATAATATTTAATAGATAGAAGTGAATTTATTTGACAGGAGCAGCAACAGCAATTGGCAAAACAGCTTTCAGATCATCCCAAAGCATAATCAGGTTTGCACCGGTTTTTGTTTCGTCGAAATACAAGGTAAATGCTTCAATGGTTTCGCTGTTCTTATCAATGTCGATATCTGTGCGAAGCACATCTTTTTTAGTGTCGTAAACATAATTGCCCCATGAATAATTATCACGGTTAAGGATGATGGTCCATTTGGTTTCTGCAGGAATACAATACAGCGTATATCTGCCTTTTGCTACCGGTTTGCCGGCAATTTTTACATTGGTAAAAAATTCGATCTCGGTAGCTTCGTTGGCACCCAGGCGCCAGATCTCGTTGTATTTGAGAATGCCACCAAAAATAGTGCGGCCATTTTTCAATGGCCTGCTGTACACTACCCGGGCAAGGGGCATATCTTTTGCTTTACCGTTAATCTTTAAAATGGGATAGTTGTTAGGCCAATAGCTCATATCCATTGGCGATTTATCCAGTTCTGTTGGTTTGGGTTGTGCCTGCGCGGTAAGGGCAGATAAAATGATCAGTAAACTTAGAATAGACTTCATGCAACAAAGGTTTTGCCAAAGATAAATGCTATTCGCTTATCAATGTTTCGAATTGTGATGAAGCAAAAGCTTTCAATTGTGTGAAAAGCGAAAATGCAGGGGAAGCGTCCGTAAGATAGGCGGCCCTTCTTACCAAACCGGCGAAACTGTTCTCCATTCCCCCGGTAAAACGGTAATTATACAACCAGTTCTGCGATGACATATAGGGAAGCATACGTGCAAATTTTTCGGGCAGCCATTCCTGCTGTTCTGTCAATTGGTTGTATACAACTGTTGCAAAATCTTTCCAGGCCTGTTCGGATAATTCATGGGGATCCAGCGCTAAAAAATGGTCATATACAATATCTACAAAAGCACCCGAATACAAACCTACTGCAGGCTTAAAATATTTCCTGGCTTCGCGTGTAGCCAGATGTTCATCCGTGAAATTATCTATGGCCCTGTGTAAGCGAATGCCTTTTTGAATAGCCAAAGGATAATCAAATTGTTTTTTACCCTTCACAAAATCGCTGATCATATTACCCACGAGGATATCGGGGTGGTTAAAGGACAGATAGGCGTGAGCAAGATAATTCATTCCATAAAGATACTGGATACCCGATTCTGCTATCCGATATCAATTACCCCGAATCTAGTATTTTATATCCATTGCCCGTGGCGAAATCGTTTCCTTACTTTTTCATATTCCCAAGTATCTCCTGTATCTGCCGTTTGCAACAGATGATTCACTAAAGGCAATGCTTTTAGCAGGAAGGCTTATTCCTGGTTACCTATATACCGAATATGACCTAATTTATTTTTTAGCTAAAAGAAGAACGGAGAAAAGAAGACAAAGAGGAGCCCCCGGTGTTCGAACACTCTTTTTTTCTTTGTTTTTCTCTTAGCGAAACATTTCCCTTTAGCCTTTTTTTTACCCTCTATAACCATTTTTAAAAATTAACCCTCTGATAACGGCTTTTAGGATTTTATTAAGAACTCGTCTCAAATCCTTTGCAGTACAGTATCTCAGGGCACTATTAACATTCTGTAACCTATGAGGCTTTACCGTTCATACAGCTGGCGACAATTGTGTGATCATCTTGTCACAATTTAAAAAAACGGGTAAAATAGCATACTACATTTAACATGTCAATCAAACAACGACAACCAAATCATATTTTTTAAAAACAGTAAAACCGCAAAAAATGAAAAAATTATTATTGGCAATCCTGGTGGTTGCCACACTCGGAACCTCGGCTTTTGCCACAGATGCAAACAAGGTAAGCAGCAAAGTGAAAAACAGCTTTGAGGCGAAATTTGTAAATGCACAAAATGTAAAATGGACAGCAAGGGATACTTATAACAAAGTATCGTTTACCCTGGAGGGTGAGGATGTGGAAGCTTTTTTTGCTTCAGACGGAGACCTGATCGGGTACAGCCGTAAAGTGGAGTTGAAGAATCTGCCATTGAATGCTATTCAGAAAATCAAAAAAGAGTATGCTGGTTATGCAGTAAAAGAAACCATTGAGTTTGAACAGAATGGAGAGAAGGCCTTTTATGTGTCACTTGAGAATGGGGATAAAAAACAGATCCTTGAGGTATCTCTTTACGGGATGGTAAGCGTTTATCGCGCTGCCGGCAAATAACAGTTGGGTTTTAGTTTTAGGAAACGGAAGGGCCTTGCATATGCAGGGCTTTTTCTTTCTGAAAACTATCCATGCTGATAAAGTCTGCTTCTTTTTTTAAATCGCCAAGTAAGCGGTTTAGCTTTTGTAACAAAGGTTCTCCATTCCCTTTTTTGGTAAAACCGGGCAATCCATAATTTTCTATATCAGTAAATTCCCAGGGGTGAAAATAGAGGCAGATATAACCGTCATTTTGTAATGTTTGTAAAGCAAACATTTTAAAAATCGAATAAGGGAAGTTTTTAAAACTCAACCAGAAAAGCGGCACCCGCAAAAAGGGTGAAACGGAAGCGGGTATTCTTGTTAAACCTTGTTCTATGTAAAGGGTCCTGGGCAAATGCAGGTTATTATATCTACCCGGTAAGTAGGTGGGATTAACAGAGGAATCATATTCGTAACCTGCTTTCTTTACTTCCGAAACAGATACTTTTCGCATACGGGGCATTCGTAACCCCGTAATCTTTTTACCACTGATTTCTTCCAGTTTGTTTTTTGATTTGAGCAGGTCGGTATCTTCAAAAGAAGAATGATAGAATGTATGTGATGCAATCTCATGTTGGTTAGCCAGTTGCCTTACCGTATCCGGGTATTGCATGGCAAAATTGGCAGTGGTAAATAAGGTGGAGATAATACTACTGTCAGCTAAAATGGGTTGAATGGCATCCAGTCCCCGCTTGCCTACTTCCATTTGTTCAGAAGCCGTAATGGCAAAATTGTATTCGAGCGGCATGTCAAATTCTTCCACATCAAAACTCAGCAACACATATCGGCTCATGCTTGCAGGTTTGATTCCTTCACAATATAATGCGGCCTTTGTTTGCTTTGCATAAAGAGTTTACCCAGGTACATACCGATAATACCCAGTATCATTAATTGCAAACCACCAAAGAAAGCGATGGTAGCAATCATAGAAGCCCAACCTGAAATGATATGGCCGAAATAAAAACTGTATAGGATATAAGGTATGTATAACAATGAAAGCAGTGAAAAAATAAAACCAAGATAAGTGGCAATATACAGCGGCCGGATACTGAAAGAAGTAATTCCCTCCAATGCAAAACGCACCATCCGTTTTAATGTGTACTTAGATCTGCCGTGTGTTCTTTGTGCGGGATCATATTCAATACCCACCTGGTTAAAGCCCATCCATTTTACCAGGCCGCGCATAAACAAATCGGTTTCTTTAAATACACGGAAAGCCTCCACTACTTTTTTATCCATCAAACGAAAATCAGCGGTACCGGGTTCCAGATCGATATCGGATAAATTATTGATAAGGTTGTAAAACATATTCGATGTTTTACGCTTCATCATCGGCATTTCTTTATGGTCCTTGCGGATGGTGTATACAATGTCAAAACCAGCTTCCCATTGCTGCAGTAATTCGGGTATTAAATCCGGCGGGTGCTGCATATCGCCGTCCATCATAATTACGGCATCGCCATCGGCCATATCCAGTCCGGCTTTTAAGGCATTCTGGTGGCCAAAATTACGAGCGAGAGAAATAAAAAAAACAGTAGGGCTGTTAGCAGCCAGTTTTTTAATCTCTTCCATGGTGCCATCGGTACTGCCGTCATCTACAAACAAAAGTGTATAAACGTAGGGAAGCGAATGAAACACATTTTGTAAAGAAGCGGCCATCACCGTTATATTGGCTTCTTCGTTGCAAACCGGCACCACTATGGAAATTCGTTTCTTCATCTTACAGATAATAGGGAGTATGAACCCGGAGCAAATTACAGGTTATTTGTGTAGTTACCTACTTTCTGCCACAGTCTGGGCAGAATGGTTTTGGCTAAAATCCTTTAACAGGAGCTGGTACACTAATACACACCAAATGGTAAAACAGGGAAGTGCTTTTAAAGAAAAAGGCAGTATCCAATTTTCTCTCACATAGGGAGGGAACAGATCGGTGGCAGATAAACTGGTGAGTATAATCACAAACCCCAGTAAATAATACTGCCATTTTTGACGCGGCATATCCTGCAGTATATACCAGATACCAATACCCGAAACAGCTATTACAAAAGTGGAAGATTCTGCAGAGGAACTGAAAATAACCACCCCTATCATCGCCAAACAAAGATAGCTGCTGCGGAAGCGGAAATATTTGTACTGGCTGATACGCAAAAAAGGCAATGCATAAAGAACTGCTGCAGGCACGGTGATCAGGTAATTGCGAAGGGTATCATAATGAAAAATTCTCCGTATCATTCCCATCACAGAAATATCCTGCATAAAGTTGTCATCCAGCGCATCTACATTTTGTGCATTCTTTTCTACCAGTGCGTGTAACCAGTCTTTATACGATTGGATGATAAATGGCGGCGAAGACAAAACCATCGGCAAACAAAATAAAACGATCAACCAGAAAATGAAAGAGAAAATGAAATGGAGCTTGTGCCTGGAGAACCAGAAAAAAGCAATACCGGCAATGCCATAAATCTTTATATAAAATCCCGCTACAATAAATAGAACCGCCCAGAAATCTTTTTCTTTTTCAACCAATACAAAGCTTAAGATGATCCAACCTGTAAGCATGGGGTTGAATTGCACGTTATGAATGGCCGTCATCATTTCTACCAGGGCTATCAGCAAAATGATATTTTGTTGCGTTTTCGTAAAGGGCAATTGCCTGATGGCATAAAATAAAATCCCTGCATTGGCCACACACCATAAAAAGCAACCGAGATAATCGGGTAATAAAGCAAAAGGAGCGATCAATATGCTGAAGAGAGGGCCGTAATGGTTGGTATCTGTATATTCGGCCGGGTAAGGGGTATATAGATTTTTTTGTGCAAGGGTATGTTCGAAAACACCGGCAAAAATGTCGTAGTTGTTGATGGCAGCATGCCCGCGGCTGATCTCAGCAATGGCAGCAATCATAGCCAACACAAACCAGAGGAATACGGGAACCGGTATTTTTCGGTTAAAGATGGATATGTCCTTAAATACGAATTTCATATGGGTAGGGAGCAAAAATATCGGTAAGATTCGGGTAAGGGAAAATAAATATTTGACAAAACGGGGTTCTGGTAGAAAACCGCTTAAAAAAATTACTTTTGCCCCTCAAAATCATGAACCATGAGTAAAGGGCCTGTTTCACAATTCATACAGCATCATTACCGTCATTTTAATGCCGCTGCTTTAATAGATGCCGCCAAAGGGTACGAAACCCATTTGGCAGAGGGTGGTAAAATGCTGGTTAGCCTGGCCGGTGCCATGAGTACCGCAGAACTGGGTATCAGCCTGGCTGAAATGATCCGCCAGGATAAAGTGGCCATCATCAGTTGCACCGGTGCCAACCTGGAAGAAGATATCATGAACCTGGTGGCACACAGTCATTATAAAAGAGTGCCTAATTACCGGGATCTGAGTCCGCAGGAAGAATGGGATCTCCTCGAAAATCATTATAACCGTGTAACCGATACCTGTATCCCCGAGGAAGAAGCTTTCCGCAGGTTACAGAAGCATATCCATCAGTTATGGTCTGATGCAGAAGCCAAGGGCGAAAGATATTTTCCACATGAATATATGTACCAGATGTTGCTGAGCGGCGTATTGGAGCAGTATTATGAGATTGACCCGAAAGACAGCTGGATGCTGGCTGCCGCAAAGAAAAATATTCCGATTGTGGTACCGGGTTGGGAAGACAGTACTATGGGAAACATCTTTGCTTCTTATGTGATCAAGAATGAACTGAAAGCAAGTACCATGAAAAGCGGCATCGAATACATGGTATGGCTGGCTGATTGGTACAGGCAGAACAGTGCTGGAAAAGGTGTAGGCTTTTTTCAGATAGGCGGTGGTATTGCGGGAGATTTTCCGATTTGTGTAGTGCCGATGATGTACCAGGATCTGGAATGGCATGATGTCCCCTTCTGGGGTTATTTCTGCCAGATAAGCGACTCAACCACTTCGTACGGATCTTATTCCGGTGCCGTACCCAATGAAAAGATCACCTGGGGTAAGCTCGATATCCATACACCTAAATTCATTGTAGAAAGCGATGCCACCATCGTGGTGCCGCTGATTTTTGCTTATTTGTTGGGTTGGTAATAATTTTCAGCCACAGACGGCACAGTTTTTCACACGTGTTTACTGTGTTAATCGGTGTCATTTGTTGCCATTTTATGTCCTGTTAAAAGCTATAACAAAAAAAAACAGTGCTTCTCCTGTTTATCTCCCACTACTAAATTATCTTACCATTATCTACCAATCAAACCTCTATGAAAAAGATCATCCTGTTCAGCTTTTGCCTGTTAGTTCTTTCGCAGCTGAATGCACAAATAAAAATTTCCAAGACCAATGTTCTTGGCAAATGGACCATTCTGGCCGTAGATATGCCGGGTATGATTTATTATAATCTTGAAAATGACTCGTTGGCTGTGGGAGAGACCCTGAAATCGCAGATGCCCGATCCCGGCCAGATGGGTGCCATCACTGCCATGATCAAACCACAAATGGCGGTATTTTCAAAAGTAGGTTTCCAGTTTCATGCTGACGGGACCGTGGAACTTAATTCTGGAATGGAAGGTCCGCAAACAGGCACCTACATAGTGGATGAAGAAAAATCCGAGATCACAACAACAGAAAAAGATCAGAAGCAGACCACTTTTAAAGCAGATATTCTGAAAGAGAATTTACGCGTAACCGTTAAAACACCACAGGGCGAAATGATGATGGTATTGAAAAAAGCGAAATAAAGAACCGCTGTGCTGAGAATCAAGATTGATTTTCGGTACTTATTTCTATCCGTTTTTGAACACCGAGATCACGGCTGTTTATGAAGTTACACCGCGAAAAAAAATGATTGCTAATAAGCAAGGTCTTTAAATAAAGAAAGCCGCATCAATCCGATGCGGCTTTCTTATTATGCCGGAGAACAAATTATCTGGAAGGCATATTCAACGGAATATCCCTTTTCAACATATCATCCCTGTTGGCAATTACCCAGGCAGTATGGAAAACGAGTTGTGCGCGTCTTGACATTACTTCGAACTGGATCTTGTCAACGGTATCTGTTGGTTGATGATAATCGGCACCTAACATGCCATCATAGAAAAACAAAATAGGGACGCCTTTTTTAGCAAAGTTATAATGATCGCTACGGTAGTAGATCTGGTTCTGGTCATTAGGATCATCGTACTTATAATCTAATGCCAGATTCTTGATGTATTGCCTGTTTACACTTTCATTGATCTTTACGAGGTCGGAACTTAATTTATCGTGGCCGATCACATAAATATAATTCAATGTATCTGCTTTACGTGAAGTATCGCCTCTTCCGATCATATCAGTATTCAAATCGGCAGAAGCTTTAACAAGATCGATGGTTGGATGTTCTGAATAGTATTCAGAACCCAATAATCCCTTTTCTTCGCCACTAACGGTCATGAAGATCATGGTCCTCCTGGGTTTTTCGCCTTTTCTGGCAGCTGTTCCAAAAGCTTCGGCCATTTGTAACACAGCCACACTGCCGGAGCCATCATCATCGGCGCCATAATAAATAACATCGCCTTGTTTGCCCAAATGGTCATAATGGCCGGTAAGGAAAAGATATTCCTCTTTTTTATCCGTGCCGGGAATGATCCCGATCACGTTACTGCTTTCTTTTGTTTCCGTTGTTTTCGTGGCACCGATCTGTAATTCAGAAACATAATTGCCTTTGGTCACAGATTTGAAATCTGCGAAAGCAATTTTGTCTGTGCGCCCAATCAATGCAGAAGCCACTTCATCAGAAATCGTTGCGGTGAATATGGCAGGATCGGCACCTGATTGTAACAACATACGGCTTTTTAGTTGCGATGGTCCCCTGCGCGGGAAACCTGCAGAAACGATTAATAAACCAGCTGCACCGTTTTTCTGTGCCGCAGCAATTTTAGGCTGGTTAGGGTTAAAGAAACGTCCGGCCCTTCCGGTAGGCGCTGTAACGGCAGCGCCGCCTTCCAGCACCATTACTATTTTCCCTTTTACATCCAGGCCGGCATAGTCGTTGGTTTTTTCATCAGAAAAACCATAGCCAGCAAACACAATATGATTAAAGGTTTTGTAGCCTTTGTACATGCCGGTTAATGCAAAATTGTAATCTTTATCCCATCCAAAGGTTTTACCGTTCACGCGTAAGAGCTGGTCGCTCATGGCATCAAAATATACCGGGTATACCTGCTGGTAGCTGTTGCCATTACCTGGCAGTAAACCAAATTTTTTAAACTGCTCTTCAATCCATGCAGCTGCTTTTTTCTGTCCGGGAGAAGCGGTTTCCCTTCCTTCCATATCGGCACTTGCCAAAATGCTGAGTTTTTCTTTTAATGCTTTTGGGGTGATCAGGCCTGCATATTTTGCAGCCTCATCTGTTTTCTGAGCCATGGCAACTGTTGCTGCAAATGGCAAACAGAGCAGGAGGATTTTCTTCATCATGTATTTTATGTTTGAGTTAAGAGCAAGCAATTTTTCCCACACGTGTGGCATGGCGGCCGCCTTCAAAAGCAGTGGTCATAAATAATTCGATCATCTGTTCTGCCAGAGCCAGCGATACAAAGCGGGCCGGTATACAAATAATATTGGCATCATTGTGTTTACGAACCAGCAGTGCCACATCATTCTGCCAGCAAAGCCCGGCACGGATATGCTGGTGTTTATTGGCTGTGATGGATACGCCATTGGCACTTCCGCAAAGCAGGATGCCGAAAGCGGTTTCACCATTTTCTACACTGGAAGCGGTTGGATGCGCGAAATCGGGGTAATCGACTGAATCGGGAGAAGAAGTTCCAAAATCGTTTACCTGGTAACCCTTATCGGTTAACCATTTGATCAAAGCGGTTTTATATTCAAAACCGGCATGGTCGCAACCGATCGCGATCGGTTTTGACGGGTCGAAAACATAACTCATGGATAGGTACATTATTAAAGGGGCTAAGTTATGGGTTTGAACTTAGAGCTTTTTAAGAAAATGGACGAAAGGGGCAGAGGGGCTGAGTGTGGAAGTTAAGAATTGGAAGTTAGGAGTCTGGAGTTGGGTTTTTGATAACCACTTCAGACTCCTAACTTCCAATTCCAGACTATCTATTAGCTCCATTCCTCATCTTTCTCCTCTGCTTCCTCATCCTTCTGCCTTTGCTTGAATACACGGGCAGAAACGAGGATACTCAGTTCATATAGGAGAAATAAGGGAGTAAATACGATCATCTGGCTCATCCAGTCCGGACTGGGGGTAATAAATGCCGATACGATCAAGATCACCACAATGGCATATTTACGGGTAGTACGCAGAAAAATGGGCGTAATAAGGCCGATCTTGGTAAGAATAAAAGCCAGTACCGGCAATTCAAATGCAAGCCCGCAGCCGATAATGATATTGGTCAGATTATCTACATAATCCGCAAAAGTTGGTAAAGTAGTAATACCGCCCTGTGTACCTAATTGAAAACCGGCCAGGAAGTTGAATGTGAAAGGTCCTAGTAAAAAAAAGCCAAAAGCCGCACCGGTAAAAAAGAAAAAAGATACCCAGAATATAACAAACCTCGTGTTCTTAACCTCTTTGGCTTTTAATGCCGGGCGAACAAAACGCCAGAACTCCCAGAAGATAAAAGGGAAAGCGGCAATAACACCCCCTACCAAAGCTACCGAAATAGCGCCCAGGAACTGCCCTCCAAAAGTATTGGTGATCAAAGTTACTTTAACCGGTGGCATACAAAGGGCATCGCCCATATGGGCCCAGTGGCTGAACCGGCAGAGTAGGCGGTAACTGATAAAATTAGGGTTGATGGGCCCGCGGATCACATTGTCGAATATCCAGTTACGGTATGCGAAAATAAAACCTGCCATAACCAGGATGGCCAATACCGAGCGGATGATATGAACCCTCAGCTCTTCCAGATGATCAATAAATGTCATCTCTCCTTTTCCCGACGCGCCTTCTCTATTAAATAGTGCCATGTGTTTCCAGACTCTTATGAGCCGCCAAAGTTACGGGTATGAGGAACATAAAAAACACCGGTATGGGATCCGGGCCACCTAAATTCAGATAATTTTTACGAAAAGGGCAAAGAAAGAAACGGGCCGGGCAAAAGCATTGCTTCTTCGTTCCTTGATTGGCAGGCCGGCTTTGTATAAGAGGGTTGGGTTAGCGTAGAATTTTCATTTTCACCTTTTCAATGCGGGTATCGCTAACATTCAGGATATCGAAACGGTAATTATCGATAATGATGGTTTCCTTGAGTTTGGGAATGGTCTGGTGTTCAGCAATGATATAGCCACTTAAGGTTTCGGATTCGGAGGAGGGGAATGCCATATTGTATTTCTCATTCAGGTAGTCGAGTTCCATACGGCCATTGAGGATGAACTCATCTTCTGATAACTGGGTTTCTTCAAATTCTTCAACATCATATTCATCCTGTATCTCGCCAAAAATTTCTTCGAGCACATCTTCCATGGTTACAATACCGGCTGTGCCGCCAAACTCATCCACCACCCAGGCAATGCTTTTTCGGTTCTTGGTAAATTTTGCAATCAGGTCCGTAGCACTCATACTTTCCGGTACTGCCATAATGGGATGCAGAATAGATTTAATTGTATCGGGCTTTTTGAAAAGATCCAGCTGGTGTATATAGCCCACAATAGAATCAATATTTTCATCAAACACCAATAACTTACTTAACTGTGTGCTGATGAAATGTTGTTTGGCCTCTTCAACCGGTGTATTCATATCAATGGCTTCTATTTCTGTTCTGGGTACCAGGCATTGCCTGATCTTTACCATGGGGAGGCTGAGTGCATTCTCGAACAATTCTGTATTCAGTTCCTGGCTGTCTTCATCCTGCTCTTTGGTTTGCTGAAAAAAATGTTCAAGGTCTACTTTGCTGAAAGCATCATTCCTGTCGTTTACCCTTACATTAAAAATATATGTTAGGATCCATTGAGAAACGTTTACAAAAAAATTGGTCAGCGGAAGAAATAGTGTATGAAAAAACTGCGCAATAGGAGCGAAGAAACTGAGAAAGCTGTCGTTGCGCGCCCTGAAGATGGCTTTGGGTAAAAACTCGCCGATAACCAGTACAACGGTTGAGGAAAGAAATGTATCAAATCCCAGTTTTAGGTATTCATTCTGAAAATGTAAAGGGTTCCATAAAGTATAACGGAGCAGTTCATGAAAGAGTAAGCCGTACAGCACCAGAAACAGGTTCAACCCGATCAGGCAGGTGCCGATAAACTGGGCAGGGTGTTCCATAAAATTGGAGAGAATGATACCACTTCTTCTGCCCTGCTTTTTTTTCAACTCAATACTCAACCGGTTGGCAGAAACAAAAGCGATCTCATAACCGGCAAAAAAACCGATCAAAATCAGCGTAACACCAATCCCCGAAAGGATGTAGTAGAGTTCTGTCATAGAGGAAAATTAGGATAAAAAAACTGAATCTGAAGAATCCGGAATTTTAAAATCGGAAGATTTAAAAATTTGAGAATCAAATTCCAGGTGAGGCATCGGGATCACAGATTATTTTACAGAAAAGAAATCTTTGAACCTGCAGTTTCTTTATTTGAATTTCAAAATTGCTCCGGCCCCGTAGAAACGGAGCCGGTTGCCGGGTACACATGAGAAACCGGCGTTGTGAGTGTTATCCTAAACGAAACATGAAAAAGGTGCATAACTTCATTGTGAGAAGGAACGGCGAAGCAATGGCGTCTATTTAAAGTCTACCGTACAATTCGGGCATTTCAATTCAATTTTCAACCCTTTGCCATCACCTACAGAAGCAGTGAACTTGGTAGGAGTGTCGTTGTCTCCTGCATAGGAATACGCACGGTTAAACGGCACATAGGTTCCACCGGTGATGATGCCGGTGGGTGTTCTGTATGTGTCGGCTGTACGGACTCCATTAACGGTGTTCCCATTTTGAACGGCTGTTCCATAGCCGGTTATGTTAATGGCATTCATAGGGCTTGTGGTAATACTGATCTGGCCATTAGCAGGAGTAACTACACCTGAAACGGTAAGATTGGTTAAATTACCCAGTGATGTGATCGCTTGTGCTGGTTCGGCCCTGTATGATGAAAGCGAACCACTGAATGTTCCGCCTGTGATCGTTCCTGTTACACCAGTTGGCAAGGGCCGGCCTTCTACAGTGATTGCGGTTAAATTCCCGAGCGTATTGATATTGTTTTTGCCGGTATTCACTGAACCAGATGTTCTGGGAACAAGGCCTGTATCCGAAACAATACGATCGGATACGGTGTTTAGGTTCGACAGTTTCAGGGTAAGTGGGATCTTTTTTTCAAAATTGCCATACACCGCACTATACGCTCCCGTAAAATCAACGGAATAATTTTTTGTATTCTTTACAGGCAAACGGATATCTGCATATTTATCATCTATTTTAATAAGGCTTACAGAGGGTGAGATATTCCTGATCTTAATATCTGCATTGGCACCTTCCAGTTCAATTTTCTGTAATAACCGGGTGATGCGCAGGTTACCATAATTTTTTTGCCCGCTGATTTCGCCCACTTCCTCAAATTCATATTCATCATTGGTGCTGCGAATTACCGCTTTTTTAGCTAATGCCAGTTCGATGGTTGAATATTTTGAATCAATATCTAAATCATCAATATTTTTTGCTATGAATCTTCCGCCGGTAAATTCAATTTCCGCCGTTTTAATATCACCCATATTTACGATCGCATATTTTGAACGGAGGATACATTTACCAAGGTTATCAGTATCCAGGTTTCCGTTGCTGATATCAACATTTACATCACCGATATTGGCCGGAAGGGTTATTTCGGAATATTTACTTTCAATATCTATTTTGCTGCCTGCGGGCAAATAAACAGTTACCAGTTTTTTTGGACTTTTTGTTGACGACAAAGGGTGCTCTGTTGCTATTACCTCTGTAAGTCCATTGGTAGTTACGTTAGTAAGATTTGTGGTATATGCAGACAGGTTGTTTACCAGCCCCGCTTTTATTTTAACTGAACTTCCCAATATTTTTAAAGAAACATTGGCTTTTTCAAACCACTCATCTTCGGTAAAACTATTTTCTCCATCATACTGAACAGTGGTGATAATTTTTACTTTTGGCTGATCCCATATTTTAACCACAATATTGCGCGAATGATTTTCAATATAAACCTCTCCGTTCTTTGGCATCGCAACTTCGCGGCTAATCTCTTTTACTTTTTGCAGCTGCAGGGTAATAATTGAGGTTCCATTAGCAGCCCCGGACTGCTGCGCCGTTAAGCTAACGGCTGTTATGCAAAAAGATAAGGTAAGCAGTAAAATAGTTTGCATAAAATTTTTCATAAAGCCAGATTATAATTTGATAAAATAACTTTTGGTTGAATCAACCGGTTCGCGGTTTTGTTTAAAACGGTTATTGGTCTTGTTCATTTCCAATTGCAATTGTTTGAGAACAGATAGTTTTTGCTGATAGAGATTGATCAGCTGATCCAGCAATTCACCATTCATGCCATTATGTGAAATATCTGATTTGATAGTTTTTTCATCTTTGTCTATCTGCTTCAACTGTATTTTAAAATCTTTAAAATAATCCGGCGTTTCTGCATACATAGGTATGGTGCTGATTCTGGCCTGTTGTAAATTGATTACCTGGCTGAAACTGTATTCCAGTTCGTGCAGTTCGCCAAGCTCCATTGAATTGAGTGCGGTTGGCGGTTGGTTTATTGGTTTATTGGCTTTTGGTTTTGGATGGGTTCTGGCTGTAATCAGGGCCTCCGGTTTTTCTTCCTGCGCCGATTCTGTTTTTTCAGAAGCAGGTATTGCTGTTTTTGGTGCAGTATGCACAGCTGCTGTTTGCTGAACGGGTTTCTTTTTATCCCATACATACCAAACACCCATGCCTGCCAATCCAAACACACAGGCTGCCACGGCCCATCTCCTAAACACGCCATCTATTTTTACTGCCTTAACCTTATTAATGTTGTTAACTTCTTCCCTCACCTTCTTCCATACCAACATAGACGGCTCATCTATATTGAGTTTTTCGGCGTTTTGCTGAATATGTTTTTTTAACTCATCCATATATGGCTAATTGTTTTACAATTCTTTCTCTTAATAAGTTTCTAGCCCGATGGTACTGACTTTTACTGGTTGATTCTGAGATACCCATTTTTTCAGCGATCTCTTTGTGACTAAAATCTTCCACCACATATAAATTAAACACCTGCCGGCAACCATCCGGCAAAGCTTTGATCTGGTTGTGAATGAGTTCGAAGTTTATCGTCTTCCACCATTCGGTTGCCTCTTCTGCCGGTTGGTTATACTTTTCATCTTTCCATTCACTCCAGTTGCTGTTCTTTTTGGTAAAACGGATACATTCATTTACCACAATTTTTTTCAACCATCCACCAAACTGTGCCGTATCTTTTAACTGGTGCAGGTTTCGAAAAGCAATAATAAAAGCATCCTGCAGGATATCCTCTGCATTGCTGTGATTACCCGTCATGCGAATGCAGATATTAAACATAGCCTTACTATACGAATTGTATAGCCAGGACTGCGCCTTTGCATCGCTCTTGCAGGCCTTTCTCACAACAGCCGTTAGTATGGTGGTTGACTGATCCAAATGCTGGTCAGGTGTAAGAGATAAGATGAGTAGAAAGGTTGGAACGAAGGGGGGAGAAAATCAGAAAATTCTGGAATGGCGGGAAATTGAAAAATCAGTCAATCCCCCACCATTCCAGAATGGTTATGCCAGGTCCAGTAAAGGTTTGTTTTGAAGGATCTCTTCTATTTTCCGGATCACTTCATCTGTCAGAACCGGTAAAGCATCCAATGCTTTCAGGTTTTGCTGAAGTTGTTCTTTTTTGGTTGCGCCAAGAATGGCCGAGGTAACATTCGGGTTATGGATGGTCCAGGCGATACTTAAAGCCGCGAGGTCTATATTTAATTCATCAGCAAGCGTGGCCAGTTTTTTTACTTTGTATAATTTATCATCCTGTATCCAACGATCTTTGAGCCAGTCGAAACCTTCTATTGCCAATCTCGATCCTTCGGGTATGCCGTTATTGTATTTGCCGGTTAGGAAACCAGCAGCCAAGGGACTCCAGATCGTGGTTCCCATTCCAACGTTTTTGAACACGGGCAAATAATCCTGCTCCATTTTAAAACGCTCGAATAGGTTGTATTGCGGTTGTTCTACTGTTGGGGCGATCAGGTTATATTGATCAGCTACGCGATGGGCTTCCATAATTTCTGCGGCACTCCATTGGCTGGTTCCCCAGTACAATACTTTTCCCTGCTGTATGAGGTTATGCATGGTCCATACCACTTCTGAGATAGCTACGTTTGTATCGGGCCGGTGGCAAAAATAAATATCAAGATAATCGGTTTGTAATCTTTGCAGGGCTTCATGACAGGCTTCCATCAAATGCTTTCTGCTTAACCCGGTCTGGTTGGGTTTATTATTCTTTCCCCTCCAGCCAAAATAGGCTTTGGAAGAAAGGGTGTAAGAGGTTCTGTCCCAGTTTTTTTGTTTTAATACACGGCCCATCATTTTTTCGCTTTCGCCTAATGCGTAGGTTTCTGCATTATCAAAAAAATTGATACCGTTATCATAGGCAATACCCATCAGTTCATCGGCGCTTGCATCATTGATCTGTTTGTGAAAAGTTACCCAGCTGCCAAAAATAAATACACTTAACTGAAGGCCGCTACGGCCCATTCTTCTATAATAAATATGGATGATTTTTTAGAACGGGAAGTTATCAATAATTACGTCGATGTTATTCGCTTACCTATGCACAGAAAGTTTATTTCTTCTTTTTGGTTGTATCTGTTTTAGGCATAGCAGTAACCGGTGGCGCTAAAGGGGCTGGCGCGGGCGTTGTGGTTGATGCAGTGCTATCCGGTATAAATGAATAACTATTGGGATTGATTTTATAAAAAGTGATATTGGTAAGATCCTGGTTCGCCGTCATACCATTTTCGCCTACCACCAATGTATGCCGGTAATTTTTACTTAATAATACCCGTTTATCGGTATAGAATTTTTGCTGTGTCTGATCCCAGTATAACTCTTCGCAAAAAAGGGTATCGCCTTTCATATTGAAGATCACCACACTGTCTCTCAGAAAAACCTTGTCTTCGCTTTCAAGGTATCTTCCGTAACGTGCTTTTAACTGACTTTCCACTTTCATACTGTCGTTATAAAAATCCACGTGCAATGATTTGGGAAACTCTGCTTTTTTAGAACTATCGCCCTGGTAACGTAATAGCAGCGGCGAGGTAAGATGCGCGCGCATTTTTCCGTTCATGCTTAGATAGCTCTCAATGCCCTTACCTTCTTCAATACCTGGTTTCTTTTTGCCCAGTTCACGTACTTCATTGGCATCGTTCTCGCAGGCACCCATAAAAAAGCAGCCGAAAAGAACGGCTGCCATAAAGAGGTTTTTATAGGAAATCGGGTTAATCATATTTGCGTTTCACAAACCAAAGATCGCTCAAACTCATACCCAAAGTAAACTGAAAATAATTTTCTGTGACATTATTAACAGATGACCCGCGTTTGCCGAATTGCACAGCGGTATTCAGCACGGTGAACTGTTGATTATAAGAACTCCATTTTTTGATGGGTAAGCCCGCGCCCAAGGAAACGCCATATTGCTTTAAACCTGCACCATCAGGGTTAATATAATCTTTACCATAATAAACCCCGGTTCGGAAATTTACATTGCCCCAATAACTTTGCCCCGAACCCGGATCGGCAGCAAACTGCACACCCAGCTTATACTGCCAGCTGTCTGATAATTTATCGGGCTGATCATAGAAACGGAATTTGGTCCACTGCGTAGCCGTGTACTCAAGCCCGATTGACCATACTTCAAATATACCCCTGGGGGTTGTGCTTGTTTTGTGTAAAGTAACACCTGCTGCATAAGTTGATGGCAATACCACCTGCCCTTTTACATCATGCTGCTCAGAAATGCTGTCTATTTTAATGTCACCATTTGTACCTGTTATATAGGTTTCCCTGATCTGGGTTTGGCTGGCATTCATTTTTTGCTGAATAGTACCGGTAAGGCCAAAGCGAAGAAGATAATTGTCTGTGGTCTTGGTTTCTATACTTACTTTTTTGCCTACAGAGAACTCATATTGAAGCCCGCCACTTAAAAAAACACCGCTAAAATTGGTGGAAACGGAAGTGAGTGACTGATAATAAGAAACGGTATCGTTCAGGAATAATTTACGGGTACTGATCTCTTTACGCCCAAAATTGTAACCTGTATTAAAACCAGCGCTTAGGCTTTTCCATTTTTTGGAAAAGCCTACAAAGAACTGGTTCAGGCCACCGCTTCCCTGGTAATTGGTCAATAAGCTGTCTCCGGCTGTCCTTGCACGGTTTTCGATAGAATAGTTGATATTACTCACAGGTTTTAATCCAAAAGCCATACCCCATCCCTTTACTCTGTTTAAAGGGATACCTACGGCAAGGTAGGAGGGTAAAAAATAATTGGAAGTAAATTTAGCAGCAGGGTTATTACTAATCAGGGTTCTTGAGTCGATGGTTACCCCCAGATCCAGTGTAACCAGGTAAAGGCTACTGTAAGTGGCAGGGTTATTAAAGTTGACGGATTGTCCCACATTATTGTTCAAACCGTCTGCATAAGCTGCTGAAAGGCCCCCGAGTGAACGGCTAACCGCATGTTGGCTCATATACAACTCACCAATACCATAACGGGTAAAAGGAGAGTTCTGTTGAGCCTGGGTATTTAACAGGGAAAAACCGAAAATCACGACAAGGCAAAGCCTAGCCGTTGTTATACTCACTGATCGCATACAAGCCTTTATAGATTAAGTTAGGGTCGGCAAATATCCTGTTTTTTAGGTGCGGGACAAAAAAACCCATATCACCCCCGGTTAAGAGCACGTTAAAGTTGCTGTATTTCAATGCATAAGCTTCAATAATTCCATCAATTTCTTTCGCCATTCCAAGGATAACACCGCTCAAAAGGTTGGTTTTGGTGTCATATCCTATCAGCGGGAAGTTGGTTTCTGCCTGAATCATAGGTAATAAAGCCGTTTGCTCATGCATGGCCCTGAACCGCATATGCATTCCCGGGGAGATGCTCCCACCCAGAAATTCATGGGTATTGTTCACAAAATTGTAGGTGATACAGGTACCCAACCCTATAGCAAGGTTATGTTGTTTGGGAAAAAGGTCTACCGAGGCCGCAATAATGGCCAGCCTGTCTGCCCCGATCGTTTCGGGCTTGCCTACGGGAGTGGTCATCGGCAATTTACTGGTATGCCCCAGTTTATGAAAACGGGTATGTTTGGCCAGTTGCTCTTCCAGCTGTGGCGGATGATTGATAACAGAGGATAGTATTGAATTTTGGGGTTGGTATTGATTAATCAGTTGCTGAATAACAGACGGATCCATGCTTTCCAGTACACGTTCTTCTAAAAAATCACGGCCCTTAAATATTGCGCATTTTAAGCGGGTATTACCAAAATCAAAACAAAGCGTTGTATACATAGGAATCAAGGTTAGAAATCAAAATTAAAACCTTTGAGTTCTTTAAAATGGCCATTCAAAATTATCTTCTCTTTAAGCCCTTCCAACCCGGCTACTACGGGGATTACTTTGGTAAGATGTCTTTTCAGGTATTCCAGCCTTTGCCATTCATGTAAAAGGCCAAGCAGTTCATATTCTTCTTCCAGCGAAAGGCCCGCATGGTGTGCTATATCATAACTGGTTAGTTTGGTATCTTCTTTCTTAAAGTCTTTATGGATATTGAGCAGACGATGCAGGTCGCGGATACCGGCAACTACTTTTCGCAATAGTTCGGGATGACCCGTCTCTTTGTTCTTCGGATAAGTAACAATAGCGCCGCTGTATAATTTATCGGGAATACTTTTAATGATCTCCAGCACCCTGAACACCTGTAAGCCTTTTGTTCGGATATCCATTTTACCATCTGCATGCACTGCCGCGATCTCAGTAATCTCTACCAGTGTACCCATTTCTGACACATCACTATTCAATACCGCAGGAATACCAAAAGGTTTGGCTTCTGCATGGCATTCATTGATGAGTTGCCTGTACCTGGGTTCAAAAATATGCAGGTTCAATGTTTCGCCGGGGTAAACAACGATGCTGAGAGGAAAGATGGGGACGAAATTGGTCATGCACAAAAATAAGGCTTAAACGAATGTATCTGCGAACTGTATACCAGCGGAAGGATATTGAATATTGAAATATTGCTGAAGTTTTTTCTTATTGAAATCAAGTGATTGTTAACGGGATTTATTCCACTAAAAGAAAAACGGAGAAAAGAAGCGTCTCTTACATATAGAATGGCCGAAAAGATTTATTAATTCGATATTCCTTGTTCAATTTTCGATATCCTCTCTTCCTTTATTCAGCTCATACAGCCTTACATACTTCAACCATGTATACCATGCATTCATCTTTGCAACAGTAAATCCGGCTTCGCCATCTAAAAAACCCAATCGGAAAATATAATTTTTTACAAACGAAAAAGCCGGTGCCAGCCTGCATTTTAACCAACCGGCTTTTTTTCCTTGCTGCTGGTATTTCAGGGCATTCAGCATAGCATAGTTAACCGTCTTACGCGCAAAGTCCTCGATATTTTTGGAGGTATAATGATGGATGTATCCTTTTAATGTGATCACTTTTACATTGGTGGGAAATTGTAATGCTTCGTGCACCTGTACTTCATTCCAGTGTACTTGTTGGCGGTTATACAAACGGATATGCGCATCATTGGCCCACTCGCCATATCGGATCATGGCATTACCCAGAAATGCGCGGAAACGAAGATTGTAAACAATGCTTTCTTTTGTAAAAATAAGTCGATTTAATTGTTCAGTCAATACATCATCAATGATCTCATCTGCGTCAATCGAAAGGATCCAATCGTGTTTGGCGATGGCAACTCCCTTGTTTTTATTGCTGCCATAACCTTGCCAGGTTGTTTCCAGTAAACGGGCACCAGCATTTGTTGCGATCTTTTGTGTGCCATCTGTACTGCCGCTGTCAACCACTACCACATCATCGGAAACGTGTTGCGCAGCAGCGATGGCTTTACCGATGATATGCGCTTCGTTTCTGCAAATGATAACAACTGAGATGGCTGGGTTCATGATGGATCTTGCCGGTTTATTATTTTCTGTTGTCCAAAGAAAACAATAAAAGCCAATACTATTACACCAAACTGGCCTTCTAAGGTATCGTCGGTTAATAAAGGCAGTAAACCCGTTATGGGCAGAATGAGTGATATCGGGCTGTTGAACCGCTTTCTGAACAATAGTAAAAAAATACCTATACTAAAACAAAGCATACCGAATATACCACTACCTGCACCATACACTAACCATTCGCATGCGGGGCGGAAACGTTCATACGCAAAACCACTCCGATTGTTTTTTTTGTGCCATTGTTCAACAAATGGCAGTATATCACCAAATCCAACACCCGTTAACGGGTGTTCCATGGTAATCGCATACCCTGCGCGGATAGATAACCATCTTGCCGCATCATTATAGCCGGGAGCCGTATTTCCTTTTGAATACAGGCTGAAATCGTACAAAACATATTGTACCCTGTTGCGTAAGGTTGGTAAAGTATGATATGCGGTAAAGGCGGTTGCTGTAATGAGGGTGATCAATAACAAACCACTCTTCCATTTTTTTTCAGTGAAGCAAAGATGAAGAATATACATCGATGCCCCGGTATACAAGCAGAGCAACCCTGTTTTTGCAGCCAGTATGTGTAAATATATGATCAGACAAAGAATCAGGATAAGCAGGATGAATTGTATTCTTTTTTCAGTTTCCGCCAAAAAGCATTTGAAGCCCAAAAAGATGGCAATGGCTACCATCCAGCTAAAGCGAACATAATCCGCATCAGCAGGAGTGGGCAATACTTTGGCTTTCAGATAAGCCGCCTCAATAACAGAAGAATTGAGTAAATATTGGCCAACACTCCATGCGCATCCCAGTGAGATGATGATGAGATAAGTATAACAGATCTTTTTCCATCTATCCATTGAGAAATCAACGGTAGATATCCCCAACATCATGGTAAGCAAGGGAAGTTTTACAGAAAGACTGTTCCACCAGGGTATTGTATCATTACTCCATAAACCGGAAAGGATAACGGGGGCAAGTATCAGCGCAATTGCCAACAGGTATTGCTTTTGTAATGCATTCATTTTTCTGTTCCACAAAAAAGGCACAACGATCATTACGGATGTAAAAGATAGCAGGGCACGGCTTAGCAGCAATCCTGCAAACAGGAGCAGCAGGCAAACACTCACCCAATTCTCTTTCCATTTACTTTTCAACACTCTTTGCATTCTGTACCGAAATTCGTGTATCCGCTTTACTTTAGCAATCATGTGGGAAGAATTATTACAGGAGATACAGCAAGGTCATACCAAATCGCTTGCCAGAGCTATTTCATGGGTTGAAAATGAAGTGGACGGATACGGTAGTTTGCTGGAAAATTTGCCTGCTTCTTCCACAAAGATCATTGGCATTACCGGTCCGCCGGGTGCCGGTAAAAGCACACTGGTAGATGCATTGATTGGCGAGATGCTGGCGCAAAAAAGGAAAGTAGGGGTATTGTGCGTAGATCCCTCTTCTCCTTTTCATCTGGGTGCATTGCTTGGCGACAGGATCCGCATGAGCGAATGGTATAATCATCCAGATGTATTTATCCGTTCATTGGCTACCAGAGGAAGCCTGGGTGGGTTACATCCCAAAATTATTGAGATCGCAGATGTGATGAAAACGGCAGGGTTTGATCATATTATTATTGAAACCGTTGGCGTGGGGCAAAGCGAAATAGAAATTACCGGTCTTGCCGATACAACCGTTGTGGTAATGGTACCCGAAGCCGGTGATGAAGTACAAACCATGAAAGCGGGCTTGATGGAAATTGCCGATATATTTGTAGTGAACAAAGCCGACAGGCCCGATGCGGATACATTTGTAAAAAATTTGCGCTTAATGCTGGCGCCTGCATTTTATAAAACAGAGACTGAGGTATCGATTGTAAAAACAGTTGCCTCGCAGAAAGAGGGTATTGCCGAATTGTTTGAGAAGATCATGCAACACCAGCAACTTGTTCAGCATACAGATAGAAAATATTGGTTGCTGGCAGAGAAAGCTTATTACTTAGTTCAGCAATATCGAATGCGGGATATTAAGAAGGCTGAGCTGAAAAAGCAATTGGAAGCTTCAGGGGAGAAGAATTTGTATCAGTTTATTAAGCAATATATGTAGGTGTTGTTGATCTGGCGACCAACAAGAGCGATCCTAAAGAAATCTCTAAACATTATTTTGCCGAGCCCTTTAGGGCGCAGCAAAATTTAATGGGTTGTCATTTCAATAACTCTATTTTAGAAAAGCAAAACTGGAAGTAGGTATGTAACTAATGTGTAAAAAAATAAGCGGGGCCAATCCAAACACAAACAAAAAAAACAGCTAAAGCATCATCTCTCAACTCTCCCCATCTTTTCTTTCTGTATAAAAGCTGAAAGAAAACCCACCCAATAAGGAGAATGCTTACTAATCCATAGCGAAGAAAAAATAAAATGACATATTTTATGAAGTCTGATTAGAATTCTCATTCAATTCCTTCTCATTCTTCCACCACCGGTAACCGATATAACCTGCTACAGCAAACGGTGCAAAAGCAAGATAAATAATGGCTGAGTTAAGGGCAGAAGCCGGGCCATCGCCTAATTGTGAGGCGGTTTTGGTGCATATAGAACATTGTGCGTAGAGAAGCTGAACGCTGAACGAGGAAAGCAAAACACATAATAACAACAATTTCTTACCCATCCTGTATTGATTTCTTTGCAAAGATAAGGCGTGAATAATCTCAATAATCATTAACTTTCTCGTTAAATCTTATACCGTGGAACAGCGCAGAAAGTTTATACAGAAAATGGGCTTATTGGCCGGAGCTTTCTCTGCCAACAGCCTGTTTAACCAGTTACACGCCGCATCCTGGGAAGATGCCTCCCGCAAAATTCAACACCTCTCTCCCGAAGCGGCTGCAGCTGATGAGGATTATTGGGGGGTGATACAACAATCATACACCGTTAATTCTAACCTGATCATCCTCAACAATGGTGGTGTTAGCCCCTCGCCAAGGGTGGTGCAGGAGGCGGTTGAACAATATAACAAGCTCACCAACCAGGGCCCGTCTTACTATATGTGGCGTATTCTTGACCAGGGCCGGGAGCCTTTACGCCAGAAACTGGCTGTTTTAGCAGGATGTTCCCCGGAAGAGATTGCCGTAAACCGGAATGCAACAGAAGCGCTGAACACGGTAATTTTTGGATTGGAGATGAAAGCCGGCGACCAGGTAATCGGTGCCAAACAGGATTATCCCAATATGATCAACGCCTGGAAACAGCGCGAACAGCGGGAAGGGATTGTATATACACAATTGAATTTTAAGTTTCCGATAGAGAATGATGATGAGATTGTAGCTGCGTATGAAAATGCGATCACGCCTAAAACAAAGATCATGCACATTACGCATATTATTAACTGGATAGGACAGATCATGCCGGTGAAGAAAATTTGCGCCATGGCGAAAAAGCACGGCATCGAAACAATTGTTGACGGCGCGCACTCATTTGGTTTGCTGGATTATACGATTGCTGATCTGGGTTGTGATTATTTTGGGACTAGTTTGCATAAGTTTTTAAGCGCGCCAATCGGTAGCGGCATGTTATGGATCAAGAAAGAAAAAATTGGAAAGATCTGGCCGCTTGTATGTAATGATAAACCCAGAAGCGAAGACATCAGAAAGTTTGAAACCCTTGGTACGCGAAGCTTTCCGATAGAACAGGGAATTGGGGAAGCGGTGAATTTTCAGAATGCAATAGGCAGTAAGCGTAAAGAAGACCGGATCCGTTATTTAAAAAACTACTGGGCAGGTAAAGTAAAAGATATTCCTAAAGTAAACATCCATACTTCTTTCAAACCCGAATATGCGTGTGCCATTTGCGGGATATCTATTGATGGCATGACACCAGGCGAATTGGACAGTGCACTCTTTAATAATTATAAGATCCATACAGTAGGGATTGTATGGGAAAATGTTTCCTGTGTGCGTATTACGCCGCATGTATATACAAAACTGCAGGACTTAGATAAACTGGTAATGGCGATTGGAGAGATCGCGGATAAGAAGAAAGCGTGATGGAAGATTTTAAAATTTTGGAATTGGGAAATTTTGGAATTTGTTTTTTTTCAATTTCAAAATTTCCCAATTGCACTTTCCAAAATATTAGGAAACCTAGATTGTCAATAATTGCTTAGGAAGCTTTCACAACCGGTTTTTTCACTTTCGTAGCTTTTGCAGGACGGCTTTTGCCGAATGAACCTTGAAATCTCTTGCCTTTAGCGGTTTTTTTATCACCTCTGCCCATGGTTTGTTTTTTTTAGAATGAATAATGTATTGGGCAACAAAAATAGAAAAACCCTGCGTAATACGCGTGGTTCATTTCAATTAAGGCTAAATAAGGGCTTATTACAGTGATAATATGGGCTGATGGCAGACGGTTTCGCTTGTTTAGGGAGATGCTAGGTCTTTCAACTGACAATAAAAAAACCCCACGTACAACGTGGGGTTCAATTTTTTTTGCTCAAAACTTAGAGTTTAGCGCTTAATTCTTTACCTGCTTTGAATTTAGCAACTTTCTTTGCTTTAATCTTGATAGCAGCGCCTGTTTGCGGGTTACGTCCGGTACGTGCAGCACGCTTGGAAACAGAGAAAGTACCAAATCCTACCAATGTTACTTTATCACCTTTTTTCAAAGTTTTGGTAACGGTAGCTACAAAAGAATCCAGGGCTGCGTTTGCCTGTGTTTTGGTTACGCCAGCATCTTCAGCGATCTGAGCAATCAATTCAGCTTTGTTCATAGATGTGTTTTTTATTTGTTTTAATAACAGCAACAAATTTATTCGCTTTTCTCAATAAGCAAAATATTTTATTATTTTTTTAAGCAGGTTGTTTTCTGTAAAACCCCTATGTATAAAGGATTTCAGAAGAATCCGGGTTTGTTATATAACAGTTAATGTATGTGTATGAATGCCCGGAAACCCTTTGTGGGAAAGGGTTTCAAAAAAAATCGGCTGAAAATCAATGCCTGAGCGGGTTTTACTTTAATATAACAAAGATTTGTGATTGGCAAAATGAATTCGTGAAAGTATCCACACTCAATTCACAACTTGCATTAATGAGCGAAACCCGATAAAACGATCCCCCCAGTTATGCAATGCATCTTTACGCAGATCCGGGGCATAATCTGCTATATAACGTTCATAATCATCTTTGGTGGCCGCATAATATTGTACGGCATAGGTTGGCCCTTCTGTTTCGTCTGTTTCCAATAAACGTACAAAACGTGAATCGGTAAAGCATCCGCTGTTCATCACATCGGGTATGTGTTTCTCTTTCATCCACTGCACCCAGGCTTCGTGTATGGCCCAGGCAACTTTTGTAGTTACATTATAGATGAACATGATTAAAAGTTAGGAGTTAGGAGTCTGGAGTTAGTTTACTTTTAACTTCAGGCGCTTAGCGTATTTATTTTTTTATTTCAGCATAAATCGGGCAGTGATCGCTGTGTTTTACGTCGGGGTAGATTTTGGCATCTATTAATTGTGCTTTCATTTTATCCGTGATGCAAATGTAATCGATACGCCATCCTTTATTCTGCAGACGTACTGTTGGGAAACGCTGGCTCCACCAGGAGTAAGCGCCTTTGGCATCTGGGTTAATCTGCCGGAAACTGTCTATCCAGCCTTTGCTTAAAAATGTATCCATCCATGCCCTTTCTTCAGGTAAAAATCCGGATGAGTTTTTATTGCCTTTGGGATCATGAATATCAACTTCCTTGTGTGCAATATTGTAATCGCCCACAACTATTAATTTAGGCCTGGTTTTTCTGAGGTCTTCCAGATAATCAAAAAACTCGTTAAGCCATTTGTATTTAAAGGTTTGTCTTTCATCGCCACTGGTACCGGATGGGTAATATGCATTAATCAGCGTAATGTTACCGAAATCAGCCCGTATCACTCTTCCTTCAAAATCACTGCTTTCATTGGCATGGCCGTATGTAACATTGTCGGGTTTGATCTTTGTAAAGATGGCCACACCGCTGTATCCTTTCTTCTGCGCAGAAAACCAGTAAGTCTGGTAACCCAGATCTTCGATTTTTTTATAATCCACATTATCTTTCATGGCTTTCGTTTCCTGAAGACAAATAATATCTGCCGGGTCGGTTTGTAACCAATCGGTAAACCCTTTGTTGATGGCAGAACGGATGCCGTTTACATTATAAGAAATGATACGCATGGGCATTGTTTTGTATTATTCAAAAAACCGGTTAAAACCGATCATGAATAAACGGTTCAGTAATTCGGGGGATAAAGATGCATCAAAAAGTACAAATTTTTCAGGGCTAAATTTACCCTGTGCTATACAAACCAGCTTTTCATCCAGCAAAATCTCTTTTAGGGTATTTCTGATACCGCTGCATTTAATACGGAAAGATTGTTTTCCGATATTTCCATTCACTATATAATTGTATACAACATTCCATGGCGTTGACTGTAAGCCGGGATTTGTTTGGTATAGGGAGGCTGTGTCGTAACCATTGGACAGTATACCGGGGAAGATTTTATTGTCAACGGAGGGAATCTCGTTCTTAATCTCAAATCTTGCGATCGTATCATTTTCCTGGAATAAATAATTGAAATTTCCGGGCAAGAAATTGGTTAATAAAAGACTTTGGTCTGCAGGCAGGTTCGAGTGGTCAACCTGAACGGTAAGTTTTACCAGATAATTTTTATCCCTCGTAACATCCCTGCAATCCTGGTGCAGAAAAACAAAATCAGACACATTAAAATTTGGTGTCAGTTTTATCGCATTCGTTAGGTCATCCCGATATTTTTGTGGTTTCTTTCCTTTGATCATGATCTCTTCATACACCGGCTCACTCATACGGATCAACTCTGTGTTTCCGTTACGTGTATAAGAACTGATACCTTTTTTATTTTGTACATAAATGCGTGGCTCATTTACTGTTTTAGGTAACAGGTAATTATCTGCCATAAAACCCGGTTGTACTTTTATTTCTACCGTACCAAGTTCATTTTTTGGATCGAACAATAGATTGGTAGCAGCTTTTAACAATTTTGAGAAAGCATTGGGAAGAATGGTAAGATCGGCATAACGGATCCCACCAAACAGGTTGCCCATACCGGGTGTTTCAGCCGGACTAACAATTACATTCAGTGTTTCATTCAGAAAAAAAGATTTATCCGCTTCAAAAACAGATGCCCGGAATAGCAAGATCGTAGCCGATCGTTTTACCAGGTTGGAATCCGGAGGGTAATTATCTGCTTTTGAAAAAAAGGCGCCGGGACTGATTTCAAAAATATCAAGATAAAGATGGAGGTGGCTGGTATCAGCGTCTGCAAAATCGGGTGTAACATTCTGTACCTGCACACCATACGGGATAAACTCAACGGTTACCGGCCTTGTGGTAAGTAAGGGGGTCATCTGCTGTTTCAGCAAAGTGGCATTCAGGTCATCTATGATCGTTTGTTTAATGGAAGCGGTCTGTAAGAAATCTTTGATGGGTTTATTGAAAGACAGGCTGCGGATCTTTTCGAGTATTATTTTTTTCTGGGCAAATACAGAGGAAATAGAAGAAGCCAGTAATACGATAATGCATATTTTTTTCAGCATAGCAGGCCGGTTAGGTTGTATTCACTCGATAGCAGCAAATTTTGTGCTAATTTGATCCGGCATTGAAAATAAGAATTGTCTATGGCAAAAACAGAAAGGATTATCCCCGCTAAAGAATCGGTTTACCTGGAGGGCCCCAAACCCAGGATCAACGAATTCCTTTTTGCCTGGAATGTGTTCAGGCAGTTTATCAAAGGGTTCAGGACTTTACATTTTGTAGGCCCCTGTATTACGGTGTTTGGCTCGGCAAGATTTACAGAGGGGGACTTGTATTATACTGTGGCAAGAGAATTCGGTAAGCGTATTGCTGAGTTGGGGTTTACGACCATGACCGGTGGCGGCCCGGGTATTATGGAGGCCGCTAACCGCGGTGCTTATGAGAATATGGGAACTTCTGTGGGTTGTAATATTAAATTACCTTTTGAACAGCATCCCAATCCCTACATGCATAAATGGCTCACCTTCGATTATTTTTTTATCAGGAAGGTCTTATTGGTTAAATATTCTTATGCATTCATCATTATGCCCGGAGGATTTGGAACGATGGATGAATTTTTTGAAACGATTACCCTGGCACAAACCAAGGTGATTAATAACTTCCCGATTGTTTTATATGGGAAAGAATATTTTCAGCCTTTGATGCGTGTGATTGATACCATGGTTGCCAAAGGAACCATTGCTGAGCCGGATAAAAATTTGTTATTGCTTACAGATGATATAAATGAGGCGATGCAATATATTCAGGCGTATATCACCAAAAATTTTAGTGTAAAGCCCAGAAAAAGATTATGGTGGTTATTTGAAAAAAGGTGAGGTGTTATTCTGCTATCTTTTTCCCGCCTTTCCAGGTATAACCTAGGCTAAGAATTAATTCGTAAGTTCCGAATGCATGTTTAGCGGTGCCCTGGTAAATTTTTAAACCTGAGTAACGCGCATAATCAACTTTATTGGTGAACTCGAGGTAAACATGTTTGAAGAAAGTAGCGCGTACGCCTGCTTCTACGCCCATATTCCATCCACCTATCTGGAAGCCGGGTTCATTTTCTTTGCCAAAAAAACTATTTTGCACATGTGGTATCAATGGGCCGATGCCTGCCTTGGCCAGTGCATCTACTTTCCATTGCCCGCTTCTGCTTTCGTGCCAGTTCCAGCGTTTTACAATATTAAAAAGCAGGAAGTTGGCGCCGTTATTCAGGTAATAATAAAAACCATTGCCTTCAGAAAAGTTAACAGCAGAGTCTACCTGTTTCCCATTTATCATTCCGGAAATACCAATAACCTGTCCGTCTGTTATAATATGTTTGGTGTGGTCAAAATTGATCTCAAAGGCAAGGCTTTTCTTTTTATTGAAAAAATAACCCAAACGGTAATTGTATTGCGGAATGCTGATGGGGATGCTAAATAATCCCTCATCCCAACCCGGGTGATCGTGTGATACTACATTATTAAGCTTATAATGGTTGTTGAGTGAGGGCTGGTTCACCTGTACCGTAGAATGCGTATACCATTCTTTGTTATATCCCCAGGAGAAATAAAATTCACCTTTACGCTGTTTATTTTTTTGTTGTGCTTCTGTGAGCATTGGTAAAACTACCGCCACCACTATCAATAAACGCCACATTTTCATAATTCCGTTTTTTATTTATTCTAATACTGGGCTCAGCCATCTTTCGGCTTCTGCTATCGGCATATTTTTTTGTTTGGCATATGCTTCCAGCTGATCGCGCTGAATTTTTCCTACACCAAAATACTGGCTTTTCGGGTTTGAAAAATACCAGCCGCAAACAGAAGAGGCGGGGTACATGGCCAGGCTTTCTGTTAATTGGATACCGATAGTCTCTGTTGCATTAAGCAGGCCGAACAGTTTATACTTTTCCGTATGGTCTGGGCAGGCCGGATAACCCGGCGCAGGGCGTATACCTGTGTATTGTTCTTTAATCAATGCTTCGTTGCTTAGGTTCTCATCCTTATCATAGCCCCAGAATTCTTTTCTTGTTTGTAAATGAAGGGCTTCGGCAAATGCTTCCGCAAACCTGTCGGCCAAAGCCTGTAACATGATCTTGTTATAGTCGTCATGATTGGCTTCAAAATCGGCAATATGTTTTTCAATACCATCAATGGTAACGGCAAAGGCACCAATAAAATCTTTTTTACCACTGGCTTTGGGCGCAATAAAATCTGCAAGTGATAAATTGGGTTGATCGGCTGCTTTCTTTATTTGCTGACGTAGGAAGGATAAAGTAACGATCTCTGTATCTGTTCTCACTTCTACAGCATCATCCTCGCTGGATGCTTCCCAGAAACCAATTGTACCCCTGGCCGTGAGCCATTTTTCTTTGATGATGGTATCTATTAATGCATTGGCATCGTTGTATAATTTGGTGGCTTCTTTTCCTACTATACTATCTGTTAATATGTCAGGAAAGTTGCCATGCATTTCCCATGCGATAAAGAAGGGCTTCCAATCTATATAAGGGCGAAGCGCAGCCAGATCAAAATGATCAAACACTTTTGTTCCGGTAAAAGTCGGGGTTTGTGTAGTATGTGTATCCCAGTCTACTTTTACTTTATTCTTTAATGCATCGGCATAAGCCAGATAAGTCTTAACGGATTTCTTATTATCAAAACCATGTTTCAGCGTAACATATTCTTCTTTGATGCCATTCAGGAATTCAGGTTTTTGTTCTTTACTCAAAAGTGATCCTGCAACCGTTACACTTCTGGATGCATCCAATACATGCACAACGCCTTCCTGGTATTCAGGAGCGATTTTTACGGCAGTGTGAATACGTGATGTGGTTGCACCGCCTATTAACAATGGTTGGGTCATACCACGGCGTTTCATTTCTTTGGCAATATGCACCATCTCATCCAATGAAGGGGTGATGAGCCCGCTCAGGCCAATGATATCTGCTTTTTCTCTTTGTGCGGTTTCCAGAATTTTATCTGCAGGAACCATTACACCCAAATCAATAATATCGTATCCGTTACAACCTAATACAACACCGACAATATTTTTGCCGATATCGTGCACATCGCCTTTAACCGTTGCCAATAATATTTTAGCGGCGCCTGCGGCTTCGCTGTTAGTGGTGCCTGCAGCAAGGTGGGCCTGTTTGCGTTCTTCTTTTTCTGCTTCAATATAAGGTGTAAGAACGGCAACGCTTTTCTTCATTACCCTTGCACTTTTTACTACCTGTGGAAGAAACATTTTTCCCGCACCGAAAAGGTCGCCTACAATACCCATTCCATCCATTAATGGCCCTTCAATAACTTCCAGCGGAGTAGGATATTTTAGTCTTGCTTCTTCTGTATCTGCTTCAATATAATCGGTGATGCCGTTTACGAGTGAGTGGGAAAGCCTTTTTTCAACCGTATCATTCCTCCAGGCTTCATCTTTTACTTCTACTTTACCCTTGGCCTTAACAGTTTCGGCATGTATGATCAGTTTTTCTGTTGCTTCGTTGTTATCATTATTCCGGTTAAGTATCACATCTTCGCAAAGTTCGCGTAGTGTGGGTTCAATCTCATCATATACCACTAACTGGCCTGCATTTACAATACCCATATCCATACCTGCTTTGATGGCATGGTACAGGAATACTGCATGAATGGCTTCGCGCACGTGGTCATTCCCTCTAAAGGAAAAAGATACATTCGATACCCCGCCACTCACTTTTGTCAAAGGCATTAATTGCTTGATCTCTTTTGTAGCTTCAATAAAATCAACTGCATAATTGTTATGCTCTTCAATACCTGTGGCAATTGCAAAAATATTGGGATCGAAAATGATATCCTGTGGTGCAAAACCTACTTTCTCGGTTAATATTTTATAAGCACGGTGACAGATCTCCACTTTTCTTTGCCTGGTATCTGCCTGTCCCACTTCATCAAATGCCATAACAATTACGGCAGCGCCAAAAGCCTTACAGATAAAGGCCTGCTCTATAAATTTATCCTCCCCTTCTTTCATGGAGATCGAATTCACAATACACCGGCCCTGTACACATTTTAAACCCGCCTGTATGATCTCGAATTTAGAACTGTCGATCATAATGGGGATACGGGCAATATCCGGCTCACTCTGGATCAGGTTCATGAACGTGGTCATGGCACTTACACCTTCCAGCATTGCATCGTCCATATTCACATCCAAAACCTGTGCACCGCTTTCTACCTGCTGGCGGGCAACAGAGAGGGCTTCTTCAAATTTATTTTCGCGGATAAGACGTGCAAACTTTTTAGAACCGGTTACATTGGTTCTTTCACCTACGTTTACAAAATTGGTCTCGGGCCTTACTATTAAAGGTTCGAGTCCTGAAAGGCGGAGAAAAGGTTTGATATGTATCGGAGAGCTCATATTTTTTGTTTAACGCTAAGTAGCGAAGAGACGGGGGTTCGCAAAAATTTATACCAATTCGTTTTCTAAAACAGGTAAAGGCCTGGGTTGTATTTTACGAACATTGTCGGCTATGTGTTTAATATGATCCGGTGTGGTACCGCAACAGCCACCCACAATGTTTACAAAACCCTGCTCGGCCCATTCTTCAATGAAGTGCGCCGTTTCGTGTGGCTGTTCATCATACTCGCCCATTGCATTGGGTAATCCTGCATTGGGATAAGCTGAAGTATAACACGCAGCGATAGAAGAAAGTTCTTCAATATGACTTCTCATCTCTGCCGCACCCAGGGCACAATTCAATCCTACACTTAATGGGCTGGCATGCATCACTGATGTATAGAATGCTTCCAGGGTTTGTCCGCTTAATGTTCTGCCCGATGCATCGGTAATGGTGCCGCTGATCATGATAGGCAGCTCTTCTGTGTTATGGTCCCTGAAATATTTTTTAGCGGCATAAATAGCCGCTTTGGCGTTCAAGGTATCAAAAATGGTTTCTATCAAGAGTACATCTACGCCACCATCAATCAAACCTTTGATCTGCTCGTAATAGGCAGCAACCACTTCATCAAATGTAACAGCCCGGTATCCCGGGTTATTTACATCCGGTGATAAGCTAAGTGTTTTATTTAATGGCCCGATGGCACCGGCAACAAATTTGGGTGTGGTTACCGGGTTCTCTGCTGTAAATTCTTTAATGGCATCTTTCGCACATTTGGCTGCAGCTACATTCAGTTCGTAGGCCAGCGACTGCATATCATAATCTGCCATCGCAATTACGGTACTGCTGAAGGTGTTTGTTTCAATAATATCTGCACCGGCAGCCAGGTATTGCTTGTGTATGCTTTTAATGATCTCCGGCTGGGTAATGCAGAGAAGGTCGTTATTACCCTTTACATCAAGGTGCCAGTTCGCAAAACGCTCGCCGCGGTAATCGGCTTCGGTGAGTTTATGGCGTTGTATCATGGTACCCATGGCTCCATCAATCACCAAGATCCTTTTTTCCAGTTCTTTCTGAATAGTCATAGCATTTAATTTAACATCCGCTTTCATTGCAGGATGAGTTAAACAAATACCGAATAGTAAACGCTTTAGAGAGTGTGTGAGAGATCACTTCAAAACGTTTATTAGTTCGATTAGTCCCGGCTAAGCCGGGATTACAGGCCGAACAATAAACAAATCCGCCTGCTGTAAGTGTTGCAAAGATAAAGGGCTATGCGCTTATATCAAAATATAAGCCATAGCCCTTCATGTATCGTAAGAAGGGGGGGTATTATTTGGGGCGTTTTCCGCCAATATGGAAGATCCGGGAAATATTAAAGCCCCATCGGATATCGCCATTTCCCCAGGTGCCACTGGTTTCATGTATGGAGGAATGATCATTCATACCCACGGCATTGGTAAAATGCAGCTGAAATACATGGCCTCCGGTATTAATATCCACGCCAATAGAAAGGGGGTCATGCATGCCATCAAAGCGGTTGGTTTGCAGGAAATATTCTGCATTTATACTGATGCGTTTGCTTACTTTCTGTCTTGCCAGGAAACCCACAGCGAACATATCGGCAGATCCGCCGGTTAGGAACAGCAACCTGTTATAATGGGTATAACTGGGCGATACCTGGAAAGAAAAATGGTCATCAAATTTTCTCGCAATCAGAAGCTGTGTGGTGAAATAGGTACGATCAGAGCCGGTTACTTTTAATGTAGGATCCATTTTAAGGTTCCGGTATGCCCAGGCCCCTACCCAGGTGATGGAAAGCGGGGCACCCGAATTACCGGTTTTCTGGTGCATCAGCCGGTATTTAATAAAAGCATCGTATTCTTTATAATAAGTGGTCCTGCCAATACCTGCCATCAGGTTATCGGTAAGGCCAAAATCAAACCCTAAGCGCATAGAAGCGGCATCCAGGCCAAACATCTCATAAAAACCAAGGTTTAATGGGGCAAAACGGTGGTTAATGCGGAAATCCATGCTTCCCTTCCCGGTTATTTCAACCGTATGGCCATTTACAAGACGGGTTGAATAAAAAGTGTTGACAACCGGTTCCGGTGCTGTTTTGCTTTCTTTCGCATTAACACTATCCTGTATTTTAAACAAGTCAACCTGTTGCGAGAAGCTTATTTGTGTGGTAAGGATAAGGCATACTATTGCCAGAAACCTTTTGGTAAAGATCAGCATAAGATTAAGTTTAATATAAACGGTTGATTATTGGTACTGGCAGCTAACTTCTACATTTACCTTCTCAGCTACTGCCTTGGCAGCTACATTAAAATCGTTCATAACCATTGTAAACTTACCGCTGGCAAAAGGTTTCCCGCCTTTTATTTCAATCGTTCCATTTACGGTAATTTTTTTGGTTACACCATGTAACGTAAGATCGCCGTTAACCGTTGCTTTGTAAATACCCTCTTTTGTAAAATTGACATCTTTCAGGTTAGCGATCATACCCTTAAAATCGGCCCTGGGGAATTTGGTACTCTCCAGGTATTGATCATTAAAGTGATCCTGCATTTCTGCATATTTGAATTTAAAACCTTTGATGAGCAGGCTGAAGGTCATTTGTCCATTGTCGGCTATGCGACTTGTCACCTCATTATTTACCGCGGTTACATCATCATCGTTCGGGGCCGAGAAACTAACTTTTGCATTACGGGTAGCGAATATTTTTTGTGCATCTGCTTCAGACACGAATAATACGGTTGCGAGAATAATGGATAGGAACAGTTTCATGTTTTCTTTTTATTTATTTTACCAGAACGCCTTCGTTAATGGATACTTTGTCATCGGGTACATATCCTATACAAATGCCTTTGAATGTGATATTTTGACCGGGCTTTACTGCGCCGGGTTTTATTTTAAATGTACAATTGATTACGAAGAAGGGGTCATTGGTTTTGAAATTTACAACCGTATTTCCATCCTGGTTTGTAGAAACCTCAGCCACCTCACCGCTTAATTCTATTGCTTTGTCAAGGTATTTTGCATTGGCCTCAGTTTCATTTGCTTTGAATGCATCATACAAACTTTGCGCCGAAAGCTGAACGCCTTTTTCCTGTGTTACATCCCTGTGTGGTTTGAGGTATACATATAAAACGCCGCTAACACCCAAAACAACGATGATAAGTCCAATCAATAAGGCTGTCTTTTTCCATTTTTTCATAAATGCTAATTTGCAGGTAAAATGCAAATTATTCAATGTTATTGATACAAAAGAGTACGGCCCGGGGAAATAATGGTTGCTTTATGGTAAAAATTACCCATATCGCAAATTTAACCAAGGCTTGCCATACATCTGCCCTATTTAACGTATTGCTGAACGGGAAGCCGGTTGGCAATGCTTCGGGAAAGCGTCATTTCATCAGCATATTCCAGTTCACCGCCAAAAGCAATGCCTCGGGCAATGGTGGTAATACGGCAGGGAAGCTGTGCGATTTTTTTCTGGATATAATAGATAGTCGTATCGCCCTGGATATTCGGACTTAACGCGAACACAAGTTCTTCGGTTTCTTCTTTCCTTATGCGACTTACCAAAGATTCTATATTTAATTGATCGGGGCCAACGCCATCCAAGGGTGAGATAACACCACCCAATACATGGTAGGTGCCACTTAACTGCTGTGTGCTTTCAATAGCAATCACATCGCGGATATTTTCCACAACGCATACC
The DNA here is from genome assembly GCA_964519475.1 of uncultured Sediminibacterium sp. GTDB lineage: Bacteria > Bacteroidota > Bacteroidia > Chitinophagales > Chitinophagaceae > Sediminibacterium. The sequence continues at coordinate 71,497 of CAZFKE010000004.1, forward strand.
ATCCGCTGGTTACGCATGGAATTGGAACAGATCGAACAGATATCGCCATCGCTTACATTATGGCAGCGCTGACAGAATTTGATATCCCTCCGCATTTTAGCAATCGTTTCGCCAAACAACTGCACTTCATTCACATCCTGTTTAAGTAAATGTAATACCAGCCGTAATGCCGTTTTTTTACCGATCCCCGGAAGCCTGGTAAACTGGGCTACTGCATTTTCGAGTAAGGAGGATGGAAGCTGCATGCGCGTTACTAGTTAGAAATGTAAAGTTAGGAATTGTAGTAATACGTTTATGGTCAATAGACCATGGTTCATGAACTATAAACTAATGTTTACCTCATTATCCCAGTTACCCTTAACCATTAACTGCCTTGGAATGCGTTGCACCATTTCGGGTTGTTGCTTGGTTTTGAAATGGCCGGTATCCCAGATACCGTTTTTATTGGCATCATATAAAATGCGTAGGTCGTAAGTGCCGGGGGCAAACATTTTTCGGATAAAATCGGCTTGGGTTAGTGTAACGGATTCAACGATTTTTTCGTTTGCCACTATCTGCAGAACAGGGTTTTTGGAAAGATCGAGATTGGCAAAACGGATGCGGAGGCTTCCGTAATCTGATTCACGTTTGGTAATGAAGCGGAGCGAGTCGGATTTAGTAAGCGTGGTTCCTGCCGAATCGGCTACTGCATTTTTATTGATCAATAAACGAAATGCTGTGTATTCTTTCCATTTATATGTCAATACTACTTTTGTTTTTCCTGTATCTAAATTGAATGTATAACCGCTTAGTTTGCGAAAACCGGTATCTAATAATGAAAAACCTGCCGTGTCAAATGTGGTAAGTTTTCTGTTGAAAGTGAGTGTGAGGTTTGAAAGCAGGTCCTGCTGGCCATTCTCCAGGTCGATGGTATACTTTAAACGTTTGTCTTCTTTGCCTGCTGTTAATTTTGGTTGGGAAGAGCCCAATCCTGTTCCGGTGCTTTTTCGCTGAAACTCTTCAAAAGCATATAAGGTATCGGGTAGTGTATTTGGGCTGATGATGGCCGGGCTGTTTTTAAACGCAAACAGCATGGTACTATCGTTGTATAGTTTACTAAAATTGCCAACTCCGGGTATGGCATATACATTAAATATACCTTCCGGTAAATTGTAGAATTTGAATTCTCCTTTACCGTTAAGGCGGGTAAAATATCTCGGCCTGTTCTTTACTATGGAAGTATCAGACAAATTTTTATGCAATACAACAATGAGTGTGCTGTCAATCTTTCCCGATTCAGCCAATACCACCCTGCCAGCATAAGTGTTGTAATCAATTTTATTACCCGTTGAAAAAACATAGGTAAGCCCTTTGGCAATATTTCCCTCATTTACGTCCCTGATTGCATCGCCAAAATTGATTGAGTAAGTGGTATTTGGCTCGAGGCTGTCTTTTAATTTTACGGTTACATTTCTGAGTTTGTAATCATATAATGGGGTGCCACTTGGACTTTGATAAGGCGAAACAATAATACTTTCCTGCGGGTTTTGCAGGGTTACAAATTCATCAAAACTGAGTGTGATGTTTTTGCTGGTTACATTAAGTGCAGAATCTTTGGGCAATGCCATTACCAGCCTGGGGGGTAAACTATCTCTGGGCCCGCCACCCGGCGGAATAATATTGGCGCAGGAAGAAAACAATACGAGGGTACTGAGAATAAAAAGGCCACCAAATAAAAAAAGATAGATCTGCTTCATTGCTGTGATTAACCCTGCAAACTTAACGTGTTTGGGAATAGGGTTTAGGTTCTGCGTATCAAAATGCTGTTAATCGTTGGATTCTTCCTCGGTCTCTATTTCATGTAAGGCAACAGCCAGTTGATTGGTTTTTACAAAGCCACACCATTCACACCCGGGTTTGCCGCAGCCCGTTTTGAATTCTTTCTGTTGGATCTGTTGCCAAACGGTTTTGATCTGGTGGGTAACGGTTGCAATATCTTCGGGGGTAACCACTACGGTTTCAACTTTATACGCTTCGTTTACCGGTTCTATAAATTCGAATGCAGTGCTGATGGCCTGCCAATCGTTGCTTTTATCATTATCCAGTAAGATCTTATAAAACACAGCCTGTCGCCAGTAATCACCCCCATTAGGTTCTTTATCGCCGGGGCGAACCAGCTTTTTTTTTGCATTGTCATAACTGCCTGTTTTATAATCCACCACGTTAACCAGTTTGCCGTTGAATTCCAACTTATCGAGTTTGCCGTTTAATGGTACATCCTGTACATATACATTCCGGATATTTCTTTCTATGCTTACGGTCTTTTTCCAGTTATTGATATGTGTTTCATAATAGGCGGGCAAGATCTTTTCACCATAATCCATTTTCAATTTGTATGCTTCGGGCGTAAAAGAATCTCGGTTGCGATCCATATACCAGTAAAAATCTTCTAGCAGGACTTCCTTTGGCGGGAAAGTTTCATTCCCGTCCTTCTTCATTTTTTCAAAAAGACGCTGTAAGGAAAAATGAACAGCGCTACCAAATACCATGTTCTCATTTTTAGCTGATGGAACTTTGATCAGATTCTGGTAATAGAATTTTAATGGGCAGTCGAGGTAATTATTCAGATGGGTAACGCTAAGCGAATATTTTTTTAGTAACTGATCAATATAATTCGTTTCTACCAATTCAATCTCAGGCCTTGCGGTTTCGGCAAATTGAAGAGCGAGGTAATCAATCAGTTTTTCATCATCCACATTTTCAGCCACTGGCTTCCATCCCATTCCTTCAAGGATCTCGGTTACAAATGTGGATTTGGTAAGTGGTTTATCATTCTTATCTTTTAATGCATACGAAATCTGCAGATTTGTTTTAGCTCTTGTTACGGCTACATAAAAAAGACGGCGGCTTTCTTCCAGATCGCCCGCATGGTTATGATCGCTGAGCAGGTTATCGGGATAAGCATAGGTTCGGTTATTACCCTTGTTACTTTCATCCCAGATATTATTGGTGCAACTGATCACAAATACATGGGCATATTCACTTCCTTTAGCGCCATGTGCGGTGATCAGGTTAATGCCTTCATCCAGCGCAATCACTTTATTCAGCGGAATGGATAAGCGGTTCTTTCTCATCACGGCTATGTTCATAAGCAGTTCATGCAAATTCATATCCGGATTTTTCTTGCAATGGTCTTTTACATAATGAAAGAATGCATTCAAAACCTGCATCAGCCAGGGTTTTTCGGGGTTTTGCATGATATAGGTTAATACACCGGCTTTCTGGATCAGGGTTTCCAGTAATTGCTGAATAGTAAGGTTGTGACTTGCTTTCAGTAATTCCTCTAAAATAATATTAACCTGTTTCAGGCTGTTATCTGCCTGTGTAAAAAGGTCTCCGTTTTGCAAGGGTAACTCATTCAATTCTCTTCGCAGGGAATACCTGTCTTCTTTGCGCCCGGTATTCTTTGCATGTACGGTCATACTCAGGTGTGCAATATCAGCAGGCTTTGCATGAAAAAAATTAAAATGCAATAGTTTAAATAAAAGATCATCCCCGCTGTATGCCATTGTGTTTTCCTTATCGATCCATGAAAGAATAGAAAGGATATTCTGGATAAATGGCAGTTGTAATATATCTACCTGTTTGCGTGTGTTTACCGGAATGCTTTTGCTTTCTAAAATGGTAGCAATCTGTTCAACCTGCGCATGGTTCCGGTAAATGACAGCAATATCTTTTCCACTAATACCTTTTTCCAATAATTGCTCTATTTGTAAAGCAATATGCATGGCTTCATGGGTGGTATTGGGATACTCAACAATTACAGGAGAAATGGAAAGCCTGTTGATCTCGTTTTTAGAAGCGAGTAAAGGTTTGTCTTTGTCTATATCAACCGTACGCAGACTGTTATGGGCGATCAGTTTATGAGCAAGGTCGAGGATGCTTTGTATGGAACGATAATTATTTTCAAGATTTATTTTTGTGATCTCTCCGTCATATTTTTTTTCGAATTCAATAATATTCTCCACGTTAGCATCCTGGAAAGAAAAGATACTTTGGTCGGCATCGCCTACTACAAAAATGTTGGGTATATCCCAATAGCTGATTAAATACTGTAGCAGCAGGTTTTGTGAACGGCTGGTATCTTGAAATTCATCCACTAAAAAATATAGGAACCGCTCCTGATAATCAAGCAGCATATTTTTATTTTTCTCAAAAGCATCCAGCACCCATAAAATCATGTCATCGAAATTGTAACGACTGTGTTCGGCCATCATGGCATTGTAACGCGGGTATAGTTTTACCGCTGCCCGCAAGGTTTCCATCTTTTCCGTTTCGGCGCCTATTTTATTCGGATTGGGATCGCCGGCTGCAAACTCTTTATATTTTCTTTTGTAATAAAATCCTTCACGGGTTGGTAAACTTTGTAAATAGAGGTCGATCCTTTCGTTCATGTACGCCACCGTCCACGCTTCTTTTTTCATCAGGCTGAAAAGATTTTTCAGGCGGGGTGCTTCATAATATACTTCGCCGCGGAAACGTTTCAACGGACTATCTTTTTCTATCGAATCAATCAGTTTATTGAACAGGTCTATCTCTTCCAGATCGCTAAGCAACTCGAGACTTAGTTTGCCGAAGTAACTGAGGTTATCTTGAATAACCTGGTTACAAAAAGAATGAAAAGTATGTATCTGGATATTATAAGCCGGTGTACCAACGATCTGTAACAAGCGGTTACGCATTTCAACAGCGCCGTTATCGGTATAGGTAAGGCATAAAATATTATTCGGATGTGTATCCGTTTCCAATAAGATCCTCCCGATACGCATGGCGAGGATTTGCGTTTTTCCAGTACCCGGCCCGGCATTTACCATTACCGGCCCTTCAATCGTATCAACAGCAATCTTTTGCTGTTCATTGAGATCAGTATAAATTTTCTCGAATGGTTCTTTTTGCTGGTGCAGGGCTGCCATGGGGTAAAGATAACCAAGTCGGTGGTTATGTTGGTTGGCACATCATCACCCCAACTGTACATTTTTTAAGAAAAATATACATGGTCCCTGCTTGCGCAGCAGGAAGGGGCAAGGGGTGCAGCGATTGGGGGTGGGTTGAACTTTTTGGGTGGGTTCTTGTTATATGGAAAACAAAACATCATGTCCAGGGTATATTCAATCAAAACCATTCAGCACATTCCTATTTCTCTTGACCAGGCATGGGATTTTTTTAGCAGGCCCGATAACCTGAAAGATATCACACCGTCTAAACTGGGTTTTGAAATTATTTCAAAATACCATGGTGCCAAAATGTATCCCGGACAGATCATTGAATATATCGTGAAGCCTATTTTAGGCATTCCCCTATATTGGATGACGGAGATCACCCATGTGCAGGATAAGCAATATTTTATAGATGAACAACGATTTGGTCCGTATAGCTTATGGCATCATCAGCATCATTTTAAAGAAATAGATGGTGGCGTGGAGATGACGGATATCGTACACTATAAATTACCGCTTTGGTTTTTGGGAGATATGGCACAGGTGCTGATGGTGAAGCAACAGTTGAAAGAGATATTTGATTTCAGGTATATGGCGGTAGAAAAAAGGTTTGGAAAGTGGACGAAATTATAACTACCCCTGTTGTATCTTACCTACTATTTTAACTCTGTCATCGGACTCACATTATTATCCAGGTCAACTGAAACAGCAAAGATCCGCTTGTTCTTATTATCCGGTATTTTGCTAAGGTCGATCATAGCCATCTTATCTGCAGGAATGATCTGTACCAGTTGTGCCAATGCAAACTGTACTTCTGTATTTAAAGTAAGGGTAAGAATACCGAATGCTTTTATTTTTTCATCGCCTTTATAAACCAGCTTCACCATATTATTGGCTTGTTTTTCAAGTAAAGGTTGTGCGGGTGCGGAATTATCTATCCATGGCATAGGAGGCACCAATGCAGGGTATTTATAATAATGATTACGCAGGCTATCATTCCAGCCAAGCGGATTTCTTTCAAAAACCTTACTGCTGAAATAGGCGCTGCCTTGTGTGGTAGGATAGTTTCTGAGTTCTTTGATCTCATTCGGGATCTCGTTTGTATTTCTCCATGCACTATTCGTTCCTGCGCGTTCAATACCATGGCCTATGTACAAATGTTTGCCATATGTATGTTGGTTCCACCAATCCAGCAATACATCATAATCGCAAAGTTTATGACCACGTTCCCAGTATAATTGCGGTATCACATAATCAATCCAGCCCTTTTGCAACCATAAAAGAATATCGGCATAGAGATCATCGTAATTGGTTTGCCCGGCTTTGGTATCACTGCCCATCGGATCCTGGCTTTTGTTGCGCCATACACCAAAAGGGCTGATCCCGAATTTCATATGTGGGTTAATCGTTCTTACAATATTGTGGATGAGTCGTATCACACTATCGCAGTTACTTCTTCTCCAGGCTTCTTTATTCATATCCTTACCATATTTCAGGTAATCTTTCTGATCGGGGAATTCTTTACCGGCAATGCGATAAGGATAAAAATAATCATCCATATGCAGGCCATCTATATTGTAACGGGTTACGAGGTCTTTTACTACTTTGGCGGTATGCTGCCTTACTTCGGGTAAACCGGGATTGAAATATTTTTTATCGCCATACACCAGAAACCATTCAGGATGTGTTCTGGTAAGATGTGATGGGGCAACAGATGAAGTGCGCATATTAAACACAGCACGGTAAGGGTTTAGCCATGCATGAAATTCCATTCCCCTTTTATGTGTTTCAATGATCATAAATTCAAGGGGATCGTATAAGGGGTTGGGTGCCAGTCCTTGTGTGCCCGTCAGAAATTCACTCCAGGGTTCATAGGGAGAAGGATACATAGCGTCACCGGCCGGCCTTACCTGAACGATCACTGCATTCATGCCATTCCGCTGGTGCAGATCCAGCAGTTTGATAAATTCTGCTTTTTGTTCGGCAACCGATAATGTTTTTTTGCTGGGCCAATCAATATTTACAACTGTAGCCACCCATACCGCACGAAATTCATAATTGGGAGAACCGCTTTGTGCCTGTGTTCTTTCAAACGAACAACCCATAGCCAATAGTAAACAAAGGGTAATCATATGCTTCATCCCGCTAAGATAAACTTCCTGTTCATGGATCCATTACAATGTGGATGAATGAATACCTGTCGCAGTGTTAATTCACAATGTGGAATTCGTATGATTGTCGCGCATTTTATCCAAAAGCGTATTCAGTGTGTGGGCTTCTTGCAGGGTCAGTTGTTGAAGTACATTATCAATATCGCAGTTCTTTTTATCCAGTTTTTCCAGCACCGCATAGCCATCCTTTGATAAGATTACATCTACCAGGCGTTTATCGGTGCTGCATATTTTTTTTTCTACCAGTCCTTTCTTCAGCATTCTTTCTACAATGCGGCTGGTATCGCTCATCTTATCCAACATGCGTTCCCTGATCTGAAGGGTACTGAGTGGCTTCTGACTACCACGGAGTATGCGCAGTATATTGTATTGCTGCTGGGTAATCGCTTCTGTTTCCAGAAAAACATTGATCTTTTCATGAAGCCAGTTAGCAGAAAAAATAATATTTACAGTGGCTTTCTGGTATTCGTTCCGGAAAGTCTGCTGTTGTATATCTTTTTCAATACCCATAAGGCAATAATTAAGCGGTGGTTTTTGGTACTAACCTACTATGGATCTGTCTAATATAAAATAATTGTGATCAAACCATACTTTTCGCTCACGATGACTATTTCACAGTAACCTTTAATCCTCCCATACTTTCAGGCCCTCGCTGCAATTAGCACAGATATCAATATTCTTCCTGCTGGTAAGCAACTCGCGGCGGAATTGTTTATAATTATCATTATGCCAGGTTTCTTTAAAACTTTGTGTTTTCAGGTTGCCTAATTGGTGAGTGGCATCTTTATCAAAACAGCAGGGCACCACCAATCCATCCCAGGTAATCACATTGGCATGCCATAGTTTCCAGCAATGATTGCCAAGTCCGCTTTTTACTTTCATGTTTCCGGATGCATCTTTTTTATAACGGCTGTATTTATTGTTCTCGGGGATAAGTTGATGCGGATCATTTTGATAATCATATACCTGAGCCGTTTTAAAGCGTACCTGGTCAACGCCAATCTCCTTGCCTAATTTTTTTACTGCTTCTATCTGGTGCTCATTAGGTTTTACAACGAGGAACTGAAAAAAAATAAAAGGTGTTTTACTGTTCATGGCTTTTTTCCATTTCACTATATTGCGCGCGCCTTCCAAAACCTTGTCCAGCTTGCCGCCTACACGGTATTGCTGGTAAACATCCTGCGTGGTTCCGTCAATGGAAATAATTAATCTGTCGAGCCCGCTCTCTACGGTTTCTTTTGCTTTTTCATCCGTGAGATAATGGGCATTGGTTGATGTGGCGGTATAAATGCCTTTATCATGCGCATATTTTACCATCTTCAAAAAATCGGGATTCAGGTACGGTTCGCCCTGAAAATAGAAGATCAGGTACAAAAGATCTTTATAAACATCATCGATCGTTTGACGAAAGAAACGGTTTTCCAACATACCCGTTGGTCTTGTAAATGCACGAAGACCGCTCGGACATTCCGGGCAACGCAGGTTGCAGGAAGTGGTTGGTTCAAATGAAATGGAAATGGGTAATCCCCATTGTACAGGTTTCCCCGTTACCCGTGTTAATTGATAACTGCCGTAAACTTTGGCTGCATTCCAAAATCTGCGCAGACTGAGCTTACTTAAAAAATTAATACTATCGTTCCAGTTGAAATAAGGCATATGGTGTGTAAAAATAGCTTGTGAACCGGGTTTACAAGCGTTTTTAAAAATAAGTTTGACATTTAGCTTCAACATAACAACCTGTTTTATGGCGATAAGCCATATTTTGACGGGATGACGGGGTATCTGGCCATGTGGCAGCTTGGGCAAACGGGTTTCCTGCCATATTCACATCGGGGTCTGTACATCCAGGAAAATTAACGGGTGAAAGCAAACCTTTGTAAACAGCCCTATTTGTTCTGTTTGCTTTGGGTATTTTGCTCATTCTTCGGTACCGGCCCCGGCCCCGGATATCGCATACCCGAGGCCCTTATTCCCAAGCTTTGCAATACAGGGTTCACTGTAGTAAATCCTTTAACAGTTTCTTATTAAACCCTTGACATTTTTTTCCATCTATTAAAATGATCTTTGCATCAGGCAGCGTAGAAATAAAAGGCAGTATCTGTTAATTAGAAAGGAAAAGGTTATTTAGAAAGGTTTAACAAAAAGAATGAATCCGGTGGCACAAGGTTTGCGTTAATAGATAGTATAAACACTAAAGTCTCTTACAATTTTCTCATAAGCAGTTAGTTTTGGTTGCGGTCCCGATTTCCATCGGGACCAATTTTTTATAAACCTTTCCGCAAAAAATTTCGAAAACTATACAAAACTGCCAGGATGCATCCGGTGCTGTCGGCCACAATATCCAATACTTCAAAAGAGCGATTGGGGATCCATTTTTCCTGCACAAATTCCATCGCGGTCCCATACAATATTCCCAAGGCTGTGATGAGTAAAAATATTCTTCCTATTGACTGATTGGATAAAGACGATTTTCTGAAAGGGAAAGAGAACAAAATACAAAGGATACCAAAAAGGGCAATATGGATCCATTTATCGGCATGTATCAAAGCCAGCCATGAGTATTTGGGAATAGCAGACCCAGGCAGGCAAAGTAAGATAAGGCTGATGATAAACCAGGCAATTGCCGGAAGAAACTGTTTGAAGACCAATTCAATAAAATTAGAGAAGCAAAAGTGGGACGTATGTAGCCTCATCAGTAAGTTTAGTGAAGAAAAATTGGCCAATTATCCAACTTTGCCTAACACGTACATCTGATCCATGGTGGGGGTGGGGCTACCGCCTTTTTTCTCAAGGGTAATGGCAAAAGCAACAGCAGCACCCGGAATACTCTTCATTTTACAAAGTCCTGTACAGGCATCCATCACACCGGCATCAACAGGTTTGCCATCTACAATAGCCCATAACTGGTATTGTTTGCCTTCGGCGGCTTGTGGTAATTTATTAGAAAGAAGATAGACATCTTTTGATTTACTATCCCAGAAAACGGTAGCAAGATTGCCTTCTTTTCCAGGGGTACCCGACATAGATACTTTGATCATGGTAGGATCACTCATAATCTGCATACTGTTATATAGGTCAAGCGCTTTGGCTTGTGTATTCTGGTTCTCTGCAATGAGCCCCGTTTTTTCTATCAGTAATGCCTGGTAAGCGGTAGAAGTTGATTTGAACTGGTTATAGAAATAAACGTTCAGCGCTGCACTAACTACTAAGAGGATAATAGAAGCGGCAGCCACAAAACGGCTCCATCTGAAAGCAACTACAATGGCTTTTCGTTCTTCTTTTTTGAATTCTGAAGCTAATGTAGTAAGCAAAGCTTCTTTTATATGGGCAGGTGGTGCCATTGCAGCAGACAGTGCCTGCTGTTCCAGTGCCGTTTCAAATGCATCGATCGCCTGCCTTACCTCCGGGTATTGGCGGGCGATCTGCGCAAGCTCGGCAGCTTCCTGTGTATCGGCCATGCCTAAAACATAGCTTTCAATCACACCACTTTCTATATATGCCTTGATATCCACTTTACGGTTTAATAATTTCTCTTAATTGTATTAATGCGGTTCTTAATCTGGTTTTCACGGTTCCCAGGGGCATGTTCAGCATTTTCGCTATCTCATCCTGTGTGTATCCCTGAAAATAAGATAATTCAACCAAGACCCTGTATTCTTCCTTCAGGTTATGTACCAGTTTCCTAAGGCCAATTTGATCGGTCTTGGTTTCGCTGGTACCACCTGAACTATATACGTCTTCTGTTAGTTCCCGGTTTTGACGGCTGTTCTGGAAGCTTTTACTTCTGATCATATCAATAGAAGCATTCCTGGCAATATTCAGCATCCAGGTAAATAAGCGACCTTTGCTGCTGTCATAACTATCAATCTGCTTCCATATCTTCACAAAAACCTCCTGCAAAACATCGCTTGCCAGTTCTTCTTCTGTTACTATGTTTCGGATAATGGATAAGAGAGACCCTGCATAATTGTCATACAGGTAACTAAATACATGCTCGCTCTTTTGACGTAGCAGCTGTACCAATTCGGGTTCGCTATATTTTGTAACTACTTCCAAAAGCAGGTTAACTTAGGTTCAAGGTTGTATAACATCATGTACGGAGAAAGGTTGAGTTCGGATTTATCCTATAAGGGCTTTATACGCATCCGCGTTTAAAAGCTCGGCTATACTGGCCGGGTCGGCTACGGTCATTTTAATCATCCAGCCCTCTCCATAAGGATCGGTATTCACCAGTTCGGGCTTTTGAACCAATATGGCATTCTGCTCGGTAAGGGTACCGGCAACGGGTAAGAACAGGTCGCTAACGGTTTTAACCGCCTCAACCGTACCAAAAATATCTTCAGCGTTAAGCGTTTTGCCAAGTTCTTTAATCTCTACATACACAATATCACCCAGTTGGTCCTGTGCATAATCGGTAATGCCAATAGTGGCAACATTACCGTCTAAACGGATCCATTCGTGGTCTTTGGTATAGCGGAGCTCTGCCGGGAAATTCATAACGTAAGTTTTTAGTATTGCAAATATTGGATAAAATTTGATTGAATGGAATTAATTGTGCTTGAACAGGTTAAAAGGAAAAGGCAAAAGTCAAAAAAAAGGTGTTTTGAATGTTTATTTTTGATTTTTGTCCTCCCTAAAATCCCTGCTGCTCAAAATACAACAGCACATGGTCTTTTATAAAGTTCTCCTGTACCGGTAAAACCATTACGGGCAATTCCTTTACCTGTTTATAATGCGGCCAGCCATCGGCATCATGGCCTTCCAGCAAATAATAACCGCTTTGGCTTAATACTTTGCAAACAGCCACATGCATCAGATCCTGCTTCTGTTCTTTGGAGATAGTATCCTGTAAAAAACCCGTTTCCTGCATCCCTATCAGGAACAAAACGGCTTCCAGATCTGGTTTTTTACCAAAACGTGCCATCAATCTGGCTTCAAGTGCCCACCACCGCTGTTGTAAATCGTCTGAAATGAACATATGCGCAAAGGTAAACGGCAGAACCATGCCATCATCACTCTGCAAAAGTTATCTTTGCGCAAAATTGAACCGATATGTTACAGGTGAGTGTATTGCGCAACAATACAGAAGAAGTTAAAAAAAGACTGGCCGTAAAGCATTTTAAACAGCCCGGGATCGTGGATGCCGTGATCGCATTGGATGATGAGCGTAAAAGATTGCAGGCAGATTTTGATAATACCCAATCCAAAGTAAATGCCGCTTCCAAAGAGATAGGAAAACTGATGGGGCAGGGCGACAAAGAAGCTGCAGAAACCCTGAAATCAGACGTGGCCCGCTGGAAAACCAGCCTGGAGCCGCTGAAAGAGCAAATGGCATTGGTTGAAAAAGAATTGCTGGATACAATTGTGCTATTACCCAACCTGCCCAGTCCGCAGGTGCCTGAAGGCAAATCGCCTGAAGACAATGTGCTGGTGAGAGAGGGCGGCAATAAACCCAATCTTCCCGAAGGTAGTATGCCGCATTGGGACCTGATCAAACAATATGACCTGGTAGATTTTGAAACCGGCGCCAAAATAACCGGTAGCGGGTTCCCATTATACAAGGGCAAGGGCGCCAAACTGCAAAGGGCCCTGGTTCAGTATTTTTTAGAGTATAATACAGCGGCCGGTTATACAGAATACCTGCCACCCTTTATGGTTAATGAAGCGAGTGCGTTTGCCACAGGACAGCTTCCCGATAAAGAAGGGCAGATGTACCATGCCACAGCAGATAATTTTTATTTGATACCCACAGCAGAAGTACCCGTTACCAATATTTACCGCGATACGATTTTGAAAATGGATGAATTACCTGTTAAGATGACGGCCTATTCGCCTTGTTTCAGAAGAGAAGCGGGAAGTTTTGGAAAAGATGTACGAGGATTGAACCGTGTGCACCAGTTTGAGAAAGTAGAGATCATACAAATTGTAGAACCGGAAACCAGTTATACCGTTTTGGATGAGATGGTATTGCATGTAGAAAAACTATTGCAAAACCTGGAACTACCTTACCGTATACTCCGTTTATGTGGCGCTGATATGGGGTTTACCAGCGCCATCACTTACGATTTTGAAGTGTTCAGCGCTGCACAGGAACGTTGGCTGGAGGTAAGCAGTGTAAGTAATTTTGAAGGCTACCAGACCAACCGAATGAAATGCCGTTATAAAGATGCCAACGGAAAAATACAATTACTGCATTCTCTTAACGGAAGTTCATTGGCCCTGCCAAGAATTGTGGCTTGCTTACTTGAGAACAACCAGGAAGCCGATGGTATTCGCTTACCTGAAGTGATGCATAAATATTTTGGGGCAGAAAAAATTACCCGATAGAAATATAGAATCTTGAACAAGGAATATAGAACTTGGCGTTTCATCCAACATGCAATATTCCTTGTTTACTATTCATTATTCGTTCATCGTCTGATCTCCACCTTCGTCCCTACCGGTAACATGGCAAACAACTCTTCGATATACTTATTTTTTGTGCTGATGCAGCCTTCGGTCCAGTTGCGGTATTGATCGATGGCAAAATCTTCATGCGGCCAGGTGCCGTGTATGCCGATATACCCGCCAATTTTTGCATCTGCCGGAATAATGCCCAGCGCCTTTCTTTGGTTGAATTTTTGATAATTCTCCTGTGTAGGATAATCGATCATCATAAACGAATCCCATTTCTCATGTTTGCGTTTATAGGCAATATGAAAAATACCTTCGGGTGTTTTTCTGTCGCCCTGCATCATTTTGTCACCCATATCTGCACTGCCAAAAACAACGGGATAGGTAGCCAGCCACTCACCCGTTGAATCATATACCTGTAATTCATATTTATTTTTTACAACCATTACTATATAGGTATTCTTACTAACAAAATGGAGGTTGGTGTAAGATGTTTTTCTGAAAGAAGTATTGGTAAATACGATTAAACCCAATAATGGAAGATACAGGGGGGCTTTCATGGCGGTGATTTTGTTTGAAAGCAAACTAAAGTATCTGAATGTTGTGGTTGGGTTAATTCACCAAAAATTAAGTTAATGTCTTATTAATACATGCAGCGTTATTTAAAACCGTCATTGCAATGACGAGCGCCCCTTGGAAAAGGGGCGCGTAGAATATAACACATGAGAAATAAATGAACGGATCTTACCAGTTACTAAAGCGGATACCTACTGTATAAGGATACTGCTCAACACGGGTCACATCTTTTTGCAAGCGGTTAAGGCTGTAACTGCCGTATAAACGTACCGGCCCCAGCCCCAGCTCACCAATAACCGCTACTCTCCAGGGTTCAAAATTAAAATCGCCTTTAATTTTTTCTTTACCCCGCTCACCGCTGATCTGTTTATTACGGCTGTTGGTTAAATAACCGGCACTTACACCCGCACTGAAACTGAAGCCCCTGCGGCTATCAGGTGTAGTATTAAAATTGAGCATGATGGGAACCGTTAAATATTCCACATACAATTTATTTTTGGTAAAAGCGATAGAATCATTGAATGCATAAGGTTGTGGATCTTTACGGAAACTCAGACGTGTGTCAAAACGATAATTATACATTTCTAATCCCAACCCATATTTCAGACTTACCACATGGCTTATGAGGTTCAGCTTCTGCATAAAAAACCAGATGTTTACATTACTGGATTTGCCATTGATGAGTTTATAACTGTTTTGCGTTACGGACCCATCTGCCGGGCGTAAGGTTTTAAAATAACCACCCGCCTGTGCCGAAGCGTAATCGGTATTATCGCGCATATTGGCAAAGCCCAGGTCCATGATCCACCAGTTGGTGCTTATATTACTTCTTTTTCTGGAGCGGCGTTCCACACGCAGTTCATAACTGTTATTGCGGCGGCTCTCTGCTGGTTCTGCAACTGTATTGTCTTTGTTTTTTTTAATGATAATAAAGTTGCCCACTTTCACAGTATCTGAATGGTTGGTAGTACTGTCTTTCTGAGCAAATCCGGTAGCAGTAAATCCTGCAAGCATACATAAACATACTAAGCGTTTCATATCTGTTCTTTTTCGGGTTATCTTAATGACCGGGTATTAGACGGCGCGGCACTCTCAGCTTTATCTTCTTCCTGTTGTTTTGCCTTTCCGCGAAAAAGGCTGCCGGCTTTACGGAAAAAACCACGCAGTTTATCTTTATTGATCTCTAATGACCCGAGATACAAACTTTTCTTCTCATCCTCGGTATCCAGTTCTTTATAAACAGTTTGCTGTGCAAGGGGTTCTGTATTATCTGTTTCTTCCGTGTGGCTGGCTTTTACCAGATCTGGATTGGCAAGAGCGGTATTAGATGCAGGTACTCTCTGACTGAATTGGGTTTTATCTGCATTTTCCACCGGGTGGGTAATAATGTCTTCTCTTTTTAAACCGGCACTTACTGCATTGGTTGTATTCTGTGCCGATAGAGTATTTGTATTTAGCACATTACTGTCAACTGAAGGACTGATCAATATAGAATTGTTTTTATCAATACGGGGTTCTGTAGCAAAATAATTTTTGTTGGCCGTAATATCCGGTGTATTATTTTTTGATAAAACAGATGCTGGATTATTGGATGATATAACAGCACGCTCAGTATTCTTCTGAGAAGCACTTCCATTCTTTACTGCCAGCTTACCTGTATTCTGATCTGCAGATTTATGGGAAGTAAGCATCAGCCCTATCCATACCGAAAAACCGATAAAGACAGCCGCTGCCGCTATTCTCTGCCAACGTACATAGAAAACCGGTCTTTCGTTTTCTTCTTTTTTATAAAGAGAAGCTTTATCAGGAAAAACAAGGGCCTCCGGTTCTAAACGGGTTTGTTTCAGTAACGTAAACGATTCCTGTAAAGCAGGATGCTGTAATACAAACGTTTCCACTTTCTCTTTTAAAACAGGATCCAGCTCATTATCTACATACAGCAAGAACTGTTCTTCATGGTTATGCAAACCGATTCCCGTGGCTTCGCTTTTGAATAAACTTTCTTTTCCTGCAAAAACAAGTGGTTCATCATTGATAAGGCGCATTTGTAATAACATCTCCAACTCAACGGCAAGGCCTGGGTTTGCCTGGGCAAACTGTTCAACGGCTTGCTTACCCGCAGCAGACAATTCACCGTCTACGTACAGCAGGAAGAACTCCTCGTAATTATGTTGGTCTATATGCATTTCAGATTTTACTGATTTTTGTATGATTGCTATTCATTGCTCATCTCAGGTTTTCAGGGCTCACTAAATATTCCCGTAAGGTTAATCTGGCTCTGTGCAGGTAAACTTTTACCTGGCTTTCATTTAATCCCATGATCTCGCCTATTTCTTCGTAACTGTATCCTTCATAATCTTTCAGCATCACCAGGCTTTTTTGGGTTTCATTTAACCGGTTCAGCGCTTCCATCAATGTTTTCTTCAGGGTACTGTTGGAAGTTGGGTATTGTACCTTGCTATTCTCCGAAAATTCATTTTTCAACTCAATCCTTTTTACTTTCCGGATATGATCGATCATCTGGTTATAAGCAACCGTAAACAGGTAGGATTTTGATTTCATGGCTTCCACTACTTCCCGGTTGCGCCATAATTTCTCAAAAGCGGTTTGCACAATATCCCTTGCATCCTCTTCATGGCGAAGATTTTTCACAATGAAGCGGTACACATTATCTGCGTATTGGCTCACACACTGGTTATATTCTTTTTCCGTCATAAGCAGCCTGGATACTTCTGTATTCTTGCTTGTAAAGGGATTATACGCATGAAGAGGTTATTTGTTACAACACAAAGAAAAAAAATCCTGCGTGATTTACGCAGGATCAGGTTATTTATAAATTAGAAGCGATGAGGTGATTGATGGAACTGACCGGTATTTCTTGATTATTACCGGTTTTAGAGTTTGCCGGCGGCTTTTCCCTGCAACAGACTTTTTCTTTTTCTGCCTCATTCAATAAAAAACTGAGGAAAGCGATGGAGGTCAGTGCCAATACAATCAGCAGTATAGCAGGTTTCAGTTTCATATAGCTTGGTTTCGTGTTTACGAAATTAGCCCTATTCTACCGCTGTGAATGGAACAAAAAGTTAAATTACTGCTTAATAATTGATCACCTGCTCCTGGATGGTTTCCGGTATTTCCCTCCATTCGTATTGCTGGTTGCGCAACTGTGGTTCAAATCCCGCTTCGCGGATGGCATCCTGTATGGTTTTGTAAGTAAACCGATGCGGTGCCCCGGCAGCGCTTACTACGTTCTCTTCTATCATGATGCTCCCGAAATCATTGGCGCCCGCATTCAAACAGATCTGTGCAGTTTGCTTGCCTACTGTTAACCAACTTGCCTGTATATTCTTCACATTCGGCAACATAATGCGGCTGATGGCGATCATACGGATATATTCATCCGGTGTGGTCAGGTTATGTACGCCACGTATACGCGCCAGCAATGTATCTACATCCTGAAAGGTCCATGGAATAAATGCCAGGAATCCTTTGGCATCAGCCGGTTTACGGCTTTGCACTTCACGAATACGGACTAAATGTATAAATCTTTCTTCCAATGTTTCCACGTGTCCAAACATCATGGTGGCGCTGGTGGTAATATTCAGTTTGTGCGCCTCATGCATAACGGCCAGCCATTCATCGGCCCCGCATTTACCTTTGGAGATCAGGCGGCGTACACGGTCTACCAATATCTCTGCCCCTGCACCGGGCAAAGAATCCAATCCGGATTCTTTCAACGCCTTCAGCACATCATGGTGACTCATCTTTTCCAGCTTGGCTATATGCGCCACTTCGGGTGGCCCAAGGGTATGTAATTTGATATGGGGAAATTCCTGCTTAATGGCACTGAAAGTGTGGGTGTAAAATTCCAGTCCCAGTTCCGGATGATGCCCGCCCTGTAACAATAACTGGTCGCCACCAAATTTTAGGGTCTCTTCAATTTTCCTGCGATAAGTGGGCATATCGGTGATATATGCATCCGGATGACCGGGTACCCGGTAAAAATTACAGAATTTGCAATTGGCAATACACACATTGGTGGTATTCACATTACGGTCTATCTGCCAGGTTACTTTGCCATGCGGCACCTGTATCTTCCGCATTTCATCCGCCACATTCATCAGTTCGGCAAGTGGGGCTTGTTCAAACAAAAACATGCCTTCTTCTATGCTGAGAAATTCAAAATTCAGTGCTTTCCGGTATAGGTCTGCTAATTGCATGATCGCCTTATTTTAAAAGATAACAAAGGTAGGCGGATAAGGTTGATTGCTGCTGCATCACCTAGCGATTATTTATTGTCATTACTACAAACCGCTTATCAATACCAGGCAACCCGGTATATATTATGGCCGTTTTCCTGAAGAAATCAGCGTATTTTCATCCAGCATGAAACGAATCGTTATTGCTTTTGCCCTGCTTTGCCTGGCTATGGATGGCATTGCGCAGGAGGAATTTGTTCCTCCGCAGGCCAAGCTGCTTACCCGTTTCCCGTTTACCCAATTGAGTGGCGGCATTGTGATTGTAAAAGCCCAGCTTGATAATTTCCCCGATACACTCAATTTTGTATTGGATACCGGCAGTGGGGGTATTTCACTGGATTCTACCACAGCCGATTACCTCAAACTTCCTTCTATAAAAACGGAAAAAACCATCCGAGGTATTGGAGGTATTAAAACAGTTGATTTTTCGAACGATCATATCCTTAAATTTCCCGGGCTGCCCACTCCGCATCTCGATTTTCATATCAATGACTACGACCTGCTCACCAGTGTTTATGGCATCCGGATCGATGGGATTATCGGGTATAGTTTTTTGAGAAGGTATATTGTACGGCTGGACTATGATAACCTGGTGATCGAAATCTTTTCGCCTGGTACCTTTAAATACCCAAGAGGCGGGTACCTGTTGAAACCTAATTTTTCTACTTTACCGCTTCAGTCTGCAGTCTTAACCGATGAACGTACCATTGTAAGCCGTTTTATTTTTGATACCGGCGCAGGGTTAAGTTTTTTATTATCAAAAGATTTTGTGGATGATAGCCTTGTCTTTAAAAAAAGCCGCAAGTTTTATCCAACACAGGCCGAAGGTTTGGGTGGAAAACGGCAAATGACCATTGGGGTGGCGAAAGAGGTTAAGGTTGGTCCGTATAAGTTTAAAAGAGTACCTGTGCATGTATTTGAAGACGAATACAATGTTACTTCTTATCCTTTACTTGGTGGATTGATCGGCAATGATATCCTGCGCCGTTTTAATGTAATCCTGAATTATCCCGAACAAAGCATTTACCTAAAACCCAATACGCATTACCTGGAGGCTTTTGATTACTCTTACACGGGGCTGGGTATTTACCTGATAGATGGAGAAATACGGGTAATTGATATTATGCCCGATTCCCCGGGTGATAAAGCCGGGTTCCAGCCGGGAGATATTATTTTTTCTGTGGAGACCAATGCCTCCAAGAACATACAAGCATATAAAAATATGTTTCAGAACAGTATTGGTAAAATGCGGGTGGTGGTGTTTCGCGAACAAAAACCGATCGTGCTGACCATCGATATAAAAGATATCCGTAAATAGTAAATATTCCTGCGCCTGTTTTTTCTGCTTTCACCTATTTTGCACCCTCGTTTAATTGAAATTATGATCCTGTACAATCGGTTTGTGTTAGATAATGGCCTGCGGGTTTTGGTACATGAAGACCCTTCCACCCCCATGGCCGTACTGAATATTTTGTATGACGTTGGGGCAAGGGATGAAAATCCGGAGAAAACGGGTTTTGCGCATCTCTTCGAACACCTTATGTTCGGAGGAAGTGTGAACATACCGGATTATGATGAGCCCCTGCAAAGGGCAGGTGGAGAAAATAACGCATACACAACCAATGACCTTACCAATTATTATTGCCAGTTGCCGGCAGAAAATATGGAAACGGCTTTCTGGTTAGAGAGCGATCGGATGCTGAGTCTGGCCTTCAGTGAAAAAAGCCTTTCTGTACAAAAGAAAGTGGTTTCCGAAGAGTTCAAAGAACATTATATCAACAAGCCATATGGCGATGTATGGCATAAAATGCGCGAATTGGCATATAAACAACATCCTTACCGATGGCAAACCATCGGTAAAGAATTGAGCCATATTGAAAATGCACATATTGATGATGTAAAGCATTTCTTCTTTAAACATTACCGCCCGGTAAATGCCATATTGGTAGTAGCAGGTAATGTGGAATTGGAAAATGTTAAACGGTTATCAGAAAAATGGTTTGGTAATATTCCTATGGGCGATAAGTATGAACGCAACCTTCCACAGGAACCCAGGCAAACAGAGGCGCGCATATCAGAAGTGCATGCGAATGTCCCCTTAGATGCTTTTATAAAAACCTGGCATATGGATGCGCGTTTGGAAAAAGGATATTATGTAATGGACCTTGCCACAGAGATTCTGGGTGGTGGCGGTTCTTCACGATTATATCAATCATTGGTGAAAGAAAAACAATTGTTCTCTAACCTGGATTGTTATCATTTTGGCAGCACCGACAAGGGATTGGTTGCAGTTGAAGGCAAACTGGTGAAAGGTGTGAAGATGGAAGATGCTGCCAAAGCTGTTGATGAAGAAATTGAAAAAATACAGGCAAAAAAAGTGAGTGAAGCAGAATTGCAGAAAGTAAAGAACAAAACAGAAAGTGTGATTGCTTTTGAAGATATGGGTGTGATGAGCCGTGCCGGCAGCCTGGCTATGTACGAATTGCTGGGCGATGCCAATATGATGAACACAGAGTTGGAATGCTACAATAGAATAACGGTGGAAGATATACAGCAATATTGTAAGGAAGTTTTCAGGAAGGATAATAGTAACACCTTATTTTATCACAGTAAGTAATAAATGATGCTAAATAGAAAAAGTGCGCCGGAAATTATTGATGCAGTAAACATGAAACTGCAGTTAAAACCGTACGATCGGTTTACTTTAGATAACGGTGTGCCGGTATACAGTATTGACGCCGGTGCGCAGGAAGTATTATTGGTAGAGTGGGTATTTTATGCAGGCAACTGGTATGAAGAAAAAAATATAGTTGCGGCCACCACTAATTTTATGCTTAAGAATGGCACGGCCAAGCGAAAAGCATTTGCCATTAATGAACATTTTGAATTTTATGGCGCTTATCTGAACCGAAGTTGTTATAATGAAACGGCTACCATCACATTGCATTGTTTGGCTAAAAGCCTGCCAGAATTATTGCCTGTTGTAGCTGAACTGATTACAGAATGTATTTTCCCCGAAGAAGAACTGGCCATCTATAAACAGAACCAGAAACAAAGACTGGAAGTAAACCTGAAGAAATGCGATTTTATCGCCAACCGTTTGATAGATGAATATGTATATGGTTTTCATCATCCCTATGGTAAATATACCTCCACACTGGATTATGATCAGCTGCAACGCGACGAACTTACTGCGTTTTATAAGCAATTTTATTCCGAAGGCAAATGCCTGGTATTTGTTGCCGGCAAACCCCCGGTTGATCTTGCACAGCAGCTTAACAACAGCTTTGGACACCTCAAACTGAACAGTACGGTTATACCTGAGATCACTTATAATATTGCAGCGGCAGAAACCAAAAAGTATGCTATTGTAAATGATGTGGATGGCGTACAAGGTGCTATCCGTATTGCACGCCCTTTCTTTAACAGGCACCATCCTGATTTTCAGAAAGTACAGGTATTGAATAATATTTTTGGCGGGTTTTTTGGATCGAGATTGATGAGTAATATCCGCGAAGACAAAGGCTATACCTACGGCATACACAGTTATTTGCAAAACCATATCCACAACAGTGCCTGGATGATCAGCACCGAAGCGGGCCGTGATGTTTGTGAAGCAACGGTGGAAGAAGTATATAAAGAAATGGATATCCTTCGTAACGAATTGGTGGATGATGAAGAACTGGATCTTGTTCGTAATTACATGATTGGTTCCCTTCTGGGCGACCTCGATGGTCCCTTCCAGGTCATTGCCCGCTGGAAAAATTATATATTGAATAATTTATCGGAAGAATACTTTTACAGTAGTATCCAAACCGTCCAATCCATCACCCCTGAAGAAATTCAGACCCTCGCCCAAAAATACCTGGTACCAGAAGAGTTTTATGAATTGGTAGTGGTGTAATCATAGTTCCCTGCGGGTCACTCTGCGGTTGACACAAGATCTATTCAACCGCAGAAAACGGAGAGGTTTCGCAGTGTTATTCATTACTATGCGGTAAATACGCTATTGCCCCAATAAAATAAATGGTAACTTGAATCACAAATCAACCATCATGGGAAAATTCTTCGCAAAAACTATCGCAACTGCTGTAGCCGTATTATTTGCTGCCTGGATTTTAGATGGGGTAAGTGTAGACAGTACCCTTACTGCTTTATTTGTAGCGGTTGTATTAGGGTTACTGAATAGTTTTATCAAACCTATTCTTGTCATACTTACCATACCCATTACCATTTTTACATTAGGATTACTTCTGCTGGTCATCAATATCATCATCGTAAAATGGGCAGCAGATATTGTTCCCGGTTTTGTGGTGAGTGGATGGTTTTCCGCTTTACTCTTCAGCCTGGTGGTGAGTTTTGTTTCTTCTATTATTGAAGTGATCATCGGTACTAACGATGATGGAAAGAGAAAAAAATCATAGCCCTTTCAACAAATCTTTTACTTTTCCGCTGATATAATCCCGTACTTCATTAAACTGTGCCGGTTCCATATGTTTGGGGTCGGGAATTTGCCAATCAATAAATTTCTTGGCAGGCATCCACGGACAGGCATCACCACAACCCATCGTTATCACTGCATCAAAGGGTGCATATTGTTCTACTTCCTGCAATGATTTACTGTCGTGTGTACTAAGGTCATAACCAAGCTCTTTCATAGCAGCAATGGCTTTTGGATTAACAATACCACTTGGTTTACTTCCGGCCGAGTATGCCTCAACATTTTCGCCACCATGTATTTTGGCAAAAGCCTGGCTCATCTGGCTGCGGTTACTGTTCTCTACACAAACAAATAATAGTTTCTTTTTTTCCATAAATTATTTTTTGAGGATTTGATGAATAAACAATGCCAGTAAAGCTCCCGGAAATGGTGCAGTAAGATAGATCCAGAGAAATTCGGTATGTCCGCTGATAATAGCGGGAGCCAAAGATCTTGCCGGGTTCATAGAAGCGCCGCAAACGGGTCCTGCAAACATAGCTTCCAACAAAACCACAGAGCCTATGGCAGCGCCGGCAAATAATCCCTGCTCTTTCGAGCCGGTTGCTACCTGGAAGACCACCAGCATTAAAATGAATGTAAGTATTACTTCCAGTACAAATGATTGTAAAGCATTATTGGCGGGTAAGGTACTACCTAAGAAAACAGAACTTGGAAAAATGAGTTTCAATACAATACTTGCTGTGAGGGCGCCTGCTATTTGAGAAGCGATATACGGAAAAACTTGTTTTGCAGGAAATTGTTTTGCGGCAGCAAATGCAATGGTTACTGCGGGATTTATATGTGCCCCGGAGATCTCTCCCAATGAATAGATCAAAGCCATCACGATCAAACCCCAGGTAATGGCAACACCCACATGCGTAACTGCGCCACGGGTGGTTTCATCAATAATCATGGCACCGGTGCCACAGAATACAAGGATAAAGGTTCCGATAAATTCAGCTGTATATTTTTTCATGAAACGCCTCTAGTATAACTTCTTTTTTCCAATAAGACTGTATCCCGCCAAACACCGTTCATCTTGCCAATCTTTTCTCTTGTTCCAATGATTCTGAAACCACAAGCCTGATGAATAGCCAGGCTGGCTTTGTTTTCTGGGAAGATGCCTGCCTGTAATGTCCAGTAATTTTCTTTCTCACTTTCTTCGATGAGTGACAATAACAATTGTTTGCCTATCCCTTTGCCTCTTGTGTTTGCACCAACATATACACTCACTTCACCTACGCCCGCATACACACATCGCCCGCTAACAGGCGTGATGGCGGCCCAGCCGAGTAGTTCTTCATTTTCAATTGCAACTAATCTGGGTTTAGTAGCGTGAGCGCTATCCCATTCTTCCCATGCAGGTGCTGAGGTTTGAAAACTGGCATTACCGGTAGCAATGCCTTCTTCATAAATTTTTTTAACAGCTACCCAATGTTCGGGAAGAAGGTTAATTATTTTCATAAGCACTTTTTACGTCATTGCGAGGAGGAACGACGAAGCAATCTGTGTCTCGCATAAAGTGGTCCAAGGATAAAACTCAGATTGCTTCGTTCCTCGCAATGACGGTTTTAAAATCAGTTACAGCGACCGGGTGCGCAACAAGCTTCTTTCACCAATGGTTTTTCGGCATATACAGTAACACTATAAATTCCCATATCGCTGTTTCTGAATAATTCAATTTCTTCTTTACTGATATAATTGATCAGAATATCATCAGGTATCGTGATCAGTTTTTCTTTCTGCACGGTAATATTCGTAAAACCATTCGCTGAGATCAATTCAAGATATACTTGTTTTTGAATCGCACCCGATACACAACCCGCATACATTTCTGCAGCCTGTTTTAAGGGTATAGGTAATTCTCCTTCCAATACAATATCCGAGATGCTGAAATGGCCACCGGGTTTTAATACACGGTAGATCTCTTTTAATACATTGAATTTGTTGGGAACGAGATTCAATACACAATTACTCACCACTACATCAGCCATATCAGAAGTAACCGGCATTTTTTCAATATCGCCAAAACGGAATTCTACATTGTGATAGCCCAGTTTTTCAGCATTGGTTCTCGCTTTCTCAATCATCTTTTCAGTAAAATCAATACCGATTACTTTACCGGTTTCACCTGTAAATGCACGTGCCACAAAACAATCATTGCCGGCACCACTGCCCAGATCAATTACCGTATTGCCTTTTTGGATCCTGGCAAATTCGGTTGGCAACCCGCAACCTAACCCTAGGTCTGCGTCAGGGTTATATCCTTCCAGTTTTGTATAATCATCAGCCATCAGGTTATACATTTCCTCACTGCAGCCACCTGCACCGCAGCAGGAAGATGCATTCTGCGCACGTGATTGTTCTGCGATCTCTGCGTATTTTTCTTTTACGAGTTCTTTTAATTCATTGTCGGTTTGCATATCGGTAATTTTTTGTTTTCCGGTTTCATTACGTCATTGCGAGGAAGAACGACGAAACCATCTAGGTCTTGTCCTTTAGCCACTTTATGCGAGAGACAGATTGCTTCGTTATTCGCAATGACGCTTAACAACAAGACTTCGCATTTTCTGTTTTTAATGAAGTGAATAAAAAACTGAATTCACCATTCACCTTTTCAAATGCTTCCCAATTGATACAATAACAGCTTTTCGGTCCTTCTACCGTGCCTTTGATCAATCCTGCGTTCTTCAATTCTTTTAAATGCTGTGAAACGGTAGATTGCGCCAATGGCAATACTTCTACGATCTTTCCGCATACACATGCATTCTGTGCTGCCAGTATTTTCAATATTGCAATGCGTGCCGGATGTGCCAATGCTTTGGCAAATGCGGCGAGATCCTGTTCTGCCTGTGTAAATTCTTCTGTTTTTGCTAGGGCCATTAGTTTATCGTTTGTATACGATAATGTAAAGAAAGAGATTATTTTGATCCAATCGTATGAATACGATAATTATTTTAAAATCATTTTACTCTTATTTTCAAAATTGCCACTTGTCCCTAAATAATTACCGATTACCACATCAATAAAATTCAACTATTTTATAAATAATTGATTAACAGTTGTTTATTGTCAATCAAATACTGTCCTCTGCCAATTACTAAAAAAAACATGGTACTGTGTGTTGCATAGTACCAAATAAAATCCCATCTTTGTGTTGTTAAAGGGAATCAGAGACGAAAAAATAGAAAACCTCAAACTCTTCAAAAAATCATTTAAACACTATTCATACAAAAGATCATGAAAACGGAAAACAGAACCTTCTTTCAAACACTGGGTAAAACACAACTCGAAAACCTGGTAAAAGAAGTAAAAGAAACCATTGCTGCAGATGCACCTATAGTACACCACAAAACCATATTTTGTGCAGCAGACCTCTGGAATGTTGAACGTAGCAGAAAAGCCAGAATGGTAAGAAGGCATCTAGCATAGAAAAGTGGCAGGTTATAAGATGTAAGTTTTAAGCCGGAGCAAATTCAAAATGATGACCCTTCACTTAAAACGTATCACTTAATACTTACAATTTTCCACGCATTCATTTAATAACAGGCCGCCGTAAGACTTGCCAATGCAGGAGCGGCCCCAAAAACTCGGGTTATGGACATTCAGAACACACAAAGTCAGATGCGAAAGGGCGTGTTGGAGTTTTGTATCTTATCCATCATACGCCAGGGAGAAGTGTATCCCAGTGACCTGGTAGAAAGGATGAAGTCTGCCAACCTCCATATTCTGGAAGGCACGCTTTACCCCTTGCTTACAAGACTCAAGAACGCAGGATTACTTACCTACCGCTGGGTAGAAAGCAACAGCGGGCCACCACGTAAATATTTCGTGATGACAGATAAAGGCCTCGAATTCTATGGTGAACTGGAACGTACCTGGCAGGAATTGGCCGATGCCGTTCATGCATTAACCCAGCCACCACCTTATTCCTCATCCGAAGAAACCCAACCCCAACCTTAACCAACCATAAAATTGAACAGACCATGAAAAAGGTAATTAATATAAACTTCCAGGGCAGGGTGATTCCCATTGAGGAATCTGCTTACGACATGCTGAAACAGTATGTGGAGAGCCTGCGTAAGTTCTTTGCCAACGAGGAGGGTCGCGATGAGATCATTAATGATATTGAAGGACGTATTGCAGAACTGTTTGGCGAGAGCCTGAAGAAAGGCAGTACCTGTATTACAGAAGATGATGTAAACAAAATCATCGCAAGCATGGGCCGCCCTGAAGATTTTGAAGGTGAAGAAGGTAAAGTACATTCACAATTAGGTGGTGAGGAAACCAATAATAAAGGACAAACCGCTTACGAGTATTCAGCCGGTGCCGCACCCCGTGGCCGTTTGTACCGCGATTCAACCGACAAAATTCTTGGTGGTGTTTGCGGCGGATTGGCCAACTACCTGCGTGTAGACCCAACCATCGTTCGTTTGGTGTTTGCACTGATCAGTTTTGGTGCCGGTACAGGTATCTTACTTTATATATTATTATGGGTGATCCTTCCTTCCAAATCATTGGTGCATACGGCTTCAGCAAAAAGATTATATCGTAACCCCGAAGAAAAAGTGGTTGCCGGCGTAGCCAGTGGTATCGCCTCTTATTTTGATATCGCTATCTGGATACCCCGTTTAATATTTGCTTTGCCATTGGTATTGGGTATTATCGGGAATATTTTCAGACATGCTTTCTGGTATGACGGAGATCCATTTCCCGGAATTGTATTCGGTTCTTTCGGCGGTACCTTATTCGTTGTGTATGCGGTTTTGTGGGCTGTAATCCCTGAAGCCAAAAGCGCTTCAGAAAAATTAGAGATGCGCGGGGAAAAAGTGGATCTGAATACCATTAAGAATACGATTCAGGAAGATTTGGAAGGGTTTAAAACACGTGCAGAAAAATGGGGTGGTGAATTCAAAGACAAAGCACAGGAATTTGGCCAGGAGTTTGGAAAAACCGTTGGACAAAAGGGGCAGCAGTTTGGTGCAGAAGCCAGCGGTGCTGTAAGAAGAGGTGGCAGCCGCTTGCTGAGAGCGATTGGTATTATGTTCAAAGCATTCTTCCTTTTTATTGCAGGGATTCTGGCTTTCGCTTTACTGGTTACGCTATTGGCTTTTATGGTGGCAGGAATAGGCGTATTTCCTTTGAAAAACTTTTTCCTGGAAGGATTCTGGCAAAACTTTCTTGCCTGGGCAACACTGGCATTGTTTCTGGGAATTCCTGTGATTGCTTTTATTACCTGGCTGATACGCCGCATCATGGGTGTGAAATCAGGTAACCGTTACCTCGGGTTTACATTCGGTGGGTTATGGTTTATCGGCCTGGTATGTGCCGGTATACTGGCTGCCAGCATTGCACAGAATTTTGATGCAAGGGCAAGAGATAAACAGGAATACAGCATTGTTCAACCCGCAACCGGTAAACTGATCGTACAGGTGCCCGACAGTAAAGTAAAAATATACGGCCGCTGGTTTAAAATGGACGGGATATTAAGTATGACAGATGACAGCCTGGTAATGAACAATGTTCGCTTACACGTAGCAAAGAGCCCGGATTCCATGTATCATATTACCGCCTATAAATATAGTAACGGTGCCGACGAATCTTCAGCTGTTCATAACGTGAATGAGATACATTATGGCATTAACCAGCAGGACAGCCTGATTTATTTAGACAGGGGCTTCTCACTACAGCGTGGAACGAAGTTCCGCAACCAGGCGGTAACCGTAACGATTCAGGTACCGGTTGGCAAAAAAATCGTGATCACCAGCAGCGTGAACAGGCAGCTAACCTATTCGTTCCATTTTGGTAATCGTAATAACGATTGGGATTTTGACGAAGACTGGAATAACCGTTACGAGAACTGGAGTTCCGATGTTGAATATGTTATGACCGTTGGCGGTTTGGAAAGAACCAACAAAATAAAACATGAAGATACAAATGATGATGGCAATGATAATACAGAAAAATCAGCGATAGAAAAATTCAAGAAAAGCAAGGAAGATCTGCAGAAAGAATATGACAAAAAGCAGAAAGAAGCAGAAGATCTGAAAAAAGAACTGGACAAACCTATCGACAGCAGTAAATATCACTATAAAAAATCGGTTAGCTATAATCCACCCACACAGGATACAAAAGTAAAAAGCACAAATAAATCCGTTATAGAAGAAGAGAATACAATTTCTTCTGAAGCTGCCAGGATGTTATTTATGCAAATGGTTTTATAAACTCGGTTGAAGTTGGGATTACAAGAACCCTGTCTTGATCACAGGATGGGGTTCTCCCTTTTCATTCATTATTTAAAACGGTTTTATGAAAAAACTATTTCTCTTGCTACTACTCTGCTCACTGGTTTTTACAGGGTTTGTAGCCTACATGCTATATAAGATCGAGTATTCAAACAATATCTCGATCAATGTATCAGACTCGGAAGATACCTACCGGATCTCAGCCAAATATCAGCCCCGCCAATCAGCCCGTTTACAAAAATACCTGAGTGATGAACTGCATGGCGAAGTGTTCAAAGAGAGAAGGGCGATCAACTACCTGGTACTGGGAGAAAGACGAAGGCTTTATGTAAGGACCAGTCCCGGAAGGCTGCTTCTTACAATAGAGAAAAGCGAGAATGATGATGAGTCCTATTATAAAATGAAGGAGATAGCAGAAGGGATCAAACATAGGTTGGCAGGGAATTAGGTTTGGAGGCGTAAATCATCAGTTGTGCGTGAAAACGAAAATCTTACTCAGGTTTCACGTCTTAAGACTTACGAATCACAGATCATCCATTATATATCTTTCCTTCCAGGAAACAACAGCGCCCTAAACCGGTGCTTTTTTTATTTTTGCTT
This sequence comes from uncultured Sediminibacterium sp., assembly GCA_964519475.1. Classification (GTDB taxonomy): domain Bacteria; phylum Bacteroidota; class Bacteroidia; order Chitinophagales; family Chitinophagaceae; genus Sediminibacterium. The sequence continues at coordinate 101,197 of CAZFKE010000004.1, forward strand.
CCCCCTTTGCTTCACTTATTTTTGCCGCACAAATCAATGTAACGAATGAAAAATACCCCATTTACCCAAAAGCATATTGATCTTGGAGCCAAAATGGCTGAGTTTGCCGGTTATTATATGCCTATCAGCTATAGCGGCATTAACGATGAACATGCAGCGGTAAGAAAGAATGCCGGTATTTTTGATGTAAGTCATATGGGTGAGTTCATTCTGAAAGGTGAGAATGCGCTTGATCTTATACAGCGTGTTACCAGTAACGATGCGTCAAAGATTTCTGATGGGCAGGCACAATACAGTTGTTTGCCGAATGAGCAGGGCGGTATTGTGGATGACCTGATCGTGTATTGCATTGAAGTGAATAAAGTGTATATGCTGGTGGTGAATGCTTCTAATATTGAAAAGGACTGGAACTGGATCAGCCAATTCAATACGAAGAATGTAGAGATGCACGATATCAGTGATAAAACCTGTTTACTCGCTATCCAGGGTCCCAATGCCACCAAAATATTACAACCATTGGTTGATAAGGATATTCTGAACCTTACCTACTACACGTTTACCCGCGGCAAATTTGCAGGTGTTGAAAATGTATTGGTGAGCGCTACCGGTTATACAGGGTCGGGTGGAGTGGAAATTTATTTTGAAGACAAAGACGGCGCTGCAGAAAAAATCTGGAATGCTATTTTTGAGATAGGCGTGCCTCAGGGTTTAAAACCCATTGGCCTGGGGGCAAGAGATACATTGCGTTTGGAAATGGGTTATTGCTTATACGGAAATGATATTGATGATACCACTTCTCCGTTAGAAGGTGGTTTGGGATGGATCACCAAATTCACAAAAGCGTTTACGGCAAAAGAGATACTCGAAAAACAAAAAGCCGCCGGCCTTACCCGCAAACTGGTTGGTTTTGAAATGATCGACCGGGGTATTCCACGCCATGATTACCTGATTAAAGATGCAGCAGGTAATGTGATTGGAAAAGTAACCAGCGGCACGCAAGGCCCATCATTGGGTAAAGCGATTGGCTTAGGTTATGTAGCTACAGGGCATAACGCCATTGATAGCGAGATTTATATTGATATCCGCAATACGCTTATTAAAGCAAAAGTGGTAAAAGCACCGTTTGCATAATTTTTGCCACAGAAGACACATATTTTTACAGAACTATTTTGTGATAACCTGTGTCTTCTGTGGCATTTCTCTTCTCTTTATTCACAATAATCCCTTATTGTTGAAAACAAGAACTATGTTCTGCTGATAGCAGGATTTAGATTTGTTGTATGATACGGACCACTTTTTCCCTTTTCATATTATTGCTGTTTTTCAGTGCCTGTCATAGAAAAACAGTGGCCGCCTCGCAGGAAGTAAACGGAACGGAAACCGGCCTGGCTTCTTTTTATTCAGAATCGTATAATGGAAAGAAAACAGCCAATGGTGAGATTTACCATTCATCTGACTACACAGCTGCCCATAAAAAGCTACCCTTCAATACCAAAGTAAAAGTGACCAATCTTTCCAATGGCAAAACGGTAAAAGTGCGGATCAATGACCGCGGACCTTTTGTAGCGGGAAGAATTATTGATCTTACCAGAGCGGCTGCTAAAAAGATAGATATGGTTGGTGCCGGGGTTGCTAAAGTGAAGATCAGCTATTGAATATCGAATATTGAATGTCGAAATAACGTTCAAAATTTATTATTCCCTCCTCTTTACCACCACCACTTTTTCTCCATTCACTACCATATACCCATACTCATAACAAAAGCAATACGTATTCCCTTTCTTATTTGTCTGTGTATGCGTAAAATAAGAAAAAGAAAACCCTTTATTGTGTAAGGACTGTTTCGAACACTCCGTTATCTGTTGTGCGGATGCAAATAATCCTTGTAATATGCGCCGGTTTTTAAGGAGGCTGTGGTGAATATTCCGCACATAATTATTACTGTCGCTGTTAAGCTGATTATTGTGGGTATTACGGCAATAATCGTTGCAGAATTTCTTATCTGAACGGCCTTTGAGGCTGCGTTGGCAGCTGAGACAGGTTTTGACGGCAGTAAGCATACACTTGTTTGATGTGGGGTTTCAAACAAACACTAAAATAGGTTTATCATTAAGTTTTAAGTAGCGTAATAATACTTTATAAAAATCTTTTTGCCCGGGATATTTTGCGTATTTCTACTTTCTTTACCATAAACGTACTGATTATTTAAAATCACCGCGTCTGTGAATCCGTTCCCGCATCTTTTGATAAATAGCTAATCAACAAACGATTCTCTTAGAATGGATTGTATCAATCGTTCTTTCCTAACTAAAATTATCTGAATGGTTTGTTATATCAGTTTCTTTAAGGTTATGGATGACAGCAAATATGCATAATACCCATACAAATAGCAAGATAGATTCTTCTAAAAGGATTGTTCCTATACCTCAATCCGACAACAAACACTTACACCCGAAAGTAACCGACTAATAACCGGTTCGCATACTGTTCTGTTTTCATATTTGTTTGGTTAACGGCAGTAACCATACTGCTTACTTAAAACAAAAAATTTTAAAACTGAACCGTTATGAATGCGATCAAAACAAAGTGCAACTGATTGGTAACCTTGGCCAGGCACCCGATATTAAAATTATCGGCGACAGCAAAAAAGTGGCGCATTTACATGTAGCCACCAATGAGAACTATAAAAATGCCAAAGGAGAAAAAGTTACCGAAACCCAATGGCACAATGTAATTGCCTGGGGTAAGCTGGCAGATATTGCCGAAAAGTATTTGGTAAAAGGCACCGAAGTAGCCATCGAAGGCAAACTCATTAATCGCAACTATACAGATAAACAAGGAATCAAACGCTATGTTACAGAAGTGCAGGCGAATGAGCTATTGATTCTCACAAAGAAGGGGTAAGTAGTGAATATTGAACCGGGAATGATGTATTATGAATATGATTTCCTTATTGTCATTGACCTGATTCAACATTTGGTATTCCTTGTTCCGTATTCGATATTCAGCCCCCGGCCTTATCTTTGCTGCTCATGAGCACAAAGCCTACTCTTAATACGGTTCTATCGCCCCGCCTGCTGGATATTTATGATATCAGTAATGCAGTGGTGGTGGTGATTGATGTTTTTCGTGCAACCTCTACCATTGCTACTGCTTTATTTAACGGTGCAGCAAGAGTGATACCGGTTGATTCGGTTGATCTTTGCAAGGAGATCGGCAAACAAACCGGTGGCATCACCGCAGGTGAAAGAGATGGGAAAGTGATTGAAGGGTTATCTTATGGAAATTCTCCTGCAGAATATCCACGCTCTTTTATTGAAGGCAAAACACTGGTGCTTACTACAACCAATGGCACCAAATTATTGCATATGGCATTAAAGAATGGTGCAGCGGAAGTAATTACGGGTTCTTTCCCCAATATATCTGCTGTGTGCGATCACCTGATTACTCAGAAAAAAAATGTAATCCTAGGCTGCTCGGCCTGGAAAGATAAATTTAACCTCGAAGATACCTTGTTCGCAGGGGCCGTTATCGAACGCATCAAAGAACAGTTCACCATCCACTGCGACAGCAGCCTGATGGCCGAAAATATGTATACGCTTCACAAGAACGATATGTTCAGCTTTATCCGCAAAACCACCCACTGGCACCGCCTTGCCGCTTATGGTTTAGAAAATGACCTGGAGTATTGCGTAAGTCTCGATGTAGCCAATGTGCTTCCACGGTATCAGAACGGAGACCTGGTTAGGAGTTAATAAGAATTAAAAACTAGAAATTAATAATGGGGAAGTTAATCCTTGGCGACCTGGTGTCTTTGCAGTTAGGAATAAGCTTTACCGCAAAGACACCCAAACGCGAGGGATGGCTAAGAGGTCTTGGATACATAACTGTTCGCAGCCTAATTCTGTTAATAAATATGTATCAATACTAAAATTCCTCAATTTCCCAATTCCAAAATGTTTTTTTAAGGATTTCCTTCGGAAACCCACTTGCTTTCCTTTACTTTTGCAAATTGCCCTTTTGGAAGTCTGGCGTTAGAATTTTGGAGTCTGGAATTCATTCCGGTCCTTCATTTTTTCAACCCCAAACTCCAAACTCCAAACTTCAAACTCTCCATGGCTCTACCGTATTTGGTTAAACATATCTATAACAGCGGCACGGAAGAAGTGATCCGCCGTGGGAAGAAAATACATGCGCTCGGCAATGTAGAATTGGTAGAGTATGATGATCTGATGGCCGCGGTTATTTTCCGTGTAAAGGACGATGGGTATGCTACTTTTTATAAAGTGCATATCAATCAATTTAAAGATCCCAAAACAGTATCCTTACGTTGCAGTTGCCCGTATAACCTTTCAGAAATCTGTAGGCATAAAGCCGGTGCCCTGTTTCATTTGCAGGATATGCTGGATAAGAATTTACTGGGCGATAAAGAAACCATTTACGACCAGCGTCATACCGTGGTAAAAATGAAACAGCTGGAGCTGAAGCTGATCCGTATGTTATCAGCGCAGGTAAATTTTGAAGCGGCAGAAAACTATCTGCGCAGTACACGGAGTAATATTCTTGAAGCGAAAGATGAACGTGTGGTGGCAGAACTGGAACATGAAAGCGAGATGTTCAAAGTAGTGATCCAGAAAAACGAAGAGCGCAATTTTGATACTAGTTGTACCTGCCAGAGCGATACGGAGCATCCGCTGTGTATTCATAAGGATATTGTGTTGCTGCAATTACTGCATAATTACGGCCCTAATTATTTTGACGGAATCCGTAACTGGGATAAAGAAAAAAACAAACTGCTTGCTTTATACGGCTATTCTTTATCAGATGACCTGAAAGGGAAATTTGAATTTACCTATACCGATGGCAAACCGTTTTTACGGGTATTGGATACATCTATAAAACGTGTTTCATTAAATCCGGCTGTAGACCTAAAACCCAAGCCTGCTGAAACAATGGGTGGTAATAGTTTTGAACCTGTAGTTACGATTGTGGAAGAAGAGCCTGTCAAGACCCTGTTAAAACTCGGTATTGTATTTACTGAACATGAGCTGCAATATCCATATGTACAACTCGATGCAGTGCAGGGAGAGGCAGATGAGGAACAGACCAAATATATCAGCAAAGCCGTAAAGCTAGACCTGGCAAAATTCATCAACACAGAAGTATTTAGTGAAGACGACAAAATGCTGTTACAGCAATTACGCAAATTAATGCCGGGTGAAGTGAGCCGCTATTTAAACCGGAACTCGCCATTCAGCGGTATCTGGGAAAATATTATTCAACAGCACGATGATGAATTGCCGGAAGAAACCAGGCATTTGATCAACGAATACCTGCATCCCAAATTCAAGAAATTTTTTACAGATCTTTCAGCAAGCCCGTTTGTATTTTACCTGCCCGCTAAGAAAACGTTTACTACCTCTAACCTTTTGCAGGCAGAGCTGGTACCTGAATTTATCAGTCCGGAATTTGAAGTAAGTTATACCAACGGTAAGTACGAAGTAGACTGCCGTGTGAAACTGCCTTTGGCCGATCTGAATATTGCTGATAACGAAAGTGAATCGGCATTGCTGTTCCGCTACCATAACCAGTTCTTTACCTGGCAGCGTTCGGAAGACATTATGCTGGTAGAAAAATTCTTACCCGGCGGTAAGATCCAGATCGCCGCAGAAGATTGGGCCTTTCAGTTACAGCAATTCATTCTTCCGCTTTCGAAAGAGTATACGGTGCATTTTACCAATGTACAGAAAGAAGAAGTAAAAGACATGAAACCGGAAGTAAAAATCCTGCTGAAAGAAAAGGGCGAATACCTTTTATTTCAACCGGTATTCAGCTACCGTGGCTATGATATCAGGCATACCGATAAAGAAAAAATTATTCTGCCTATTGAAGATAAACTTCTGGTAATAACACGCAACCTGGAAGTAGAAAAAGAATTTGTACAAAAGATAGAATCCCTGCACTCTGCATTTATTCGACCGGTTGAAGGAAATGTATTGGCTTTAAAAGGTGCAGATGTGTTGCGCAATAATTGGTTTTTCCTTTTTGTTGATGCGGTTAAGGAGATGAATATTCCTGTCTTTGGATTTGAAGCATTAAAGAATTTCCGTTTCAATACGGCCAAACCGTCTACCAAAATATTCATCAGCAGTAATACAGATTGGTTTGATGCCAAAGTGGAGATACTGTTTGGCGAGCAGAAAGTAACGGTGGAAGAAGTAAAGAAAGCACTCGGCAATAAGCAACAGTTTGTACAGCTGGAAGATGGCACACTCGGTATTTTGCCGGAAGAATGGATTAAAAAATATTCGTTGTTGTTCCGCGTGGGTGATGGTAAGTCGGGCAGCATGAAGCTGAGCAAATACCATTTCAGCGTAATTGAAGAATTGTATTTACAACGCGATGAGGAGGAACTCTTTTTCAAACTGGAAGAAAAATACGAACGCCTGAAAGGTAACCACTCAATCAAACCGGTTCCTGCACCTGCACACCTGAAAGAGGTGTTGCGCCCTTACCAGGAAAGCGGTTTCCAATGGTTAAATTATTTGCGCGAAGTACAATGGGGCGGGATCCTGGCCGATGATATGGGTTTGGGTAAAACCATACAGGCACTCAGTTTTATCCATCACCTGAAAGAAGAAACTGGTAAGTTAAAAGCATTGGTGGTTTGTCCAACAACACTAATGTTCAACTGGCAGAACGAGATCAGGAAGTTTACACCAACCCTTACGTTTTCCATACACCACGGAGGCAACCGCACACGTGATGGGTTGGGCAGTGGCGAGTTTGATGTGATCATTACTACTTATGGAACCTTACGCAGTGATATCAAACAGTTTGTAGATATTGAGTTTGATTATGTGATATTGGATGAAAGCCAGGCTATCAAAAACCCGGGCAGTAAAGTAACCAAAGCGGCCGGACTGCTGAAGGCCAAGAACAGGCTGTGTTTGAGCGGTACGCCTTTACAGAATAACACTTTCGATATTTTTGCACAGATGAATTTCCTGAACCCCGGTATGCTGGGTAGTGTTGAATTTTTTAAGCAGGAATTTTCTGTGCCCATCGATAAGTTTGGTGAGAAAGAACAGAAAGACCATTTACGTAAACTGTTATATCCTTTCATACTACGTCGTACCAAAGAACAGGTAGCAAAAGACCTTCCTGAAAAACAGGAAATGGTTCTGTTCTGCGAAATGGGCGATGAACAAAGAAAAATTTACGAAGCGTATAGAAATGATTACCGTGATAAGATCTTAGGTGTGGTTGAAAACCAGGGCATCCAAAAATCACAATTGACCATCTTACAGGGATTGATGAAGCTGCGCCAGATCTGTGATAGCCCTGCGATCGTTAAAGAAGAAGAACGCTTCCCGAATGTATCTGTAAAACTGGAGGAGATCGGCCGTGAGATCACAGAAAACATCAGTAACCACAAAGCATTGATATTCTCCCAATTCTTGGGTATGCTGGCATTGATCAAAGAAAAAATGAAAGAACTGGGCGTGGATTATGAATACTTTGATGGAAGCAGCACGGTTGCCGAAAGGGAAAAAGCCATTACCCGTTTTCAGAACGATGAGAACTGTCGTGTATTCCTCATCTCTTTAAAAGCCGGTGGCGTGGGTCTTAACCTTACTGCTGCAGATTATGTATACATAGTGGATCCCTGGTGGAACCCTGCCGTAGAACAACAGGCTATTGACCGTACCCACCGTATTGGCCAGACCAAAAATATTTTTGCTTACAGAATGATCTGTACCGATACCGTAGAAGATAAAATATTAAAACTCCAGGAACGAAAACGCAATCTCGCCAAAGACCTGATCACCGATGATGAAGGGTTTGTGAAGAGCCTTACCAAGGAAGATGTGGAATACCTGTTCTCTTAGTATGCCTGATTCGTTACCGGATCAACACAACGGTATCATTTCTGAAAAGGGCTTTGCCGTTTAACCATGGTAAGTGCCACCCCACCCTACATTGATCTCACGGCTGTTGAATACGATTTTTTCCATTGGTCGTAGATGGTAAAGTTGGTAAGTTTGGTTAGCCCCACTAGTATCGGCCTTAGTATATCATTCTTTCTATCGCCATTGGGTGTAAAACCGCTGTGTACATGAATTTCAGGGCCGTTTTTGAGAATGGTTACCAATACATATCATCTGGGATGACAGAAACAGAACAGCAGGTATAAAAGGCCAGGTGGCTATCAGTAAATACTTTTTATAGCTACCGCCCGGTAATTGGATGATTTAAAGCTTCTCCCAAACAATAAGTTAAGTCCATTCTCATACACGTATGTAATTTGGTTGTACAGGTTAGTACAAATAACAGCCGTTTCGCTGCCTGCAAAAAAGATAAATTCGGGGAAGGCGGTAATTATGCAGAAGAATGGGTTGAAGAAGAGAGGTATTTGCCACAGATTTCATAGATTTTTTGTACCCATCTATAAAATCTGCGGCGTATTTTTATTTTTTGATTTCTGCAGCAGCCAGGGCAGCTTCCGGATTTTTGAGGAAAGCATTTTTACATTCCTTAGAGCAGAAGCCCAATACCTTGTCATTGTAATGCGCCGTATCACTAATGCCTGCTGTTACCGGCATACCGCAGCTGGGGTCTTTTTTATTATCTACCAGCATGTGTTCAAATATATTGACCGTAGTATCTTTTTGCATGGCCTCCATAGTGTCTTTAACCGGTTTGTCATCCGTTTTAACAGTGCCCGACTGGCAGGCAAGGGCTAACAGGCAAATAGCCGATAACAGTACGAGTGAGATCTTCCATAGTTTCATATAATGCAGATTTTATTTTGTGCTCGTAAAATTAGGGCCAAAAAACTATAGTGTAATACCCTTCATAAAACAGTTTTCATCCATTTCAGAAAACCCGCCTAAAACATACTGTTTCGGTGAATACAAGCTCTAACCCGATGAACGGGAAGCCGCTGAAAACCCTACCTATCCTTCCCCAGTTTTCACCGATTTTCAGGACTCGATACCCAATTATCACACTAGTTTTCCGTTACTATTTAACAACAAGTATGGATAAAATATGAAAGCTATATTCACTTTTTGAATAATACTTCCTCTATTATGCGCAAGATTCTAACCATAGCAACCTGTATATTTCTATCCTTTGCCGCTTCGGCACAAAACACCGGGTCCATCAAAGGAAAACTGCTGGATACACTTAATAAGCAGTCGCTAAAAGATGCTTCTATCGCCATTTTAGACGGCAAGGATTCTACCTTGGAAGTAGCTGCCCTGGCCAGGGCAGATGGATCCTTCTCCCTGTTGAACATACCTTTCGGAACCATGATCGTTCAGATCAAATTTCAGGGATATGAACCGTATTCTAAAACGATCACTTTTTCTTCAGCCAATGCAAATGTTGACCTGAAAACTATCTATCTGAAAACGGCTTCGAACGATTTGGGTAATGTAACGGTTACCGAATCGGTTATCCGGATGAAAAAAGATACGATGGAAGTAAGCGCCTCTGCGTTCAAAACCAAACCCAATGCCGTTGCAGAAGATCTGATCAGAAAAATTCCCGGCATGGAAGTGGCAAAAGATGGTTCTATTAAATCGCAGGGGGAAGCGGTACAGCGTGTATTGGTAAATGGCAAACGTTTTTTTGGCGATGACCCTAAAATGGCAACCAAGAACCTGCCTCCCGATGTGATCGATAAGATCCAGGTATTTGATGACCAGAGCGACCAGGCAAAATTCACGGGCTTTGATGATGGTAACCGTGTAAAGACAATCAATATCACTACCAAAAAAGAAATGCGCAAAGGTGTATTTGGTAAGGCCGTAGCCGGTGTAGGTACGGATGGAAAATTTGATGAGAGCTTCAACTTCAGTAAAATGAATGGCGAACAGCAGCTTACATTCCTGGGCCAGGCAAATGATATTAACAAACAAAATTTTTCCCAGCAGAATATCGGTGGCGGCCGCGGTGGCGGCGGCTTTGGTGGTGGTGGATTTGGCGGAGGAACCGGTGGTTCATCCGGTATCACTACTATTTGGGCGGGTGGTTTAAATTATCGTGATGCCTGGAGCAAAGACATAGATGCGTATGGCAGTTATTTCTATAATTCACCCAAAGTAGAAACAGATCAATCCAGTTATACGAAGAATATTCTTACACAGGATTCATCAACGTATAATAATTCAACATCTTCCTCGATCGGAAGAAATTCCAATCACCGGATTACATTCAACCTGGAAGACAGGATCGATTCGGTTAATTCGTTAATCTTACGTCCGAATATTGCTTTTCAGAACAGCAACCCCAATACTATTTCTTCACAGATAACAACCGGTGGTCCGAATGCTGTGCTGATCAATAAATCTGAGACCAGGAGTTCCAGCTTTAACAGTGGTCACAGTATTAATGGAGCCAACCTGCAGTTACGTCATAAAATGGCTAAAAAAGGAAGAACCCTTTCATGGGACCTTGGGTTTTCTGCCAGCAATAACAATGGAGACGGGCTGAATTACTCAGTGAATACTTTCTATAAACCCGTACCGAAAACAGATACGATCAATCAGCGTTATGTAGATTCTTCAAGGTCTGTGACACTTAATCCAACGATTTCATATACAGAACCGATCGGTAAGAACCAGATGATCGAATTGAGATATTCGTATTCATACAATAACAGTACAACAATCAATAACACCTTTCGTTTTGATAATATAGGCCAGAAATTTTCTACGTTTGACAGTCTGTATAGTAACTCTTATAAATACACGGCTTCATCCAGTACAGCCAATCTTAGCTGGCGCATACAACAGGCCAAGTATAATTTGAATATCGGAACGGGTTTGCAGTTTCAGGACATCAACAGTAATAACACCACCAAGAATGTAGTGGTAGCACGAAATTTTGTAAACTTTACGCCTAACCTGAACTTTACCTATAATTATACACGTACCAAAAGCCTGCGCCTGTTTTATAGAGGATCAACCGGCCAGCCAAGCACCACACAATTGCAGCCCGTGCTTACAACTTCCGATTCGATCAATTTCCAGAAAGGGAATCCAAACCTGAAGCCCCAGTTTCAACATAGCCTGCGGGTATTGTACACTTCCTTCGATCCGTTTACACAGCGTATCATTTTTGCAACCGTTAACGCAACCATGACGGCCAACGATATCCAGAATTCAGTAATACAAAACCCGAATGGCGGTAAAACAACCACTTATGTGAACCTCGGCGGTACCTACAATGTATCCGCGTATTTCAATTATGGGTTCCCGCTAAAAAAACCAAAATCCAACCTGAACTTGCAAACCAATATTAATTATTCCCAGTACCAGTCTTTACTGAATAATGCAAGCAACTATACCTATAACACTTCATTGGGCGAGACGATCAAATGGACCACTAACCTTAAGAATAATTTTGACATGAACCTGAGTTATTCTTACACATATAACCCTGTGAGAAGTTCACTTTCAACGGCTTCAAAAACCAATTATACTACACAGAGCGTGGCAGCAGACTTTACGGTTTATTCCAATAATGGCTGGCTGATAGCAAGTGATTTTGATCTAACCGCCTATGGTAACCGCCAACCCGGCTATAATACCACGGTTTTCCTGATTACCCCTTCCATTGCCAAATCATTCCTGAAAAATAAAGCAGGCGAACTGCGGATAAGCTGTTTTGACCTGTTAAAACAGAATGTAGCGGTAAGCAATAGCACATCTGCCAACCAGCAGATCCAAACCCTTACCAATAACCTTACCCGTTATTTTATGCTCAGCTTTACCTATAATCTGCGTAACCTGGCCGGTCAGCGTAATACCCAACAACGCGGATTTGGCGAGGGCAATCATCCTCCGGGTATGATGATGATGGGTGGATTTGGCGGCGTTGGCCGTAGAAATAATTAATACGCTGCTCAAACTAGGCCTATAATGGGTCCCTGATAAACTGGCCGCCTTTGTCAAAAGAGCGGCCTTTTTTTGCGGTTTACCGGCCGATCCTTAACCAAACTTTTATAAAAAAAACGGTCTAAATCCTGTAAACTGTTATACTTTTACAAAACCCAAAAGGTATTCTTTAAACATATCAGTGAAACAATTGTTTACACATATTATTTTTTCGCAAGATGTTGCTGCTGAGCCCATGGTTTCAGTAAATTCCCCAAGTAACGCCTCTCTGCGACCACGACGTGGTTGCTGATAGGACGAGCAACTGGCACTTGCCCCTATCAGTGAACTTTCTCCCGGAACTGATCTAAGGACACATAGGTGTTTTCTTTTTCACTTTATTAATAACAACAAGTTGGAAGATAAGATTATTGTTCGTGTAGCGAATAGTGGCGACACTCGTTACGCACAAACCATAACAGACGAAATGGAGTCTTCAGCAAAGGCCCGTGGTACGGGTATTGCCAAGAGAAGCCCTGAATATGTAGCCCAGAAAATGGAAGAAGGCAAAGCGGTGATCGCTGTATTGCCCGATGGGGAATGGGTGGGTTTTTGCTATATAGAAGTATGGGGTCATGAAGAATTTGTGGCCAATAGCGGGCTGATCGTATCTCCGCCTTACAGAAAAAGCGGCACAGCCAAAAAGATCAAGCAGACCATATTCAATTTATCGAGGGAAAAATACCCGAATGCAAAAATATTCGGGTTAACCACAGGGCTGGCTGTGATGAAGATCAACAGCGACCTGGGTTATGAGCCGGTTACCTACAGCGAATTAACAGATGACGAAGAGTTCTGGGCAGGCTGTAAGAGCTGTGTGAATTATGATATTTTGATGAGCAAAGACAGGAAGAATTGTATGTGTACCGCTATGCTTTATGACCCGACAGATCATTATGAACCCAAAGAAACCTCGGAAGATTTTAAACAGAACTCGATAATCTATGAGCGTTTCATGAAAATAAAACAGAGCAAGCTGTTAAGCTGGTTTAGAAAAAAGGAAACAGGCGCAAATGGAACCGGGAACGGAACAAAACCCAAATCATTCCTGAGTTTCTTTTTCAACTTCTAAAATCCCCTAACCCCCTGAAAGGGGAATTAAAATACCTATATAAAAACTTTGTAGTAAAATGAAAACAGGGCAATCAAAAGAAAACAGTAGCAGCTCCGCGATAAGGGCCGGGAATTTGAACTCCGGCGATGTGGTGGTTTTAGGTTTTAGTGGTGGATTGGATACCTCCTACTGTGTAAAATATCTTACAGACGATAAAGGGTATGAAGTACACAGCGTAATTGTAAATACCGGCGGCTTTAGCGAAGAAGAACTGGCAACTATTGAAAAACATGCATACACACTGGGAGTAAAAACACATACTACGGTAAATGCGGTGCATAGTTACTATGACAGCATTATCAAATACCTGATCTATGGAAATGTTTTGAAGAACCATACTTATCCATTAAGTGTAAGTGCCGAGCGATTAAGCCAGGCATTGCATATTGCAGAACATGTCAAAAAAATAAATGCAAAAGCTGTTGTGCATGGCAGTACCGGTGCGGGTAACGACCAGGTGAGGTTTGATATGATCTTCAACATCATGATACCCGGTGTGGAAATTATTACTCCGATACGTGACCTGAAACTAAGCCGCGAAGAAGAGATCACTTACCTGAAAGCGAAAGGTGTAGCGATGAATTTTGAGAAAGCCGCTTATTCGATCAATAAAGGTTTATGGGGAACCAGCGTGGGCGGAAAAGAAACCTTGCAATCCAAAGGTATCCTGCCGGAAGAAGCCTGGCCAACACAGGTAACCCAAACCGGCAGCGAAGAAGTGAAACTACATTTTGAAAAAGGGGAACTCACAGGTATCAACGACAATATATTTGATCACCCTTCAAAAGCCATTCAATATTTACAAACCCTTGCCGGCCCTTATGGTTTGGGAAGGGATATCCATGTGGGCGATACCATTATCGGTATCAAAGGCCGAGTAGGTTTTGAAGCGGCAGCACCCATGGTTATATTGAAAGCGCATCACGCTTTGGAAAAACATGTTCTCACTAAATGGCAACTTGGCTGGAAAGACCAGCTGGCGCAATTCTACGGCAACTGGTTGCATGAAGGGCAGATCCTCGATCCGGTGATGCGCGATATTGAAGCGTACCTGGAAAGTTCTCAAGCCAATGTTACCGGTGATGTGTTTGTGCAGTTATTGCCTTACCGTTTCCAGGTGATCGGTATTGAATCGAAATACGACCTGATGAGCAGCAAGTTTGGTAAATACGGAGAAATGAATACCGGCTGGAGTGGGGATGATGTAAGGGGCTTCTCTAAAATATTCGGTAACCAAACGGCTATCTATCATCATATCAAAGAGTCGAACAAATGACAAAGGTTTCGAAATACGAACCTTTGAAACATTACCAATGGGGCGATGCCTGCGATGGATGGAATTTTGTTGATGAAACTTCTCTTTCTGTAAAACAGGAAAGAATGCCTGCCGGTACTGCAGAGGTATGGCACTATCATCAATACGCACAGCAGTTTTTCTTTATATTGGAAGGCGTTGCCATGTTTGAGATAGATACTGAAACGATTACCGTACATGCGCAGGAAGGCATTCATATACAACCTGGTCAAAAGCATCGGATCAGTAATCAGTCAGCGACAGATTTAGTATTTATTCTTTCATCACAGCCCAATACGGTAAGCGACAGAATCAACATATAAAGTATGAAAAAAATCAAAGCAGGAATAGTTGGCGGAGCTGGTTATACGGGTGGTGAGATGATTCGTTTGTTAATCAATCACCCTTCTGTTTCCATCTCCTTTATTCACAGTACCAGCAATGCGGGTAACCCTGTAAGCAAAATACATGGAGACCTTGTTGGCGAAACGGATATTGTATTTACAGATACCTTACAGAATGAGATTGATGTTTTGTTTTTATGTGTTGGTCATGGAGATGCTCATACATTTTTAGCAGCAAACGCTATTGCAGATAATATAAAAGTGATTGACTTATCACAGGATTTTAGATTGAGTCCCGAATCACAGATTGGTAACCGATCTTTTGTATATGGTTTACCCGAGCTGAATAGAACCGCTATCCAATCTGCCAATAATATTGCTAATCCCGGATGCTTTGCCACCGCTATTCAATTGGGTTTATTGCCTTTGGCGAAAGCGGGAATCTTAGGCGATATATATACTACGGGTATTACAGGCTCAACGGGTGCAGGACAAAGTTTAAGCGCCACTTCGCATTTCAGCTGGAGGGCAAATAATATACAGGCATATAAATCTTTGCAACACCAACATATTCATGAGATTCATCAAAGTTTGCAACAGTTGCAGGGGAATGACGGTATGTATGTAAATTTTGTTCCATGGAGAGGAGATTTTACGAGAGGAATTTATATCAGTTCCATTATTGATGGTGGTTTGCCGATAGATGAGGTCCGACGGTTATATACAGACTACTATGCAGATAGTCCGTTCACGCAAGTAAGTGAAACCATGATCGACCTGAAACAGGTTGTGAATACAAACAAGTGTCTTATTTATATCGAGAAACAAGGAACCAAGATTGTAGTGCATTCGGCCATTGATAATTTATTGAAAGGAGCGTGTGGCCAGGCGGTGCAGAATATGAACCTTGTTTTTGGATTAGATGAGACAACGGGTTTAAAATTGAAGGCAAACTATTTTTAAATAAGCTGAACACTGAACGCTAAACGCATAACGCTGCGTTGGGCGTTGGGCGTTCAGCATTAAGCTTATTAATATGAATCTATTTGACGTTTATCCACTCAATCATATTGCCATTACCAGCGCCAAAGGCTCCTACGTATGGGATGCAAATGGCGTTCAATACTTAGATATGTATGGGGGCCATGCGGTAATCAGCATTGGCCATACGCATCCGCATTGGGTAGACAGGATTGAGAACCAGCTGGAGAAGATCGCATTTTATTCGAACTCGGTGGTCATCCCTATTCAGCAGGAACTGGCTTCCCAATTAGGAAGGCTTAGTGGTAAAGAAACATACCAACTGTTTCTTTGTAATAGTGGTGCAGAGGCGAACGAAAATGCATTGAAACTGGCTTCTTTTGTAAATGGCCGTAAAAAGATCATTGCTTTTTCTAAATCCTTTCATGGAAGAACTTCTTTGGCGGTAGCAGCAACAGATAATCCTTCTATTGTAGCGCCGGTGAATGAAACGGATAAGGTAATTTTTCTTCCTTTCAATGATGAAGCGGCTTTGAAAGCCTGTTTTGCAGAACAGGGTAAAGAAATTTCCTCTGTGATCATTGAAGGGATACAGGGTGTGGGGGGTATTCATATTGCCAATGATTCATTTCTGCAATTGATCAGGCAATTGTGCGATACAAATGGTTCGGTTTATATTGCGGATAGCGTTCAGTGTGGCTATGGACGAAGCGGGAAATTCTTTTCGCATGATTTTGCAGGCGTGAATGCAGATATTTATACGATGGCAAAAGGAATGGGTAATGGTTTCCCGGTAGCCGGAATACTCATTGCACCCAATATAAAGCCCCGGTATGGTATGTTGGGAACAACATTTGGTGGAAACCAATTGGCATGTGCAGCAGCTTTGGCAGTATTGGAAGTGATTGAGAATGAAAAGCTGATCGAGAATGCAAAAGAGAAGGGAGAGTACCTGATCAATAAACTGAAAGCAATTAGGGGTTTAAAAAATGTCCGGGGTAGGGGTTTAATGATTGGATTTGACGTTCCTGAAGAATGGAAAGACTTAAAAAAGAAATAATTATTCGATTTAATAGTATTTACGGGAGAGGCAAAACCGAATGTGATCCGTCTTTTGCCTTCATTGGCAATCACCAGGCGTCAGATAGATGATTTTCTGGATTCTTTGGAAGAAGCTATTGAAGAGCTCAGTAACGAACAGAAAGTTGAAGTGAGTGACACAACGAAGTAATATAGTAGTTCAATGGTTGATAAACATAAAACCTCCTTTAAGCGTTAGAACATGAAAAAATTTATTTCAGTTCATGATGTAACCGATATAAATGCTTTAGCATCCAAGGCATTGATGTATAAAGCAAATCCATTTGTTGACAGGGATCTTGGAGCAGATAAACGGGTAGGGCTTTTGTTTCTGAATCCGAGTTTGCGTACCCGGTTGAGTACACAGATCGCAGCAAAGAACCTGGGTATGGAAGCAATTGTATTCAATGTTGATAAAGAAGGTTGGGCATTGGAGTTTGAAGAAGGTGCTATTATGAGCGGTAATACAGTGGAACACGTAAAGGATGCGGCACCGATACTCGGGCAATATTTTGATATTCTCTGCATGCGCACTTTCCCTTCTTTAAAAAATAAGGAAGAGGATTATAGTGAAATGCTCATTAACCAGTTTATCAAATATGCAGGAGTACCGGTTGTGAGTTTGGAAAGCGGCACGTTGCATCCATTACAATCTTTGACAGATATTGTTACTATCAAAGAAAGCATGAATAATTTCCCTTTAGGGGCTGGGGGCAAACCCAAAATCGTGTTAACCTGGGCGCCGCATATTAAACCTTTGCCACAGTGTGTAGCCAATAGTTTTGCGCAATGGATCAATGCATGGGGCGAGGCGGATTTTGTGATCACCCACCCGCATGAATATGAACTGGCAGAAGTGTTTACCCAAGGTGCCAGTATCACCCACGACCAGGATGCCGCATTAAAAGATGCAGATTTTGTATATGTGAAAAACTGGAGTACCTATAGTGATTACGGTAAAATATACGAGAACGATCCGGCATGGATGCTTACAGAAGAAAAACTGGCCACTACCCAAAATGCAAAAGTGATGCATTGCCTGCCTGTAAGAAGAAATGTAGAGTTAAGCGATGAGGTATTGGATAGTCAGCATAGCCTTGTGTCCACACAGGCAGGTAATAGGGTATGGGCAGCACAGGCAGTGTTATCAGAAATTTTGAAGACCAACTTTTAATACGTGGATACAGTTATTGTTATAAAGATAGGTGGCAATATTATTGATGAGGAAAGTAAACTTTCTTCATTCCTGAAGTCATTTGCAGGTGTACAAGGCAAAAAAGTATTGGTACATGGTGGTGGAAAGCTGGCTAGCAAACTGGCTGCTGGCCTGGGTGTTACACAACAGATGGTAGACGGAAGAAGGATCACGGATGCAGAAACACTAAAGATCGTAACGATGGTGTATGCCGGCTATATCAATAAAAATATAGTAGCACAGTTACAGGCCCATGGTTGTAATTCAATAGGATTGAGTGGTGCGGATGGTAACCTGATCACTGCGCATAAAAGAAAGCATGCAACGATTGATTATGGTTTTGTGGGGGATGTTGATCATGTGAATACTGCTTTGCTGCAGCTTCTGCTTGATAATCATATGACAGTGGTTGCTGCCCCTATTACACAAGATGGCAAAGGGCAATTGTTGAATACCAATGCAGACACCATTGCACAGGAAATAGCCAAAGCATTGGGTAAATTATACCATGTAAAACTGATCTATTCTTTTGAAAAAAATGGTGTGTTGCTGGATGTTGATGATGAGCACTCCGTTATACCCTTGATCAATCCGGTATATTATAAAGAACTGAAAGAAAAGAAATTAATTTTTGCGGGGATGCTTCCGAAACTGGATAATGCATTTGCTGCTTTGGAAAGCGGTGTATCAGAAGTAATTATTGGCAATGCGGAGTATCTGGTAGAAATTATTGCGCAAAAATCGGGTACAATTATTCAACTTGAAGTATGAATAAACCGCTAAAAGAAATAATACCCATGTATAGGGGTATGCTTGAAAATGGGGATAACCTCGCTTTGATAGATCTTTATTATGATGAAGAAATAGAACAGGTTGAAAATGATGAACCAGCGGCAAAAGGTAAAGCCACTATTAGAGAGATGGAAATTGTGAACCTCAATGGAGTAAACAGTTTTAAACAATACTTTATAAACCTGATAATAGACGAAGAGAAAGGTATTGTGATGGGAGAAATGGAGATTGTTTTCGACAGTAAAAAATATGGCCCCCAAAAGCTGAATGAAGCAGTTGTGCAGCAATGGAAAAATGGGAAGATAGTGTATCAGAAATTTTATTACAAATCGTTTTTGAATGTCAATGGATAACCATACTATATTATATAACAAAGCGATTAGTTTATTAAAGGAACTGATATCCATACCTTCTTTTAGTAAGGAAGAGGATAATACCGCAGCGGTGATTGAAAAATTTCTACAATCAAATCATATTCCCCCCAAACGTTTATTAAACAATGTATGGGCCGTTAATAAACATTTTGATGAAAGCAAACCCTGCTTACTGCTCAACTCTCACCATGATACCGTAAAACCAAATAAAGCCTATACGCTTGATCCATTTACCCCTGTTGAAAAAGAAGGTAAACTTTTTGGATTGGGTAGTAATGATGCCGGCGGCCCATTGGTAGCATTGATGGCCGTATTTTTATATTTCTATGAAGCAGAAGGATTGGCCTACAACCTTGTATTTGCCGCAACTGCCGAAGAAGAGATATCGGGAAAAAACGGTATTGAAATTTTACTCACGGCCTTACCTGAAATAGATTGCGGCATCGTAGGAGAACCTACTCAAATGCAGATGGCGATTGCCGAGCGTGGATTATTGGTGCTGGATGTTATCACAAAAGGAATGGCCGGTCATGCTGCAAGAGAAGAAGGTGAAAATGCTTTGTACAAAGCTTTGCCGGATATTGAGTGGTTTAAACAGTATCGCTTTGAAAAAATATCTCCTTTGTTGGGTGAGGTTAAGATGACGGTTACCGTTATTGAAACAGATAACAAAGCACACAATGTGGTTCCCTCTCAATGCAAGTGTGTTGTGGATGTAAGGATAAACGAATTATATACGTTTGAAGAGATACTACATACCATACAGGCAAATGTGAAAAGTGAGGTAACACCACGCAGCCTTCGTATGCGTTCCACATCCTTTGCCTTGGTTCATCCGCTGGTAATAGCCGGTTTGCAAGTAAAGCGCAGTTATTACGGGTCGCCTACCACCAGTGATAAAGCATTGATGCCTTTTCAAACCTTAAAGATCGGCCCGGGGGATAGTGCCAGAAGTCACACAGCGGATGAGTATATTTATCTGGAAGAAATTGAAAATGGCATCGATCTGTACATTCAACTTTTAAAGCAAGTATTATGAAACTGTGGAGCAAAGAAAATACGGACACATCCAAGCAGGTGGAGAAATTTACCGTTGGAAAAGATAAAGAATTCGACCTTTTGCTCGCACCCTTTGATATATTGGGGTCAATGGCACACGCTAATATGCTTGCCAGTGTTGGCTTATTAACGAAGGAAGAAGCCGGGCAGATAATTATTGAATTAAAGAATATCTATCAACTTACTCAAAATTCAGGTCTCACGATTGATGAGCATGTGGAAGATATTCACTCACAGGTTGAATTATTGCTTACCCAAAAACTGGGGGATGTTGGTAAAAAAATTCATTCAGCCAGAAGCCGTAACGACCAGGTTTTAGTGGATGTGAAATTATTCCTCCGTAATGAAATTAAAGAACTGGTGCAGGCAGTGCAGCCTTTCTTCCAATTGCTTATCACGCAAAGTGAAAAGTATCAACAAAATTTATTCCCCGGCTATACGCATTTACAGTTAGCTATGCCATCTTCTTTTGGTTTGTGGTTTGGCGCATATGCGGAAAGCCTGGTAGATGATCTGATCACGCTACAGGCAGCTTACGAAGTGGTGAATAAAAATCCATTGGGCTCCGCGGCGGGCTATGGCTCTTCTTTCCCTATTAACAGAACACTTACTACCCAATTATTAGGATTTGCAGATCTGAATTATAATGTTATTTACGCCCAAATGGGTCGCGGCAAAGCAGAACGTATTACGGCAATGGCATTGGCTAACCTGGCAGATACACTTGCTAAAATGAGTATGGACGCCTGTTTGTACCTGAACCAGAATTTTGATTTTGTTAGTTTTCCTTCATCATTAACCACTGGTTCCAGCATTATGCCGCATAAGAAAAACCCTGATGTTTTCGAACTGATCCGTTCTCATTGTAACCGTATCAAAGCGTTGCCAAATGAGATTATGCTGATGACCACTAATCTGCCATCGGGTTACCATCGTGATCTGCAATTATTGAAAGAGCATCTTTTCCCGGCTTTTCAAACGCTGAAAGATTGTTTGCATATGGCGCAATTGATGCTAAGCCATATTACTGTTAAAGAAAATATCCTGTCAGACGAAAAATATAAATATGTATTCAGTGTAGAAGAAGTAAACAAACTGGTTTTACAAGGGATTCCTTTCAGGGATGCGTATAAGCAGGTTGGGATGGCCATTGAAGAAGGAAAATTCAAGCATACCAGCCAGGTTAACCATGTACATGAAGGAAGTATAGGTAATTTATGTAATGATAAGATAGAAACCATGATGCAGCAAACAATCAACAAATTCGATTTCGGGAAAGCAGCAGCAGCCATTAAAGAACTATTGAATAACTAAATCCAAGCTCCTTACCAGATAGGGCTGCCAGGGTTTGGAAGAAATACCTTTTCTTTGACGCACAAATAATGAAAATGAATAAATCGATCTTAGTGATTACCGCTGCCTTGTTCTCTACAGCTAGTTTTGCCCAGGTTAAAAAACAGGTAAATGGTACAAAGCCTGTTGTAAAATCAACAACTGCCGCCACAACTGCAAAACCTTTTAAAAACAATACTGACAGCATCAGCTATGCAGTAGGACTGCGTATTGGGCAAAGCCTGAAAGCACAAGGATTTAACAATATTAATATGACTTTATTTGAAAAAGCATTGAGTGATGTAAAATTGAATAAGACTGCTTTATTAGACGATGCAGCTATTACAAGTTGCATCAGCGCCTATCAAATGAAAGCCAGCGAAGCCAAATCTTCTGTAGCCAAAGCAGAAGGGGTTGCTTATCTGGCAAAAAATGCAAAACGCCCAGGTGTAGTAACCCTTCCCAGCGGTTTGCAATATGAAGTATTGAAAGCCGGTACAGATAATACCAAACCAACATTGGCGAGTAAAGTAACCTGTCATTATACGGGCACACTGATCAACGGAACTAAATTTGATAGTTCTGTAGACAGAGGCGAACCCGCAACCTTCCCGCTCGGCAATGTAATCCGCGGCTGGCAGGAGGCTTTGCAACTGATGACTATTGGTAGTAAATGGCGATTAGTAATTCCGGCTGATATGGCTTATGGAGATAATGCGCCGCCCGCAATCGGGCCAGGAGCAACATTGATATTTGAAGTAGAGTTACTAAAGGTGGAGAATTAGGGATATTGGGAAATGGATAATACCAGAAAGCCACAGATTCAGAATTGTATAGAAAATTTTGAATCTGTGGCTTTTTGATTTTCAATTCTATTAACGTTGATTAACCTTTCAACAAAGTTCATTAACCGCAGCAAGAGTGATGGAAGCCTTGCGTAATTTTGGTGGATTGGATAATCCGGTTCGTACCAAAGAATACCTGGATATTTCCGCATCCGAATTGCAACGTCTCGGATTATTGGTTGATAAAGCATTGAAGCTTTCTATGTTTGAAAACAGGAAATTGCTTTGTAGAAAGAATCATTCGATTTCCTGCAGCTGATGGAAGAAGTGGCAGCTTCTATGAAACTTCAGTTTGAAAAACAGCATGCGATCGTAAGTATTGAATCGGACTGATGGCAATCAAAGTATTATATGTAGAAGATGAAGTATTCCTGGGCAAGATCGTAAAAGAAACCCTGGGAACCCGTGGTTTTGATGTGGTCATGGAAAGCGATGGCGCCGATGTAGTGCGCATATTTGAAGATGAACAACCCGATATCTGTATACTTGATGTTATGCTGCCCCATAAAAGCGGTTTTGAAATTGCAGAAGACATCCGTAAGCTCAATGATGATATACCTATTATTTTCCTGACGGCTAAAACACAAACCGATGATGTGGTACAAGGTTTTAAAACCGGCGCAACGATTATATCCGTAAATCCTTCAGTATGGAAGAACTGATCGTTCGTATTGAAAATGCATTGAGGGTAAGGAAGAAGATCTAATTGTGCTGGCTGGCGATAGCATTCAGCTTGGCAAATATCATTTCCATTTAAATAAACAGGTACTGTCTATCGGTAAAGAAGAAAAGAAACTTTCTTACCGCGAAACTGAATTATTGAAATATTTATATGGCCGGCGCGATAAAGTGATCGACTGCCGCGACCTGCTTACTCATATCTGGGGTAAGGATTCTTTTTTTAACAGCCGTAACCTCGATGTCTATATCACCAAGATCCGCAGTTACCTGAAAGAAGATTCCTCACTCGAAATCATTACGATTAAAGGCGTTGGTTACCGGTTTGTGCTATAATTTCTCTCCAAATAGTTATGATTCAGAACATAGTTGAGTAATTTAACGGTGATTCTTCACCCTAAAAATAACTACTATGGTTTACGATGCATTTGTTAGTACGAGTTTTGATGTGAAAGGCTACCGGATTACCGAACAGTTAGGTGTTGTTCGTGGCATAACTGTTCGTTCCCGAAGCCTGCCCGGTAATATTGTTGGTGGCTTACAAAGCCTTTTTGGCGGGAATATCACTATCTATACCGAACTCTGTGAAACCGCCCGCCAGGAAGCTTACCGGGAAATGATCCTGCATGCCGATAGTATGGGCGCCAATGCTATTATCGGCGTTCGCTACGATGCGAATGAGGTAATGAATGGCATTACAGAAGTGCTATGTTATGGCACAGCTGTAAAAATGGAAAAGGAATAAATACATTTTTTATGTAGCTTTTATTTACCGCCTTCATCTGTTTTCCATCAGGCAGTATTCAAAATTCCTGGTTCCATATTCATTATTCACTCTACCTTTGCCATCCGAAAATGTACCCATATGAATGAAAAATTTGTATCCCGTATAGGCGAATAACTGAAGGAAATTGAAACCGCCGGTTTATTCAAGAAAGAAAGGATCATTACCAGTGAACAGGGCCCCGAAATTATGGTGAACGGGAAAAAAGTATTGAACTTTTGTGCCAATAATTACCTCGGACTTTCTTCTCATCCCAAAGTAATTGCCGCTGCCCATAAAGCCATTGAAACACATGGTTATGGCATGAGCAGTGTACGTTTTATCTGTGGCACACAGGATATTCATAAAGAACTGGAACAAAAGATCGCCACTTTCCTCGGAACAGAAGATACTATTTTATATGCTGCCGCATTTGATGCCAATGGCGGCGTTTTTGAACCCTTGTTTGGAGAACAGGACGCCATCATCAGCGATGCATTGAACCATGCATCTATTATTGATGGCGTTCGTTTGTGTAAAGCACAGCGTTACCGTTACGAGCATAACAATATGGCTGACCTGGAAGCGAAGTTGAAAGAAAGCGCCGGTAGTAGAAACCGCATAATCGTAACAGATGGTTCATTCAGTATGGATGGAACCATTGCCCAATTAGATAAGATCTGTGACCTGGCCGATGCATATGATGCCATTGTCATGATCGATGAATGTCATTCATCAGGCTTTCTTGGTAAAACAGGCCGGGGTACGCATGAGTATAGAAATGTGATGGGCCGCATTGATATTATTACCGGAACATTGGGTAAAGCCTTGGGTGGCGCGAGTGGCGGTTTTACATCGGGTAGAAAAGAGATCATCGAAATGCTTCGTCAGCGAAGCCGTCCCTATTTGTTTTCTAATACGGTGGCACCAAGTATTGTAGGCGCTTCCATCGCAGTATTGGATATGTTAACAGAAACCACTGAACTCCGCGACAGGCTCGAACACAATACCCGGTATTTCCGCAGCAAAATGACAGAAGCCGGTTTCGATATCAAACCCGGAGATCACCCTATTGTTCCCATCATGTTATACGATGCACTAGTAGCGCAAACGTTCGCAGCTAAATTATTGGAGGAAAGCATATATGTGATTGGTTTCTTCTTCCCCGTAGTAGCCAAAGGACAGGCCAGGATCCGTGTTCAGCTGAGTGCCGCACACCAACAGGAACACCTGGATACAGCCATTGCAGCTTTTACAAAACTGGGTAAAGAACTGGGGGTAATTAAGTAATTAAGAATTCATAATTAAAATAGTTGTTCATGAAATTGTCAGCAATTACAAATAAGCAGTGGCCAATATGTTTCATTTTCATTTTTTCATATTTAATCATCAGTTGTTCTCCCAATAATGTAAAAATTGAAGATGGGCTGAAGAATTTTTTTGATGAAAAAAAAGTAACCGGCACTTTTGGCTTGTTTGATAATGGAACGGGCCAATTCACTATTTATAATTTATCGCGTTTTAAAGATTCTGCTTATTCACCGGCATCTACTTTTACAATCGTAAACTCCCTGATCGGTATTGAAACCGGAAGAATTATTAATGAGAAAATGGTAATTAAATGGGATGGAGTTGTAAGTACTTTGCCGAATGCTGATACAGCGGTTGACTGGAACAAAGACCTGACTATGGAAGAAGCTTTCAAAGTATCTGCGCTACCTTATTATCAGGAATTGGCGAGACGCATTGGTAAAGACACCATGAAATTCTGGCTGGATAGTTTAAAATACGGCAACCACACGATTGGGGGCGCGGTTGATAAATTCTGGATCGATAATTCTTTAAAAATTACATCCGATGAACAATTAGGCTTAGTAAAGCGATTGTATTTTGGCCAGTTGCCTTTCCAGAAAAGAACACAGGATCTTGTTAAAAAAGTAATGCTTCGCGAATCTAACGCCAATTATAAGCTCAGCTATATAACCGGCCTGGGTTTCAGAGAAAATGGTCATGAATTGAGTTGGATAGTAGGCTGGATAGAAGAGAATAATCATCCCTACTTTTTTGTCTTACATGTGGAAGCCGACCACAACACGAAGCTTTCAACGGCCTGCCTGGACATCCTGAAATCCATTCTAAAACAACAGGGCTTTTTCGAGGGCAAAAGATAAACCTTGCCAATCGTTACGCTGCCGTGTTTTTGCGGTAATGTAAATTTAACCAAGAACTTGCTATGAAGAAAGGCTACGCAAGGGTAATATGCCTAATTTGACGCTTTCTTTGCAACCTTTCTCCCCCATATCTGTTAGATTTGCAGCAGATATATCCGCTATGCAATTGTATTGTAACTCACTCACACAATATGGCCGGTTAAAAACCAGGGAAGTAAAAATCGGCAACCTTTTACTGGGCAATTTTCACCCTATCCGCCTGCAAACCATGACTACCACCGATACCATGGATACCAAGGCAACGGTAGAACAAAGCATCCGTTGTATTGAAGCCGGTGCAGAACTGGTTCGCATTACAGCCCCAAGTAAAAAAGAAGCAGAGAATTTACAGAATATTAAAGAGGAACTGCGTAAGCGTGGTTATGATACACCATTGGTAGCAGATATTCACTTTACACCCAATGCCGCAGAGATCGCTGCACGCATTGTTGAGAAGGTGAGGGTGAATCCCGGTAACTATGTTGACAAGAAAAAATTTGAACAAATCGATTATACCGATTCAGAATATCTTGAAGAGATAGACCGCATTCGCGAAAGGTTTACACCGCTGGTTACAATTTGTAAAGAATATGGTACTGCCATGCGCATCGGTACCAATCATGGCTCACTTAGCGATCGTATCATGAGCCGTTATGGCGATACACCGATGGGAATGGTAGAAAGTGCGATGGAGTTTTTAAGAATTGCACGAGGTGAATCATACCACAATATTATACTAAGCATGAAAGCCAGTAACCCGCAGGTAATGGTTCAGGCCTATCGTTTATTGATACAACAGATGGATACGGAGTTTGGCGAATGCTATCCATTACATCTGGGTGTTACTGAAGCGGGTGATGGAGAAGATGGCCGTGTAAAAAGTGCAGTGGGTATCGGTACCTTATTAGAAGATGGTATTGGTGATACGGTTCGTGTGAGCTTAACAGAAGACCCTGAGTTTGAAATTCCGGTATGCCGTGATATTGTAAAGAGATACTCATCCGTGGGTAACGAGCCGTCAGCTGTCAGTATTCCTTCCATAGAAAAAACTCCATATAGCCCATTCCTGTATCAACGCAGGGAAACCTTTGCAGTAAACAATATCGGTGCCAAGCATGTACCGGTTGTGGTAGCCGATCTGAGTAAGATCGATATTATCACTCCCAAACATCTGGAAAGTATCGGGTACAAATATGATCAAGCAACAGATAAATGGAATATCAGTGATGCTGCGGCCGATTATGTTTTCACCGGTCATCAATTAATAAACTTTGCTTTACCAGGAACACTAAAAGTGATCACCTATCCAGCTGCATGGGCTGAAGCAGCAGATAAGGAAAAATATTTTCCCATATTTGATGCATCCGGTTATGTTTCAGCAGAGGCCAAAAGCAAAGAGCTCAATTTTGTGATGATTGATTGTTTCAGCGATGGGACGGCTATCAATGATTTTACCAACCTTGATGAATTGGCCAACGATACAGCTGTGGTGCTTTGTTTAAGCAGTGCCCGGCAACATGCCATGCCCGCCGTTCGGAGAATGTTTATGGAATTGATGAACCGAAAGATCAAAAATCCTGTTGTGCTGATCACAGATAGTAACTGGCAAACAGCAGATGAACACCTGATCCATTATTCTACAGAGTGTGGCGCTTTGTTCTTAGATGGCTTTGGAGATGGGATTTGTTTAGGCATGTCAGCGGAAAGTTATCGGCAACAATCATCCGGCACACAAGATACCAGTGGTAGAAATTATTCCAATAACACATCCGTAGAACAGTTTATCAATTCAACGGCCTTTAGTATTTTACAGGCTACCCGAACAAGGATATCCAAAACAGAATACATCAGTTGCCCAAGTTGCGGCAGAACTTTATTTGACTTGCAGGAAACCACTGCTAAAATCAGAAGTGTGACCCATCACCTGAAAGGTGTTAAAATTGCTATCATGGGTTGTATCGTTAACGGCCCCGGCGAAATGGCCGATGCAGATTTTGGATATGTAGGCAGTGGGGTAGGCAAGATCACTTTATACAAAGGCAAAGAGATTATGAAACGGAATATCGAAAGCGAAATTGCCGTTGCAGAGCTGATCAATTTATTAAAAGAAAGCGAAGCCTGGATAGAACCGGCTTAACTGTTGTTTAGCCTTTGTTTGTCTCCCCACAAACAATACAGCA
This sequence comes from uncultured Sediminibacterium sp., assembly GCA_964519475.1. Classification (GTDB taxonomy): domain Bacteria; phylum Bacteroidota; class Bacteroidia; order Chitinophagales; family Chitinophagaceae; genus Sediminibacterium. Next base: position 129,386 of record CAZFKE010000004.1, read on the forward strand.
AGTATTATTCTTACAAGTAAACTGCCTTTTGGCAACAGGAATATGCAAACAGATTTTCTCGTTATCGGATCAGGTATTGCCGGTTTAACCTATGCATTAAAAACAGCAAAGGCTTTCCCCGATAAAAAGATCACTATCATTACCAAAACAAATGCAGACGAAACCAATACCAAATATGCACAAGGGGGAATTGCAGGGGTTTGGGACGAAGAACATGATAGCTATCACAAGCATATCGAAGACACTTTGATCGCCGGTGATGGATTGTGTAATGAAGCGATTGTAGAGATCGTTGTAAAAGAAGGCCCGGAACGCATCAAAGAGATCATAGCTTACGGGGCAGAATTTGACAAAGACGAAAAAGGAGAATACAGTCTTGGAAAAGAAGGCGGACATAGTGAGAACCGAATCCTGCATCATAAAGATGTTACCGGAAAGGAAATGGAAAGAGCATTGCTCGCAGAACTGCAAACCATAAAGAATATAGAATTACTCAATCATTGTTTTGTTATTGATATCATAACCCAGCACCATTTGGGTTATCTCGTTACAAAATCAACTTTAGATATTACCTGCTATGGAGTCTATGTATTAAACCTGCATACGCAACAGATCGAAAAAATATTAGCAAAGATTACCTTACTGGCAACCGGCGGTTGCGGACAGGCTTACCGAACCACTACCAATCCGATTATTGCCACAGGTGATGGAGTAGCCATGGTATACCGTGCCAAAGGCAAGATCGAGAATATGGAGTTTATCCAGTTCCATCCCACGGCCTTATACGAGCCGGGTATTTCTCCTTCTTTCTTAATTACAGAAGCTGTGCGTGGCGATGGAGGCATTCTTCGTAATAAAAGCGGTGAGGCATTCATGGTAAGATATGATGCCCGTAAAGACCTAGCCCCGCGCGATATTGTAGCACGGGCCATTGACAATGAAATGAAACGTACCGGTACAGAACATGTATACCTGGATTGCCGCCACATGGATAAAGAAAAGTTTATCCATCATTTTCCCAATATCTATGAAAAATGTTTGAGTCTGGGTATTGATGTGATGGAACATATGATCCCGGTTGCTCCGGCCGCACATTATAGTTGCGGTGGTATTAAAACAGATGAATGGGGCAGGACTTCCGTTCAACATTTATATGCTTGTGGCGAATGCGCCAGTACCGGGTTACATGGCGCAAACCGTTTAGCCAGTAATAGTTTATTGGAAGCGATGGTATTTGGCCACCGCTGTTTTCTTGACAGCAGCAAACTGATTGAACAGCTTTCTTTCGAAACCCGAATCCCCGACTGGAATGCAACCGGAACAACGGAGCCAAGCGAAATGATCCTCATCACCCAAAGCCAGAAGGAATTACGCCAGATCATGAGCGATTATGTGGGTATTGTGCGTACAGATGTGCGACTGGAACGTGCTATGAAAAGATTGGATCTTTTGTTTGCTGAAACGGAAGCCTTGTATAAATCAACTAAAGTGTCACCGCAATTATGCGAACTGCGTAATGTAATTACCGTGGGTTACCTGATCGTAAAAGGTGCAGAGTTCAGGAAAGAAAGCAGGGGCCTGCATTACAATACAGATCATCTGCAAAAGAGCGAATTATTACAGAACATCATTTTATAAACCATTTTTACCCGATGTATTATATTATTTATCCATTATTATATCTATTGTCTTTATTGCCATGGTTTATTATCTACCTGATCAGCGATAGCATATATGTTTTGGTCTATTATGTATTTGGATACAGGAAAGAAGTGGTTATGAAAAACCTGCTGATTGCCTTTCCGGAGAAAACAGGAACAGAAAGAATACGGATTGCCAAAGATTTCTATCATAACCTGATAGACACGTTTATGGAAACGATCAAACTATTATCAGTAGGAAGTAAAGAATTCAATAAAAGATATACTTCCAATATAGAAGTGGTGAATGCTTTGTATGATTCAGGTGTGAATATACAGTTACAGGCTGGCCATTTTTTTAATTGGGAATATATTAATCTTGGGGTGGCACGCGATTTAAAAATCCCTTTTGTGGCGGTGTATATGCCTATATCTAATCAGGCATTTGATAGAATCATTTATAACCTGCGCAGCCGTTATGGCTCTATACTTATTACGGCTATAAATTTTAAAACCAAGTTTCACGAATATGTAAAAGGCCGTTATGCGCTTGGGTTGGCTGCTGATCAGAATCCAGGTTCACCACTCAACGCGTATTGGGTAAACTTCTTTGGTAGGTTAACACCTTTTGTAACGGGTCCGGAAAAAGGAGCCAAACTCAATAATACGCCTGTATTCTTCGGGCATTTTTATAAAGTAAAAAGAGGCTTTTACCATGTGCAGATGGAGCTGCTCACTGATAAGCCCTGCGATTTCGACAATGGAAAACTCACCCAATTATTTGCCTCTCGTGTTGAAGAAGCGATCAGATTAAAACCGTCTAACTACTTGTGGAGCCATCGCAGATGGAAATGGGAATTTGATCAGGAAAAATATGGGCATTTGCTAGTAAACTAAAAAATGTTCAGGTGGCGCAAGCCTGCCGGCCCTTTTTAATTTAATACGGCTGCTGTTTTCTCTATCTCAAATTTATCCGGTATCTCCTTGATTTTACTCCAACCACCTATCACATTGTAGAGATTATGAATGCCTTGTCTTTTCAATAAAGAACAGGCAATCACACTCCGATAGCCACCGGCACAATGCACATAAATATTATGCGAGTCTTCCAGATTGGCCATGCTTGCGGGATCTATCATTTCAGCCACAGGAATATTGATGGATTGTTTGAGATGCCCGTCTGCATATTCAGGTAGTTTCCTTACATCCACTACCACTAGTTTCGGGTCGAAAGGAATATCCATGGCCAGTTCATCTGCTTCCACATCAATGATCATATCTATTTTTTCACCTGATGCCAGCCATGCTTCATAACTACCATCGAGGTAGCCTTCTATTTTTTCATAGCCTACCCTTGCAAGCCGGATAATGGTTTCTCTTTCTTTATCTTTTTCTGTAACAAGCAGGATGTCTTTATCAAAAGGCAATAAACTTCCTGCCCATTCCGCAAAACGGCCATCCAAACCAATACTGATAGAGCCGGGCACAAAACCTTGTGTAAACACATCGGATACACGTGTATCCAGAATGATCACATCATCTTTTGCTGCTTTTGCTTTAAAATCAGTAATACTCAATGGCTTCAATCCTCTTTCTAACACAAGGTCCAGGCTTTCATATCCTTCTTTATTGATCTTGGCATTTACCGGAAAATATTGTGGCGGTGCGGCTAATCCATCGGTAACGGCAGCAATAAATTCCTGTTTGGTTTGTGGTTGTAAAGCATAATTGTTTTCTTTCTGCTCGCCAATAGTGCTTTGTGTTTCGGGCCCAAGGCTTTTTCCGCAACTGCTTCCCGCACCGTGGCCCGGGTAAACAATTACCTCATCTGCCAATACCATGATCTTGTTTTGCAGGCTTTCATACATCATCCCGGCAAGGTCTTCCATGGTAATTTCGTTTTGTTTCTGCGCCAGATCGGGCCGGCCAACATCCCCCACAAATAAAGTATCTCCGGTAAATACTGCATGGTCTTTTCCGTTCTCGTCCTTCAACAAATAACAGCTGCTTTCCAGGGTATGCCCGGGTGTATGGAGAACCTGTATTTTTATTTTACCTATTTCAAACACCTCGGCATCTTTGGCAACATGTACTGTAAAATGAGTAAGGGTGCCCGGACCGTAAACAATGGTAGCACCTGTTGCTGCAGCAAGGTCTAAATGCCCGCTTACAAAATCGGCATGAAAATGCGTTTCAAAAATATATTTGATCTTTGCTTTTCTTTCCTGTGCAAGGTCAAGGTACTCCTCAATATCACGAAGCGGGTCAATAATGGCAGCAATGCCCTCACTCTCAATATAGTATGCAGCTTCACTGATACATCCCGTATATAATTGCTTGATATACATGTAATGCTTGATTTTAAGCAAAGATAATGGCAAGCTTCAGGCCAACTAAGGATAGAAGTCGGCAAAAGGCCAAAATTGTCATAAATCCTGTCAACCTAACCTACCAGTGTTTCTACGAACTGAACCACTTCTGCCAGCCGGTTATAGTTAACGGAGTAAAATATGAACTTACCATCGCGCGAGGTACTTACGATACCGGCTCGTCGCAAGATCGCAAGGTGTTGAGAGGCAACCGATTGTTCAAGCCTGAGCTTAACATATATCTCGGTAACGGTCATTTTCTGATGTTCATCAAGCAGTTTGATGATTTGCTGACGTAGCTTATGGTTAATAGACCTGAGAATCAATGAGGCTTTCTTTGTATGAAGGAAGTCGACTTTGATTGGGGTTTTACCATTCAGTAGGACAACGGCTTGTAAAGACTGGGTCATGGCAATAGAGTTATGTGGGGGATTAAAAAAACTAAACTCGTTCACATAAAGTTAAACAAAATGTTTGGGGATTCATAGTATAAAATTTGTGAATATTTTTTCTTTCCTTATCAGGCTTTTTTGGAAGTATCAAAAAAGGCTTTTACATAGAGTGGCTCGGCATAGGCAAGGTTGGCAAATTGTTTGGACAAGAAGGCTATGGAAGACCTTAGGGCAAGATGGGTAGCATTGTGCTGAACGGGTAGAAAGGAAGCTTTGGGATGATGAATAACCCCCTGTATTTTCTGTTGCCCCGATCCACTAAAAATGATGGGATTTTGATAATGGGTTCCGGTAAAGGCATTTTCATCCACGATGAGCGCATAGGGGGCTTCTATTTCCTGAAGTGTAAGACTATATAAAGCAGTAAACACTTCCATGCGGCGGGCATCTATCAACGGACACAGCAATGTGGACGGGTTGAGAACGATTGTTGAAGATGCAACATAACTAATAATAGCTTGCGCCATAACCTCCAGGGTGTTAACCAGGATCAATGGTTTATCAAGGGCAAAACAAATGCCCTTGGCTGTGGCCAGTCCAACCCTCAGACCGGTATAACTGCCCGGGCCGGCAGTAACCGCAATGGCATCAACTTGTTTTAGCAAATGGCCGCTTTTGCTCATCAGTTCCTGTATGGCCGGTTGAATAAATGAAGCGTGGTTCTTTTGTTCACTGCTTTCAATCAGGCCCAGAACAGTGCTGTTATTGCTTAGGCAAACGCTGGCATGTTCCGTGGCTGTATCGATATTTAACAGAAGCGACATTGTTTATGGATTGTTTGTGAGTTCTTTTTCCATTGCAGGCGCCACTGCATAACGGCTGTCCTGTTCACTTAGTTTTTTCAAAAGGGTATAGATTTTCTTCAGGCCGATTTTTTGACTCCATTCAAACGGCCCTAAAGGGTAATTGGTGCCTAATTTCATAGCAATATCTATTTCGTCCTTTGTACTGATCCTATCTCCTAATCCAAAATAGGCTTCGTTAATGATCATTGCAATTATACGCACAGCGATCATTCCCGGTATATCCGGAACAATCTGATATTTCCATCCGAATGCTTTCAAAACAGTATCAGCCATTACCTCCGAATCAGCAACTACTATTTCTATTAGATCCCTCTCTAAAAAACCATTCCATGCATTCATCCTTATAAAATTGCCGGGTAATGCATCACTTGGTTCGATAACCGAGTTAATAAAGACCGGTTTATCCCTGATATCAGCAAAAGCAGCCCCCTCTTCTTCATAACACAGATCAAAATACGCGTCTGCTTCGGATTTATTTTTTTCATCAGTCAGCCAGCTAACCTGCACTTCCCCGGGAATGCCTTTGGCGAGGAATGCTTGTTTTTGTTCGGGATTAGCTTTGATTACAACCTGCATGATGAATTGAATCGTTAGAGCGCAAATTTAGGTTGGCAGGTTGATAGAAATACAGCAATTTGCTGCCGATTAAAACAATTTCTATGTCAAAGCAGATCATTAAAACAGATAAAGCACCCGCCCCTATTGGCCCTTATAACCAGGCAGTGAAAGCAAACGGTATGGTATTCATCAGCGGACAGGTAGCTTTTGTGCCCGCCACCGGCGAACTCGATACCTCTTCCGTACAGGCTGAAACCCACCAGGTAATGAAAAACCTGCAGGCGGTGCTGGAAGAAGCCAAACTCGGTTTTGAACACGTAGTAAAGACCAGTATTTTTTTAAGTGATATGGCCCTGTTTGCCCAGGTGAATGAAATATATGGAACCTATTTCAAAGGCGATTATCCTGCCCGTGAAACCGTTGCGGTAAAAGGATTGCCACGTGGAGTGAATGTGGAGATCAGCATGATCGCGGTGGTAGAACTGTAGAATATCGAATATTGAACAGGGAATTTTGAATGTTGAACCGAGGCCTCCGTTCATCATTCCTTGTTCAATATTTAATAAGTGGTAACAACTGTATAACTGGTTGCAAATACCTTCTGCTCATTTGCGGGCAGATCAATCCGCCACATTCCATTGTTAAAATTATCCGGTGCGCCACTCAGGTTTTCGATGGCAATGCTTTTTCTGTGTGGAGGAATGTATAGCTGCAATAATGGATAAGACTTATCAGGTTTAATAATCAGTCTCAATGTATCATTACTCAGCACACATTTTGTACTATCTATCGAATGATCCAGTTCGAAAGAATTATCCAGTTCAATATTTTGTAAAGAAGAACCCCTGATAAAACGCTCGTCTTTTAATTTCTTTCCCGAAGGCAATAAAGCGGCATCATATTCCAGTTGCGTATTACTGTCGAATTGAATGCTCCATTCATCCACCGATCCACCCAATGTAAAATAAGGATGCCATCCATCAGCCATTGGAATGGAATAATCATTTTTGTGTGAGACAGTTGTTGTAATACTTAATTTATTTCCCGTTTCCAGTTTCCACTCAAGAATAATGTTATACGGAAAAGGGTATCCTGCATCATCAGCTTTATAATGATAGGCAAGTTCGATACTTGCCTTCTTGTTTCCTGATTCTTGTTTCCTGATCTCATAGATTCCATCATAGAGTAAGCCATGTATGGCGTGTCCGTTGAGGAAATGTTTGTGAACCTGGTAATCTTTATCATTTAAACGATATTTTCCTTCAAACATCCTGCATACAAAAGGGCTCAGTTTTGCACTTTTAAAACCATGGGTGATGTTTGCTGCAACATCTTCCCTCCCGGAAAATCCATCTACCACATTAAATAACGAACCGGCTACCGGAATCCTAAATGCGTTTAATAATCCACCAAACGCATAGATTTCGGCTTCTGTTCCGGAAGAAGTATCGGTTAGTGTGATGATGGGGAACCCTTGTTGATCGTCGATGCTGACTGTAAAAGACATAAACTTATTTAAGGCCTGAAAGTAAGAAGTTCAGGCGAAAATTACCGTTCAATCAAAAGCTAACAAATGTTAACTTTTGCTGTCAAACCTGTAAATTTGCCTTGTGTTCAATATACAACCATGGCATATACTCCCCAGCATAAGATCCGTATTGTTACAGCCGCCAGTTTATTTGATGGGCATGATGCCGCAATCAATATCATGCGTCGCATTTTGCAGGCCAAGGGTGCCGAGATCATTCATCTCGGCCATAACCGAAGCGTTTTGGAAATTGTAGAATGTGCCATTGAAGAAGATGCGCAAGGTATTGCCATTACCAGTTACCAGGGCGGGCATGTGGAGTTCTTTAAATACATCAAAGACCTGCTTGACCAGAATGGCTGCGGGCATATTAAAATATTTGGCGGCGGCGGCGGCACCATTTTACCTGAAGAGATCAGGGAGCTGCATTTATACGGCATCACCAAAATTTATAGTCCCGATGATGGCCGAAAAATGGGCCTCGAAGGCATGATAGAAGATGTGATCCGTCAATGTGATTTTAGTTTGAACGGAACCGGTGTCTACAAAAAACCCATGACCCTTGGCGAAGTAAAAGATGTAAGAAGAGTAGCGAGGGAAATAACAAATGCAGAAAATGGATTGATAACGCCAAACCCCGAACGCCAAACCCCACACGCCACTATTCCCGTAATCGGTATTACCGGAACCGGTGGTGCAGGAAAAAGTTCTGTAACCGATGAGATCGTTCGCCGTTACCTGTATTCATTTACAGATAAAACCATCGCTGTTATTTCTGTAGATCCATCCAAGAAAAAAACGGGCGGCGCCTTATTGGGAGACAGGATTCGTATGAATGCCATCTCTCACCCACGTGCGTATATGCGCAGCCTTGCTACACGAGATGATAACACTGCGTTGAGTGCGCATGTACAGGAAGCAATCGATATCTGCAAAACAACGGGATTTGATTGTATTATTTTAGAATCAGCCGGTGTGGGACAAAGCGATGCATCTATTCTCGATTATTGTGATGTGAGCTTGTATGTGATGACTCCGGAATATGGCGCCGCTTCACAACTTGAGAAAATAAATATGCTGGATTACGCAGACATTGTTTGTATAAATAAATTTGATAAAGCGGGTGCATTGGATGCGTTACATGATGTACGTAAGCAATTCAAACGCAATCACAATCTTTGGGAAGCTAAAGATGAAGAACTGCCGATTGTAGGAACGATAGCCGCCCAATTCAATGATGCGGGTGTAAATGAATTATTTGAGAAAATAATTGACATAATTGAAAAAAAATGTGAAACGGTTTTCTCTCATATTCCCATTTTACAAAACAAAGAAGGCCATGGTGAGTCAACTACCACTAAATCACAGATCATACCACCCAAACGTGTCCGTTATCTATCCGAAATCTCAGAAACTAACCGGGGCTACGATCATTGGGCGAATGAACAATCAGCGATTGCTTCAAAACTTTATCAGATAAATGGTGTAATCGATTCCCTCGAATCAACGCCCTCTTTGCGAAACAGGGAGGGTAGTAGTGAGTTAGCGCTTAAAGAAATGAAAGACCATTTTGAAAAGCAATTACATCCTGAGTGTAAAAAACTGGTCGAAGAATGGCCGGCGCTGATCAAAAAATATAACGCTGATTATTTTGAATATGAAGTACGAGGTAAGATCATCAAACAACCTTTAACCGTAAAATCACTCAGTGGCACAAAAATTCCAAAAGTGGTATTACCCAGATTTAAAGATTGGGGTGATATTCTTCGCTGGCAATTACAGGAAAATGTACCGGGCGAATTCCCTTATACAGGCGGTGTATTTGAGTTGAAAAGAAAAGGAGAAGACCCCACAAGAATGTTTGCAGGAGAGGGGGGACCGGAAAGAACCAATAAACGGTTTCATTATGTATCGCTTGGCCAGCCTGCGATCCGTTTGTCTACTGCATTCGACAGCGTTACTTTATATGGAGAAGATCCTGATCATCGACCGGATATTTTTGGAAAAGTAGGTAACAGCGGCGTTAGTATTGCCACATTGGATGATGCAAAAAAATTATACAGCGGTTTTGATCTTTGCGATGCCAAAACATCTGTGAGCATGACCATCAATGGCCCTGCACCCATGTTACTTGCGTTTTTTATGAATGCTGCCATCGATCAGGAATGTGAAAAATGGATAGAAGCCAATAACAAGTGGTCGGAAGTAGATGCGTATATACAACAAAAATTTTCGCATCTTCCCAAACCTATCTATTATAATCCTGCTTTGCCAGAACGTTTACCTGAAGGAAATAATGGATTGGGATTGCGGTTGCTTGGAATAAGCGGAGATGAGGTTGTACCGGCGGATGTGTATGAAAAAATTAAAGCCGAAGCCTTGTCGCAAGTCCGTGGAACGGTACAGGCAGATATTCTGAAAGAAGACCAGGCGCAAAATACCTGTATCTTCTCAACAGAGTTCGCTTTGAAATTAATGGGCGATGTACAGGCGTATTTTATTGACCAGAAAGTGCGCAATTTTTATAGCGTAAGTATCAGCGGGTATCATATTGCAGAAGCGGGTGCCAATCCGATTACACAATTGGCATTCACTTTATCTAACGGCTTTACGTATGTTGAATACTATTTAAGCCGCGGAATGCATATTGATGATTTTGCACCTAACCTTTCTTTCTTTTTCAGCAATGGTATGGATCCTGAGTACAGTGTAATTGGCCGTGTAGCCCGCCGTATCTGGGCCAAAGCCATGAAGCACAAATACAAAGGGAATGATCGTTCTCAAAAATTAAAATACCATATTCAAACCAGTGGCCGCAGCCTTCATGCGCAGGAAATCGATTTCAATGATATTCGCACCACACTCCAGGCTTTGTATGCCATATATGATAACTGTAATAGTCTTCACACAAATGCATATGATGAAGCCATTACCACGCCTACCGAAGAAAGCGTGAGAAGGGCAATGGCTATTCAGCTCATTATTAACAGGGAACTGGGAACAGCGGTTACCGAAAACTTTATCCAGGGAAGTTTTGCTTTGGAGGAATTAACGGATCTGGTGGAAGAAGCTGTATTGTCAGAATTTGATCGCATCACAGACCGTGGTGGTGTATTAGGCGCTATGGAAAGAATGTACCAGCGAAACAAGATACAGGAAGAAAGCCTGTATTACGAAACACGCAAACATACCGGCGAATTGCCTTTGATTGGTGTAAATACTTTTCTCAATAAAAAAGGGAGTCCTACCATCCTGCCGGGCGAAGTAATCAGAAGTACTACAGAAGAAAAGGAACAACAGATACAAAACCTGCAATCCTTCCATAAAAGAAACGAGCAGAAATGTGGTAAGGCCCTTCAAAAACTAAAACAAACTGCCATTCATAATGATAACTTGTTTAATGAGTTGATGGATTGTGTTAAATATTGTTCCCTTGGACAGATCACCCGAGCACTGTACGAAGTGGGAGGGCAATACCGAAGAAATATGTGATGTAGATTTTGCTTATCTTCAGCCCTCTTAATAAACAGGCAGAGTATGCGTATCAAAAAATCTGTACCATTCATCATATCTTTTCTTTGTGGTATGGCTATGCTGCATGCACAGATTCCGGCAAGACGGTTAGATACGACCATGAAAGTGGGTAGAGTAGGTTACCGGCTTACCTGTTTTAACAAAAGTGCTGAAAAAAATTCTGTGACGATTTCTCCCCAGGGTTTTGATAAAGATGTACGTGAGTTTTCCTTTGAAGTAAAAGGAAGGATTACGAAGGCAGAAGTAGACGATATTAACCGGGATGGCTATCCCGACTTGGTTTTCTATGTATTTTCCAATGATTCTATCCCTAAAGGCAATGTGATTGGCATCAGTTCACAAAAGAATGAAACGGTGGTACCGATCATTTTCCCCGATATTTTTGACGACGCCAAAGCGCGTATAGGTTATAAAGGAGCCGATGAATTCTTTCTTATGGAAGGATACCTTGTAAGACGATTCCCCGTTTTTCCTGTTGATGGCGCGCCTGCTGCCGCGAGTACCGGAAAACTGGTAAGACAGATTCAGTATATGATTGTTCCCGGAGAAAGAGGCGGATCAAGATTTAAAATTATGCGAACCTATGATTTTACCAGGCAGTAAACAGGTTCGGGTTCTCCATTAATTAATCGTGTCTTCTGCTTTTTCAGCGGCCGGGTTTGTATCTTTATTCTCCTGATAAAATAACTTATATGAAAAAAGCAGTACCCTTTTTACTATTGCTTGTCATTACAGCCAATGCATTCACCCAAACCCTGCAGGAACTCGAATCCAAGAAAGTAACCCTCCCCAATGGCTGGAGTCTCACACCCGTAGGCCGTAGTTTCCCGCTGGGTGATCTGCCTTTGAATATTGCCGTTAGCAAATCAAAAAAGCTGATGGCTGTTACCAATAATGGCCAGGGTGTACAAAGCATACAACTGATCGATCCGCAAACAGAAAAAGTACTGGACAATGTAGTTATCCCAAAAAGTTGGTATGGCCTGCAATTCAGTGCAGATGAGAAAACACTATACGCTTCTGCCGGCAATGATAACTGGATAACAGCGTATGGGATAGAAAACAAAAAGCTGGTTCTGAAAGACAGTATTATTCTTGGAAAAAAATGGCCCAATAAACTAGCGCCCGCGGGCATGGCTTTGGACGATGCAAAACAGGTTTTATATGTGGTTACCAAGGATAATAATTCGTTATACCTGGTTAATCTGAAAACAAAAAAAGTAGACCAGCAGATCGCATTAGGCGGGGAAGCATTTGGATGTATTTTATCTCCGGATCAGAAAGAACTTTATATCAGCTGCTGGGGCTGTGATAAAGTATATGTGTTTGATACCGAGAAAAAAAACATAGTTGCTGAAGTGATGGTAGGCGATAATCCCAATGAATTACTATTATCAAAAAATGGCAAATATTTATTTGTAGCTAATTCTAATGATAACTCGGTGTCTATCATTAATATACTGGAAAGAAAAGTATTGGAAACCCTGAACGCGGCACTCTACCCCGACGCGCCAAATGGTTCAACCACTAATGGCCTTGCTTTAAGTAAGGATGAGAAGACGCTATACATTGCCAATGCAGATAATAACTGTTTGTCTGTTTTTGATGTATCCTTACCTGGAAAAAGTAAAAGCAAAGGATTTATTCCAGTAGGATGGTATCCTACCAATGTTAAGGTAATTGGCAGGAAGGTATTTGTAGCAAACGGAAAAGGTTTTTCATCTATGGCTAATCCTTATGGCCCCAATCCTTTTGGTAACAGACAGGAAGTAGTTTATCAGCAAGGCGATCCCAACCGCCCAAAGGATGTTCAATATATAGCCGGCCTTTTTAAAGGAACAATGAGTGTCTTTGAAGAACCTGACGAACAAAAGCTTGGAATGTATTCCCAGGTTGTTTACCGCAATACACCCTATACAAAATGGAAAGAACAAACAGCATTGGGTGAGGCAGGCAATCCTATTCCACGTAAAGTAGGCGAACAGGGGCCGATTAAATATGTGTTTTATATAATCAAAGAAAACAGAACCTACGACCAGGTTCTGGGTGATATGAAAGAAGGCAATGGCGATCCCCGACTGGTTTTGTTTGGAGAAAAAGTAACACCTAATCAACATGCGCTGGCAAAAGAATTTGTATTGCTTGATAATTTTTATGTAGATGGCGAAGTAAGTGCTGATGGCCATAACTGGAGTACCGGTGCATATGCTACAGATTTTCTTGAGAAGAACTGGGTAAGCAGCTATGGTGGAAGAGGTGGTTCGTATGATGCAGAAGGAAATCGACCCGTAGCCAATAATAAAGGAGGATTTATCTGGGATCATTGCCAACGTGCAGGAGTAAGTTATCGCACCTATGGCGAGTTTGCAGATAATTATAAACCGAATATCCCTGTATTGAAAGATCATTTTTGTCCTTATTTCACCGGTTTCGATGGTAAAGTGGCTGATACAACACGTTTCGCTCAATGGAAGCGAGAGTTTGATTCATTATCGGCGGTTAATGCTATTCCGAGATTTAATAGCGTAAGGTTTGGCAATGACCATACGGAAGGATTACGTAAAGGAAGACCAACACCCTATGCACATGTTGCCGATAATGATTTAGCTGTAGGGATGTTTGTGGAATACCTCAGTAAAAGCCCTATCTGGAAAGAAACGGCCATTTTCATTCTTGAAGATGATGCACAAAATGGTGCAGACCATGTGGATGCGCACAGAAGTCCTGCTTACGTAGCCGGAGGTTTTGTAAAACGAGGATTTGTGGATCATACCATGTACTCTACTTCTTCTATGTTACGCACCATTGAGTTGATTTTGGGTATTGCACCTATGAGTCAATATGATGCAGCAGCACAACCGATGTGGCGTAGCTTTACCAATATACCTAACCTGAATACTTTTACTGCACGTGCTGCAATAGTTGACCTGAAAGATAAAAATATAGCTATGAATGAATGGCAGCGTCGTTCTGAAAAATTTAATCTTACAAGAGAGGATGCAGTGCCCGATCTGGAATTCAATATTGTATTATGGCATGGCTTAAAAGGAAGTGATGTTCCTTTCCCGGGCCCTAAAAGAGCAGCGTTCTTTAAACCGACAAGGAAAGCAGATAAAGATGGGGACTAATATTTGATTACCTGCCGGATGTGATGACAACTTTGGTAACAATTTTTTCAGTGCCATTGTCATCTCTAACAATAATGAGATAAACGCCACTGGCAATTTTGTCGCCTTTGTAATTATGCACATCCCAGATTGCCTGTCCACCCAATGCCCTTGTCTGATAAACAAGCCTTCCATTTAATTCAGTGATTTTAACAAGTGCCTTATCTACTAACCCGCGAATCGCAATTGTACCGCTATAACCTGGCGGAACAGGGTTAGGAAAAACAAGTACATTCTCATTTATTTTACCGCCCTCCGTAGCAGTGCTTCTAAAACTGCATATACCATTAAAAGTGGCCATAAAAACTTCTCCTGTGAAAGGATCAACAGCAATGCGTTTTACATCATTACTCAACAAAGGGCTGTTATCTTCCGTAAAACGATAGAGTATTTTTTTTCCATCCGGTGAGATCAGCCAGACACCATTTTTCGTACCTATCCATTTTCTGTTGGCACCATCTACTGCCATGCATTGTACCGTTTCATCTTTGAATAATAAACCGGCAAAACGATCCTGCTGAATAATGGGTAATAAGGCATCGCAGCTCTGCGAACCGAAAACATCACCAGCACATTCGATAATACCGATCCCTTTATCGGTGCCTACCCAGATAAAACCATCTTTATCTTTTAGTAAACAAAGCACCGAATTACTTGGCAGATTTCCATTGCCACTGCCTTGCCTATAAAATTTCCATCTATCATCTGTGAGGTTATCAATGCTTTGTCCATAATTAAAACAGAAAACACCATTGTCTTTCGGACTAACGATCCATACCTGGTTATAATCATCCACCAATATATGGCTAACCGCATTTTCTGTATGTGCAAAAGGAATAGAAAACGCTCTCCATGTCCCATCTACTTTGCGAACATGCAAATCCTGAGCAGCGCCATAGTTACTTACCCATAGATTACCGTTTTGATCGAAAGCGATCCCGCTTACACGATAACTTCCCGGATCACCAATGGCAGCCTGTAAACTGCTATTGCTTTTCTTGTATATTTTAGATTGCGATCCTTCAAGAAAGTTAACCAGTCCACCACCAAAGCTCCCGGCCCATAAGCTATTATTATGCGGATCTACGGCTACGGTTATAAAATCCAGTACAGAATCAAGAATGGGAAGATTATAATAGCTCTTATAATTCCAGGTGTCTTCTTTATACATGAATATACCGTTACGGTTATATTGATAATTCCATGCATTGTTAACACTGCCAGCAGCAGCATACAGGGTATTATTTTTTATAATCATTTCACCGTCTGCAGTTCCCGGAGGCCCGTTTGGAATAAAACTTTCAAACCCTGATGTGTATTTGGATAAGCCACCAAACTGATCGGCTGTCCAGATGGCACCGTTATCAAGAATGGCTGATCTGGGAAATGAGAGTATACCTGCCTGCGAAATATTCTTTTCAATAACGCCTGAAGTATTCAACAAAATAACACGTGCATTGCCATTGGTTGTACGTTGGCATAATAATAATTTATTTTCTGCTGTGTTAGTATTTACAATTGGCCAGGAAAGGTCTGCGTATAATAAGCTCCAGCTATTACCATTTAAAATAAAAAGGGAATCATTTTTTTCGGCAATAATTTTATTATTAGCGAAAATTATATTTTTTACAGGTCCATTAGTAAGGCCATTCGTACCGCTAAGGGTTTTCCAGTTTACATAATTTGAAATATCAGAAGCGGTAACAGAAATATTTTTCACACCCTCCTCGGTAGCTGCATAAAAAAATGAACCATCACTTGTAAAACCATTTATTTTAACTTGATTGCCATTGTTACCAATAAACCAGGTGTCTTTGATCTCATATTTTGAAAGATTGATAATGATGATGCCCAGTCCACTGCATAAATAAGCCAGTCCGTCTTTACAATAAATCGTATAGATGTTTTTATTACCCGTAATCGTACTTCTTCTTATATCCCCGATATTTTTAACGTTCCCGTTTCGTAAAATATCTATGTTACTGTTTGAATAAGCAATAACCAATTGTTGAGTAGTAGCATCCCAGCCAATGCATTGTACACCAATATCATTTAACCCGCTTACTTTGCTGTATCGTTCAATATTGTTATGGGCATCAATGGAAAAAAGATGGGTGGCTGTAGCGCAATACAACTGGTCACCCCTTAGTACTTGTATAGCTTTTTGATAGCTAAGATGCTCACGCCATTGCCCGATAGGCGGTATAGGATTCTGGGCGTTACAAAAGCGGATAGAGATACATAATAGGCAAACGAAAAGCTGCCTTATCAAAGGTCTGTTAAATATGATTGATAGCTTGATGATCATGTTTGGCTTCAAAGAAATTTTGCCGTTGCTGAAGTATAACATGAAAATACAGATTAATCCACTGAATAGATCTGCATCAGATGTTTACGATACCGTTCTTAATAGAAAAGATGGCCAGGCCTACACGGGTTTTAACATCCAGTTTCTTAAAGAGGTTATCCCGGTAGGTATCAATGGTTCTTGGGCTAAGGCACATTTCATCTGCGATCTCTTTATATGTTTTTTCAGTACAAATCCATTTCAGAAATGTTGTCTCATTCTCGCTCAGGTTATTTAAGGCAAATGCATCACCTTCATAAACCTCTTCATGATTGATATAATGCATGAGCTTGTTACTCACCAGTTCATTAATAAAATAGCCACTGTCACGAATATTCTCCATGGCATCTTTAAAGACTTTGGGTTTACTGTCTTTCAGAATATACCCTCTCGCCCCGTTCTTAAGCATTCTGATGATTGCCGTATCATTTTCAAGCATACTTAATACCAATACCTTGGTTTGTGGCAGGTTTGCTTTTATCCAGATTGCGGTTTCATAACCATCCATAACCGGCATAGTGATATCCAGCAATACAATATCCGGAGGAGCCTTACCCTTTATTTTTTCAATGAATTGTTTACCATTATTGGCTTCAAGGCCAACTTTAAACCCTTCAAATGAATTTATAATAGCAGCCAATCCTGTTCGGAGCAGTTCATGGTCATCAACCAGTGCAACAATGGTCATATCAGGGAAGATTTGGGTTTGATATACAAAGTTATGATAGTTCCTTTACCGGGCTCACTTTTAACATCTACTATGGCATCGATTGTTTTGGCGCGATTAATAATATTCTGAAGGCCAATCCCCGAACGCTCCTGTTGGTTGAGCACCGAAGTGTCAAAACCAATACCGTTATCACTAATCCGAAGGGTAGTCATTTCCGGTTCACTTTTGATCTGAATATCGATAATCGTTGCCAATGCATGTTTAATGATATTATTAACGATTTCCTGTATCATCCGGTAAAGGATAATGTCTGTATTGGGGTCCAGTATATGAAAGTTATCTGAAGCCTGAAAGGAGGTTTCATACTGGCCTGTTTTTTCAATTGATAATAACAATTGCCTGATTGACTCCACAATACCTATATCATGGATACGGTTTCTCTGGAGATTGTGGCTTAGGTCGCGAAGATCTTTTATGGCTTTACCCAAAAGATCATCCGTTTGGTTCAGTTTTTCTTCGGAAACGACGGAGCCGAAAGTATTCAAATTCAACCTGGCAAGACTAAGTATCTGTCCAATATTGTCATGTATTTCCTGACTGATATAAGCAAATGCCTGTTCCTGTATCTCAAGTTGGGTTTTGAGGAGGGTGCGTTCAAATCGGTTCCTCATCTCCTCCTTTTCTTCTTTATTCTTACGTTGGCGCCTAAGGAAAACAAATACAATCAACAATAAAAAGCTACCAATTAAAATAAAAAATACCGAAGCTACTACGATGGAGATGAGGATATCTTCTTGTGGTCTCGGCATAAATAAAAAGCGATGCAGAATGAAGAATATAGAATTACATTTAAAGTATGATTAATTGTGCCGTAAATTCTAATACCTTCTTCCTTAAGATCGTTATTTCTTAAATACTCAAATAGAGCGTTTATTATTACTGACCCTAAGTAATAAATTAATAATCCACTACAAATCCAGAAGAAGGGTTGTTTTGAAAGTTGTTGATCTATTTTATCTGGCAAGACTGATTCATAAAAAAAGCAGCAACAGAAGATTACAATAAAAAAAGAACCCAGCAAAAAAGTATATGTATTAAACGTTTTATTAAAACCCTGAATAAAAAGAATATTTGTTATGACGATGAGTATAAATGAAGGCATTAAAACAAGAACTAATTTCTTTAACAATTTCTTCTTGAAGTGTAAGTAAAAAAGAAAAGTGTAAAAAACAAATTCGATTGTAGTAAAGACATTAAATATCCAATAATTTCTAAGTCCATTAAATAAATACCATCCTCCTATATATTCAATTAGTACAGTCAAAAACAAAAACGGAATAAAATACAATTGTAATTTATTCCGTTTTTTAATATAAAAAAAAATTGCTGCTAAAAGACTGACTATTTCAAAGTAAAAATCAATCCCAAATTGCTCCATTATTTTACTTTATGGATATATGGTTCCATGATTTAAAAACTCATCCGATGATGATGCACCATCATTACCATAGCGGGAAGATGGGGCTGGTATTTTATCTCCAGTAAAAAATACTGTCAACCTACCATTGTCTTTACTATCCAAAGCAGGCGCATCTTTGCCATATACACCGAAATTTACATAAATTTTGGTTGCTCCATATTTGCTTTGAAGGTTAGCAATGAATTTATTAAGTGTTGCAGCATCAAAAACAATATATTGCACTTGGTTCTTCTCATCATATTTTTTTGAGTAGTTTGCCGTCAAAGCAGCGGCATAAGAAGGACTGACTCCTTCACCCAAACTACCTGCTACGCCAACAATCCGGGTCTCATCAGCGGGAATGGCAGCAGTTTCCTGCGAAACAGTAGATTGCTCTTTTTTGCAAGCAGCAAAAAAAGCAATAACCATTACTGTAAACAGTAATCCGCTACTGATAGTTGACAACTTTTTCATAACAATTAATTTAGCATTATGCAGGTAGGGCTTGATTTACAAGCACTTTTATGAGATTGCAAGTTAACATTTCCTTTTTTTTCGGTAAAACTAATTTTTAGCAACCTTTTGAATAAAAATGTAAATATTTGATAATCAATGTTTTATGTTATTTTAATTGACAAAAAAACGGTGTTTTTACGTAAAAATCGCGTGGAAAACACCGTTTTTTAAAGGTATTTTCATCAAGTGAAAATTGCCGAACAATTTTTTGGGCCCCGATTTTCCGAAAAAAGGCGTAAAAGGTATAGCTTAAAATGAATACAGACAGCATTTATTTACATTTTATTCTTTCTGATAAATACCAGTCAAAAATGCTGAGATAGAAAAGCTACACACAATGGGTGTTTGTTAATTTTCAGGCTGATAAAGCAATATATTTTTTGATAAACACCCGGTTTATCCACCAGATAAGGAATAAAATACCAAGTGCACAAAAAAACATATTTGATGAAGACAAACTATTTATGTGAATATGTTGCTCCCCAAGCTTGTGATATAAATAATACTGCAAAATAGATATTATGAGTATTGCTCCGGAAATGATGAAAATATTCGGTGGAAAAAACTGTTGTATTAAAAATTTTCTTAACTGCTTTGGAGATGCACCTAACGTGATGAGTAAAATAATCTCGTCTTTACAGGAAGCAATAGTTAGTTGAATAAACAGGCTGAATATCAACAAAGCAAAAGCCAGCATAAGTACACCCGTTATGCCTGAAATCGTAACTACCAACTCTACCACCTGCCTGTAACGGCTGAAACGCGTCTTATCTGCATCAGTAGTTAAGTTTTTCTCACGTAAATAGTCGATTAATTTTGGATTGCCGGGATCTTTCGTCCGGATGATTACACGTGATGGTTTTGTATCCTGGTTTTTACCAAACCGTACATTTCCCCAATTCATAAATTCCTGGGGTACCAATAAAGATGAGATCCTGTCACTAAAGCCTACTACCCGACCATTAAAACTAACGATACCATTGGGACCATAAACGTTTATTTTAAAAACGATCATTTTTACTACCTGCTGCGTAAGCTGAGGTAAATTCTGTGAAAACGAAAACTGGAAATTATAAAAATCAAGGAACATATTGGGTACAATCACAGGAACAAATGACATGCTTTCTTCCCATTTCCAGTCTTTACTGGTCACATCAATAAAATCATTCGGTGCACTTTCAAAAGAGATATCTGTGTAAAAAGGAAAACGGCTGCTGTTACTCTGAATAGAAGCTTTGAATCTGCCAGGACTCAATAATCCTACCGATTCTACAAACGGTTGTTTTTTAAGATCGTCAATATCTTTCTCGGTTAATGCGGTAGCGCCGATATTCTGATCGCTAAGAATTTTATTTAATACCAGGAAATTCGCAATACTATCCTGGTTGGTCTTGCTATGTAACAGATCATTGTAATTTGCCTGGATCTGAACTGATGCAAGAATAAGAAGCATTGCAACTGATAAACCTATAATAGCAAAAAGAAACCTGCTACGCCCGGAAGCAGTGCGTATTAACTTTTTAAGTAAAGTTTGTAATCCGTACATAGTATCCTGTTCGCTGATTTTAAAGAATGTACTGTTTTGTATAAGTAAAATTCTTGTCGTCCTCAAGGTCTGTAATAATCAGACCTGCATTCCTTTTTCTGCATTCTGCTTCGATGAGTGATGCGGCTTTTTGGGTATTAGTGGAATCGAGATGACTAAAAGGCTCATCCATGATCAGCCATGAAAAAGGCTGTATCAATGCGCGTATGATAGCAATACGTTGCTGCTCTCCATAACTACAAAGCCCGGCTCGCTGATCTATAATATGACTTATGCCTAACATCTCGGCCATCCTATCAATCATAGCAGCTTCATAAAACGGTGTTTGCAATATCCTTTTTAATTCTATGTTTTCACGGGCTGTAAGGCTTGGGAATAGCCGAAGGTCTTGGAAAATGATGCTAATTTTTTGCTGCCTTAGTTCTGCAAGTGTATCATTTTTAATATCACTAACTGATACATCATCCATGCGAAGGGTGCCATCATAATCATGCCTCAGTTTATACAGAATATGTACCAGCGTTGTTTTGCCGGTTCCGCTGGGGGCTTTTATTTTAATGAAATCTCCCTGCTCCAGTTTCAATGTATTATTCCATATATCCGATGTTCTTTGTAAGAAACGGTCTTTAAGAGGGGTAGGTACTATATGATCTAACTCTATTGTCATTACTATATCAAAAGTACAATGAATTAGAATGAGAAAGTCCTGCCGGCTTTAGGCTGACAGGACTTTCTGTTAAGGCTTCTGTTACGATTAGTTAGTTCTTATAATAGCAGGCACGCCACCCGGGAATAATTTCTCTTCCATTTCTCTTTCACGTTTTGCCTGCACGCGCATATCTACCGCAATATCAGTAAGCAGGCTGGTTAAGGTTACCAGGCTGTTTTGCTTCTCGTTCTGCATTCTTACTTCGAGTTGTGCTTTAATATTTTTGCCATCAAAGTTATCAGACGTGGCTATCATATCTTTAAAAGTTGATTTTGCATTATGTAAAGAATGATTATAAGCGCCTGATGAGTCTTTGGCAAAATCATTTAATGTGCCGGCTATATCAAAATAGAAGGCGGTTGACTTCCCTTTGAACATATCCAGGGTTTCTTTATTGATAACAGATTTGGTAGATTTTGACATGTATTGAACATAGGTAAGCGAGTCGCTGGTAATAGTCAGGTTGCTGTCATCGGCAATAATATACAATCCCATAAACGAGAATAATCCACCGGCTTTATAAGTGCCGCCCTGCTTTTTCAATATTCCCTGCACAACGCCTTTGTCCATGATTTTTCCAAAAGCAATTTTATCACCAACAGGTGCCGTAAGAATCATTTTTCCAAAAGCCTTTTTCTTGCCTAGGCTTGATTCGTCTGTTTTAAACTGTGGCTCGGGATGTGATACATTGATATCAGATACCACTACCGCAATATCTCCTTTTAAGGATTTGTAAAGATCCTGGCTGGTAACGCCCGCCTTCTCCATAAAAGTATTTACCAGGCCCTCTACTTCCAGTTGTTTAAGTATTCCTCCAAATATTTCAGGATTAAAAGCTGCCAGCATCATACCATTGATATGTTGCGAAGGGTAACTCTCAATCATAGAAAGGTTTACCGTTGGTCCGGCATATTGTTTTAAAACACTTCCCAATAACTGGTTGGTATAGCTGGTTGATTTTGCCACGATTTTTCCATCATCAAAACTAAGGGTGGCGGTAATATAGTTGTCTTTCAGTAATTCTTCCATTTTTGGGATCTGTATGGGTAACATACTTAAGCCTGCCAATGAACTGTTGGCACTGCTGAACATATATCCATCTGATTTTTCTTTAAACAGGTCAGTGAATATGTCAACACCCGCTAATGACTCAGCAGGTTTTTGTGTAAAATATTTTCCAACCTGCACTTTCATCTCTGCTTCCGTATTAGCAGGATTGGGCCGTTTGAAAGTCATTTCCACCGTATCATACACCGGTTTCTGAATGTGAGTATACATGGTTACGATTACCTGTTGGTCATTCCACGCGATCATAGATTCTCCATTCAATACCAGGTAACTATAGTCTTTTTCTTTCCTGATTTCTTTGTTTTTTGTATGCTCTTGTGATTTCAGAAAAGCTTCCAGTTTGGCCTGTTCTTTTATACTTCCCAAAAGACTTACGGTATTAGACATACTATTGTCGCTATTTGTTTTTTGTAGCATGAAAACGAAAATTTTTCCGCTCCAGTCAATACCGGCATTTTCTCTTAATTCATTTAAATGGGCTTTATCTTTTGTATCAAGCGAATCATTCTTAAACACCCGCTTTATCAAAGTATCCATACTGATGCCGCCTTTTTGCAATTTATCCTGCATTTGCTGCGGATCGAGTGACAGCACAAAACTGACTTCTTTGGGAATGTATCTGGCTTCTTTAGGTGTATTGTTCTTACAGGATGCTGCGGTAACAGCAATCAGTACGACAATACAAAAAGTGCGGATGATCTGCGTCATAAATGATAAGGTTTAGATAGAAAGCATAAAGTTAACTTTTGCCATGAATAACCCGCTGTTAAAGGGTTGTTACTGCCTAATTGCCTGATAAATGGCTTCCTGGATGGTTGGACGCACGTTTAACTGGCTCAGTTTGTTATTGTTGCGGGTAGGGGTAACCCTGTTTGACAGAAATATATACACCAATTTGTATTTAGGGTCTACCCAAACACAGGTTCCGGTAAAACCGGTATGCCCAAATGTTTCGGGCGATACGCTTGCAGAAGGATAAGGGTCTTTCCGGGTGGCATTATCTTTTTCAGGTTTATCAAATCCCAGTCCGCGACGACTTACTTTACTATTGTAAGCAGTGAATTTGTCTACCGTTTCTTTCTTGAAAAAGCGGATCCCGTTTAATTCTCCCCCATTCAACAACATTTGATACAATTGTGCCAGATCGTATGCGTTACTGAACAAACCCGCATGGCCGGCAACGCCAGCAAACATGGCAGCGCCTTCGTCGTGTACATCGCCACGAATGAGTTGCTGGCGAAAATGTTTTTCTTCTTCTGTGGGTACGATCAGATCTATCGGCATGGATTCTCTGGGCAGAAAAGTAGTTGAAGTCATATGAAGTGGTTCATAGAACGCTTGCCTTACATATTCATTCAAAGGCTTACCGCTAACGGCTTCAACGATCTTGCCCAGGAAGATAAAATCATTATCGCTGTATATATAATGATCGGGTGCCGTGAGTTTACTTTGCAGGATCCGTTTGTATAAAGTGTCTTGCCAATCCTTTCTCACATATAAACCTTCTGCAACACGAAACGGATGCCGTTCATCTTTTTCCGTTGAAAAATATTCGGGTCTGGGTTTACCGGTAGCAGTATCAATTACTTCTCTATAAAAAGGAATAAAGGGGGTCAGCCCAGCCTGATGCAGAAGAATATCATTCAGCTTAATCGGTGCTTTATCAGTGCCCTTTACCCATTGCAAATAATCTCCCAACGTTTTATTCAGGTCTATCTTTCCCTCCTCATATAATTTCATGATGGAAACCGTGGTGGCAGACACTTTGGTAACTGAGGCGAGGTCGTAAACCATATCTATTGTGGCAGGTTCTTTTTTATCAAAATTGGTATAGCCAAAAGCTTTGTTATAAACAACCTTTCCGTCTTTTGCTACCAATACCACACAGCCAGGAGTGGCGCCTTTTGCAACAGCATCGTTAGCAATGGCATCAATTTTAGTAAGTGCATCTGAACGAAGGCCAACTGTTTCGGGTGCTGTTACCGGGAAATAGCTGTTGTAAACAATACCGTCACCAAATTTCAGGTTTTCAGAAACGGTTACCGGTAATTTACCTTTGGCCTGTATCTTGCCTGCCAAGAGTTCAAAGGTGGATTCTTGTGTTATGTCATCATCTTCGTAACACGCAATCAGATTAGGGGCATTGGCAATATTTTTTATTGCATACGGATTGCCGAATATAAGTGTGATAGTTTGTTGCGATTGTAATCCATTCAATAAATAAACAGCAGGATTACTTAGACCGAAATTATTAGCAGGCCTGCGGCTGAAATTATGCAGACCCGCTATTACCAAATCATAATTTTTTTGTTTGATGGTATTGATAAGCTGCGTAGCGGACGCACTATCAGTTTTATCAATGATGGTAATGGCTGTTTTATCATCCTGCAATTCTTTACCGATCATCGCTTTGTCTCCGAATAAATAGATGTCTGCCTTGTATTCTGTGCGAAGTTTGGCAGCAATAGCTGTTTCGCCGGCAGCCCCAATACATACATAAGCCAGCTTTTTCCCTTTAGATATGGGGAAGACATTTTCATTCTGTTTATGTAAAAGGGTAAGCGCATTATTGCACAACAGGGTTTTGATACGTACCGTTTGTGCATTTAGATCGTTTAGCAATCCTTCTGTTTCGATGGGGGTATTTTTATTCAGTCCTAAATGATATTTAACCAACAATACTTTTTTTACCCTTGCATTCAAATCATCCCAGGTAAGTTTTCCTTCTTTGATGGCTTGTTTTATTTTGGCAATACTTCCGGGTATATCGCCGGGCAGGCATAAAAGGTCATTGCCTGCGATGAGTGATTGCACAGATGCATCTCCTTTTGGAAAAAATTTTGCCACGCCCTGCATTTCCAGTGCATCGGTAAAAGAAATGCCCTGGTAGCCGAGTTCATTCCTTAATAATTCAGTTACATTTTTGTAGGATAAAGAACTGGGCAGGTTGCTTGTTGTATCAATAGCCGGAATGGATAAATGAGCCGTCATTACACTACCCACTCCTGCTTTAATCATTTCGCGAAACGGGTATAACTCGAGATTGTCTAACTGCTCTCTGGTTTTATTGATCACGGGAAGATCTTTGTGCGAATCCACCGATACATCTCCATGACCCGGAAAATGTTTGGCAGTGGCCAGTACACCCACATCCTGCATTCCTTTCATATATTGAACACCATAAAGTGCAACCTTATACTTGTCTTCACCAAAACTCCTGTCGTTGATCACAGGATTCATCGGGTTATTATTTACATCCACATCCGGCGCATAGTTTACCTGTATGCCCATTCGCTTACATTGTTCGCCAACTGCTTTACCAAATTCATAGATCAGTTTTGCATCCTGTGTAGCGCCTATCATTAGCTGGCGGGGATAGTTGATCACGCTATCCAAACGCATTCCCAATCCCCACTCTCCATCAATTGAAATCATTAATGGTGTTTTGGCGATAGATTGATACATATTGGTTAACACAGCCTGCCTTATCGGTCCGCCCTGAAAAAAGCACAAACCACCCACATTGTATTTTTTGATCAGTTCGGTTACTTCAGCTATGTGTTCAGGCCCCAGATTACTATGAGCACGGATAATCATCAGCTGGGCAATCCTTTCGTCTTTACTGAGCTTTCTGAATTTTTTATTTACCCATTTTTCTGCAGCAGGTGTTTTCTCATAAAAATGCTGGGCATGCGTTGAAGCGGCAAGTAAAGAGATGATAAACAGCAATCCTAATTTTCTTTTCATAAAGCTTTCTTGAATTGTCACAAGTTAACCATTATCGCTTATTGGCCGGATGTTGAAACGGATAAAATACCAGGCATAAAAAAGCCGGAATCATGGTTCCGGCTTCCTGTATTACTAAATAGTTTATGCCTGTTCTTCCACATCTTCTTCCGGCTCTTCACTCAATTTGGGATCAATATTATTTACTTTCAGTATGCTATACCATTTTACCATCTTTTTCATATCGCTGGCATAAACCCTTCCAAAATCCATATCGGGGTACACCTTCTGAAAATAAGCTTTAACCGCTGCGGCCTCTTTATCAGATGGCAATGCTTCTTTGCTCTTACCCATTGCCTGAAAAATATCTACCAGGTTCACATTATCTCGCACAGTATATACTTCAATGCTTTCCAGGTGCGAAAAATTGTGTACGCGGCTACTTACAAATTTGGTGGTCTGGTCATCTAAAGACTTTACAATGGCACCATCCGTTTTACTGCCTACCAACTCAAATAAACCGTTCAGTCCGGTAATCGATATTAATTTACTGTATTCCATGTTTTTGCTTATTAGGAGGTGCAAAGTAAGGGGAAAATGAAGAAATCTGTCTTCCTTAAGCTTAATCAGGCATAATTTATAGTCATTCTAACAGATGTTTCGGTTTTCTCAATTGAAAACAGCAGTATTCCGTTGCGGGCGGCCTGATTCGCAAAGCAGGTATTTCTGCATATTCCTGCCGGGTATACCATATACATCCGATTCATAATTTATTATTATCGTTCATCCTTCTTATCCTGTATACCGGCTATTATTTTTTTATATTGGCAGACAAAAACAAAGGAATCTTACAAGGCCCTTTTATATGATCCTTCCTAATAAAATATATTTATGAAAAGAAAACAGTTTCTGCAGGCTATCGCATTAGGGGGTTCCTGCTTATCATTACCCGGTTTGGCCCGGCCCCAAAATCAAAGTCCGGAACCTTTGTCAATATCTATTGTCAAAGATTTTGTAATAGCAGGGCATGGTAATTTCGATAAAGTTAAACAGCTGTATACAGACACACCTGCCCTGTTGTATGCAACCTATGATTGGGGTAAAGGTGATTTTGAAACCGCATTGGAAGGCGCCGGTCATGTGGGTAATAAAGAAATTGCCAATTGGCTGATCGAAAAAGGAGCACGTACCAACTTGTTTGTATTAACCATGCTGGGGAAAACATCGGTAGTGAAATCTTTTCTGGAAACGTTTCCTTCCTATATCAATGCAAGGGGCCCGCATGGTTTTACGCTATTGCACCATGCACAAAAAGGTGGGGAAGCCGCCGGGGAGTTGCTGGATTTCTTAAAAAGTAAAGGATTAACAGAAACAAAAGCCGCTTTATAAATTTTTATTATTCAATCTTGTATACGATTACACATGATCTTCAAAAATGCCATCAGTTGGTTTGAGGTGCCGACAACCGAGCTTAACCGGTCCCAAAAATTTTATGAAACCCTATTTGATATAACGATGATACCTTTGGATAAGCCGGCTATCAAAATGCGGATGTTTCCGCTTGAAAACATGGCAGATGCTGGCGGGGCATTTCCGGATGTGCAACTCATTCTTAACCGGATAGAGACGGCAGGTGGCAAGATCATCATACCCAAAACAGAGATCTCGCCCGAATATGGCTATATGGCCGTATTGATGGATACAGACGGGAACCGCATGGCACTTCATTCTTTACCTCAATCTTAATATAATCATTTTAAAAAATTGTCAAGATGAAAAAAACATCACTTCTCTTATTAGTTATGGTAAGTATCTCTTTTTGCACGTTAACGGGTAAAGCCCAGGGCATTAATCCCGATACGATTAAAGCCCAAATGGTAAAAGACTGGGAAAGGGCAAAATCCTATACGGATGAATACCTGGCTACCATGCCCGCCAATAAATATGGCGCCAGGGCTGTAGACAGTATCCGCAGTTTTGCAGAACAGATGTTACACCTGGCCGCAGCAAATATTTCTTTATCATCCAGTGGCACCGGTGCTGCGAGAATTTATCCGGGATTTAATATGGAAAAGTCTGCCGGTGCACAGAATAAAGATTCCGTTACCTATTATGTAAATGCCAGTTATGATTTTACAATCAATGGTATTAAAAATATGGATGCGTCTAAACTCATGGAATACAACCGTGGCCAAAGCCGGCTTGTGTGGCTGATGAAAGCATTTGAACACCAAACGCACCATCGCGGACAGTGTACGATCTATATCCGTCTGCAGGGCATTAAACCGCCCAATGAGCGCTTATTTTAATTTTTATTACTATTCGGGCCGGGCAAAACTGTCCGGCTCGTTTATTTTCCGGGATTCATTTCCTGTAATGCCACATCCAGTCTTGCCTTCAGCGTTTCATGATCCGTATATCCTTTTGCCAATAAAGTAAATTTCGTTTCAGAGTTCTGTAACAGCACACAAGGGTAGCCGGTTACCTGTAACTGTTTGCATAACTGAAATTCATAGTACGCCTGTTCTTTGTATTCTTCGCTTTTGAGTTTGGCGTAAAACGTTTCAGGGTTGATGCTGTATTTATCAAGCAGGTGTCGATACGCTTCATCATCTGTAAGGTCGCGGCCTTCAAAATGCAGGGCATATTGTAGATCGGCGGCAAACGCTACCTGTCTTTCCGGGTAAAATTCTTTAAAGATGCATAAAGCGATGGCCGGTTTTTCTGAATGCGGAAACCAATCACTCAGCTCCGGGTTATGAATATGCCATAAATAATCTGCTCCGAATTTGATACCAGTATATTCTTCAACCGTTGGATAGGCTTTTTGAATATAAGCGGCAGTAGCGGCAATCGGAACCGGTTTCCCGGATAAAATCATACCACCGGAAAGCACTTCTATCTGTAAACCGGGATATGCTGCGGCTATTTTCTTCATCACCGGGCTGAAACCATAACACCAGCCGCAATAGGCATCATAGCAGTAAAAAAGAGTCGGATTCATTTTGTAAAGGTAAAAGTTAAGAGTTAAGAGTCTGGAGTTAGGACAGATGAATCTTTTATATCTTTGTTTTGGGAGTGGGCTTTAACTCCATACTATTAACTTTTAACACCAAACTTATCTATATGCCCGGTTTTGAATTATTTGGCGATGAAGAAAGAAAAGAAGTGAATGATGTGCTGGAAACAGGCATCCTGATGCGTTATGGTTTTGATGGCCCGCGAAAAGGTGTTTGGAAAGCCAAAGAACTGGAAACGGCCATTACCGAAACATTCGGTTGTCAATATGCACAACTTACTTCCAGCGGTACGGCTGCTTTAACCACCGCAATGGTTGCATTGGGTATTGGTGCGGGTGACGAAGTGATCATGCCTTCTTTCACGTTTGTGGCAAGTTTCGAAGCCATACTCAGTGTAGGTGCAGTTCCTGTTTTGGTGGATATTGATGAAACACTCACGTTAAGTCCTGATGCGGTTCGTGCAGCCATTACTTCCAAAACAAAATGCATCATGCCGGTTCATATGTGCGGAAGCATGGCCGATCTGGATGCCTTACAACAAATCTGTGCGGAACATAAACTTATTTTACTGGAAGATGCCTGCCAGAGTATTGGTGCAAAGTATAAAGGGAAATCATTGGGAACAATTGGCGATGCCGGAACTTTCTCATTTGACTTTGTAAAAACGATTACCTGTGCGGAAGGTGGTGTGGTAATGACGAATAATAAAGATGTTTTCATTAAATCTGATGGATATACCGATCATGGCCATGACCATCTGGGTGTTGACCGTGGTGCGGACCTGCATCCATTTATCGGTTATAACTATCGTATCAGCGAATTGCATGCGGCAGTTGGCCTGGCACAGATCAGGAAACTGGACAGTTTTCTTTCATTGCAGAAAAAAAATAACAAAGCCCTGCGTGCTTACCTGGAGCAAATACCGGAAATCAGTTTCCGCGTTGTTCCTGAAGGCGGGGTAGATAGTTGCAGCTTTTTGAGTTGGTTTCTACCAACAGAAGAAATCACCAAAGCTGTGGTGGCTGAAATGAAAGAGCAGGGAATTTTAGCGGGTAATTTGTATTGGTTTGTGAATAACTGGCATTATATCAGCAAATGGGATCACCTGAAACATGCAACAACGCTTAGCGCTTTAAGTGAAACGCAGAAGACTGCTTTATTAAAGTTGAAAGAAGCTTCTTTCCCCGCCAGTGATGCAATCATGAGCCGTTGCCTCTCTACTGCTATTGGCTTATTATGGACCGATGCGCAGATTAAAGAAAAAGGAGAGAAGATGGTTGCGGTTATCAGGAAAGTACTAAAAGAACATTTGCAACATGTGTAAGTAGCTTCCCAGCTCTATACAACCAAAATGATCAATTTTTCGGAAACCATTTCTGAGGTTGCTTAAAATCTTTGCCCTTACCTTCCAGAGCATTTACATAGTCAAGACTGCCTAAACGTATGCGGAAAGGCACTTTGGTAAGTTTTTCCAATTGCAGCTCTTTTTTGCAAAAAAAGGGAAGATTGGCGGTGTAATAATTAGCTGGCAACAATCTGACGGGTGAATTCTTAAGACTGTCAATATTCCTGATCTTGTCAGAAGGCAATGGCAATGCCTGCTGAGCCCGAGAGGCAAAGGCTGTTATTAGCAATAAATTTACAAACAAACAAATTGCTTTCACTGTTGGGTTGCTTTCTTTTGTACGTAAATTTACGGCGTTAAACTCAAGTAAGATTTACGGGATGCGGATTTGCTTTATTCGTACTCCGTACTTCACAGTTCGAACTAATATATGTCCCTTAGTCAATCTTTACAGCAGAAGTTATTACAAAAACTGTCGCCGCAGCAGATACAGTTAATGAAACTGTTGCAGGTGCCTACTGCCAATCTTGAGGAGCGCATTAAAGAAGAACTTGAAGAAAATCCTGCGCTTGAACTGGATGAAGAAGGCCATGAAGATGAATTTACCGAAGATGCACAGGATGAATTTGACAACCCTACCGATGATGATGCAGACATGGATGGCAGTGAAGAGGAATATGATAATGTAGATATCAGCGAATATGTAGTAGACGATGATGGAGAGATCGCAGACTATAAAATGAAGGATGATAATTATCCTGAAATGGATGATCAGAAAGTGATACCCATTAAAGTAGAATCCAGCTTTCATGATCTGCTATTAGACCAACTGGGCATGCTGGAACTGGATGAACGGAGTTATAAAATTGCAGAACAGATTGTCGGCAGCCTGGATGATGATGGGTATTTGAGAAGAGAGTTGTCTTCCATTTCAGATGATCTGGCATTCAGGCAAGGCCTTACCGTAGAGGAAAAGGAGCTCAAATCGCTCATATTGCAGATACAACAGTTTGATCCGGCTGGTATTTGTGCACGCGACCTGCAGGAATGTTTGCTGCTGCAGCTAAAACGTAAACTGAACGAAGGAAAAGCGGTAGAGCTGGCTATGCAGATCCTCAGCAAATATTTTGATGAATTTACCAAGAAGCACTACGAAAAAATACAACGAAGCCTGAACCTAACAGATGAACAAATCAAAGAGGTGATTAACCAGATCATCAAACTCAATCCAAAACCCGGGGGTAATATCGGTGCGATCAATAAGGCGGAGAGTTATATTGTTCCGGATTTTTTTGTATTAAACAATAATGGCAAACTGGAACTTACCCTGAATTCAAAAAATGCCCCTGACCTTCGTATCAGCGAAGAGTATCGAGATATGTTAAAGGATTATGATAAGGGTAGTAAAAAAGACAAACGACAAAAAGAAGCGGTTCTCTTTATTAAACAGAAAATAGATTCTGCCAAATGGTTTATTGATATGATCAAGCAACGGCAGGATACGCTTGTAGGAACCATGAGTGCCATTATGAGCCATCAGCAGGAATTTTTCTTAACCGGGGATGAAACTACCATGCGGCCAATGATCTTAAAAGATATTGCCGAACTTACCGGTTTGGACATCTCTACAGTGAGTCGGGTAGCTAACAGCAAATTTGTTCAGACCGAGTTTGGTACGTATCGTTTAAAATTCTTCTTCAGCGAATCGTTGAGCACGGATAGTGGAGAGGAAGTCAGTACACGGGAAGTAAAAAAGATCCTGAGCGATATGATCGAAGCCGAAGACAAACGCAAACCCCTCAGCGATGAACTGCTTACCGATATGCTTCAGGAAAAAGGGTATAATATTGCACGCAGAACTGTGGCCAAATACAGGGAACAATTAAACGTACCGGTAGCCAGGCTCAGAAAAGAATTATAACGAACAAAGTATTTAATGGAACCATCATCAACAGCGATCACGGCAAAACCATCACGCCTGCTTATGATACCTGCTAAGGTGATCTCTTATGTATTTCACCCGCTATTCATTCCTACCTATGTTTTTATTTTCCTCATATTCCAGTTTCCTTATGAGTTTGCGGGCATTACAGGCTACCAGTTAAAACTAAGGTTGTTCAGCATTTTCTGGCTCACTGCCTTCTTCCCCGCATTTGCTGTTTTTCTTTTATGGCGATTGAAATTCAGTAACAGTATTTTTCTTCGTACACAAAAAGAACGTATTGTTCCTTATATCATCACTATGTTCTTTTACTGGTGGATGTACTATCTCAGCCGCAATTTTACCGATCAGCCGGCCGTACTGAAGTTTTTCTATATGGGTATATTTTCATCAACCGTTTTTGGGTTGATACTGAATAATTATTTTAAGATAAGCCTGCACGCTATGGGTGTTGGAGGGGCTTTGGCAGCCATTATTTTATTTGCAATGTATTATCAATTGCCACTGGGCATATCCATGAGTGTGGCGACTTTGATAACAGGGATCGTCTGTACCTCTCGCTTTTTGGTAAGCGATCATACCAATACCGAAGTGTATACAGGCCTGCTGGTAGGTATCGGTTGCCAGCTGGCTGCCTATTATTTTCTGATGTAATACTTCTTTACGCTTTGCCTTCTTCGAACTCATTCAGGTAAATCCTTATCAGTAGTATGAATACTGAAATAAGTATAGGGCCAAAGATCAAACCAATAAAGCCAAACAGGTTAATACCCACGATCACACCAAAGGTGGTCACTAAAGGATGCGTATTACCAATCCTTTTCTGGATATAAATACGGAATACACTGTCTAATACATTCATTACCGCAATGCCATACAACAAAACCAATATTCCCTTTGTACCATGCCCTTCTGCAAAGAATAGAACGGCCAGTGAAAGATAAGCCAGTGCCGAACCGATCATCGGTACCATTGCGGTCAGGCAGGTTACCACAAACCAAAATGCAAGGTCATCGGCTCCCAGAAAATAATAACCGATCACACCAATGATACCCTGTAGAATGGCTGTAACGGGTATGCCTAAAGCATTTGAAAAAACCAGGCTCTGTATCTCGTTACCTACTTTTTGCAGGTTCTCATTTTTTAAAGGAACATTCTTGTATAGCCACAATTCCATTTCGCGGCGGTTAACCAGTAAAAAATAAAGGATGAAATACATGATCACAATAATCAAGATCGAATTAAAGGTTGCGCCCAAAAGTTTGGGTAGCATTTGTGCCACCGCGGTTCCAAGGTTTTCAATATTCTTATCGCTGATCAGGGTTATGTGGAAATAATGCTCAATATTTTCGATAAAAACCTTCAAACCTGCAATCACTTCATTGGAGTGCTGAACGGCAAAATCAATTTTTGTATACAATACATTCACAAAAAGAGAAACAGGCAGTAATACGATAATAAAGGAACCCAGCATTAAAAAAGTAGCTGCCAAACCCTTGCCCCAATGTTTTTTGTCAACCAAAAAACCCATCATCCTTTGCAATAAAATATATAAGGTTACCGCACCCAGTAATGCCGGCAAAAAAGAGGATAGCTGCAGAAATAAAAAGATACCCAGGAAAACGAGTATACCATAAAAACTAAGTTGCCTGATCTTTACAGAACTTACGGGTTGCATAGGAAAATCTTGTACCGGGAAAATACAACATTTCATTCACAGGCTTAAACAAACCCAATAGCGGGAACCTGGGTTCTTCTGCTTTTTTATCGCTTTCTTTGCAGCCAATAACCTAATAATCTTTCTTCATGTGGTATAAAGCAGGAAAATTTATTCTTCAGCAAAGGCTGTACTTATTGATCGGATTGTTTGTGGCAACAGCCGCTATGGGATGGGAAGCTTCCAAAGTGCAATTGAGTTATGATTTTACCAGGGCATTGCCTACCGATAATCCCAAATACCAGGAATACCAGGTCTTCCTCAAAAAATTTGGCGGCGATGGCAATACGATGGTGGTGGGTATCGAAACAGATCAACTCTTTACCTTAACAATTTTTAATGAATTGGGACAACTGCACAAACAATTGAAAAAAGTACCCGGTGTTACAGAGATATTAAGTATACCCGAAGTGATCAACCTGAAAAACGACAGTGCTAATCATAAACTGGTGCCGGTTAGAATATTTAATTATCCATATGCCTCCCAGCCTTCATTGGATAGCGCCAGGAGTAGTTTTGAGAACCTGCCTTTTTACCGAAACCTGGTTTATAATCCACAAACCCATTGTTACCTGATGGGTATAAGTGTTAACAAAGACAGTATCAACAGCAAGAGCCGGACAAGGTTGATCAATGATATTCTAAGGGAAGTGGATGGATTTGCGAATACCACAAAACTGCCGGTATATATAAGTGGGCTCCCCTTTATCCGCACTACTATCGGCAACCGCATCAAAGCAGAGATGAACTGGTTTTTAATAGGGTCATTATTATTGTCTGTGATCACATTATTCCTTTTCTTCCGTTCCATCAGTGCTACGCTGATGAGTTTGCTGGTGGTGGGTATGGGCGTGGTATGGAGTTTGGGAACGATCGTTTTACTGGGGTATAAGATCACGCTATTAACAGCGATTATTCCACCCCTGGTAGTCGTGATCGGCATCCCGAATTGTATTTATTTTTTGAACAAATACCATTCCTCTTATCGTGAAGTAAATGATAAAGAAAAAGCACTGATCACCATGGTGGGCCGAATGGGTATCGTAACCCTGTTCTGCAATATTGCTGCGGCTATTGGTTTTGCTGTATTTGCTTTAACACATAGCGATTTGTTAAAAGAATTTGGTGCTGTAGCCGGTATCAACATCATGGCTTTGTTCCTGATCTCTTTGATCTTTATTCCCTCTGTACTCAGTTACCTTCCACCACCCAAACACAAACATACCCGATACCTGGATAATGCATTTTTAGAAAAAATATTACTTCGCATTGAGAAATGGGCTTTTCACCATGCAAAATGGGTGTATGGCATTTCCGTTGTGGTAACCGTATTTGCCGTGATGGGAATCTTAAGGATCAAGAGCGAAGGTTTTATTGTGGATGACCTGCCCAAAAACGATAAAGTGTATACAGACCTTAAATGGTTTGAAAAGAATTTTGGCGGGGTAATGCCTTTGGAAATTGTAGTGGATACAAAAAAGAAAAATGGCCTGTTGCGAAGTACCCGCCCTATTGCGAAGATTGATGAATTGTCTGCTTATATCGCAGCAAATCCGGCAAGCGCCAGGCCTTTATCTTTTGTAGAAGGATTAAAATTTGCCAAACAAGCTTATTTTGATGGGGATACCATGAGCTATGCAATTCCATACGAAGCAGACCTCGCCTTCATGTCGCCATATTTGCGTGCCAAACCGGATAGCAGCAACGCACCTAAAACCAGTTTCTCCAGGCTGATGAATAGTTTTATGGACAGTGCCAAACAAATGGCAAGGATTAGTGTAAGTATGAAAGATGTAGGCAGTGTAAAACTGCCTTTATTAATTGATGATTTTCAGAAAAAGGCGGATCAGATATTTGATACGGCTTCCTACCATGTAACTTTCACCGGCAGCAGTATCAGTTTCCTGGAAGGGTCAAGTTTTATTATCAAAGGATTAAAAGAAAGTATTTTCTGGGCATTCTTATTAATTACACTATGCATGCTCTACCTCTTCCGTTCGTTCCGCATTTTAGTTTGTTCATTAATTCCCAACCTGATACCATTGATCGTAACCGCCGGTGTAATGGGTTGGGCAGGTATTGCGCTAAAACCCTCAACTGTTTTGGTTTTCAGTGTAGCATTGGGTATTGCCATCGATGTAACCATACGATTCCTTATCAATTATAAACAGGAGTTGCCCCATTTTAACGGGAAGGTATCGGAAACATTGGTACAAACCATACGGCATACAGGTATCAGTATTATCTATACATCACTGGTATTGATTGCAGGGTTCATTATTTTCTGTTTGAGCGATTTTGGTGGCACCAAGGCATTGGGTTGGCTTACTTCATTAACACTGGTGGTAGGAACACTTACCAATCTCATACTCTTACCCGTACTGATATTGAGCACAGCGAAAAAGAAAAAATAGACTGAATCATTTTTTTGATCGATGCTCCCAAAACCCGGGCTTCAAATCCGTGTTTTGTTTTTCATGTGTTTACCCACCCCCTTCATGCCATTATCGATTATAGCACTGCTTTCTTACAACTTATTGCATTAATACCTGGAGCTTCAGGATTAGCCCGGCTGCTGCGAATGCTTTCAAAAAATGGCCTCGCCGGCTCAATGATTTATAACTATATAATATATGTACTTGTCTAATTGTTAGTCATTATAATTTTTTGTTATGAGTTATAATTATGTATTGATTAGATTCTTTCCTGTTTCCAAACAATCAGCACGTAAAAACTGTATATTAATTTTTCGTTAACTACGAAATGGTTTCCCAAAACACTAAAAACTGATTTATGAGAAAATTAGTCACACTTTTATTTGTGGTATTAGCCATATCACAGGCAAACGCTCAAAACCGGACCTATACAGGTAAGGTGTATGATGCAAAAGACGGAACGCCACTGGCCTCAGCTTCGGTTGTAAGCCAGGGTGGAAAAGCCGGAACCAAAACCAATGCAGATGGTGCTTTCACTATCGTTCTACCGGCAACTGTAAAATCATTGGTTGTTTCTTCCATTGGTTATGCATCACAAACTGTTACAATAGGTAGTTCACTTACCCTGTCTGTTCAATTAAAAAGAGAAGAAGTTGCCCTTACGGAAGTAGTGGTTACCTCTTTAGGTATTACCAGGGATAAGCGGCTATTAAACTATTCCACGCAAACTTTAAAAGCCGAGCAAATTGCTGACAAGGGCGAGCCTAATATTATAAATGCTTTGCAAGGTAAAATTGCAGGTGTTAGTATTACGGGTGCCAGCGGAAGTGCGGGCGCTTCTTCTAATATTAACATTCGCGGTATTTCATCTTTCACAGGAAATAACCAACCGTTATTTGTGGTAGATGGTGTTCCGATTAGTAATGATGTAGACAGAACCAATGGCGGACCGTTAGGTACACTGGGCGATAACCAGCCCGCAAACAGGGCATTGGATATTGATTTGAATAATATTGAATCTGTGAATGTTCTGAAAGGATCAGCCGCTTCCGTGTTATACGGATCAAGGGCCGCAGCTGGTGTAATTGTAATTACCACTAAAAAAGGGGGTAAAGCCAGTGGCGGTGCACAGATCATCTTCAATTCCTCTTATTCAAGTCAAACCGTTGTAGGCTTGCCTGAATTGCAAAACGATTACGGGCAGGGTTTGGGAGGTGTATATAATCCGATCAGCACCAGTTCATGGGGCCCGAAATTTGGTACGGCACCCTCCATTGCCAATGGATTAATTATTGGCGGGGTGGCACAGGACTACCGGGCTTATCCAACCAATATCCGGGATTTTTATAATAACGGTACCATTTTCGATAATAGCCTTACGATTAATGGCGGCGACCTTAAACAGAACTATACTTTTTCAATTAGTAACCTTGATCAGAAAGGCATTTTGCCGGCAACTGGTGTAAAAAGGACCTCCGTTAAGTTTGGGGCAAATACGGTATTGAAAGATAAAATCAAATTAGGGGGTTCAATCAACTTTACCAATACGCTGCAGGATGGTATCCTGGGTGGTAATGGTAACAGTTCATTGGGTATCCTGTCGGGATTAGCCAGGAACATTGATTTAACTTCTTACAAAACCCTCGGCACTTATAAAAATGCGGATGGAAGTAATAACTGGTTAATCCCTAACCAGGATAATCCTTATTTCGATGCGTTTGAAGATCCTTTAAAAAGTAACCTGTACCGTTTCAATGGTAACGTTACGGTTGGATATGATATAACCAAATGGCTGAATGTAACATATCGCCTGGGTGTGGACGCGTATACCGACAGGCGTAAACAAATTTTTGCAGTAACGTCTGCCAGGGTTCCTGCGGGCCAGGTTCTTGAAAATACAATTTTCAGAAGCGAAGTAAACGGCGATTTAATTATCACCGCTAAAAAAGATGAGTTTCTTGTCAAAGGATTAAATATTTCAGCTCTGTTGGGTCAGAATATTAACCAACGATTTTTCCAAACAATTTCTTTGCAGGGTGATAACCTTGCTTTCCCGGGATTTTATAATGCCAGTAATGCAACAGTGTTAACCAATGGTTCAAATGAATCCAACGTTAAACAGCGGTTGGTTGGCTTTTATGCACAGGCGTCTTTGGACTATAAAAGATACCTGACACTAGAATTAACCGGAAGGGTAGATCAGTCCTCTACTTTACCGGTAGATAAAAGCTCTTATTTCTATCCTTCTGTGAACCTGGGTTTTATTTTTACAGAGGCTTTGAAAATCAATCCAAGTGTATTGAATTATGGAAAGATCCATGGCGCCTGGTCTAAAGTAGGTAGGGATGCTTCTCCTTATTTATTAGCCAATACCTATTCCAGCTGGGGATTTGGTAATAACGTGGCGTCATTTAGCTTTCCGTTAGGTACCACTGCCGGTTTTGGTGTTAGTTCAAGAATTGCCCCATTGTCATTATCACCTGAGTTCACAACAGAAAAAGAGATAGGTTTGAATCTCGGGTTCTTTAAAAGCAGGGTAACCATCGACGCTACTTATTATTCAAGGGTAAGCACAGATCAGATCATCAATGTTGCTATTCCTGCGTCTACGGGCTATACTTCCAAAACAACAAATATTGGTGAGATGACCAATAAAGGGGTAGAATTACTGTTGAATGTTAATATCATCAAATCCCGTTATTTCTCATGGGATGCATCAGGCAACTATACCAAGAATATTAACAAGGTTGTTTCAATTGCCCCTGGAGTTGACAATTTTGGTATCCCGGGCAGCGCCTTTATCGGATCCATCCCTTCTATAAAAGTGGGTTATCCGTATGGTGTGATCCTGGGTGGTGTGATTCCGACCAGTCCGGATGGACAGCGTTTGATCAACCCTGCTACAGGGGTCTTCCAACCGAATGTGGCTAACCAGGTATTATCAGATCCTAATCCTGAGTATAAAATCGGGTTTACCAATAACTTTAAATACAAGAATTTTTCATTGGGGGCCACTTTCGATTTCACCAAGGGTGGACAGATTCTTTCTTTCACGGCAGCAACCTATAAATCACGTGGTATCTGGGCGCCTACGGCTGTTGACAGAGACAAGCCCAGAATTTTGCCGGGTGTAATCCTGGATGCAAGTGGAAAGTATGTTCCCAACTCCATACAGATACCTGCCCAAACATACTGGCAGACACTGGGTGGTTTGCAAAGTGAATTCAATGTATATGATGCAACCGTATTCAGATTAAGAGAGGTTTCATTCGGCTATGAACTTCCATCAGCATTGATTCAAAAGCTGAAAATTAATAGTGTCCGTTTTTCAGTATTCGCACGCAATGTTTTCTATGTAGCACCTAATGCCTTCTTCGATCCCGAGTTGAATACACAGGGAGCGGGTAACATCAGGGGTCTTGAATTACAAAGTGCCCCCAATGCCAGAACGATTGGTGCCAATCTGAAAATAACCTTATAATTTTAAAAAAATGCTTATCATGAAAAAAATACTAATCATTGTTTTAACACTCTGCGTATTTACTTCCTGTAAGAAGTACCTGGAGGTTAATGCAACACCCAATAACCCGCTATCGGTTCCACCAAGTACCATTCTACCAACCGCAACCATCGCAATGGCCTTTGCCAATAGTAATGATCTGGACAGGGTCACCTCTGTATTGTCTCAGCATATTGCCGGCGTAGCCAACCAAACTGCCGCGTACGATGTGTATCTGCTGGACGGGTCATTTGACAACCAGTGGAACAGTGAGATTTATGTGGGTGCCATCAATAACCTTCAGGTTTTAATTGATCAATATGCTGCAACCAGCCCCGCTTATTCTGGTATTGCCAAACTGGAGATGGCATATGTTTTTTCAATGGCTACAGATCTTTGGGGAGATGTTCCGTATTCACAAGCCGGTCAGGGATTAAAATATGATCAACCGAGGTTTGATAAAGTGCAGGATATTTACCAAGGTAACAGCGCATTGGGCATTACCAGTTTATTTGATCTTGTAAAAAGCGGATTGGCCGACCTGGATAAACCAAGCACATTGAAGCCCGGGAAAGATGATATTATTTACAAAGGAGATCTTTCCAAATGGAAAAAGATGGCCAATACCTTGTTGTTAAAATTTGCCATTCATATTTCTAATGTAAATCCTACTCTGGCAAAATCAACTATCCAAAGCGTTATTTCAGGTAATAATTATATCAATACGAATGCACTTGATTTTGAAGTTCCTTTTGGTTCTTCAACCGGTAATCAAAATGCGCTGTATACTTTCAATGTTACCAACCGCAGTGGTGATCAGCAATTGAGCCAGCGTTTACTGAATTTATCAAGAAGTTTAAACGATACGGTTAGGCTCAGTAAATTTTTTACCAAACCCAATGGTGTCTTCAATGGATTTGATAACGGCTCTACTGCAGTACCGAGCCCGCTTTCAACAAGGTCGCAGTATAATACCTATTTGATAGGTACGGCCGGAGAGGCCCCGATCAGGTTATTAACCAATTTCCAAACCAATTTTATTTTAGCAGAATCTGCCGTGCTTTTAGGAACCGGAAGCCTGGCGGATGCCAATACTTTTTATCAGGCTGGTATCACGGCTTCCATGCAAAAAGTGGGTATGACTGCTGCTGAAATTGCTGCTTATTTTGCCGGTAATCCAACGGTAGTTACTTTAGCAGGAACCGTAGAAGATATGCGAAAGCAAATCATCACCCAGAAATATCTTGCCTGGGTCGGCAATGGTATTGAAGCATTTAACGATTACAGAAGAACCGGCTATCCTCAATTGGCTTTAGCGTTAAATGCACAGGGCGATAATCCGAATGTATTACCAACCAGGCTGGTGTATACGCCTGCCGAGTTATCGAGGAACCCGAATGCCCCCTCTCCCAGACCTAAAACCGATGTAAAACTCTGGTGGGCTAAATAAAATTGTGTTATCCTAAAAAATTATACCATGACAAATTATAGTAAGCTAACCTTTATTCTGGCATGCATCATTTTCTTTGCCGGTTGCACTAAACAGTCAGTAGGTCCTTTAACAGACCTTCGTCCGGCTGTTTCTGTTACTGTAAGTAATGCGATTGATTACAGGCCCGAACCAACGGTCTCCACTTCAAAAGCAGGAGGCGGGGCAATTAAAATTGTATTAAGTATACCTGAAGGACTGGGTAGAACTATTAAAGAGATTACCAAAGTATCGGCTTCCACTAATTATACTTTAGTGCAGGGCGCAACCGGGGCTTATACCAGTGGCCCTATTCCGGGCAACGGAACCACCGTAACTTTTAATACCACCCTTTCGGAATATGTTAGCAAAGCGGCCGGTGTTATTCCTGCCTCCAATACTGAACTGGCCAAACGATTTTATTTTATTGTTACGCTGGATAATGGAACAGCCCTGATCACAATGCCTGCAAGGGTTTTGGTATTAGACTGATCTGTTATTTTTAATTTTATAGTTTTTATTACAAAAGGCCACTCTAAAAGTGGCCTTTTGTAATAAAAACTGGATTGCAGCAATAGGCTATTTTAATTTGTTATAAATTCTTCGGGAAGGTTTTTTAAAACCTTTCATTTTATGGTAAGAAGCATTTTGCTATTAGCAAGCTTACCATTTATATAAGGAAAAGTAGGTTCATCATTAGCTAAAGGCATCTATAAATAATGAGGAACCTTTTAAAAAAGGAAAAATATTTTTCGCTAATTTCATTTTTGGCAATATTTTATATTTTCAAGTAAAATGTTGCCGAAATAACCAAAAACTAAAATATGAAAAAACTAACTGTTATGTTATTGTGTTTGGTTTTTGCGGTTACACAAATAGCCGCTCAAACACGCACAATTAAAGGGAAAGTACTGGATGACAAAAATCTCCCGGTATCGAATGCTTCGGTATTGGTGAAAGGAACAACTTTGGGAACGACAAGTGGCACAGATGGTAGTTTTACGATTACTGTGCCTTCAACAGGAAAGATACTTGTCATTTCTTCTTTAAACTTTACTTCACAGGAAATAAGTATTGGCACAAAAACAGATATATCTGTGAAGTTGCAGGCGGTAAGCCAGAACCTTGAGGAAGTAGTTGTGGTGGGATATGGTACGCAAAAGAAAAAAAATCTTACCGCCTCTGTTTCCAGTATTGGCTCTGATAAAGTAGAAAACAAACCCTTTGCCGCGATTGATCAGATGTTGCAGGGTGCGGCTCCGGGTTTACAGGCTACTTCTTCAACAGGGCAACCCGGTGCTGTTACGGCTGTGCGTATCAGGGGTGTTGGCTCATTTTCTTATGGAGGGGCCAGGCCTTTATATGTGATTGACGGTGTTCAGATCAATGATGGCGACCTGTCGAATGGTAACAGTGGTGGTTTTAGCATTAACCCCAGCACTAACGTATTGGCTACTTTAAACTCTGATGATATTGAAGCGATCTCTATATTGAAGGATGCAGCCGCTACATCTATCTATGGATCACGGGGCGCCAATGGCGTTATTGTGATTACGACCAAAAGCGGTAAAGTGGGTAAAACCCAGTTTAAATTTGATACGGAATTGGGCAGCAATAACGTGATCCTTCCTCCGGCTGCCGGCTTGCCTTTACGGGCAAATGACTGGTTTGCTCTTTTAAGAGAAGGTTTGGTGAACTCAGGTGCCAGTGCGGCTTCTATCACAACTACCTTAAATAATTATGGGTATGGCAATGGAACGGATATTGATTGGTTTAGCCTGGTAACCAAACCAGGTGCACAGCAACAGTTTAATCTGAGTGCAAGTGGCGGTGATGCCAAAACCAAGTATTATTTTTCTACAGGCTATTTTAAACAGGAAGGAACTACGTTAGCCTCGGGTCTTGAAAGGGTTAACGGTAATATTAAAATTACGCATTCCGCCTCAGACAAACTTAGTTTTACCACTAAGATTACGCTTGGAAATGTAATACAGAACTCCGTATTAGCATCTGATGGCCCAGGCACAGGGGGTGGTTTTTTTGGAAACCCTGCGTATGTATCTATGGTATTACGCCCAACACAGAACCCGTATAATGCAGACGGAAGTTTTAATATTTCATCAAATAACCTGGGCTTCCCCGCACACTATAATCCATTATATATAGCCGCTAATGATAAGCGTTTTTTGAAAGCTTTTTCCGGTATCGGTACCGAGGTGATTGAATATAAGATCCTGAAAGACCTGAAGTTTTCAAGTAATATGGGTTTACAATATAACGTGAATGAAGAATACCAGTATAACAACCCGTTCCATGGTGATGGATCGGGTGTATCAGGAGAAGGTATCTCCATCTTTACCAGAAACTTTCTTTGGGACTGGATTAACCAGTTCGACTATCATCTTAACCTGTTGAAAAGTAAAAGACTGGGGCTGGATTTGAAAGCAGGGTATGAGTCAATCAAAAACAATAACTACAGGCAGGTGGGTGATGTAACAGGCTTTCCTCCAAAAGTTGACCTGGTCTACTCAACAAACGGAGCTACTTCAACCAATGGTAAAGCCAGTGCTGCCGATTATACTTTTCAGGGTTATTTTGGTAACGCCAATTTCAGCCTTGATGATAAGTATACACTTTATGGAAGCTTCAGAAGAGATGCTTCTTCAAGATTTGGTGTGAATAATCCTTGGGGTAATTTCTGGTCCGTCGGTGGCGCCTGGAATATTACCAATGAATCATTCTTCAAAATTAAACCGATCTCTAATTTACGGGTACATGCCAGTTATGGCACCAATGGTAATGCAGAGATTGGCAATTATACATGGAGACCTACTTATGGTTATGGTGCAAACTATAATGGTGTATCCGGGGGAACCTTTAATAATATAGGTAATGTTGACCTGACATGGGAAAAGAACAAACAGTTTGACCTGGGTGTGAACCTTGGCTTGTTTAACAACCGGA
The DNA here is from genome assembly GCA_964519475.1 of uncultured Sediminibacterium sp. Lineage (GTDB taxonomy): Bacteria > Bacteroidota > Bacteroidia > Chitinophagales > Chitinophagaceae > Sediminibacterium. Next base: position 173,871 of record CAZFKE010000004.1, read on the forward strand.
TCAATGCCACAATTGATTGGTACAGGAGAACCACGGATGGAGCACTTCTCAACCAGAATATCTCACGTACAACCGGTTTTACCGGATTCATTAATAACGTGGGCAGTATGGAAAATAAAGGAATTGAAATTTCTTTAAATATAATTCCTGTAAAAATCAAGAACTTCCAGTGGGAGGTTAATTTCAGCTATTCACATAATAAAAATAAAGTTACCAGCCTGCCTGCAGGAGATCAGTTGAGTGGTAATTATATGTTGCGTGTGGGATCTGATTTCTATTCATTTTATACAAGAGGGTGGGCCGGTGCTAATCCTGATGATGGAACTCCGCAGTGGTATACAGATAGCACCCGGACAACTAAAACAGGATCTTTTGGTGCAGCCAAACAATTTATAGTTGGCAAAAGTGCTTCCCCTTCCGATTTTGGTACTTTGGGAAATACCTTCTCTTACAAAGGAATTACTTTAGGATTTGATTTTTATTACAATTACGGAAACTGGTTCCAGGAAGGGTACTATCGTTTCTTCATGGATGGATTTTCTCCAACGCGTGGAAAATATACCTATGTTTTGAATCGCTGGCAGCAGAAAGGGGATATTACCGATGTGCCTAAATATGTGTATGGCTCAGGTAATAACTCTTATACCGGTTCTGAGCGGTTATTGTTTAAAGGAGATTATATCAGGTTAAGAAATGTACAGTTAGGATATCGTATAACAGATAAAATACTACTACAGAAATTACATTTATCAGGTTTGTACTTCTATGTTCGCGGAACGAATTTATGGACAAAAACATATGCTGATAACCTGTTGAGTGATCCCGAGCAAGGTATTCTGGGCGTAAATAACCAACAGGTACTGCCCAGCAAATCAACAACCGTAGGATTAAATATCACATTTTAACTGACCACTCAAAATCATTCATATGTTTAAAAATATTTTTTCAACATCGAAACTCCTTACCCTCGGCATCTTAGCCTTAGGTGTAAGCAGTTGTAAAAAATCCTTCATTGATCAGAAGCCCTACAACGCTGCAGTTGTTACCGATGCGATCAAAAATGAAGCTGATATGAATACGGCCGTTAATGGTATGTATGCCTCTATGCGTGCCACTGATTTTTACGGAAGAACCTTTGCCGTTAAAGGCGACCTGATGGGTCCGGACTGTTTCCTCTCTTCTGCCAACTCGGGAAGGTATACGCAGTTTAATACCTATTCCATTGTAAACACAGATGGATATGCCAGTAATATCTGGTTAAACAGTTATGCCTGTATTAAGAATGCCAACCTGGTGATCAATAGCGGTTTGGCTTCCTCTAATGATAACATAAGCCAGCTAACCGCCGAAGCGTATGCAGTAAGGGCAATGGTATATTTTGATTTGATAAGAAATTTTGCCAAACCCTATTCTGACAATCCGGATGGGCCGGGCGTACCAATTGTTACATCATTTGATCAAACTGCAAAACCGGCAAGGTCAACTGTAAAACAAGTGTACACACAGGTTATTGCAGATTTAACGAAAGCAATCAGCCTGGCTAAATTTAACCAGGGTGAAACCATGTCTTTTGCTTCCACCGGACAATCACGTACCCTTAACTCATCGTTCATGAGTAGATATGCTATTAAAGCCATCTTGGCGCGTGTATACCAGAATATGGGCGATTGGGCAAACGCGCAGGCTACAGCTGTAGATGTAATCACGAACAGCGGGTTTACGATTGTGCCCAGTAACGGAGTAGTTGCATACTGGAAAGGAACCAACCCAAGAACAGATAAAGTAGAAACTTTGTTTGAAGTAACTTCTGACCAGAATAACAGTGTGGGTGATGGCACTTTATCTGCCATCTATGTTTCTAAACCTAACGGAGGAAGTTATGGCGATATCTTAGCTACCAAAGACATGTATGATGCTTATACGGCTACAGATACGCGCAAAAGTCTGATCAGCCCGCAATTACGTTCCGGACAGAATGGTACGGCTTTGTATTGTGTAAAATATCCACCGGCTGATGGCATCAATTATGATGATGTAAAGATCCTCCGTTTATCTGAATGCTACCTGATTGCAGCAGAAGCCTATTATAACCAAGGTGATATAATAAACGCAAATAAATACCTCAACTTACTTGCGCAAAAAAGAGATCCTAGTGTTGTGTATGCTTCACTTGGCGCGCAGGTATTGGAAGACATCCTTACGGAAAGAAGAAAGGAGTTTTTATTTGAAGGATATCGTTTTTGGGATATGTACCGCCTGAAAAGAAGTTTTGTTAAGCCGCAGGCCCAAGATGGTACCAATGCCATTGTTACAAGTATATCTGTAACCCCGGCTACCTTAAATATGATCTTCCCGATTCCTCAGGATGAAATTCTGGTGAATGCAAATATTACACAGAATACCGGATACTAAGCCGTTAGTATTACTGATAAATAAAAAGTCCATCTGATACCCAGATGGACTTTTTATTTATACCGGCTAACCGTTTGTATATCTATAAAGGACGGTTTCTTATTTAAGTACTTCAGCTAATTTTTTCTGAAGTGCTTCTCCGCGTAATTCATTGGCTATGATCTTGCCTTGCGGATCTATCAATACATTAAAAGGGATCCCGTCAAAATGGTAAAGTGGCACCATACTGCTTTCCCATTGTTTTAGATCGCTTACATGGGTCCAGGTAAGCTTATCGTCTTTGATGGCCTGCTCCCAGTTTTCTTTTTCTTTATCGAGTGATACGCCGAGGATGGTAAAATTCTTATCCTTGAATGTATTGTAAGCGGCTACCACATTTGGATTTTCCCTGCGGCAGGGGCCACACCAGCTTGCCCAGAAATCAACCAATACATATTTACCTTTTAAACTGCTTAAGAGAAAGGGTTTACCGTTTACATCCGGCAAACTGATCTCCGGCGCCTGTTGGCCAAGCAAAACATATTTTGAAGGTGTTGGTGCAGCAGGTTTTTGAACGGTGAGCAGACTTTTCATTCTGGCTAAACCGCTATGTTCTTTAAATTTATCAGCAGATGCCGTTGCTAATACCATCACATCTTCCTGTGCCATCGTACGCATTGCCATATTAAGTGCGTAGTAACGGGCGGCCGGACTTGCAGATTGATTGATAAAACCGGTTACCTGGCTATTCATCTGTTTGATTTGTGCATCGCGTTTATTGCGAAGTAATGTCAGCGTACTATCGTCTGCCCCTCCTGCCTGTAAAGTATCAATTTTCTTAAAAGTGACATATAGTGCAGAATCACTTTTGCGATAATCCTCAAATAGATCATGCAGGCTTTTACTTGCAGTAGAACCCTCAATAGTATAGGCGCGGTAATTATTTATATCCAGATTTATTTTGATGCTTTTGGTATCATTCACTAATAATACATCGGGACCGTTTTCGATAACCAGCCTGTAAAGGCCCTCTTCCTTACCCATGGCGCGTAAAGTAAAAGTGCCGTTAGCGGCGAGTGAACCAGAGTCCAGCACTACCGGCTGCTCACCGCCAAAAGGAAGCTCCTGCAGGAATATTTTTTTAGAAGGCGCATGTTCGATCTTACCGCTAACGGTGAAGGCGCCGATTTTTTTTTCCTGGCAGGAAAGAAAAATGGCAGTTGTTGTGAGAAATAGAAATAATTTTTTCATGGTGTTTGGTTACTTACCTCTTGCCCCCAAGCGAGAGGCATGAGGGTATTAATTGTTTAAATGTTGCTCCAATAATTGTGTGACTATTTTGGGATCGGCTTTGCCTTTACTTCGTTTTTTTACCTCGCCAACAAACAGACCGATCAATCCTTTCTTTCCTTTTTTGTATTCCGCTACTTTATCAGGCATGGATTGTAAGGCCTCCTGTATCCAGGTTTCAAGTTCGTTGGTATCGCTTACCTGTATCAGGTTCATCTTTTCGGCCAAGGCCAAAGGAGAACTGTTTTCGGTAATCACTATGGGTAATAGTTTAGAAGACGCTACAGAGAAGTTAACCTTACCATCTTCCACCAATTTTATCAATTCTGCTAAAATTCCGGGGGGAAGGGTTAGTTCGGTAAAACTTTTTCCTGTTTCATTCAAATATTGACGAACAGGACCCAGAATCCAGTTGGCAGCTGCTTTGTATTGTGTGGTATATTGTATTACGGATGCAAAATAATCAGCGGTTTCTTTTTCATCGCACAATTGCTTTGCATCATATTCGCTAAGGCCTAATTCGGTTTCATATTTTTTAATAAGCTGATAAGGCAAGGCAGGAAGTGCCAAGCCGATCTGCTGTATGAATTCGTCTGCTAAATGAAAAGGCGCCAGGTCAGGATCCGGGAAATAGCGGTAGTCATTCGCTTCTTCTTTATCGCGGATAGCAAATGTAGTATCGTTAGATGCATCAAAACTCCTGGTTTGTTGTTTAACCGTTCCGCCATTTTCTACCAGTTGTATCATCCTTTCTATTTCATACTCAATCGCTTTTTTTACATTGCGGATGGAGTTGAGGTTTTTTACTTCCACCCGTGTACCCAGTTTGGGATCTCCTTTTAAACGGATAGATATGTTGGCATCGCAACGTAAACTGCCTTCTTCCATATTACCATCGCAAATGCCGATCCATCTTACCAACCTTCTTATTTCGGTTACATATTGCCAGGCTTCATCGGCAGAGAACAGATCGGGTTCTGTTACAATTTCAATCAAGGGTGTTCCGGCGCGGTTAAGGTCGATACAGGTAAACTGATCATCCAGGTCGTGAATACTTTTTCCTGCATCTTCTTCAAGATGTATTCGGTTCAATTGTATATCTCTGTTGCCATTTATTGTATGAATGGTTACACATCCGCCTTTACAAATCGGCGTAGTATGTTGTGAGATCTGGTAACCTTTGGGGAGATCGGGATAGAAATAATTCTTGCGGGCAAAATAATTGTCTTTCTCAATCTCGCAGTTACAGGCAATACCCATACGAATGGCATATTCTATTGCTTTTCGGTTGGTCTTGGGTAAAGTACCCGGGTGGCCCATGGTAATCGGGCTTATATGTGTATTGGGCGCGGCACCAAAAGAAGTACTATCGCCACAAAACAATTTGCTGTTGGTAGCCAGTTGTGCATGCACTTCCAAACCAATTACCGCTTCGTATGTATCGTTCAAAACCATATGGGCGCAAAAATAGCCTTAATCTCGGATTTCACTGATTTGTGGTATGATTAATCGCTTATTGCGTAAGGATTTTAACGAGATTTTCTTTCAATGCGGTCAACAAACCGACCCGGTGGAAGCCTGCGAGTGAGTTCTTTCCGGTTTTTGTCTTTGGCAAAAATACTTTTGAACATGGGTAGGGCTTTGGGCCATACGATTTATCAACGAAAGATTGTGTGGGCACGGCACCCACACTGGCTTCTGTCCGGGGAACTTCCGTTCCTACAGCAAACCAGTGGCTTTGTACACCAACGGCCATTTCGCCTGTTTTTCAGTGTTCGGTTGATGGATAAAGTTAGTTGAGATGCGTATTTTATAAAACAGTAAACCATGTTTATGGTTTGTGCCAATTTGATTGTCTCGACCCATAAAAAAACCGCGCTAAGAATAGCGCGGTGCATAAACATGAGAAAAAATCGAAAAAAGGGTATTTATTTATTTTGTTTGGCAAAGTGTTCAGATTGCTTTGAGCGCCCTAATCTGTTTGCGTCCCTACTCATTATAGATCTGCCGTTTTTAATTTTTTAGGGAATTTAATATCTGCGGTTTGTGTGTTTCCGTTTCTGCGGTAAGTGATCTTGAAGCTATCGCCTTCTTTCTTTTCCCTGATTTTTGATCTGAGGTCATCCACAGAAGCAATGGCTGCACCGTCTACTTCAGTGATCACATCATCTTTTTGTAAACCGGCTTTGGAAGCAGGTGTATCGCCGTCTACATCCAAGATTTTAACGCCTTTGCCTTCTTCTACGTCCTGAATTTCCAGTCCCAGCCTGGGTTTTCGGTTATAGGAAAATTCTATACCATTCAAGTCAGGTATGCGTGGCATTTTTAAATTGAAGTCTTTATTATCGAAGTTAAAGTCCTTGTTATTGAAATGGAAGGCCATATCTGATGATGGATGTTTACCCAATGTAGCATTGATCGTATTTGTTTTACCATCACGCAGATAGGTAATACTTACTTTTTCATCCGGTTTGTATTTGCCGATGGCTTCGTAAAGGTCATCGCTTCCTTCAATTTTGGTATCCCCAACTTTGGTGATGATATCATCTTTTTTCAATCCTGCTTTTTCTGCGGCGCTTTCTTTTTCAACAGAATTGATCTTGGCGCCTTTCTCTGTTTTTTCGGTAACCACTCCCAGGAAAGCACGGTTACCGGCTTCTCCCAGCATTTTCATGCCGCCCATCATGGGTGCAATTCTTGCTTTAATTCTTGGCATTAGGGGCCCGATGCCTTTGTTGCGAAGGATCTCAATGTCTTCGCTTTTCATGTCTTCAACGGGTTTGCCGTTAACGGTAATGTTATCGCCGTCAATAACGATGGTTACTTTTTCTTTACTATCCGATTTTTTACGGATGGTGATGCTTTCCTCTTTCGATTTTGGTGGGGTTGCTTTTTCTTTGGTTTGGGCATTGGCGCCAATGGTTACACAAAGAGCCAGCAGGGCGGAGGGTACAAGTTTGGTATGCATAAAGGCAAATTTTAGGTCTACGAATTTGTTAGTAGATCAAATGTAGGAAATTTACCAAATACGAAACAATTCGGAAATGTTAAAAAAGGTTAATGAATTGAGGGTAGGTGATTGTGTCCGCACAATCACTGCTAACATGGTTAATGACTAGGGGGCTGAAGCTACAGATTCGTAGATTGTAGATGACCAATTTTCAAATTTGTGACGACTAAAATGGTTATAGCAGGATTTTTACTTTATTGATCACCTGCTGCAGGTTACTTGCATCCTGCCCGCCGGCTGTGGCAAGTGTTTTTTGTCCGCCGCCGCCACCTTTGATGAGACCGGAAATATGTTCTTTGATGATCTTAGGGGCATCCAGATTTTTAGCAGCGCTGACTGCTTCATCTAATAAGACGGCTACCTGTGCTTTGCCATCGATGGCTGCTGCCAGAACCACAACATAATTTGTAAGTGTGCCTTTTAATTCGAAGCAGAGTTTTTTAAGGCTGTCGGCACTGCTCACATCTACAATGGCGCCTATAAAAGAAATGCCATTTATGGTTTCCGTTTTTTGTAGCAGTTCTTTACTCACAACAAGGAGCTGTTTGGCTTCCAGGCTTTCGATCCGTTTTCTTAATTCGTTATTGTCTGCAACCAGCGATTCAACGGCTTTGCTGAGTTCTTTGGGATGCTTGAGGGCTTCACGAATGTCACGGATTTCAGCAAATTGATGATTGACCCATTCTTCGGATGCTTTTCCGCTTACGGCTTCAATACGGCGAACACCGGCGGCTACCGCTGTTTCGTGTTTGATTTTGAAGAGGCCGAGTTCACCGGTTGAGCAAACATGGGTTCCTCCGCAGAGTTCAATGGAATAATCCGGATCGATAATAACTACGCGAACCGTATCGCTATATTTTTCTCCAAACAGAGCCATGGCACCTAAGGCAATAGCTTCATCTTTATGCATTTCTTTGATATGGACGGGAATGTTCTCGCGAATTTTTTCATTCACAATCGCTTCAATCTGAGCAATTTCTTCATCAGATACTTTGGCAAAATGCGAGAAATCGAAACGAAGATAATCTTCATTTACCAGGCTTCCTTTTTGTGCCACATGTGTTCCCAATACCTTGCGCAGCGATGCATGTAATAAGTGTGTAGCGCTATGGTGTATAGCAGTGGATTGGCGTAAAGCCGTATCTACTTTTGCAAATACAGGTGATTGTATATTGGCAGGTAAGGTTTCTGTAAATTGAATAATCAGGTTGTTTTCTTTTTTGGTATCGATCACAGCAATTGGTTCACCATCAAAATCCAGGACACCCCTATCGCCCACCTGGCCGCCGCTTTCAGCGTAGAAAGGCGTGGCTTCCAAAACCAATTGATAAGCTTCTTTGCCCTTAGCTTTTACTTTGCGGTATTTAACAACCTTGCTTTTTATTTCGAGAGAGTCGTAGCCAACAAATTCAGTTAAGCCGTTTTCTATCAATACCACCCAGTCTTCCGTATCTACGGTGCCGGCTGCACGGCTGCGGTTTTTTTGTTGTTGCATTTCGGCTTCAAAGCCTTTTTCATCGATCAATAAATTGTTTTCAGATGCAATCAAACGCGTAAGATCAATAGGGAATCCAAATGTATCAAACAACTCGAAAGCAGCTTTCCCTTCAACTTGATTGGATGAATTGGCAATAATATCATCGATTCTTTTTAACCCTTTATCGAGTGTTTTCAGGAATGCGTCTTCCTCTTCTTTTACCACTTTACTTACAAAATCTAATTGCTTTGTCAATTCAGGAAATACTTCTTCAAATTGCTTTGCCAATAATGGTATTAGTTGAAATAATAAAGGTTGTTTATAATCGAGATAGGTATAATAATAACGAACGGCTCTTCTCAAAATTCTCCTGATCACATAACCTGCACCGTTGTTAGATGGTAATTGTCCATCAGCAATGGTAAAGGTAATGGCACGGATATGATCGGATAATACGCGAAAAGCAATGGCTTCTTTACTATTACTGTAATCATAGTTTTTAGAAGTAATCTTTTCTATCCCCGCAATGGTTCCGGTAAATACATCCGTATCATAATTACTTTGCTTGCCCTGAATTACGCGAACCAAACGTTCAAATCCCATTCCGGTATCAACATGCTGGGCGGGTAATGGCTGCAGGCTCCCGTCTTTCAATCGGTTGAACTGCATGAATACATTATTCCAGATCTCGATCACTTGCGGATCATCATTGTTTACCAATGTTTTACCATCTACTTTTTTTCTTTCTTCATCGCTTCTGCAATCCACATGTATTTCGGTACAGGGGCCGCAAGGGCCGGTATCGCCCATTTCCCAGAAATTATCTTTTTTATAGCCCAATAAGATCCTGTCTTCCGGAATTACTTTTTTCCATTCATTATAGGCTTCTTCATCTTTAGGCAAACCTTCTTTGGCATCGCCTTCAAATATGGTTACGTATAAACGGTTCTTGTCTAATTTGTAAACTTCTGTAAGCAGTTCCCAGCTCCAGGCAATGGCTTCTTTTTTAAAATAATCGCCAAAGCTCCAGTTACCCAGCATTTCAAACATGGTATGGTGGTAAGTATCCACACCCACTTCTTCCAGATCATTGTGTTTACCGCTAACGCGCAAACATTTTTGGGTATCGGCTACACGCGGACTGGCCGGTTTTTTATTGCCGAGAAAAAAATCTTTGAACTGGTTCATACCTGCATTGGTAAAGAGCAGGGTAGGGTCGTTCTTCACCACAATCGGCGCCGAAGGAAGGATCTGGTGCCCTTTGGAAGCAAAAAAATCAAGGAACTGTTTACGTATCTCGGCGCTGGTCATCATCTATCGAAAAATTTTAAACAAATAGTTAGGCTCTTTGAAACTATATTTGGTGGCTTTTTAGGGGCATCAAAGGTAAGGAAATAGGGTGGGAAACGGTATCGTGAATCGCGAGACCTGAATCGTGAGCCCGGCCATCCCGGTACCGCCTTTTACGCAAGATTAATGCCGCAGGATTTATATAAAAGCACTGCTAACGATGAAAAAGGTCAAATACTACTATAATACCCATACTCTCCGCTACGAGAAGCTGGAAACACCGCTTCGGGTAAGGTTATTGCAGTTGATCGGGTTTCTGGCCGCCTCCATCGTTACGGGAATGATCATTTTTGCGATCGCTTTCCGTTATATCGATTCACCCAAAGAAAAATACCTGCGGCAGCAGAATGAAGACCTTACCAATAATTACAATGTTTTTATGGAAAGGCTGAAGCAGCTGGAATTGAAAACGACCGAGATAGAGAACCGGGATAACAATGTGTACCGTTCCATCTTTGCATCGTCGCCAATACCTGATAGCGCAAGGGTAAAGGATATGGAAGCGAAAAAGGAAGTAAAACTGGTATCCAGTATGGGCGAGTCGGAATTGGTAAAAAGTATAGCCGGGCAGTTAAATACTTTATCCTTACGAATGGCTTACCAGGTAAAATCCTTTGATGAGATTGCCGGGTTGATCAAGAATAAAGAAAAAATACTGGCTGCCACCCCTTCTATACAACCCATTAGCAATAAAAACCTGGATCGGGTGGCTTCTGGTTTTGGTTACCGTATTGATCCTGTATACAAAGACCGAAGAGCGCATATGGGGCTTGATTTTACGGCTCCCATGGGAACCCCCATTTATGCTACGGCTGATGGAAAAATAAAAGATGCCGGATTTAATACCGGGGGATTAGGTAACCGGGTAGTAGTAAATCACGGGTATGGCTATGAAACTGTGTATGGTCATATGGTGCGTGTAAAAGCAAGGGTTGGCGAAACAGTAAAACGTGGCGAAGTAATCGGTTATGTAGGCAATTCCGGAAAAAGTACCGGGCCACACTGCCATTATGAAGTGCACAGAAACGGGATACCCGTAGATCCGATCTATTATTTCTACCACGATCTTACACCGGCGCAATACGACAGGATCCTGAAGCTGGCAGCTGCCAGCAATCAAAGCTTTGACTAAGTTTTGGCAGAGAACAATTTGTGCTGAATTTTGTAAGTAGCTTAGCTTATGGAACCCGGAGTAAGAAAATACCTGATACGCATTCTAAACACCCTTTCCGTGGGCTTACTCTGGATGATATTGAACAGCACATTAGGCATTATGTATGATTTTGCTTTTGTGCATGATAAAATTTCAACTGCTAATATCCTTTTTTATATTTGGTTTATCGTGAGCTTAGTTGCATTCCTCTGGTGGGTAATCCGGTTATGGCGTAAACCCATTGATTTTGAAGAATAACTTTTCTTTCTGTTGATGGTTCCGTTAAAATTACAGCCACAGACATCCGGTTCAAGGCATTTTCTTATATTCAAGAATGCAATCTTATCTGCGCGGTATGTATTTGAAGAATATCTCAAAATGGGTGGTGCTTACAGGCACTTTATTGATCTGGATGATTAAATTTATTGTCCGTCCTTATATACATATTCCGCATGCGCTGAAACCTTTGGCAGGCTTTGCACCCAATTTAATCGGATCATTCTTATTGCCATTTGGCGCCTGTTGGTTTTTTCAGCGATACTTCCGCTTTCAGACACAGGCCGATCTTACCATTACCTGTTCTTTCGGATTACTACTGGTGATCATCAATGAATACCTTCAACTCATTCCCATCTTTGGCCGTACGTTTGATTACCTGGATATTTTTTCTTCGGTAGTAGGGGTTGCCTGCGGGCATCTGGTGTTTGGACGGTTGATGTCTTCGCAGCTTACGCAAATAAATTCGCAGGTTAGCAGCGAAATATAATCAGAACCCGGAACTGCGTCTTTGGGTGAAACGGATGGGCATGCATACGTACAAACACGTAGTTTGGTTGTTCAAGGACGAGAGTGCCAGGAATAATCTATTGCATTAATTCTTGGAATCTTTTGTATCCAGTATCACCGGTGTTTTTCCGCCACCCATGATAATAACTTTGGCATTGGGTGAAGTGATGAGGCCTTTCATAACCTGGATTTGTTCGTATTGCAACTGTTTATCGCCAAGGCCCGAGCTGATGATCTTCTGGTAATCGGCAATACCCTGCGCTTCTACCCGTTTACGTTCGGCTTCCTGTTTTTCTTTCTGCAGAACGAATTCCATTTTCTGTGCATCCTGTTCCGCTTTGATCTTTTCTTCGATAGAGCCTTTTACAGTGGCAGGTAAGGTAATATTACGAACGAGTAATTGCTCCAATACCAGGCCGCGTTTTTTAAAATCTTCTTCTATGCTTTTAAAGATACGGCCCTGGAAAAGATCGCGTTTGGTAGAATAGAGATCAATGGCTGTAAAGTAAACAGAGTTATCCCTGATCTTGGTGCGGGTTAAGGGGCGAACGATCTTATCCCGGTAATCCAAACCGGTTTCTTTCACGATGCGCGGTGCTTCGGTAGCGATGACCCGATAAAGAACGGTAAGGTCTATCACTACTTCCAGTCCATCGGCGGTTAATACACGGATAGCATCGTCACCAGCTTTATCACCTTCATCATGAATACCGCTCATGGTGTAGTTTTGTGTTTTGGTATCAACGATCTTGATATCAACCAATGGATTTACAACGTTCAAACCACTGGTAAGAATCTCATCATCTACCTTACCGAATAAGGATTTTACACCGATCTGCCCTGCATCAATCTGTTTGATGGAAGCAGTTAATAAACCTAAAACCGCAAGTGCAATACCTCCTATGCGAAGGCTATTAGCCAATTTATGCAGTTCTTCCCGTTGTTGCCTGTGTAATACTGCACCGGCAATCAATAAAAGGATGCCGAATATAATAAGTATCATGGTTGTTAGATTTGATTGAGTTTATCTATAAGTCGTTGGATTGATTAAAATATTACATCAGCTGCTGTGATCGGCTACAATTACCCATTGGTTATGGATCTTTCTGAATAGAAGTGTAAAGTAACCGCTTGCATCGCCAATACTTCTTTTGAGCATGAATTTGCCGAGAACAAAATAATAATCCGGTGAGAGTTGTTTTAGTTTCTGGATATCAAAACTAAGTTTGCCCATGATTACCGTGTCGGGATAGCTTTTCCTGTAATTTTCAAGGGTATTTTTAAACCCATATTTGGGTCCGGTTTTTCCTACAAATAAGAGACTGTCATTTTTCCAGTATCCCTGCATAAAGGCCTCGATGTTCCCTTTGTTCCAGAATTTCGTCTGACCAGCAAGAATGGAACGGATGGCCTGTTCGTCTTTTGATTGGGCATAACCGGTTACAAGGATTACAGTGGTTAGAAGGGTTACAAACAGTTTCATGTATACCTAATTATTTATTTAAGCTACGATTAATTGGCGGATTAACAGATTGTTTTAAGGCAGAACTGATCCGCGAATCTGTCATTCTCGAATGTGTTAATCCTTCCCTGCTCTTACCATTTCGCGTTTACCCCAGGGGCCGGGTATCTTGGTAATATTGAAGCCGGCATCGGTCATATTTCTGCGGACCTGGCTTTTGCTTGAATAGGTTACCAATGTTCCACCCGGTTGTAAAAAAGAATACATTTTCTGGAAAACTTCCTTTGTCCATAATTCAGGTTGAACTGTTGGGGAGAAAGCGTCAAAATAAATACAGTTAATGTTACCAGGCATCATCACAGCTGCTAAAGAAACTTTCATTTTTTTCAGCGTCAAAAATTTATTGATGTGGATTTCTTTTTCCCATTCACAGTTATGGATCGCTAAAAAATTATCTTGCGCATTCAGTAAATGACCGTAATTGATCTGTATGATTTCAGTGGCTGTTAAAGGAAATAATTCAATGGCGGTATAGTGGATGAGGCGTTTGTATTCAATTGCTTTTTGTAAGGTTAGTAATGCATTTAATCCGGTGCCAAAACCCATTTCAAAAATATGGATTGCGCGGTTGCCTGTATCATCGAGGAATGGTTGCAGGCCGGCATTGATGTATACATGCATACTTTCGCCCATTGCACCATGATGGCTATGATAGGTCACATTCATTTCCGGAACGGAAAGCGTATGTGAACCATCTGCCGTTAGTTGAATGTTTCTTTGCATGGGTTTGGCAGCTCTTAGCCTTTAGCTATTAACGTTTAGCCGGAAACAAAGGTATTTTATTCATGGGAAGAAATATTCATGATTACGCTTACAGCTTTTTAATAACTTCCCTGCATGGAATATGCAATTCACTTAAAAAAAGATAAAAAACTGGCCAGGACCATTGGTGAGGACTTGCATGAATTAACACTGCACAAAAATATTCCTGTGAGGATCATGGCAAGCATCATCAGCCAGCAGTTAAGTACCAAAGTAGCCAAAGTGATCTTTAAACGTTTCCTGGAATTGTATAATGGTAGGGAACCCAAACCACAGCAGGTTTTAGATACACAGGCAACTACTTTACGTTCCATTGGGTTAAGTAATGCGAAAGTTAGTTACGTGCATAATGTAGCTGCGTTCTGTATTGAACATAAAATAACGGATAAGAAGTTACTGTCCATGAGCAATGAAGCGGTTATTGACCTGCTGGTGCAGATCAAAGGCATTGGACGATGGTCGGTTGAAATGTTATTGATGTTTACCCTTGGCAGGGAAGATGTATTTGCCGTGGATGACCTGGGTATACAACAGGCTATGTGTAAACTCTATAAGCTGGATTTTACTAATAAAAAAGAGATGAAAGAGCAGATGCTGAAGATCTCTGCAAAATGGAGTCCGTATAGAACCTATGCCTGTTTGCATTTATGGAGCTGGAAGGATAATACGCCGAATGGTTAACCCGGAGAATATATAATGAACTGATTATTACGTATCAAACCGATAGTCCGTATTTAGCGTTAGGCAGAATTTCTTGCGGCATTGATAATCCCAAACATACTCCTGGTGATCAATTTCTCGTACACTTCTTTTAACTCGGGTGTTACTTCCTGCTGGTGTAACTGATGCAAAGCATATTGCTGAATGGTTAATAAAGGCAATACAATTTTATCACGCATCTGAATAGAAGCCCTGCCGGTTTTATCTTCCTGCATCAATTCTTTCGAGTCTGATAATTCGAGCACCAATTCCGTAGTGAGATCAAATTCTTTTTTGATCAATTCCCAGATAGCGCCGTATTGCGGATCGTCTTTAATGTATTGGGTTAATGCAAAAGAGGATTTTAGCATACTCATCATACTGTTATCTATCAATGTGCGGAAGAAGAGTACATTCCGGAACATGGCTTTTACATCTTCCCATAAACCTTTTTCTTTCATTTGCTGTAAGGCAGTACCAACGCCAAAATAACCGGGCACATTCTGTTTTAACTGGCTCCAGCTGCCCACAAAGGGAACGGCACGCAGGTCTTCAAAACGAAGTCCGCCACCACTGCCGCGTTTGGATGGTCGGCTGGCAATATTGCTCTTACTATAATAATTTAATGGACTGAATTGCTGCAGGTACGCAAGAAACAACGGGTGTGTTTTGAATGACTGATAAGATTCATAACTGATCTTACCCAATTCATCAAGCAAAAAACGATCGTGCTGCGACAATTCTTTTCTGGCATCAGCAAACAACTCATTGCTCAAACCCGCACTTAACAATTGTTCAAGATTGAATTGAGAAGATTGGATGGTGCCGAAATTGGAAGTAATGGTTTGTCCCTGTATGGTTAACTGTATTTCTTCGTTCTCAATATTGCTGCCGAGTGATGCATAAAATTTATGGGTTTTGCCACCACCACGAGAAGGAGGGCCACCCCGGCCATCAAAAAATTTGGCTTTGATATCATATTTGCGGGAAATAGCAGTCAGGTTTTCTTTTGCCGTATATATACTCCAGTTAGCCTGCAGGTAACCACCATCTTTGGTGCCGTCACTAAAACCCAGCATCATGGTTTGTTGTTGACGACGTTGCAGCAGGTGTTGTTTGTAAAGAGGCTGTGTATACAGGAACTCCATGATCGCTTCTGCTTCTTTCAGGTCATCAATGGTTTCAAACAGGGGTATGATGTCTACGGTAAGTGTTTCCGCCTTCCATCCACATAAACGGAAAAGAGCATATACTTCCATTACATTTATCGCGCTCTGGCAATTGCTGATGATATAGCGCTGACAACCGGCTTCGCCATTCATCTGCTGTACATTTTTGATCACATAAATACTTTCCAATGTGTCTTTGGCAATACCATCAACTAAAATAGATGGGTCTATGTTTGCTTCGAGTAAGGATAGGAGATGAATTTTATCTTCGGGAGAAAGTGACGTATAGTTATCCGGTAAAATAGGTGCAAGGCCTTTTGCTTTCAACACCGTATTTACTTCCAGCAATACCTGTGTGTGTATGCGGCTGTCTTGCCGGATATCAAGAGTGGCAAAATGTGTTCCGAATATTTTGATCTTATGAATCAGGCTGTCTATGCGCTGAATATATAGGGAATGATGCTTTTCCACTACCAATGCACGCATATCATTCAGTTGCTGTAACAATTCCTTTGTGGTAATGCGCTTACTTTCTTTGGGGCCGAATACATTTTCATAGAGTTGTGCTTCCAGGCTGTGTATCATTGTATCCACCCCTGAAAACGTTAAACGGCGAACCAGTTTACGAACATCCCGGTAATAACAAACAATAATGGCACTGCGCAGGGCTTCGGCTACTTTTAAGGTAGTGGCTGCATTTACATAAGGGTTTCCATCCCTGTCGCCACCCGGCCAGAAGCCTAGTTCGATAAAAGGATTATCGCCATCGTAATCGTTATCAAAAATTTCCGTTTCAATAAAATTGTAAATATTGCCGATGGAATGGTATAAGATATTTTCGAGGTACCACATCAGGTTTATCGCTTCATCATAGGGCGTGGGTTGCTTTTTATTGAAGAAGGGAGTGATACCCAGTTGTTGAATATACAGATTGATGGTATGAAAATCATTTTTACTGATGGCATCATTCATGTCATGTATAATACCCAATACACTGCCGGGATAAAACTGTGTAGGATGCGCGGTAAGTACAACCCTTACCCTGAACTTTTTCAGCTTGTTCTTTAATGCCTGTGTTTTACCGGCAAAAATCGCTTCATTCAATAAGGCTTTCAAACTGCCTGCGCCATCCATATTGTTTACGGTGGTAAAAGCAGCGTCCTCTATCGCATCAAACAACACTACCTGCCTTTCTACATACTGGGCAAATTTAAAAAGCCTATCTACTTTCTCAGCCTGCGTTTTTACATTGGTATGCTGCTGAAAAAAATGGTCGATGATCTGCATGGGACTTCGGCCTTCTGCATAACCATCTTTACAGGCCTGTAATAAAATGGGTAATAAAGCCCCTACATTGGCAATACCGGAAAAAGGGAGCGCAGCGAAAAGACTGTTGTAAATAGTATACTTGTCAGTTACATTCCGCTTGAAATTGTTGATATATAAAGAAGACGACATAGATTGCTTGCTGCAGGCAAGTTACTTCATTTGTGCAAAAGGAAACTAACAAAACGCTTGTCAGTATTGATATTTTGCCAATTTTATAGCTAATGATTGTTAGTTAGCCGAATGAGTAAGGATTAAACTTTATACATTTGAGTTCATATAAGAAAACCTGCTTACTATTAAATTACCCTTGCATGCATGCTGATGATAAGGAACTATTGTTCCAGTTCCAACATACGGATACGAAGGAGCGTGCTTTTACTGCCATTATTAAGAAATACCAGGAGAAACTGTATTGGCATATAAGAAGGATGGTAGTGGTGCACGATGATGCGAATGATGTATTACAAAATGTCTTTATTAAAGTATGGAACGGGCTGGCCAGCTTCAGGGAAGACAGCCAGCTGTATACCTGGCTTTACCGGATTGCTACCAATGAATGCCTGAGTTTCTTGGAACAACAGAAGAGAAGGGGTACTCTTAGCCTGGATGATGAGGGTAGTGAAACTTTAACCAACCAGGTAAAAGCGGATACCCATTTCGATTCTAATAAACTGGAATGGAAGTTGCAGGTAGCTATTCAGCAACTGCCCGAAAAACAACGTTTGGTGTTTAACCTGCGTTATTATGATGAAATGCCTTACCAGGAAATGAGCCGGATACTGGAAACCAGCGAGGGGGCACTGAAAGCCAGTTATCACCATGCAGCCAAGAAAATAGAAGAATTCATAAAAAATTATTAAACTTTAAACAAAACAGGGTGTCAAACACAGTACAATGGACAGTTCTGATGACATATTGAATGAAATGAGGGAGATCAGCCCATTGCTGGCTGATGCGATCCGCACAACCCCCTATACCCTGCCAATGGGTTATTTTGAGGGTTTGCCGGGCGTGATCCTCAAAAAAATAACCGATGTCCCGGTTCTGTTACCCAACACCGTTAATACTTACCGGGTTCCTGAAGATTATTTCGAAAATTTGTCTAGCCGGATACTTTCTAAAATACAAAACACAGGGGAGGTAAGGGAAGAGCTGGAAGCGATGGCCCCATTACTAAATACTATCAGCAAAGAGCCTGTATTTAGTTTGCCCAAGGGCTATTTTGAACAGCTGCAAACAAATATACAAACCCTTTCGGGAGAGCAACAGGCGAAAACCAAACTGATAACATTCAAAAACTATCGGCGCTGGATACAATATGCAGCGGCAGCCATGGTAGCGGGTGTTTTGGTAAGTGGGGCTTTTTTGTTTACCGATTCAAAGAATTATCTTGAGCAGGAAAAAAAAAGCAGGATTATTCAGCAGGGCGTACCTGATACCGCAAAAGATGCCGGTATGCTGAAACAAGGCATTGACAGCAGCGAAGAAATAGCAGATAATATTTTCAGAAATGAGAAAGCTGAAGAGGAAGCGATGAATACCTTGAGCAAATCTGCCCGCCCAAAATCAATCTTGGAATTGTTGAGTGATGAGGAACTAAAAAAATACCTTGAAGAAAATGCCATCCCTGAAACGATTTACCCGGATACGACAGAAATAGACGATTAATTATGAAAAAGTATATTCTCGTAACGATTTTATTTCTAACAGCGGCAGCCTCTGCTTTTTGCCAGCCGCCTAATGCCGGATCTCTTGCGAGAAATATACAGGGACTAAAAATTGAATTTATTACCAGGCAACTGAAACTTACAACAGAAGAAGCCGGTTTCTGGCCCGTTTATTATGGTTATGCGGACGAATTGGCTAGGGCAAGAAAAGAACAAACCGAAGACCTGATTGCGAATGAAGAAAGAGTACTGGAGATCAGAAAAAGATTCCGGCCCGAGTTTAAGAATATATTAGTATCCGATGAACGCGTATTAAAAGTCTTCATGATAGAACGCGATTTTAATGCCATGCTTAAGGCTGAATTAGATAAACGGGCCCAACAAAAAGGGAACCAATAAACGCCCTCCCAACTCATTAAGGAAATACGGGTGATTTGATGTCGTGGTAAAACAGGAAGGTCCAGTTTTCTTCCTTTCCCAGTTGCCACCATTGTTGTCTTAATTCCATGGATTTTTTCCCGTCAAAATCGTATTTGGCTGCAAAACGGCTTTTCATCTGTTGCAATTGCGGCGCCACATCGGCACCAAAGAAAGCCGTCTGGCCATTTTCTTTGATCCAGAATACCTGGTGAAATTTACTGTGGGCGCCGGTTAGCTGGTAATGAATATTCTTATCAATCAATCCTTCATCTTCTTCCAGCCAAACTACGCGGCTGAATTCTTCCAGCAAAGCAAAATCTTCGGTAATATAAGAAGCCGTTCCTGCCTGCATTGCATAATCAAACTCCCTGCGCTGTACATAGTAGGCAGCATAAGGGAAACTGATAAACCGTTCTTGTGTTTGTTGATTGCGAATGGTGATGCCACCTGCATGGTCTTTATGTAAATGGCTT